>NZ_AXAL01000035.1 GCF_000472785.1 Mesorhizobium loti CJ3sym
AATACGCCGAGCCGGCTCCAGCGGATGAAGCGGTTGTAGATCGTCTTGTGGGGACCATACTCGCTGGGCGCGTCGCGCCACCGAAGGCCGTTCCTGATCACGAAGATGATGCCACTGACGATCCGCCGATCATCGACCCTGGGCACTCCGTGAGACAGCGGGAAATGCCGCTCAATCCGGCGCATCTGCGCCTCCGACAGCCAGATCAAATCACTCATTGCAGCGCCTCCTCGCACCGCCAATGAATCAGCCGTTTGCTGTCTCCGCAAGAACTTTAATAGGTCCTGACCCTAGGTCGGTGGACCCATAACCCCAGAGCGTTGGCGCCACGAGGCGAGCAATGCCCCGCTTCTCGGCATGGCTGAGACGTGGATGGTCGACCAGCTTAGCGAGATCATCGAGCAGGCAGAGAACGGCTTCAAGCTTGCCAAGTTTTGACGAGGAATGTGTCGGTGTCCGATAACGAGTGTTCATCTCCGATCTCCGCAATCTGGGCCTCAGGCCGGAACCGGGAGGCGGACCGCAGTTTTATGGGTGAATAGACACGATGATCACGCGGTTTTGCGCGCGCGTTCTGTGTCTTGCGAGATCTGCTGGCTCGCCGCAGCATCGCCAGATCCGATGCTGATGCGGCGGGGCTCTACCACAAGAAGCTAGGTGATGCAGGCGAGAACCGCCGCGCGCACTACCAGGCCGCGCTGGATATTCTGCTACAGCTCAAGGCGGCAGGCGGCTTGCCTCCGGCCTACCAGGATCGATCTAACCCCCGGCAGCTGTTCAAAGCGCGCGCTGAAGGCTGCGTCCGCTGGTCGCGCCACCCCCGAATTGCTGTTCTTGTACCTCGTTGGTTTGACTTTCGAGAAACAGCACGGACGCATATGGTCCCCAGCCACGGTGCCGTTGTCATAAACCACCCGTTGGGTAGGCCGGGTGTCCTCACAGTGTCCCCAGCTAGGGCGCCGGGCCACCGCAGATTTGTTCAACTCGCCGGGCGAAGACCCCAACCACCTCAAGCCCGGCGAGCCTACTACCTGATCAGGAACGCGATCAGGGCCGGTATCACCCGGCTCTCATCCGATGCAAAAGCGATGCCAGCACTCCCGTCTTGAAATGGTACAATACCGGGGGAAAACCGGGCCCGCTGGGTGTTATTGCAGACTTGCTAATATTAGGGTCGCGCCAGCCGGCTTTCCCGAGTCGGCTAGGCCCGGCGGCCGGCAAAATCGTACCCCAACGACGGACTGCCGGGCCGCTTCGTCAAATACTGTTAGGCGACGAAGGCCTTGCGACCTCTATTGAAGGGGGTCGCCGCACCAAAGCTTTAGGTTGCGATCTAAAGTTACCCTTTGTTGACCAGATTAGCGCACCATCATATGCGGACATGGAATGTAGCTCGTACATGACCAAAGCCCCGGCGCCTCTCATCCAGCGCTGGGGCTTCGAGGTTCGAAATCGCTGAACAGCCCAGCGCACCGGCCCGTGGCGTTCCAATGGATGAAGGCGACTTCCTTTCCGGTTATGCGCGCATTGCCTTGTACAGAACCTCCCGCAGGGCAGGCGTAGGTTGGTGTTGGTTGCAGTGGGGTGAGGTAAGCGGCTTCACTACCCTTTTGTACAGCGCTTTCGCTGCTCCCACGAGCGTTCAATTTCTGTATCTGACGACGGCCTCCGGCGATCAAGATGATACCGCGGTCGCGGCAACCCTTCCCGATGCGTCGGCCTGGCAATCGACTTTCGTTTGCCGGACTTCGTTACCGCCGTGTCTCGCGTAGTTTATTCGTACCTATTGCCGCCGTCAGTGCACTTCGACGCTGGCGCAACGGACCTGCGCTTACCGCGTATAACACGCACGGCGCCAAGGGCTTCGCGGCAGCCTAAATCGCTCCGCGGCAGCCTAAATCGCTCCGCGGCAGCCAGCAATATATGAGTTAACGTAAGATGGCGATAATGGCGGACGACGCTTTTTGCTCACGCTTTCCTGACCGCAACGGCGCTGGCGTCGCTGCAATTCTACATTCGGAGGGTGGGTGCTCGCCGTAAGACTTACTTGCCTTGTTGCTGAGCGCGCGAGACTATTCGAGTGCCAGCAATGGTCCCCGGCCCGGCTGCCCAGATGCGCCCTCAAAGAGGCTAGACTTGGCAGTCGGGCCACCGTCCCCAATCCAACGGAGCTGCAAACCGTGTCCGCTCACCTCTTCAGCCGCCCTGTTCACGTGTTCGTGGGACTTGGCTTTCCCCATGCGGTGTCGTCTGTGCAGGAAGCCCGTCAAGTCCTTGATGAATGGACGGGTCGGCACAGCCCGAAATACGCAGCGACCCTTGCCCTTTGCCAATCCGCACTTGCCCGCAAGGACGACGTGGAGGCGGCTCGCATTGCCTTTGAAGCCTTTGCCCAGGCCCACGGAATTCTCGCGCCTGAAGCAATCGAACTCGCGGTTGCGCGCGCGGCAGAAGAGTGGATGACGGCATATGATATGCGGTCCGGGGTTCTCGCTGACCGTTAGGTCGAGCGCGAAGGTCGATCATCGGCATGAGGTGCGACCAGTGCCTCAAGTTCGTCAAGCGTGAATTCGATCAAGTATCGATATGTCGACCTGTCAGCATACATGCCTTCTGCATCAATCGTCAAAGTCACCGTGCTGTTCGTTCTGGAGTCAATATTTCCAGGGATCAACGGTCGATGAAAAATGGTCCGAGAACTTCCTTCACGCCTAGCTGGCCCCACCTGCATTCGCATTTATTACCTCGCCACAATTGCTTCGCTATTAAGCGGCGGACCCTCACCCCCCTCAACGTGCCTGAGTTTGCAATTTCCGTGCCAGCAAAATGTGACCCAATATGGGTCACAGTCAAAATTCGCTCGAAGGCTTCAGCACGACGCTTTTTGCCTTGGCTTCGTCGGAGGTTTGTTGGCTGCCGGATTTCGCAACTCGCCAGCGTCTTGATGCCTCCGCGATGACGTAAGTCGATGAAGCCTGTGTGCAGGCAGCGTGTCAGCGCTTGAACATTTAAGCTTGTCCTAATATGTTGCTTGCGGCATGAGGACAAAAAATGGCCAACGAAGTCGAACTTCGCACAACAGTGCTTGCAGAACTGACCGCCGATGTCGTCGCTGCATATGTCAGCAACAATCCCGTGCCAGTCGGCGAGTTGCCCGGCCTGATTGCCTCAATTCATCAGTCACTGTCGGGCCTCAGCCAGCCCGTAGTCGCGCCAGCAGAGGAGCCTCTGCCTGCGGTAAATCCGAAACGGTCCATACAGCCTGACTTCATTATCTGCCTCGACGACGGCAAGAAGTTCAAATCGCTGAAGCGACACCTCGCAAAGCTTGGAATGACGCCAGATCAGTATCGCATCAAGTGGAACCTGCCTGGCGACTACCCAATGGTGGCGCCGAGTTATGCCGCACATCGTTCAGCCTTGGCGAAGTCGATCGGGCTCGGACGGAAGGCCACGCACGTCCCGTCAGCCGAGAAGGTGCCAGCTAAGCGGAAGGCCAAACCATAGTTCGCGACGGCATGACGTAAGGGCAAGAATCAGCTATGTCTGGAGAGCGGCGGACCTGAAAAGGACCGTCAGGCCGGCGTCATTCGGGCAACCTCCCAGCGAGGGCGTCGGCCTTCTCTACCCTGCACCACCCAGCAGTAGCGCCGCCCGATCCTGTGGTATGCCACTGGATGAACTCCACTTCCTTGCCCGTCGCTTCCGTACCGTATTCAACAGGGCCTCGTCCAAGGTCGCGTTGAGCGGTAATGATCACATGCAGCGATTTCAGAGGCTTGACGATGCTGCTGTGCAGCGCTTCGGCCGACTCGGAAAGCGTTCAAGTTCATCATGCGAGAGTTGCGTTGAGGATTTTGTTCGATGATGCATCCATGATGTCGCGGTGATCCTCTAGCGCCATGTCGCGCAGGTCGCGCCCGTTCAGGTGCGAGAGGTCCAAGGCGTTAGGGAGAGAGAGCTTGCTCCCGTCGTGTTATCGCCTTGCGCATCGCAGCAAATCCGGAGAGGTCGCCCTCATTTAGAACGACGATCTCGCCGCTCTCTACGCCGGGCCGTTTCGCGGCTCCAACAAACTTGCGGTATCTTGCCGCCGTTGCGCGTGAATCTTCGCACACAGCCCTGGCGCCACCCAGAAGCCGCTTGCCATGAGAAGCCGAGCCACCATTACAACCAGAAAAAGTCGCATGCCATGCCCCCGCCGATTGCCACAGGCAAATAGCAAAAGCCCGCCATCGAGGAAGCTGTCGCGGGCCTTGTTTGTCTGCATGGTCGAGGGACAACCGCGCTTGAAGAACTTGCGTGATGTAAAAAGGTTTCCGTCGACAAGCGCACCACCTGGAGGGATGATGCGGGGCCGACCCGATGCGAATTCCTCGGGCCGCAGCGGAGGGGTTGCTGCCCACCCCAACCTGCCGCGGAATATCAGGTCCGATGATAACTATTTTGATTCAACGCCTGCGTCAGCCTCTATGCCGATCGTGTCGCCGTCACCATGGACCGCATCACGATCCCAGTCGTTCGTCTTGTCCGGCGTCTTTACAACCGCCTCCCTCGTATCCCTATCTTCGTCCTTTCGAGGCTCTGGTCCTGCCACGTCGCGCGATGATTTAGGTGCCATCAGCTGCGTTCCCTTTTCGGTGTGTCCAAACGCGAAACAACGCCGGAAGAATTCGGTTCCTTCACCGGCGCCCGCAAGCGCCAGATGTCGACCCAATAGGCGTAAGCGATACCGGCGCCGCGCCGTCAGCGCCTCAGCACGATCAAGAGCCGGGCCGGCAGGACGGGTTGCCACCCCTTCGGCGCCTGCTGGGAGGTCGTGCGGGTTATGGGCCGGGTGTGACCGCTGATCCTCGAACTTTGATTGGATGCCGGGGCTAAAAAAGTCCGCCCTCTGACGTGGAGGGGATTGGTTGCACCGCGTCGCCGATCGGCCCACGTCAAGGAATAGTCACCAAGGTAAACTAAAGGCCGGCATTGCCACCAACTTCCTTTCGGCAAACGTAACACCAGTTGTGCCCGTGAGGCGGCGAGTGCTCACGTCCGCATTGCCTCAACATCCGGGCTTGGCGCCACGAAACGATTGCGACGATCAGGCCTTCGCGGGGAGTGAGGCTGCCAGTCTTATGATCGCGTCTGTCGAAGCAGGCTTGTTGACTATCATTCCCAGATCAAAAACGGGGTCGTGACTGGCGCTGAGCAAGCCAGTGTGGACGATAAATGCAACGCCTCGCTCAACAAGCCCTCTCGCCGCAGCCACGCATTCTCCATCGCTCAGGCGCACGTCAAGGATAGCCAAATCGGGATGGTTGTTAGCCAGGAAAACATCTGCCTCTGCGCAGGAACGGGTCAGCGTGACGAGATAGCCCGCTTCCACGAGCGAGGACTCTAGATCGAGACCGACCAGCGTCTCATCTTCAAGCACCAAACTGTCTTGTTCGACGCCGACAAAACGCACCCTGCCCCCGCACGCAGGTATGTCTAGCGATACCGATGGATAAGCGAGTCATCGTATGAAACCGACAATCAGGCAAGCGCAATGTGGATTGACGAGATCAACGATCCCTCGTCGTCTCTGACGGCTGCGCCTCATTCGAATTTCCCAGGCGCAATCGCTGCTCCTTCAACGTGCAGTCTTGGCCTCCCTGGCTTGCCGCTCGGCATCACGCACGATCCTGCTTTCCCGATCAGCCCTCTCAATCTTTTCGCGATCAACCCGACGACGTTTCAAGACAGCCTCCTTTGGTCTGACGGGCCAAAAAAGTCTTCACTTGAGGAATTGTTCTCGGCGAAATTTTCGGGCTGAAACATCATTTGTTATTGAGCGGTGCGCGACCGCCCGGTCTTGGGGAAATCGCGTTTCGAACGATGGAGAATGAGGATATGCGATGCCAATCGGCGCGCTCGAACCTGAGGATTTGAACATGTGCAAAAGAGTGTTCGACCATTCCTGTCGCGAATTGGGCCTGGACGGTTCCTCGCTTGAAAATCAACTGCTCGCGTCTCGAATTCTGGCCTTGTTTCAGAGCGGCATTCATGACGAGCAGCAACTCCTGGCCGCGGTGACAGCGCGACAGAATTAAGCCTGTGCTCACAGTTGATTGAAGCATCGCTGCAACAAAGCTGCATGCGGCACGTTGCGCGTCGAACTGACCACTTGGCCGCTAGCGTGCCGACATATCATGTCGAGGAAATGAACGGGGATACGGTTACGGCGACGCACATCGTCGATGCGACCACGCCTTTGAAGGCCGCCTGAGTCTCGCGCAAACTTCCGGTGGCAGGTACGGGCACCAATCTCGCCGTTTCCGATCCGATCGAGGGGGCTTCCGCGCCGATCACGACGGGCAGAAGGTCTATACCCTCGAGGCGTCCACTGATGTCGTAGCGGCGCGCTGCGATTATGCTTTGCCACACCTCCGGTGGGCTCCATTCCGTTTCGTCGGAATGGACGTGGAAGAAGAAATTTCCAAGGCCGTAGAATATCGGCGAGCCGTTGTAGATCTCCACTGGCTGGAGCACGGGGGCGCCATGGCTGACGAAGAGGTCGGCGCCGGCGTAGATGCACGAGCGGGCAAACGTCTGCACCCAGTGCGGCACGTCCTGCCAACCAGGCTCCCAATGGTGGTGATGCACGTAGGCGACAACGAAATCGTCTTGCGCTGCCGCATGCCGGATCGCCGACAAGTGAACGCTGGCGCTCTGCGGATCGACCACAGGCGACCAAAGTCGGCCGCTTGGGTAAACGCCGTGCCGTAGAAATTGAACTCTCTGTCGCTCGCCAGATCCGGCGGGTCCTCTGGTTGGGCATAGTTGGCCAGTTCAAAAGAAGAACATTGCAGATGGTCGCAAAGACTTGCCAGCTTGCGCAGATGCCAGTCCGGCAGCCCGATCTTTCGAAGGGTCTTCAGCTGGCTGAGGCCGGGGCGAGCGGGCCGGAAAACTGTTTCACTCTGCGCATACATGTTTGCTGGGCCCGGGCCGGCATCGAGCGCAAGCAGCGAGACCTGGCGCGTGCCCAACTGATGGCGACCCGGTTTCGTCGCGTGCTCCTCGTCGACGCCGATCCCGGCATGCAGGAAGCGGCGTGCTCCGACCTCCTCCAGCGTGGCGAGGATGCCCTGCGAGCCGAGATCGAAGGCGTGGTTGTTTGCAAGGGCAAGCGCATTTGAAGCCAATTGCCTGCAACGCGTCGAGAACCTCCGGCCTGGAGTAGCCGAAATACATGCCCTTGGTCGGCCAACCGCCGTGCTTGCCGCAATGTCGGTCTTGAACCAATTCAGGCTCAGCGCCTTGAGGGTTCCATCGTTGGTGGCCGCGTCGATGGCCGCGTCGAATTTAGCGAGCAGCTCCGCGCCGTCCTTGCGCAGGCCGGCGTCGACGAGTCCGATATCCAACCCTGCGCAACGTGCCGCAGCTCGCGGCGTCGATCGGGTCAGCCACGCGATTGGCTGACCCGCATATGTTCCTGTGCGAAGGACGATTACGGGATTGCCGATCGCGCGGGCACGTCCATAGTCACGGTATGGGGGCGCAGTACGTCGATTTGGTTTTGCTTGAACAATCGCTGGCCGAAACTGGCGGCATGAACCGTCCGTTTCCCGATCGTGTTGACGACATCGCGCATAAAACGGCTGGCTCCGTGTTGTTCGATGTTCGTGTCGACGGCGATCCAGGCATTCAAAGGATCGCCGCGATCGGCTATGGCGCGGATGGCGTCGTCGCGATCGTTATGGACGGCCACGGAACGCTGGTTTCGGTCCCTGTGGATGGACGTAGCGACGCGCTGATTGCGGAACTGAGCGCCTGGTGGACATTGCCAATGGCCGAGCAGATAAAAGTCAGCCACGTTGAGGCGGCTACGAAACTGCTTGCCGACCTTGGTCTGCCGGTCAGCAATGCGCCTGATATCGGGCATGGGGTCAGCGGCATCACTGCCTGACAGCGGTCAATATCGAAGCTACCGCTTCCTCACAATTCGTGCAGAGCGAAGGAGCAATCTAGAAATTACGCAGCGGTGCAGGCTACGTCGGCCGCATGAACACGAAGACCGCCAGGATACCTGTTTTCGCCGACAAACGGAGGCGTCTTTTTTTCAGCCTTGGCATTCTGTTAAAACCCCCTCCCCCAGCAACGCCCGCCTGGAACCGTCTCCTGGCGCCGATGTCGGAACTGTCGCGAGACGGTTTGGTGAGTTTAAGCCAGGTTTGTCCCGACTTGGTCGTGTTCTCTCCCCGCGCGATCACGGTCATCGAATTCGATGTCAACCACCGCGTCAGTGGGCGAACTGGAACTTGTGAACCTTGCGTGTCGATACATCGGTAACCCGGATCCATGGTTTGCCCGGCGTAGTGCCAGGCATCAACGGTCGCGAAATCGTTTTGACCAGGTCATGGACATGGCTCTGCGCTTCCACTGAAGTGCTACTAGTCACCTTCCTGCCAAGCATCGCATCGACTTTGTATGTCTTCATCCGCCTCCTCCCGGCGGCGATGTTTTACTCAAAGCCGAGTAGGAAAGGAACTGCTAATGGACGGCAATCACTCCCATGGCTGGATGACATACGTGTTCGCGTATATCTACTTTTTATACGAGGTCGCGTATACTGCCTATTTATACGCTGACTCGTATATTGCCAATTTATGCGCGATCCCGTATAGTCCCTATCGGAGACCGGATCTTGAACGACCAGATCGCTCGCAGCGAAAAACAACTCGGCGCGATACTGCGCCGGACCCGCAAGCAGGCTGGCTTGACACAGGGGTCGCTTGGAGCTGCGATCCACCTGCGCCAGGGTACGGTGTCCAGGCTTGAGGCTGGCGAGCCCGCCGTGCAACTCCACACCTTGATGGCCGTTCTCACCGCCCTCAATCTCGAACTCGTCCTTCGACCGCGCAGCAAAAGCAGCGCTGCTGATATCGAGACCCTGTTTTGATGTCACGGCGACCAGCTCACATCCCGTTGAATGTTTTCCTGAACGGTCGCCTGGTGGGGGTCCTGCGCAGGGAAGCGACCGGCGCCGTTGACTTCCAATATGCGCGCGACTGGCTCGACTGGCGCGGCACTTTCCAGATTTCCCTTTCGCTTCCCTTACGCGAAGACCGCTATATCGGCACGCCAGTGGTCAATGTCTTCGATAATTTGCTTCCTGACAGCGACGCCATACGCCGGCGTGTCGCCGAACGCGTCGGCGCGGCCGGCACGGACGCCTACAGCATGCTCGCCGCGATAGGTCATGACTGCGTCGGCGCGTTGCAATTCCTGCCCGAAGGCGTGGACCCAGGCGATACCGGCAGTGTCGAAGGCAAGATGGTCATTGACGAGGACGTCGCCGCAATGATCGGGGACCTTGCCGCGACGCCGCTGGGCCTCAGCGAGGACGCAGATTTCCGCATCTCGATCGCCGGCGCGCAGGAAAAGACCGCTCTGTCGCGCAAGGAGGGGAGCTGGTTCAAGCCGGTCGGCACGACGGCGACCACCCATATCCTAAAGCCGCAGATTGGCCGGCTGCCGAATGGCATCGATCTCTCCAACAGCGTCGAAAACGAGTATCTGTGTCTTAAGCTGCTGCAGTCGTTTGGCGTTCCAGCCGCCCATGCGGAGATCGCCGATTTCGGGAGGCGACGGACGCTGATCGTTGAGCGCTTCGATCGGCTGTGGGCTCGTGACGGTCGCCTCCTGCGCCTGCCTCAAGAGGATATCTGTCAGGCGCTTTCGGTGTCGCCCACGCGCAAGTACCAGTCCGAAGGCGGTCCCGGCATGCGCGAGATTGTCGAGCTTTTGAAAGGAAGCGATAGGCCTGAGGAAGACATTGCCATCTTCCTGCGCGCCTGCGTCTTGTTTTGGATGATTGGCGCCACAGACGGCCATGCCAAGAATTTCAGTATCTTTCTAGGCCCCGGCGGACGATTTCGCATGACGCCCCTTTACGACGTGCTGACCGCGCAGCCCAGCCTCGATACCGGGCAGATCCCCCGCAAAAAATTCAAACTGGCAATGTCGGTCGGAAAGAACCGGCATTATTCGGTAGCTGACATCATGCCACGTCACTTCTTGCAAACGACCGACATTGCTGGCGTAGGCACACCTGTCATGCGAAGAATATTCGAAGACATCGCCGGCAATGCGCTGAAGAAAGCCGACAGCGTGCTGAATTTATTGCCGGCCGGCTTTCCCGAGCAGCTTGCGCAGTCGGTCAGGTCGGCCGTGGGCAAGCGTGCCGCTCTGCTTCTCGACAGCAAGGCCGACGCTTCTCCTTGACCTCCATACGAGGAACCGGTGCCGAAGCAATTTGCGACGGCTGCGGTCTGCTCTCATCGATCTGGTCAGCTTCCCTTTGAGCACCGAGGCATGTGCCCTTGTGCGATCACGGCCTCGCGCCGCCGGTAATCCACCGAGCGGCGGTCTTCCTGACGATCGGCGCATCCATTGGCGACCTATATGGCCCCACGGAACCGATTGGCCATGCCGTGCATTGATAGTCGGTTTCAACCGAGGGTCAGCCATGTCTATCATCGACACCATTGCGGGGATTTTCTCGTCGAAAGAAGAGCCCAAGAAGGCTCCCGCGAAGAAGGCGCCTGCCAAGATGGCGGCGTCGTCAAAACCGGTTTCTTCAAAGTCAGTTCCCAAGGCGGCTGCGAAAAATGCCGCGCCTGGCAAGGCGTCTGCTGCAAAAAGGACGGGTGCCGCTCCCGATATGGCAACCCGCTCAAAGGACGCCGCATCCAAGGCGAGCTCTAGCCGGACCAAGGCTGGGAATGCGAGGAAAGTGGCTCATTGAGCCGAGGAAAAACCGGAGTCCATATCGGCCGGCTTGAAATCGCTCAAAGGTTCATCCAAGGGGACGTGACCTGCCCCCATACTGTCGGTTTGAGAGGGTCATGTCGCTGTTAGGCATGCTTTCTCATCGGCGCATTCAACGTGGCGCAGCCATGGCTGAACATCTCCATGGGACGCACGCATCGGTCTCCTCCTTAGAGACGTGCGTGTCGGTATGTCTTCCAGAGTGGGCTGTCGGCTTTTCCTCGCAAGCTCGCCGAAAGTAACGCGCCACGGACCGGCGCTGCGATCATTGAGCGGTAAAGAACGTCAGAATCACTTTGCTTTTCTCCCAGCAGACAAACGAAGCGATCGGGAGTTCTGGTTCATCACGGGGGGACGGACGCCGACGCTGGCGCGGGACGCGCGCCTGCAGCTTTGGCTCATCAGAACCACCCTCTCCATTTGAACCATATAAGCGGCAGGATCGCGCTCACCGCAATCAATGCCAGGCCGTAGGGGTAGCCGTATATCCAGTCGTATTCAGGCATGAACTTGAAATTCATGCCGTAGATTCCAGCGATCAGCGTTGGTGGAATGCCGACGATCGAAACGATCGTCAGGATTTTGAATATGTCATTTTGGGCAATCCCGATCAGCCCGACCATGGCGTCAAGCAGGAGCTGCACCTTGTCGGACAGGCGGACTTCATAGTCTTTCAAAGACGCGGTGTCCTGCTTCAAGTCGCTCATGCGCGCCTTGGTTTGCCCCTCGTCATCCCAGTCCGCGGTCATTTCGCAAGCAAAATCTATGGCGCGGCCCAAGGCCAGCAAAGCGTCACGTTTTTCCGAGAGAATGTCTCCAAGGCGCCCGACCTGGCGTAGCCGGGCGCGGACAAGCTTGTTGGAGCGGACCGCCTTGCGGCCTTGGCCTTCCGGAACATGAAAAGCAATGGTTGATAAAGCGCGCAATTCCGTTGCCGCTTCTTCCAGACCGTCGGCCAGGCGATCGATGAGCTCGTCGCAAAGAGCGACGAAAACCTCGAGGCTTGAGCCGGGTTGCTCCGCGGAACCATCGAAACGTGCGGCAACGGCGTCGAAAGCCGCCAACGCGGTGAACCGCACCGTCACGAGATGCTTGCGCGACAGGACGAAGCCGAGCGGCGCGCTCTGCGGACCGCCCCCGTCGGCATGCGTCACGATGGGAACGCTCATGGAAAGCACGCCGTCACGGGCCTTCAGCCGACTTGATCTTTCAATCTCGCTCAGGGTTTCGCGGCTTGGAACATCGACGCCGGTTGACGCCTTGACCTCGGCGATTTCCGCTGGTTCTGGATCGTGAAGGTCCCACCAGATAACTTTGCCCCGTGCCTTTCGACTGTCGCTATGGGGATATCGGCTCAACATCGGACGGTGCGGCCTCCTGAGGGTGTAACGAGGCGTCTTAGCATGCCGCCAAAGCCCGGGCGAGGCAACGAGCTCCCTGCCAGCCACCGCAGGACAATTCCAGTTTGGCGGCAAGCGGGAACGACCTTCCATTGCGGAGCGACAGAGGGTTCGTCAGCCGAAACCACAGAGCTCTTGCTGGCAAGTTGCTTACCCCCGGATTTTTGTTCCGATCGTCATGCTGACCGTCGGCGCACACTCAAGTTGAGGCCTGTTGAGACAGTCTAGCCTCGAGTACGCAGGTGAACATGCCAAACGTTGGCGCATGATTGATCGTGCTGGTCCCTGCCCTCGTGCGACTTGGCAGGCGCTCCTGGCAGAATTACTGCGGTAAATGTTGATACTTATGCCAGTGAAAACAGACCTTTAGCCGAGCACACCCTTGGGCAGCTTGCGTCGCTGTCGGCGTTTCTTGTGTGGTGGGCGCGGCTACGGCGGCAGCGCTCGGGCAAGGCTGTTAACCTTTTGTTAACTCAAAATTTCTTGCCGGTGGCTGCGAATCGGAGCTTAATAGCGGTTGTCGGCGGCATTGCCCACAAAAAGCGCCAATTCAGGTTTCGACGAGAATGAATATCTCTATGCGGCTGCCACGTTTCGAGTTTGATGACAAAATCCTCGAACAGGGCGCCGAGATTTCGCGACGACTGAACCAGCTTCGGATGGAGAAATTCCCGCCGAATGCGACCAAGACGCTGCGCACATTCTCTATGGCCGAGGTCGCTCACTACCTTGGTGTGTCGCAAAACAACCTGAAGCGTCTGCACCTGGAAGGCAAGGGGCCCCTGCCCGACCAAAGTCCTTCCGGCCGGCGCTCCTACACGGCCGGCCAGATGCTCGAGCTTCGCCAGTTCCTGGATCAACATGGCAGGACCGAGGTCAAGAAATATGTCCCGCACCGCAAGCTTGGCGACAAGCTCCAGGTCGTTGCGGTCGTTAACTTCAAGGGCGGCAGCGGCAAGACCACCACGGCAGCGCATCTCGCTCAGCATCTGGCGCTGACGGGGCATCGGGTGCTGGCAATCGATCTTGACCCGCAGGCTTCGCTTTCTGCGCTGCATGGTTTCCAGCCAGAACTCGATCGCAACCTCTCCCTTTATGAAGCGATCCGGTATGACGACGAACGCAGATCGATCGCGGATGTGATCATACCGACGAATTTCCCCGGCCTGGATATTGTTCCCGCCAATCTCGAGCTGCAGGAATACGAGTACGACACGCCGCTCGCCATGCAGGACAAGACGTCGAATGCTGGCCGCCAGTTCTTTACACGCATGGCCAGGGCACTGGCGGAAGTCGATGACCGCTACGATGTTGTCGTGGTCGATTGTCCGCCTCAGCTTGGCTATCTGACCTTAACGGCAATGTCGGCGGCGACATCAGTGCTGATCACCGTTCATCCGCAGATGCTCGACCTGATGTCGATGAGCCAGTTTCTGTTGATGCTGGGCGGCATATTGAAAACGATCAAGGCTGCCGGTGCGGCGATCGAGCTCGATTGGTTTCGCTACCTGATCACGCGTTACGAACCGACTGACATTCCGCAGGCGCAGATGGTCGGCTTCATGCAGTCCATGCTTGCCGGCCAGATCCTGGAAAACCCGATGCTGAAGTCGACCGCCATTTCGGATGCCGGCCTGACCAAGCAGACGCTCTACGAGGTCGAAAAGTCGTCTTTCACCCGTTCGACCTATGACCGCGCGCTGGAATCGCTCGACGCGGTGAACGCCGAGATAGTCACCCTCATCCATCGTTCGTGGGGTCGGTCATGATCGCGGACTTTACGGCAGTAAAAATCGGCAATTTTCCATGTGAAATCAGATCGCTAGTGGCGATCGGAGGCGATTGATGGCGCGCAGGGACGTCTTTGGAAGTGTTTTGAACTCCGTTGCCCCAGGGGCTGATGCCCAGGATGTGTCTGGGTATGCGGTTCGTGGTGCGTCGCGCTCTATCATGCAATCGTTCGAGGAGCTCTCCAAGAGCTCGGTTGTCGATCTCGATCCCGAATTGGTGGACACCTCATTCGTTTCGGACCGCCTGGACGAAGACGATGAGGCGTTTCAGGAATTGCTGGCAGCCATCCGGGAGAGGGGACAGGATTCTCCGATCCTGGTCAGGCCTCATCCGGAGGTCTCAGGGCGCTTCCAGACTGTCTTCGGCCATCGCCGCGTCAAGGTTGCGCGCCAGTTAGGCAGGCCGGTTCGTGCCGTCGTCAAGAAGATGGGCGACGAGGCCCATGTCATCGCCCAAGGCCAGGAGAATGCCGCCAGGGCCAACCTGTCCTTCATCGAAAAGACGCTGTTTGCCGACCGCATTCTCAAGCGGGGTCATACGGCAGACACGGTGAAGTCGGCTTTGGCGCTCGATGACACGACCTTTTCGAAGATGCGCTCCGTGACTGGCAATGTTCCCGAACAGGTGATTGTGGCGGTCGGCGCCGCCAAGGCCGTCGGCCGCGACAGATGGTGGCAGCTGGCCAAGCTCATGGAGCATCCTGGCAGCGCGGGCAGGGCGGCGGCCTATGTGACGAGTGCGGAGTTTGCAGAGCCAGGCAGCGATGCACGATTTGCCCGTCTCTTCAACTTCCTGAGCGCGCCGGCGAAACGGTCACCGGCAGTATCGAAGACACTGGAAAAGGACTGGGCGCCGCAGGACAGGTCGGTGCGCGCCAAGATCACCGACACCGGGAAAGTATTCACGCTTGCCCTGAAGGCCAAGGAAGCCTCGCTATTCGGTGCGTTCATCACCGAGCGGCTGGACGAGCTCTTCGAGGCCTTCCGGCAATCGGAAATGTCCAAGAAAACGGGAGACTGAAACCGCAAAAGAAAAAGGCCCCCGAACGTCGCCGTCGCGGAAGCCCTTCTCGGTCTGTAGCAAGCTGAGAATCGCACTTCCCCGAATCACTGTCAAGAGTCATGGCGCCGTTTCGGCGAGCAGATTTCTTTTGCCTTCTTGAAAGGTGAGGGAAATGGAGAGTGGGTTTGCGACGACGCCCTTTGGGCGGCGGCCGATGACGCTTGCCTTGGTCAAGGCCAACAAGGCTTCACGACAGGTTCCGGAAGGGGCAGTCGTTGAGAAATGGCAGGTCTACAGATGGCTATGCGAGGGCAAGTCGATCGTCGGCGTCGGGGATCGCGCCCTGGCGGTGCTAAGCGGGCTGCTGACGTTTTATCCTGACGATCAGATCAGTGAGGAAAACGGGTTAATGGTCTTCCCGTCGAACGCTCAGCTGTCGCTGCGGGCGCACGGCATGGCTGATTCCACACTGCGCAGGAACCTGGCCGAGCTCGTGAGTTGCGGCCTCATCATCCGCCGCGACAGCGCCAACGGCAAACGATTTGCCCGCAAAGGGCAGGGCGGGGCTGTCGTGGAGGCCTTCGGGTTCTCGCTGGCTCCGTTGCTGACCAGGGCCGCGGAGTTCCAGCAGGCGGCTGACCAGGTCCGTGCAGACGCCCGGGCGCTCAGGCTGATGCGTGAGCGCATCACGCTGCATCGCCGCGATATTCACAAGCTGATCGACGCTGGCGTCGAGGAGGATGTGCCCGGCGATTGGGGCGCCATCTGGAGGCGTTTCCGGGCGATTGTGGACGCAATTCCGCGCCGCGCAGGGTTGTCGGAGCTCGAGGGGATCGTACGCGAATTGGTCGATCTGCGCGATGCGGTGGACAAGCTGCTGGAAAGTTTCACGAATACCAAGAATCCGAGTGGCAATGAGTCCCAAAACGAGCGGCAGCAATCTGATTCAAACACAGACTCCACTTTTGTATTTGAACCGGCTTTCGAGAGAAGCAGGGCCGAGGTCGAGCCACAATCAACCATGGCCGCGCAGCCGAAAGGGTATCCAATCGGGCTTGTGCTGAGGGCTTGCCCCGAAATTGCGGACTATGCCGCCAATGGGATCGGCAATTGGCGCGAGTTGATGATCACCGCCGCCCAGGTCCGCGGCTATCTGGGCGTTTCACCCTCGGCCTATGAGGAGGCCTGCCACGTGATGGGGCAGGAGGTGGCAGCAATCGTCATTGCCTGCATTCTCCAGCGCGCCCAAAACATCAACTCGGCTGGCGGCTACCTGCGTGTGCTGACCGAAAAGGCTAGGGCAGGGGAGTTTTCTGTCGGACCGATGCTGATGGCGGCGCTGAAGGCCAATGGCGTAGTTGCGAAGAGGACAGGATGAAAAAGGGGGCATCCGTACGCTTTCGCGAGGTTGGCAGCCGCGACGCGGTCGTCTTTGGCGTATAGCGGTTAGATTACTGCCCTTGCTGGTAGCACCATGTGAGGCGAGATATGGTCTCGCATGGTTTGGAGAAAGTCGATGCTGGGATTTGGGGATGTTGCGGATGTGCTGGGCCTGGATTCCAAGGGAGCAACGGAAAGGTCGCCCTTTGGACTGATCTCGCGGATTGAAGACGGGCTGCCTTTTGGCACGCTCGATCGCATGGCGCATCTGTTGGCTCCCAACGACACGCAGTTCAAGTATCGGCTTATTCCCAAGGCGACATATGAGCGTCGCAAAATCGCCTTGCGCCTGTCGTCGGACGAGGGCATCCGGCTCGCCCGCGTGGCGCGGGTATGGAGCCTTGCACTCGATGTCTGGCGAACGGAGAACGACGCACGCCATTTCCTGTTTAGGTCTCACCCCATGCTCGAGGACAAGCGCCCCATTGACGTTGTCATTCAAAATGAGATTGGGGCCGAACTGGTCCTCGATATTCTGGGAAGCCTGAAGTACGGCAGTGCTGCGTGACAGGGCAAATCCTCGATCGCGTACTGTCGTGCTTTCGCATAGGGGATCCCAATGGCGCCTATCGGATCTTTGACGCGACAGGATCAACGATAGCGCCCGGAAGATGGAACACAGCAGGAACCCCGATCATCTACACGGGCCAGCGCTATTCGACCGCGTTGCTCGAAAAGTTGGTGCACGGTAGTGGGCGCTTGCCGCCCAACCAGCACTACATCAGGGTCGCGCTGCAGCAAGGGCTGAGCTACGAGGTTTTCTCCCCACCCTCACTGCCTGGCTGGGACACCATACCTGCGTCGGTCAGCAAGGCGTTTGGCGAGTTATGGTGCCTCGAGCGGCGCAGCGTGATTCTCCTGGTGCCCAGCATCGTGGCACGACCACCAATGTACTTATCAATCCCGCTCATCCAGAGTTTCCGTTGCTGCGTGCCAGCCTGCATCAACCGATCTATTGGGATCGACGACTGTTCGGCGCAGGATGATCTTTGGGCGGAGTGGATTCGGGGGCAGGGGAGGGGCGGTTTACAGCCCTGACGCCTTGGTGAGGTTGACGCGAAAACGGTCGCGACGGCGCTGATAGCGTCGGGTCATCTCAGCGGAGGCATGGCCGAGTTGCTTTTGCACATACCGCTCATCGACCTCGGCCGAGGAAGCCAGGCCAGCGCGCAGCGAATGGCCGGAAAACCTCTGTCCCCGCTCGCTTTCGGAGAGATCGGCGCGCACGCCGGCAGCCAAGGCCGTGCGCTTGACCAACCTGGCCACCTCCTGATCGTTGAGCCGATCGACGCCGACCGTTTTACCCTGACCAGTAACACGGCGGAACAAGGGGCCATGCGCGATGCGGGCAAAGCTCACCCAGGTCTCGAGCGCGACAATCGGGCAGGTGGCGTCGGACGAACCGCGGCCGATCTCTACCTCGCGCCAGCCGCTTTTGCCTCGCAGCGTAACAAGAACACCTTTGTCGAGCACCTCGACCCAGCCGCGGCCATCCTCGGTTTGATCGCGGCCAAGATCGAGGCCGACGATTTCGGAGCGGCGCAAGCCGCCTGTAAAGCCCAAAAGGAGCATGGCGCGGTCACGCAGGCCGCGCAGCGTGCCACGGTCGAGCGTCTCCAGCATGGCAATAAGATCGTCGCGCAGCACGGCTTCTTTCTGACGGGGCGGGGTGGCGTGCGTGTTGCGGATGCCGGCGAGCACCGTGGCGATATGACGGTCCTTCCGGTCAAGCGATTGGCCGCGCTGCGTGTAGTTCCATGTCAGGGATGACAGGCGGCGCTCGATCGTCGCCACCGCCTTTTTGTCCCTTCCACTGCCCGAAGCCTGCGCGGTGATATAGAGACCGACGGTCTGCGGGTCCGGCGGCGATGGATCAAAAGACTGGCGCCTGCACCAAGCGCAAAAATGCTTCCAGTCGGCTGCGTAGGCGCGACGGGTGTTCGCCGAACTTGCTGCCTCGACATAATCGCGCGCCCGGTCAGCGAGCTTTTCGAGATGCGTAGGCAACGATGTCTCTCGCGGGTCAAGGACCGGCGGGGGAGGGGAGGGGCCTTCATCCGGCCGCCCCATCTCCATGACGACGTCGACAATGTCCGGCAGGTCATCGGCGCCGATTGCGTCGGTGGACATCATCAAATTACGGGCTTCGCCCATCCAGCATCGTCCATTTTAATGTCGCAGCACTGCGATTCTTCGGAGCGAAGGTGCGGCCAAAGTGCGGAATTGTCCATCGCGAGCTGTGTGACGGTATCGCGGTTGCGCCCGGTCCGATTATCGCCACCGGGGCGGACTCCTTGTCTTTGTGTTCAACATCTTTTATATTTGGTTCAACAGATGGAGATCTCAAGATGACCACACGGGGCGCAGCGACAGCCGAAAGCGAGGAGCGAATCGCCCACACGCGCAACCGTCTGGTGCTTGACCAGGCGAGGGCGGTCGGCCTGCTTGGCGCGGCCAAGAACACACGCCTTTCCGGCAGGGTCCCTTCGGAATTGATCGAGGCGGCAAAGAAGCGCGCGCACGTGACCTCCGACACCGAGCTTTTGGAGCTCGCCTTGTCGCGGCTGGCCCTCGAGGATGATTTTGGCGCCCGGCTAGTCGGACGCAAGGGCAGCATCTCCGCGGACATCGATCTTGGCGTTTGATCTAGGAAGCGCACTGCGTTCCCTAAAACCACAGCGGCGCAGCGCGGGGCCGGAACGGCGACCAGACTCCACTCTGTCCTGGGCAGTTGACCAGCCGCCTGTCGGCGGTGCATTGCTCCTCGACACCAGCGTCTATTTGGATGTCCTGCAGGGACGAACGCCCGAGGCGGTCGATAACCTCCTGACCTCCCGGCTCTGTCACCACTCGGCCGTCTGCCTTGCGGAACTCAGCCACGTCTTCGGCCGGCTCGACCCGGCGCACCACACGACGAAGTCGGTCCTGGAAGCCGTCTCGGACACGATCGGCGATATTCCGGCGCACCGGCTTCATGCACCAGACGCCACCGCTTGGGGACGCGCTGGCATGCTTGCCGGCCTGTTGTTCCGGCTGAGCTATCTGCCGAAAGGGGAGGGGCATGAACGCCGCTTCCTCAACGATGCGCTGATCGTTCACCTTGCCGGTGTGCTCGGGGCGACGGTCTTGACCGGCAATGTTCGTGACTTCGATTATCTCAACCAGTTGGTTCCGTCGTTGCAGGTGATCTTCTATCGCGCGGCGCCAGGACTGCGCCCGCAGGGTTGAAAGCGTCAGTGGAAATATGCTCCGCCATAGCCTTACAGGGAAGACTGTCGCGCTGTGGGATGGTCCGGAAGGTCGCTGGGCGTCTTTTTTGGGCTTCTGCTCGACGAAAACGGCCATTTCACTTACAAAGCGCAAAACGAACGATAATGCAAGATTATCGTTTGTCTTGGCTCTACGACAGGCTGTGCGCTTTGAAGTGAGAATGGTGGCAATAAGCGCACGCCTCTGTTACGCTCCCAGACATGATTCCGACCGCCGCGCCGCCACTTTCCCCATACCAGCCCCCGGCCGTGCCCGCCTGGGCACTGCCGCGCCGGCCCGTCACGGGCGACGCCGAGGCCGCCTTCCTCGCCGGTTCGGCCTTGACTTCACTGGACAATCTCGTCCGCGCCGACCTGCGGTGGGCCGGTGCCTGGCGCCAGCGTCAGGCGCTCAAAGCCGCCGCCGCTGCCGTGCGCCTCGCCGGCCGGACGGAAGACGAGGCGGCGCTGCGCGATGCTTGGTATCTGCGCCAGCCCGGCGACGATCCAGGCCCCGCAGGCACTATCCTGGCCGCGTGGAAGCGCCTCGCCTCCCGCTCGTCGCATGTCGACGGCGAAAGTCTGTGCGGCATCGCCGAACTGCTCGGCCTGCACTGGAGCGCCGAGCTTGCCACCTTTCCGGATCGCATCGACGACCTCGTCCGCTCCGGGTCGCCGGCGCCCTTCGCCGCCGCTGCGATCGCCGCCCAGCTGCAGGCTCTCCGGCCGGACGGCATCGTGCTGGCCTGGTGGCTGGCGGACCTGACGCTAGCACAGCGTTTGCGCTGGGAGCGGCCCGTGCCGCTGCTGGTGACGCAGGTCCACACCGCCGCGTTCCGCGCCGAGGGCGGCCGCGGCCGCATTCGTCCGGGAGAAGAGGGGTTTGAGCGCGCCGTCTGCCTGGCGCTTGTGCAAGCTGTGGTCGATGCCTGCCGGCTGGCCACGGAGATTGGGCGGCGGGCCGAGCGGTTGGCAGTGGTGACGCCAAAACTCCGGGCCAAGGGGGCGGGGGAGGCGATCAGTCTTCTGTTGTCCGAGGACGCTGTGTCGGGCTTGTTGGTGACGCCAAAGCTGTCGCGCTTCGCGGCGCGGCGGCTGTTCGAGCGGCTGACCGACCTCGACGCCGTGCGCGAGCTCAGCGGGCGGCCGACCTTCCGGCTCTACGGGCTTTGAGGATGGCGCGACGGGCTAGATCCAGCGAAGGGCTTGATACCGAACTTGCGGACCTTCCGCCCGAGCTGCGCTGGCGCGAGTGGATGGGCCGGATCGAAGCGGTGATCTTCGCGTCGCCGGAGCCGGTCGGCCGGGAAGCGCTGACCCGCGTCGTCGGCCGCGATTGCAACATTGAGCTGATCATCGACGACATCCGCGACGAACTGCGCGGCCGGCCCTACGAACTCGTCTCCGTCGCCGGCGGTTGGCAGCACCGCACCAAAAAGGGCTTCGCCAACGCGATCCGCACGGCCACCGGGCTCGGCGACAATGTCCGACCTCTGTCTTCGACGGAGAGCCTGGTGCTGATTTGCATCGGCTACTTTCAGCCGATCACCCGCGGCGAACTCGGCCAGTTCTTCGGTAAGGAGGTCAGCCGCGATTTGATCGGAACGCTCCGCTCTCTCGGCTTCATCGCCTCGGGTCCGCGCAGCCCGACGCCCGGCGCGCCTTACACCTTCGTCACCACGCCGGCGTTCCTGTCGCAGTTCGGGTTCGAGACCTTGCGCGATCTGCCAGACATGGAGCAGCTCGAGGATGCCGGGTTGCTCAGCAAGGAAAGGCTGTTGGCCGGCGATTTTCCAGGATCCCAATTTGATCGCGACGGAGAAGACGCGACGGACGATAATGGCGCGAAGACTTCGGACACGAGTGAAATGTAAACGTCGGCTGAATCGCCTGTTTAGCCACTCTATAGTCGGATCTTATCGCAGGCGATCAATATCGACGGTGCGTCCGCAGGATTGCTCCTGTCGCCTTGCCTGACTTCGCATCGGTTCCGACAAGAACCCGAACGCGGGGCTTCTGGAGTTCTTTCACGGCCAAGCCGAAGGGGCTCGTTTCGTCCATGACATCCGTTCGAACCGCGCCTGCGGTCGGCTCAGGATTTGTGTGGCATTGGTTTGTGGAGTGCCCAGAGACGATCGAAGAAGCCTTCGATTTCGGCCGGCGCATTGGCGCCGGCGAGTTCGTTGGATCCAAAGCGATAGATCTCGTAGCCAGCCAGACGAAGATCGCGATCGGCCGAGACCATGTCCGCATAAAGGGTGAGCGAGGGTTTCAATTCGGCGCTGAAATGCTGCGATCCATCCACTTCGATGACGACACGCTGATGGCCGGGGAGCAGCAACAGGAAATCCATGCGCTGCGGGCGAAGCCCGGAGCGATGCCGGAGAAGCTTTACCACGGCGGGATCGTAGTGAAGATAGACCTGCGGGATGAGCGCCGGCAGCGCGTCGCCGAGGCGTGGCCGGTAGATCTTCAAATAGGTACTGAACAGGGTGCGTTCGGCATCCGAGGCGAGCGAGGCGTGCAATCGCTCGCCGAGCGCGCGGGCGGGTTCGTCGGATGCCGGATCCTGCGACCGCCACCAATCAACCAGTTCGCTCCAAAGGAGGCCGTCGCGCCGTATGGGGCGATCATAGACCCGGCAGCTCGCGGCATTGGAGAGGATGACGATGTCGTTGTTGATGGCGTCGGAGAAGCCGATCTCGGGCTTTGGGCCATTGGAGGCGAAGATCAGATTTTTGGGGGCGCCGACCACGCCACCGGCGATCGGCGCGAGACGATAGAGCGGATAGCCGGATTCCTCGCCGTCGACCATCAGCTCATATCCGTCGCGCCGCAGTACGGCGTTGATCGAGGTGACGAGATCGACCTGTCCGGGTCCACGTCGCCCGAGGGGATGAAGCGCGGCCTCGATCAGGCGGGCGAAGCGGTCGCGGGAGCATGTGAGGGCGCCGATCTGCTCGAAGAGAAATTCGACGCTCCAGTCACCGAAGTTGCGGACCATGTGCTGGTCGATCTCGTCCGCGAGGGGTCGGGCCGAGAAAAAGCTGGTGCCGACGAGGCCCATGGGGAACAGACGCTTGACAAGCTCGACAACGCTCTGCTCGCCGGACAGGTCGTCACCGAAGCATTTGGCGACATCGCGCCGGGTGATCTCCGTGATCCGGGGGCAATCCCTTTCCAGAACGGCCCAGCCCGCCTCTTCCAGGCCGAAATCCCCGAAATGCGCCCCGATCTTGCGCGCGATCTCGCCGAGCTCGTACTCGAAGGCCGATCCGCGCCCGATCGCGCTTGCTGATATTGTCCTCCTGCGGCGGGACCGTGATGCCGGCGACGGCCGCGACGATCGGCATCTGCTCATGAGTGGAGCGCGTCTTGAGGTATTCAGCTAGGCGCTCGCCGAGATTGGGTTCCGCGCTCATATAGCGATCTCCGGCACGCCGGCGTCGGTGAGGAGCTGGTAGAGCTCGGCGACATTGTTGCGCGCACCGCGCTCCTGGCAGAACGCGAAGATGGCGCGCTGCTTGGCGCGCGAGAGGGCGACGAAGAAGGCGGCTACTCGCTCGGGATCTCCGGGAACATGCGCCCACCAGGCTTGGTCATCAAGCCCAGCGAAGACGATCGTGTCATATTCCAATCCCTTGCTTTTGTGCACGGTCATCATCGGGATCTGGTTGACGCCCTCGAAGGCGTCCAGACAGGCGGTCCAGTCGGCGGCGCCATCGGCCGACGCGAAGAAATGCAGGCAGAAGGCCTCAAGGATGATTTGGAGGAGGTCACCGACACCGTATTCGGTATAGGTTCGGGCGATGGCTGCCAGGTCGAGATATTCAAAGACTCGCGTCGCGAAGTCAGCGGCGCTATTCCGGGATGGAGCTGTCGCCGCCATATCGGCGCGAAGCGCGGCAAGGAAGGCGGTCAGGTCTGCCTCGACCTTCGCCGCGCCGATGTCGTCGTCGGCTACGACCGCCCGGAGCGCCAGAACTTCGGACGAGACCAACTGCCAGGCCGCAGGCGCGCGGCGTGTCGCTCCGAGGCGAAACATTGCGATCGCGAGGCGACAGAGGTCGTCGGACAGGAGATCCTGAAGCGAGGTTTTCCCAAGAGCGTGGCTCTCGTTGCGGATGCGCAGGCCATGGGCGGCGAACGGTGATGCGAGCTCGTGCTCGTAATCATCGGATTTTTGCTTGACGAGGAGCGCATAGTCTCGCGGCGATCGTCCACGGGTCCCAATGTCATTGGCGAGCCATCGGGCGAGATGCGCGGCTTCGGCGGCTTCGGCGGCTTCGGTCTGGCTGCGCCAGACTTGCGCCACGGCGCCATCGACCTGGCGCGCCGCACGGGCAACTGTCTGAGCGGCATTCGGATCGAGCGCGCGCGCGACGACATGCTGGATGGCAACGAGATCGGGCGACGATCGGAAATTGAAAAGCAGAGAGAAACGGGCTGCACCGAAATCGGCTTCAAGCCGCTGAAACGCATCCCTTCGTGCGCCGGCGAATATCATGATCCGCTGCTTGTCGTCGCCGACACCTGTGACGATGGTTTGTCCACCGGAGAAGGCCGAGAGCAGGAAGTCGTATTGCGCGAAAGTCGTGTCCTGGAATTCGTCGACGAAGACGAAGGTGTAGGTGGCGACCAGCGCGTTGCGGATATGCGGATTGGCGCGGAGAAGGAGCTCGGCGAGACGGTTGACGCTGACAAAAGTCAGCGAGGAGGGATGGCCAGGCCGCAACTGCGTCGCCCACCATCGGGCGATGGTGAACTCTGCTGCGCTTTGCGTGCCTGAGGCGCGAGCGGAAGTCGATAGCCGCCGACCACCCGCGCTTCGAAATCCGTTGCACTGAAGGCAGCGATGTCGGCCTGCCATTCCTGCGGCGCGTTGAGGCGCGCCAGCGTCAGGAACTGATCGACCTGCCACCGCTTGGGAAAGGCGATGTCATAGGGTCGGGTGGGGCGGCAATCGGCCGGGACGGCGTTGAGAAACCGGTCGACCAGGCTCTTGCAGAACGAATCGAAGGTGAGCGACGCGAAGCGGTTGGCGAGCTCGGGAGGGCAGCGCTGGCGAACGCGCGCAGCAAGATTGCTGGCGGCGTCAGTCTTGAATGAGATCGCCAGTACGCGATGCGGCGCATGGCAGATCCCGGTTTCGAGGAGATAGACCGCGCGTTGGGCCAGCAATTCGGTCTTGCCGGCGCCAGGCCCAGCCACCACGCATGCCGAACCGCCGTGCCGGAGCGCATTCCACGCTGCGGGTTCGAGATCGTCGATGCCACGCGGGCGCCAGTCGTCGGGACGAACAAGAGGCATGATCAGGCAACTGCCGGAGCCGCAGGCGTGAGGCGGGCGACGATCGAGGTCAGGAGAGTTCGGATTTCCGGTGGTGCGCCTGCGGCAAGAACGGCAGAATCCTGATTGCTCAGGACGCGGACATGGGTGCTTGGTTTGCCCCGCCTGCCCACGGAGCAGGCTCGTCAGTTGCTTCGCAAGTACCTTCGTCTTCAGCTTGATCGGGATAGGCCTTGAATTCCGGATCGAAGCCGAAGATGATCGCCTCATGAGGGATACCGCTGAATGTCCGACTTTACAAATTGTGTTTCGAAAAGGGACTGACGCCTTCCGGCCCCATACCTGCCTGTCGCGTATTCCGCCGGCAGGGACCGTGGTGGCTTGGAAGGCGTGGTGTGTGGGTTAATCGGGCGGCGGGCCGCACATTTTGTAGACGACTGTGTCAATTGCAGTGGTAGCAGAACGAGACAAGGTGCCGGGATCGCTACGAATCTCACCTAAAACGGAGTCGTACATCGTTTTCGGCGTGGCACCCGCTTTCGACAAGCATTCGTTGCGATGCTTGGTAAGCCGGTTGCCTAGGTCATCGTTGAGTTCGTAATCGTCCAGCATATAGCTGATGGCGCCCCAAACAAAACCAGTCCCGAACATTTCGTTGTCTTGAAGCAGTTCCGCTCCCGATTTGGCGTACGCTGACGCGGTCAGTGAAATTACTCCCGCGACAATCAGAGCAAGTTTGAGCATCAGGCACCTCCGCCCCCATGCTCAAGCATCTCACACCCCGCGAACGGCTGGAAGCCTTCGCGCTCGATATGAGCAAGGTCCCACGGTGGCCGGCCGCAGTTGTCGACGATGATGCGGAAGATGCTAGTGATCCAGACGGCCTCAAATCAGGACATTGATCGAAGTGTCAGCTGAAGGTTTTGGGCAGTGACAGTTGGTAGCTGAAAGACCAAAATGGGGTCGGAAGCTGAACGACCGCTTGTTGCGAAGCCTGGCTGCGACCTGACGGACCGCAGTCGGCCACTTCCGGTCATTCACAAGCCGGCCGATAGCCCAAGTGAGCCAGTGCTGTTGACGTCGAAAACACATAGGCCGCCACTACATGTTTGTTTTTTGCACTTCGAAAGTCGCATAAAAGGGCAGTGTGGAAGTGGCCTCTGGATTGCTTCAACGCGAGCGCTCATCTGCGGCATTCGCCTCGAGCTTCAACTTTTCAAGGCGCGCTCGGCAGATTGTTTCAATTCGATCGATGAGGTCGGAGACGCGCTCTGTAAGCCACTGAAGCGCTTCCGGTGTGATTTCGAAATGCCGAGAGTAGCGGGCTTTCACATAGGCTTCGTTGATAACGTTGAACCATGCAACGAAGCGCTGGTGATCGCGGGGCCATACCTCAGCGAGTTGCTGAGCCTGATCCTCAGCGAGGCTACGTAGGAATTTGATGTTGTGAGATGGAGGACTGTAGTTTGTCAAAATCAGCAGCAATGCTGCATAGGCCTGCTCAATGGCTTGGTGAAGTAGGAAAGCTGCCTCCTTATGGTTCGCTTCCCCAATGAGAAATTTAACCGTCTTCGCAAACACCCGTGCGTGCGGCAGCCTATCCTCGAAGTGCTCCCGCGCCACCTTCGCGACGTCGGCAGGTCTTGCGATGATCGGTACAGCAAGGGGCTCCTCGTCGAGCTCATAGAGGACAACGCCATCGCGGCGGATATCGACAAAGAAATACTGCCCCTCTCGCAAGGCGGTGTTCACCTCGCGGCGTGAGTGGACGATAAAACTCACCGGAGTGTCGATCTCTCGCATCAACCGGTCGGCTGCTACCTGCCAGTACTCAGCGAAATCGGTCAGCTTTCGATTGTTGACGACAATCAGGAGATCGAAATCGGAGCGGTATCCCTTCTTGGTATGCGCCTCGTCGACCCAGCCACCGCGGGCATAGGATCCGAAAAGGATGATCTTCAGAATGCGCCCGCGCTTCTTGAAATCGGCCGTTGCGCCCTTTAGCGCATCGTCGAATTCCTCAAGCAGCACCTCCACAGTCCTGGTCAGCGCACGCTGCTTTGGCGGTGGAAGATGATCGATGCTGGATTTCATAAACAAAGGTCGACTGCCTACTAGATTTGCATAGCCGGGAAAGGGCCACGAAACCCCAAAATGATCCGTCGGATCAGGTGAAGCAACGCAAATGTCATTCTTGTATTGTGATGATTTGTGTCGCCTGGGCGCAAATTCTTTGCAATGAACGAATTCGTCCTTCCGGCTTGGGCGACTTTCATACGCGCGCCTCGTTCTCCAGACCCCGGATGAAGGCCAGAACTGCCTCGACCTGGCCGTCGGCGACCAGTTCGGCCGCGGTGCGGTGGCCATGGTCGGCAATCGGCTCGTTGCGATACCAATAAATGGCCTTGTCGACGTCGCCGGCAAGTTCCGTCACGGCCGAGATCACCTTGACCATCTCCCGCATCCGACCCTGCAAGCGCTCCGACGAGGGATTGCGCAGCGTGTTGCGGTGGACACCGGACAACTTCGCCAGGTTAGCCACCTTCACGCCGAGCGCCTGTGACAAGCGCTTCGGCGAGATATAAGGAGTACGCGGTTCCTGCAGGCTACCGACGAAACCTGAAATGGCTCTGGACTGCGCGAGCTGTGCCTGGGTCATGGCAAATTTCCGACCTCTCATACGCACAAGATATGCACATCCAAACGCATAGCAAGCGAACAGAGGCCTAGCGGTTCGGTAATTGCAGACATTGGCCGCCATGGCAACCAGCCTTCCAAGCTGAATTCGAAAGGCATCCGCGCATACGTCACGCTCACCTAGCTTGTGGGGGAGTAAGCACCTTGCTGTGCGTGCCGTCGCAGCCGAGACGAGCGGCGTAGGGGCTGACGCCAGAGCGCCTTCCGCTTGCGCGCCGCCGCCGGCAAGGGAAGCTGCTGCGTGAGCATGGCGTTGCGATACCCCCCGCCCTTGCCGCGTTCGAAGCGCAGCAGCATGCGCTCGCTGTCGACATCGGTGACCTTCAGTATCGACACCTCGGCGACACCCAGGCCCGCGCCATAGGCAACCGACAGTGCGGCCTGGTGCTTGAGACACGTGGTGGCGTTGAGCAGCCGAGCGACCTCGTCGCGGCTGAGCACCACGGGCAGGTTGCGCGGATGCGACAGCCGGACAAGCCGGCGCGCCAGGTCCGGGCGGTCAAGCGTTTGGGTGAAGAAGAAGCGTAGCGCCGACACGATGCTGTTCATCGTCGGCACGGGAACGCCGTCTTCCTCCTGCTCGATCTGGAACCGACGCAGGTCATCGGCGGTCGCTGTGTCTGGTGAACGCCCGAGGAATGTCGCAGGCGTCCGATATAGCGGAGATAGTTGCGCTGCGTCTCGCGTGAGAAGCGCCGCATGTTCATGTCGTCGATCAGACGCTGCCGCAGCGGGCTGATCGAAGCTTCGAGAATGGGATGGTGCATGGTCAGGCTCCTTGTTGAAGAAGGTCGTCATGCTCTGCCCCTACCGAACGACGCTCAACGTGAGCGCGACGACCGGTTCTTGATCTCTACCTCAACCGCAGGCACCCCCTCCCGCGCAGCGCGTTCGTTCTCCGGCCCCAAACAGGACATTCGGTACGCCGACTCTTGATATCGGCTTCGAGGCGCATTTCTGACATTCAGTCTGATCAAGCTGCAGCGCATGGCAGCTTTGCGCCTCATCCTCGCCGTTCCCGGGCAAAGTGAGCCGTCCTGAAAGCGGCCATTCGTTTCGATTGCCCGTTTTGCTACCTATGGAAATCGACGGCGGCTCCGGATAAGGTTGCGAGCAACCGAATACCTCCGAACTTGATACGGAATGGTTCTGTGCATGGGCACGGCGTTGGGGAGACAGAAGGGGGAAAAGTTTGAGGATATCTCATGTCGGACTTCAAATGTCGGCGATCTCAGTGTCGCATTCTGTTGGACCGCCGGGCTGCCGACAGGCAGACATAATTTCGGATTGTTGATTTCGAGTGCCGGACGGAGATGCTCGTCTCGCTATTCGAGATACGGTGTCAACACACCTTCGATCCATTTCATGAATGCGCGGACTCGGCGCGACAGATTGCTCCGATGCGCTACCACGAGGGATACGGCGAGCGCCCGGCGCCGAAAATCGGGTAGGATCTCCACAAGCGTGCCACTCTCCAAGTATCGACCAATCCCCAGGAGGGGCGCTTGTATCAGGCCAAGGCCGGCGAGGGCGGCGGCTTCGTAGGTCTGAGCGCTGTTGACGTGTAGCGCACCCGGCAACTGAAGCGTCGCGTAGCTGTCGCCGTCCGGATATTCCCACCCATGGGGTCTTGCGCCCAGCGTCGTCGAAAAATGAATTGTCCGATGTTCCTGACGCTGGAGATCTTCTAGCGATCGAGGGACGCCATGGCGCGCCAGATAGGCGGGACTGGCAGCGTTGACCATGCGCAACATGCCCAGTGGCCGGGCAATCAGCGTCTCGTCCCTTATGGGACCGAGCCGCAATACACAGTCGAACCCCTCTTGAACCAGATCGACCTGCCGATCCGTGCTCGACACCTCCAACTCCAAGCCGGGGTGCATCGCCATGAAATCCGGCAAGGCCGGCACGATCGTTGTGCGCGCCACCTCGGTCGGAAGATCGACCCGTAAACGACCGCGAAGTGCTACACGATCGCCTGCGAACATCGAGTGCAGATCATCGACTTCAGCAAGCAGATCGCGGGCACGCGCATGAAATGCGCGTCCGTCCTCCGTCAACTGTACGCTGCGCGTCGTCCGGTGAAGGAGCCTGACACCGACATCTTCTTCCAGCCTCCGGACCGCCGTTGAGGCCCTCCCCTTTTGGATGCCCAGGCTATCGGCCGCGCGGGTGAAGCTCCCCATTTCCGCTACCGTTATGAAAATGAGGATGGGCTCGAGATTCTGCATTTTCGCGTCTCGGTATTGTTCATCACAGAGGTAACAATGCGTTCGGTCTGCCGATGTTTATCATGCCCAAGAGACACAGTAAGTCTCCAAATCAGATAACGTATCGGAGAATGACAAGTGTCCAAAACAATGAACCTCTATCATGTGCCTGAAGCTATGACTTTGCATCCCAGCCTGTGGACCGGCCGGATAATGAGCGCGATTGTCGTTATCGCTCTGGTGGCAGATGGGTCCATTCAGCTTTTCGCGCCGGCACAGATCGCGAGCGTGTTGCAGGAAACCGGCTTCGCGATGGACCTGACCCGTGTCCTCGGCCCGATCATACTCACCTGCGCCATCCTTTACGCCATCCCGGCTACCACAGTGCTCGGCGCGATCCTGGTGACGGGCTTTTTGGGAGGTGCCATCTGCGCCCATGTCCGCATCGGTGAGTTGGGGTCGCCGCCGGAAATAGTCTCCCTACTTCTCGGCGCGATGACATGGGGCGGCCTCTACGCGCGCCATCCCCGCATCCGGGCCATTCTACCGCTCATCCGTTGAACCAATAGGGCAGTCCTCTGTCCCTCAAGATCAGGAGAAAACACATGTTTTTAGTGACGGGAATTACAGGAAACGTCGGCGGTGCCACCGCAAGGCATTTGCTGGCGCAAGGCAAGAAGGTACGCGCGCTGGTCCGTGACCGCGCGAAGGCGGCAAGCTGGATGGAACAGGGTGTCGAACTGGTCGACGGCGACTGGAACGATGCGGCCGCCATCAAGCGAGCGCTCGAGGGCGTCGACGGCGCGTTTATCATGTTGCCGGCCGTCTGGGCCCCCTCGCCGGATTTCAGGGAAGCCAGGGGCGTCATCGCGAACTATGTCGAGGCGCTCACCAAGACACCGCCACCACGGATGGTCGCACTGTCGTCGATGGGTGCGAACAGGACCAGCGGGCTGGGGATGATCACGGCCCTGTCGCTTCTGGAGCAGGGCTTTCGCAACCTGACACTGCCGATCGCATATGTACGAGCCGGCGGGTTTTTCGAAAACTTCCTCTACGGCTTGCACGTCGCCCAGGGCGGCACGCTGCCCGTCTACTACAACCCGACAAATCGGAAATCTACCATGGTCGCGACCAACGACATCGGCGCTGAGGTTGCAAGGCTTCTGAGCGGGCCGGCGTGGTCGGGGCATCGGGTCATCGAACTCGGTTCGATGGTGAGCGCGGATGAGGTCGCCGCGCAATTGGGTGAAGTCATGAAGCTCGACGTCAAAGCCTTTGCCGTCCCGCGGGCTGAGTGGCCGGCAGCATTCGAGCAGTTCGGCATTCCGAAGGGCCAGACAGGACCGGCCGAAGCGATGTTTGAGGCCGTCAACTCGGGATGGATGGCCCTCGGGGTCCAGGGTATTGAGCACGTAGCGGGTACGACGTCCGCACGCGACGTATTCGAGGCTGCCCGGAACGCCTCCAAAGCGTAAGTCCTGGACGGTTCAAGGATGAGACGGATACTCCCCGCTTCTCGTCGGAAGCGGGGGAAGCGCTCACAGTTCAAAGCAACGCGAAGCGCCTCTACTCCCGCCTGACTTCCTGAACGCTGTACGCGTCTATTCATTCCATTGCGGCCTTGCTGTTCTCGGCCCCCCAAGCTGCAGGTCGGCAACGCGCCTCACGGCAGTCGTTGCGGTGACCTTTGTCTCTGCCTGAAAGCAGATATTGCCGGCGACAACAGGTCGTAACAAGAGCTGAGGTTGAATGGTTGCCTGTCAGCGACTTTCGACCGGGGCCACCGTGGCGCCTCTTGACCTTACCAATCGCTGTGTATGTGGCCGAAACGGCAACTGTCGGCAGGGTGGTGGAGAGGCGGCAATCAAGCCGCCGCGACACCTGAAGGAACAGTGATCGGCGTCGGCGGTCATCCCGCATTGCTCAATTGGAATTCGTCGGCAACCACGCGTTCATTGGGATTGATCGGACCCAGGTTCTTCACGACCCGGAAGCGACCGCCATGAGCCTGCGCTATGTACATGTTCATGCGAACATGGTGCTGGCCGGGAACCATTTCCGCCGGGCCGCCCGGACCCTCGCTGATGCGGGCATGATCGAGCGCCCGGATGACCGCGTCGCGCTCAACCGTGCCGGCTTCCCTCACCGCCGCTTCCCACATCCTGATCGCCCGGTAGTGGCCGCTGCAGCCGCTGCCCGCGGTCAACATCGCGCTGCCGGGGAACCGGTCCTCGTAACGGCGCAAGAGCGCACGGCCAAACGGATCGTCGAGTTCCTGGTAGTAGTCGAGGCAGCTGTAGAGGCCCTCGATCTGCTCGGGTGGCACGAGATTAAAGAAGTTCTCGTCGAAGTAGGTGCAGACGATCTTGCCGCCCCGCTTGCCGAAACCGGCCTTGTGCAGTTCGTCGAAAAATGGCGTCAGGCCCGGCGGAACGATGGTGTTGAAAACCACGTCGGCGCCGCTCGCCATGATTTGCTGTACGGTCCGCCGGAAATCGACGGTATCGAGGGGGAAGTACTCCTCGCCGACGATCTCGCCGCCGTTGGCGCGCACAACCCGGCTCGCGGCTTTGTTCAACAAATGCGGCCAGATGTAGTCTGCGGATGGCAGGTAGAACTTCTTCGCCCCGGTGCTATTCATCAGCCATGGGATCAATGGCTCGACCTGCTGCGCCGGGACAGGGCCGGTGCAGAAGATCAGGGGATCGTTTTCCTGCCCCTCATATTGCTCGGTGTAGATATAGAGTGTCGTGCCGCGCGAGACCGCTTCGCTCTTGATGGCCAGGCGGGTCGAGCTGTAGATGCCGCCGACAACCAAATCGACCTTGTCGACGTCGATCAGTTTCGCGGTCCTTGCCTTAGCGACACTTTCGGTGGTCTCGCCGTCCTCGATGACGAGCTTCACCGGCCGACCGAGGAGGCCGCCCCCGGCGTTGATGTCGTCGACGAGCATGTTGGTGAGGTTGGCGTTGGCGATGCCCATGAAGGACAACGGGCCGGTGAGTTCGGCGATAAGGCCGATCTTGATAGGTTTCGGGTCCATCTTGATTCTCCAATTCGGGGGTTCGTCGGGCGCGCCACCGCCGAGGCAGGCGGCGCGCAATGTGGACGTCAGGCCTCGCAATGGCCGAGCAGCAGTGCCGCCTGCGGTTTGCCGACATGACCCGCTTCCTGCAGGATCGCGGGCACCTCCGGATCCGATACGAAGTTCTTCCAGCCCTCGGCGTCCCAGTCGAAGATCGCCCAGACGCGGTCAGGCTCGCTGGGGTCGCGGAATACGGTCGCGCCGTTCGAGCCGTGCAGCCGGCGCTTGTCGGCGCCCTTGGTCGAGAAGATACGGATGAAGTGGTCGATGTCCGCCACCTTGGTCGTTGCGAGAAGCATTTGATTTCCTCCTGTCGGTCGCGGCCACCATCGGTCCGTCGACAGGATTAGGATGCGCGCCTCGAGGCAGGCGCACATGGGGTGGATTCCCTATGCTTGCGTTTCGCCAGGGCGGATAAGGCCGTGCTCAACCGCGTAGAGCGCGGCGGCCGCGCGGGTGGTCACGCCGATCTTGGAATAGACGCTCTGGATATGATGATCCGCGGTTTTGGGTGAGATATCCAGCTTCCGCGCCGTCTCCTTCGCGGTGAGGCCGCCGGCAATCAGGCGCAACACCTCGATCTCGCGCGGCGTCATGCCGGCCAGCGCCCGCGGCAGCGCTCGGCGTGAGGCCTGCCCGGCGAAGGACAACACCGCCTCGGCGGCATCGGCGCAGATACAGCCCTCGCGGACCGCAGCGCGCAGCTGAGTCGCCGCCGCCTCGCTGGACAGCGCCTTGCGGTGCGGACGTTCCTCCCGCGACGTCTGGAAGGCTTCGGCTGCCGCCAGGATTCGCGACGCCGGAGACAGGTCGGAGCCGCCGACCTTGCGATGGTAGCCCGAGCCGTCCAGGCGCTCGTGATGGCGCAGCACTAGAGCGCCCATCGCATCGCCGTCACGACCGAAGGACGCCAGCGCCCGCTCGCCATAATAGGCGTGCAGCTGTGCCGCGTCGCGCTCGCGCACCGACAGCGGACCGTTGCGGATCCAGGTCGCCACCGGCACCACGAGTTCGCCGATGTCATGGATGCAGCCCGACCAGCGCAGCGCGCGGATGTCGGCGTCGGGCAGCCCGCTCCGTCTCCCCGCGCCCGTGGCAAGTTCCGACACCATCCGCGAATGGCCCTGTGTAAACGGCATGCGCATGTCGATCATGTCGGCGATGGCGAGGAACGCCGCATCGCAAGCCGCCTCGTCCAGCGTCACCGGCGGATCGGGCTCCAGCGCCAAAATCGTCTCGCGGTCGACCGTCGCGCCGATGCCTTCCATCAGCGCCGCCGCGTTGGCGGCAACGAGCCGGGCCAGATCCGCTTCGTATGGGCCGTCGCCGCGACTGGCGATGGTTTCGGCCATCGCGTCGATACCGACGGTATCGCTGAGCGCAACTACATCCTGCGCCAATGTTATCAAGCGCACGGCCGGCAAAACATCCTCGCCGCTCAGCCCACGCGGCAGACCCTTGCCGTCCCAACGTTCGTAGATCTGTCCAAGGTTGCGCCGGATCTCCTCGGACAGGCCGAGCCGCTCGCCGATTCGCTGCGCGACTTCGCAATGCGCGGTGAGGACCGGGCGGGCCACCGCCAGCGCTTGCGACATCCCGGCCTCGATCGCCTTGGCCTGCACGTCAGGCTCAAGGTCGTAGTATAACCGCTTGAAGGCCTGCACGAAGACCCTGCCCAGTTCCGCACGGTTGCCCATGTCGAGGCCGACAAGATCCTGGCGGAGCGCGATTTCGTCACCGAAGGTGGCTGCCAGAAGGTCCGTGTCGGCGTTGCAGCCGACATAGCGCAGCATCGACTGATGATACGCATTGCGCCGAACCTGTTCGGAAAGGCCGGCAAGCTGGGCGATCCGCATTGCAAGCACACATGATTTCAGCGCGAAGTCGCGAGAATGGCCTGTCGCAAGGTCCGACGCATAGGCGAGGACCATCATGAAATCCGCCCGGCGGATCGAGACATTGATCATCGCCCCCTCCCGAGCGCATGCTAGTCCCGCGTTACGAAAATACCTAGGGAGGATTTCACGTCCTAAGCTCTATGCCGCGAAGCGGAGGCCGAAACTACACGCCGGCCCAATATTCGGTGTGGCTCCAGCTCACTGTCGGCGCATTACCCCCGAGAAGCAGCAGCTATCCGCCAAACGCATTCTGATATCGGACCGACGACTTCCGGCCCATGCAGTCTGGCAGGTTTGCGCCTAACTTCGGTCGTTCACGGCGGCCCTGCACGCCCCCAAAAGCGGACATTGCTGGTGCCAACGCCATGAGCGGCGTTGCGCCATAACCCGACATTGCAAATCGACCTTAGACCCTTGTTGTCAGGGTCGAGAGCTGGTCAGTATCGTAACGGTCCCGCAAGTCGGCAAGCGCTTTCGGATCCGGAGAGCCGTGTGCAGCCAGCTTCGCAAGCTCTTCGAAATAGCGCTCATGCCCGGGTGGAGAGACGGTCATCAGCACCCGCGCCGGCTTCTCGCTCACATTGGTGATGTTGTGCGGCAGGCCCGGTGGAATGAACAGGTAGGTACCTGGTGTCGCGTGGATCGCCTTGTCACCAACCTGCCAGACGCATTCGCCGTCAAGCACGTAGAAGGTTTCCTCCTGCACGCGATGAACATGGAGGCCGGTGGCGAAACCGGCCGGGATCGTCCAGTCAAACATGCTTGTGTGTTTCGTATCCTCGCCGGTGACAAGGAACACCATCGGATGGCCACGTAACATGACCCCCTTGTTTTCGTCGGGCATGCGAATGACGGGAGCGACGCTCATCTGATCCTCCATTGGCTCGGTGCTACTTCCGCAAGCACAGGCGCAAGATGCGCTCCGCGTTTCGGCGAGTCGCGAAGCCGTTCCGAAATCGTTGCGAAAAGATCACAAACGGTATCTTCTTCCGGAATGCCGACAAGCCTTGCGTTTGGCCCATTTCGCCTCGACACCGATACCGGGATTCTATTCCACGGCGCCGAGCCGACGCCACTCGGCCAGCGGGCGGTCGCGCTGCTTGCGCTGCTTGTGGAACAGGCGGGCGCGCCGGTTCCGAAGGAAACGCTGATCGAGGCGGCGTGGCCCAGACAGGCCATTGAGGACAGCAACCTGACGGTCCAGATTGCGGCAGTGCGGCGGCTCTTTGAGCAATTGGCGGGCGGCGCATGCTGGATCGAAACGCTGCAGCGACGCGGCTATCGCTATGTCGGGCCGGCGGTCACAGTCGGCGGCCGGGATCCGTCAGCCGGGGGTGAACCAAGGGCAACGCTGACATTGCCGGACAAACCCTCCGTCGCGGTTTTGCCGTTCTCGAACCTAAGCGGCGATCCGGAGCAGGATTACTTCGCGGACGGGATGGTGGACGATATCATCACCGGCCTGGCGCGCATCAACTGGCTGCTCGTCATCGCGCGAAATTCGACCTTTACCTACAAGGGCCGCGCCGTGGACGTGAAACAGGTCGGCCGCGAGCTTGGCGTCCAGTACGTAATCGAAGGCAGCGTGCGAAGAGCCGGCGGCCACGTGCGCGTGACCGGGCAGATGATCGACGCATCGACCGGCGCTCACATATGGGCCGAGCGGTATGACCGCAGCTCCGACGATATCTTCGCGCTTCAGGATGAGATCGCCATATCGGCTGTAGGCGCAATCTTACCGAGCCTGCGGCGTGCCGAAATCGACAGGGTGAAGCGCAGGCGTCCCGATAACCTGGATGCTTATGACCTTGTGCTTCGGGCCCAGCTCGACGTGGATTCCGGAATGCCTGATCGGGTGACGCGAGCGCTCGTGCTGCTCGAACGTGCCATCGAACTCGATCCGGCCTATGCGCTGGCGCACGGCAACGCGGCGATGTGCCACCATTGCCTCTTCCTCCGCAGCGGCATGCTGGAAGCCAACCGCGCCGCTTCGATCCGCCATGCCCGTTCCGCGATCCTCCACGGCCAGGACGATGCGTCCGCATTGGCTCTCGCGGGATTTTCGATCGGCATGGATGGACATGATCGCGGCGCTGCTTTCACCGCTTTGGAAGCCGCGCTCGCCATTAGTCCGTCATCGGCGCTGACCTACATTCTCGGCAGCGTCGTCCTCGGATGGAGCGGAGAAGCAGAGCGAGCCATCGAGTGGAGCGAACGAGGCATGCGGCTAAGCCCATTTGACCCTTGGGCCTTCGCCGCTTTCGATGCGCAGGCGATGAGTCATTTACTGCGCGGCCGCTACAACGAAGCCTGTCGCGCCGCTTACAAGTCCGTTCAGGCCAATCCCGCACACAGCATCACTTATGTGCAATTGGCCGCTGCCCTTGCCAAACTCGGCCGGTCGGAAGAAGCGAGGGCAGCTGCCGCGCGGGTGCTCGAACTGCAACCAACGTTCCGTTACAGCCGTCAGTTTGCGGGCGTGAACTGTGCTCCAGCGCTCGCGGAATGCCTTGGTGATGCGCTTCATGCTGCCGGGCTGCCAGAGTAGCGCGAGATGCCCTCATGAATCTGTTCGACACGGATCTAAGAGGGTCCGTGCGTGATGCAGGCGGGGCCTTGGCGCCTAGGAGAAGGCCGCTTGCAGGTCAAACCACGTCGCGCAGGTTAAGGACTCGAACGACAGGACGGGGCAGGACTCAGGTTCAACAATAACGGTCGTTGACTCGAAGCCGGCTTGCGTCTGCCATTATGAAAATGGCAGCTTTGCGCCTCAAGTCGGCGGCCGGGCTGTTTGGTGTCTAGTCGGTGAGCAGACATTTGGTACGCAAAGCGTATTGTCTGCGTCCAAAGCAGTTCACGCCTCCTGGTCGCATTTAGCTGGTTGGGGCGATGTGAGAACCTTCGAGGGCATTTAGCGCCTCTTCAATTTGGCGGGTCTCTCGATGCAGCAATCCAACCAGCGATACCAAACGGTCCGGAGCCAATCACGCACTCGTCATGTTAATTGCAAAAGCAGCGATTGCATCTCTTCCGCGAGGCAAAATGGGAACCGCGAGCGCCGAAATGCCAGCGACCAGTTGACCATTGTCGAACGCGTAATCGCGATCTCTAATCACCGTTAGCGCCGCACGCACCTTGGTTCCTGGGAGGTTTCCGTACCGGCGATAAACGCCTGCATTTGTGCCGCAAACGCCCGCATTAATGCAGGGCCATCCTGTGTGTCACCTCAGCCGTACTCAGACGTCCGGCCTGCCACTTTGTCGGACAGAATAATTCCGGTGGATTGTTCGCGCTCGACGTTGGCGTCAATGGCCTCTCACTGCCGGCATTCAACGGCTAGCTTTTGCTTTGCACTTCGCCACAGACATCACTGGCGGCCACATCAGCCCTTTCCAACTCTGCGACCGGCCAAGCATGATAGATCTGAAATCGCCTGCATGATGATCTCCTCGACGTTCGCTCGTTCCTCACCAGTGATCGGGAGGCGTGGCTTTCGGACATGCTCTGGGGCGCCGTACACCAGATGCTCGGCAAGTTTTATGTACTGGACCAACTTGACGTCGGTATCGAGATGAAACGCCGGCGTCAGCAGCCGGTACAAAGGAAGTGCCGTCGCGAAGTCACCGCCGCGTGCCGTTTTGAACAGGGATACGCACTCGGCTGGCCATGCATTCGTCATGCCAGAGACCCAGCCAATGGCACCCAGCGCCAGGCTTTCAAGGATCAGATCGTCCACGCCGCAAAAGATATCGAAGCGATCGCCGAAGGCGTTAAACAGGTCGGTGACCCTGCGGATGTCACCGGTTTCTTCCTTGACGGCAACGATGCCGGGTACGTCGACCAGTGCCTTCAGCGTTTCGACATCAACGTCAACTTTGTAGGCAATGGGGTTGTTGTAGATCATGACCGGCAGATCGCTCGCCTCGGCCACCGTTTTGTACCAGGCGACGGTCTCCTGGCGGTCGGTGCGATAGGCGAGGCTAGGGAAGGTCATCAGGCCTTCGGCTCCAAGCTTCTGGTAGTTGCGAGCCGCAGCCGATGCATTGTCGGTGGACAGCTCCGCAAGGCCCGACAGCAGCGGCACCCGTCCCGCGACGACTTCTTTCGCGGCGCGAACGACAGTGTCGCGTTCCGACTGAGTGAGCGTGGCATTTTCGCCAAGCATCGGCAGCACGATCACGCCGGAGATGCCATTTTCAATGAGCCTATCGATGCTGTTCTGGGTAGCTTCGATATCGATCGCTCCAGATGCCTGCATCTTCGTGGTGACAGCGGGAAATACGCCTGTCCAAGTCATATCAGATCTCCAGTTTTTGCAGGCACCTTAGCCGGCATTGTGTGTTGGACGTCAGGTTGAAGTGTCGTCGCCGTCTGCCTTTGGCTCTGCCTCAAAACCATAGTCGGCCATGGCGCGCGCCGGTGAGATCTTTCCGTTGGCCAAGTCGGTCGCGATGGAGTCTCGGCCGCGACTTGCCGGGTCGCCCCAACCACCGCCGCCAGCCTGTTCATGGCGGATCACGGTGTCCTTGCCGATCTCCAGCGTCACCTTTGCCGGCAGCACGCGCCATTCGCCGTCTTGTTTCAGCAGATTCCTTGAACTCGCCGCCGCCTGGCCGCCGAACAGCCCATAGGGCGAATGCTCGTGACGGTCGGCGCGCAATTGCAGGACCGCGGTGTCCGCCTGCAGGCGATATTGCCGCACCAGTCCTAGCCCGCCACGAAATTGCCCGGCGCCACCGGAATCTTCTCGCAGCGCATACTCCTCCATCATCACGGGGTAGCGCGCCTCGATCGTCTCGATAGGCAGGTTCGACATGTTCTGGCTGGGATTGGTGATACCTTCGATGCCGTCCTTGTCGGACCGACCGCCCCAGGCACCGTTGATCATATCCACCAGGATAAAAGGTTTGCACTCAGGCCCGTGATAGCCGCCGATGGCGACTACTGTGTTGCCGCCTTCGCCTGCCGCCATCAGCCGCTTCGGCGCGATCTGTGCCAGAGCCCCCATCACCGTGTCGACGACGCGGTAGCCAGTCAGCGCCCGCGCCGCCACCGGAGCCGGCATGTTCGGATTGAGGATCGATCCCTCCGGCGCCGTCACGGTGATGCAGCGATAGACGCCGGCATTGTTGGGAACGTCGTGGTCGAGGGCGCAGCGTATGGTCAGATAGGTCGAGGACTTGACGAAAGAGAGCGTGGCATTGATCGCACCCTTCACCTGTGGCGATGAGCCGGCGAAGTCGACCCACAGATGGTCGCCCTTCACCGTGATCCGACAGACGATCGGGATCGGCGCGGGCGAGAAGCCATCGCCGTCGATGTAATCGGTGAAGGCGTACTCGCCATCCGGCCAGCCGGCGATCGCCTTGCGCGTCAGTTCCTCGCCGTAGTCGATCAGCCGGTCGAAATAGGCTTCCAGCTCTTCGCCGTACCGCTCGAACAGCCGCAACATCTCGCGCTCGCCGATGTTGCAGGTGGCGTATTGCGCATCGAGATCGCCGAGCACCATGGCCGGCAGCCGCACGTTCTTCTCGATGATCTTGAACAACGTCCTGTTGGGCAGGCCGCGCTCATAGAGCTTCATCGGCGCGATGCGCAGGCCTTCCTGGAAAATCTCGGTCGAATCCGACGCATTCGAGCCCGGCACCCGGCCACCGACATCGCAATGATGGGCGATCACGACGGAAAATCCGAGCAATCGTTTGCTGGAAAAGATCGGCTTGAACATGAAGATGTCGGGCAGGTGCATGCCGCCGTCATAGGGATCGTTGAGCACGATCACATCGCCCCGGAACATGTCGTCGCGGAAGCGCTCGACGATCACGTCTATCGCGTCCGGGACGGCGCCCAAGTGCAGGGCGACGGTCTTTGCCTGGCTGAGGATCCGCCCCTTGGCATCGCAGAGCGTCACCGAATAATCGAGAACATCGCGCACGATCGGCGAGCGGGCGGTGCGCATCACCGCGTAGGCCATGTCGTCGACGATGGTGTCGAGCCCCGACTTGATGACCGCGAACGTGATGGGATCGATGGCGGTCATCAAGCAGCCTCCAGCGTCGCGATCAGGCTGCCGGTCGCATTTGGTTCGACCCGCATTCCGGGCGGGATGACAATAGTGGTGTCCGCGCCCTCGATGATCACCGGTCCGGAGAGCGCCGATACCACTGACGCACGTGGTACGATCGTCGTCTCGATCGCCGCGGCGCGGGTGAAGTGCACCATGCGCCTCTCCTCGCGCGCACCGACATCGTTCGGTGCGGCCTTGAGCGCGGTGAAATCGAGCGGCTCCGATATCCGCGCGTGGGCATGCAGCCGCAGCGCCACCGCTTCCACCGCGTCGTTTGGCGTGTAGCCGTAGGTGTCGCGATAGGCAGCGATGAACGCCGGCCGCAGGGAAGCTGCGTCGAACGCACCGGAGAACGGTATGGACAGCGACGCGTCCTGTCCCTCGAGGCGCAGATCGATCGCCTCGCTGAAGCCCACCGTCTCGGCCGCATAGCCCTGTCTTGTCAGCGCCATGGTAGCGGCCGCGCGCATCTCGCGCCGCAACCTTTCAACCACTTCAAACCCCAGCAGATCGAGCCTCGCTTGCGCCGACCGCAACTCGTGATGTTCGATGCTGCCGGCCAGCATGCCCATTGCCGTGAACACCCCTGGCGACGGCGGAAACACAACCCGTGTGATGCCGAGCGTTCTGGCGAGATCGCAGGCATGCACCGGACCCGAGCCACCGAAGGCAAGCAGCGTGAGGTCGCGCGGATCGAGACCCCGCTCTACCGTCACGGCACGGATGGCGCGAACCATGTTGGCGTTGGCGATCTCCCGGATCCCGCAGGCCGCCGCTGCCGCGGAGAGCCCGAGTGGGCTTCCCAGCGTCTTGTCGATCGCCATGCGCGCTGCCTCGACGTCCAGCCTCAGCGTGCCGCCAGCCAGTCGCGGCGGCAGGTAGCCAAGCACGACATTGGCATCCGTTACCGTCGGCCGTGCGCCACCCAGCCCATAGCAGACGGGACCGGGATCGGCGCCCGCCGAAATTGGACCGACAGTGAGCAGGCCGGCGGCGTCGATCGCGGCGATGGAACCGGCGCCGTTGCCGACCTCGGCCACATCCACCGTCGGCACCCGCATCATGTAGCCGCCGGCCTTGATGAAGCGCGATGGCACCGACATTCCGGCGCGGAACTCGTATTCATGCGTGCGGCTCAGCACGCCCCGGTGGATGAGTGCCGCCGATGCCGTCGTTCCGCCCATGTCGAAGGCAACGAGATTGGGTTCGCCCAGAGCCGCGCCGAGGCGTGCGGCACCGACGGCGCCTGAAGAACGGCCCGACGATATGAAGAAAACCGGCTTGCTCTGCGCAGTGGTGGACGCAGACAGGCCGCCATTGGAATTGCCGATCAACAGCGGCGCGGTGACACCCGCCGACCGCAATTTATGCTCGAGACGCTCCAGATACCCCTTAAGCGGCGGCAGCACGTAGGCATTCACAGCCACCGTCGAGGTACGTTCGTATTCGCCCGCTTCGGGCAGCACGTCGACGGAGGCCGTCACCGCGATCTCGGCGAAAGCCTGCGAGAAGATTTGCGCCGCGCTGCGTTCATTCTCTGGGTTCTTGTAGGAATTGAGGAAGCAGATGGCGACGGACTGGATGCCTTCGTCACGAAAGAAGGCGCCTGCCCTGAGCACGTCCTCGGCGACGACCGGTGTTTGGATGGTGCCGTCCGCCAGCGTCCTCTCGGCCACTTCCAGCCGGTATCGCCTGGCAACCAGCGGTTCCGGCTTGTCCCAGGTCAGGTCGAACATGCCGGGCGTGCGCAGCCGGCCGATCTCCAGCACGTCGCGAAACCCCTTGGTCGTGATCAGCCCCGTGCGGGCGCCAAGTTTCTGCAGCAGCGTGTTCGAACCGACCGTCGTCCCGTGCAAAATCTCAGTGAGGGCGGCGGCAGGGATGTCGGCGGCAGCCAGCACTTCGGCCATGCCCGATATGACGGCGTCCTCGGGTGCAGCCGGCGTTGAGCTGACCTTGGCCGAGAAGGTGAGGCCGTCATTTCTGAGCAGCACCAGATCGGTGAACGTGCCACCGATATCGACGCTGAGCCGTGCCGACTGCATCATTGGCACGCTATTTGTCGGACGCGAGCTTGCCGCCCACCGCCCAATCATGCTTCTCGACATCCTCGAAAATGATGTCGATCACGTCAGGTCCGCATTTGAGGATGCTCGCCGCTTCGCGCGTCACGACCTCGACGAATTCGCGTTTCTGATCGATGCTGCGTCCCTTGAGCAGCCTAACGCTGATTGTCGGCATGATGTCCCTCCGAATTCCTGGCCTATAGCCACGCGTTGACATGCCATGGCGCGAACTCGTCGTCGCCGTAGCCGAGCAGTTCGCTCTTGGTGGCTTTGCCCGAGGCGGTGGCGATCATCTCGCGAAAGATCGCTTCGCCCATCTCGTCGATCGACCTGTCCCCATCGAGGATCGATCCGCAATTGATGTCCATGTCCTCTTCCATGCGGGCATACATTTCGGAGTTGGTCGCGAGCTTGATCGAGGGTGCCGGCCGGCAGCCGAAGCAGGAGCCGCGCCCGGTGGTGAATGCGATCAAATTGGCGCCGCACGCGACCTGACCGGTCGCCGACATCGGATCGAAACCGGGCGAGTCCATGAACACCAGGCCGCGCTTGTCTATTGGACGTCCATAACCGTAGACCTCGACGAGGTTGCTGGTGCCGCCCTTGGCCACCGCGCCCAGCGATTTCTCGAGGATGGTGGTCAATCCGCCTGCCTTGTTGCCTGGCGAAGGGTTATTGTCGAAACCTTGCGGTTCGCGGCTGGTGTAGTCGTCCCACCATTCGAGCAGCCCGATCAGCCGCTCGCCGACTTCCCTGCTCACGGCGCGTTCGAGCAAGAGGTTTTCAGCACCGTAAATTTCCGGTGTCTCCGCCAGGATCGCCGTACCGCCGCAGGCAACGAGACGGTCCACCGCGGCACCGAGTGCGGGATTGGCGGAAATTCCCGAGAAGCTGTCGGAGCCGCCACATTGCAACCCGACCATGATCTCGCTCGCAGGAACCCTCTGTCGTTGCTTCTTTGCCGCCTTTTCCAGCATGGCTTCGACCATCTCGATGCCGCGCGAAATGCTCGAACGGGTTCCGCCGGTCTCCTGCATCACCAGCTTGGCCAGGTCATCACCGAGTTCGAGTTGCTCTTCGTCGATCAACTGGTCGATCTGATTGTCCTCGCAGCCAAGCCCGATAAGCAGCGCGCCAGAAAAGTTCGGGTGCCGCGCGTAGCCGGCGAGCGTCCGCCGAAGCATCTTCATCGACATAGAGCCATCGGCGACGCTGCAACCTGACTTGTGGGTCAACGCGACCACCCCGTCGACGCCCGGGTAGCGCAGCAACCGCCTCGGATCACGGAAATGATCGGCGATCATGCGCGCGACCAGCGCCGAGCAATTCACCGAGGTCAGGACGCCGACATAGTTGCGTGTTCCAACCTTGCCATCCGCGCGAAGATAGCCGTCGAAGGTCGGGATATCCGATGGCAACCGGACTGGCGCATTGGATAGCCGTGTGCCGATCGCACGCCCTGCCATCGATGCCTCGAAACCCATATTGTGAAGGTGGACATGCGCCCCAGCGGGGATAGGGGCCGTCGCCAGACCGATCGGCTGGCCGAGGCGGTGGATCACCTCTCCCTGTTCCAGCGGTCGCAGCGCTACCTTATGGCCGAAGGGGATAGCGGTGGTTGCAAGCAGGCCAAACGGCACCAGGGTCTCGCCGGCATGGATGTCGCGAAGCGCCACGGCCACCTCGTCGTCGGGCTTCAGCTGCAGAACCACGCTTTTCACTTCGGCCATTGCCCACTCCTAGGGAAGCACTCAAACATAGTTTTGCTTGATTGTCAGCAATCAGCAAACATAAATCTGTGTGCCACCTTCAGGGCTCTCTCATCCCCCGGCGGCTTTGGGTGCCAAACAGCATTTCCTCAATGGCGATGAGCTATCGTTAATTGTCAGCAATGCCGGTTGCGTGGGCCAAGGCGCCGGAATATGTAGTTGGCACCGTTGGCCATGAGTCGATTGATGACGAAGCTCACAAGTCTTAAGTCTGAAAAGCGTCTGCTCGACCGCAGGGCTGCCGACCAGATACGCTCGCATATACTCGAAGGCGTGCTGCCGGCCGGCGAACGGCTGCTTGAGACCCAACTGTCCGAGGAACTTGAAGTCAGCCGCGGCACAGTGCGTTCGGCACTGGCGCAACTGGCCAATGAAGGTCTTGTCCAGCAGGTGGCCTTCACCCGCTGGGAAGTTTCGGGCACCTCTACCGTCGATGCCTGGGAAATCTACACGCTGCGCGGCGCGCTGGAAGGGTTGGGCGCGCGCCTTGCCGCGGCCAACGTTAGCGAAACAGATGGAATGCGCCTGCGTGCCATTGCCGACGACCTGCTGCACGCCATTCGCGAGGGCCGCTTCCAGGATGCCACAGGGATCGATTTCGACCTGCATGCGGCGATTATAGAGCTGGCCAGGCATGAGCGCCTGGCCGAACAACACCGCTTCATCGTCCAGCAGGTGCGCTTCCACATGGTGCAATCGGGCTTTCTGCCCAACGACTATGAAGAGCTGATTGCCGAGCACAAGGCGTTGATCGAGGCGGTGATCGCCGGCGATGCTGACCGGGCCGAGAAGCTGGCGCGCAATCATAACGATGCCGAGGTCAAGCTGCTGGCGAAACTGTTAAAGCAAGGCGGCAGCGCCAAGCCCATCCGCGAAAAGGCGTCCTGAGGGCGCCACCTGCAGTATGACAAGGCCGGCTATCCAGGCGTTTGGAGCGCGGCGCGCAGATTGTCGCTAAGGATAATCTTTTCGCCTTTGAAACCGCCCAAAGCGGTGCGCATCAACGCCAGGTCGATCTCGGCGCTGTGTTCGCGCGAGTAGCCGTCAAACGCCGTGGCATCGCCGGGATAGCGTCCGTCCGGGTGCTGGTAGAGGTCCATTCCGGCTATCACGATCCGTTCGGCTCCAACTGCCGCGGCAACGGCAATCATCAGCGCACCGTTGGTCGGGATCATTGGTCCGGAAAGATCTGCGAGCGTCGGATCGAAGGCATCAAGTAAAATATAGCCAGCCGAAGGAGGACGCATCGCCATCGTATGGCGCATCAGGATTGGCCGGCCGATCGCAGCGGTCGGAAAGGTGATGATCGGCCGCCGGCCAGAACCGGGAAGGTCGGGATCGGCGGTGAAGACGACAGCGGGCTCCGTCATCCAGCCGCGCCCGCGCCAGTTCCAGTTGACGCGAAACAGCGCGGCATCGCGATGGTGCGAAAGTCTCGGATCCTCAGATGATGGACCGTTGCCAAGACAGACTATCGTTCGTGGATTGCCGAGCCGCGTCTTGAGGTCGGCCAGCGAAGCGATACGACTTCCACCCAGCAGGTCGATCAGGAATGTGCTGGTGGAAACCGGACGAGCCGGCAAGTCGCGGGGCGGCAGTATTGTCGCGACCGTCCCGGCTGTCATGGGCTCGTTGCTGTCGAGGACGCCGGCCTTCCCAAATTCCGCGTTCAGTCTCGCCGGACCGATGACCAGGATCGCTTCCAGACGACGCCGCCAAAGCCCGGCGCCCGCTGGATAGGGCAAGGGCAGCACCAGTTCATGAGGATATCGCCGGCGCAGTTCCGAGAGGTCTTCGGCCGCCGCTGCCAGCACAAGCCGATAGCCGGGTCGCTGCCGGAGCGCTGCATCGGCCGTCTCATAGACCCGGCCGATCTCGTCCGGCGTGCCTGCCAGCACCACTGTCGCGCGGCCTCGCGGCAGAAGCAGCCCGAAGCGCTGTAGTTGATCGGCAAAACTCATCGCACCGCCCGTGCCGTTGCGGCCAGCCTTACGGTCCCGGCGGCGAAGGCGCAATGCCTTGCCTATTGGATCGCGCCCCGACGAAACGACTCAAGCGTAATTGACGTAGATAGTCTTCTTCTGGAAATAGGCGTCGAGCCCGTACTTGCCGTCCTCGCCTCCGATGCCGCTGTCGCGGATGCCGGCGTGGTGGGCATGCACGGCGTCGCCGCCGGGCCGATTGACATAGATCTCGCCGAACTTCAGCTCTCGCACCAGCCGCATCACCCGGCGCATATCCTTGGTGAAGACGTAGGCCGACAGGCCGTAGTTCGATTCATTGGCAAGCCGCAGCCCTTCATCGAAATCGCCCACTGTCATCACAGGCACGACCGGGCCGAACACCTCATCCTGCATGATGCGCATCTGGTTGTCGGTGACGGTCATCACCGTCGGCTCGTACCAGTGTCCGCGCGCAAATTCGCCCTCCGTCAGGCGGCGACCGCCGGTCAACACTTCAGCACCCGCCGAGCGTGCCGTCTCGACCATGCGCTCGACCTTGTCGAGCTCCATACCGCTGAATTTCGGCCCGACATCGACCAATGTGGTGGGGTCGCCGACCTTTAGTGCCTTCACCGCGCGGGTGAACTTCTCCAGAAATTCGTCGGCGACGCGCCTATGCACATACATGCGCTCATTGCAGATGCAGATCTGGCCGCAATTCTCGAACCGCGACAGCACGGCCGCGCGAACCGCAGCACCGATGTCGGCATCCTCGGCGACGACGAAGGGCGCCTTGCCGCCGAGCTCGAGCCGCAGCAGTTTGAGGTCCTCGGCGGCGGCACGGAAGATCTCCTTGCCGGCGCGCACGCTGCCGGTGAGCGTGATGAGACGCGGGATAGGATGGCGCACCAGCGCGGCACCGATGCCCTCACCGGTGCCGCTGACGACATTGATGACGCCTGGCGGGAAGTCGAGCTGCGAGGAGAGCTGCGCGATCTCCAGCGCCGAGATCGGCGTGCCCTCATGTGACTTGATGACGATGGTGTTTCCGGCGAGCAGCGCCGGCCCCATCTTGCGGCACATTAGCGCCGCCGGATAGTTCCAGGCCGTTAGGGCGATGACGACGCCATGGGCGACACGCTGGATCCAGATCTGCTCGTCCGGCACATCGGACGGGATGATGTCACCGGTGATGCGGCGCGCTTCCTCGGCGGCGTAGGTGAGATAGAGCGCCGCCCCCTCGATCTCGCCGCGCGCCTCGTGGATCGGCTTGCCTTGTTCGGCAACGACGATGCGCGCCAGCCGCTCGCGGTTTTCGAGAATCAGCCGCGCCAGATCCTTTAGCAATTGCCCACGCGCCGCCGGCGGTAGCGCTTCCCAACCAGGTTGGGCGGCGCGAGCGGCGACCAGCGCCCGGTCGGCGTCGTCCGCGCCGCCTTTCGGCACCGAGGCGATCACCGCCTGCGTTGCCGGGTTTTCGACCTCGATCCATTCCTTGATGGTGGAATCGACCCACTCGCCATTGATATAGTGGCGGTAGCGATCGGTGCCTTTGACCAGTTCCTTCATTGCGGGCATGTCAAGTCCTCGAGGTATTTCAGTGGAATGTTCCTACCGGCACGTAGCCCGCCATCTCCGGCAGCCAGAGCGTAATCTGGGGCACGAAGACGAGGACGAAGAGCGCCAGGATCAAGATGAAAAGCAGCAACCAGACTTCGCCAAGAATTGTCGCGACCTTGATGCCGGTAATGCCCGATATGAGGAAAACCAGCTGTCCCATCGGCGGTGTAATCAGCCCGATCATCATATTCACCGTGGAGACGACGCCGAAATAGACGGGATCGATTCCAAGCTCCCGTACGGTCGGCATCAGGATCGGTATGACGATCAGCAGCATCAGCAGCGTGTCGAGCAGCGCGCCGAGGATCAGGAACAGAACGGTCACCAGCAGCATGAACATCAATGGGCTGAGATCCAGCGAGGCAATCCAGCTTCCGAGCTGATCCGGTATCTGCTCCGCCGCGACGACGTAGTTCATCAGCACGGCACCGGCGATGGTGATTGCCACGATGGCGGTCGAGCGCGACGATTCCATCAACACGTTGAACAGGACCTTTGGCGACAGGGTCCGGTACCAGAACAGCGCCAGCAGCAAGGCACAGAAAGCCGCCACCGCCGCCGCTTCGGTCGGAGTGACCGCGCCCGAGTAGATGCCGCCGAGCAGGATGACGGGCAACACCAGGGTCGGTGCCGCGTCGCGTGTCACGGCAATCGCTTCTTGCCGGGTTGGCTTCGGCTGTGTCGGAAAATTCTGCAGCCGCGCCTGTACCGCCACCACGGCCATCATGACCAGCGCCAGAAAGATGCCGGGGCCGACGCCCCCCATGAAAAGATAGCCGATCGACGTGTTGGAAACGACACCGTAGAGCACCATCGGGATCGAGGGTGGAATGATCGGCCCCAGGATCGAGGATGCCGACGTCAGCGCCGCTGCAAAACCGGGGCGGTAGCCGGCCTTGATCATCATGTCGATGGAGATCTTGCCGGGGCCTGCCGCGTCCGCCAGCGCACTGCCGCTCATACCGGCAAAGATCACGCTAGCGACGATGTTGACATGGGCGAGCCCGCCCCGAAACCGGCCGACGAGGAGGTTGGCGAAGCCGAACATCTTGTCGGTCATCTTGCCGGCATTCATCAACTCCGCGGCAAAAATGAACAATGGCACCGCGAGCATGACGAAGTTGCCGTAGATCCCATTGAGGCTCTGGCTGGCGACCAGGCCCATGTCGCGGCCGGTGATGACGAAGTACACGATGCCGGAGGCCAGCATGGCGTGGCCGAGCGGCATGCCTGCGAACATCCAGACGAAGAACAGAACGAACATCACCTCAACGGCGAAGGACATGAAAAATTCCTAGATATGCTGTTCCCAACCGGGTCGTAACAATTGCCAGAGGCGCCGAAGCGCGCTGACGATTACGGCGACGAGAAAGATCAGGAAACTTCCGAACACGAACTGCATGGGCAGATGCAGCAAGGTCGAGTGACGATTGCGAAGGAACAGGATGTAGTCGAAAGTGCCGGGAAGGGCGGCAAGGAACACCACCGCCAGGGAAAGAGTCACGAAGATCGCCACGACCCGTCGCGACCGGGGTGGAAACAGGCCGTAGATAACGTCGAAGACAATGTGCTGCCGCTCTTTGATCAGTATGTCGCTCGTCCAGAACACGATCCACACATAAGCGACCACGCAAAGCTCGTTCGTCCACGATATCGGCGCGTTGAAGACGTAGCGGGCGACGATGCCTATGACGAAGCCGGCGAACATCACGGCAAAAGCCACGACGCTCACCGACTCCGCCAGTCGCTTCCAGACGATGGCCAAGGACTGCATCAACCGAGCTTATGCAGCGCCGATACGATCAAGCATGCCCTTGGGCCAGTTCTTCGAAAAGTCCGAATTGACGAAAGCATCGAGCACATGTTTTTGGAAAGCCGCGACGTCGGGGGTCGTCACCGTGTTGCCGTGTGCCTCAAGGAACGCCTTGCCATCGTTTTCGGTGGCGATCACGCCGTCGTCGTTGACCTTCTTGGCCACTTCCTCGGCCGCGAGGATCGCCTTCTTCTCGTCGTCACTGAGCCCGTCCCAGAACGCGGTCGGCATTGTGAAGAAGACATTCGCAACCTGGTGGCCGGTCAGCACGACCTGTTTCGACACCTCGTAGAACTTTGACGCGATGGCGTCCGGCAGCGGGTTTTCGAGGCCGTCGATCGTGCCGGTCTGCATGGCAAGATAGACTTCCTCGAAGGCCAGCGGCGTGGCGCTGGCGCCAAGCGCGTTGCCGAGGAATTGCCAGGCAGCCGAACCCGGCATGCGCAGCTTCACGCCCTTGAGATCCGCCGGCACATTGACGGTGCGGGGTGTCCGCAGGATGACATGCCGCGTGCCGAGATACTGGCTCCTAAGGATCTGCAATTTCAGATCGCTCGCCACCTTGTCCTTGAATTCCTTGCCGACGTCGCCGCCGTACACCGCATCCAGGTGTTTGGCATCGCGGAACAGATAGCCGGTGGTGAAGATCGAGAATTCCGGGACCAGTTCCGAAATATCCGAAGGCGAGGTGAGAGCGATTTCGAGATTGCCGCGCTGCATCGCCTCGATTTCCGTGCCCTGCGCGAACAGCGTGCCGTTGTAGTGCAACTGTACGTCGAAAGCACCCGGCATCGACTTGTCGAGTTGCGCCTTGAACGCTTGCAGTGCCTTGGATTGCCATTCTGTGTCCGGACCGGGCGTCGAGGCACGGATTACCTTGCCTGCCGCGAAAGCGAGCCGCGAGACGAAGGGCGCCGCCAGGACGCCCAAGGCGCCGGCAACTACCGTGCGGCGGCCAACGGCACGATTAAGAAATGAAGATTCCTGTTTGCTCATGCTCTTCCCCTCCTGCGTAGCTGTTGGGGCGCCTTCGATGGCGCGCGACCTGACGAACGGATGGTTTCACCACAGCTACAAATCGTCAAGCTGAATGTTGACAATAGGCAATCAATCATCATTTGTTGGACCGGAGGGCACAAAGTGCTCTCAAACAGACGAGCGAGCCCACCTATGAAGATCCAGACGCCAGCCCTGCCGAGGATCGATTGCTTCATGGTCGCGGCGGCGACACCGCTGACGGCCGACCTGCACCCCGACATCAAACTGCTCGTCCGTCACATCGAGATGCTGTTCGGTGCCGGTTGCGACGGCATCGCGCTCTTTGGCACGACGGGCGAGGGCACCGAGTTCTCGGTGGAGGACAGGACACAAGCACTCGATGGCGTCATTGCCGGCGGTATCGCGCCAAGTCGGCTCATTGTCTCGGTCGGCGCACTGTCGATCCCGGATATTGCACGGCTGGCTCATCATGCGCTCGACCGTGGCGTTGACAGCCTGCTGCTGATGCCGCCTTGCGTCTATCGCGGCGGCATCACCGAGGACGGCACCTTCCGCTTCTACGCGACTGTCATCGACCGTATCTCGCGTGTCGATCTGAAACTGTGCCTCTATCATTTCCCGGATATTTGCGGCGTCCCACTGACGCCGCGCGTCATCCGGCGGCTGGACGAGGCCTATCCGGGGATCATCAGTGGCGTGAAGGACAGCGGCGGGGACCTGGATTTCACCGAGGCCTTGATCCGCCGCTTCTCGCACTTGTCCATCTACACGGGCTCTGAGACCCATCTACCGCAAGCGCTCGCGGCGGGCGCGCGCGGCACCATATGCGGCCTCGGCAACGCCATGCCGCGTCTGATGCGGGCGATGTTCGACGCGCCGACCGCCTTCGATCGCCGCAAGCTCGTGCCGGCCTTGTTGGGCGGCGACTCCATCCTTTCGAGGAAACCGTTCCCGGCCTCGGTGAAGGCGGTGCTCGCGTCGGCCAGTGGCGAGCCGGGTTGGAACCGGGTTCTACCGCCGATGTCGGAAATAGCCATGCCCGAAAGAGACTGGTTGCTGCGGGATTTCTTCAGTTGGGAGCAGAACCTGCCGCCGGCTTGGCGGACTTTTCAGCCTAGCGAACAGGAAGACCGCTCGCAAGTTGTCAAGATGAAGCGTGCCTGAGCGGTTCTTCTTGCTGCCGCTGGCAGCCGCGTTGGTACATGTGATGCAGAAAGCCGACGTATTGTGTTCGATACTTGTCAAAACGTCGAAAAAAATTCGCGACGATTCTTCTCTTAAAATCAATAGCGTAACTTTTTGACCGTTCTGGTGACGGCACTTACAGTTGCTCGAAAGGAATTTTCTAGTGATTTCAATTGGTGTATGTCTCTGAAACAATCGATTACGAGAGGGTAAAAACGGAGGCAATAGCATAATTCCGGCGGCGATTTTCCTCGCTCCGCAGTTGTCGTCCCAGATCGTTTCTCATTCTCCTTTATCTAGCGTCCTTCCATCTCTGCCTACAGGTCCCATCTGCACTAACTTTCAGGATTGTTGTAAAGTGGGTCTGAAGAGCGAGAGTGTTTGGCCTAGAATGCCGTGCAGAAGGGCGGGTCTGCTTGCGCCTCTGCCACGGTGTCCAGATCCTGATTGCGGTCGATGGAGTCGTCCGAGGCAAGAAGGTCGCCGCGCTTGGAGCTTGCGAACCGGAGGTGACACTCGCTGGCGGCACTTATATCGACCTCTCGCGGAAGGATGCCTATGTCGATGGAACTATGGTATCGGCCAAGGGTTGGACATGTCTTCTTCATGTTGACGATCCATCCCTCCCGGCGCAACAACACATGGACGCGACGGTAGCCGTAGCGCACCCGCGTCTCGCAAATCTCCCGAATCCGTCGTTCGAGCGCGGCCTGCCCGGTGCGGCGAGATTTGTAATGGTAGGTCGAGGTGTCAAACGTTAGCGCCTTGCATGCCCGCCTGATCGATATCCCCCAATCCGCCAGCATCCCGTCGACCAGCTTGCGCTTCCAAGCAGGCCTTAGATTTTTCGGCGGATAACGTCCTG
>NZ_AXAL01000036.1 GCF_000472785.1 Mesorhizobium loti CJ3sym
CCTTATAACGCTCGACCCAGCGCGCCACGATCTTGGCCGTCACGCCGTAGACGCGCGCCGCATGGGCTTGGGAAAGAGCGCCTTCTATCACCGACAGCGCCATCTCCTCTCGACGCAGCGGCGTGAGACGGGCATTCTTGTGGATGTTCATTCGGACCCTCCGGTGGATGCTGAAGCCTGGTAACTCCAGTCTCCTCGATCCGGTCCGAATGGACAACCTCCCGAAAGCTCACAGCTAGAGCATCAGTGCCCGCTTGAGGTCGTCGTGCTCGAAGGCGCTCGCCATGCGAGTAATCTCGGCGGAGCGGGCACCGGCCGCCTTGGCGGTTTCGCGCCATGTCGCGGTCGCGGTCGCTACCTTTTTGATGATCACGCGAGCCTGCGGGAGCGTGAGGCCGAAGAATTCCGAAGCCGCCTCAAGCAGGTCGAGCGAGCAGGTGCCCTCGTCGAGGTCTATGTTCGTCGTCAGCACACGCGCCTTGAGGTCGTTGGGCACAGGGTTGAGGTCATAGGCAGGAGAAAGCGACCATCCAGCCTTGCCGAGCCAAAGGAAACCATGGTTGCGCAGGTGATCGTCGACATTTGAGATCAGCACGTTAAACACGACGCGCCGATAGAGAGCATGAGCGTCGGTTTTCCCATGCGCGCCATGCTCTGCAAGGGCGTCGACGATCTCCGGGTAGCTGCCGCGCTCACCGTCCCTGGCGCCCATCATCGCCATGGCAGACAGGAAAGGCATGCGGAGCGCGCCCGAACGATCGAAGCGCCGCGACAGCATCACCGCCTTGCCGGCGACCTCGATCAGCGCGTGGTGGGGGGTTGTGATACCGGCTCGGTCGGCCAGCCGCAGCGCGATCTCTTCCCAGGTCTCTATGCTGTAGTCGTCGGTCTCCTTCGGGAACTTGGCGATGGAAAGGTATCCGTGCTGGTCGATCACCGACGCTTTCGGCCGCGCGCCGCCGAGGGATGAGCCGGGTGCGAAGATGAGTTGAAGGTCCTCGTCCGTTTCCTCGTCCCGGAGGATCCGCTCGGTGATCTGGAGCAGCCGCCCTAATTCGATCAGGGCAGGAACGCCGGCGCGGATCGGCGCCTGGAAGGTCTCTTCGCCCGCCCAGCGGAATCGCAGTGCGCCCAGGCGTGTCTCGTCGGCGACGCCAAGCAGGTAATCGCTTTCCGCGAGAGTGCGAACGACGCGCCCTTCGTGTTGGGCAAGACGGCGCTCGGCACGCTGCATAAGACGGCGGCCCCACGTGTCGGGCGCGGAGTCTCCGATGGAGCCGAAAGTCACCCGTCCGGCGGGGGGGGCGAAGCCGCCGCGGGTCAGGGCTAGCGCAGGCTCCAGCGAGAACCGGTCTGGATCTGCGAGCCAAGCCCCATCATACTCGAAGAGGATGGTCTCCGTGCCTCGAACGCGAGTGTTCCTCGCCAGTCCGATAGGGCGCGTGCGGCCGTTCAGATCGATATGCACCTCGAAGTCAGTCATCGCGAGACGATCCGGCTGTCCGCTTGAGGTGGACATGCTTCGGCAGTTCGGCGCTGGCCAGAGCCTGTCCAACGGGGTCGTTGCCGATGTCGGCGATCTGGGTCAGACCGTCGAGCATGCCGAGCGCCTGAAGGACGCCGGCATAAATGCCGATGCTCACATTGGTATCTCCGGCCTCGATCTTTTGCAGGGTCGAGCGGGACGTGAAGGCGCGTTCCGCGACCACCGCCATCGGCAGCCGCCTGCGCCGGCGGGCATCGTGGATGTCCGCGCCGAGCTTGCGCAAGGCTCGGCGAACAGCTGCAGGAGGATTATGTGGAGTTGGCATTTGTTATCTTCGTGCTACCGATCAGCGAAATATGTAGCACGAAGCTTACAAAGCGTCCAGCCATTCGCACTGGATATGCCACGCGACAGCAGCAGTCTTTTCCACGCCGAAGATAAGGATGCGGTAATCTCCGCACGGGATGCGGAGAGCACCGTTTGGAATTGTACCCGGTACACCAATTCCTGAAGGATGAACCTGCGGCCGGCGGCAGCCGGCGCCCAACGGATAGCTGGCGTATAAACCGGAATCTCGCGCGCGTCCGCAACGTCGGACAAGCTTCGCGCGCGGGATGGAGGAAATTCGCCCCCGCCGCGGCGGTGAACGGGACAGCCGCAGGAGCGTCAGCATAGCGACGGCCGAAGGCCGGGACGCGGGACCGACTGTCCCCGCCACGGCGGCCCGCAGGCCTTCTCATGTGTATGGCTGTCGAGGGCTAGTTTTCTCGAGATGCATAGCCACGAAATCGAAGGGGCAAGTGTCCCCTATCTTGGTACTTCTGCCAGGTGCAGCCCGCTACGCTTTGGCGGGTGCCTTGCGCACCTTCTTCGGCGGCGACTTGATTGCAGCCGCAGTCGTCGTCGCTGCTGCCGCCCGAGCAGCCCGTTTTGGTTTTTCCGCCGCGACAGGAGTGGGTGCAGCAGCCTTGCGTCCGAGCCCTATTGATTTCGCCAGAGCCGAGCGGGTGGCCGCGTAGTTCGGCGCGACCATCGGGTAATCGGCGGGCAGGTTCCATTTCTGGCGATAGTCGTCGGGGCTCAGATTGTAATGAACTCCGATATGCCGCTTCAACGATTTGAACTTCTTCCCGTCTTCCAGACAGATGATGAAGTCCGGCGTCACAGACTTCCTGATCGATACTGCCGGTTCCTGCTTGACCACGGGTTCCGTCGCCGGCGTGCCGATCCCTTTCAGGGCGGCATGGATATCGCCGATCAGTTTGGGCAACTTGGCAACCGGCAGTGGGTTGTTCGACACATAGGCGGCGACGATGTCGGCCGCTATCGATACGGTATCAAGTCGGCCGTCTTGTTCGAGAGCAGTGGTCATATAGTTTTCCGCTTGTTGTATCGGCTGGATTTCAGAAGTTCAATTTTCCCATACCGCCAACGAGACAGATAGTGCATTTCTTTATACGATCCACATCATCAGAATCGATTGCTCGCGGCCGACGTCGGCAGCCTTTCGCATATGTCCGAGCCTGCTATAACGAATGCTTCGACCGCTCCTGCATTCACCACATTTGAACCAACCAGGATGAAAACCAGCATCGATCACTTGCCGGAGCACAAGCAGGCGGAACTAGCCCGGGTCGTCGAAATCCTGCATGCGGAATTCGAGGATGCGCTGTCGGAAAGCAGCGCGGACTGGAAGAAGAGCGGCCGTATCCTGAAAATCATCCTGTTCGGCTCCTATGCCCGCGGCGATTGGGTCGACGAGCCGAATACGATGAAAGGCTATCGAAGCGATTTCGATGTGCTGGTGGTCGTCAACAACAACAAGCTCGCCGATTTCGCCTACTGGTACAAAGCGAAGGACCGGTTGGAGCGCGACCGCGCCATCAAGACCCCAACCAGCTTCATCGTGCACAGCCGCCGCTTCGTGAACACGGCGTTGCGGCAAGGGCAGTACTTTTTCACCGACATACGCCGGGAAGGCGTCGTCCTCTACGAGCTCGACGATGAGCCACTGGCCGAGCCAAAGGCGCTCACACCGAAAGACGCGTATCAAACCGCCAAAGACCATTTCGGTGACCGCTTCCCAGGAGCGAAAGGCTTCCTCGACACCTTCCTCTACGTCCTGAAGCAAGACCGCAAAAAGGAAGCTGCCTTTCAACTCCACCAAGCTATCGAGCACAACTATTCGACCCTGTTGCTGGTGCTCACCAACTACAGTCCGCCGTCTCACAAGCTTACTTTCCTAAGATCTCTGGCCGAGGACCAGGATCGGCGATTGTTCGAAGCCTGGCCTCGTGAGCAGCAACGTCATCGCGCCTGGTTCAACACACTGAACGAAGCCTATGTGAAGGCCCGCTATTCAAAGCACTACCTGATAAGCGAGGAGGCGCTCGTCTGGTTGGGAGAACGGACAGCGGAACTTCACAAGCGCGCCGAACAGACCTGTCTGGAACATCTGGCGCGGATGAAGGAAGCCGTCAGCTGGTGACTTATCCCTTCAGCGCCTGCACTCGACACTGGGCTATCTGAGCCCCGTGGAGTTCGAGGAACAAGCTATGTTAGCTTAAGTGCCTGTCCACTGAACCGGCAGCAGGCCATTGCGCCTCATGTCGGCCGTCGAAGTCAGCTTTTCTGTTTTCCGCAAGCGGTCATCGTGTGATTGCTGGTTCGGCATTTTCCCTAGAGGCGGACTTTGGACGAAGGTGGTCGGGGACAGATCGGAGTACCTATCCCATCGCTTTTGGCGCGGCAAAATAAGTTACCACCAGCGTCAGCACGGTCAGGATTCCGGCAACGACGCTGGCCGCTGTAACGCCACCAGCGTAGAGGGCGGCGGTGCCTGCCCAGCCGACAGACGAGAACGCTTCGGCGAATGTAGCGATCCGCGAGGAGGTCTGGCGACGATGAAATTGGGCACGCCGCGCCTGCGCTCGGAACCAAAGCTGGATTATCGTCGCCGAGACCGCCGCCAGTGCCGAGCCGGCTGCCAGAACCAACGCGTGTCGAGCCGAAACCATCGCGAAAGCCAGGACGAACGGGGCGACGACGACTATGATTGCGCGCAAAACCGCCTCAACCTTTGCGCGTATGATGCTTGTCGCGGTCACTGGCGCGGTCGCCACCAGGTTGGGTGCATCCTCACCGGAAATGGCAAGCCAGGCCAGACCGCCGGCCAACTGCCCGGACGCCATCACCAACACGGGGATCATCAGAACCAGCGCGTCCGTGCCGTGGCCATAACTCTTCCACAGCAATATTGCGGGTGGCAGCATGTAGAGCAGTTGCATCAGGCTCTGCGATATGAGCCAGGGATCGCGCAGCAACAATGTCCATTCCTTGCGGCGCAAGGAGTGTCCCGGCGACGTCAGACGAAACGACGCTGCCTTGCCTTGGCGGATCGAACCGCTCTCGCCAACGTTGGCGGCGAGGGCCGTGTAGCGCACGAAGCGCCATGAGAAAATTACGACGGCGGCGGCGGCCAAAGCCACCGCACAGCCAAGCACCCAGGCCAGCCTCACGCCGTCGCCAAGCGCGGCCCGCGCCGGCCACCACACTAGGCTGTCCTCGGGCGGTGAAAGCTGGATTACCCACCCGGCCCGCAAGACCGCCAATTGGGAGAGCGTGTCGGTCGTGAAGATAGCGATGACCTGCAGAGAGATGACGAAGAGCGCGCCGACGACTGCGGCCACAAACTGAGCGGCAAAGCGCGTGCGCCGCGGGCCGACGACGTTAAACAAAAACGCGGTTAGCGTGATGGCCAGAGCAGCTGCAACGCACCCCGTCGAGAACACCACGCCATAGGCGGCCAGCCATTGAGCTCCCTGGCGCCAAGCTAAGACGTTGATGAAGGGCGATGCGATCAGCATCGCCATGGTGCCGATCGAAATCGCGATCATCGTCAGGCGCACGACAAAGACCCGCCGCAGCGCCACCGGGGATGAATGCAGCAATTCCAGATCGGCGCGGGCATACAGCACACGGGTCGCCGCCTCCATCGCCTGCGAGGTCATCAGGAAGAAATAGAGCAGCACACCGCTGGTCAGCAGTAGATAGTTGGCGCGCGAAACGGGAAAATCGGCGGCGGTAAAACGTCCAATCACAAATAACGCAAAGGCATGCGCGAGCAGCACGCCGACTATCAAGAATATGCCTAACCTGCGCGAACGCCACTTCTTGCCCGCAGTGAAGAGATAAAACCAGTCGCGCCAGGAGAGGCGCAATTCATGTGCCGCCAGCCACCCGATCGTTGCGGGATGGGCGCTCATGCCGCTTCGGCCACCAGCGCCAGGAAGGTATCTTCGAGGGCTCCCGCGCCATGGCCGGCCTGGCGCCGCAGTTGCTCGAAAGTGCCCTCGGCGATCAGCCTACCCTTGGCAATGACTCCGATGCGTTCAGCCATGCGCTCGGCCACCTCCAGAATGTGCGTCGTCATTATGACCGTTGCGCCGGCATCGACGCGTTCGCGCAACACCCGCTTGACCTGACGCGCCGAGCCGGCATCAAGGCCGGTCAGCGGCTCGTCAAGGATGATGATTTCCGGTTCATGGACCAATGCTCCAGCCAACGCCACCTTCTGTCGCATGCCCTTCGAAAAGCCGCTGCAATGCGTGTGTGCATGCGGCGTCAGGTCCAGTAGATCGAATAGCTGCCTTGCCCGTTCCTGTGCCGTGCTTGCCTTGACGCTCCAAAGACCGGCGACGAATTCGAGATATTCGAATGGCGTGAGCTTGTCGTAGATCATCGGTTCGTCCGATATCCAGGCAACGATGCGCTTGGCTTCGATGGGGCTTCGAAGCGCGTCGCGACCTGCAATGGTGATCGTTCCCGCATCCGGTTGTAGCAGTCCCGCAACCATGCGCAGCGTCGTTGTCTTTCCGGCGCCGTTTGGGCCAAGAAGGCCGTAAAACTCGCCCGCCCTGACGGTCAGGTCGAGGCCAGCCACCGCCGGCTTGTCGAAGCTTTTGTAGAGCCCACGAATTTCTAGCGCGTTCGCGGTCGTCGTCTCATCGGCCATGGCAGTCTCCAATGGATGGAGTTGGTAGCCCGGCAAACGGTTTCCCAGGGGTGAAGGCCGCACCCGTGCGTGAGACACCGTGTCCCATTGGTTAACGAACGGTAGTCGGACCCTGTGCACGCCGATCATCCGGGCTAGGCTACCTGGCAGGGTATAGGATGAGCACGGTGCACCGCGATGTTGGCTGAGCATCAGTCTGGAGGGCTCGGCGCAGCCGGACAACGGATCGCCATCCGATAGAATGCTTGCCACCTGAACCAAGGTCAGCTTTTTCGGGATCGTTCGCCGTGAAGCGGACAGTCAGCGATCGGCACCACAACAGTCTACCGGCGTTTCTCCACTGGCCAATTATGGTCGAAGGAGAACGAAATGGGACACTCGTGCTACGACCTCACCGCATCCGATCGCCGGGCATGGAATGCAGGCAAGAAGGTTGGAACGAAACGCCCTCTGAAATCTCGACAGATATGGGCAATACGCTTCGTTCTCGATCGAGAGCGGCGTCTGCGAGACAGAGCGCTCTTCGATTTGGCGATAGACAGCAAGTTGCGCGGCTGCGATCTCGTCAGGATCAAAATCGGCAAACTCGTTGTAGGACCGGAAATCCGAACTCGCGCGATGGTCATCCAACAGAAAGCCGGCCAACCTATTCAGTTCGAGTTGATGTTAGCGGCGAGCCGGAAGGCAGGGCTTCGGTGCCGTCTACGGCACCCGCGATGTGATCCAAGATATGAAGCAGGCGCTTGACGATCTGGGCAGGAAGACATCGCCGCCAAGTTAATACCTGGGGAACCTAAACTTGCTGACTTTGTTTCGGCAGCGTGAGTAGGAAATCCGAAGGAACGGATTCATGACACCCAAATCATCGCGCGATATGCCGGGACCAGAGCCTCGGAAGGACGAGGACCGTGATAGCAGAGAGGCCGTTGTCAAAACCCCAGACAAGACGAACGATTGGGATCGTGATGCTGTCCATGGCGATGGCGACACTATAGGGATTGAGCGCGAGGCTGACCGGAAGCCGGATTAGCTCTGGGGCTCTGAGGAATATCCCCCCTCCAAAAATCCTATTCGAATACGCCGCCGACATTGCGATGATCGCGATAGCCATTTGGGCAATGATCCACAAATTGGCCCGCCCATCCTATTATCTGACTGATGCCGGTCAAAGGCCGCTTTGAACCGGGTCGTTTCCAAGGGTCCAACCCTCCGCCGCTCGTTGACCTATGCTGGTTGATCCCAGGACACTCCAGAAACTGCCCGCCAACAAGACCCTCTCCGGTGGCGGGCCTTTTTGTAGCTCCCGTCCGCTGGCAGAAACGCTTGGAAAAGCTCCGCACCCACCCGATCATCCGCGCCATGTCTTTGTGGCAATGCGGCACCTGGGGGCGCGATCATCCGCCAGCCGCTGGGCATTCCCCAGAAGTTTGGAGTGTAAAACGCACCCCCGCAACCAAATCCGCACATCAATAATTTGAATACGCGTTGGCGCCGAAAGGCGCCAGCGTGTCAGTGATCTAGAGTCGATAAATTCTTCAGCATCTGAACAACTGAATATTCGCTGTTTTGACGTATCGTTCATCGGCATGCATGGCGGAGAATATGGTGGCGAACTGGCTTAGATCCGACCCCTTTTTGAAGGGCGCGCTGTTGATGATGGCTCTGGCGCTTTGGTGTATCTGGATGGCCATCGCCTCGCTTGATCCGAACTGGCATGTTTATTCATGGCCAGCGCGTCTGGTGGCGCTAATGCCGCCAACGGCAAGATTTGCTCTTCACGCAGCGCTGGCCTTTTTCTGTGGGCTTGTTGGAGTTGGGCTTGGCCGGATCAGGCTTAATATCGATCACGTCGAAATCAGAATGGACGGCATACGCGCAAAGAGCGTGCTGGGTTGGCAAGAGGCACGTTGGGCTGACATTGACCAAATCCTCTATCGCGCAACGACCGCGTTTCCAGGAATCGCGGTAGTGCGGAAGAACCCCACGATCATGGACCACTTATTGCTGAGGAGCAGGTTCGGGGTGTTACTTAGCCCAGATGTTTACGACCGCACCGTGCGGCAAGTCCCTCCCCAATATAAGAAGCTGCTGCGCGCATATTGGTGACGTGGAAAGCCAGGCCCGATCGGTCGACACCTCCGACGCGGCATCCTCAAGAACAAGCGGCCGTTGCGGGGTGGTGATGAAATCGCTCCCATCTGGCATTTTGTGCAGCTTTAACTTGGCTCGTATCCGTCTATGGGCCTCGGCCAAACCCGCGAGACCTTCAAACACGACTTCGCCGACATGATCCAGAAAGGACGAAGCACTAAGGTTGCAGGCGACACGCGACCCGGCACCATCGGCTGCTTGAAAGTGGCGCTGGCGGTGAGGATCTGAGTATCAGTGCAGCGCGGAAACACCCATTAGAACGCAATCCGCTCAACGCCGTTAAACCAGACCGTGTCATAGCAGCCCCCGCTTTCATCCCAAGTGAGGTGCATCAGCACCTTTCCCCCCACGACGTAGGCATCCTCATCTCCCCAATCGCCGAGCACCGGCTTGAGCGGATAGCTGCGGGTACGCACCGTCACCGGGCGCCAGAGACCTAGAACGCCAGCCAGCCAACCTGTACCGCGTGGCCTGCCCTTGAGCACGCGCGTGAAGCGCAGGCTGGCTCTTCCGTTGCCCTTGGCGATCACCCGCGCGTACCCGGCAAGTTCAGCGCGAAACAGCAGTTCCTCGGGCGAGAGTGGTGGAACCATGGCTTAACGCTCCATTTCGATCGACCGATATCGGGTGTCGTATCTGAGCCGGGGACAACCAACGCCAAGACGATGACGATGGCGTTAACCGTAGTGCCCTCAGGGCTTTCACTGATCGCGGCCGCCAGAATGAGGCAGCGACTATGAGGCAGCGGAATAGCGGAACGTCTTCTTGTCCTTATCCGTGCGATGAGCCGGCCGCTCGCCGCACCGGTATTGTCGCGATGAACCCGCCCACGACTTCCAGTAGCGCCAGGCCGGAGGTGAGATGATCGGATCCGCCGGAGCCGAGTATTTGATTCATAACGGGCCTGATCGATGACCAGCAAGTCAACGAAGACGATGCCCCCTATGGCGACGCTACACCACCGGCGCGGAGGAGACGTCGCCGGCGTGCGGTTTCGATATTTGCCATCATTTCGTTCCTCTCGGTAATGCGTCGTCGGATGCGTATCCCAGGCGCGGCAACTCGAAGCCAGTGCCGATGGTGATCGCGGCCTCAGCTTGGCGTGTAGCAAACTCTGTACCATGCAGCATTGCGAAAGATCAGAATGTCATGGGTCTTCTTGTCGATAGTTGGTCCGGCAAAGGCGAACGGCTCGGGAGTATGTTTCCCGCATTTGATTAGAAATGGTGTTGTCCGAATCGAATATGCGCAACGGCGCGGCAGCTCTCCGGCTCGCTCATTGATGGTGACTGACGATTTATCGCCTCCTAGAATGAACTGCAATTCGGGGAAGAGGTTATCCGGCGCGTTCGATTGGTAGTAGATGCAACCGTCAGCATAGCTATCGGCAAAGGCCGGCGACATCACCACGGTAACCACAGCAAAAGCGAACGCCACCTTACGCGCAAAGACATTTGCAACGGAAGGTGGCGTCGGCACACGATGCCGACAGTGCTCGTAGAATCCCACGACAAGGCTGGTCGCCATTGTGCGGTGCGGAGGGATTGAGGATGCGCGGCGAATAGCCATGGTTCCATCTGTACCCTTCACGATTGTCGGCGCTCGTATGGGCTCAGGATTCATCAAACCTCCCCGAGGGCTGGCGGCGCATCCCAAATTCGGGCTGCTCGCTATTTTTTGACTGACGGGCTATTGCTCCAGGGACTTTGCCAGCGCTTCTGCGGCCTCGTTTAGAATCTTCGTCCTCATCTCAACATTGCTGATCGTGGACATGTCCATGAAATCCCTGCTTTCAAAGGCCAGGCCGGGTTCCCATTTTCCGTTGACGAAGGAGGCTGCGGCGCCGTCGCTTCGAAGAATGGCCATGGTTCCATCCGTACTTCCTACGATCCTCGGTGGTCGCGTAAGCTTCGGATCCATCAAACCATCCTCCATGGGCTGGGTGGCGCGTCGCAAGCGCCCTGAAGGCCACGGGTGCGCGCTATTTTGACCGGCTCGCCTATCGCTCCAGGGCGTTGCGAGCGCTTCCGACGCGTCGTCCAAAATCTTGGCTGTCGCTTCGGCATTTTCGATTACCGGCATGTCCAGGAAGTCCCTGGTATCAAACGCAATACCGGGTTGCCATTCTCCGTTGAGGAAGGTTGCCGCGGAGCCATCACCTCGGAGAACGCATTTTATCCCGGCTATGGTTCCCACGATTACCGGTTCCAGCTTGGACTTGGGACTCATTGCCTTCTCAGAGTAGCTCAGACCAAACCGGATTGCCGCCCGATGGCCGCCGCCTGGGTGCGGTTGACGACGTTCAACGCTTTGAAGATCGCGGTGATGTGCGCCTTCACCGTTTTCTCGGATAGGCCGAGTTCATAAGCGATGATCTTGTTGGCCTGGCCTGCGCTCAACCGGCGCAGGACGTTGATTTGCCGCGCCGTTAGCGCCGACCATCCGTCGCCGCCGGCCGCCCGACGCGACCCAGGCAGTCTTATGCTCTCGCCGAGGACAAGCGGCGGAATGTAGATCTCGCCCTTCATGACCAGTTCGATTGCCGAGATCAGCGTGTGCTGACCCGCCGATTTCGGCACATAGCCGAGCCTGCCAAGCGCCAGCGCGCGCCGCCCTTCGTGCGGATCCTCGGATGAAGACAGCACGATGACCGGCAGGTCGGGACGCTTGCGACCAAATTCGGTGATCGCCGCCATGCCGCCCATGCCCGGCATCATCAAGTCCAGCACGACGATGTCCATGTCAGGGTGTTGGTCGAGCAGTCGCAGGGCCACGGGGGCGCTTTCCGCCTGGACGATGGACATGTCCGTCCCCGTCTGGCGAAGCAGCGCCGCCAGACCCTCGCGCAAGACCGGATGGTCGTCGACGATCATGAGCTTCATGCCGAGACTATTCAGCTTGAAGCAGGCCTGGCGCAAGAGGCTTCGGAGCAAGATGAAAGCATAGACGCCGCGCTGCGCCACGGCTTCGGTAGCCTTTCGCATCTATCCGAGCCTGCTATAACGAGTGCTTCGACGCGCTCCTGCGTTCACCAGATCTGACCGACCAGGATGAAAACGAGCATCGATCATTTGCCGGAGCACAAGCAGGAGGAACTGGCCCGCGTGGTCGAAATCCTGCATGCCGAATTCGAGGACGCGCTGGCCGAAAGCAGCGCCGACTGGAAGAAGAGCGGCCGCATCCTGAAGATCATCCTGTTTGGCTCCTATGCGCGTGGCGATTGGGTCGACGAGCCGTTGACGATGAAGGGCTATCGCAGCGATTTCGATCTGCTGGTGATCGTCAACAACAACAAGCTGTCCGACTTCGCCTATTGGTACAAGGCCAAGGACCGGTTAGACCGCGATCGCGCCATCAAGACACCTGCCAGCTTCATCGTACACAGCCGTCGCTTCGTGAACACGGCGCTGCACCAGGGGCAGTACTTTTTCACCGACATCAGCCGCGAGGGCATCGTCCTCTATGAACTCGACGATGAACCGCTGGCTAACCCCAAGCACCGTAGCCCTGCGGATGCCCTCGCTTCTGCCAGCGAGCACTTCCAGAATCGTTTTCCATTCGCGACCTACGAACTGAAGCTGTTTGCGACCGCTCTCAGAGACAGACAGTTCAACCACGCTGCGTTTCAACTGCACCAGGCCATCGAGCATGCATATGCGGCGATGCTGCTGGTGCTCACCAACTACAGCCCACCATCGCACAAGCTAAGCTTCTTGAGGTCTTTGGCCGAAGATCAGGACCGGCGATTGTTCGATGCGTGGCCCCGTGAACAGCAGCGTCATCGGAGCTGGTTCAACACACTCAACGAAGCCTATGTGAAGGCGCGCTATTCGAAGCACTATGTCATAAGCGAGGAGGCGCTCATCTGGTTAGGTTGCCGCACAGCCGAACTTCATAAATGCGTAGAACAGATTAGCCAGGAGCATCTAGCGCGCATGAGAAAAGCAGCAGGGCCTAGTTAGATTTGACACTTGGTTGAGGGTTCGAGTCCCTCAGCGACCACCATTCAGTCCGCCAGTTCTGGCACCCTTTCGACTGGCTCAAAATAACTTCTACATTTCCGTAGGTTAGCGGCGTTTTCACGGCAACGCTTTGCGGAGACGGCCGCTCCTCAGCCCAAAATGCCCCGATTCAGGGCCTTCGTCTCTGAAGGCCCATTTCCGTAGCCAACTGTTTGGAAAAGCGATGCTCGGCTGATGGTCAGAATCAAACGCCGAGGAGGGCAGCCTGATCTGGCCAGGCGAGTGGAAGGCCGGACAGGCGCGAGAGCCTGTGGGCTGTGAGTTCAATTGGCTGGTTTCCAGCAATGATCTTAGACACAACATTTGACTGGCTTCGTCGCCGCGGTGCCTGCGAGGCGAGTAGTGCCTGGGCCTCCTCGAACGTGGCCGACGTGACACTTTTTGGCGCCGTTTTCCAGCGCGGTTCAGTAGACAACATCCCGACCGGCGGGGTGTTCCGCGTCCTTCGTAGCGGCCGTCACCGCGGCAGAGTGATGAATATCGCCCGGAAGACAGCTGATGGACAGATGGATGATAGTCCGACCGTCCGGCGACACGTCGAGCGTGTCGCCGTCCCTCAGCCTTGTCTCGTCATCCCGCATGACCTGAGCATCGTTCCCCGACCGCGAACGTCATCGAAGCCAACGATCGAGGCTCGCAAACCTCTACGGAGTTACGGCACGAGGGCGCCTTGCCGCGACACTACCGGATGATATGATATTGTCGGGACATGGCCAGCTAGGCGCATTGTTCCTAAATGCACAGACTCCGCCTCAGGTCGCGAACCTCGCCGGTAGTAAGCTCGATCTGCCCGGAGCTCCTGAAAGAAGGGGAAGTTCAACGCGATGCTTGCACGGCTGGCTTTGATCAGCTTGGTCCTGAATTTCTACCAGGCCGTGGCAGTGACTGACACGTTCGCGTCCGAAACCTATTCGATGCAGCAGTTCAGCGTGGAGCAGACCGTGAATGCCGTGGGCTTTAGCCCGAGCGGGGACCGTATCGCATTCGCCACCGACGCCGGCTCGGTCGTCATCTTCAACACGTTGGACGGCAAGCATATCGCCGAGCTCAGGACCGGAGATGCCGGCTCTCTAGCCTGGAGCCCGGATGGGTCGCTGTTCATGGTGGGATCTTCGAAGCGATTGGCCTTTTGGGACGCCAGTTATTCGAAGCAGGTTGCGGCGATACCTACGGACGCGGCGCCGCAGAGCGGGACACGAGCCAAATTCAGTCCCGATAGCAAGCGGGTGGTCATCATGCTCTATGATGGCACGGCGGCAGTTTGGGAAATCAATGTCGCGCGCCAGGTCGCCCTTTTGAAGGGGCACACGGATCAACTGACCGACGCGAGCTTCAGCCCTGACGGGAGCCGCATTGTTACCTCCGACTACGACCATACCGCGAGAGTCTGGGATGCCAGCACCGGCAGCCAGATTGCCGTGCTCGAAGGGCACGAAAAAGTTGTGCGCAGCGCCAGGTTCAGTCCAGACGGAACACGCGTTCTGACTGTCGCGGATGACCAAACCGCGCGGGTGTGGGACGCCGCGAGCGGAACCTTGATCGCCGTCTTGCGCCATTCGGACGGAGTCGAGGCTGCGGCATTCGATCGCGAGGGCAAGCGCGTCGTGACCGGTTCCGATGACGGCGCGGCGCATGTCTTCGACGCCGGCAGCGGCGAAGAAATCACGACCCTGAAGGACGACGGGGCCGACCAGGTGCTTTCCGCCACCTTCAGCCCGGACGGCACGCGTATCGCGACGGGATCGTCCGACCTCTCCCTGCGCATCTTTGATGTCGCTAGCGGCAGGCTGATCGACAAGCTGAATGCCGGTATGAGCGATATCATTTCCGTGCGCTTCAGCGACGACGGCGGTCGCCTATTTGCAATCCCGCATGGCGCCGCTGGCATTGTCTTTACCTCGCAGCAGCAGGAGGATGTCCGGCTAGAAGACGGAATAGCGGGCATATGGGGCATTGGTCCTCCCGACGGCATCGAGGCAACAGCGGAGGACCTACGCGTCTTCTGTTCGACCAGTCCCTATATAGTCCATCCGGATGGGCTCGTTGAATTCCTTGTCGGTGGCGAAGGTGAATTGCTTCAGCCCAGGCAGTTCATGCGTTGCAAGGCCGACCTGACATGCGGCGTGTTCGAGGGCGCGATTTCCTCGATTATCAGCACACCTGTCGACAAGGCGACTTTCACCTTTGTCGACGGCAAGGGCACCATGTGCATGGCCAGCGATCCCGACAATTGCCAGACTCTTCGCAAGTGCCCAAAGCTGGAATGGGACGATGCGGCGCGCGCCAGCGGTCATGCCGAGCAATGGGACAAGCTATTTAGGGCGGCCGGCAATTGAAATGCGCAAGATCACCGGGTGCTTGTCGCAATAGCAATTGCTGCCTACGCAGTACACGGTCTCATGGCCGATGACTTGGTGATGCCCTATGATTGGTGGAGCCGGGGTTCGACCAATCATACAAGATTGCTCCATCTCCACGGCATGGGGGCGATTGGAGGGTCAGTTCGCCTTCTGCTCGGCGCTGCAGGTTTCGCCATTCTGTCTTACGGGAAACTCAGTGCTAAACCCGGCACAAAGCCTGGTAAGGAGCCCTACACAAATCTGGCCGCAATTTTGATAGCCTTCGGCTCCCTGTTTTTCCTCGGAGTGACGCTGTTGACGCATTGGTTCATTCAATGAGGATCATCTCCGGCACCATGCCGGATTTCGTTGAGCGGCGGGGACAAACCCAAAGCGGGCGCAGCGTTATCTGCATTGCTCGGGATGGCAGCGGCGGAATGGCAAAGTCGGCACTTGTCGGCCAAAGGGGAAAGCGATGACGAGGATCGGCACGATGGGACGGGCAATCGAAACGATGACGATCCGAAATGTCGATGACAAATTGAAGAAGCATCTGCGCAAACCAGACCAGCGGGATGACGGTAAACGGAAGTAGCATCGACAACATAACCTGGCTGAAGACGTGCAGCGCAAGCCCCAACCGTTATGGTCGCCAATCCCGAGAACAGCTAATGCCTGAGCGCTTATTGCAAGCTGTTTTTCGCTCACTGCTTACAAGCAAAACCGGGCGGTCGGCCTTCGCCGGCTCTAAGGGGCACTGTCCGGTTCTACAATCGGGATCTGACTGGGGCTCCTGGAAGGTTTTCGAACTTTCTGGGTCGCGCCTCAGCCTGAAACTGCCGGTCGGCAACTGGCCCCTTAGCTGCCAGGCAGCGTTGCGCCTTGCCTTCACAGCCTTTGCACTTGAAACGGCTCATGAAGAGGCTGGCCTCAGAAGCGCCGCCGATCCTCGAAATCACACCAGACCGTGCGATGGCGTGCCTGAACAAACGACCTGCTGGGCCTCGATCTCCCGGCCGGCAGCATCGGCTATCTTTTCACATCGCTCAGTCCAGCTTGCGGATTCAAGGCTCCTCCTGATTGGGGTGCTCCGTTGATTCCATTGCGAGATTCCGTCAGATGGCGCTACCGTAACGGATGGATTTCTCATAATTGTCAGTGAGTTAATTGGGATTTTGGTAGCGGGAGACCGATACACAGCTAGACCCACTATCGAAAAAGCACTGTTCTACTATCGGCGACGCTCATTCGAAAATGTAATCGTCGATGAACGCCTGGGATAAGGTAGTGTGACCCGGCACGTGGCCGGTGGGTCGTTTTGGCCGAAAAACCCAGAGCGTCCGAGGTGGGACGCTCCAGAAGCTTGTCGCCACTATGCACTTGGGCTTGCGGTTGGCAGGAACCCTTTTTACAGAGGTCGACACCGGTTTGCATCCCTAGCCCCGCCGCCTTCGCGAGCCCCGTTCACATGTTCCAGACCGTCCACGCGGATCCTCAACCTTGCGCTTGTCGCGGCGCATCTGCACTCCGACAGCCGCGTCAAGCCGTCCCTTGGGAAGTCCGTAGGGAACGAACGCGTGGTCCGTTCGCGCGCCTGGACCACTACAGCCCCCTCCAAGCAGCATCTCGAAGAGACTGGACCCGGCAAAAAGAAACCATACAGTAGCTACGCGAATGGAGTCTACTGTCGCCTCTGGGTTGCCTGCTACCATGCCTCTCCAGGTCTAGGCTTGCGGCAGCACCAGCCAAGTTCAAGCTGGATCTCGCCCTGGCCAGCTGGAACCCCCGCCAAGCGCTCTTTCGACGACGCCACGAACAAAGGTGTCATCAAGCTCTTGCCGCGAAAACCATCGGCGATAAAACAGCGGCCCGGCGATCGCCGCTGTGAGATCCGATACATCGAAATCCGGCCCGAGTTCACCGCGCGCTTGCGCCCGCGCCGCAATCTCGCTGAACCCCGACATCATCCCGGCATGAGTGCGCGACTGAAACTCAGCGACCTCATGATCGCGCTCGGCGGCGTCGATGATGGAGGGCATCGCGGACGACCATCGGCCTGTCTGCAAGCGTTGAGCAAAGCCCAACGTGAATGCGGTCAGGTCGCCCCGAAGACTCCCTGTGTTGGGCGTCACCAGGCGGGGGGCGAACTGCATGACGGCATCAAACAGCAAGGCTGTGCGCGTCGGCCAATATCGATAGAGCGTGGTCTTGGCGACGCCCGATCGGCGCGACACTTCGTCGAAGCTGACGCCGCTAAGACCAGCCTCGGTTAGCAGCTCATAGGCGGCGGCCAAGCTCGCGGCCTTCACGGCCTCTTTCGAGCGCCGCAGCGGCTCCGGTCCTTTGGTTGGCGCCACCACGCTTTGGGACTTTCTGGACACTTCTCTTGACTCCTGCAGTGTAGCTACTATATCGTAGCTTGTACACTCACTACGACATTTTTTGGAGACGTTACCATGACTCTCAAGCAAACCCGACTGGTCACCACCGACGTGGCGAAGCTGACGCGCTTCTACGAAAGCGTCAGCCAAGCGAAGGCAGAGGTCCTTAGCAATGACTATGCCCAATTCCAAAATGAACCTTGCAAAGGATTGGCCATAATAGCCCAAGCGACGACTCAGGCGTACGGCGACGGCGTCGCCGCAGCGGCGGCCAATCGTTCCGTGATCCTCGATTTCGAAGTCAACAACGTCGATGCTGAATACGAACGGCTCCAGGACATCGTGAGCGATTGGGTGATGCCGCCGAAGCTCATGCCTTGGGGCGCCCGGGCTATCGTCTTTCGCGATCCTGACGGAAACCTCATCAATATTTATGCCCATCCGTGAGGGCGCCAGCTTTGAAGATCACCGAAACCAGGAGTCAAAGCATGGCCACCTTCGATCCACATCTTAGAAAGCGTGTCGCCGTCCTCGACACCGAGATGAGCTATGTCGATGTAGGCGAAGGCAATCCCATCGTCTTCCTGCACGGCAATCCGGCGTCGTCGTACCTCTGGCGGAACATCATTCCGCACGTCAGCGATATCGGGCGGTGTCTTGCCCCAGATCTGATCGGCATGGGCCAATCGGGCAAGTCGCCCACCTACTCCTACCGGTTCGTCGATCATGCGCGCTACCTCGACGCCTGGTTCGACGCGATGAATTTGAGCAAGGCCATTCTGGTCATCCATGACTGGGGCTCGGCGCTCGGCTTTCACCGCGCCTACCGCTATCCGGATCAGATTGCGGCGATCGCTTACATGGAAGCTGTTGTCCGACCGTTCAGCTGGGACGATTTCGGTGCATCGGCCGACGGGTTCCGCGCACTTCGGTCGAGCGAAGGTGAACACCTCGTCCTGGACGAGAACTTCTTCGTCGAAAAAATGCTGCCGGGGGCGATCATCCGAACCCTCAGCGAGGAGGAGATGGCCGTCTATCGTGCGCCTTATGCCCAGCACGAAGCACGGCTGCCGACGTTGATCTGGCCGCGACAGGCCTCCATCGACGGCCAACCCGAGGACGTGACGTCGATCATCCGGGCCTACTCGGAATGGCTCAGCCAGAGTGAGATGCCGAAGCTGTTCATCACCGGCGACCCCGGGGCGGTTATCTCGGAGGGTAGCGCAAACCAGCAGTTCTGCCGGACCTGGAAGAACCAGCGCGAAGTCACCGTGAAGGGCCGGCACTTCCTGCAGGAGGACTCGCCCGACGAGATCGGCGCCGCCCTTCGACAGTTCGTCATCGAAACACGCCGCTCGGCGCACGGCCAAGCCGTCTAATTCATAACAAAATCGGAGATAATCATGACTGTTTTAGTTACGGGCGCCACCGGCAACGTTGGCTCGGTTGTTGTCAATCAACTTGTTGCGGCAGGCTTTGACGTTCGAGCTTTCACGCGCTCACCCGAAAAGGCGACATTTCCGGCGGGTGTCACGCCGTTTAAGGGTGAACTGCTCGATGTGGATGCCCTGCGGGCCGCAATGGACGGCGTCGAAGCGGTATTTCTTCTAAGCCCGGTCGTGCCGGATGAGCTGAACGTCACAATTTCCGCTCTCAATCTTTGTCGCGAGGCGAAGATCAAGGCAATCGCCTACTTGTCCGTGTTTCGGGTCGAGGAAACCGAAGACGTTCCGCACTTCGCGTCAAAATTTGCCGCCGAGCGCCTGATTGCGAAACACAATATGCCGGTGACCATATTGCGTCCGAACGCCTACATGCAGAGCCCGGGCGTTAAGGATGCGCTCGGCCACGGCGTGTTTCCATTCCCGATCGGGCAAAAGGGTGTTTCGTTTACCGACGTTCGCGACATCGCTGAGGTGGCCGTGCTCGAAATCCAGCGCCGGCTGGCGTCCAGTGAACCGCTCGGCCCGGAAATTTACGAGGTGGTGGCCGAGGACGTGCTGACCGGAGAAAGCGGCGCGAAACTCCGGAGCGAGGCACTTGGCCACCCGATCAAATATATCGGCGACGATATCGACCAATGGGTCCAGAGCTTGCGAGCCTTCGCCCCCAACTGGATGGCCTACGACTTCAAATACATGATGAAGCATTTCCAGGAGGACGGCCCGGTCTCGACCGCCGCCGGGCTTGAGCGCCTGCGCGAGCGTCTTGGCCGCAACCCGCGCTCCTACCACGACTTCGCCGTGGAGAGCGCCAAGCTGTGGAGCGAGTCTTCCAACTAATCAGGGAGAGGCACAGGCCGTGCAGGTCTGCGTCTCGCTCGCCACCCAAACTTAAATTGCAAGGACAATCAAATGAGAATCACACGCCATCGATACACGGTGAAGCCGGAATACGTCGCGCAGAACAGGCAGAACCTTGATGAGTTCATTGCAGCGCTGACGTCGGCTGCAGTGCCAGGCCTCTCTTATCGAATATTCCTTGAGGAGGACGGGCAGACCTTTCTTCATCTGGTGACCTCTCAAGACGATCCGTCCGCAGTCATCACCGGCCTGCCATCGTTCAAGAAGTTCCAATCGGAATTGTTGGCGAGCGACCCTGTCGCAACGCCAGACCAAGTGGGCATGTCGCTCATCGCGTCAAGTGGAGAATCGTTCAGGTAGGCCGCTGGCCGGTCACCGTCTTCAGTCTTTTATTCCGAGGCTGCCGCAGTGTCCGACGCGCTTTCTCCAGAACAAGCAAAAAGGATGAAATCTATGTCTAATGAAAAAGTGGTGCTTGTTACTGGTGGCACCGGCAGCCAGGGCGGCGCGACCGTCACGCATTTGTTGGCGGCGAAAAAGGTCCGTGTGAGGGTCCTGACGCGGAACTTGGACTCACCGAAGGCCAAGAGCCTGGCCGCGCGTGGCGTGGAGCTGGTCAAGGGTGACTTTGACGACGTGGCATCGCTTAGGAAGGCGTTGGCGGGCGTGTCCGCTGCGTATTCGGTGCAGCAATGGACGGAAAAGGGTGGAACCGCGGCGGAGGAGCTAAACGGGAAGCGATTTGCCGATGCGGTAAAGGCAGCGGGCAGTCCTCATCTCGTTTACTCGTCGGCCGAGGGGGTCGAGCGGAACAGCGGCCTTGCCCACTACGAGAGCAAATGGGCGATCGAGCAACACATCCGTGATCTAGGACTACCGGCGACCATTCTGCGTCCGGTCGGTTTCATGGATGCGTTCGGCGTCCCGGCGTTGCAGCGCGGCATGTTCCTCGGAATATTCAGAGCGAACTTCGGCCCAACGCTCCCCATCCAATTCGTGGCCACCTACGACATAGGTTGGTTTGCCGCGCGCGCTCTGGAAGATCCGGAAAGCTACGCCGGACGCGTCATCCCGCTCGCCGGGGATCAGTTGAGCATCAACGATATCGTCAGGACCTTCAAGACCGTCACCGGAAAGAAGCCCTGGGTGGCGCCGATTCCCGCCTTCCTAGCCAAGAGGGCGATGCCGAAGGAGTTCTTGGACATGTTCACCTGGATTCGCGAAAAGGGCTTCAAAGCGAACATTGCAGAGGCGCGGAAAGAAAATCCCCAGATGCTGACATTTGCCGGTTGGGTAAAGAAATATCGGGACGAACACTGACCAGAGATCGTTTTTTAGAGTCGGTCGCCAATTAGCACATGGCTGTCAAGCTCGAAGAGCTGTCCGCTCCCATTCCGCAATTTAACATCGAGGAGAGACTATATGACCAAAGTCGCAATCTTCATTCAGCTGAAGGCGAAGGCAGGCAAGGAACAGGAAGTCGCTACATTCCTTCAGAGTGCACAAGGGTTAGTTCAGCAGGAACCTTTAACCATCGCCTGGTTTGCGGTTCGTTTCGATCAATCGACATTCGGCATATTCGACGCGTTCGAGGAGGAAGAGGGGCGCCAAGCGCATCTTAGCGGTTCGATCGCCGCCGCCCTGATGGCAAAATATGACGAATTATTTGAAGGGCCGCTTGAAATCAGACAAGTCGAGGTTCTGGCGGACCGCCTTTTGGCCTGAACAACATTCTCCGAGCGAGCGAAGTGCAGCCCGCTTCGAGAAGTTTTAGCCGCCCCGACATGCGGAATTGTACCGTCGGCCGCCGGGCTGGAAAAGGGCCGCTCGGTAGATTTGGCATTCAGGGGTGCAGCGAAGAGGCTCAGTCCCGCTACCGGGCCAAACAGCAAGCTTGAAGGCCTCACTATCACGTCGTCGTGGCTCCTATTGAAGGTCATTCGACGTCCACCCTGTCAGAATCGTATCGGTCGCCTGTCGATGCATCTTGGACAGATTTTCGGGGGTGAAGCCTGCCCGGGCATACAACGCCAGCGTTAAGAGGACTCCGGTCAATGCTATCGCCAAGCCTTCCGCGTCCGCACCGGGAGACAGATCGATCCCGGCGGCATTCGAGAGTTTTCGCTGCAATATGGATCGAGCTGTTTCCAATGCGCTCGCCAGTGAGGTTTGGATCTCTAAGTCATTGCCACTCGCGGCCGGAGCGGTACCGAAAACGAAGCAGCCGAGCTCATCACGAGTGTAGATGGTTGCTGCGAAGTCGAAGAATTGATCGAGGCAGTTTCGCAAACTACCAGGCTGATCCAGAATTCGACCAGCCTCGTCCACGAATTTACTCATGAATCTCTCGAGCGTGGCTAGGTATAGCCCGCGCTTATCACCGAACGCGGCAGCGAGGTTCGGGCGATTGAGGCCCGCCGCAGCCGCAAGCTCATCGAGGGAGGCGCCGTCGAATCCCTTGCGCCAGAAAACCGGAAGCACCCGGTCTAGCGCAGCTCCTCTATCGAAGCTCAGGGGGCGGCCGCGGGTACGGGAACCATTCAACTTATTTTCCTTCGAGTTCGCAAGAAATGATTGACGGACACATTATCCTGCGGTATCGCAGGAAAATCAAGTTTGCAATTAAAGACGGGGGTAAATGGCAATGTCTGCAGCAAGGATGGGGACTTTGGCCTGGGCTGATAGGACGGGCGGTCGGTTGAGTGCGGACGAAACAAATGCACTTGCGCGGAACCTTGCTTCTCTGAGGGCTGAAATCGTGTTTGACGAGGCCCGTTACCGGCTTGGGCTCCTTCGTCCTTCTAGGATTGAGTTGGATAGCCTGACTCCGCCCGATACGCAGTTCGTGCGCGACGCAGATGAATTCGCCCGTAGTGCCTACAGCGACGTGCTGTGGGCGCACTGCCTTCGGACATACTATTTCGGAGCGCAGGTTGCAGCGTTCGACGGCATTAAGTTTGATCGCGAGTTGTTCTACGCAGCCGCGATCTGCCACGACGTTGGCGTCAACGAGGAAGTTGGAGGGCCTGTTGCCGCCTGCTGCTTCGCGCACAGTGGCGGTCGCCTAACCTGCGACAGACTTGCCAACAAGGGACACGGCGAGTGGTCTGTTCGCGTCGGTGATGCAGTCTCCACGCACATGAATCTGGTCGTGCCCCCGGATCAATACCCTTCGGAAAGCACGCTCGTCGCGGTGGGCGCAACTTGCGATATCTTCGGCGCTTACGTTCGCCGGATCGAGCCAACGACGCTGGCCGCAACGGTGGAACGCGCTCCGCGTACCGGCCTATTTGAGGCATTTGGACTGTTTCTCTCCAAGCCACATCTGGATGGCAGCAGAACCGCGCTCCTCGTGCAGATGGGTGCATTCGAGAGCAACGGGACGCATCCGGTCGAGAGCGTACTTGCGAGCCAGCGATCAGCCGACGCCAACAACGCAGCCGAGCAAGACATGGGCTCAGCCATTCCCCTTTCGGAAAGGTAATTCAGTCAATGTCGCAAGAGAACAACAGTGCCGCGATCAACTCGATCCTCGATCGGTTCGCGATCGAGGACTTACTGACCTCGTACGCTCGTGCGATTGACCGGCTGGACATTGAATTGCTCAAGTCGCTCTATCACGAAGACGCGCGAACCGAACATGCCTGGTTCGAAGGTACGGCCCGCGATTTCGCCGACAAGGTGATTGCCTTTTCTCGCGACACATTCGCCTCGACGATGCACCACGTGACCCACACGCATATTGCCTTGAACGGCGATGCTGCGGCCGCTGAGTCCTATTATTACGCCTATCATCTGCTTGAGGGCGACACCGACAAGGTCGCCGGGTTCTTCGGAAAATCCTACGCCGAGCGTTGTGCGAAGGACGGCACGATCGACGACGGTCATGAGTTCATATCCGGTGGCCGCTACGTCGATTCGCTTACCAAGCGGAACGGCGTCTGGGGTTTGGCCAACCGCGAGACCACGGTCGAATGGAAGCATTTCCGCCCGGTGACCCATGGCGATCCGGGTTCGGGCATTGAGAAGATCGTTGCGCCGGCCGGCCGCGACCGAAATGACGTTGCCTATCGCGTTTTCGCCGCGATCGGACGCTGAAGCAAAGCGGCCCGACGGCAGCAGATCAATTGGACAAGGACAACGCACATGGGCGCTAAAGGACTAATCGAAGATAACTTTGCGACCTCGGGGGGGTCCGGAGCGTCTAAGCCAACGGTCGTGCTCGTGCACGGCGGCCTCGAAGATGCGTCAATCTGGCATTTGGTGATTCCTCGGCTCCAACGCGATGGCTACCCCGTGGTCGCCTTTGCCAATCCGCTACGCAGTCTGGGCATCGACGTCGCCTACTTGCGGAGCGTCCTCGACGGAATCCAGGGCCCGGTGATTCTCGTTTCCCACGCCTACGGCGGGGCCGTCATTACCCAAGCTGGGGACCACCCAAAGGTCAGCGGCCTTGTCTACGCAGCCGCCCCCATGCCTGCGGTCGGAGAGCGCCTCAAGGATTGCCTCGAACGGTTTCCCGGCTTCGACTTCGCCTCATCCGTCAACGTGACCAGATATACCTTGCCCGACGGAACCAGCGGCGCATATTCCCTTGTCCGAGCCGACAAGTTCCGCGCCCTCCTTGCCGCCGACGTGCCCGAGGACGAACTTGCCTTGATGATGGCCACTCAGCGCCCAATCGACCTGGCCGCCATCACCGAGCATCTAACGTCCGCGGCATGGACGAGCAAACCGAGCTGGCAAATCAGGCCTCTGCAGGACGCGGTGTTTCCTGTGGAAGAATATAAGCTCCAGGCCGATCGCGCCCACTCCACCGTCATCGAGGTGAACTCCTCGCACGCCGTCCCCCTCACTTATCCGGACGTCGTGGTCGATGCGATCGGGCAGGCTGCGCGCTCCACCCCGACGTAACGACAGCCTGTTTAGCGGCGCTGCCAGCGCCGGCATTTTAGTTCGTATCTGGATTCAGGAGTGCCGCGGATGTGCGGCCAGTAGACCATTGAGAGAGATGACCAATGAATAACGTTTCGATTTTCTGGATGCAGCTTACCTCAAGTGTATTCGTCTTGACTGTCATAGCGGTTTTGTATGTTTGGCCCGCATTAGCCAAGCTTCCCCTTAAATCTGCTCTAACCATCCTGCTCTTTGCGCATGTGCCAAGATACGTGGGCATGACACTGCTCGTTCCGGGCATGGTCGATTCAAAACTGCCGTCCGCCTTTCTTTCCGGCGCCGCCTACGGCGACCTCCTGGAAGCAGGGCTCGCGCTCGCTTGCATCCTTCTCCTGGGTACCAATTGGCGTTTCCCTATTCCTCTCGTGTGGGTAACCAACATTTGGGGATTTGTGGACCTGCTGAATGGAGTGCGCGGTCTTCTGCAAATAAACTTACCGACCTACGACATGGGCACCTTTTGGTTTATCTATATTTTCTACGCTCCCGTCGTACTCGTCACACACTTACTCATCTTTTTGGTCTTGGTGAAAGCTAAGTCGTGGCGAATATAACTCTATGACGTGATCGTATTTGTGCCAATGTCATTGTATTTGGGCGGAAACGAAATGCGCCTCCGGATGTTTGAAGCTGATTGCAAGGAGAAGTGCTTTGGCCATGGATAAAAAGGTCGTAGTCATTAGGGCAACGACGGGAGTAACTCGAGGAGCCGTCTTCCATTTCGTTGTGCCCGCCGAGGGCGCACAGGATGCGCGGCACTAGCGGAGGGGCATGGTAGGGTCAGACCAAAAGCTGTTTGAAATCGTACTAACGCGACGGTTCCTATTTCCTCCTCCGCGCAATTGGACAACGTTTCTCAGCTTGTCCGACAAACGTGTAGTCTCGCCGTCATGTCCAAGTCCTGCGCTGGCCGTGAATAAGAGCTTGCCGAGGTCACCGCGCGACACCAGGATTGCCTTTCCACCGGCTTCTAATGTCTCGTCATCCAAGGAAAACATTGTCGCATAGGCATCGCGAGATAGGCCGGCAAGGAGTGCTGTGATCGCCATCTCGCTGACCGGCTTGCCGGTCGCGTCAAGCAGCGAATTGTTCCGCTGTTTCGTGCGGGTAAGCGCGTGGTCCACGCCGGCCAATTCGAGCACCCACCAAGACGCATGGCGCTGTATTCGTGAATGAAGTTGTATCGACTGCTGCCCTCAGACCTCGCTGTCGAACCAGGGTGTTTACGGCGTTTCGGCGATCTTCATCTGACGCGTAGCTAGGTGGGAGAGGATCATAAATGGTGATCAGATGAGCTCCTCTGCCAGTCATTGACGGATGGAAGACCCTGGAACTGGAAAGTGCCTGACGGAAAAGCTGGCCGAATGACGCTGCGCAGGGATGGAAGCGGTCTCTTGGAGGGGCCGATCAAGCAAGCCGTGACCTGGGAGATCAAAGGCAATGAGCTGTGCATCAAGATGGGTGTGATGATCGGCACGAAATGCCTGACCGGTGTCGCCGTGAAAAGTGGCTTCCAGACGTTCCATCACCGAGATGCTGCGTTTCTTTTCACCAGATAAGGGGTCTGGACTGCCGTGAAGTTTCTGGCAATCCCGAAAAATACGCGTGTCAGGTCGGTAGCGAAAAAAACTCCGCCGAGGTCGCAGGTCCTGACCTGATGGTGGACGGGTCCGCTCCGGGCATCGCAATGTACCAAAGTGCGGCTGTCGAAAGTCATATGAGGGAGAGCCGTTCATGGAGAAGATTACCACAATTGGTCTGGATATCGCCAAGCAGGTACTTCAGGTTCACGTTATCAATGGTGCTGGCGGCTCGGCGAGAGGAACGGCACTCCAGATAGCAGTGCGTCGCCCAGTCAAAATCCGACGCGGAAAGTGACCGAGCGGCATTTGTATTTGACCCGCAACGGTCAGCAGGCCGTCGTCGAGTTTTTCGAGTTGACCGTGTGGCCCAACTTTCCACTCGTCATTGATCTTCGACATGCGAACAGTCTCGCTGGGTCGGCATCGACAATAGTTCAGCTATTTCGTTCCGACGTTAACGAGCGTTCGTGAAAAGCCCGAGAAGCGGGCCTTTGCTTCCGTAAACAGGATCCTTGCGTGGACGACCCACCTTGGGGATCGTCGCGAGTGCATTCCTGTGCTGTTCGGCAGTCGTGCATTCGTCGTACGTTCCAGAGGGCGGATATGCGCCGACGACCAGGAAATCGCCGGATGCAGAGAGGCATTGATGACCGGTGCCGGCCGGAAGGACCGCCACATCGCCCGCCTTCAGGGACAGCGTCCGGCCCTTCTTGCCGCCAAACTGTACCTTGGCCGTGTCGCGTGCGACGCCCAGCACCTCGTGTATTTGCGAATGGTAGTGAACGTAATCGTAGATGCCATTGCGCCAGCTATCGCCCCAGCCATTGGCCCCGAAGAGCGCTTCCATGACTGCGGCGGGATCGAATTCGGCTGGCAACCTCACGGCGCCCCGGTAGACGACCAAAGGCCACGCCGGATGGTTGGGCACGAGGCCATCATCCTTGAACCGAAAGGCGTTCGCTTTTCGCAGCCTGACGAGACCGGCAAGCTTTTTCTCGCTCGGTTTAGCAAACCCGGTGACCCGCTCGACAGCTTTCTTCGGGCTCTCCAGAATGGTCATGCCGAGCCTCGCGTTGGGACTGGCCACGCCCAAGCCCTAGTAGCTGAGCTTCGGATACCAGTCGGTTCCACGCCCGGCAGGGGTAAGATCAAGGATCGACCAGAGCGGTGCGATGTCTGGAGCGTCTCGCGGATCCTGTCCGGGGTCGGCCATCTCCGCCGTCATCGCGCTCGCCCAGAACAGCCGTACTTGCTCACCGTCGCGCTTGAATACGACCAAGGCTGGGTTCTCAGTGCCGTCAGCGTTAATGAGCTTGAGGTCATTGGCGTAGTCGTCGCCGACCGTCTGGACAAAATCCAAATCGCGCCACCCACGTTCCTGTGCGAACGCGATCTGTCGCTCGACCGGGCTGCGTCCAAGAATTTTGAGGCTCACCCGCTGCTTGATGTCAGCAGCATTTCCGTTCACCGCACCTAGCCAATTCGTGCACATGGGACAGGGGCGCGCGCGCTGCGGTCCGAACATCCAGAAATAGGTTACAAGTATGTCCTTGTCACCGAAAAGCTCAAGCAGTGCGAGATCGGCGCCGTTGGCATCCTGGAAGCGATAATTTTTCTCGATGACCGGTCCATCAGGCAGGCCTCTGCGCTGCTCGGCAACTCGGGTCATATGCCGACGAAATTCGATTTCGTCCTTCAACAGCGCCTGTCGCGCCTCTTGATACTCATCGCTCGCATCAGGAAAAGGCGTCCGACCTTTTCCTGCAAGTGCGTCGGCGGGCGTGAGTATGCCGCTATCCATGAGAAATCTCCACGATGTCCGCTATGAGTACAGGCTACATGCAATTTTGGGCGGGAAGCTCAAAAGTCAACGATCGACCTGGCTCCGAATCGGTGGTGTCCGTGCGCCTGGGCTGCGCGAGCAGAATTGATCATCGCATCACCGGCAGTTCCGCCTAGCGTTGAGTAGTGGACCCAGGCTTTGGGCGGCGCGCCTTTTCGAGGATTGATACCTCGGCGCCGACAAGGGGTGTCATTTCTTTCGTGTGATTACCCACTCAGTGCCCAGAACTCTGAATACATCGTCGCTGACAGGCGTCAGTGCGCTTCCATCTGATGATTCAGCTACTCGTTCGACAAGAGTCCTTGAGTCCACGCCGACGCCAGTCTCTATATCGTAGACGTCGAAGAGGCTCACCTCATGATCCTTTCCGAACTCGTCGAGACCAATGAAGCGCTCAACAAGAACGCGTTCTCTACCCTGCATATCCGATCTCCTTGGTGTCGGTTCGATTTGGACCACGAAGGCCCACCGCGAGCAAGGCCTACATGACGTGCGTCATGGTCGGCCGACGCAGAGATCTTTGGCTTGGTGCCGGATCGCGGCAAGCCTGATGGGGTCGAATTGCTGGCAGCAGAGATTAACTCGGTCAGTCGTGGATTCAGCCTTATGGCTTTTGTCACGGGTTTATGCTACAGATGTGCTACTTTGTGATCAAAATAGAGCAGCAAAATCAGTGCTTAAAGGCGATGGCGCGCTGGATCTCTTCCGGGGTCTTCAACCGTCTCAGAATAGCTCCGACATTTCCGTGGGTTAGCGCCGAGTAGGGGGCAACACTTGGGTGAGACGCCGCAGTGAACGCCAAAAACGCCTGACTTTTGGTCGTCCGTCTCTGTCGGGCGAATTCCGTAGCCAAGTGTTTGCCAAAGTGATGGTCGACTGATCAGCGAGATGCTCGCCCGATGGTTAGAACCCTAGGAGTGAAGCCTGGTCAGCCCAGGCAAGGGGGAGGTCCGACAAGCGGGACAGCTGGTGCGCCGTTAGTTCAACAGGTTGATCACCTGCAACGTGTCTTCATGTTGGATCGTCCTTTTGATCGGTCGATCCACCTTATGCCCCGTCTCAAAATCTGGGACCACCCCAAAAAATTGGGACCACCTCAGAAAGCCTAGGAATAACGGTGGAGAATCTTGCGGCTAGCACGCCGGATTTACGACAAGTTGGTCCTTCAGCTCTGGAAGAAGCATCGCAAGCGAAGAGTGAAAGCGAAACTCAGGGAGACTGTCGGACCGAACGATGTCTGGCCTATGAATTTTGTTCATGACTAGCTCGCGACCGACAAGAAGCTGCGCATCCTGACTATCGTCGACACCCATTCGCGCTATTGCCCGGCGACCGATCAAAGTCGCGAAGGCAGGGACCGACTCGGAAACATCGCGTAAACATATTCATTCAAAAGAACGTCATCAGAGCATTTCGGCTCCTTGCAGCATCCCCTGCGCAATTCGCTTGCGGTTATTGAGCTTTCGATAACGTTTGCCAGCTAGTTCTAAAACCATTTCTTTCTTGGCGAAGCAGCAGACCGGAGGTCTCCGCTTGGTGGTGAAATCAACGAACAAAGCTGTACAGGCCACAGAAACGGCTGGGTTAGTGGCGCTAGCAAAATTGGCGAGGACTTCCTACGAGGTCCATAACACCAATCTTGAGACCGAAATTAAAAATTTCAAAGCTCAGGCTGCTCGATTTGCGACGGTCATCGATAACATATCCCAAGGGATCTGTCTGTTTGATGCCGAGGAGCGGTTGATCCTGTCAAATCTTCGGTACTCTCAGATCTACCGAATTCCATCCGATGTTCTAAAGCCTGGCATCGCGCTACGCGATATCGTGATCCATCGCATCGCGGCTGGTACATCCGCTATGTCTGTCGACGACTATCTCGCTTTGGCGCGGTCGGTTAATACGGGCACTGCGTCGCGAACGTGGACTGCCAATCTTGCCGATGGCCGTACGGTAAAGGTCTATCACCAGCCGATGTTAGACGGCGGTTGGGTTTCGACCCATGAGGATATCACCGAGCTGGCCGCCACCCGCCAGATAGTCGACGAGCGTATATCTCTGCAGACACTGATCGACTGGGTTCCAGACTATCTCTGGGTCAAGGATGCGGAAAGCCGCTTCATTGTGGCCAATCAGGCGCTTGCCACCGACAGTGGTCGTGAAAAGACCACTGATATGATCGGGTTGACTGATTTCGACCTTCACGCCCCAGAACTTGCGAACAAATTTCGGGCCATCGAATTGAATGTTCTCCAAACCGGGCAACCGATGATCGATGAGGAAGAATTCGTCATCGACGCCTTAGGGGCGGGCAAATGGCTTTCGTCGACGAAGGTACCGCTGCGCAATCAGCAAAATGAGATCTTTGGTCTCGTTGGCATTGCCCACGACATTACTGAACGCAAGAAAGCCGACCTACTCCGGGACGGACAGGCACATATCCTTGAAATGATCGCGACAGGCGCATCTCTCGAAGATGTGCTGGACCGTCTGGTGCGTCTGATAGAATCGCAACTCACGGGGATTTTTGGTTCGGTTTTGCTGCTCGATAAAGAGGGCAAGCATCTGCGACATGGCGCAGCGCCCAGCTTGGCGCAAGGCTATGTCAACGCAATTGATGGGGTCGCCATCGGTCCCAAGGTTGGATCTTGCGGGACGGCAGCGTTTCGACGTGAACGCGTGGTCGTCAAGGATGTGATGATAGACCCGCTATGGGAATCTTACCGCGAGCTGGTGACGACGTACGGTTATCGCTCTTGCTGGTCGACCCCAATCCTCTCCCACCAAGGCGCGGTTTTGGGTGTCTTCGCAATGTACTCGATGACGGTTCGTGAGCCCGCCAACGCCGAAACGCATCTGATCGACTTTACCACTCGCATCGCCGGCATCGCCATTGAGCGCAAGGTAGCGGAAGACCGGATCCACTTTATGGCCAATCACGATGTGCTAACTGGCCTCCCGAATCGAGCTCTGCTCGAGGACCGACTTTCACAAGCGATTATACACGCCCAGAGATACGACAGGTGGGTTACGGTGGTTTTCATCGACCTGGACAATTTCAAACTCATCAACGACACGCTCGGGCACAACGCCGGCGATAGACTGCTCAAGGCGCTAGCTGAACGGATGGTGGCATGCGTGAGAACCACCGATACGGTCGTTCGACTTGGCGGCGACGAGTTTGTGCTCGTCCTGTTTGACCAACCGAAAAACGTCGATCTTATCGCGGAGACCCTTCAAGAGGTGCGCAAAGCGATAGCCGAGCCGGTCCAGTTGGGAGAGCACTTTGTGAGGGCGACAGCCAGCATCGGCATAGCAAATTACCCTAAAGATGGTGCCAGCCCGGAAATCCTCGTGGCCAATGCCGATGCGGCAATGTATCGCGCAAAAGAGGTGGGGCGAGACAATTTCCAGTTCTACGCTCCCGAGTTCAACATCAGGGCGCACGAACGTTTCTTGTTACAGGAAGAGCTGCGGAATGCCCTTGCCCGTTCGGAGTTCACCCTCCTCTATCAGCCGCAGGTTGACCTGCGAAGCGGGGGCGTTTTTGCGGTAGAAGCATTGATCCGCTGGAACCATCCGACGCGAGGTGCGATGCCGCCGGTCGACTTCATACCAACGGCGGAAGAAACTGGCATGATCGTGCCTATCGGCGATTGGGTTCTGCACGAGGCCTGCCGACAGAACAAGGCGTGGCAGGAAACAGGATTGCCGCCGATGACAGTGTGCGTCAACGTCTCGGCCCGCCAGTTCAGAGAGAACAACCTGGTTGCACGTGTCGTCCATGCTCTCGGCGAAAGCAGGCTAATGGGCTGTTACCTCGAGCTCGAGGTGACAGAAAGCCTGATCATGCAGGATGTCGAGCTGGCCGTGGCAACAATGAACGAGCTCCAGGCTCTGGGCGTTCAGATTTCAATCGACGATTTCGGCACGGGCTACTCAAGCCTCAGTGCCCTCAAAACGTTCCCGGTCGCGCGGCTCAAAATCGACAAATCCTTTATCACCGACGTCGCCAGAAACGAAGATGATCAAGCTGTGGCGAGTGCGGTGATATCGCTGGGCCAAAAGCTGAATATGAGGGTTATAGCCGAAGGGGTCGAAACCGACGAGCAGGTAAACTTTCTGCGCAAAAACAACTGCGATGAAATGCAAGGCTATTATTTCAGCAGACCTGTCTCCGCCGCGGAGATCGATGATTTGCTAAGAGGGCCAAGGGGCCGGCCCGTCTTACCATGAGCGCGTTTGCCGCCAGCGAGCCGGCGCGGATGATGAGGCGTCTTTTCACCGCGCGGCGTGCCCTGGACTTGTTGTAGGCGCTGTTCCCGGCGCTGATGGTGATGGTGCTGTTGGCTGCAGCGTGACGGCGATCGCGCGCAAAAGCGGTCTTCGGGACAGGCGGCGGCGAAGGCCAGGCTGATGCCCGAGACGGTATCGGTGACGCGGGCGGCCGATCTTAAGGAGCCTGGGAGGCAAAGTGGCGAACTCGGCTTTGCTGAGCTGGTGGGTTTTGGGCACCGCGTCACGCAGCGCGAGCATCACACAGTATGCGGCACTGTGCAGGAAGAGGCGCACCTGATTGGCAATTGGTGACGGCAGGGGGTGCGGTCCGTGGCAAGCTGGCTCTTGTGCATCTTGATCAGATTCTCGGCCTGGCCGCGGGGGGGCGATAGACCACGTCGTAGATGTCCTGGGCCATGAAGAAGACATATCAGAAACTGTTCTGGTGAATCACGAGAAGCTATCGGCCGTGACGGCGCCATGCACGCCGTCGACCTGCGTCGACTAATCATGGGGACAATAAAGGGCAGCGGCTTTGCCAGCGGGCTGTTTAACTTAGCATTGACCAAGCTGCCCCATTATCTGCGCTGCGGCAGAATTTCAGTACCGCACTACACGCATACGGCCCGTCGCTCTCCGATCCCAATCAAATCGGGCGACGGGCTTTTTTGACCGGCAAGCAAAACGGTCGAGGCTATAATCGCAGCTGGATGACAGTTCAGTGGCAGGTCAACACCCACGCTGAAGCGATGTCGTTTGCCTCACTCAGCTTATGATCGACCGCAAGCACAAACCAATCCGGCAGCCTGGGAATCCTCCTTCAGCTTCAGTTTTGCGTCTTAAATTTAGGATCCGCTGCTGTTGAGCGTCGTTGCAATTCTTGTGAATTTGGCGTTGATCGAATTGCCCAGAGCGCCAGCGCCGGTGATGATGGCGAGTGCAATGAGCGCGGCAATCAAGCCATACTCGATGGCGGTAGCGCCGGATTCATCCCTGACGAAACGGGAGATTATTTTCCGCATTTCCTGCCCTTGGCGATCTTCGGCCACTCCATGGGCGGGCATGGCGTGGTGAAAATTGCGATTCCGGCGTGAGGTCAAACCTAGTCCTGAGGTGGCGCTTGATCGTATTGAATATCTTGCCGTCTTCAAGGCACACGATATAGTCTGGAAATAGATTTCGGGTTCACAGCTGACGTCAGTTCGGGTGCAGGCGCGGCAACATATCGCGTGGCCATTGCTCATTCTCTTTCTCGGAGTGCGCAGCGCATTTGGTGGGGAGTGGGGTTGATGGCGGGGGCCAGGTATTACGTCTCGAAACACGCGGATAGTTTTAAAGTCCGCTACGACGACAAGGACTATGCGTATGAGACGCAGTCGGCCGCCTTGCTGGCCGCCATCAAAGCCGCCACAGAAGCATCCTTGCGAGGACATGCGGCAGAAGTTCTAATTCAGGGCCCCGACGGAAAGTGGCGCACTGAGTGGCCGACTGGCTGAACTGGTAACTATGCCCACCCACGACACAATGGGTTACGGATCGTGGATGAACGATCCTGGTTGCAGACAGTTGTGCTTGGGCTCTTATTGGACACCAATTTGCTGGCGACCGTTTTCGCTTTGCTGCTCGCATTTTCAATCGGCATCGCGCTTGTAACTTGGGCGACCGAGGAGCAGAACTAGGCCAGATAGGCCAGCTTGCAACAGTCCATCAATGAATGGCAGTTGCGCCACGCGTACGACGCGAATTACGTTCGAATATTCGTGAAAGCTTTTCGAAAGAGATGTCTCGCTGCAGGGGGCGCATAAGATTCGTATTTGAACTAACTTCTTAATAGTGCCTTTAATCGCGCCCTCTACATTCTCCACGATGGTAGACTGGTGGCAGAAATTAGATTTCTCTGCTCAGGGGTGGAGCCGCGTCTTCGGGCTTACAGCTCTGGGCACGCTATGCTGCATCGCCATTGCGTTCACCATCGACAGCTTTTCCTTCGAGGAATGGCGTTGGCGGCTCGGCACGAATCCAATCAATGACCTCATCATACCGCTGGTGATAGCTCCGCCGTTCTTCTGTTACCTTCTCACTAAACTTCGGCAACTCGCCATCGCGCACGATCGGTTGTTGGCTTTCGCGACGACAGACGGTCTCACATCTTGCCTGACTCGCGCCGCGTTCACGTCCCTGGTCGACGCTTACCTTGAACGCGTAGCGGGGCGAACGGAGCGGAATACCGGTGGCGCTCTTTTCGTTGTCGACGTCGATCACTTCAAGAGGATTAACGACGGCTTTGGGCATGATGTCGGCGACGAAGCATTGAAGCTCGTGGTCAAGAACATAGGCGCGGCCCTGCGCGAGTTCGACCTTATAGGGCGTCTAGGCGGGGAAGAGTTTGGTTTGTTTCTCCCTGGCCTGCCCGCAGACCAGGCCGAGATGGTCGCTCATCGGATCCGTATTGCCGTGATGACCACCCAATTTACTCCAGGTGGCACGCCATTCGTGATATCGATTAGTCTCGGCGGGGTTACCTTCGGGACAGACGCGTCCTTCAGCGAATTGTACAAGGTGGCCGACCAGCGATTATATCATGCGAAACGAAGCGGACGAAACCGAGTTGCTATTACCCACATCAACGTCCCTGCGGTTTCTGCGCTCCATTGAAGGCGTTTGCCTCGCAACAAAAAACACGCCTGACTTGGGCGGGTGCGCTGTCTAACTCTACACATGAAGTAGCCTAGGGGGAGCGTCGCGTTTCCTTTGCGCTGTGCTGCGGCCGATTTCAGCCTTGGTGCCGCCTGCCACGCAATAGTCAATTAAGCGCGCGGCCGGCAAGCGGCCCAATTCCTTGACAAAGCCGTCCGGCTTGTCGATCGCCGCGACCCTGCCATCTGAAATCCCGGTGGCATATCCTGAGCCTGTCCCGCGCAGGAAATCGGCAGAACTGGCGGTGGCGATACCGACGCGGTCCCATAGGCGCGCAAGGTGACTGCCTGCCTTTTCCGGCCATACCGCCATTCGAATGTGCCTGGCGCTGACCGCATCGCGCGGGTTTCCGATCGCTGGCCAGAAATGCGGATCTTGACCGACTTCACCTTAGCGCCGGCCTTGCCGTCGTCCGCGCGGCCTTGCGTGTTCTTCCCTCGGACACCCGATTCTGAAAGCGTGCTCGACCAAACCACGTCGATCGGCGGTTTTAAGTTTTTTGTCGTTTCATGAAATATCGGTCCAGGGTTGCTGGCTTCTAACAGGCTTGCGCATTGTGTGTTCCAAAGGCCGCGGGCGCGCTACAAGAAGGTGTGCCCGAATGCGGCGGGCCAACGGACGGCGGGCGATCGGCGGTTCTTCGACCGTTCGCCTAGTGCCCCTTCGGCGGTAGGACGTGCAGGATGCAGTCGGGTCTCCGGATAGGGTCGTTAGCAAAGCCCGCAATGAAATCGCGACGAACGTGACGATCCCAAGCGCCCAGAGTAATTCCTGAGCCTAACGCTTGCGGAACCTTTTTCGCGCGAAAAGATCGAACCCGGCGGGATGCCGACCCTACTCTTCTGCCACGGATGTGCCGTCGCAGCTTTATTGGCCACGCTCATCGCCCAGCTTTCGTGTGGACATGTCAACTCCGTTTGACGGTGAGGTTCGCGATTGCTTTACCCAATCCTCGCAAGAAGCGGACGGTCTGCAAGCGGCCCCAAATCTGCTGGACAGCAATGCGCCCAATGTCGGCCTTCCACACTGACGTTGCCATTTCTTGAAAGCGGACACTGCTGACGTAACGCTCGACGCTACCTCGCCGCAAAGCTGAACGCCCGGTTGCGAAACTCGACTCCCCACCTTCGGCTTTGACGCAGCACCGCCACCATCAGGTCTGGCCTCCGTCGCGGCTGACCTTGCTAGCTTGGGCTCTCCACGCGTCTCGCATTGCGCCATTCCTCGTATTCCCCGCGGGCATCGTCATGCAGCGGATAGTAGCGTTGCAACGACGCGCCCTGCATGAGCTTCTCTCGCGAGAACTCTTCCCAATCGTGATGCATCCTCGCGTCTTCGATTACCTTCGAGGCCATTGCGACTGGAAGCACCACCACCCCGTCATCGTCGGCGATGATGATGTCGCCGGGGATCACTGTGACACCGCCGCAGGCGATGGGAACGTTGACGGCGTTGGGATAGATGCTGGTTTGCACATGGTAGTTGGGCGTCCAGCCGCGCAGCCATAGGGGCAGATCGAGCTTGTCGACATTGGGTCGGTCGCGCATGCACCCATCGATGACGATGCCCGCGCCGCCTCTGCCCTTGAAATAGGTCGACATCATATCGCCGAAAACGCCCGAGCTCATGTCGCCGCGCGCGTCCACCACGACCACGTCGCCCTCCTGCGCGTGGTAGAGTACGTGCCGATGCAGTTGCGTCTCCGGATCGGCATATTCTCCCTCGCTGAAGAGGTCCGGCCGCTGCGGCAGGAACTGCAACGTCAGCGCCGGCCCGACGATCGACTTCCCGTGGTTCTGCGCCACCGGACCGACCATGTGCGGATTGCGGAAGCCCATGTGGCCGAGCGTGCCGGCTACCGTCGCGGCCCCGATCTCTCTTAGTGCGTCGATCAGGTCCTTGGGCGGCCGCGTGATGTCGGGAGTATGCGTCATTGTCGGCTCCGGTTGAAATTAAGCTACCAGTTGGTGACAGAACCATCGCGGCGGTTGAGATGGGGCGCTTCCCAGAAACGGAAACTCTGCGCCCGGATCGCGTCCTCGTTGACCTCGACGCCGAGCCCAGGCAAGTCGCTGACCGGATAGTCAGGGCCGTCCAGCCGAGGTTGCACGGGAAAGAACTCGGAATTGTCGAAGCTTAGCTTCCTTTCCGGCGCCCTGGTCTCGAGCCACGCGAAATTCGGCACCGCCGCGCCGAGATGGATGGTTGCGGCCGTGCACACTGGACCTAGGGGATTGTGCGGCATCAGATCCACATAATGCGCCTCGCTCCAGCCAGCGACTTTCATCGCCTCGGTGAGCCCTCCGACATTACAGACGTCGAGCCGATTGAACTGATGGATGCCGCGCTCGATATAGGGCAGGAACTGCCACTTACTGGCAAATTCCTCGCCGATGGCAAAGGGGATGTCAGTCATCCTGCGCAGGGATTCGTAGGCCTCCGGTGTCTCGTCGCGTATAGGCTCCTCAAGGAAATCAAGCACGCCGCGGCCGAGCTTGTTGCAGAAGCTAGCCGCCTCGGCCACCGACAGCCGATGATGATAGTCGATGCCAAGCACAACTTCATCGCCCAACGCTACGCGCGCCTTATTCAGCATGCCGGCAGTCACGCCAATTGACTCGCGCGGCTCAAATAGGTCTCTGCTGCTCTGTCCGACGGGGAAGAAACGGATCGCCTGCCATCCCTGCGAATGCAGTTCCCGGGCTCGTTCGATAGCAACATCGCCCTCTGCCTCGTCTCCGGTGGAGGCGAAGGTCGGGATGCGGTCGCGCTGCTTGCCGCCGAGCAGGTCGTAGACCGGCACCCTCAGCGCCTTGCCCTTTATGTCGTGAAGAGCGATGTCGATGGCGGAAATCGCCGCCTGCAGAACGCGGCCGCCTTCGAAGTACTGGCTGCGATAGAGCTCCTGCCAGATCCGCCCGATCTGCATGGGGTTACGGCCGATGAGAAACTCGCGATAATGCTCGACCGCGCCGGCCACAGCCTTCTCGCGACCGCTCAAGCCGCTCTCGCCCCAGCCGAAGATGCCCTGGTCGGTCTCGACCTTGACGAGCATCTGGTTGCGCGTCCCCACCCACACAGGATAGGGCTTGATCGCGGTGATTTTAAGCTTCGCAGTCATTCACGGCCAGTTCCACACGCATCCGCTCTGTCTCAGTTCACCTTGAGAGCCATTTCTGTTTCGCCGTCGAACAGATGCATCCGCTCCTGATCGAATTCGAGCCAGATCTGTTCGTCAGGTGCAACGGCGACGTTGGGGGACACGCTTATGTTGACGATGGCGCCGGACAGCAACGCCTGAACGAAGGTGACGTCTCCGGTCGGCTCCACCGTGTAGGCCTTGGCCGGGACGCTGGCTGGCACCGCACTCTTGTGCAGCTTGATCGTCGAGTGACGCGCGCCGAGAACGACTTTCTTAGTCTTTGCGCTCGCGACTTTCTGGGCGTTGTGCGGCGAAAGCTCAAATTGCCAGCCTTCCGCGCCGGTCAACACAGTGTTGCCGTTTGCCGTCGACGCCTGCAGCGGAACAAGGCTCATTGCAGGGCTGCCGACGAAGCTGGCGACGAACATGTTCACCGGATGGGCAAACACCTGCGCCGGTGAATCGTATTGCTGCAGATAGCCGCCGTTCATCACCGCCATCCTGTCGGCCATGGTCACGGCTTCGAGCTGGTCGTGTGTTACGTATATTATTGTCGCCTTCAGGTCCTGGTGGAATCGCTTGATCTCCGACCGCATCTGCACTCGCAGCTTTGCGTCGAGATTTGAGAGCGGCTCGTCCATCAGGAAAACCGCTGGGTCTCGGACAAGGGCGCGGCCCAGGGCCACACGCTGCTGTTGTCCGCCAGAGAGTTCACGAGGCTTGCGCTCGAGGAGTTCGGTCATGTCGAGGACGCGTGCAGCGTCCCTGACCTTCTTGTCGATCGCCTCCCTGGGCAGTTTGCGCATCTGCAGTGGAAACGCCAGGTTCTTGTAGACCGATTTCTGCGGATAGAGCGCGTAGTTCTGGAACACCATCGCGATGTCCCGGTCCTTGGGGTCGAGGTCGTTGACCACACGGTCGCCAATGACGATCTCACCCGACGTGATCGGGATCAGCCCGGCGACGAGATTGAGGGTCGTCGTCTTGCCGCAGCCTGAAGGACCGACGAGTGCTACGAACTCGCCGTCATTGACCGTCAGCGAAACGTCGTTGACGGCTTTGAAGCTGCCGTAGGTCTTGACGAGATCTTTGAGGACCACGTGGGCCATCGGCAACTCCCTAGTGCTTGACCGCGCCTTCTGTCAGGGCGCGTACGAAGTATCTTTGCAGGACGAGGAACAGCACCACCACGGGGACGCTCATCATGAAGCTGGCCGCCATCAGGCCCGGGAAGTCGGTCGTATTTTCCGAGAAGAAACGCTGGATGCCGACCGGCAAGGTCAACTGATCGTTCTTGGAGAGAAAGGTGTAGGCGTAGATGTACTCGTTCCATGCGCCAATGAAGGAATAGATCGCGGTGGCGATGATCCCTGGTGTCGAAAGCGGCATCACGATCAGGATGAAGGCCTGGAACCGCGTTGCCCCATCGATGCGCGCCGCCTGCTCGAGTTGTACCGGGATGTTGTCGTAAAAGCCCTTGAGCAGCCAGATCGCCAGCGGCAGGCCAAAGGTGAGATAGGTGAGGACCAGCGAGCCATGCGTGTTCACCAGCCCGATCGCGCGCATCAGGATGAACAGCGGCACCAGAAAGATCACCGCCGGGAACATGTTGCGCAGCAGCACGGCGAAGAACAGTAAATTCCGGCCCGGGAAAGTGAAACGCGAAAACGCATAGGCTGCAGGAACAGCCACGATCACCGAAAGGATTGTCGTGGCAGTCGCAACGAGAAGGCTGTTCCAGAAAAAGCGGAGGAAGTCCCGCCCGACGCTGTTCTGCGGATCGAGTAGCTTCTTGTAGCTGGCGAGGGTGGGTTCGTCGGGCCACCATTGCGGCGGGAATTGCATCGCGGCGAAGCCGGACTTGATCGAGGTGATCAGCATCCAGATCATCGGCAATGCGGTGTAAAGCAGCATGAACACGAGGAAAATGCGCCCCGCCCAACGCCACCCGTCGACGTGCATCCGGCGCCGGGTCTGATCTCGAGGGGCAGTCGCTACAATCATGCTCATGCGCTCCCCTCTTTCCGATCGTTGCCGGCTAGCGCACGCACGTAGAAGTAGCCCAGCACCATCAGCATGAGGAACAGGAGCACCGAATAGGCCGATGCAACCCCCCAGCGCTGCCGGCCAAAGGCGAGCTCATAGATGTGCGTGATCCAGATATGTGACGCGTTCGACGGCCCGCCGCCGGTCATGATCCAAGGGATGATGAAGGAATTGAAGTTGGCGACAGCGAGCAATAGGATCGTCACGGTCGAGACGTTGCCCAAGTGCGGGAAGGTGACGTGCCAGAAGCGCTGCCATGCACTGGCCCCGTCGACTTTTGCGGCGCTCAGCAACTGCTCAGGGACCGTCTGCAGGCCGGCCATCATCATGATCATGGCAAACGGGAACTCGCGCCAGATATTGACGACGATCAGGGAGGGCAGCACTGTAGAGACGTTGTCGATGAAGTTCGGCGGCCGGTCGGCCAATCCGAGGCCGACCAGCACCGCGCCGATGATTCCGAAGTCCGAATGGTAGATCCACTTCCAGATGTAGGATGCGGCAACCGCGCTGATAACCCAGGGAATGATAAGGATAGCGCGCAAGACACCACGGCCGATAAAGTCGCGGTGGAGCGCCAACGCGGCGCCAAACCCCAGTACAAAGGAAAAGAACGTGGATCCCAGTGTCCAGACAACCGTGTTCCAGGTAACTTTCCAGAACACGTCGCTGGTGAGGATGGTCGTGTAATTGTCGAAGCCGATGAAGGTCTTGTCGCGCAGTTGCAGGCCGGGTGGCGTCTTGAAGAACGACAGCTCGACCGTGTAGTAGATCGGATAGGCGATGACGATGAGCATCACGGCGATCGCGGGGAGCACGTAGGCGTAGTCGGCGCGATGCTGCCAAATCTGCCGCAGCACGCCGGACCTATCGGGTTGCAATCTTCGGCGAGCCTCGGTCTTGCCGGGTACGATCGTCACTGTGGCGTGCCCTTGTTCTTCGGAACGAACCGGCTGCACTTCAGCGCAGCCGGCCAGGTCGGTCGCAGGTCGGCTCGGCCTAGAGCCCGCCCATCAGGTCCTTTACCTTTTTAGCGGCGTCGTCGGCGGCCTGATCAACCGTCATCGCTCCGGTCAGGGCGTTCTGCAGCATGTCCGGGACAATGATGTTCATGATCTCGGGGGACTGCGGCAGCGCGGGGAACGGGATGCCGTATGGCAGCATTGAGGTTGTGACGTCGAGGAACTTTATTTTGTCCAGACGATCCTTCATCCATTTGGTCTTGAAGCCGTTGAGATTGCCTGGGTTGGAGCCGGCGTAGGCCATCTTCAGCGACCATTCAGGGCTCGCCCACATGCAGGCGATGGCCTTCGCTGCCGCTTCGTCCACCTTGCCGCCCTCGACATATTCAGGCTTCAGGATATGGATGTTCGAGCCGCCGAACACGACGGCGCGCTTGCCGTCGGGTCCAGTTGGAATCAAACCATAGCGCATGTTGTCGATGACGGTCTGCGCCTTGTCCTTGTCGCTACCCGTCGCCTTCTTCTGCAGGTCGCGCATGACGTCGTAATCGGACGGGTGCGAGATCATCATGCCGAGCTGGCCGGCAACGAACAGGGGCTGGTTATCGGCTTGCTGGTTGGTGAGCGCCGAAACGGGAACCGACTTGTCGCGAACGTACATGTCGTAGGACGCTTGCAACGCCGCCTTGCTTTGCGGGCTGTCGAGTTCGACATCACTGTAGGTCGGATTCGCAGCCGCCTCATCGAAGACGCCGCCGCCATAGGCCCACAACTGTGGCATGAAGCGATATGGCGTGTTGCCGGCATTCTTGCGGGCCACGAGGCCGTAGCCGGCAATACCAAGCTTGTCATGGATCTGCTTGGAATATTTGACGACATCATCCCAGGTCGCCGGAGCCTTCTCCGGATCGAGGCCCGCACGCTTGAAAATGTCGGCGTTCCAGATAAACGCCATCGTTTCGTTGTTGGTCGGGATGCCATAGGTCACCCCATCCCAGGTCACGGCCTTCATGGCGCCTGGCCAGAAATCCTCGGTCGAATACCCCACATCCTCGGGCTTGAGTGGCTGCAAATAGCCCTTCGAGGCGAACTCGGTGCCACCGAGGATTTGCAGGCGGATCGCCATCGGCGCGGCATTTCCCAGCAGCGCCGTGCGGAACTTGTCGAGAAGGTCATTATAAGTGAGGGCCTGATCCTCAAGTTGGATGTTTGGATAGGTCTTGCGGAAGGTTTCGAAGAAATCCTTGTAGTATTGGCGCAAGAGGTCGGGATCGCCCTCGAATATGCCCTGATACCAGAAGGTCAGTCGTCCCTTATAGTCGAGCGGGGTGACCTTGGCGCAATCGGCCGCGGTGTCGAAATCCTGTGTGCCCGCGATGGAGCGGACATATTCAGGCGACCACTTGCTCAAATCGACCGGGGGCGCGCCCAGCGCCGACGCGGACATCAGCGATACCATTAATGCGGTTGAGACAGTGCCGCGCAGGACGGCACCGCCGAGTGTAATCCTCGTCATAGGTATCCTCCAGGTTCTCTCCCATGCCGCTCAGCATCGTGGCGAGCGGCTTTACTCGTCGGCTGCGGGAACATCTCCTCAAATGTATCCCTTCGAGCGCTTTATACGTTTTCAGATCGTGGATTGGCTGTCAACGCGATAAATCGTACATTGTTTGTCGAAACCGTGCGTGATATCGAGCAAAGTGTGTATTGATTGAGGGGAGCCGCTTTGGCTGAAACAAGCGATTTCAAAGCAGAACCACCGGAGGGGATTGACCCTATCGGCGCCTCAAGCGAGGGCGCCTCGCTTTATCAACTGATCCGGGAAGACATCATCGAGGGCCGACTCGCAGCCAACGAACGGCTTGTGGTCACCGATCTCGCCCGGCGTCACGGCACCTCGACCAACCCGGTGCGCGAAGCGTTGCAGCTGTTGCGCGGGGAGGGCTTTGTCACCTTCGTAGCCAATCGCGGCGCGCGCGTGCGCCCCATAGATCAGGATTTTGTTCGCGACATCTACGAGATCGGTGTCCTGATCGAGCCAGCCCTGACGCGATGGTTCGTCAATATGGCGACCAGCGAGGACATCGCCGAACTCGAACGCATCCAGGGTCTGATCGAGGAGAACAACTTCGCCGACACTTTCCGGCACAGTGAACTGGATACCGCCTTCCACACGGTGATGTACCAGCGTCACTATAACCGCCATGCCGCCGAGCTTTGGTGGAAACATCGCGAAGTGCTGCGAGCGGTGAGCCGGCGTTTCAATTTCACACTCGCGCGGCGGGCGGCCATCCTGCGTGAGCACCGCGAGCTCATAGCACACATAAAGGCGGGAAATGCCGACGAGGCGGGCGAACTCATTTCCCGCCATGTCGAGGGGTCGGGCCGGCACGTTCTCGAACAGATGCGCGCGCGCAACGCCGCTCGAGCCGGGTAGAAAATCCGGCCCAGGACAAAGTTACCCACTGATTTCACAAAGGTAGTCGACATGAAAATCACAAGCGTTCGGCCCTGGCTGATCAAGTCCGATGCTTCCTACTGGGGCGAGTTCCTGTTCGTCGAGGTGACGACCGACGAAGGGGTGAGTGGCTGGGGAGAAATCACCACCACCACAAGGCTCGCCAACCGCGCTCTGTGCACGATCCTGCGGCAGATCGGTGTCGCGGTGACCGGCGAGGATCCGGCCCGCATCGAACATCTCTGGCACAAGATTTTCCGCAGCTTCACCTACATGGGCAGCCGCGGCGCCGCAGTCGAATGCGTGAGCGCCATCGACATCGCACTCTGGGATATCAGGGGCAAAGTTCTCGGTAAGCCGATTTACGAGCTGCTGGGCGGCCCGGTACGCGATGAGATCGCACTCTACACTCATCCCAACCAGCGCAAGTTTACCAACAAGGAGGGTGTGGTCCGCGAAATCCGAGACATTGTCGAGTCCGGCCATACTGGGCTCAAGTTCGACCCGTTCCCTCATCAGGGCCGCACCGCCGATGGCTTGTCCCGCGAACAGCGCGACGGCTACCTCGATGGCAGCATGACGCGAAAGGACGAGCGCGAGGCGGCCGAACTCACGGCCTTGATCCGCGAAACGGCAGGCCCTGATGTCGATATCCTCATTGATGCGCATGGCCGCTTCGATGTTCCCACCGCCATCCGCCTCTGCCGCAGCCTCGAGGAAGCCGGCCAGATCGACTGGTTCGAGGAGCCATGCCCGCCTGAGAGCCTCAACGCCCTCAAGCAGGTTCGTGAGAAAATCAGTGCCCCTATCTCGTGGGGCGAGCGGGGCCATACCAAGTGGGATTTCGTCCCAGTGCTTGAGAACAGGCTTGCCGACTACATCATGCCGGACGTTACCTGGACCGGCGGCATTACCGAACTGAAGAAGATTTCCGCGCTGTGTGAAGCCTACTACATCCCGGTCTCGCCGCATGATGCCGCGGGACCGATCAACGTGGTTGCGGGAGCGCAGGTGATGATGACCGTTCCCAACTTCTACAAGTTGGAAACGTCGGAGTGGAACCTGGGCAAATACGATCACCTGATCGACAGACCGCTCGACGTCTTGAACGGCAGCCTCAAGCTGACGTCGAAGCCTGGTCTCGGTGTCGAGATGAACCGCGACTACCTGCAAGCCCATGAGATTGAGCTGAGTTAGCAGTGTTCAGGACCGGCCCAGCGTGCGGGCAATAAGCACCGCCCACAAGAAAGAGGATGAGTCATGCCAAAGACGGATGGAGCCGACGAGGCGCTCGATCGCGTGAACACGAACTCCAAGCCAGCCCAGCTGCGCATCACCGACCTGCGCGTCGCCGAGATCGTCGGCGCGCCGTTCACCTCGGCGCTCATCAAGATCTACACCAACCAGGGCATTGTCGGTCTCGGCGAAGTGCGCGACGGCGCCAGCGCGACCTATGCTCTGATGCTCAAGAGCCGGTTGCTGGGCGAGAATCCCTGCGACATCGACCGACTGTTTCGTCGCATCAAGCAATTTGGTGGTCATGGGCGGCAGGGTGGCGGTGTCTCGGCAATCGAGATCGCCCTCTGGGATCTCGCCGGCAAGGCCTATGGCGTGCCGATCTACCAGATGCTTGGAGGACGGTTCCGCGACAAGGTGCGTGTCTATTGCGACACCGACGCCGACAAGCCCAGCGGCACCGAGACCGGCAAGCGGCTCAAGGCGCGAATGGATCTCGGTTTCACGTTCCTCAAGATGGACCTCGGGCTGGCGCAGATCTCGCATATCCCGGGCGCGGTGGTCGCGCCCGCTGGTGTGCTCGATGGTTTCCGCACCCGTGCCGGCCGTGGCCCTGCAAGCACACTGGACGAGCGCCGGGCGCGCAACGCCGCCTATGACGCGCAAAACGTGCCGCATCCCTTCACCGGCCTCCACTTCACCGAAAAGGGCCTCGACCTGCTCGATCAATATATCCACGAGGTCCGGGAGGTGATCGGTTACGAGATCCCGCTCGCCATCGACCATGTCGGTCACATCTCGCTGCAGGACGGCATCCGTCTCGCCGGGCGGATAGAGAAATACGCGCCTGCCTGGCTCGAGGACGTCATCCCCTGGCAGTACACCGAGCAGTATCGTCAGCTGCAGCAGGCGACGTCCGTGCCGATCTGCACCGGTGAGGACATTTACCTCAAGGAAGGCTTCGAGCCGCTGCTCAAGGCCGGCATCGCGGTCATCCATCCGGACTTGCTCACCTCCGGTGGCATCCTCGAGACCAAGAAGATCGGCGACGCGGCGCGGGACAATGGCGTTGCCATGGCCATTCACATGGCGGAGAGCCCGATCGCGGCAATGGCCGCGGCGCATGTCGCGGTGGCCACGGAAAACTTCATGGCGCTCGAATATCACAGCGTCGAGGTGGACTGGTGGGACGACATCGTCACCGGCCTGCCCAAGCCGTTGGTCAAGGACGGGTTCATCACAGTGCCGGACAAGCCCGGTCTGGGCATAGACGACGTCGTCGACGACGTCATCAGCCAGCACCTGCAATCCGGAGTCACCGGCGTGTGGCAGCCGACCGATCATTGGGATGACGAATATTCCTGGGATCGGATCTGGAGTTGAGTTTCTCGCTCCTCTCAGTGGGAAAGGATCATGCGTGGGCGAGGCCAAGCACACACAATGGGGGACGAGCCCCCCTCAACCGGCGCGCCGCGCCTGCCTCTCTGCAGGGAGAGGCGACAAGGAGAAGACATGATCTACGAGCTGAGAGTCTACGAGTGCCTGCCTGGCCGGCTACCGGCGCTGCTCAAGCGCTTTAACGACCACACCCTGGCTCTGTGGGACAAGCACGGCATTCGCCAGGCCGGGTTCTTCACCACGATGGTGGGCGAAAGCAGCAATCGCCTCACCTACTTCATCGCCTGGGAATCGCTGGCTGAGCGCGAAGTGAAGTGGAAGGCCTTTGTCACCGATCCAGCCTGGTTCAAAGTGCGCGACGCGTCTGAAAGCGATGGGCCAATCGTCGCCAGTATCACCAACCAATTGTTGGCGCCGACCGCCTTCTCATCGGTGAAATAGGTAATCCCATGAAAATCACCGATCTCCGCTGTGCCGTCATCGGCAAGCACCCCATAGTGCGCGTCGTCACCGACGAGGGCCTGTACGGCCTGGGGGAAGCCGAATACACCAAGCCCTATCTTAAACCCTGGGTGCTGCATTTTCGCGACGCCCTGATCGGTGAGGACCCGACTGACGTCGAACGCGTGATGCTGAAGATCCGCCAGCGCGGCTCTTTCAAGCCCAACGGCGCGGCGGTAAGCGCCATCGAGCACGCCTTGTGGGATATCGCCGGGAAAGCAGCGGGCGTTCCGGTCTACAAACTGCTCGGCGGCAAGGTGCGCGACAAGGTGCGCGTCTACAACGGCTCTATCCGCCGGAAACGCACGGGCGACCGGCCGGAGGATTACGCCGCTGATGTCAAATGGATGATGGAGCGGCCCGAAGGCTTCTTCATGGTCAAGCAAGGCATCTCATTCCATTCCAACATGAAGGATACCGTCGAGAGCTTTCACTACGGCGTGACGCAGAACAAGGCCGGATATCACGGTGCCATGGACCAGGGCGTGATCAGCGAGCGCGGTTTCAATCACATGCTCGACTGCGTGATCGCGATGAAGGAGGTCCTGGGCGACAAGGTCAGCCTGGCGCTCGACTGCGGCCCGGGCTGGATGCTGCCCGATGCGATCAAATTCGCTCGCGCGGTCGAGAAGTACAATTTGATGTGGCTCGAGGACATGCTGACCGGCGACTATGTGCCGTGGGTCAATCCGCAGGCCTATCGGGAGCTGACCACCTCCACCTCGACGCCAATTCATACCGGCGAGCAGATCTACATGCGGCACAATTTCAAGGAACTGATCGAGACGCAGGCGGTGCGCGTCATCGGCCCCGATCCTGCCGATGTCGGTGGCATTGCCGAGCTCAAATGGATCACCGAGCACGCCTATATGCACTCGATCCTGATGGCGCCGCACGGCACCGCCAACGGCCTTCTCGGCCTCGGCGCGCTGATCAATGTCTGTGCCACCTTGCCCGCCAATTACATCGCCTTCGAATACCCGAGCGCGTCTGACCCATGGTGGAAGGATCTCGTAGTCGGCCTACCCGAGCAGATCGTGAAGGACAGCATGGTGGACCTGCTGGAAGCGCCGGGGCTGGGCCTCGATATCGATGCTGAAGCAGCCAGGAAATATCTCAGGGAAGAGGATGCGGGCTTCTTCGATTGAAAATTCCTCTACCCTATGATGCTCCTTGCACGTCATTGACGACGCACAGTTTCGGCAGCGCGACCTAATCGCAGGTACATAATCGCACTGGTTGCGTCTTCTTCACAATGCGCGCGCAATAGTTGTATCGCGATTGCTTACCGAAAGTCGACCTAGGCTAGCGCGACCGATAGCCGCTTCACAGGCCGTACAGGGGCCACCATCGCGCATCAGCCCTAAGCGCCGGCACCGGGGGGCCCGCTTTAAAAGTGGCGCTACCCTGCTGGCGGCGGGCTTTGATGAGCGTGATCGCCCTCGCATGTCGGGCATGGTGGGCATACTGGCGTGACGAAGGCCTTAAAAAGACAGGAAGCTGAGACACAACCGCGCGCTCAATTTGAAAACTCGACTTTGGAGGCCATTGGCTGCCTTTTCCGTGTGCGCAGTAATGGCGCAACCGGCTTGCGCAGCGCGCATACATTGCTAATTTTCCTTCTGGGTAGCGGCGTTGGGGAGAAGCGGCATAGATGGCTAGTGCGAAGTACTATGTTTTCAAAGAAGTTGATCGGTGGAAAGTCCGATATGACGGCGTGGAATACCTATACAATCCCAACGATGGAGCCGTAAACAGCCGCTCTCAAGGCCGCACGCTCTGCGGCATCGCATGGCCACGAAGCAGAAGTCTTAGTCCAAGGGATTGATCGAAAGTGGCGTACCGAATGGGCCAGCGAGTAAGTTCCGCTGATTTGAGTCGGGCCTCGTCCGTGGTCAGAGAATTGCTTTCAAGGTCATGCTGGCATGAACCTCTCGATGGGAGCGCACGGCTCGTCTTGGTTAGTGGCTACCCTCAGCGCCTAGCTTTTATTGCGATCAAGGCGATCGAGGTCCCCGCCACAATCACGATAGCAACCCAGGTCCGACACTCACCGGCATACGCAAGCGGCCTTGTTGCATTTGCTTCCGCCAACGGTTGGCTTGATTGGCACCGCTATGGCTAATCCCAGCGCCCAGACCCTGAGCCCGCCCGTCTCCATTGGGTGGGCCTTTTTTATGATGTAAGCGCAACCTCTGTTAGGCGAGCGGTTTAATCACAAACTTCGAACGGGCGATATCGCGGGGCGAAACTTTTCATCGAGAACGGAGTTGAAGGAACAAGCTGCTATCTGAGCAGCTTTTTACAGGAGGAATATTCCATGAATTACAAGATGCTCACGATGGGCGCGATGGCGCTTGCAATAATGACCGGTTCGGCGCTTGCGGGCAGCAGCACCGGGACGTCCGCGCTCGATGATCCGGCGAAAATGTCGCCATTCTTCACGGATGCCGGCATGAAGACGATGAAGTCGCAGGCTGACTTTAAGACCGCATGGATGGCCATGAAACCCGATGAACAGAAGGCGGTGTTGAAAGACTGCGGCGATACCACAATCAACAAGTCGCACTCAGATTTCTGCACGATGGCAAAGATGATGGGCGGCTGAATCTAGGCCGAGCGTCGAAGGCGGGCAGTGCCCGCCTTCTGACACCACGGGGTTGGCAAGGGTCAGCAGCTGCGGCGCCTTCGTGGCGATGAGCGCCCTACCGCTGTCGCTCGCGGCAGCTTTTTGGAGCGGTTCATGGATCGCTGTCCTTGGTCAGCAGCGAGGACGATGCCAGCTTTGAAAACCAGCCGCTTAATATAAGGCTCGCTTTTACGGCAAAAAGCCCGCCCGGAATGGGATCACGGGCGCGCCAGGGTCTGGAGCGTTGATTGTCGGCGAGTAGCAGAGGTCCAGCAACAATGACTTTGAGACGAACCAGAGCTTGCAGCGCATCCGGCTTGGTTCTAGCGGTTTGCACCGTAATTGCTTGGCAGAACGCCACTGCCGCTCAAAATTGTGACGCAGCCGCGACGCCTGGCGTCAATTGGCAGGACTGTGACAAAAAGCTTCTCGTCCTAAAAGGACAGGACCTGGGCGGGGCGAACCTGTTCGGTGTTGATTTCACTTCGACCGACCTCAGGAACAGCAATCTCCTTGCGGCAAATTTTGAGAAGGCGACGCTTGTGCGTGCTTCCCTGGCCGACTCGACCGCTAGAGGCGCCCGGTTCGACAAAATCGAGGCCTACAGGACCGACTTCAGCCGTATGGACGCGCAGGGCGCTGCGTTTGCGAGCGCGGAAGTGCAGCGCTCGAATTTCCAGGACGCCAATCTGACCAATGTTGATTTCACAAAGGCGGAATTGGGGCGAGCGCAGTTCCATGACGCCAATATCAGTGGCAGCCGCTTTTCGTTTGCCAATCTCGCGCGAGCAGATTTCCGAGGAGTGACGTTCACCGCGCCGGTAGACTTTGACCGAGCTTTTTTATTTCTGACCCGTATCGAGGGCCTCGATCTTTCCAATTCGACGGGTCTGTCCCAGTGGCAGCTCAACATAGCTTGCGGAGACGCCCGGACCGAGTTGCCTTCTGGCTTGACGAGGCCTGAAGATTGGCCCTGTCCATTCCAGCAGGAATAGATGCCGGCAAGATGCCTATGATGGCAAAGACGCCGAGCCGCATGGGCACCGCTGCGCCCGGGGCGCACTTGAGGGATCGGTGAGCGCTTCGAGTCGATATATGCTCAATTTCGCGATCTCGCCGCTCATTGTCCTTAACGTTACTTCCCATAGGCGTCGGCAACCGTCCTAGCGGCCTGACCCTGGATTGCATCTAGGATGCGGGGAGGGATGCCAGCCTCCATGCCAATTGTTTTGAAGCGGTGACGCCAGCCATGGTTGGGTGCGACATGCGGATCTGACACAAAGCTGCGCCCGAACTCGGCGAGCCGGTTTTTCAGGCCGCGCAAAGCTCTCCCGAACATTTTCTGACGGGTCGACATTCAAGAAGAGATGGCCGCTTGCAGCCTATTGTGCAAAAGCAGGGAACCCAAGGTCGATCACCTGCTGATGAAGGGGCACCTCGCGAGCTTCATTGGTCTTGACGGTTCCGGCTTCAGGGGTAATGCGAATGACCCAGACGCCACCGCGCAACGATACGTCCTGCTTTCGCAACTGGGCCAATTCGCCCACGCGACCGCATGCCGGTCATTCTGGCACCGGCCGATTACATGCGGTGGCTTGGACCGGAGCTAGGGTCAGGACCTATTAAAGTTCTTGCGGAGACAGCAAACGGCTGATTCATTGGCGGTGCGAGGAGGCGCTGCAATGAGTGATTTGATCTGGCTGTCGGAGGCGCAGATGCGCCGGATCGAGCGGCATTTCCCGCTGTCTCACGGAGTGCCCAGGGTCGATGATCGGCGGATCGTCAGTGGCATCATCTTCGTGATCAGGAACGGCCTTCGGTGGCGCGACGCGCCCAGCGAGTATGGTCCCCACAAGACGATCTACAACCGCTTCATCCG
>NZ_AXAL01000037.1 GCF_000472785.1 Mesorhizobium loti CJ3sym
CGCGCCCTGATCAAGACCGCCGAGGGCGTCAAATTCGACGCCAAGCTGCTGCGCGCCGTCGAGGAGCGCAACAACGACCAGAAATCTGTCCTGTTCGACAAGGTGAACCGCTATTTCAAGGGCAGTCTCAANGGCAAGACCTTTGCGCTCTGGGGTCTGGCCTTCAAGCCCAACACCGACGACATGCGCGAAGCACCGGCGCGTGTGCTGATGGAAGCGCTCTGGGAGGCCGGCGCGACCGTGCAGGCCTATGACCCCGAGGCAATGCAGGAATGCCAGGCCATCTATGGCCTGCGCGACGATCTGCTTCTGTGCGGCACCAAGGAAGCGGCATTGCGCGGCGCCGATGCGCTGCTCATCGCCACCGAATGGAAGAGTTTTCGCGCGCCGTCCTTCGATGCGCTGAAGGATGCGCTGACCACGGCGGTCATCTTCGACGGTCGCAACCTCTACGACCCCAAGGTCGTGGCACGCCACGGCATCGAATACCACTCGATCGGCAGGTTGGCCTCATGAGACAGGTGTAGAGAACAGGTAGAATCTGACAGGCGCACCCGGCGGAAAGGGGCCAACTGTCGCATTACTAAATAGCTGCTACATGGGAAAGTCGCATAAGTTTAATTATGGAACTCACTATTATATAACGATATCAAATGGTTAGATTCTCAGAATATCCGTTATGTTAAATCAACTGCTTCGACCGGCCTCTCCCTAGTCGAGGAAGCCTTGTGGAAGCGCAGCGATTGCCTGCTGCAACCTTCACGCATCCAGCATCAACCCTCTGGCGCCGCATTTCCCCGCGACGGCAACAGCACCAAGTCGGCCGCTTCCTCTGCGTCTTTGAGCAGAATCTTGCGCGGCGACCGGTGCAGCCGCATCGGTGAGCCGACGCAATCCCCACCATGTGGGATATGTCGTCGGCCGGATACTCGCAGATCAGCATAGCGGAACCGGGCCGTATCGCCTTCCTGTCGGGCCAGATCGCAGCGGCGCCGGGCAGTGAGGACGCGCCTAAGGACCTCGCTGGCCAAGCAAAGCTTGCAGTAGCCAGTCTTGCGGCCGTCCACGAAGAACTGGAGGCGTCCGCGCAGGACATTGTCATGATGCGCGTCTGTGTCGTCGATGCAACCAGTGAAGCGTTCGAGCTGGTCATGGCGCCTGAAATCCTGGTCGAGATTGAAATGGCGGTTCGGCTCCCCTGACGAGGGAAGGAGCGGCTCGCCCATCGACCTTCGATGGGTGTGTCGCAACCAGAGGCGCGGATGTCTGGCAGGTCGCGAGAGAGCGATCCAATATGTCAGTGCCGCAGCGAGCCGCATAGCGGAGAATTTCGCACCCAATTGTGAAAGGTCGAGGGTCCGGAACTGCCCGGCTCGATCGGCCGCACGACGAGGCCGAATTCGAACGGACGTCAATCTACCACGCCCTCCCCGCACCGTCGTCTCTTGCAACTGAAGGCAAGAGCAGGGCTGAGCCTGTCCAGATCAGCGTCTACCTGTCTGCCAGGCGTGCGGCTGAAATGTCGTCTCGAGCGGCGGTTGGGTGATGTTGGCCGTGTAGTTGGTGATCGTAGATGCCGCAAGAACGGCGACCACCTCCAGCAAACGGCTCTCGTCATACCCCGCATCGAGGAATTCGCGCTTCTCCACCGAGCCAAGACCACCGCGCTTCTCGATAAGCGTACGCGTCAGTTTTGACAGCGCCGCATGCTTGGCATCCTCAGGCAGAGCACCATCCCTGATGCTGGTCACAGTTTCGGCATCGATCCCCTCGGCAATCGCCAGGTAGGAGTGAAATGCCACAGCCCACTCGGCATTGTTGGTGACGGCATTCGTCAAAAGCAGGATTTGAATCTCCGCTTCATTGAAGTTCCCGCCATGGACCCGAGCGAAGAGGTCGGTCAAGCTGCCGATAAGCACAGGCGACGTGGCCATCGCCCCGGCGATATTTGGAATGAAGCCGAATGCCGAATTCAAGGCCTCCAGTGACGGCTTGGAGGCTTCGGGCGCTGTTTCAATGGAGTGCATGGGAAAGTTGGTCATGTGTCTGTCCTTGATGTTGTGGATGACGCTAAGGGTCGCGCCGTAAATGGGAGGCTTGAGAGGACCGCTTAATCGGCCCGCGCCGCCTCTTCGATCACTTCGGCGACTTTTGCCGGATGCGAGAGCATGACGACATGCGATGCACCCGGGACAACCATGACATCGCGCGCGTGCGCACGCTTCGCCATGAAATCGTGCAGAGCCGGGGGGAGGCTTTTGTCGGCCGCGCCGTAAACGAAGTAGGAGGGCAGGATTTTCCAGGCGGCCTCGCCTGAAGCTTCCTTCAGCGCGGCCTCGGTGACCGGTCTTTGGGTGACAGCCATCAGGGCCACCTGCTTTTTCGGCAGGTCGGCCGCAAAGGGTCCGGCAAATTTTGCCGGATCGACGCTCAGCTGATGACCACCATCGGCAAGCGTAACGGGCTTTGCCAAAGCCGCCCCAAGTTCGCTACCTGGAAACTTGCCGATCAGAGCGAAGGCGCTCTCGCCCTTGTCGGGCGCGAATGCCGCGACATAGACCAGCGCCTTGACACTCTTGCTGGTGAGGGCGGCGTTTGTAATGACCGCCCCGCCATAGGAATGGCCGACCAGCACCACAGGCCCGTCGATGTTTTCGATCACGCTGGCGACGGCAGCGGCATCGCCAGAGACACTGCGAAGCGGGTCCGCTACGGCCACGACCGTGTAGCCATCCCGAGAGAGAATTGGGATCACCGCGTCCCAGGAGGAGCTGTCTGCCATCGCGCCGTGAACCAGAACAATGGTGGGCTTGGTCGACGCGGCTTCGGTGGCCATGGGGGCGAGCAGAAGCGCAGCGACCGCCGTCATCGCCAGCTGCCAGCTGAGGAAGGTATGTTTCGTTTCGGACGTCATGAATCTCTCCTTTGGTAGGCCCGGGTGCCTTGCATGGGTTGGATATAAGCCATGAGGATTGAGAGGTAACGCTTGTAGTTGGCATGACATTCGTGCCAATTTTGCACGAATGGACATCGACGATCTCAAAACCTTCTGCCGTGTCGCTCAGCTCGGCAGCATTGCAGCTGCGGCGCGGGCCGAGGCCAGTGAGGCATCGACGGTGTCTCGCAGGATCGCTGCCCTGGAAGCACAGCTTGGGATGCGGCTGTTCCAGCGAACGACCCGGAAGCTATCGGTGACGGAGGCCGGCGCGATTTTCTTATCTCGAATCCTGCCGATAGTGGACGAGGTTGCGGCGGCCCGCGAAGCAGCCGTTGCGGCGGTTGAACAGCCGGGCGGCCTGTTGCGGGTCACAGCCTCCAACGCCTACGGTGAAGCGGTTGTCGCGCCGCTTCTGGCTGGGTTCTGCGCGCGGTACCCGAGAATTGAGATCGATCTGCTGCTCTCGGATGCTCTGGTGGACCTCGTTGCCCAGCAGGTCGACGTGGCCTTGCGGCTCGGGCCGCGTCCCACGGGCGAGCTCGTCGTGTCCAAGTTAAAGACGATCGAGCGTCGTTTGGTGGCGTCGAAGGAATACCTGTCCTCGGCGCCTCCGGTCGATCGGCCTGAAGACGTTGATGCGCATGTCTGTTTGCCGACCACGAATTCACCTCAAACGCCGCTGTGGCTCTTCAGGCGAGATCTCGAAAACATCGAATTGGTCGTGCCAGCGAAGATCCGGACCAGCAACACGCTGGCGCTTCGGCAGTTGGCACGCGACGGCGTCGGGATCTCGCTTCTGCCGGAATGGTCGGTGGATGAGGACATCAAAAGCGGAAAGCTCGTCCAGCTTCTCGCCAGTTGGAAGGTCAGCGTTGGTGCGCAGGAGAGTGCCGTCTGGGTCGCCTATCCGTCGCGCGCCTACCTCCCTTTGAAGACGCGGAAGTTTATTGATTTCTTTAGAGAGCAGGTAGCGTCTGAGCGTTCGGACTCTTGACCCCTTCAGCAAACACCAGATTCACGGACGCAAGAGAGGCCAGTCACTGCAGCTCACAAAAAACGCACCGTCGATGACGATGCGTCGCGGCTTCTACCCTCTCAGAATCTAGCGCCCCCACCCTGCTATGGAAAGCACCCTTGCCCCTGCGGCTAGCGGTCGGTTGCCACTGTCGCGCGCGTCAGTAGTTCAATGGCAGAACAGCCGGCTTCTACCCGGAGAACGCGGGTTCGACCCCTCTGGCGCTCCATGACAAGCGCGCGACATCACAGCCGATGATCACCATGTTTGTCATGCGTTGCGAACCTTCTTCAACACCAGCTACGTGTCTGTAGTTCTACTTGGCGCTTTCCGCCCGACCTACCCCGATCTCTGGCTTGCGTGTTGCGATGAGTCGTGCTTTGTTTTTCAGCAATAAACGTGGATTTCCAAGATGGTTGCTGAACACATTGAATTTCAAAGACTTAACGGAGACCAAGGCCGCGAATTCATCAACACGCAGCAGCGATTCCAGACGTATCTCGACGCCCGGAGGCGAGATTCTGGCTACCGAGGCTCGATGATTTTCGCCGCGCGACATGGTGTGGAGTACCTGCTCCGCGATTACTACGATCCCAAATCAGGGGTCAAACGGCAACGATCTCTAGGACGCCGGGACGAGCACACGGAAAAGGTGTTCGCAGAGTTCACGCGCGGAAAGGAAGAGGCTGCCCGTCAACTGAAGGTAGCCACGGAAACCCTCCGGAGACAGGCGGCGGTCAACCGTGCACTGGTAATGGGGCGCGTGCCAGAGATCGGGGCCAAGATCATTAGGGCCGTCGATGGAGCCGATCTTCTGGGAAAGGGACTGAAAGTCGTAGGCACCAATGCGCTCTTCGCCTATGAGGCTTCTGCCGGCGTCCGTTTCCCATCTGACATCACGACGACGGAAGACATCGACCTCCTATTCGATGCCCGTGCGCACATGCGCCTTGCTGCAGAGGAGGATGTCGCGGAGCGAACGCTTTTGGGCCTCCTCAAAAAGGCTGACCGATCATTCCGCAGAACGGACAGAACCTTTCAGGCGGTCAGTGACGAGGGATATCTTGTTGATCTGATCAAGCCGATGCGCGATCCACCGTGGAAGGTCGAGGCTAGTTCGGTTTCAGGCGAGCCTTCGGATCTCGAAGCCGTCCAGATCATAGGTCTCGCGTGGCATGAAAACGCGCCTCAGTTCGAGGCAATGGCGATCGACGCAAGAGGGTTTCCCGTGCGAATCGTCGCGCCCGATCCCCGTGCCTATGTGGTCCATAAGCACTGGCTGTCCGAACGCCCTGACAGGAATACCTTGAAGCGGGACCGCGATGCCGCTCAGGCCCGTTGGGTGGCGGCTCTTGTCGCCACCCACATGCCCAATCTTCCCTTCGATCCCGAAGTCCTCAAGAGCTTTCCCAAGAGCGTCGTGGAAAGGGCCAGACCGCTCTTCGAGGTGCCCGGCTCAGCGGAGGCTTCGTTTGCCATGTAGTCTTTTCAGCAATCATCACGAATTTTCGCATATATTGCTGAAAGGTAGCTGAACCAATTATTTATCCAGTACTGACACCTCTCCGCCCAAGATCGACCGACGTTCAGCCTTGTCTGGATCATACCCTGGCGCCGACGGCAGGCCCGCGGACTATCACAGTCCTTTTCAGTGATAGAGCTTCCGGTTCCAGGGCCTCGACAGTGCAAGCATCGCCCTGGCGAACACATACTCGCCTCGAAATATTCGCTTCGATAGGCCTCGATCGAGTCGTTGAAGGCTTCCGGCATGAAGCCGGCTGACCTCGACCGCTTGAGCCGGCGCTCGCGGAGCCGGTATCAAGGATCGCCCTTCCATATGTTGTGATGGTGGTGGCAAGGTGCGACTAGACTCCTTTCCCCTCAACGAAGCTGTCATCGGCGCACTGAAGACAAGTTCGATATCCACTTTTCTCTTCTACCGTCAGCGATTGACCGCCAAGACGAGCGGCAGGCCGAACAGAGACGCCCAGGCTTGCGCGCTCGCCTTTTGGATCGCGACAATGCTAACGCCCGACGTCCACCAGCCATTTCCTGCCGCGACGATGACATCCGGTCGATGGAGCATGGATTGAAGCACCGGCCAGACGATGAGCTGCTCATAACAGATCAGCGGCGCAATCTTCACGCCCTCGACATCGACGACCGGATTGGCAAAGACATGCGCTCTCGCCCCGCCTCGCTGCCCGACCCAGGCGAGCCACGGCTGCCACATCGAGACAGGTACCGGCATGCGCTCACGATAGAGGATTTCGCTTCCCTTTGCCGAGATCCGCATCATGACGTTGTCATAGCCATACTGGTCGACCACGGCGGCCCCGGCGATGACAGTCACGCCGCTCCCAGTCAGTTCTCGTGCCCAGAGTCGTTCGACGGTCGACGTCCAGAGACCAGCAGCGCTTTCCGGTAGAACGGCAATGCGCGCGCCGCGCATGGCCTCTGTCTTCGCCAGAGCAGTAGTCCGGAGCTGCTGGGTATAACCGGCATACTGGCCGGCCGAACCTCGAAATCGCGTGTCGACACCAACCCAGCCTTCTGGCAGATTTGGCGGTGTCCAGCTTGCGGCGGACCAGGTCCAAAGACCTCCCAGGAGCGCGGCCGCGATCGACCATCGCCTCATCGTCATGACGAGCATCAGGATCGCGGCCGCGGTCACCCCGAACCAACCCCATCCTGGAAACAGAATTCCGGAGGCCGTGATCGGGTGCGCCCACCCGACGATACCGAATGGCGGAACACTCATCACAACCGCAACGATCGCGTAGCGCAACGCCCGTTCCCAACCCGCGCTTGACGTCCAGAGAGCCACATGGATAGTGACAAAGGCGAGCGACGCGGCCAACCAAAACGCGATCCCGAGCGCGAACTGCGAGCCATAGAAGTTCACGACGCCCTGCGGCAGGCCGCGCGACGCAGCCAGGAAGTACCCTGCCGACACGCAGACGGCGACCATGCGTGAGGGCGAAAAGGCCCACAACGCAGGAAAGGCCATGGCCCCTGGAAGAGTGAGCGGATTTCCGCTCCAGCCGATCGCGCCGACGGCGATAGAACCGGCGATGAATGCGATCGAACGTGCCGCGTCACGGCCCGAACGTGAAAACGGGCCTCGCAAAGCCGAGAATGCCGGCGGCCGAAATCGGTCCAAAATAGCGCGAGTCATAGGAACCTGAATATCTGGAGTGAAGGAAGACATGGCTTGGTGGCACCACGCCACCGGCGAAGGCCGTAAGCGCCCTGCCCTGGGAGTCGGCTGCCTGCACTTCAGATTGGTCGAGACGGCGGCCGTCGATATTCACACGGCTATCGATCGTTACACGTTGTCTCGCGAGTGCAGCGACCCTCTTGATCAAAGGACCCGTCCCGCCTGGACAGAGACCGCGTGGGATATACCCGCGTTCGAGCGCAACGCTGAATGCGGGTGTGATGGGCGGACAGATGAAGATGATGTCGCCCACCGCCACCTCGCGATGCAAGGTCTCGATCCGCCAAAGACCGAGCGGATAGCTCCGTGTCATGTTCAGTCGGTATCCGCCCCAAGCGCCGCACGCAGCTATCGACAAAACCAGCGCGGCCCCTGCGCCAACAATATTCAAAGCATTTCGACGTTGATTCCGCATCATCACCGTCCAGGCACAAGGGTATGTCGCTGAATGAGATCTGTGGTTTCTGTATGCTTCAGCGCCTGCACGGTCCGCTCGTGCGCGGCGAGCTGCTGCGCCGCGCGCAACACTGGCCAGGCTTCCGCAAGGTTCAGCTTCTGGGTAGCGGGCATGCTCGCCGCCAGCGCTTTATAAGCCGGGCCATCGATCTTGTGTGCATCCAGTCCGATCAACGCACGCTCGCCAAAACGCTGGCACAGCGCGGCATTCAGCCGATCGATCTCGGCCTTGACCGTACGGTCGGCGAGGACGAAGCCGAGCGCGGCCGAGAGATCGTTGCGGTCGATCGCATCGCGCACGCGCTCCATGACGACGGTTGCCGACGGAGATAATGCCGGTATGTCGATCGACGCGCGCTGCCGTTTCTCCGCTTCCTTCGCCTGGAGCCGGGCTGATGCCTCAGACCGAACGCGGATGTAGCGCTCGATCTCGACCTTGAGATCGGCGCCCCCTTCGATCGCCAGCTGCCGTTCGTGCTTTTCGGCTTTCGAGGCGAACAGACCGACTTTGCCGCGCAGTTGGCCAAAGATTTCCGGGTTGGTTGCCAGCTGATCGAGCACGGCGCGAGAGCGATCAGACGTGTCCACGACCATGTCGATCTTCATGGCGTTTGCGGCCGCATGTGGGTACTGGTAGATTTGAGCAAAGCGGTCCGACACCAAACGCCATTGCTGCTTCGCTGAAGGTTCGGACAAGGCATTCTCCTTCACAATGTCGGTGATCGACCGCACCCATTGCGTCACACCGCGCAGCAGTGGGTCGGCTACTTCGATGGACGCGTTGGCGGTGGAGATAGGCTTCAACGACGACCGTGCAGTCCTCGAAACCTGAGCCTGTTTTGCCGATCGCAGACCGCTGATCGAGGCAGTTGCGGCAAGCTTCCAGCCGAGCCTTGCGACCTTCTCCTTGGCGCGCGCGATGAATCGTAGCTGGTCGTCAAGCAACGCTCTCACGACCCGGAAGGCATGAAGGCCACGGGTCGTCGCATAGCGGAGCGCCTCGAGATACGCCCGCGAGCCCGCGTAGTCGAGTGTCGTTTCCTTTGCCGTCCGTCGTGACAGCAGTGGAATCAGGCCGCCCGCCTTTTCGAAGGAACGACGCCCGTAGTAGAGCGCGACATCCTCGCGATGGCGCGTCATGGCAACATAGGAAAGATGCTTATCGAGCGAGAGCGAGGCGAGCACTTTCACCCGATCGACGGTCGTGCCTTGCGACTTGTGGATCGTCGTCGCATAGCCATGATCGACATCCCGGTAGAAAGCCTGCGTGATCTCGACCCGGCGTGTGTTGCCGGCAATTTCGACAACGATGCGACCCGGCTTCGACTCGGCGACACGGCCGATCATGCCATTCTTCACTCCGAGAGAATTCTCATTGCGCAGAAAAACAATCTGGTCGCCAGCGGCGAAGTTTCTCGGCCCCTGTTCCGTCTGGAATCCAAACCCCTCGCCAATCGCGCCGCGCTCAACGAGTGCGGCGCGCGCTTGCTCATTCAACATCCTCACGTCGCGGCGAAGATGGGCCAGAATGATCGACGATTCTTGCGGATCGTGATCGCGGATCCAGTCGGCGATCAGCGCCTGGATCGCTTCCGCCTTGGTCTGGCTGCCGAGGACTTTGCCACGAGCTTGATACGCGCCGATCGCATCAGCCGTCCTGCCGCGCGCGAAATCCACGCTTGCCCTACGCATCCAGTTTTGTTTTTGGCGGCGGACGTTTTCGAGCACGACATAGCCGACGCGGTCATGAATCGCGCGAAATGCGGCGCCTGCCTCTATCGGCTGAAGCTGCTCGCCATCGCCGACCAGGACGAGCTTGGCGCCGGCACGGGCGACCACGTCGACGAACAGCGCCATTTGTCTCGACGCAACCATGCCGGCTTCGTCCATGACGAAAACAGCCTTCGCGTCGAGAAGGTCGGTGCCCCTGCCCCAGCGAAGCTCCCATGACGCCAGTGTGCGCGCCGCGATCGCCGCCTCCTTCTCCAGGCCTTCGGCCGCCTTGCCGGCGAGCGCGCCACCGACGACACGAAAACCTTCGCGTTCCCAAGCTTCACGCGCCGCTTTCAGCGCGGTGGTTTTTCCCGCGCCTGCCAGGCCAACGATCGCTGCTATACGGGACGCACCAGTCACATATTCGACCACCGCGCGTTGCTCGTCATGCAGATAGGAGTGTTTCTGGAACGTGGCCGTAAGCGCGTCGTGCGAGATGGCAAAAGTCTCCCGCCCAGACAGATGCAGCGCCTGCCGCGCCATGTCCGCTTCGATGCGGATCATTTTTCTGGTTGCAAACTTTTCCGGAATTCGCTCGCCGGTCTCGAAGTCCAACGTGTCGCCTTGCAGACGCACCAATCCAGGGCTCGCCATGAGCCGCGCCATAACATTCGAGAACGTGCGGGGATCATCGACATAGCGATGCACCAGCTTTGCCAGGTCACGCTCGGCAAAGACGCTGCGCTCACGCGCGATCATCTCGAGAATGATCTCCGGTCGGCGGTCGATACGCCTGGCCGATTCCTGTCGTTGCTCCTCAAAGAGACGGAGCCGTTCGAGCGCCACCTCGCGCTCTCGGGATTCAGCCTCACGCGCAATGTGCGTCGCGCCAACGCCAATCTTGGCGGTCGGCACGAGGTCTATGCCCTGCTCCTCGAACGAGCGATGATCGACGCGAATGTCGAGCCCTTGTTTGGAGAGATGCCGGTTTTGTAGAGCCGCCCAGGCTTCGCGCCATTCGTTCAGCATCTTCTCGTCGCCGGCCCATAGCCGATAGAAGATCTTACCATGAGGATGCAGCTTCGATTTTATACGCAGCGGCTTACCATCGCTGCCGAGCACCGCGATCCGTTTCGGTCCGAACCCGTTCTCGGTGAGCGGTCTCAGCGTGGTCATCAGATGGATATGCGGATTGCCGGGACTATCGTGATAGGCCCAGTCCGCCACCATGCCCCGCGGAAGGATCTGTTCCGCCACGAACGCGCGCGCCAATTCGATGTTCTTCTCACGTGAAAACTCGACGGGAAGCGCCAGATCCATCTCGCGCATGAACTGCGCATCGGATCGCTTCTCGAAAGCCTCGACGGAATTCCACAGAGCAGCGGAAGCCCCTACTGCGTCACGACCGTCGACAAGGACGCGCAGCCATGCCGGCGTTTCTTCCGGCAACGCGAACTCGGAATGGGTAAGACCCTTCTTGTTCGAATAGTCGGCGATCCGTGCCTCGGCCTCGATCTCCATACGCGCGCAATGCCGGTACGCTGCCGACGCCACTGCGCTACGGCCTTCTCCCCGTCCGATGATCTGCGCATGCAAGTGGTAGATCGCCATCCGGCTCTCCGGCTCCCGCCGGGAGCACCAACGTCGCGCAAGCGACGTATAAGTGCGCCCTTCAATTCTCTCTTCGTTCGGCGGGATACTGCGTCAGTGCTTGCCACACGACATCTTCGGAAATCCACAGGTGCTGGTGCCCCGCATTACCACCATCATCGGGCTTCTGAAAACGAGCGTCATGAGAAAGCGCAAACACCATGAGAAAATCATCGTCGAAGATCCGCGGGGAGATCGAGCGCCTGCACGATCAACTGAAGGCTGCCGAGGCCAAGGAAGCCGAGCGGATCGGACGCATCGCGGTCAAGGCCGGTCTGGGGGATCTCGACATTGACGAGGCGAGGCTCGGCGAGCTTTTCGCCGAGCTTGCAGGACGATTTCAAGCAGGAAGCGAGAAGCGTCGGCCGGCCGCGCCGAAGTCGGCTCGGCCTGCTGAAAGCGATGCTTAAGCGGGTGATGAACGTGAAGCGCCGACAGTCATTGGAGGAGCGCAAGCGCGACACTCGCGAGAAAATTCAGCTAGGCGGTCTGGTCGTAAAGGCCGGCCTTCGCATGGCCGACCGCGCCGTGATCCTGGGCGCTCTCGTCGAGCTGGCGCGACGCACTGACAACCAGACGGAATGGGCGCGCCTGCGCACAATCGGAAAGGCTGCTTTCGACCATGACATGGAAGAGACTCGGGCTCGTGATCGCGCCGGCAGCACTTATGCTCGCAACATTGTGGAGTCTGATCGGGAGTGAGGGCTGGCTAGCTGGCCTCGCAACATCACACGCGGCCCATCTGCTTCTTGGCAAGCTTGGACTGGCGTTTCCGTATACGGCGTCTGGCGTCGTTGGGCTGATCTTTCTGTTTGCCGCGGCTGGCTCGCGATCGATCAGGTCGGTTGGCTTCGGCGCGTTTCTCGGCGCGATAGTCGTGGTCGGGATCGCCGCCATGAACGAAGCCGCCCGGCTCCGTTCATTCGCGGATCGGGTCGCTAAGGGAACCCTGCTATCCTATGCCGACCCATTCATGATCAGCGGCGCGACCATCACGCTGTTCGTCGGTATCTTCGCTCTCCGTGTTGCATTGCATGGCAACAGGGCCTTCGCGTCCCGATCGCCAAAACGCATCGTCGGTAAGCGCGCCATCCATGGGGACGCTGATTGGATGCCGTTGGGCCAAGCCGCAAAACTGTTTGCGAAAGAGGGTGGCATCGTCGTTGGCGAGCGTTACCGCGTCGATCGCGACACAGTTGCCGCCTCTCGGTTCAAGGTGAGCGATCCGCAAAGCTGGGGAAGCGGAGGGCGCGCGCCCCTGCTCTGCTTTGACGGCGACTTCGGATCGGGCCACGCGATTGTCTTCGCCGGGTCTGGCGGCTTCAAAACGACGTCGTCAACCATACCGACTGCACTTCAATGGAAGGGTGGGCTCGTCGTCCTTGACCCCTCAAATGAGGTCGCACCGATGGTCGCTGCGCATCGCAGATCGCACAACCGCCAAGTCCATGTGATCGATCCGGCGCGCGACGGCACGGGCTTCAACGCGCTCGACTGGTTAGGGAAATTCGGAGGCACGAAGGAGGAGGATGTCAGCGCTGTGGCATCCTGGATCATGACCGACAATCCGCGCCTCGATGCCGGGCGAAACGACTTCTTTCGCGGGTCGGCGCAGCAGTTGGTAACGGCCCTGATCGCGGACGTCTGCCTCTCCGGGCATACGCCATATGGTAACCAGACGCTGCGCCAGGTCCGCACCAATCTTGCCGAACCGGAGCCAAAATTGCGAACCCGGCTGCAGGAAATCTACGACTCATCGCAAAGCGCATTCGTCCGCGAGAATGTGGCACCGTTCATCAACATGACGCCGGAGACATTTTCCGGAATCTACGGCGCCGCGTCGAAGGAAACGCACTGGCTGTCCTACGAGAATTACGCCGCGCTTGTCTCAGGCAGAAGTTTTGCGACCGACGAGGTCGCGGCGGGTAAAGCCGACATCTTCATCAACCTCGATCTGAAGACGCTGGAAAACCATCCAGGCCTTGCTCGCGTCATCATCGGCTCGCTGATGAATGCCCTCTACAATCGCAATGGGGATTTCGAAGACCGCACCCTCTTCCTGCTGGACGAGGTGGCACGCCTCGGCTTCATGCGCATTCTCGAAACCGCCCGCGACGCCGGCCGCAAATACGGCATCAGTCTCCTGCTGCTGTTCCAGTCGCTCGGCCAGATGCGCGAAGCCTATGGCGGCCGCGACGCCTCCTCAAAATGGTTCGAGTCCGCCTCGTGGATATCATTCGCAGCGATCAATGATCCCGAAACAGCCGAATACATCTCGAAGCGTTGCGGTGACACGACGGTCGAGGTCGGACAGACAAGCACGTCATCGCGGATGAACGGAACGTCGAGAACCCGCTCGAAGCAACTCGCCCGACGCCCACTGATCCTTCCACACGAAGTCCTGCAAATGCGCAGCGACGAACAGATCGTCTTCACCGCCGGCAATCGGCCCCTGCGTTGTGGCCGCGCGATCTATTTCCGGCGCAAGGAGATGGTCGCAATCGCTGGCGCGAACAGGTTCGGCCCGAAGAAGAAATGACATGACCAAGCCGGCCATGACCTTCCGTCCTTGAGGTGGCTCCCGGGCTTCTCTTCGGCGCAGTTTGGATGGCGCGTTCAGCCCTCCGCATCGCCGCCGGCAAACGCCAGCGGCGGCCCTTCGGGCAGACGCTTCGACAGCGATCCATCACCGGAATGAATCGATTGGGGTCGCAGGATTCAAACCTGTCATTGGACGCCTGACGCCGACTGCGCGATTCTGTCGGCATGATCGCGCAGAACTATCGCCTCTATTTTGAACGCAAGGACGCGGACCAGAATATGGCCCGTTTCTATGCTCTGTCGATCGAAGAGACATTATTCGGTCAGGTCTGCCTTGTCCGGCGTTGGGGCAGGATTGGTACGCGCGGCCGCATTGTCCAGCATTCGTTCGATGATGAGCGTGAAGCTGTCGAGCTGTTTCTTGATCTCCTGAGAGCCAAGAGGATGCGCGGCTATCGCCCCAGGCCTGCAGCGCGACATGCAAAGCGGCCCCGCCTGGTAGACGGGGCCGCTGCGGTGCCCCTCAGTCGCGGGTGGACCGGGACCAGATGAGCTGGAGACCTTCCTGGCCGTCCACTTCGATCAACGTCGCGTAGATCGGCGCTGGGAAGCTCGGATCGTCCAGCTTGACCGAGAGGTAGTCGCGCTCGGTTTCCTTGGCGGTCTTCTGCCAGGCGGCGCCCAGTTCAACTGCGCCCGAGTAGAGGCGGAAGCGCGGGCCCTTGTCGGAGGGATTGTCGACCCGCTCGATGCGCGCCTTGACGTTGAGGTTGAGGGTCTTGATCGTGCCAGTGAAGCCGTTGGGGGTGGTGGTGAAGGTGCCGATGGTGGCCATGGTGATATTCCTTTCCTTGTTCTCGGGCCGCGCCCTTCGCGGCCTCGATAGCAGTCGACAGACCGGAGACGATCGGACCGCACCCCAATGGGGCCGAAACAGCGTGGAGGGCGGCCGGGCGCGGCTTTCTTGGCTAGCGCGAGGAATGACGGCGCAGCCGGCAGGGGAAGAAAGCTGAGGACGGGCGTTGCGGGAGAACGATCGAGGCGAAGCCGGTTTCCGGTCAGACGTGCCTTATCGAGCCGCCGATGGGTCGGCCTGTCGCAAGTGTGGAAGGAATAGGCCTTGGCCTTCCGGCCAGCCCTCGACGTCCGTGGCGGTGCTGACCCGAACTCGTGCCCCCGGCCAAGCGAGCGCAGAGGCCATTGCGGTTGGAATCAGTCTCCAGGGCCACTCGAGCGGCCACACCGGGAAGGTGCTTGCAGTGCTCGCGTCCGATCTGCAGCACCGGCAAGATCTGACGCAACAACATCATGACAAGGGGAAGCGGACCTCTGACTTCCCGATGAACGCACCCGGTGATCAAGGCGGGCAAGGTTGGAGCCCCGCAGCGCCGGCGAGGATAGCGCAATCTGGAATAGGGCCGATTTCGCCAGCGCCGTCATCAAGCGGCCTCGCTGACTTGCGCGGCCGTCGGCTGGAGACCATGTAGAAATCCCGCGGCACGCTGGGCGTGTGCTGCAGCGGCGAAGATCGCCCGCTTGTCGTCCCCGAGGACTTTCAGCCAGGAGCCGATGTAGCTTGCGTGATCGGAACGTGGCTCAAGTTCCGGTGCAATGCCAAGATCGGCGCAGAGGAAACAGCTACCGAGCTCGGCGATGAGCTCCTCGCGTGCCCGCTCGGTGCGATCTTTGGCGTAACGGCTGAGGTCACGGTTCACGCGATGCGGCGGGGCGGTCCAATGCGTGGCCTCACGACATTCCCGGCGGCGTGCACACCCCATGGGGCTGCTCTCAGGGCGGTACGGTCTATGCCGAGGGCATCACCTCGCATTCGACCGCGGGGCATGGCGGCTTCAATCTATTTCGCGTCAGGGATGAAAATCGGAAGGGCGAAGACCCGCATGGCGGGGCTTCAGGACCAACGTCGCCCGGTAGTGGAACTCGCGAGTGGCTGGATCGGCGGTGTTCACCAATGTTTGGCTCTGATCGGTGCTCGACCACCTTGCGCGCCTGGAACGAAAATCCCCCACCGCAATTATCGATGCAAACCACGCGTGGGTATTTTCATGGCAAAGGTCCACGAGACATGGCAAGTCGAGCCGCACGGCCGTTTGCAATCGATCGCTGACGGTCTCTTGACGGTCAGCGGCGAGATTCAGATGCCGCTTGGCCATTTTCCCCGTCGTATGACTGTGATCGGCCTGGGCGGAAACCGCACCGCGATCTGGAGCTGCATTCCCCTTGCGGAGCCGCAGATGCAGGAAATCGAAGCGCTCGGTGATCCAGCCTTTCTCATCGTGCCAGGCGCCGGCCACCGGCTCGACATCAAGCCTTGGAAACTCCGCTATCCCCGTGCGAAAATTGTCTGCCCGCCGGGCGCGCGGGAGGCGGTGGAGAAGATTGTCAAAGTCGATTCGACTGCGGATATCTTCGAGGACCCTTCCGTTCGGATGGAGACGGTGCCGGGTGTGGCGGAAAAGGAGGCTGCGTTGTTCGTGCGCCGTGACGGCGGTACCACCCTCATCGTCAATGACATCCTTGCCAATGTGCGCCACCCGCATGGGATTGGCGCTCACATCATGGCGCACGTGCTTGGCTTTGGCGTCGACCGGCCCAGGATGCCCCGTGCTGCAAGATGGTTTTTTGTAAAGGACGGCAAGGCGATGGGTGCCGCTTTCCGCAAATGGTCTGATGAACCGGATCTTGGATGCATCATCGTCAGCCATGGCGACGTCATCACCAAGCAGCCCCGCAAAGTTCTCGAACGGGTCGCGCAAGATTTTGGGGCGTGAGCAGAGAACCTGCGGCGGGGCCTATCGGCCCGACCGCGCTATTTGGCATAACTCTGCAACTGACCGAACATGGGGCAGCTATGTGCAATGACTACGAGCAGCATATCGCCTGGGCCGAATATTGCCGGATGATGCAATCGTTGGCGCTCGACATTCCCACTCGTCAGACGGAACTGGATTTGCCACAGGTTACAGCGCCAGCATGTGCATGTGATTTTCGAACTTCTTCGAGAACGCGTTGGTCAGGCGCGTAAAGCGGCGCATCTGCATCGCATGGTGAGCTGGTGGCGTTCACCGTTCAGCGTGCGACGTGCTGCCGGCAGCGCCGAAATGTTGATGCGTATCCTTGTCTATCGGGAACTGGAAAATCGTGATGCCAGCGAAGGCTCGCCTTCTACGATCCGGCAGTAGCTCATTTCCCTTGGTAAAAACGTACAGGCGATTCCCGTTGAACCCTGCGGCGAAGAGAAGATTGCGTGCAAAGTTCAGATGCAGACCGCAGCCGTATTACTTGCTTCGCTGGGCGACCATATCGATCATGTGCGCCACATCCGCGCCAAAGTTCTCTTCGACGGCGTACTCGGGAGCTAGATCATGGACCAGAGCCATGAGGACGGACACTGTTCGGCATTCTCCTTTGATATCATCCGCGAGGCTTTCAGAAGGTCGGTACGCGAGACAAACCGGAAGATCGCCTAGCAGCCGTCACCGTGGCATTGCACAAGCCTATGGAAGGGCTGGGCGTGCCGGTAGCGTTTGCTTGACGTCGCGCTCTTGCCCGTAAGCCAGCCCAGCCGCAAATTTCAAAATGAGACACTACCCGTTTTTCGCAACACTGGACACGAAGCCAATCCAAAGTTGACGGCGTCAATGGTTGACGACGTCACGAACGACAACAAGGGGTCCGGCGCCCGTCACCAGAGCAGTTCAGCCAACCCTGATAGCAGCCAGATCGAGGAAGACAGTTTCGCGGCCGGCACAGCGGACCTGCTCAATCGACAGGTCCTCGGCGGTCAAATCGCCAACCTGATCATCATCGCCGCCCCTCGGACGCTTGGGGAGCTTCGCAAGCACTATCACTAGAAACTTCCGGCCGTGCTTGTTGGCGAGATCGCCAAGGATCTTACCGGGCATTCGGCGCAGGAGATTGAGAAAGCGGTTGCCGCTGCTTGACCGGCTGAGCATTGCAGGGCCTTTGGCTGCCGAAGGCTCCCTCGATTTCCATTGAGGATTGGCGCGGATGGATCCCGTCACATCCGCGCTACAGCTAAGCGCATCCACTTGGAACGTCGGAGCCCCTCACAAGTTGTACGAGCGCAATCCACTCCATGGAGAACATTTTATGGCCAAGCGTCGAGAGAAAAAGACGGACCTCACACCAGCCGAGGCCACAAATCGCATCTGGGGACTCGCCAAGGAAATCGACGTCTGCATGTTCGTGACATGGGACGGCGAATACAATCGCGCTCGGCCGCTCTCCGCGCGGGTCTTCCGCGACGAAAACGCTTTCTATTTCCTCGTCAATGATGATAGCGCCAAGAACAAGCAGCTGTCGAAATACCCGAAGGTCACATTGGCCTGGAGTGACAGCAGCCACTACAAATACGTCACGATCTCCGGCCCGGCCTCGGTGACAAATGACAGGAAAAAGATAGCAGAACTCTGGGAGAAGACTGACGCAGCATGGTGGGACAACGCTGACGATCCAAAAATTCGTCTGATAACGGTGAAACCGGACCAAGGCGAATTGTGGGACAGCCCGGGACTGGTCGTCGCGACCGCGAAAATGGTGTTCGCGGCCGTCACCGGCTCCAAGCCGAACGTGGGCGATAACGCAAAAGTCGATCTTTGAGAGAGCCGGCAAGCGCCAGGCCGGCGGAGAAGCACATGACCAATCCCACGACGAAATACACCAGCGAGCCCTTCAAGGAGCAGCGCCAGGAATGGCCGGCTCTCCAGCGCAACATGGATCCCGTTCCTGACTGCGGTGAGAAAAGCTATCGCGGCTCAAACCGGCTGGCCGGCCGCAAGGCCCTTGTGACCGGCGGGGACTCGGGGATCGGACGCGCGGCGGTAATCGCCTTCGCGCGCGAAGGCGCGGATGTGGCGATCAATTACTTTCCGAGCGAGGAGCCCGATGCGCAGGATGTGGCCGAGCTTGTCCGTGCCGCGGGGCGCAAGGCCATCCTGATTCCTGGAGACTTGACGGACCAACAGTTCTGCCTTGACCTCGTGGAGCGGGCGCACCGCGAACTTGGCGGCATCGACATTCTCGTCAACAACGCGGCCTACCAGCAATCCAAGGTGTCGATTGCGGATATCAGCTTCGAACAATTCGACCGCACGCTGAAAACCAATCTCTACGCGATGTTCTGGATTACCAAAACGGCTCTCCCTCTGATGAAGCCTGGAGCAGCTATCATCAACACGGCCTCGGTCAACTCGTTCAACCCTGGCGAGGAATTGCTCGATTATGCCACGACGAAGGGCGGCATTGCGATCTTCACAAAAGGCTTGGCCAAGCAGTTGGCCAAGAAAGGCATCCGTGTCAACGCCGTTGCCCCCGGGCCAGTCTGGACGCCGCTGCAGGTTGCCGGAGGTCAGTTGCCAGGCAAGTTAAACGAATTTGGCCAAGATACACCCATCGGTCGTGCCGGCCAGCCGGCAGAACTTGCGCCGCTTTTTGTCCTGCTGGCTTCAGGCGAAATCACCTACACCGATGGCAGCGTTTTTGGAGCCAATGGCGGCACAGGCGCCATCTGAAGGATCGAGCGGTTGCCGCGGCCTGGCGGCAACCCCTGATCCTCGAACGCCTCCCATCCTCAAACTTTGCCAATCTCCCTTCGTCTTTGTCGGATCTTTCGCTGCCTGCCCTTGCCGGCGCGCGTCAGCGCGGCCTTCCCGGCGCCGCGCTGCCTGTCTCGGCAAGTTCGTGCGCATCGTGGTCTCTCCAGACGGTCGGCAGGTCGCGTTGGAGCATGTCCTCGATGTGCCGCGGAGCACGGGCGCGCAGCCGCTCCGAACTCGTGTCCTATTAGCGCACCGACGACAAGGGAACTTCGCCCTCACAATCCCGTTGTGGCCTCGGAGATGAGGTCATGCGCTTGCGTGAATTAGCCCCAACAAACGAGCGCAAATCCTTTGGGCGTAGCGGCCTGGGTCCGCTATCGCGCGCGGCTTGGCCTGGCGTGACTTTGTCGGTTGCTGCAGGCTTGGTTGTTGCAGCCCTCATTCTCGTGTTCGGCGCGCTTGCTGAAGAAGTCCTAGACGGCGACACCACCGCGTTCGATCTTGCCGTTCTTTCGGTTTTCCGCAGCGCAGCCGACCCTGCCAAACCGATTGGACCGCCGTGGCTTCACGAAGCCGCCCGGGATGTAACATCCATCGGCAGCGTGGTGTTTCTTGGATTCGTGCTATTGGCAGGGGTCGGCTATCTTCTTTTGATCCATAAGCGTGCTCTCGCGATCTTGATGGCTGTTTCGGTGGTCGGCGGCGAAATGCTCAGCACGATCCTGAAGAAGAGCTTTGACCGGCCCAGGCCCGACATCCCGCACGTCACACAGGTGTTCACCGCAAGCTTCCCGAGCGGACACGCAATGCTTTCAGCGATCACCTTCCTCACAGTGGGCGCCCTGCTTGCGCGCGCAAACGAGGACCCGCGCCTAAAACGCTATTTCATGGGGCTTGCTGTATTCTTCACCATGGTGGTTGGCGTGAGCCGCGTCTATCTCGCGGTCCACTATCCCACGGATGTGCTCGCGGGATGGTGCATAGGTTGCGGCTGGGCAATCCTGTGTTGGACGGTTGCGTCGTGGTTCGAGGGGCCCAGCGTTAAGCAGGAGCTAAAGCCTTGAGGGCTTTGGCGATCATCAATAGAGGCGCTGGCGCCGCCGCGCGTAGCGGCGACATCGAAAAACTCGTCCGTGATGGGTTGAAGAAACGCGGCATCGACGCGGACGTGAAGTTGCTGGCTGGGCACCAGATCGGCGACATCGCCCAAAGGTTTGTCTCTGAGGGCCCGAAATCCGGCGATCGAAGAGTGTTGGTGGTAGGTGGTGGCGATGGCACGCTTGGGAGCGCGGCGTCGGCGCTCGCCGGTACCAAGGTAGCGCTGGGCGTCCTGCCCCTAGGCACACTCAACCACTTCGCCAAGGATCTTGGCCTGCCGATCGAACTCGATGCGGCAATGGATGGGATCGCAGCGAACAAGCCCGTGGCAGTCGATGTGGCCGAGGTGAACGGTCGCGTTTTCCTCAACAACTCGTCGATTGGCATCTATCCCTTCTTTGTTGCAAAGCGCTCCGCCGAGCAGGACCGGCGCGGGTTGGGAAAACTTGCAGCCATCGGTCCTGCTCTTGCAAGAACAGTGACGTCCGCGTCCTGGCAGGCTGTCCATGTTGCGGCTCAAGGTAACCGCAAACGGCTGCTGACGCCCTGCGTGTTTGTCGGAAACAACTTCTACGACATCGCCGATCTTGGCCGCCGCAAGAGCCTGTCCTCACATGAGCTCTGCGCCTATGTCGTCAAACAGCAGTCATGGTTTGGACTGGCGTTGCTCCCGTTCAAGATCGCGTTTGGTCTCGTCGACTCGACGCGAGACGTGGAGTCGTATCGAACAAAAAACCTCCAGATCACGTCGCATCGCGCAGCAATGCTGGTTTCGCTGGATGGCGAAGCCATCAGTATGGACATGCCCCTGAATTTTCGGATTCGACCGGCGGCCTTGCAGGTCCTGGCAACCGCCGAAACGGATTCGGATTGATGGCCAGCCCCGTAGCCGGAGCAATTTGGTGAAGACCCTCGTCCATCTCTCGGATTTGCATTTCGGAAAAACGGATAGCCAGGTCGTGGAAGCCATTGCGTCTGAGGTTCGCGCCATAGGTCCCGATTTGCTCGTCGTGTCCGGAGACTTGACGCAACGTGCTCGCAAAGATGAGTTCCTGCAGGCACGCGCGTTCCTCGATTCATTCGCCGGCCCTCGCCTTGTGGTGCCCGGCAACCATGATGTACCGCTCTGGAATGTCTTCGCCCGTGCCTTAACGCCACTGGCTCGCTACAAGCGTTACATCGCGGCGGACACGGATCCATTCTATGCCGATGCCGAAATCGCCGTTGTCGGTATTAACACTGCGCGATCCCTGACAATCAAGGACGGCAGGATCAATGTCCGTCAGCTTGAGGCCGCGGCTGAAAAATTCGCACATTTGTCCGATGACATTACCCGGATCGTAATCACCCATCATCCATTCGAGGGACTGGATTTCGAAGGCGACGATGGTATCGTCGGTCGGGCAAGTCTTGCAATGAACGCCTTCTCGCGTAGCGGCGTTGACATCATATTGTCTGGCCATCAGCATCTTCATCGCGCCGGTTCGAGCGCCAGGCGTTACCTTATCGACGGCTATGCGGCATTGCTTATTCAGGCGGGAACGGCGGTGTCTTCGAGACGTCGCGAGGCCGCAAATTCGTTCAACATTATTTGCATCCATCGTCCGGAAATATCCCTGGAATGTCGAAGCTGGCGGTCTCCTCGAGGCGGGTTCGAAACCTCGGCGAGATATTCCTTTCGGCATGGCCCAGACGGATGGCGCATGCTTGATTAGCGCAGACAATTCTACTCCAGGGACGGCGCCGCTTAAGCGTCATGTCATTGTCCCCCGTCGTCGCAGGCTGAGAGCCAACCAAGCACCCAGCCAAACGCAGTGGACGGCCTCGAGCGGAATAGAGATCGCGTACCAGGCCGGGCCGAGTTTTTCCCCACCGATCATGTAACAGGCGATGAGCCCGGCCATGCCTACGACGAGGCCGATCCATGCCAGTATCCAAGTATGGCGCATGGGTCGGTTGGGCGCCAGGCGGGCTGTGGTATAGCCGCCAGCGACAGTGAAGGCCGCGCGGTAAGCAGAGGCCAAAGCAAATATCGGAGCGGCCATGAGCTGGGGCGCGCTCGGAAATATCCCGGCGGCCTGCATCACCGCGTCCATCGCAGTCGACGCGGCAGCCGTAACGACGAAGCCGGCGACGATAGCGCCTGCACCGGCGAGCCAGGATCTCATTCGTGCACCGTGTTGCTTTGGGCCGAGAGCAGTGCGTCGAGCTTGCGCATCTGGCTTTCGTGGCCGGCGCGGGCTCGCTCGGTCCTGATGTCGTTGTGCATGGCATCGAAGAAGATGGTGACCTTCACGCCATCGGCCGTGGCCCGCAGGTCAACGACCGTGGCCACTTCTTATGGTGTTATGTCAGGCACAAAATCGGTCAACGTTTTGTACGCCAACCGACCGGGCGGCGACACTTCCGTGTAGGTGACCCGGCACTGCGTGGTGACACGGCATGCCGGCTTGCTTCATGAAGGCTATCTGTTGCGGCCCCGTGGCGGTCATCTGATAGACCAGCTCGCCGCCGGGCCGCAGGTCGAGCGAGCTAACGGTGACGTCGAACCATTCTGGTCCCCACCAGGATTCAATACCGTCCTTTGTGGTCCAAAGGGCCCAGGCGTCATCTATTGAGGTGGCATAGGCACGCTCGATTGAGAATCGAGCTCGTGCCGGCGACGTGGTCATTACGAATTCTCCTGGGAGTCTGGATCAATAGCCGTCGGTCGCTTCTCGAGTGCGACGCCGAACCTGTCGAGCCGCGCCTCCCAGTGGCGTCGATACTCCGCCACGCAGGCGTCAAGCTGCTCGAACGCTTCCTTGCGCAGTGAGTAGAGGCGCTTGTGTCCGTCCGGGCGCATCTGCACGATCCCTGCCTTCCACAGAATGCGCAGGTGCCGAGAGACATCAGACTGGTGGATGTCCATGCTCTCGACGATGTCGCCTACTGCGCACTCCCCGGTCTTCATCGCGTTGACGATGCGAAGTCGGGTTGGGTCGGTGAGAGCGTGAAAAAGAGAAATTTGCGTATCAATGTATATCGATTGTCAGCACGCCGGTGACGCGGCTTCGACGACTGTCGTTCCCCTCGCGTCGCCAATCGACTCGCACAGGCGAGGGCTCGCCATCAAAGCCCTTCAGCTACGCGGCTTTGCGACCGGGCGTAAGAACTCCTAACGCGAAAGCCCGCCACCTTTCAGCAGCGGGCCATGCGCCACGTTCATTCAGCAAATAGCGTGGCTCCAGCTAGTTTGCGCCGCCGAGCTGCTTCGTCTTTGCGCAGTAGTTGTCATGCGACTTGGCGATAACGTTGTCGCCGCAGTCCTTGGTAATCGACGCCCGATCGTCATCGGTCAAGGCGAGCCAGGCCTTCTTGAACGCGTCATCCGACTGCATCGTCTTCATGCCGGAATCGGTGTAGAAGGGCTGCATCTTCGCCGGATCATCAAGCGCCGACGTTCCATTTGCCGCGCCGGCCAAAGCTGAGCCAGTCATCATTGCAAGCGCCACTGCGCCCATGGTGAGCGTCTTGAAGTTCATGGGAAATTCCTCCGGTTGAGGCTGCCAAGGGCGGCAGCTTGTTGAAGCAACTTCATTTGTCGGAAAAAGTTTCTCAGTCAGATCGAAAAAGCGGCGGGCGAGTGTCTGGAGTACTAGGGTATTGGAATTCCATCCCTTTCATTCGGATATATTGTCCTTTGACGGAGCTAGGCGGTGAAGCCCCACACAGCCTCAGCCGGAGCGTCGGCGCCTGAGAAGGCTCGCAAGCAGTTTCCGCCCGCCTTTGCGTGGGATCAGATCGATATCGCTGACAAGCTTTGCGCCACCCTTACGCCGCTCCAGGGTGATCTTTCGGCTATGGTAGGCCTCCAACTCGACCCGGTGCGCAACGCTGATGATGGTCACCTTTGGCAGTTCATGGATGATGGCCTCCATCATGGTGTCCTGGCTCTTCGAGTCGAGCGCGGCGGTGGCTTCATCCAACACAATGATATCGGGAGCGTGCAGGAGCAGGCGCGCAAATGCCAGGCGCTGCTTTTCGCCGCCAGACAGGGTCTGGTCCCACGGCGCATCCTCATCGATCCGATCACCCAAATGCCCGAGTCCCACCTTGTCGAGGGCGGCCCTGATCTCTTTCACCGTCCATCGGTCGGCAGCGCCTGGATAGGCCGCTGCGCGGCGAAGCGTTCCGGAGGGGATGTAAGGACGCTGCGGCAACATGAACATTCGCTTGTCCGGGTGGAAATTGACGCTGCCACCACCCCACGGCCACAACCCCGCGATCGCCCGCACCAGCGTGCTTTTGCCTGAACCGGATTCGCCGGCGACCAGCACTCGCTCGCCCGGCCCGATCGCGACCTCGGTTTCCTTGACCACGGCGGTACCATCATCAAGCGACACGGAGAGATCGTTCAGGCTGAGCACCGCATCGCCGTCCGTTTCGCCACGATTGATGCGCCCCAAGGCCTCGCTCTGCTCCGCACGTTCGAGCCCATCGAGCGACATCATCAGCGAGGCGATACGCCGGGCAGAGGCATTCCAGTCGGCAAGGCGTGGGTAATTGTCGACCAGCCATCCGAACGCGCCTTGGACGATGGCGAAGGCGGAGGCAGCCTGCATGACCTGTCCAAGCGACATGCTGCCCTCAAGAAATTTTGGTGCGCAAAGCAGAACCGGCACCACGGGCGCAAACAGGCTTGATCCCTGCGATACCAAAGCTGTGCGCATGTGCTGGCCCGTCAGGAGCGCCCATTGCTTGAGGACACGGACGAACCTGCTGTCTATGCCACTGCGCTCCTCCTCCTCACCGCCGAGCAATGCGATGCTCTCGCCGTTTTCGCGCACCCGGGTCAGCGTGTAACGGAATTCGGCTTCCGCCTGGTTTTTCTCCTCGGAGAGTTCGACGAAATGGCGGCCGATGAACACCATCGAGGTCGAGGTGATGGCGGCGTAGATCACTGCGGTGATGACGAGAAAGCCTGGAATGGTGAATGTCGAACTACCGATCGACAGGGTGAGAGCGCCACCGATCGTCCAGAGGACCACAATAAAGGTGGCCGCCGCAAAAAAAGCGGAGATGACGCCGGCGACGAAATCGACGGGCGACTCCGTGGCAATCCGCAAATCCTCGGCGATGCGGGCCTCCGGATTCTGATGGTCGCCACTCACCAGGTTCAACTGGTAATAGCGACCGTTAGCCAGCCAGCGCCCAATCACGGAAGTGGTAAGCCAGGAACGCCAGCGCCGCTGCATTGTCATGCGAACGAAGACCTGTGCAACGACGAGCCCTGCGTTTCCGGCTACGAGCGGCAGAAAAACGACACTGAGAAAATAGACGGTGTGGGCATCGCGCTTTTCAATGGCGTCGAAAATCGAGCGGTTCCAGACATTGATGCCGTACTGGAAGCCAACATTGATGCTGATCAGCGCCAACAGCGCAAGCGTACATGGCCAGGCGAGCCTGTCGCCGTTGCGGCTCCAGTAGGCGCGCGCGCTGATCCAGAAGCGCTTCAGCAGGTATTTCTTGCGGGCCTGCTCGACCTGCTCGGGCGTGTGCTTGGCCTTGGGGTCGAGGAGTTCCGGTGGCGGCGCAACTCCATCCGCCGCCTCAGACACAACCTCCACCGTCGCCTTTTCCAAGCGCGATTTGATCGCAGTGCGTGGATTGGCTCTAGCGGCCGATTTCGATTTTGATTTGGCTTGCGGCATTCGGCCCACAACGGCTTACCAACCAAAAGGTTTCAAGAACATCAGCAATATCTAATCTAGCCAATGGATGGATCGAAATCGCATCCCGCGCATTTAATGCCCGGCTCATTTCGAGCTGCTGGAGGACAAATCGTGAAGAAGACACTGATCATATTGAGCCTTCTGATTCCCGTTGCGGCGTGCTCACGCACGGAGCAGGGCGCTGCAGTCGGCGGTCTGGGCGGAGCGGCGATTGGAGCGGCTGTGGCCGGGAACCCCGTGCAAGGCGCCATCGTGGGCGGCGCAGCAGGGGCGATTGCTGGTGCGGTCATCGGGCATGCCAGCGAAGCCGGTAAATGCCGCTACCGGGATCGCCACGGAAATGTCTACGTTGCGAGCTGCCCTGACGGGTATTGAAGCATCGGGCCGCGTGATCTCGATATTGAGATCACGCGGTCGCCCGGAGCACCACGGCGCCTATCTCCGGAGTCCAAAAAAGCTCAATACTGCGAGGACAACGACGACGAGTCCAACAATATAGATAATGCTATTCATGAATCATTCTCCTCAGAATTTCAGCCCAGAGGATCCTGACCTCACGGGTTTGGCGTCGGACGAATTTCCGGACCGCGACAATGAACACTTAGCGCCTCCTAATGTTCCATCGGCCACGTCTCCTTTTTTGTGAGGCAGGCTTGGCGCCTTGGTTGAGAAAAGCCGGCTGCCGGTCTCTATGCCGGAGGCGGAACAGGCATATGAGCGATGACGACGACACGCTGACGCTTATCATTCGGAGACCGACCTGAATGCCGCACGAACCGTCGGATCACAATGCAAATGCGCGAAGAGCCGTAATGGTCGAAGTAGACGGGAGCAACTTTAGCTTCTCGATCTAAACTCCAAGCACGGCCTTCCCCGTTCGAACGTATAAGGGCAGCGCCGCTGCCGCCACTTGTTGTATCATGAGGAACGGGAGCACGAGCCGCTGGGCGGGAACTTGAAGCGAAGATTATAAAATTCCGACGAGAGAAATAGGAAAGCACTTATGCTTGCCTAGGCGCAGCCTCGTCGATCTGTTGGCCCGTCGCACCGAGCAGGCTTTGGCTATATTCCGTACGACATTGCAAGACAGACGATCGGTAAAAAGATGAGGTCAACCGCCATCCCTACAACGACGACTAAAGCGATGCGCTCTGTACGCCCGACAAGGTCGGCAATGGTGTCCTCATCGGAACCCGTATCCAAAACCAAGTCTGGTGGAATCGCTTGATCGTTGTTGTCATCTGCAGGCTGTTTATCGCCGACATGATCGTCCGTCGCTGACGTCTTCATCTATTTTTTCTCTCCAAAGAATGACGCTGCCGATGCGTGCGTCCAACGTGCGCGCTGCCGCATGGTTGCTCCATCAGTCTTCGGTCGGCCCCCTCTGCTTTGCAGCATGCCGAGCGACCCGGACCAGCGTCCGCATTTCCCGCAATGCGGAGACCCGAACCTATTTGAAATCCCGCGTTTTTACCTTGAGCTGATCGATGTGCAGATAGGGATCGATGATATCGCGCGGCCGCGGCCCTTTAGGCAGGCCGCGCGGGTCCGGCGTCGGGCTGCCGCGGTGGAACTCGTCACCGCGGCCGTGCGGCAGGGGGAAGGCAGCGTCGCGATCGCCAACGCTGGCCAGATTCGCTGAGAGATCGCTCAAACGATGAGCGACGAGATGGACCACGTCACCTTCGCGCTGGATGCGCCCATAGGCGCCGATCATGCCGGCGCCGAGCACGACCCTGCGATATTTCTCAAAGACCTTCACCCACACCACGAGGTTGGCGATCCCGGTCTCGTCTTCCAGCGTGATGAACATGACGCCCTTGGCCGAGCCGGGCCGTTGCCGCACCAATACGAGGCCGGCCGCTTCCAGCCATTGGCCATCGCTCGCCTGCATGGCCTCACGGCACGAGACGATGCGCTTGCGGCGCAAATCGGCCCGCAGGAAGGAAACAGGGTGATCGCGCAGGGTCAGCCCAACATGCCCGTAGTCTTCAACAACCTCGCTCCCTGATGTCATGGCACGCAGCGTAACGATGGGCTCGTGGATCTCTGGCACCGACCGATGTTCACGAGCGGAAGCGGCGGCAAACAGCGGCAGGGGTTCGTCGCGCAGCGCCTTGATCGCCCACAGCGCCTCACGCCGCGCCAGCGATAGGGATGGTTGGAATGCGTCAGCCTGAGCAAGCTCGACCAGCGAGGCAGCGGGAACACCAGCGCGATGCCAGAGGTCGTCGACCGTAGTAAAGGGCTGGTCGGCACGTGCGGTGATGATGGTCGCAGCGTCGGCATTGGCCAGACCATGGACCATGCGCAGGCCGAGGCGAACGGCGAAACGAGCCTCATCCGCAGTGGGCTCGAGCGTACAATCCCAGCGTGATGCGTTGACGCAGACCGGCCGCACCTCGACACCATGGTCACGCGCGTCGCGAACGATCTGCGCCGGCGCGTAGAACCCCATCGGCTGGGCGTTCAGGAGGGCAGCGCAAAAGACATCGGGGTGATGGCATTTCAGCCAGGAGGAGGCGTACGCGATCAGCGCGAAGCTTGCCGCATGGCTTTCGGGAAAGCCATAGCTGCCGAAGCCCTCCAGCTGCTTGAAGGTCTTTTCGGCGAATTCGCGCTCATAGCCGTTCTTCACCATGCCGCCGATCAGCTTGGCGCCGAAGCTGGAGACACCGCCTGTGTGTTTGAACGTCGCCATGGCGCGGCGCAGCTGGTCGGCCTCGCCTGGGGTGAAGCCGGCGCATTCTATCGCCACCCGCATCGCCTGCTCCTGGAACAGCGGCACGCCCAGCGTTTTTCCCAGCACCTTTTCGAGCTCGGGTTTGGGATAGACGACGTCTTCCTTGCCTTCGCGCCGGCGCAGATAGGGGTGCACCATGTCGCCCTGGATCGGTCCTGGTCGGACGATCGCCACCTCGATGACCAGATCATAGAAAGTGCGCGGCTTGATGCGCGGCAGCATCGACATCTGGGCGCGGGATTCAATCTGGAAAGTCCCCAGCGTGTCGGCCTTGCGGATCATCGCATAGGTGCGCGGATCTTCGGCCGGGATCGTTGCGAGATCGAGCGTGATACCCTTGTGCTCAGCCAGGAGATCGAAGCCGCGTTTCATGCACGACAGCATGCCCAGCGCCAGCACATCCACCTTCATGAACTTCAGCGCGTCGATGTCATCTTTGTCCCATTCGATCACATGGCGATCCTTCATGGCGGCCGGTTCGATCGGCACCAGGTCATCCAGCCTGTCGCGGGTCAGCACGAAGCCGCCCGGATGCTGCGAGAGGTGACGCGGCGCCCCTAGCAATTGCCTGGCCAGGTCGAGCGCCAGACGCAGGCGACGGTCGCCGAGATTGAGGTTCAGTTCCTCGGCGTGCTTGGGCTGGACGCCCTCGTCCGACCAGCCCCAGACCTGCGACGACAGCATCTTGATGAGATCTTCGGGCAGACCGAGCGCCTTGCCGACATCGCGCATGGCGCCCTTGGAGCGATACCGGATAACGGTCGAGCAAAGGGCAGCGTGCTCACGGCCATAAGTGTCGAAAACCCATTGCATGACGATTTCACGCCGCTCATGTTCAAAGTCGACATCGATGTCAGGCGGCTCGCGGCGCTCCTCCGAGACAAAGCGCTCAAAAAGCAGATCGTTGCGGTCGGGATCGATCGAGGTGATGCCCAGGACATAGCAGACGGCGCTGTTGGCGGCCGACCCCCTGCCCTGGCAGAGAATGTCCTGACTGCGCGCAAAGCGAACGATCGCATTGACCGTCAGAAAGTACGGCGCGTATTGCAGCTTCTCGATGAGCTGCAATTCATGCTTGAGCGTGCCAACGACCTTGTCCGGCACGCCCTCGCGAAAGCGCTCCGTCGCGCCTTCCCACGTGAGTTTCTCTAGGGCCTGCTGCGGTGTCAGACCTGGCAGCATCCGCTCCTCGGGATATTGATAGGCAAGTTCGTCCAGCGAAAACCGGCAGCGCTCGGCGATTTCAACCGTCCTAGCGATCGCCTCGGGATAGCGACCAAACAGGCGGGCCATTTCATCGGAGGGTTTCAGGTAGCGGTCGGCGTGCCGCTCGCGCCGAAACCCGGCATCGTCGATGGTGACATTGTGCCGGATGCAGGTGACAACGTCCTGCAGGATCCGCCGCGATGGTTCGTGGAAGAGGACATCGTTGGTGACGACCGTTGGCACGCCTGCCTGTCCGGCAAGGTTGGACAGATCGTGCAGCCGCAGCGCGTCATTGGGACGGCGCCGCAGCGTCAGCGCCACGTAAGCCCGATCGCCAAATGCCTCGCGGACCCGCCGCAGCCAGAGTGAGCATGTATCGTCTGCCTGGCCCGGCACGAACACCGCAACGACGCCCTCGCCATAGGCGACAAGGTCGGCCCAATGCAGCACGCATTTCGCCTTGCCGCCACGCTTCTTGCCCAGCGACAGCAAGCGGCAAAGTCGGGAGTAGGCCGCACGATCGGTCGGGTAGACCAGGATGGAAATCTCTTCTACCAGGTCCAGCCGGCAGCCGACGATCGGCCTGACACCGGTCGCCTTTGCTGCCTCGTGCGCTCGGACAATGCCAGCCAGGCTGTTGCGATCGCAGATGGCAAGTGCGGGCATGTCCATGATGGCGGCCTGCGCAAACAATTCCTCGCAGGAGCTGGCGCCGCGCAGGAAGGAAAAATGCGAGGTGCATTGCAACTCGACGTAAGGTGCAGTCATCCGAAGATGCCGTGCAGGAACCAGCGATGCGAACCGGTCGCGGCATCCTCGCCATCGCCGGCGCGATAGAGCCAGAACCGCTCGCCGGATTCATCCTCGACCTGGAAATAGTCACGCACGGCGGCAAGCTCGACGTCACGCTTCCACCACTCGCCAAAGACCCGCTCAGGACCATCGGCGCGCTTGACCCGTCGACGGATGCCTCTCCAGGTAAAGCTTGCCGGCGGATGATCCGGCAACAAGGCTATGGCCTCAATCCGCTCCGGCACGGCAAACAAACGGGCCGGGCGCGGCCAATGGTCCGGCCAAGCGTCGCCGGTCTCCATCGCAGCCGGCGCCACACGTCGAAACGATCGCTCCGGCACGTCGCTGGCCACTGGGGCAAAGCGATACAGCCTTTCCTCACCGACGCGATTGCCGAGTATGTCGATCAGGTCGGAGATCTCCGCGTCCGGTTGCTCGACAAGCGACGAAATGGTCTGCCTCGGTATCAATGGTTCGGCCAGCGCGACGGACAACCGCATCAGCTCGATGCCGAAGCCCGGATCGACCGTCTCGATCTTGTCGCAGAGCAGACGCGTCAGCCGCTTCACATCGCGGACCGGCAAGGCCGTGCCGACGCGAATGGCTTCCATCCTGTTGTCGACGCGGCAGAGCAGCAGGTCGAGCCGACGGGCGCCGAGGCCTTTGGTCTCCAGTTCGGCACACAGCGATTGCACGAGCTTGCCGACGTAACGCGCGATCGTCTCGGCCGCACCGATGGGTTCGCCAAAGGTCCGTTTTACCTCGAGCACATCGGCTGGCCGCACCGGTTCTATCGGTTCGGCAAGTCGTCCAGAAGCCTGGTCGAGACGGCGCCCGAGTTCCGGCCCGAAGCGCAGCGTCAGTGGCGCGCGCGGCTGCTTGAGAAGTTCGCCTACCGTGCCGAAGCCCAAAACCCGCAAACCGCTGACGATCGCATCGGGCAAACGCAGTGCCGCGACGGGTAGAGGAAGAACCGCATCACGGCTTGCGTTGACGGCGACCACGCCGACGCTCTGCCTGACGTAGCGCGCGACAGCGTGGGCGGCACCCCAGCTGTCGGCAACCGCTGCCCGCGCCGTGATGCCGGCCTCGCCGAGACGCTCGACCATATCGGCCAGCATCACCTTCTCGCCGCCGTGAAGGTGATCGGCGCCGGTGGTATCGATGACCAGTCCGTCGGGAGGATCCACGGCAACGATCGGCGCGTAGCGGCGCAATGCCCATAGCGCCAGCCGCTCCAATGCCTCCGTGTCGGCCTCGGGCTCGGCGTCCATAACCGCCAGCCCCTTTACCAGGGCCTGCGCCTGCGTCGCCGGCATTCCGATGCGCAAGCCGAATTCCAGTGCCGCGCGATCGGCCGCGGTCACAAGGCGGCGGTTGCCTTGCCGCCCGACCAGCACCAACGGCTTATCCGGTGGCGGCGAGACGTCGCCCAATTTCCTTCTGAGCCGGTCGGTCGACCAGCTTGGAAGGAAGAGCGAGACGACCCTTGGCATCACAAGCCTCCACTTCGATATCGAGCGTTTCCCCTCCACGAGACCGGATCAGTTCAAGTTGCCATCGCGCCCGGCCAACGCCTGGCACAGGCAGCGGCCGCGACGGCAGCACAGAAATCCGCCAGCGCGAGACCGAAGCCGTTGGCTGCCCGAAATCGGCAGCCTCGGTCTGGCGGCGCCAGCGACGGATGGCGATGCCCATCGCGCCGGAGCCTTCCGATGCAAGCTGCAAGCGTCGCGAAGCGGTCATCGACAGACGGGCAACCTCGGCAACCACGGCCCCCAATCCCGCGTGCCGCAGACCTTCCTCGAAGCAGCCAAGCAAGGATTTGTCGTCACCGGCTTCGACATAGATCACCCGGTCGGGGTGCAGTCCGACATGGGCAATTGCGGGTGCAAACAGATCCTGGCGTGTCACGCACCACAGGACCTTGCCTTGCGTTCTGGCCGCAATACCCGCCGCAAAGAGCGACGCGGCGGCGCCGTCGATTGCACCATTGCCACCACCGGCAACCTCATGGAGAGCGCCAAGCGCCACACCGCCCCCGGGCAGGTGGCTGTCGATAGAGGCAATACCGAAAGGGAGCACCACTCGTTCGCGCGCATTGCCGCCCTCGAGACGCGCAATGCGATCTCGGAGATCGGAAATAGCAGCGTTTGGCGTCGATGCACTCATCTGTCCCCTGAACGCGAAATGCTGATAGCATGTTCCTCATTTGTTCTCTTTCTAATAAAGAGTCAATGGCATGCCGAGGTGGCGCTGCGGAAGACATGTCTGTCGCGCGGCAGCCCTGGTGGCATCGATGGGTTCATTTTGCCGACGGACGAAACGGTCGAAGGCTACGATAGCGTGCCGGCGACTGCCGGCGCCGAAATGAAAAACGGCGCATAAACCGCAGTCCAGCGCGCGTCCGCAATGCGGACATTGCCGCGCGCGGGATGGAGGAAATTCGCCCCCGCCGCGGGCGGTTAACAGGACAGCCGTAGGAGCGTCAGCATAGCGCCGGCGGCAGGACGGGACGCGGACCGACTGTCCCCGTCCGCAGCGGTCCATATGGTTGATGGATCGCCACCGTGCGACGGGTGAAGGTTCCGCGATCGCGCCATTTCATACATTTTAGATATCCCTAAATTGCCATTGGCGGCAACCCCAACTGCCGCCAAGGCCAGCGCGGGCATTCAGGCATTTGTCTTCACCGGCATACCGCGCTGGCCACGGCTCAAAGCCTTGGACGGCATCTGGCCCCTCGAAAAGTGACCAGACGAATGGATACCCGCCATCAGCCGGCCTGGCCGTCATTCAAGATGGTATGACAATTTGATCTACCGCAGCCGCGGCCAGCCGCTTGTTGGAACACAACGCCTTCATGGACATTGCTTGGAAACAGGAGATGTCCATGCCGAAATTCCGCTTCGAGACCACCGAGTTCGACCAGACCACCATCTCGCAGGAGGCGTTGGCGAGCCCGGATTTAGCCAGCGCGCGAGCAATCGAAAAGGCTCACGAGGCGCTGCTTGCGGGCGCGCCCACCGGTCTCGATCAATCCGGGTCCGTCACGAGGGTCTATGATGAGACAGGCTATCTGGTCGCCACTGTCAATTTTTCAGACGTGATGCTCGACAGTTCCCAACAGCCGGCGATCAGCGATCTCCCCACCGAAGAGCCGGGCGTCATGCGATCAGGCTAAAGGCATTCGGCGCCGTTCGATTCAGCATCACGTTCAAGACGAAGTTCGACTTTCAACGAGCGTCCAATGCCGATGGTCACCGGAATCGTCTCTGCCTTGCTGATTCTCTTTGTGGTCCTGTTTTTGACCCACGCCGAGCGTGATCTCAAAAGCTCCCCGACGTTTTATCGCATAAGACGCCGGCTCTCCATTCTGCCTGGGCGTCCAGACATTTTCGCCGATCGCGGAGGTTCCTATGATGGGGATCAGCGGCGGTTCCACGTTCGTCGTTAAAGGACGAGATTTCAGTTCCTTGATCTCTTCATCGCGCCGCGCGATACGGCTCTCCAGGTTGGCGATACGCTCGGCTAAAAAATAGCGTCCCACCATGAAACCGCTGCTGCCAAAAAGCACGGCAGACGAAGCAAACACCATGGGATTGGCCAGCACCACCACAGAGTTGGTCTGGAAGAAATCGATGAGGTCTTGCATCGCTTCAGCCCCTCAATGTGTAGCAACTCGCCCATTTCCAGCCCGACCAGCCATATGCCCCGGTAGGCGAACAGCTTCGTTCGATCAACTGGACAAAACATCTGCGCCTAACTAATCCGTGGCTTTGGAGCGGAGGCCTCCAACACACACCAACATCGCACTAAGCTGGGCCGACCCCCCGAACCATCCCAAAATAGGAATATCTCCCTAAACCGTCAAGGCTTATTGATTTAACGGTTTTTATTTTATTCACTATTGGCAATGGTCACTGGAGGCGAACAATGGAACTTCGCTTGAACATTGAAGGTGCAACGCCGGAAGAACTGGCACGCGGTGTTGCGGCAGCGCTGGCCGGCATTACGGCTTTGCAAGGCGCGAAGGCCCTGTTCGCGTTAGAAGGGTGCGATATAAGAGGCTTTCCGCAAGACGATCAGCCAACTGAGGACGAGGACCAGGCTACGCCAGGAAAACCGCTCCGAGATCGATTGCCAGCTCGACCAGCGAATTACCAACATTCTTGAGTTTCGGACCTGGTTGGTTTCGCCCAAGTCGGCAAACCCACGATATCGCGCGGCCTCTTTCAGAATGAGGTGTACGATGATCCGTTAGAGTTCGACGGCAAGGGAGGAACAAGTGCCAATTGGAGAAGCGGTGGAGTACCTGCATAAGTTGCGCAGGGAGGCGATCCATGCGGAAGCGGGCAACGTGAAAGGCATTACGCGTCATTTGCAGATGAACATTGGGAAGTCGCGCGACCTTTTGGAAACCAGCCAGGCAACGGATGTAGCTCTGGCTCACCTGCTGGAGACAGGCAACGCGCTCATTCGGGAGCTCGCGCCTATTTCAAAACAGACCGCTGCGCTGAGGAAAGACAAGATTTCTGGCTTAAGGCACGCCTTTGAAACGGCGTTAAACATGGCCATCGAGGAAGTCAGGAAGGCGAAGCCAAAAGCCTAGACTGAGCACGACCTTTGAACCGCTCAAGGGGTGGGTCGCCTCTCGGTTTGTCATCCTCCGCCTTGACCCGGGCATCCATTCCGTGACGGTCGCCGACGAACGCGGCCTTACCAAAATTCTGATGTTGCGGAGCAGGTGGTGGAGTTTTGCGACCTCGATGCGCCTGAAATCTGGGAGCGGGCGCCGAACCGGCGGTCCGGATTCCCAGGTTGAGCGGCAGGAGCGGCGGGGCTCACGCGTCTACGCCAACACCATCAACTCGGCCGCCAATCGCCTCGCCACCGGGCTCGAAAGCCTGATCATTCCTCAGTCGGAAAAATGGCATGGTCTGTCGGCGGCGGCGATGAATCACGAGGAGACCGACGAAGAAAAGGAATGGGCGGAGGCGCTGAGGGTCGTGCCAGCATTCCTAACCCTGGTTGCGCCCCTCGTCCCCCTGCCGGGATCTTCTCCCCGCGAACGGGGAGAAGCGGCTAACGATCAATAATTGCCGTTGTAATACCGGTCGTCGCAAGGCGCGGTGTAGATGCGGCCGCTGCGCTCCTGGTAGCGGCACATCTGTTCGCCACGCGGCTGCGGCGTGGTCGAACTGCCGACAACCGCGCCCAGCAGGGCGCCGGCACCGGCGCCGATGAGCGTGCTTTGGGTGTTGCCGCCGATCGCCTGGCCAACAAGGGCGCCGCCGGCGCCGCCGATCAGCGCTCCTGTTCCGGCTCTCTGCTGGCTCTCGGTCTGCGCGCAGCCGGCAAGTGCCGCTGTCATCAGCACGGCGGCTATGGCTTTTTGAAAGCTCATGTAAGGTCTCCCTTAAAGGTCTGAAATCCCATCGATCGTCCCGTGCGGTCGCAATGCGGCGGAACGGGGGGCGCAAATCGTCACGATATAAGACATGGTTTCTCGGGCGTTGATGGGAGCGCGCTTCTTGGCGAGCACAGATTTCCCGGCGTTTGAACCTTGGTCGAAGAAGGCCCCATTCCTGAGAAAGCAGTGGGCTAGCTTGGGGAGCTCTGTCTGAGGAGAACAGTTCACCACTACAATCCTCGCGTGGTGCCGCGGTTCCACCGGTCGAAGACTTATGAATGGGTGGCCCAAAAAACAAGAAAGCCCTCTGGCGTGAGCCAGCGAGCTGTCCAGTAGACGTCAGGTGTTGTTGACGGGCGGCGCCGACGGCCCGGCAACCACCCGGGAGAGGCGATCCCTCTTGGTCAAAACCGGCTTTTCATATGTTTTATTCATGGAGTTGTCCTCGTTTCCTCAGGTGAACTGCGCCGGGAGATCTTGTCCGGTAAAAAAGCCCGCTGCCGGAGAGGTCATGGCAGCGGGCCAGGGTGCTGGGATCAGCCAGCGAAGTTCAACTTGCGACGGAGAGGTTGGTTGCCGGCCCAGTTTTATTACACACCCGGAATCTAGGCTAGCTCAAGTCGCAATACCGGTACAAAACTTAGAACCGCGGCCAACGTGGTGGGGGTTCTCCACTTGCAACAACTGGGTCGCGAAAGCGCGCGAATGCATAGCGCCCCAGCATAGGCTGAAGATTCAATGTGCTTGAGACAAGCTCTCAATCCGTGGCGTCCAAGCCGATTGCACTCTAGCGATCAAGCACGTGAGAGACGGTTGAACGCTGACGCCCGGCAGTCAATGGCCGCAGACCTCATCTCCCGTTCACGGCTCGACTAATCGCGGCATAGCAGGGTGCCACAAACGAGTTTCTTTGTTTTGCTCGGGAACGTCGCGTCGAGCGGGAAATTGGTTCGTCACAATGCAGGAGAATCCGGATGCAACTCATAGAAACGACGGTCCATCGCAACACCGTTGTGAACGTGGTCGAATTTGTTGGTGAAGGCGGCGAAGCAATCAGTGTTTCTCTTTCTGCCAACGGAAAAGAAGACGCAGAGCTGATCGAGACTGCTAAGCAGATGATGGCCCAGCTCATCGCATTCGATCGGCAAGATACCGGCAGGGGCGAGGAAAGCGCCGAGCTCTACACGTTTGAATATCAGGACAGGGGCGTCGTCCGGGTCATGCTGGGCATCTCGCTTCCCGACTTGCATGCCGTTCAACAGGAAGTGCGGCGGTCAGCCGAAGATCTGTGGAGGGATGCGCTCGACAACGCCGTCGCCCCGGTTGGCTGGGCGGTCAGGGCTCGTAACTCCAGCGGTGATATCGTTGCGACTTGTTCCTACGACGAAGTTCAACTGCACGACGCGTAACCGAAAGACCTTCGCCCGGAATGACACTCCGGGTGACGTCCAACCGATGCCTCCAATTCGGGCGATAACACTGAATGAGAAGGAATAGACGAATGGCTACCAACAAAACACCCAAGGGTCTCGACGGCCTGTTCCACGATACCCTCAAAGACATCTACTTCGCCGAGAAGAAGATCCTCGCCACACTGCCGAAGATGGCAATGGCAGCCCACAGCCCGGACCTGAAGGCCGCTTTCGAGAAGCATCACACGGAGACGCAGGAGCATGTCGCGCGCCTCGAAGAGGTGTTCGAGGTCATCGGCAAAAAGCCGGCCGCCAAGACCTGTGCCGCCATCATGGGCATCACCGAGGAGGGCGCCGAGATCATGGAGGAGTACAAAGACAGCCCTGCCCTGGACGCTGGCCTTCTGGCCGCCGCGCAGGCGGTCGAGCACTACGAGATTTCACGCTACGGAACCATGCGGACCTGGGCGTCGGAACTTGGTTTGACCGAGGCGGTTCAGCTTCTGGACCTGACGCTTGCGGAAGAGAAGAAGACCGACGTGGCTCTGACCAAGCTGGCTGAATCGGCCGTGAACGTGGCTGCGGAAGCGGCTGAATAGTCGCTATTGGCAATCGAGCCCTGGTGGTCACACCAGGGCTCGCCTCACGCCACACATTATGAATCGCCCTTGGATGGGAATGCGCAAGGAATTAGAGCTATGGGCTTTTTTGGGAAGTACTTCTCCGGCATCGGTCGGAAAGAACCGGCCGACAAGCAGCAAAGTGGTGACATGCGAAAGGCTACCGGCGCAGGCCCTGCCATCGCCGTCCACTCAAAGGATGCAAAAACCTCTGCTGCTACGGGTCAGAACCCGGCGGCCGCAAAGAAGAAATCAGCCAACTGAAACCTGGGTTGCTACGCAACTTTGGACAAGTCGCAGCTGGCCACCCCATAACGCCAGCGGTGGTTCGTGGCTGCGCGGCGAGACTGGTAGAAAAGCAGTAATTGGCCGCCTTCGATCATCACCGTCGAATGGCCGTTTTCACCCGGCCCGTCCGGGTCGAGCACGGGCCCCACGGTTCGATATGGCCCTTCGACCCGGTCCGCAACCGCGAAAAAGACACGCTGCCGGCTGCCGCGAGGACCATCGGGAAGAAAACAGGTCGCATTCAACAGGATGCGGCCGTCCGGCAGTTCAACGAGCTGCGCCCCTTCGATCCCCCATTCATAGTCCGGATGCTGGCGCGAGTTGTGGTGAGGCAGATCGGCATGATCGAGGATCTTGCCCACACGTTTCCATGGTCCAAACCATGAGTCCGATTGGCTGCGTGCAAGATAAATGTCGGCCTGCGGCACCCTCGTGAATTTTGGCATGCCCGAATAGGCGATGTACCGCTGTCCGCCGATGATCGCGGGGTGCGGATCGTAGATCCCATCTTCATCCGTGTCGGGCAGCGCCACAAGCGCCGCCTTCAAAACCACCCAATGGAACCCGTCGTCCGAAACGACGTGCTCACAGCGGCCGCCTGATTTCATGAACTCTGTCTGGATGAACATGTGAAAGACGCCGCCATCATAAATCACCCCGGGTGCAGCCACACCTGACCCTCCCACGGGCAGGACAATTGCGTCGTGCTCCGTCCACGGTCCAAAGAGATCAGCCGCGGTGGCGTGCAGGATGCTCCAGGTTTCGCTGGTGACTGTGCCGCTTGATCCGAACATGTGCCAGAGCTGCCCATCGAACACAGGGCATGGATCCTTCACATCATCAACGGACTTGGGGTCAAACAGCGGGAAAACGTTCGTTTCGAACTTGATCGACATCGCTTCACTCAATCAAAGGTCGGACAAAAATTCGCGGGCCAGTCCTGCGAGGCACCGAATCGTTTCACCGATCATTAGCTTTGTAGCACTGCGGATGAACACCCGCTTAACGTCGCCAGCCGCTCCCGGGAGGGCGGTCAAGCGAACCGCCTGCGCCCGTTTCTGCTCAATCAGCGCCGGGGACAATTGTGTGCTGGCGAATGATTGGCTCTTCGCGGAACGAGTCAGGCACACGCAAGTTAGCCCGATAGCAAATAATCACATCTCAATGCTGGGATTAACATTTGTTGTACACCCCTATCCGGGATCTAACTCAAAGGATTGTTTAATGGAAAGCGTGATGAGCCAGTCCAATCAGAGGCGCCCGATAGAAGAACCTTCGACGCTTTTGTGTTTCTCCCACCTGCGATGGGAGTTCGTCTACCAACGCCCCCAACACATTCTAACGCTGGCGTCGCGGTCGAAGCAGGTTATCTATTTTGAAGAGCCGGTTTTCGGAGACGTCCAGCAAGCCTTCATGCGCATAAACGACGTCTCACCGTCCATCAAGGTCATCACGCCCGTACTCACGATTGGAACTGGTGCAGCCGATGCCGATCAAACGCAACGCAGGTTCCTCGACCTTCTCGTTGCCTCGACGCCGCAAAACCTGTTGACCACCTGGTACTACACGCCGATGGCATTGCGGTTCAGCGACCACATTCTTTGCGATGTGTGCGTCTACGACTGCATGGACGAGCTTTCCGCCTTCAAGAACGCGCCGGCCGAACTGGTGGAGATGGAAAGGCGGTTGTTGGAACGCGCTGATGTCGTATTCACCGGGGGACAAAGCCTCTATGAGGCCAAAAAAGCTATGCATGGGTCGATGTTCCCGTTCCCCAGCAGCATCGATTTCACACACTTTCACCAAGCCAGGGGGCTAGGGCACGACCCGGCCGACCAGCAATTGATACCCCACCCCAGAGTGGGCTATTTCGGCGTCATCGATGAGCGGCTGGATGTATCCCTGGTGGCACGCATGGCGCGCAGCATGCCGGACGTCCATTTCGTCATGATCGGGCCAGTGGTCAAGATCGATCCCGCCGGTCTTCCCCAGGCTGACAACCTTCATTGGCTGGGCGCAAAGAGCTACGCGGAGCTTCCGTCCTACCTCAGGCACTGGGACGCCGGATGGATGCCGTTCGCGCTCAATGCCGCCACACGCTACATCAGTCCGACCAAGACGCCGGAATTCCTGGCCGCCGGCGTTCCTCTTGTTTCAACCGCGATCGTCGACGTCGTACGCACCTATGGAGCGGAGGGCCTCGTCGACATCATCGACGCCGAGGATGCCGAGGCCAAGCTTCGAGCACTTCTGGTTCACCCCCGCGACAGTCTGCTCAAGGCAGTAGACGCCTATCTCGTGGACATGTCCTGGGAAAACACCTGGACCGCCATGGCGGGCCATATCCAGCGCGTGCGGTCGACCAAAAATGTCGTGCAGTTCCGGCGGAGTGCGTAAACATGTTCGACTGGCTGATTGTCGGTGCCGGCTTTGCCGGCAGCGTGCTCGCGGAACGCATCGCTTCACAGCGCAATGAAAGTGTCCTGCTCATTGACAGGCGCAGCCACATAGGCGGCAACGCCTATGACTGCTACAACGAAGCCGGAATCCTGATCCATCGGTATGGGCCGCACATCTTTCACACCAACGCTCAATCGATCGTTGAATATCTCTCACAGTTCACCGCGTGGCGCGACTATGAGCACCGGGTGCTCTCATAGGTGGACGGCCAGTTGCTGCCGATCCCCATCAACCTCGACACGATCAACAAGCTTTACGGCCTCGATCTGACATCCGAAGAGCTGGAGCGGTTCTTCGCCTCTCGCCGCGAAACGGTGGATGAGATCCGCACCGCCGAGGATGTGGTGGTCAGCACCGTCGGCCGCGAGCTCTATGAAAAATTCTTTCGCGGTTACACCCGCAAGCAGTGGGGGGTCGATCCGTCGCTGCTGAACAAATCCGTAACCGCACGCGTCCCAACCCGCACGGATCGCGATGATCGTTATTTCGGCGACAGCTTTCAGAAGATGCCGGCTGGCGGCTACACAAGGATGTTCCAGCGCATGCTCGACAATCCAAACATCAAGATCATGCTGCAGACAGATTACCGGGACATCCAGGCCAGCATACCGTTCCGCCGCATGATCTACACCGGGCCGGTCGACGAGTATTTCGAATGGTCCCTTGGCCGCCTGCCCTACCGATCACTGCGGTTCGAGCACGTGACGCTTGATTGCGAGCAGTTCCAGCCGGTAGCCGTCGTCAACTACCCGCAGACGGAAGACTATACCCGCATCACGGAATACAAACACCTCACTGGTCAGCAGAGCCTGCGGACCAGCCTCACTTACGAGTATCCGACCGATGTGGGCGACCCCTATTATCCCGTGCCGCGGGCCGAAAACGAAGCGCTCTACAAGCGCTACGAAGCACTGGCCTCAGACGTTCCAGATGTCTGGTTTGTCGGGCGACTGGCTACCTATCGCTACTACAACATGGACCAGGTCGTGGGTCAGGCATTGGCAACGTTTGCCCGCATGCAGAAGAGCTTGCCGGTCGCCGCTTCGATTGAGAACGAGGCCGCCGAATGAACGACGCGCTAGAGATGTGGGGCGGCGTGGAATGTAGCCATGTCCGCATTCACACGACGGTGCGCGACCAGTTGGAAGAGACCGGTCACCTGAATCGGATCGGCGATCTTGATTTGATTGCAGGACTCGGCATCCAAACGCTTCGATATCCCGTGCTTTGGGAAACGGTCGAACGCTCAGCTGGCGCTTGCGACTGGACCTGGACGGATGCTCGTTTGCAGCGCATCAAAGAATTGGGAATTCGACCGATTGCCGGCCTGATGCATCATGGCAGCGGGCCGTCATGGTCCCAGATCCTCGATCCTGATTTCCCGGCGCTGTTCGCGCGGTATGCGGGGTTGGTCGCGCAACGCTATCCCTGGATCGAGCTCTACACACCCATCAACGAGCCGCTGACAACGGCCCGCATCAGCGGTCTTTACGGATTGTGGTATCCACACGGCGCCGACGAGGCGACCTGTCTTCGACTGACAGTAGCGCAATGTCGGGCGACAGCGGTGGCGATGAAGGCAATTCGCGCGCACGTTCCGTCAGCCCATTTGGTGCAGACGGAAGACGTCGGACGGGCCTTTGCGACCGAGCGCCTCGCCTATCAGGCGGATCATGAAAACGAACGCCGCTGGTTGGCACTGGATCTTCTCGCAGGGCGCGTCGACACCCGACACCCATTTCACGATCGGTTACTGGGTGCAGGGATTGCCAAGGTGCATCTCGCAGAGTTGCAGGCTGAGCCCTGCCCGCCGGATATCATCGGTGTTGACTACTACCTCACCAGCGACCGGATGCTCGACGAGCGGATCGACCGCTACCCGAATGAAAAGGCCGGTGGGAACGGCATAGACACCTACATCGATAGCGCTGCCGCACGGTCCATGGACCAACGCGATTCAGGCCTGTTCGACAGGATCAACGAAGTCTGGAACCGCTATCACCTGCCGATCGTCGTTACAGAATTGCATAATGGTTCGACGCGCGACGAGCAGGTGCGCTGGCTGGTCGAAGGCTGGCGGTCCGCGCAAGCAGCCAGAGACGATGGTGTCGACGTGCGCGCCGTCACGGCATGGTCGTTGTTCGGCGCTGTCGACTGGAACTCAATGCTGTCGGCACAAGATGGGTATTACGAAAGCGGAGCGTATGACACACGGGCCGGAATACCCCGGCCAACGGCGGTTGCGCATGCGATCGCAGATCTGGTCAGGACCGGGCGCGTCGATCATCCTATGTTGGATCGTCCAGGCTGGTGGCGGGATGATCGCGTTCTTTGCGAGCGCGGGAGGCATCTGCTGCTGTTGGGATTCGGACGTATGATCTCGGCAATGCAGGAGTGTTGTGCCAGCCGCCGGTTGGCGACCCGTTCGGCACCGCCGCATGCAAATCGGCCGTCCGCGATCGACGATCAAGCTTGGGCGACAATTCGAGTTGCTCCATCAGATCGTGGAGGCTCGTCAGCGACCATCCTCTGCCGGTTTCCGGATGGTGGTGATTTGCAGCTGCGGTATGCCCAGCGGTGTCCCGCTGTCGAGGTGGCGAATGCAGTTCTTGATCTGGTCATTGATGGTCAGCGCGGTGCATTTGAAATCTTGCGAACCCGGCCAGGCAATCAATACGAAGTGGCTCCGCTGCCCGAGGCAAACCGCTCCAACGTTTGGTATGGTTTCGAGGAAACCAGCGACGTAGCGTAGGGCAAACATTCAACATTCCCTCATGGCGCACAGCACCGCCACACCACGGTTTGCGCTTCGGTCAATGCCGCATCGGCGGCCGATGGAATTTTCGCCATGAACCGGTACTCTCAGCCCCGTGGCTTCTGCATTGCGTACCGTCGACAATGCTCGAGATAGGCAAGCTCGTGAACGGAGAGCAGCTCGACCACGCTCGACCAGAGCCAGGATGGCGCATTCAAATCTCCATGACGTGCTCTCAAAAGCTCGGCTCGCCACGTATTCCAGGTCGAGGCCTGCATTTGGCGGCCATGCGCGATCCCCAGCACACCGCCGAGATAACGCGCGATAGGCTCCGTCTCAAAAGCCGTGAGCTGCTCGATCTCGATCTTAAGATCTTGTGGCATGACTTCGCGGACAAAGACGGATCTCCCCAACAGGCTCGACGACACCATTCGATCGCCGAGATGTTGCGACAAGGCCCTCGCGCCTGCCACCACGCGATCGCCATGACGGCGAGGCATAGTCGCCCGTCGCCGCGACGGCGCGGCCGCAGCCGAGGCTTCCTTGATTTCCACCAATGCCGCCTGATGTCGCTTGCCACGCAAAAGCACGGCATAGCCCTGACTCGATAATTCCAATTCGTGACATTTCGACTCTCGGTAAAGTGGACTTTGATCGCCGGGTTCAGAACCAGCATCTGGTCAGCAAATTCACCATGACGGCGAAGTTCGTCCATCCTCGGCAACGTACGGAAACGACCTTCCATTTGTCGTTATTGGCGATATCGCTTTATTGCAAATCGTCAGGAACAAAGACCGCGGGCGCAGATTAGGTCCACAGCACATGTGTGCATGGAAAGGACCATCCCTATGAGAACCCGCCTATTACTAGCCTCACTCGCCGCAGCCACAGCCATGACTTTTGCCCTGCCTGCACTCGCCGCCGACAGCGCGCAGGACTTCGTCAACAAGGCCGCAGCCGGCGGCATGTTCGAGGTCGATTCGAGCAAGGTCGCCGAAGCCAAGGTGCAGGATCAGAGCATCAAGGATTTCGCTCACAAGATGATCGACGATCATGGCGCTGCCAACGCCAAGCTGGTGATGATCGCGGGCGAGCAGAAGCTGACGGTTCCCAAGGAATTGGACGCCAAGCACAAGGGCGATGTCGACAGCTTGCAGAACGGCAAGGATCCGATCGACGCGCCCTACGTCCAGATGCAGCGCGATGCCCATTCCGAGGCGGTCAAGTTGTTTGAAAGCTATGCCAAGGACGGCGACAATGCGCGGTTGAAGACGTTCGCGCAAGAGACCCTGCCGATACTCAAGATGCATCAGGAAATGGTCGAGAAGATCGCTTCCACAACGAATGACCAGTCGGCCACCACGACCTCGACCACACCTGCCGTGGCCACCACCGACAGCACGACCCCGTCGGCTCCCGTCCCCGGCGCCAACAGCTTCACCGAGGACCAGGCCAAGAGCCGCATTCAGGACGCGGGCTTCGCCGATGTGTCGAAGCTGACCAAGGACGACCAGGGCATCTGGCGCGGTCAGGCAACCAAGGCCGGAAAGACCATTTCGGTCGCTCTGGATTATCAGGGCAACGTTGTTGCCGGCACCAACTAATCAACCGCGATCAAGGAGATTACACATGAAAACCGTAACCGGACTATTCGACAATTATAACGACGCTTCCGATGCCGTTGGCGAACTGGAAGCCTCTGGTATTCCGCATTCCGACATCAGCATTGTCGCCAACAACGCCGATAACAGGCACGACGTTGACAGCTCCAAGGTTGCGGAAGATGCCGCTGGTGGCGCCGGTCTCGGTGCCGTCGTCGGCGGAGCCGGTGGGCTGCTGACTGGACTTGGCCTGATGGCCATCCCCGGCGTCGGCCCCGTCGTGGCTGCCGGGTGGCTAGCAGCCACCGCGGTCGGCGCCGTGGGTGGTGCCGTGGTCGGCGGCGCCGCTGGCGGCATCGTCGGCGCGCTTACCGAGTCCGGTGTGTCTGAAACCGATGCACACGTCTACGCGGAGGGTGTGCGCCGCGGCGGAACGCTTGTCACGGCAAAGGTCGACGACCAGCTGGTGCCGGAGGCCGAAAGGATCCTTGGCCGGACCACCTCCGTGAACCTGGAACAGCGGCGCGGCGAATACGAGGCTGACGGCTGGACGGGCTTTGACGCCGACGCGGAGGATTACCGCCCGAACCAAACGGACCGCGATGGCCCTCGGTATGTGAACCGGGTCTGATCGACAGGGGCCTCGCTGCGACAGGCAGCGGGGTCCTCTCCCGAGGAGTTCGAGTTCACCGGTTAGCGCATCAAGCCGGCTGCGCGGAGTGCATCTTCAATCACCTTGCCAATGCCTGTCGCAGAGGCGCGTGAGCCATCAGGATGCGATTGTTCCGCAGCTTCGCCACGTACTGGCCTCGACTTTTCCTGCGAAACATATGTGCGCAAAGCGGTGTCTGAAGCGGGATGGGCAAAGGCGGGCTCAGACTTCGCCCGATTCTCAGCATCCCGGCTTATTAGATCCCAAAAGGCCGCAATGCGGCGTGTCGACGATATTCCGGCGTCGAGCATGAACGGCGCGGCATGCCCCAGGGCGTCATCACCGACGGTCTTCACAGGGATGCCATGGCCCATGCCGGCAATGGTGTATTTCTCGATCACCGCATGGCCATCGGCGTCGCGCCAGACCTGCCGCGTTTGGCCATCGATGGTCTCTTTTCGAGCCGGGCTTGCTGCGATGCGATGAACGCCCTGCCATTGGGCAACAAGGGCGTCCGCATTTTCAGGCGCCACCGTATGGTCGGCCGTGCCTTGCCAGATCGAAATCTTCGGCCAAGGCCCCTTGCGCAGCGACGCCTGCGCCAGGCGTCGCTGGAGTTCCGGCTCGGAGGGGCCGCCATGGCCACGCATGCGATCGAAGGCTTCCGGGATTGTCGATGCGCTGCCATAGGCAAGACCGGCAATGACCGCGCCGCCGGCGAACACCTCTGGATATGTTGCCAACATTACTGCTGCCATGGCGCCACCGGCGGAAAGGCCGGTGACGAAAACGCGCCGTCGGTCCAGGCCATGTTTTGTGACCATGGCTTCGATCATCTGGCGAATGGAGAGCGCCTCACCGCGATCGCGGGTGACATCCTCGGGCACGAACCAGTTGAAGCAAAGGTTGGCATTGTTGGTGCGCCGCTGTTCCGGCAGCAATACCGCAAATCCTTCCTCTTCTGCCAGACGCGACCAGCCAGACCCGTGATCATAACCGGCCGCCGTCTGCGTGCAGCCGTGCAGGACGACCACCAGCGCTGCTCCGCGCGGCAAGTTTTCAGGAACAAAGAAGCGTGCCCGCAAGGCGCCTGGATTGGACCCGAACGCGGCGAGGTCGGACAGGCTGTCGAGATGGCCCGGTTGGGAAAATGCCGGTCGGCTCCGCAGGGCCGAAAGACGAGCGATCGTATCTGAGATGTTGCGCAAATCGAGATCCTAGACCGCCGGAATGGCGGAAGCCTGAGCACAATGCACTGGAAGCAAAATCGTTGCTGCACTGCACAATAACAAGCTTACCCAAGGTCACTGATCGCAAAGCTACAAGGACGAGCATCGATACGTGATAGGCTGGTTCTTTGCCCAGCCGCATGGACATCCGATGGTATCAACACCTATCCAATCGAGATTGCGTAAAGCCACGGCCGGAAATCATCCCGCTGTCGGATCGAGCGAGCCTGCCCCCTTGGTCGCCTCGCATGCACCATCTGGAGGCTGACCTGCAACCCTTGGGTTGCCTTTGCCGACACCCTTGCCTCTGAAGTGTGATTTCAGCCGACCCATGATGCATGGCCTCTTGTACGTCGTGGAAGGCTCGCAGCTTTCCGAATAGTGCTTCCGGGCTGGGCTTTATTCCAGGTTTGCGACCCAACCATGGAACGGTCTCCGAATGCGCAAGTTGTCGCGCAGACGGAGAGCTGACAATGATCATCGACGCCCATCTTCACACGTCCGGGAGGGAAAAGTCCCGGGAGGTTTTGCAAGCCCTCGATGATGCCGGCGTGGATATTGCATTTCTTTTAGCGCCGTTTCTGACTGATCCATATTCGCTCGACGACCGGAACTCCCTGAAGGAGGGAAACAAGTATCTGTCGCGGCTCATCGAGGGTCATTCCGATCGGTTGCTGGGGTTCGCTGTCGTGAACCCGCTTCACCCCCAGGCCGCCGAGGATCTTGAAGAAGCCGCCGGGCTGCCGGGGATTCGTGGCCTGAAGATGGTGCCAACCGGCTGGTTCCCGTACGACGACTGTGCCCATCGCGTGTACGAGGTTGCGGCGCGCTTCGACCTGCCAGTGCTCTTTCACAGCGGCATCTTCATCGACGGAAGGTCCGGTAGATTTTGCCGGCCGGCCTTCTACGAAGCTAT
>NZ_AXAL01000038.1 GCF_000472785.1 Mesorhizobium loti CJ3sym
GAGGATCATGCACGGGCGCTGGAACTGGTCGCCACCAAGGGCACGCCGGGCGAGAGCTACAATGTCGGTGGCAATTCGGAACGCACGAACCTCGCCGTTGTCGAGACGATCTGCGATTTGCTCGACATCAGGCGTCCCAGGGCCGGCGGCATGCGCTACCGCGAGCTGATCTCCTTCGTCACCGATCGCCCCGGCCACGACCGCCGCTACGCCATCGACGCCTCCAAGATCGGCCGTGAGCTCGGCTGGGCGCCGAGCGAGAATTTCGACAGCGGCCTGGCCAGAACCGTGGACTGGTTCCTCGACAACAAATGGTGGTGGGGGCCGATCCGCGAGCAGCGCTACGCCGGTGAACGGTTGGGAAGTTCGACGGAAGGCGGCCAGGGCCGCGTGAGGTTTGCTGATCTCGCAGTTGGGTAACTTGCCATTAACATTAGTTTACAGGTTGTGATCGGAAGGGTCGAGTTGTGCACAGGTCCGTCCTCTCGCTCGCTTGTGGTTCGAGCCAGCATCGGTATGCTCCCGCCTGCCGTGTGCAGGATTTGTGTAGCGAATCGCGCTGCCGAAACTGCCCCTTTTATTGCACTGGCTGTTCCCTCTCTTGGAAGTCTCGATGCCGCTCTATTATTTCAACATCCAGGATGGTCGCTCTCACTCCTCGGATACGGAGGGCACGGAGTATACCGGTGTCCATGAAGCGCAGGTTGACGCCATTCGAATGCTGGTGGCGATTGCCCGTGACGAATGGCCTGATGGTAACGCCAACAACTTGGCGGTTCAGATAAGTGACGAGAACCATCAACCAGTGATGGAAGCAAAAATCGATTGCGCCATCAAGTTCTTTGATAAGGCCCCCAAGGGCGATGCTGGCGCCTCCCGCTAGGATCGGGGACTTGCTGTATGTGCAGTTAAAGGCGCTCTGCTGCTGTATTTTGATTAAGATAGGCAAAATCCATCTCGAATAATTCGATCAATTTCCTCCGATCGATAAACGTTACAAGACCGTCTTTGAACACAAGTAGCTTTGACTCGCGCAGTTGCCGCAGGACGCGGTTCAAATGAATTGGCGTTATACCTAGTGAATCTGCAAGAATACTTTGGGAAATAGGGCAACTAAACCCTTCTGGCGTTCCCAAACCAACAATTTCTGCTCGTGCGCCGAGCTCCAGCAGCATGTGAACGGTGCGCATCGCAGCGTCACGTTTGCCGAGACTGACCAGATGCTCGACCAACATAGCCTCGTCCTTTGACACCGCCCATAGAAGCGCCAATGCAACACGCGGGGCTGATCGAAAGACGTCGGACAGGCGCTCAGTACTGATTTTCCTCACTTCCACGTCCGTCAGCGCAACGATGCTTTGATCCGAGGTCTTTAGAAGAAGGCTTCGGATTCCAAGCAGATCCCCAGCCATCTGAATATCGATGATCTGGCGCTGGCCGTCACGCAAGCCTTTATACGAATAGGCCCATCCGCTGCACAGCACATATGCCGAATGCTGATTCTGATCCTCATGCACCAACTCCTTGCCGCTTTCGACAAAGATGCGGGGCCCTTGCAGCCGCTGAAGCACCATCGACTCCTCCGCACTCAAGGCAATAAAGCCCGAGAGCCGTCTAGCAAGGGCATCGCTATCTGGAGTCATGCATCACATTCGCCTGATCGGATGAGTTCCGGGTTCCAGGGAGCATGCCATCCAGGAATCAACATTTGGCCAACCAATCCAAAAACGCGACAACGAGACAACAAGCACGGAAATAAGCAACGCGCGAGTAGCCTTCCGCGTTCCGAATCGGAGCGCATCAAATTTAGACCGCATAGAAAAGCAAAATTCGACGATGTCCGACTGGACGCGTTTCCCCATGGAAGAAGCACGAAGAGGGTCAACATGCTCGGCATACTGCACGATGCAGCCAACATCCGCCTAAGGACGATGGATATCGAGAAATCCGCCCGTCCTGCGTCAACTGCTAAGGGGTGGTCTGTTTTGGTTTATACTCTGGTTTGAACCATGTCATATGCGGCTTCGGCCAATGTGGAGTGGTGACGCTGGTCTTGCATCTCACGGCTAACCCAAATGATGTGTTCGCACGTTTCGACTAAATCGTCCGTTCGCCAGATGGGCATCGCTCGGCCGTGGCGGGAAGCAACTTTACCGAAGCAACCGGCATGGCTCGCCTATCCGAGTGACCTGGGGCACTTTCCCAAGCAATCTTCGCTGGCGCCTTGGGGCGATCATTCAATTTTGCTAAAATATCAATTGCATCTATATTAAGTTTAGCTATTGCTAATTTAATAGCAATGCCGCCATACACTCCAATACACCTAATAAATCGTCAAATAATAGGCCAAAGCGACTAAATACACTTAATTTCAGATAGATCGTTTTTTAGCCAACCGGTAACGGTTTCTTAACCTAGATTATCTTTTCGGCAGAAATTTCGTGTATTTTGATTGGTGTGCAACAGGTGGTTGAGGCGCTGAAATGGCGTCGTGCCATCCGGGTTGGAAGCACAAATTAGCATTCATCACGAGTGTTGGGGCGAGGCTGGTTTCGGGAAACACCGGCGTCGACCTACGGGCAGGGTTAATTCAACGTTGGGGATTTCGTTATGGGTTCAATCGCTAGTGCAAGCGGGAGCTATGTGCCAATCAGCCTGGTTCCTCCACAGAACTTGAATGGCTTAGACAACACGGAGAAATACAGCGGCCACGGCCGTTTGCTATTGATCGTCGACACAAGGGCGCTCGACAGGGAGTGTTTTGCGCAGAGCATGAAGGCTCGTGAGATCGGAATGGACATTCTGGCTCTCGGATCGGTCGAGGACTGGAAGAACAAGCAGGACAAATATGCGCCGCTTTCGGCGATCTTGCTCAACGTCGGGGGCAAGACGATCGCGGATACAGCCGTGGCGGACAACATCCGGCAGCTGTCGGGAGAGTTCGACGTACCTGTGATCGTGCTGGCAGATTCAGATGATCTCAATGAGATATTGGCAGCGCTGGAATGCGGCGCCAAGGGGTACATTCCTTCTTCGGTAGGGATCGAGGTCTGCATCGAAGCAATTGGCCTGGCGCTCGCAGGTGGTGTATTCGTGCCAGCGAGCAGCGTATTTGCCATGCGCCAAATGCTTGAGTCAGGAGCCGTGGTGGCCCGGCCGATGGATGGAATGTTCACTGCGCGGCAGGCCGAAGTGGTCGAGGCCCTTCGACGTGGCAAGGCGAACAAGATAATCGCGTTCGAGCTTCGCCTCCGCGAAAGCACGGTCAAGGTTCACATTCGCAACATCATGAAGAAGCTCAAGGCGACCAACCGGACAGAAGTGGCGTTCAAGATAAACGATCTCTTCCCGGCCGGCCGCGCTAAGCCGGAATACGGGGCTGGCGCCGGACGGTGACCTGCTGACCAGTCATCATCGGCTTTGACGAGGCGCGCGCTTGCTTGCGGCAATTCCATCCGCAAGCAGGCGCGCGCTGGCGCTCGAACCTGGCACAGCGACAGTTTGAGCTGACCTCTACTCACAACCCCGTGCCGCGCAGGACCACGAAAGGTGTCTGCAACAAGATACGGAGGTCCTTGCTGAAGGACATGACATCGGCGTACTCGGTATCGTAGCTGGCGCGCTCGGCGAAGGAACACGCATTGCGCGCGCTGACTTGCCATAGTCCCGTGAGGCCAGGCCTCATCTGAAAATAGGCGATACCCGGATACTGCGCCTGCTGTTCAGGGCACATTGGACGTGGTCCGACCAGGCTCATCTGGCCGGCAAAGACATTCCAAAGCTGCGGTAGCTCGTCGGCGGAATACTTGCGCAGGTAACGACCCATCGAGGTGATGCGTGGATCGACGCGCAGCTTCTGGGAAATGTTCCACTCGGCGCGCGCACAGGGATCCTGGTCCAGGTGCACGGCCAAGACTTGATCGGCGTCTATGACCATCGTCCTCAGCTTCCACAGCCTGAAGACTTTTCCGTTCCTCCCGACGCGGGGCTGACAATAGAACGCAGGGCCGCCGTCGCGCCGAACAAGAATGACCAGGACGCCGACGATGGCCAATGCCATGGGCGCCAACGCCAGCGTCGCCAGGATGTCGAAGCAGCGCTTGAAGCGGGCGTACGCCCGCGCCTCTTTCTTGAGGTCTTCTTTCGACTGATGAGCCAAGAGTAAGTCATTGCTCAGCACTCTGGAAACGACGTCCAGCATGCGACTCTCCACAAAACTTGAATCCGTGAAATGTAGTGTCTGGACCGGCTAACAATCGCGAAGATATCGCGATCACCGGGGACATTTCCCCTCACCAACGAATAGAACTACGACGGACTTGCCGTAAACCAGCGTCAGTTATCCTTAGTCGCGATCGTCTGGAAATACGCAATTTGATCTAGCTTAAATGATATAGACTTCAGTACCCCGGGGAGGAGGCGGTTTTATTGAAGCCGACTCCTCGTTGGAAGATAAAGGTGCTCACCCAAGGCGTCATTTCGGATGCATTCAACGCGACCAGAGATATCAGGCGTTAGTGCAGGTGGCTAAAGCTTGCAGAAAATGAGATGCGCTCCACTCCGGGTCCGAAGCGAGTTGCTACGTCATTGGGAGGTGGGTGGCGGCACGAAAGGCTTAGTTCGAGGGTGGCGAGGCCTAGGCCTCCTCGTTTCGGACGCTGGCCGCATGCTAAAGCGGAAGGAATCGGGCAAGAAAACCCATCCTCAAACGCTCGGCCCGTCGGTCATCGAAGACGGCTCTGGCCCGGAGCCGGGAATACACTGCCTGGCAGGGTATCCGGGGGCGACAAGGCGGCTGTAGCGCGAGTTCAAACGGCTCTCCAACGCACGAGGCACGCAAATGGCCTTGGAAGAGCCACGAAAAATGGCCGCACGCTATGCGGAACCGGGGCTCCAGCCTCGCAAGTACGACCGGCGCCGATAGGTGCGATCGGTTTGGCTATGGCACGTCGGCCAAATCACCGGCGGTGACCGATTGCATGGCACGTTAGCCTTCGAGAGAGCTTTCGATGGCCTTCCTGGGGAGTTCGAGTGAGAAGAGCCAAACGCGACCACGACACCGGCGCGCTCCGCCCACGGCGGCTGCAGGCGCTGCCGCAAACTGCGCAGCCGAGTGCGACGCCGAGGCATCAGAAGATCCTCATCGAAAGCCTGAGCAAAAAATATCGTCGTTTGCGCAAAGCCACGAATTGCCTGGCGTTTTGACGTGGCCGGAGAACTTGCCCTGCAGCAACCTACATCATGCGGCCTAAGTCGGTGGGTGAATAGCCATACCTCTTGTGATGAGAGAGGCGACGGCCTCGACGGGCAAGACACTTCTATGTGCGGACTATCATCAGGAGCCCCGAAGCTCGAAAATGATGAACCTGGCGGATTGCCGGAGACATATGAGGTTTGGCGCCGATCTGATGAACGACATTGACATCCGCTTTTACCTTTCGCTTCTGCTGCGGCGATTGCCATACATTCTGGCCATTTCCATCACAGCAACGCTGGCCGGCATCGCGCTGGCCTACATCTTGCCCCCGCTCTACCGCGCGGATGCAAAGATTCTCGTCGAGGATCCACAGATTCCAACCGAGATGGCACGCTCGACCGTGCCTACGACCGCATTCGCGCAATTCCAAATCATCGGGCAAGAGGTTACGACGCAGGACTATCTCACGCAGCTTGCCGCGCGTCTGAACGTTTATGCAGACAGCGAGTTACGGCGATCGAGCGCTGAAATCGCCGATGACATGCGTTCGCGCATCCGTCTTGAGCAGGTGGAACTGGATGGAGCGTCTCCAGGTTCGGGAGCTACGGTTTTTCGCGTCTCCTTCGATGCGAGAAAGCCGCAACTGGCCGCCGACGTCGTCAACGACCTGGTTACCTACATTCTCGGCAAGAACAGGCGATTGCGTACGGACCGAGCCGGCGACACGCTGCAATTCTTTGAAAAGGAGGTTGCGCGACTGGGGTCGGAGCTGACCACGCTGGATGCAGAAATTCTAAAGTTCAAGAACAGCAACCTGGAGGCGCTTCCCGACAGCCTCGACTTCAGGCGCAACCAGCAAAATGCTCAGCAGGAGCGACTGGCGCAACTTGAGCGGGAAGAAGCCGGGCTGCGCAGCCGGCGCAACAATCTTGTCCAAATCTATTCGACATCGGGCCAGGTCGCGAATACCGGCCCGCTGACACCCGATCAGCAGATGCTCCAGGACCTTAACCGTGCCTTGGTCCAGCAACTCGCAACCTTTTCCGAGACGAGTCCCACTGTCCTGGCACTGCGGGCACAAATTTCTTCGGTCCAGCGTAGAATACAGGACAACAAGCCAACCGACGGCAGTGGGAAAGCGGCCCCTTCGGAATACGAGTTGCAATTGTCGGATATCGACGAGCGCCTGACCTTCATCACGCAGGAAAAACAGTCGACAGCGACGAATCTGGTTGATCTGGCCAAATCGATAGATGCTACGCCCGCTAACGAAAGTGCGTTGAATTCACTGGAGCGAAACCGGACCAACGTTCAGGCCCAGTATAATAATGCAACCGCAATGCTGGCCCAGGCCTCTACCGGCGAGCAGATCGAAACGGCGTCGAAAGGTGGTGGACGGTTCTCACTCGTTGAGCCGGCGGTTGCGCCCGAAAAACCCGTCAGCCCCAATCGGCTGCGCATCGCAGCGCTGGGCCTCGTGGCCGGAATCGGTCTCGGCATTGGTTTCGTCGTACTGCTTGAGTTGATGAACAAGACAATACGTCGGCCGTCGGAGCTGGTTGAGATCCTGGACATTCAACCGCTCGCGACCATTCCCTACATCGCACTGGCCTCAGAAAAACGACCGAGGCGCGTTGGATTTGCTCAATCGGCAGCGGCGCTGTGCGCAATTTGGATGCCCGCTCACGGGCTGCTCGCGGCCGCCGGCAAAACCCTCGCTTCGCTGAATCCTGGAAGGCTGCTGGGCTGACGTTGGCGGGCTTCGAAAAATCTCGAATTGGCTGAAGCGGCAGAGAAAGACTATGGAACACATTCAGACTGCGTTGAAGATGGCGAAACAGCAACTAGGCTTTGCCCCGGTGGCCGAGCAGCCAAAGCCACGGCTGGAGGTGGTGAAACCCGGACTTTGGGACAGGCTGTCTTTGCTGCGTTCAAACGCCGATGCCCTGGAAAGAGGCAGGCTGGTATCCCTCAGTCGCTCGGACAATTCCCATGTTGCATTCGACATGATGCGCACGAGGGTCCTACAACTAATGCGCGCGAACAACTGGACGACGGTGGCAATCACGTCGCCAACCGCCGGATGCGGTAAAACGACGGTTTCGTTGAACTTGACCTTCAGCCTAGCCAATCAACGGGACTGTAGGACGCTGCTCGTCGACCTCGATTTGCGAAAACCCCAGATAGCCAAGACGCTGGGGATTCACACTCCGCCGCGACTGGAGAATTTCCTCAAGGGCCAGAGCGAGATTGAGGACGTTTTCCTGCGCCATGGTGAAAATGTCGCCATCGCGCCAAACAGTTCGAACGTTCGCCTGGCCGCCGAGCTCCTGCAGAGTGCGGAAGCCGCCAAGGCCCTTAAGGGGCTGAAGCAGAAGCTCGAGCCTGACATCATCATTCTGGATCTGCCGCCCATGCTGTCTACCGACGACGTCATGGCTGTCTTGCCGAATGTGGATTGCGTGATCCTGGTTGCCGCGGCTGAAGCGACCACGCGTTCCGAAATCGACTTGTGCGAACTGGAGCTCTCTCAAAAATCAAAGGTGCTCGGCGTGGTTTTGAACAAGTGCCGCTACAGCCCTGAAAAATACGGCTACTGACGGGAGGCGGAAGTTGTCCAATCTGACCAGCGCTGCCCTCGAACAGACTGACACATTTGGTGGCGAGGAAACTGGAGATGTTGGCGTTCGTCTGCCATCGAGCAGATTCCTGATTTATTCGCAGACCTTCGGGCTGCGCGAACGGCCCTTCAGCCTCATCCCAGATCCGAATTTTCTGTTTTGGTCCGAGAACCACAGCCGCGCCTATGCGATGCTCGAGTACGGGCTTGCGACTTTTGCCCCTATCACCGTCATTACAGGCGAGGTAGGCGCAGGCAAGACGACGCTTATCCGCCACCTGTTACGTGGAGCGGCCCCTGATCTGCGCATTGGCCTTATCTCCAATGCCCATGGATCGCGCGGGCAGCTGTTGCATTGGGTTTTGTCGTCGCTTGGACAGGACATCGAAGAGCGTGTTTCCTACGTGAGGCGCTTCGCTCAGTTCGAAGCGTTCCTGCGCCAGGAGCATGCTGCAGGACGCCACACCGTCCTAATTTTCGATGAGGCGCAAAATCTGTCCGCGAAAATGCTTGAGGAGCTCAGGTGTTTTTCGAACTTGAATTGCGAGGTGGAAGAGCTGCTGCAGATTATCCTGGTCGGACAGCCGGAGCTCAGGGGCATTATCGGGCGTCCAGAGATGCTTCAGTTCGCCCAACGTGTGTCCGCCCATTTTCATCTGGGTGGGATGCCTGCGGAGGCAGTTGCGAAATACATTGCCCACCGACTGATGGTGGCTGGTACCGATCGTCAACTTTTCACCCCCTCGGCCTGCGATCTGATTTTCAGCGCAAGCCGGGGCTTGCCTCGCATCATCAACCAGATTTGCGACTACGCGCTGGTCTACGCCTTCGCCGAGCAGCGCACGACAGTCGACGATGACCTAGTTCGCCTGGTCATTACCGATCGAAAAATCCAGCCAGTGAATGCGGCGTCGGCATCGGTGAGCTGATCTGCACACACCCGAACGCTGACACAGCAAAGATTTTGTAATCAGGCGCGATTCCAGCGGCTGGACAGCCGGGAGGCGTTGGCGCCGAACCCGACCCTTAGCATAATTGCCGATCTGTAGAGGCGGATCATGATGACCCCCGCCAGGGCAAGCCATCGGGCACGCCATCCCTGGATCCGGTCGGATGAACCAATCCGCACAGCCTCTGCAAGGGGTGAAAGAGCGACTGCCACACTGCGCACCATCCAGCGCGGCCACCAGCCTGGCTTTGATCGCGCCTGCGCAAAATCATGCGCGATATGCCGCTCCCATTTCCGTGCAAGCTCGTCAAAATTTCGACGTGCCGGATGATAGACAATCATGTCGGGGCAGTAGTGCGTGGTGTAGCCCTTGCGCAGCGCGCGCTGTCCCCAATCACGGTCTTCGGCGATATCTATGCCGCCAAAAGGCCCGACTAGCGCAAATGTTTGGGCTCTGACCGCAAGGTTGCCGGTGCCCGTAAACCCTTGCTTGGCGATGTATTCTTTCATCCGATAGGCAAATACGCTCTCATAGGCCTCCAGCAGGGTCGGCCGGGTGGGAACGTCGCAGGCGATGCGCACGTCACCACCGAGTATGGCAACGTCGGCGCGGCGTCGAAAAAGCTGCTCGATGTGCGAAAGCCACCCTTGGTCGGCAATGCAATCGGCATCTATGAAAGCCAAGATATCGCCAGTCGCGTGCAAGACTCCAAGGTTGCGCGCGGGCCCCGGTCCAGGCGTGTGCTGACGCAACAGGGTAACTCCGGGAAAACCCGCGCAGACATCGACCGGCATGACTTTTGAGCCGTTGTCGACAACGATGAATTCAACCGGCTCGGCGAGGTTTTGCTGGGGCGGTCTTTCGTGGGTACAGAGCGATTCCAGGCACCTGCTCAGGGCTTCCGGCTGGTCGAGGTGCGGAATAATCACGCTGATCATTGACGTCTCGTCCTTCGCTCAGGAGATTTCGGTAAACGGCGAGATACTGACGTGCTTCGACCTGCCAATGAAATTCACGATCGGCAATCGCGCGGCCGGCCTGTCCCATTCGTCTGCGCCGCTCAGGGTCATCCACCAATGCCAGGACACCTTCCGCAAGTGCTTCCGGCGAGTGCTCGGACAGCACCAACGCTGCTTCTCCTGCTTCCCGTGCCGCCTGCCCAAGGTTGAACTGAACGAAGGGTAAACCCAACATCATGTACTCGAACACTTTGTTCATCGACAGTTTGTCGTTGAAATCGTTCGGCGGGTCCGGGATTACACCGACCTCGATTGCCGACAGGTGAGCCATGAGCGATGGACCGGTCAAATAGCCCGTAAAGTGCACTGACTGGTCAACATCGAGCGCCACGGCCAAGTCCTTCAACCGAGAGAGCTCGGGACCGTCGCCGATAACGACACAGGCAACATCGTGGCGCTTTTGAACGTGTCGAATTTCAGCCATGGCCCTGACCAGGGTCTCTACCCCGTCTTGCGCCCCCATGATGCCGATATATCCAATGAGATTCTTCTTTAGGGACATCAGCGTCGGATCGGCGGTTGTTCGCTGGAACTTGGTCCGTTCCGGGTAGCTTTTGACGACAGTCACATTTTCGGGGTGCATCCCGCCACGCGCCACCGCGATGTCGCGGAATACCTCATTGGTGGCAATGCTGGCATCGGCGGCGCGAAAGGTAAGCCGCTCGCATAGGCTCAATGCTTTGTAGAAGAAGTCTTTTCGGCCAAATTTCGCCACGTAGAGTTCGGGGCTGAGATCGTGGTGATCGAACACGAACCGGGTGCCGAACAGCCATTTGTGGACGAGCGCCACGAGGAACATCAGGTCTGGGGGATTGCAGGCCTGGATGACATGTATGCGGCGCTGGCGCTGGATACGGAATGAAAGATAAAGCTGGCAAGACAGGGCTACGAAATATTCCCTCAGAAAGCCTTTGGTCGAACGTGCTTCGCGCAAGGCGTGACGGTAGATGTTGACGTCGGCAATGACCTCGTATGACTTGTCATACCCCTTACCCTTGGGACAAATGATCGAAACCGCGTATCCGGCTTCCTTAAGGGCCAGCGCTTCTTGCCAAACCCTGCGATCGAAGGGGACAGGAAGATTTTCAACGAGGATGAGAATGTGATGGCCGTTTGACATGGCAAACTCCCGCATTATTTCCGGTCACTTCCGAAGATTTGGGGTGAGGCAGGTCGGTCCCGGCCAGATCCACTCGCTCCGTCACGTGGTCGCTTGAGATTGTATGCTCAGACATTGCGACAGGCGGCAGTAGATACTTTTCGTCGGCAGGGCAGCCAGTCAGCTAACGGGGTAAGGTGCTTGCGCCTTTTGTTCAGGTATCTTTGCCGCAGAACCTTGGCCAATTGTGAGGGCGTGTGAATTTCTTGGTCCCAGCAAGGCTGTGAGTGTCTCAGGCAGGTTTCATAAAAACTGACAAGGGTGTCGATTTGCGTCCTATCGCGCGCGTCGACGTCGGACCCGTCGCGAATTTCCTGCATGAGAACTTGAACAACCGGATCACGCCAGCGGCATGGGCGTCAGCCATAATTCCCACTTGGCAGACGGATTCTAAAAATCACGGGTTCATGCTCGTTTGTGACGGGCAGATCGTTGGCGTGTACCTGGCGTTCTACTCCCAGTCGTGCATCGCGGGGCGGATCGAAAAAATCTGCAACATGGCGGCTTGGTGCGTTCTTGAAGAGTTCAGGTCGCATGGCCTGCGGTTGGTGAGAGCAATGCTGGGGCAGGAAGGCTACACCTTCACCGACCTCTCACCGAGTGGGAACGTGGTCCAACTGAATGCGCGCTTGAAGTTTCAGTTTCTGGATACAGGCACGGCGCTGGTTGCAAATCTGCCATGGCCGAGATGGTGGGGCATTCGAATTGTATCGGCTCGAGCGTCGATCGAGGCTGTCCTTCAAGGGCGCGACCTCGAAATTTACAGGGACCATGCCCAATTGGCGGCTGCGGGCCACCTCGTCATCATCAGAGGCGATCAGCTTTGCTATGTGATGTTTCGCCGGGACCGGCGAAAGGGCTTGCCGCTCTTCGCCTCGATCCTCCACGTCAGCAACCACGATCTGTTTCGGGTTGCCGCCCGCAACGTCTACAGCCGTCTGCTCACCCGTTTCGGGATCCTGGCTACTCTCGCCGAGACGCGCATCGTTCGATACCACCCACGCCTGTCCCTCATGCTTCGTTCGCCGCGTCCAAAAATGTATCGCAGCGATCGACTGCAGCCAGAGGAAATCGACTACCTGTATAGCGAGCTTGTTTGTGTGCCGTGGTGATGGAAGCAGGACGGACATGAAACGATTGATGAGATCAAACCTGTGCCACCTGCTCGAACAGGCTGCGCAAATGCGCGGCAGCGCGGCAGCGCTGACATACAAGAATACGACCTGCGGCTATGACGAGCTTTTCCATCGCGTTTGCGGTTTCGCATCTGGCTTGGCAGCCATCGGCCTGGCGCGTGACGAGCGCGTGGCGATCCTGCTGGAAAAACGTATCGAGACCGTCGTGGCGATCTTCGGCACCGCGGCCGCGGGTGGCGTTTTCGTGCCCATAAACACGCTGCTCAGGCCCCAGCAGGTCGCCTATATCCTGGCCGATTGCAACGTCAGCGTCCTGGTGACGACACCTGAACGGTTGGCTGAACTGGCCAAGCACCCGGATGCCTGCGCCGGCGTTGCTCACGTCATCCTGGTCGGCACTGGACCAACCGATGAAGCGGTCGCCAACAGCTTTGCCACACACGAATGGGCGTCGTTGCTAGCCTCCGACGTCGCACCGCTGCCGGCCACTATCGACCTGGACATGGCGGCAATCCTTTATACATCGGGCAGCACCGGCAAGCCAAAGGGCGTCGTGCTAAGTCACCGGAACCTCATCGTCGGTGGCGAAAGCGTGAGCCAATATCTGGAAAATACATCAAGCGACACGATCCTGTCTGTGCTGCCCTTGAGTTTTGACGCAGGGCTCAGCCAGCTGACCACCGCTTTTAATGTTGGCGCCCATGTCGTTTTGATGAACTATCTCCTTCCGGCTGATGTCGTGCGACTGTGCATCAGGCACTCGATAACCGGCATCACGGGTGTGCCGCCGCTCTGGATCCAGTTGGCGGACCAGACTTGGCCAGCCGAAACGGCGGCCAAGCTGCGTTATTTCGCCAACACCGGGGGCCGCATGCCGAAGGCGACGCTCGACAAATTACGCCAGCGCTTCCCTAAGGCCCTGCCCTATCTGATGTATGGCCTGACCGAAGCATTTCGCTCGACCTATCTTGACCCAGCTCAAATCGATCGTCGCCCCGATTCGATCGGCAAGGCCATCCCAAACGCCGAAATCCTGGTCTTGCGTCCGGATGGTTCGCGCTGTGCGCCGGGCGAAGAGGGTGAACTCGTCCATCGCGGCCCGCTGGTCGCGTTGGGCTACTGGAACGATCCGAAGCGCACCGCGGAACGCTTCCGGCCTGTGTTCGCACAGGAAGCGGGCTGGCGAGCGACCGAACTCGCGGTGTTTTCCGGCGATACGGTCGTGGCGGACGAAGAGGGGTTCCTTTTCTTCGTCGGGCGCAGAGACGAGATGATCAAGACATCCGGCTACCGGGTCAGTCCCACCGAGGTCGAAGAGGTAGCCTATGGCACCGGACTGGTCCGCGATGCCGTCGCTCTCGGCGTCGAGGATCCCACCCTTGGGCAACGAATAGTCCTGATCGCCAGCCCAGCTGGAGACCTTCCGCTCGACCAGACAGGCCTGCTGTCTGCTATCAGGCAGCAACTGCCCCAATATATGGTGCCGGCGTCGGTCTTTGAGATGTCAGCCATCCCAACGACGCCAAACGGCAAATTCGACCGCGTTTCATTGCGGGAGAGATTATCCTCATGAGCGTTCATCCAACCATTGCGGCCTTCGCAACGGAAAGAAACAGCCTCGTCGTGGGCGGGGTGCCGATCGATCGGCTGGCTGAGAGGGCGGGCTCGACACCCTTCTTTGCCTATGACAGACAGTTGATGACCGATCGTGTAGGCTATCTTCGTTCCGCCCTGCCCGCCGAAGTCCATTTGCATTACGCGATCAAGGCCAACCCCATGCCGGCCGTGGTCGACCACATGGCACGCCTTTTGGACGGTTGTGACGTGGCGTCGGCAATGGAAATGAAGGTCGTTCTCGACACTCCGACACCTGCCGAGCGGGTAAGTTTCGCAGGCCCTGGAAAAACCCGCGGTGAGCTAGCGCAAGCGATCGCCGCCGGCGTGACGATCGAGATGGAATCGGGAAGCGAAGCCCAACGCGTTGCCGAGATCGGCAACAGGCTCGGCCTGCGGCCGCGGGTGGCCTTGCGCGTCAATCCCGATTTTCAGGTCAAGGGCTCCGGGATGCGCATGGGCGGCGGTTCTCAGCAATTCGGTGTCGACACCGAAGAGGTGCCAGCTGTTCTGAAGCAGCTCGTGGCGGCTGATCTGGACTTCCAGGGTTTCCATATTTTCGCGGGCTCGCAAAATCTGCACGCCGATATTTTGTGCGAGGCCCAAAGCAAGACTGTCGAACTCATGCTCGAGCTGGCGGAGCGCTCGCCATTGCCGGTAAGTTATCTCAATCTCGGAGGCGGATTCGGAATTCCGTATTTCGACAAGGATCGCTCCCTCGATCTCGCGCCGTTGGGCGAGAATCTTGCCAGGCTGATCGACACGGTCATCCGCCCCCGTTTGCCGCACAGTCGGGTGGTTATGGAATTTGGCCGATATCTCGTCGGAGAAGCCGGAATCTATGCCACACGGGTTGTTGACCGCAAGGTCTCTCGCGGGCGCACCTACCTGGTGGTGGATGGTGGGATGCACCATCAATTGGCAGCCTCAGGCAACTTTGGCCAGGTCATTCGCCGCAACTATCCTGTGGCTGTCGCCAACAAGATGACTGGCACGGACCTTGAGCCTGTAACGGTCGTCGGTTGCCTGTGCACACCGCTGGATACGCTCGCAGACAACGTCAGCCTTCCCCGCGCCGATGTCGGAGACACAATCGTTTTCTTTCACGCGGGAGCTTATGGGCTGACAGCCAGCCCGACGGCGTTTCTCGGGCATCCAATGCCAGTGGAAATGTTGGTGTAGATCTACAACGAACCTTGGATGGGACACTATGAGCACGAATGTGGAAACGCTGGAAGCCGTCAGGGACGTCGTAGTTGATACACTGGGCATTCAGGACAAGCGGCGGCTTCTCGATGCGCAGACTGCTTTGTTCGGCAGCTTGCCTGAACTGGACTCCTACGGGGTGCTGACATTGGCAATGGCATTGGAGACCCGTTTTGCATTCCAGATCGATGACAGTGAGTTTTCGGCTGATGTTTTTGAAACGCTCGGCTCACTTGCTGATTTCGTCGATCAAAAATGCTCGGACCGGCAGATCGAGGCCGTGTCATAGGCCCTCGGCCGGTCCTGCGGCCAAGATATGTCAAGCGTCCTCAGCACGGACAAGGAAGGGGCTTAAGCATGCTAATGAGGAACAACACAAATCATGAACCCGGGGCGCCGGCCCTGGCGGTCATTGTCGTCACCTACAACAGTGCGGTTCCCCTGCCTGGCCTGCTCGACTCTCTGGCTCCCGGCCTTGAGGGCGTCGAGAGTTTCGAAGTCATCGTTGTCGACAACGATTCTCGTGATGACTCGGTCGACGTCGCGCTCGCCCATCCTATCGGAGCCCGGGTGGTGAAAACCGGCAGCAATGCCGGCTATGCCGCCGCCATCAACAAGGCAGCGGCGACCGTGCACCCGGACGCAGACCTTTTGATTCTCAATCACGATCTGCGGCTTTGCCCCGGTGCGGTGCGGCGGCTTGTCGAGCGTGCCAAAGACGCGTCCGTCGGGATCGCTGTGCCACGCAACTTGAGGGAAGACGGCACGACTGACCCGACGCTTCGCCACGAGCCGTCGATCACGACCGCATGGGCCGACTCGCTCCTCGGCGGGAAGCTTGCCGGCCGGCTGGGGCTCGGCGAAATTGTCGGCCAAACAGCACGCTATGATCGCGATGGGCCAGTCGAGTGGGCAACGGGCTCGGTGCTGCTGGTCGCAGCGCGAGCACGACGGATTGTCGGCATTTGGGATGAGTCGTACTTTCTCTACAGCGAAGAGGTAGACTACCAGAGGCGGGTACGCGCCGCCGGCCTGTGCGTGTCCTATGTGCCTCAATCACTGGCTGTTCATGCCGGCGGCGACTACCGTTCCAACACAAGGCTGTTCGCTCTTTTGACGATGAATCGAGTACGCTACTACCGCCGCTACCACGGCACTGTTGCTACCTTCATGTTCAGGTTAGGCATTGCCATTGGAGCGGCGCTCCGGTTTTGGCGCGGCGCCACACACAGGGCCGCCCTTTACAGTGTTCTCACGCCGGTGCGGCCGGCTTTTGATTTTCGCGTGGAACAACCGCGGCGATGCTGACATTCGCTAGGCGAAATCCGCGGATCGTCAATTTTCACGGAATTGGCGTTCCCGCACGGGAACTCGAACCAGGCGAGGCCAGTTACTGGGTCAGCTTGCATCGCTTTCGCGATATACTTGATCGCATCGTGTGCCATCCTGACCGCGCACTGGTGTCGATCACCTTCGACGATGGCAATATATCGGACCTCGCAACTGCTGCGCCCGAGCTCGTGGGCCGCGGCCTCGATGCCGAAATCTTCGTCCTCACCGGCCGGCTAGGCCAACGCGGGTCATTATCGGTTGACGACATCGCCCAATTGCTTCGGCTGGGAATGAGGATCGGCAATCACGGCTACGCCCACAGCGACTGGACCCAATTGTCGTCGAGGCAATTGGACATCGAACTGGTCGCCTCAAAAGCTCGGCTTGAGGAGATCTGCGGCGCCCCCATCCGCTCCGCTGCTATACCTTTCGGACGCTACAATGGTGCGGTTCTCAGTGCACTGCGCCGGGCTGGCTACGATGCCGTCTACTCCAGCGACGGGGGTTGTGGGGATACGCTGTCCTACCCGCGCCCGCGAACCTCAATTCGACAGGATATGTCGGACACAGCATTGGATAAAATCCTTTCGGGCCAACTGCAGCTTACGCAACTGTTGCGCCGCAATGCCACTATGGCGGTGAAGCGATGGATTTGATGCGACCGGCGCGACGGTAGGGCGTGTTGCCCGTTCTCTGATCCGCCCATGCAAGGCAGCATCGGCCACAGTGCGTGGTAGTCAATGCTCAGATCACTTTTTTCGGTTTGTTCGAACAGGATGTTTGCCACTGGAACCTGATGGCTGCGGCGAGTGGCGTCTGGTTGCCCGATCGGTCGGATTGGGCTGCGTGGCCGTTTTTTCATCGGACTCGATGTCAAGGAGCCATATGCCGCTGCCCAGCAGGAAAGTGAACCAGGCATATATCGGCCCCCAGAAGTGAACCGTCGTGCCGACAATAAAATACGCGACCATGCTGATGAGATAGGCCGTGCGGTAAATCGACAACTTCTGGCTTAGACCTTTCTTCAAGCCAATGGCCGCGACTATCCACAGGCATGACGCCAAGGTGAGTATGAAGGCAGGTAAGCCGTGGCGCATGGCGGTGATCAGCCAAAAATTATCGACGCTGTCCGAGCCCATCCAGGGTGGGCGAACCCAGTCTGCGAACCCAATTCCCAACCACGGATGATTGAGTACGGAGGCCGACCCGTAATTCCAGATCCAGATACGATACCACCCTGTCTGTTGATCGAAGGTGAAGTGAGAGATGTAGAACTGGATCGGCGTCTGGTTCGACCCGAATTTGACGACAAGAAAAGCAGCCAATGCCAAGCTAGCCAGAACGGCCCATTTGCGTGGATAGGCCTTGAGTACCCAGGCCCAACCGGTCAGAGCGATCTGGACCATGATGCCGGCGATAGGTGCTGATGACATGGACAGAAATGCAATGCCGGCGATCGTAGTCGTCAACAACCAGCGCGACAACGAGCTTTTGCCATAGCCCAGCACAAGGTGCGTCATCGCGACAATACTGCCGCAAAACACACCAAACAGGATTGAATGGCTGAACGGGCCTTGGACGCGCCAAAACCCCAAACGTGGAACCATCCGTGTGACGTCGACCGTGGGGAAAACCATGCTGAACGCGGCCAAGATAGGCTTGCTGCCTGTTATCCATTCGTAGACTGCAAATGGCGCCAGCAAGACGATAAGTTTGGCCATGAGCAGGATCAGGCTTCGAAAGCTTGCCGCGTCGCGAATATAGCAACGCGCCAGCAGATAGGCGCCGAGAGTTTCGACGAGGAGAACGCCGGCCGGTTGTATTGCGCCCGTCACGCCATGGGCGAAGACCAGGCTTAGGGCAGCCCAGAGGCAAAACAGGCCCAGACCGATGTCAGGAACCCTGATCCGGCCCGCTTTGCCGTTAAGCCACATAAACGTGCAAGGCAGCAGCATGACCGACAGGACCAACCGATAAATCGGCATGATGACCGGCCCCAGCGGGATCATCCATGGGATGATGAGGCTGACAAGGAACAACGATACTGGCAAAGGCAACTTCCCCTTTGCCTCACGAAAATCGGTTCCTCGGTGGGCCGTTGCGCGCCCGCGACGAGGTGCCAGGCGTTGACCGGTAGTCAATGATAATGGGTCAGAACTGGCGCTCGAAGTCATTCACCGATCTTCCCCGATTCGTCTTCGGCACAGTGCAAGCTCGTGCGGGGGATCGCATGCTTTCGGCGCCGTCGAAACTATACACGGCGAAGACACCGGGCGTCATAGATCGATTGGAGAAGTCGCTTACGCCTTTTAGCTTGGTAGGGTGGAGCGTTGCAGCTTGCTATCCCGGGATTGGCAGGCCTGCGGAAGGTCAGCCGCGACATGAGATTTTTGGTAGGTGGCCACTATCCGAATTGTTGGCTTTTCATACCGGCACGCAATGTGGTGACTCCAGATCAGGCTTCGAACCCTCGTCGCGCGATCAGAAAAGTGTATGAAATTATGTATATTGGCCCAAGGTAAGGATGATGGCAGTCGTTGAGGAAAAGGTGGGCGATCTTGCGCGGCTGCTTTATAAAAAGCTCGCCGATGTTTCGCATGTGAGGCAGCGCAAGCGGTTGGTAGTTCCAACCAGCGACGATCCCGCGGCTACACCGACTGTCTATTTTCTGACACCGGATTACCAGGGCGCGTCCGGTGGCATTCGGGTGATTTACCGCCATGTCGACATTTTGAATTCCATTGGAGTCAAGGCCGTTGTCCTCCACCAGCGTCCGGGTTTCCGGTGCGATTGGTTCGATAATCAGACGGAGATAACAGATGTTCAGAAAGCCAGGGTGACACGGAGCGACATCTTGGTTGTCTCGGAACTCGACATCGACCTTTTGTCGCGGATCCCCTCTGGCATCAAATTCGTCATTTTCAACCAGAATAGCCATCTCACGTGGAGACGTGGCGGCGCGCTCGCGGGCAGGATGTATGGCGCCAATCCCGATCTGACAGGGGTGGTGACAGTGTCCGACCACAATCGCGAGATGCTCCGCTACGCCTTCCCCTTAAGTCCAATAGACCGGGTGCATCTAAGCATCGATCCGACTTTGTTTCACCCCGGATCAGGCGCACGGCCTCGGCGCATTGCATATATGCCGAGGCGGGGTCGCGACGATGCCGAACAAATTGTCGAAATGCTCCGCGCACGCGGCGTCCTTGATGGCTGGGAAGTCGTCGCATTGGATGGCCTGGCTCACTCGGAGGTGGCCGACAAGTTGCGTACGACGCGCATCTTTCTGGCCCTCACCTACCAGGAGGGCTTCGGACTGCCGGCGGCAGAGGCGATGGCGTGCGGGAACTATGTGATCGGTAATCACGGCTTCGGCGGCAAGGAGTTTTTCCTCCCCGAATTTAGTGCAGTTGTAGAACCCGGCGACATCATGGCGCTGGTGCGGGCGGTTGAAGAGGCAATTTACAACGACGAGAAGAATGTCGGATGGTGTCGTAACCGGGGCCAAGCAGCTTCGGCTTTCATTCATGAGACGTATTCGCCCCAAAGGGAGCGTGATGACGTCGCGACGTTTTACCGTGAATTCCTGGCTTCAGTGCTCCCGGCAAGGCAAGCAGCCGAGTAAACTCATAGATGCCGCGAACTGGACGAAGCCCCGGACGCGAGCGCGTTGCCGCATCAACGGCGCAATCGGTGAAATTCGGTCAGTAGACACCCGTCCGGTACCAATGCCGCCATTGCTTGCGATCGTCCAGCTTGCGCATCACCGTGCGGAGCTTTGAGAGAGACAGAGGAATTGGTCCCGGTTTGGCTCGCAACGCGGACTGAACGCGATCCCAAAGTCGCGTGGCTCTAATCTCCGGATACAGATCCAGAGCGAAGTCGAAGAGTTCGCCTAACGGTTCGCTCTCGGCGCGGCCGGCATCCACGATACTGAACACGTGGCGAAGCGCAGTTAGCGCGAGCGCGCGGTTTGCATTTTCAAGAAGCGTCTCGAAATTGCTCAATTCACAGACTGGATCTTCGAGGGCAGACCGGAATGCGTCACGCCTGGCCTTGAGATCGTAAAGATAGCCGGCATGTACGGTTCGCTGCATGCTAGCGTCATGGATACGATAATAGGCCTGGTCGGCTCCGTTCAGATGCCCGACATCCGATATTGCTGCTGCACGTAGCCAAAGCTCCATGTCGGCGGAATGCGGCAAGGACGATTTGTAGCCCTTTAGCCGGTGCTGGACGCTGGTTCTCATCATGACTTCCGGATTGACAATGAAGTTTTTGCCGGTCAGGCACATCCGTTCAACCCAGTCCCTGCCGCTCCAAATCGTCCACCCGGTATCGTCTTGCCTCGGGCGGGGAAGGATCGAACCGTAGAGAGAAATAGGATTGCCGTATACGAGGCCGACCGACGGGTTATGGTCCATAAGCCCGGCTGCTCGCGCAAGTGCGCCCGGAACCAGCAGGTCGTCGGCAGATAGAAGAACAAGATAATCGCTTGTGGTCAGGCTTATACCTTCATTGTAAGTTGCAATATGACCCCTATTAACCTCATGACGTATGATGGATACCCTTGCATCCTCGGATGACAGCTTATCGCAAATTTCGGGCGTGTTGTCGGATGACTTATCATCAATAATGAGGACTTTAACGTCTACGCCGGTTTGCGATAGTGCGCTAAGCGCACATTGGTGCAGGTACCTTCCGTAGTTGTAGCAGGGAATGATCACCTGGACGCAAGCCATACAAATCTCCGGACTGGCCGTAAGCGAAATGAAACCGATTAGCCGCAGAACCCTGTTGAAGCCGACGATCGATCGCGGCGCCCCCGCCACGGTTACCGTTATCATTCCCTGCTACAATTATGCGCGCTACTTGCCCGATGCTGTCGGCAGCGTGCTTTCGCAAACCGGGGTGATTGTCGACGTAGTCATAGTTGACGACGCTTCGACGGACAACAGTCTCGATACCGCTCACCAGCTGGCGGCCGGTGACGCGCGGATCACCATTGTGTCGCATCCCAGAAACGCCGGTCCGGTTGAAACCTTTAATGACGGCCTTCGGATTGCACGGGGCGAGTTTCTCGTGCGCCTCGACGCCGATGACCTGCTCACGCCCGCCTCACTTGAACGTTCGGTGGCAGTCATGCGGCAATTCCCTTCCGTAGGCCTGGTATATGGCCACCCTTTGCATTTTAGTGGTGGTGATTTGCCTGCCCATCGCGCCAGGGCTACGGCATGGACAGTCTGGCCAGGGCGCGAATGGCTGGCGGATCGCTGCAGGACGGCGTTCAATGTAATCACATCGCCTGAGGTGTTGATGAGGCGCTGCGTCGTTGACCAGGTCGGAGGGCAAATGCCACTTGCCCACACACACGACATGGAAATGTGGCTTCGTATGTCAGCCTTCTCGGATGTTGCTTACATCAAAGGCGCCGATCAAGCCTGGCATAGGGAACATAACCAAAGCTTGTCGGCTCGTGAAGTCGATGGATTTCGCGATCTTCTTGAGCGGCGCGCGGCCTTTGAAACGCTTTTCGCCGGGTCGGCGGGCGCACTTCCGGAATCAGCCGCTCTTCGCTCTGCAGCGACAAGAGCCCTGGCTTCACATTCGATAGAAGTAGCCAAGCGCCGCTACGACCATGTCAAGGTCGATCGCGACCTGGTGGCGGCCCTGCGAGACTTTGCGCGTGAATTGGTCCCCGACGTTGAAAGAATTCCGGGCTGGCGAGGGCTGGATAGACGGGCAGCGATTGGTCCGGGACCAGCTGCACGCCATCCGGTTTTTTTTCTCGAACGTGTTGCCAGGGGATTGCGTGACGCTTGGCGGCGTCGGCGTTGGCATCGCGCTGGATATTGACGGGCGTCCATGTGTCGACGGGCAAGTGACGTGCGCGGTCGTGCCGCGCGAAATTCCAGAAGTCCCGACGACATCTCTTGGGCGTGCCGGCGCTTCAAATGAGAGCCTCCAACTCTTTCACCGATAGCGGTGCTAGCGAAAAGCTCTCGACATCTGATCGGTAAGGGGCTTCAGCAGATAGGACCAGACGCTCCGTTCGTCCGTGCGTATATGGATCTCGGCCGGCATACCCGGTTTGAGGACCTTGGCGTCTGTGAGACAAATCGAACTGTTTTCAACCTTGATGCGCGCCGAGAAGTACGAGAGTTGACGTTGCTGATCTTTGATCAGATCTGCAGAGGTTCTTTGAACTGAGCCTTGGCAAACCGGCGTTGTGCCTGCGTCGAAGGCCGGGAAACGAATTGAAACTCGCTGCCCGGGTCGCACATCGTCAATGCGCGATGGCGGGATGAGCGCATCCACCACCAGGTTGTCAGTATCTGGCACGATCATCATGAGCACTTCCCCGGGGCCGATGACGCCACCGACTGTGTGGACCGAGGATTCCTGTATCATGCCCGACTGAGGCGCGCGGATATCCGTCCTTGCAAGTTCGTCTTCCGCCACGACCATGCGCTCGCTGAGTTCGGTCTGCTTTGCTTCCGTGTCTCGAAGGTCACCCGCGACCTCGCTGCTCTGTTGCTCGTCAAGCTGGAGTATCTGGAGCGCGGTTTCGCTGATACGAGCCTGCGCTTCGGCGACAGCGGCTGCAAGGCGTCCCGATTCGCCGTGGTTGCGGGTCGCCTCCAACCGGACCCCGCTCAGGCGTTCCTTGGAGACCAATCTCTTCGCGTAGAGCTTCTCGACGTCATCGAGATCGCGGTCGAGGAGTACAACCGATTCATCTATGGCGGTCTGCTGGGCCTGGAGCCCCTCGACCTGGCGCTCGAGTTGCTTTGAGCGGCTTTCCAGCTGTGCCTTCTGGCCGGCGAGCGCTGCGGCACGGCTCTTGAACACCGCTCGCTCGCCATTGACGAGTGCCGTCACCTGCAAATCCCCCATCCGGGCCCGAATGTTCGGTGGGAGCTGCATTTCCGGCAGACCTTGTCGCTCGGCCTCAAGTCGCGCCAGCCGAACGGTGGCGCGATCGAGATCCTGGCTGACGATGCGCAGATTTGCCCGCGTCAAAGTATCGTCAAGCCTGACAAGAACGTCTCCGGCTCTGACATGGTCCCCGTCCTGGACGAATATGCCTCCTACCGTGCCGCCGGTCTGATGTTGAATTTTCTTTGTGTTGCTCTCCACTACCACGGTTGCCGGCGCAATCACCGCGCCCGCGATCTTGGTCAATCCAAGCCAGAGACCCCCACCGGCGACAAGCAGGAAGCAGGTAGCCATGCCTATGACCAGATTGGCGTGGATCCCATCCGCCATTTCGAATGGATCCATTCCGGCCAATCTGCTTCCACTATGGGGAGGCGCATATGTGGACATGATCACGTCAGAAATGAACCTCACGCGCGCTTACGGCCTTCTGCAGCGGCACGACTGAAGCCGACCGTTCCGCGGCAGGCGGGAACGGCCGAACCACGTTGGCAAGAACGTCTTCGCGCGAGCCAAAGGAATGCAGCGCCCCTTTCGACATGACCAGCACCTGGTCGATATTGGTCAGGGCCGACGGACGATGGGCAACAATGATGACGATGCCTCCACGCTGACGCACCGACAATATGGCTCCCGCCAGGGACACATCGCCTTCCACGTCCAGATTTGAGTTTGGCTCGTCCAGGACAACGAGAAACGGATCGCCATAGAGGGCCCTCGCCAGCCCGATGAGCTGCCTCTGCCCGCCGGCCAGAGCCATTCCTCCTTCGCCCACGCGCGTTTGGAAACCGCGCGGCATACGCATGATCATCTTGTCGATGCCAGCAGCTCGGGCCGCTGCCAGAACGCCTTTGGGATCATCCTTGCCACCAAACCTCGAAATGTTGTCGGCAACCGTGCCATCGAACAGTTCTACGTCCTGTGGCAGGTAGCCTATATGCATGCCGAGCCGCTCTGAATCCCATTGATCGAGCGACGCTCCATCCAACCGAACGGTTCCACGAAGCGGCTTCCAGACCCCAACCAGCGCCCGTACGAGCGTCGTTTTCCCGGACCCGCTCGGCCCGAGAATGGCCATTCCAGCGCCTCGCGACAGCTGGAAGCTGACATTTAGGACTGTTGGCTTTTGCAAGTCGCCCGGCGGGGCAACAGTCAACTCCTCAACCGCAAGCACCGCTTGGGGCGGCGGCAATTCCATGAGTTTGTCCTTGCTGCCAAAATTGCGCAGTGCTGCTGACAGTTGCGAATAGCTCTGCCGGGTCGCCAGAAATCCTCTCCAGTTTGCGATCGCCGCATCAACCGGCGCCAGCGAGCGTCCAAGCAATATGGAAGACGCGATTATCACCCCGGGAGAAGCTTCGCCTCCGATCACCAGATATGCGCCGAGCCCTAGGACAGAAGACTGCAAGGCCATCCGCAGTGCTTTCGATAGCGAACCTGCGGCACCTACAATGTCAGAAAGTCGTTCCTGATGGATGAGGTAGGCGTGGATGACCTCGTTCCAGCGCTGACCTATCCGCACGGAAAGGCCCATCGCATGAACAACCTCTGCATTGCGGCGCCCGGATTCGGCAAGGGTGCGCTGCGCCAACAGAGCCTCGGATGCACGGGCCGCCGGCCGGCGCGCAAGGAATTCTGCCACCACCGTCAACAGCACGACGCCGATCGCACCAACTGTCGCAAGCACGCCCAGCGAGGGGTGCAGGAGATAAATGACAACGAGATAGAACGGTATCCAGGGAGCATCGAAGACTACAGTGGGACCTAGGCCAGAAAGAAAACCGCGCAATTGGTCCAAATCTCGAAGCGGCTGCATTCGAACCGCCTCGGCGCCGGCAACGAGCGGCAGGGAGAGCGAGAGAGCAAACACTTTTTGTTGGAGATTTCTATGGAGGCGGTTGCCGATCCGCACGAGCACCCTCAGCCGCACGAAATCGAGAAGCCCGTAGACCGCATAAAGGCCCAACATCCCAATCGTAAACCCCACAAGCGTCGGTACGCTCTGCGAAGGCAGCACGCGATCGTAGACTTGCAGCATATAGACCGAGCCGGTTAGGCCCAAAACGTTGATGACCGCTGAAAACAGACCGACGCCAACGAGCGCAGGCATACAGCCGACAATCGCTGAACGCAGATCCAAGGCGCCGCCTTCCCTCAGCTTCATGATCGGCCCGGTCCTATCCGTCACCTGGTTCGCGAACTTTAGGTTGCGCTAACACATGTCCTTTTGGTTATTGAAAATATAGCAAAATCGTGACGCAACCATCAGAAACGGGGGATTGTACCTACCAAATTCGGGGGATAACTGGGATGCGGCTCCTTACGAGACAGGCGTGGCTGGCCCACTCCGCGCTTTGCGAGGGCGGCCAGCCGATGGAGGTTGGCATGAGCCATATAGCTCTACGCCCAACGAGCGTTCGCCTCATCCCGCAGCCTGGCGGGGACAAGAATGAAGGGCCGCGTGAAGCGCCTTGACACCTCAGCGCAGCCTTATGTAGCAATTCGTTATGTCTTGTGACTTGCACCTTATGGTTAACGGCGGTTACCTCTTTTTAAGCTAGCTCTTATACGATTCGGACGTAACAGAGTTGCATCAGTCCAACCGGTGCGGGCCGGGGGCATGAAAGGCGGCCAGCCGTGGCAAGTACTATCCCGTTAGGGTTCCCCGATTCCACCAACACTGGTGTGCCCGGAGGGACAACGCTTACAGCCTACACAGGCCCGATGACGATCACCAAGGACGGTACGGTCATCGAGAATCAGATAATTGACGGCAGTCTCCAGATAAACGCGGCCAATGTCGTCATCAAGAATTGTGCTATTACATACAGCGGTGCTTGGGGGATCGATGCAGAGCACGGCCCGAACATAGTTGTTCAAGATTGCCACATCGTGGGCCCTGGTTATGGTGGCCTCGCAAATTCCGCTATTTTGGGTAGCGGAACATTCCTGCGCAACGATATTTCTAAATCGGAGAATGGCATCTCGCTTGTTGACGGCGCAAGCACTGTAAAAGGGAACTTTATTCACGACCTACAAAACGCCGGGACAGACCCTCACTACGACGGCATACAGGCCCAGGGCGGCCAAAATGGTGTGTTGATAGAAGGAAATACGATCATTGGAAGAGACACTTCCGACGTCTTTATCCAGAACACCTTTGGGCCGATCTCGAACGTCGTAGTAAATCACAACTATCTTGCCGGCGATGTTGGGTATAATGTTTACGTAGAGGGCCGCTTCGATACTGGGCCTACCACGGGCGTGTCCATTACAAACAATTATATTGTAAAAGGCTTTTACGGCTACTATTCGACTTCCGAAGCCTCGCCTGCGATTTCAGGTAACACTGAGGTTTTGCCAGGAGCGGCACCAACGCCGACCCCAACGCCGGACCCGGATCCAACCCCAGTGCCGACTCCACCGCCGGAGAAGCATTCCTTCTTTGGCACCCCGGGCAATGATGTATTTCATGGGACTACCGGGATCGATACGATGACCGGCGGGCTCGGTAACGACACCTATTACGCCGACAATGCCGGCGACAAGGTCGTGGAGGCAAAGAACGGCGGTAATGACACAGTTCTCGCTTCCGTGAGCTATGCGCTTTCGGCTGGGTCACAGGTCGAGCATCTCGCCACCACGAACCCGGCCGGCACAACGCCGATCGACCTGACAGGCAATGAGTTCGCCCAGACCGTTGACGGCAACGCAGGCGCCAATACCATCGACGGACGCGGCGGCGCCGATACGATGACCGGTTATGGCGGCAACGATAGCTATATCGTCGACAACGCCGGCGACAAGGTGATCGAAAAGGTTGGTGGCGGCGAGGACTCAGTACGCGCTTCGGTAAGCTTCGCGCTTTCGGCCGGCTCGGAGGTTGAGCATCTCGCCACCACGAACTCGGCCGGCACAACGGCGATCAATTTGACCGGCAACGAGTTCGCCCAAACCATTGACGGCAACGCCGGCGCCAATACCATCGACGGGCGCGGCGGCGCCGATACGATGACCGGTTATGGTGGTAACGATACCTATATAGTCGACAACACCGGCGACAAGGTTATCGAGAAGCCGGGGGGCGGCGAGGACTCGGTGCGCGCCTCGGTGAGCTACGCGCTGTCGGCAGGTTCGGAGATCGAACATCTGGCCACCACAAACCGGTCTGGTCGTGGGGCGATCAATCTGACTGGTAATGAATTCGCCCAGACCATTAAAGGCAATGCCGGCGCTAATGTTATAGATGGCGGCGGCGGGGCTGATGTCTTAACTGGCAACGGCGGCAAGGACGTCTTCGTTTTCAAGGCCGCCCTTGGGGCTGGGAATGTTGACAAGATCACCGACTTCTCGGTCTCGCAAGATAAGATTCTCCTCGATCACACCGTGTTTGCCGGCCTTCAGCCAGGCGCTCTGTCGGGGCAGGCTTTCTATGCCGGTGCAGGCGCGCATGACAGTACTGACCGCATCATCTACGACAGTTCGACCGGCGCCCTCTATTTTGACAGCGATGGAAGCGGCGGCGCGCATCAGGTCCAGTTCGCGACCCTTTCCGCGCACCTTCCGCTTACGGCATCGTCATTCGTAATTTCATGACCAGATAGCGCCCCGCGCGGTCAGCCTGCTCGGGGCGCGACGGTTCGAACTTCAGCACTGACCAGGGTGGCCCATGCATCTCGTTGGACAAGGCGCGTGCGATCGTCCAGATGCGACGGCAGGCCTGCGTTCGCAACGATAAGTGACGGTGGGCCAAAAGGTGGTCCGATTCTACGGCTGCACGGAGACAAGCCGGCGCGGACGGTTGCTCAAAAGTGCCAGGCGCGGCCGTTTGAAAGTCGCTGACCTGCGTGGTGATTACCCAAAAGTAGTAGTCCTTATACGTTGATATCGCCAGATCGAGATCGTCCTAAAGGCGGTGGGGTATCCTCCGATCGGGGTGTTTGTGGCCATAGGGACACCCGACCATGCATACTTCACAGCTTTGAGGCATCCATTTTCGCTATCCCACGGCGCCCACGTTTCGCTGACAAGTTTTGATACACTGAAACGGCCTGTCAGTGTGGCTCGCGATCGTGATCTCCTGCCTTGAGTTTGTTGTCTGCATGGTTGGCACGCTCGCCCTCAGATGCTCTTTTTCTGCGATCCCGGAAGGTCATCAGACAAGTAGCCACCAAGTATCTTGGCCGCAACCGAGACCTTCTCCGGCCTTTGGGACCGTGAAGAGGCTGCGAAGCGGCGCCGGTGTCCGATGTTCGCCTGAAACAGGCGTCACAAGCATCGTAGCCAAGGCTCGATCCGCGCTTCGCCATGAGATGAATGTTGTGGCTCAAGTCACCGCTTTGCGGTTCCTTCTGTACGAAATGCGGGCGGGCACCCGATTACGCCGCTACCACTTTACGGCAGGTGCATACCCCGTTTTCACACGTTTACGTTCGGCCGCAAAAGCCATTTCTATCGTGAAAGCTTCGGCTCCCGTGTTCGACGTTGGCAGCGATGGCCGGCGTTGCGGGGATGGAAAGCGAGAGGCGCTACATGGTTGATGGATTGGGGCACGCGGAATGATTTCCTCGAGTGTTGTGTTGGATGAGGGCGTGGTCATTCACCATCCTCAATTGGTCAATCTCTACGGCTGCACCATCGGAGCCGGATCGCGCATCGGCACATTCGTAGAGATCCAGAAGAACGCGGCCGTGGGCAGGAACTGCAAGATCTCCAGCCACAGCTTCGTGTGCGAAGGCGTCACGCTTGAGGATGGTGTTTTCGTGGGTCACGGCGTGATGTTCACCAACGATCCGCACCCGCGTGCACTGACCCATGACGGGGAACTGCAAACCGACAGTGACTGGAGCGTCGTTGCCACCCTTGTGCGCCGCAACGCATCGATTGGCAGCAACGCAACGATCCTGGCAGGCATCACTATTGGAGAAGGCGCGATGGTCGGCGCCGGTGCCGTGGTCACGCACGACGTCCCTGACTTCGCCATCGTGGCCGGAGTGCCGGCTAAAATCATCGGCAGGACAAAGGACGCGCCACCAAAAAGTGAGCCCACTGCAGCCGTCCGGAGAGTCAAATGATCGGCGTTGCTGTGGTGGGTTACGGCTATTGGGGGCCAAATCTCGTCCGAAATCTGGCCGAAACGCCGGGAGTGAATCTGATTGCGGTTTGCGATCTCAGGAAGGAGCGGCTCGCACCATTGCACAGCCGATATCCGACCGTTTCACTTACCGACGATTTCGAGGCCGTACTGCGCGATCCTCGGGTCGATGCCGTTGCCATAGCGACGCCGGTTTCATCACATTTCCGCCTGGCGCTGAGCGCCTTGATGGCTGGCAAACATGTGTTCGTCGAAAAGCCCATCGCATCCACCGCCGAAGAGGCGCAGCGGCTCGTCGATGAAGCGGCGCGCCGCCGGCTGGTGCTGGCGGTCGACCACACATTCATTCACACCGGAGCGGTCCGAAAGATGCACGAACTCGTCCAGACGGGCTTGGGCGAAATGTATTACTACGACTCCGTGCGGGTGAATCTGGGACTTTTCCAGCATGATGTGAGCGTGATCTGGGATCTCGCGGTCCATGACCTGTCCATCCTCGACTACGTCCTGCCCGAACGGCCAGTCGCGGTCTCGGCCACCGGAATAAGCCATGTTCCCGGCGAGCCGGAAAACATCGCCTATCTCAACCTGTTCTTCGAAAGCAATCTGATCGCCCATATCCATGTCAATTGGCTGGCGCCTGTGAAGGTGCGCCGGACGCTGATCGGCGGAAGCCGCAAGATGATCGTCTACGACGATCTGGAACCGAGCGAGAAGATCAAGGTCTACGACAAAGGCATCACGGTGAGCGGCAACCCCAACGCCAAGGGTGAGACCCGATACCAGGCGCTGGTTGGCTATCGCACCGGCGATATGTGGGCCCCGCAGATCGACATGACCGAAGCCCTCGGCATCGAGCTTCGCGAATTCGTTTCCTGCGTCGAAAACAACGGCACACCGCTTGCGGACGGAAACGCCGGCGTCCGGGTGGTTCGCATCCTGGAGGCAGCAACCCAGTCCTTGGCACAGCGCGGCCGCGTGGTCGACCTCGAACAGATGAGACGCGTCGCATGATTCCGTTTCTGGACTTGAAGGCTCAGTACGCAAGCATCAAGAATGAGATCGACGCTGCCGTTCTGGGCGTGCTCGCATCGGCGCAGTATGTTCTGGGAGATGAGGTCGCGAAGTTCGAGCAAGAGTTCGCAGCGTTTTGCGGCACCAAACACGCGGTAGCGGTCAATACCGGCACCAGTGGTCTCCACTTGGCCTTGCTGGCTGCCGGCGTGGGGCCGGGCGACGAAGTCATAACCGTTCCATTCACCTTCGTCGCAACGGTTTCGGCCATCTGCTATGCTGGCGCGCTGCCGGTGCTCGTGGACGTCGAGCCAACGACGCTGACCATGGACCCTGCCAAGCTCGAGGCCGCGATTACGCCAAGAACCAAGGCGATCATTCCCGTTCATCTTTATGGCCAGATGGCCGACATGACGTCCATCATGCAAATAGCCAATCGTCATGGCATCGCCGTACTCGAGGATGCATGCCAGGCGCACGGCGCAGAGTACTACGGACGCCGGGCGGGGAGCATCGGCGTTTCGGGATGCTTCAGCTTCTATCCAGGCAAAAATCTTGGCGCCTGTGGCGAGGGTGGAATTGTCGTCACCAATGACGACGAACACATGAAGACCATCCGAATGCTACGCGACTGGGGCCAAGACCGGCGATATCATCACGCCCTCAAGGGTTTCAACTATCGCATGGACGGCATCCAGGGCGCTATCTTGCGCGTCAAACTTCGATACCTCGACGCATGGACGGCCGCGCGCAGAAGCCGCGCGCGCCAATACACAAAGCTTCTTTCAGGGTCGCGGCGCGTAGAGACGCCGGTGGAAGTGACTGGGCGTCGCCATGTCTATCACATCTACGCCGTCAGGACGGACGATCGAGATCGCCTGCAGCAGGATTTGCAGCAGGAAGGGGTGCAATCCGGTCTTCACTATCCCATCCCTGTGCATCTGCAAAAGGCACACGCCGACCTGGGCTACACGATCGGTGATTTTCCGGTGTCGGAACGTGCCGCGCGCGAGGTCCTGTCGCTGCCGATCTATCCGGAAATTACATCGGACCAGATCGAACATGTCGCTGCCGCGGTGGAGCAGATGGCTCATGTCGATTGACATTAAGGGAGCGACCCGCATCGTTGCCTCCGTCCACGGACGCCAAGACGTCTCCGATCCGGAATTCGAAAGAGGGCTCGCCGATGCTGTTTTGGCTCACTACGGCCGTACGGGGCTGATTGAACTCTACGGCCGGTTTTCGGCCGGCGACGGTCTGATAGACATTATAATGCGCCGGTTAATCTGGCGCAGCCTCGCGCGTCGATGCGGGGCCGGCCTGCAGGTCGGCAATGGCGCCGTTTTCAGGCATCCGGAGACGTTCGAGTTCGGCGCTGGCGTGTTCATCGGCGCCCAGGCCTGCATCCAGGGCCGGCACGACGGCATGTGCATCCTCGGCGAGAAAGTCTGGATAGGTCCGCAGGCCTTCCTCGACGCAAGAAATCTCGTCATGGGCGACTTCGTCGGCTGGGGCCCGGGAGCGAAAATACTTGGATCGACACATAGCGGCGTTCCGGCCGATGTGCCGATCGTGCGCACGGACCTCGTCATCGAGCCGGTGGTGATCGAAGCCTGGGCCGATATCGGAACCAACGCGACCATCCTGCCAGGCGTGACTGTCGGCAAGGGAGCGATGGTTGGCGCCGGCGCCGTGGTTACACAGAACGTCGAACCCTTCTCCATTGTCGCGGGTGTGCCGGCGAAATTCCTGCGCTGGCGTACGGATTCTGAACTCGTCCGGGCCGCCGAACAAAAGAACGGAACAATGCAGTGAAAGACAAGCGGATTCTCATTACCGGCGGTGCTGGCCTGATAGGCTCTCACATCGCTGATCTTGTTGCGCTGGAGAACCCTCGCGAGATCGTAATTCTTGACAATTTCGTCCGCGGTCGGCGCGAAAACCTGCAAGGCGCAGCCGCCCAATCGAACCTGACAATTGTCGAAGGTGATATCCGAGACCGCGCGCTGCTCGCCGAGCTCTTCGAGGGCATCGATATCGTCTTTCATCAGGCGGCCATCCGCATAACCCAGTGTGCCGAAGAACCACGCCTGGCTTTCGATGTGCTGGCGGGTGGCACTTTTGATGTCCTTGAAGCCGCCGTTAGCGCCGGCGTGTCGAAGGTTGTTGCCGCCTCGTCGGCCTCGGTGCTTGGACTTGCCGAAAGCTTTCCAACCACCGAGGCGCATCATTCTTACAATAACCGGACGATTTACGGCGCGGCGAAGGCGTTCAATGAAGGGCTCTTGCGGTCTTTCAACGATATGTATGGCCTGCGTTACGTCGCACTGCGCTACTTCAACGTGTACGGGCCGCGTATGGACGTGCATGGCGCCTATACGGAGGTTCTGATCCGCTGGATGGAGCGTCTCGCGGTCGGGCAGCCTCCGCTGATCTACGGCGACGGCTCCCAGACGATGGATTTCGTACACGTCCACGACATTGCACGGGCCAATATACTCGCCGCAAAATCCGCGGTGGAGGACGATGTGTTCAATGTCGCCAGCGGGACGGAAACCAGTCTTCTCGAGCTTGCGCAAGCCTTGTCGCGCACCATGGGTTCCTCAATCGCGCCGCAACATGCGCCAGCGCGCAAGGTCAATGCGGTCTCGCGCAGGCTGGCCGACACGCAAAGAGCCAAGCAGATCCTGGGCTTTGAGGCTCAGCTTACGCTCGACGAAGGCCTTCGCGACCTGGTGGCCTGGTGGCGCCAGGAACGTTCCGCCGCCGCGGCGATCGCTGCCGAATGACCCAGGCGTTTCATCAAATCCCCGTAGCCAGGCCGGTCCTCGATGAGAAGGAGGCGCTGGCGGCACAGCGGGTCGTCTTGTCTGGATGGGTGACGCAAGGACCCGAAGTTGCGGCTTTTGAACGCGAATTCGCCGAGCTTGTTGGCGCTCCGTTTGCATGCGCGGTATCAAACTGCACGACCGCCCTTCATCTTGCGCTGATGGCTGTCGGTGTCGGGCAGGGCGACGAAGTGATCACCGTCAGCCATTCGTTCATCGCAACCGCCAATGCGATACGGTATTGCGGCGCAACTCCGGTTTTCATCGATATCGAGTCGCAGGGGTTCAATATCGATCCGAACCTGATCGAGGCTGCGATCACACCACGCACAAAAGCTATCATGTGCGTTCATCAACTTGGGATGCCGTGCGACCTCGGCCGGATCGTCGAGATCGGTAAGCAGCGTTCCATACCGGTCATAGAGGACGCGGCCTGCGCCATTGGCAGTGAGATATTGTGGAACGGGATGTGGGAAAAAATTGGCGCACCGCGCGGTGACATCGCCTGTTTTTCCTTTCATCCACGCAAGGTCATCACCACGGGCGATGGCGGCATGCTCACGACAGGCAACGCCGACCATGATCGCCAGTTTCGTCTTTGGCGCCAGCATGGCATGAGCGTCACCGATGCCGTCAGGCATGGCTCCAAATCGGTCATCTACGAAAACTACGATATGATCGGCTACAATTATCGGATGACCGACCTGCAAGCAGCGATCGGGCGTGAGCAGCTGCGCCGGCTGCCCGATATTATCGCATCGCGGCGGCGGATCGCCGATCAGTATGCCGAACAATTGCAGTATGTTGACGGTATAACGCTCCCTGTCGAGCCGCAGTGGGCGCGCAGCAATTGGCAAAGTTACGGCGTCCAACTGCCGCCTTGGGCAGACCAACGCGCCACGATGCAAGCACTGCTCGACCGAGGAATTTCCACCCGCCGCGGCATCATGAACAGTCACCTGGAGAAGGCATACTCAGCTCCAGGCAGCTGCCGCCTGTCGGGGGATATGCAACTCAGCACGCGCGCGCAAATCGGTACGATCATACTGCCGCTCTTCGCCCAGATGACGGCGGCCGAAGTGTCGCTTGTCGTCGACACCCTGGCAGAGGTAGTGGGTCAGCCAGTGCAACTGGCGCAGGCTTGAGGCCGGGCTCGCATCTCGTTAGCACCCGTCAAGACCTGGTCGCGGCGTTTGGCAGCCATGGACGAAACCTCGCGGGGAACCACGCGGCCGGCAACAGCTGGGAAAGCATCCGCAAAGAAAACAATCCGCTTGCGCAGGTGATGAATGCGCACGCCAGCGTTGCTGGCCAGAACGGCAGCGCCCACAATATGGCGAAGGCCAAAATCGTGGCAGCCAGGAAAAATGACACCAGCCTGCCATTGAAAACGGACCAGCGGAAACCACTTAGCCTGCGCACAAGAACGTAGACGAAAGCAGTGTGCCAGACATACAGGCTAAGGAATGCAACCCCCGAGCCTATGAGGCCGAACCGGTTGACCAGCAGCCAGGCAAGGCCGACGTGAAACAGGGTTGCCGTGACTTCCGTCCAGAAGAACATCTTGCGCGCACCCTTGGCAAGTATGATGAACCCCATGGGCCACGAGACAATTTGCAGCATCACGCCGAGACAAATCCAGCGTAGCAGATTGATCGCGGCGTGGAATTCCGACGAGTAAAACAGGTTGATCACCAACGGTGCGAGCGTCAACGTCGCAAGCAGTCCAGGTCCGGCGAGCAATACGCTGATTTGAATCTGGTCATTGACGAGGCGGTTGCACTGGCCATTGTCGCGAGCGATGGCGGTCAAGCGTGGGTAGAAGTCGGTGCCCATTGCCTGCAGGATGAAGCTCGCATACAGCCCGCCTAACGCCCAGGCTGCTTGATAGAGACCCGCCGCTTCGACACCGCTTTCTCTCAATACGATGATGCGAACCGCATAGGCAGCTCCTACGGTGAGGAGCCCCGAAACCATAAACACCACGCCAAGTTTCAAGAGTTCAGCCGACTCCTGTCGCACTTGCTTTGCTGATGGCGAAAACGCTGCGATCTTTATCCTGCGGCTGTACGACCAGGACGTGAGGACCGAAACGGCGGCCATCGCCACCAGTGCCGGCACGATTCCTTTTTCGCCGAAGAGAAAAATCAAAGGGATGCCGATGAGTGTGCTGAACAACGCTCCAAGCATATTGAGGCGAGCGAGATCGGAAATGCGCCGGGTGCCTTGAATCAGGGCGGTTTGCCCGCCCGAGATCAGGCGAAAAAACACGGCGAGCGCAAGAAGCGCCACGCTGGCAGCGTGGGTCTGGTCTGCGAAGGTGAAGCTGGCAATCGGCAGCGCGAACACGCACAGCAGAAGTGCGGCCATGATCCCGAGGACGACCGAAATGCGTCGCAGGACGATCGCCGTCATCGCAATCTTGTGCTCATCGCCAGACCCGACGGCTTCCGCAATCTGCCGCACACCGCTGGCTTGAACACCGAGCCCAGCCAGGTTTTGTGCGAGATCGGCTATGGAGCTATAAAGGCCCATAAGTCCGACGCCTTGCGGGCCAAGCAGCAATGCCATTGCCTTGTTGCGGATTATTGCGAAGGCAATGTTGACGATCGACGACCCGCCAATCATGGCAGTGGACTTCAAGATGTCCCTGTATGAATGGTCAGGGCTGGAGGCGATCGGGCTGATCGCCTCTTGCGACACGCTCACTGGCCGGCCTCAACGGTCATGACAGTTTTTCCACTAGCCGGAGGAAGCGTCATCGCGCCGACGGTTCCATAAACCGGACTCGCCGGGAAAGCTGCCTTGATCACGTCTCCGGGAACCAGGGGGGTGGAATCAACCGCCGGGATCTCATTCACGTCTCCGTTCACTTTTCTCAGGATCGTGAAGTTGAGCGGCTGGTCTATGCCATTGCTCCTTTCCCGAGAGGCGGTGGCTAGCGTATTGACAAGGAGCTGTTGCGCGACCTGCTGTTTCACCACAAGCTGCGTGAGGTTGGCCTGCTCTGTTTGCAGCTCGATGGCGGTCTCGGTATGGAGTTTGTCGCGCAACCCGTTTCGTTCGCGCGTCGCCGCCGCTCTGCCCTGTTGTGCTCGCATGACGGCCGTCACTTGATCGAGACGATCGGCCTTGTACGACGAAACGACACGCTCAAGTTCCGATTTGCGCGAAGCGATTGCAATGCCCTTTTCGACCAGCACAGTTATATTTGACAAATCGGTTTCAGCAGATTTTATGCTCGCATCGGACATCTTGATCTTCTCGTTGAGCGATCCGATTTCTGAATCCAACAGCGCGCACAGCTCGTCGAGCGATTTTGTTTGCCGATCGAGTTCATCCGCCCGCGCGGAGAAAATAATCCGTTCCTGGCCAAAGATCTCGTTGGCCGCGGCGGCGTCGAGCCCTCCCGCCACAGGTTTGGGAAACCGTATTTCGTTCTCTCCAGACATTTCTGCCTGCAATCGTGCAATCCTTGCCTTGGACAACAAGATCTGAGCATCAAAAACCTGAGCATCGCCGACAAGCTGGATCTCGACCTTGGAAGGATCGGACGCATTAGACCGAGCCTCGCCGCCGCTCAAGGCCAGCGCCTGCAGAACGGTCATTCCCACGCGATATTTGTATTCACCTGGTGTGGCCACGGCGCCCACCACGTAGACGGGCGGATAATCGATGATTTCGACGGTCGTGTCCGGCCGTTTGACCAAACCCATCTGCGTTTGAAGTCGCTTGGCGATTTCGCCCGCAAGAGCCGTGCTGTCCATCGCTCCTAATGAAACAGCCCCGATGACCGGCAGAACCACCGTCCCAGTCTCCGACACCACAAAATCGCCGCCCAGCGCGGACCACTGCTCGAACTCGCCCTTTACCGGCACCCACTGCACAACGGTCACGCGCAATTTGGTCTGGGGCACGAAACTGACTCCAGCTGCCTGCGCCACCATGACCGGGAATCCGCAGGCAACAAGTGCGGCCAAACACATGACCAGCATCCAGCCTGTTGAGCCTATTGAAACCTGGCGGGAAACGCTCATTGAAACTCCCATTGGCCTTGCAATTTTCAACTTCTGATATCAGTTTCCTTGAAGCTTGGGTTCTTGGTCAATCGATCAGGACCGTGGGATCGACCTAGTCCATTTGGATGATGGCAACTGCCAAGGCGGGTAACCCACTTCGACGGAAGGCCTTCCAATCAGCCCTTTTGCGCGGTCGCGGCGACCGCGTGATCACTCTATCGTATCTTGGCAATCGCGAGTGATCGGGCGGCAAGATCGGGCGACGGATTGCTTTGGAAACGGATCGAATTGGTAGCATGGACTCCAGGAATGCACCCGATAGCAGCGGCGGGCGGATCGAAGGTTGGTTCGAGCCGCGTCGGATCATTCTCTTAATTGCCACCCGCGGCGCCATTTCGGACAATTTGATCTACGCCCTCGAACGCGAGTTCCCCTGGGCGATTATCGAACAAGCAGAACATGCGAACGCTGCCTGCGGCAAGTTTGACCTTCCGCTCGGGCTGATCCTGATCGACGCAGCCCTGTTGAAGGCTGCCGAGGCCGTTTCAGCTGATATTCTGCTCAATCACCCACAAGCATTTACCGCAGCCATCGAGTTCGACGATCACAATCCGACCTGCTCCTTTCCCGAAATGTTGGGCTCTCGCCTGGTCCGAGGCGTGCTTCCCATGAATTTGAAGCTGGATGTCTGGCTGTCCGTCATACGTCTCATGTTGCGGGGGGGCGAATATTTCCCTGCCGGCATGTTCCATTCCTACAAGCAAAGACTGCGCGACAATTTTGCAGCCCTGACGCCCCGTTTAGGATCACCCTTGGCGGCCGCCGCCGGTTCCAAGCTGACCGACCTGACGGCTCGCGAGATCCAGATCCTGGAAAGGGTCTCACGTGGCCTGCAAAACAAGGCCATCGCTGCGGAATTCAATCTTTCGGAGCATACGGTCAAGGTTCATATGCACAATATCATCACGAAATTGGGGGCGCGTAACCGAACAGATGCGGCCGCCCGTTTCCTTGAGCGAGAGGCGGCGCCATCACATCATATGACGCTAAAACCAAATTGGACTGTGCCAGGCGAAGGGGTTGCCAACGCGGCCGAACAGGAGATTTGAAACTCTCCGCAGGCAGATTCCGTTATGGGAGAATAGACCAATAAGCTGCATCTATTCGAAGGGATCGAAAACTAGCTCAATCAGATTTTAACTGTTATACGTGTCTAAATTTTAAGATTAAATCCAACTATTTGGTTTTGTTGAATTTTAAGTTCGCATTATATTTCAGTTTGCGCCAATATCATTCTGGGGACGGGTGTCGGCGATTGAAGGGGGCGTACGTGGAATTAACACATCGACCTTCTGACGCGCGCGGCAACAGGGGTGGAAGATGTCACAACAGAAGATCCGAGGTGCCTTTGATGCACCTGTGCAGGTCGTCTCAGATAGCTCCGAGAGTCCGGTGGCGGTAACGTCATCCTCCCAGGCGCTGGAACGCTTGCAAGGCCGGTGGCCGACACGAGATGGCACAATGTATCGGCATGCCCGGCATGCCTGCGTCCTGGCAAACGAAGGTGCCATCCCCTCAAAGATAGCTCGCAAGGCCTTTGTGCGTGCCGCCAGAGAGGCCGGCATTCTCTTCGAAACCAACTGAGGTTTGAACCTTGCCCTGGCTGGGGAGGCTTAGGTGACTGTGGCGGTTCGGCAGCGGCAAGAACCATTGCCCTGCGCGCAAGCCGCCGCGTCGTCTTTGAGAGACGAACTGGCGCAGGCCAGAACCGGCGGCAGGCAGTGTCCAGCCGTCTATTTATCCAATCGACCGCCTTCGCCTGGGCCATCGCTGAGCCGACTTGAGGGTCAGATTAAGCGACGCCCCCGAAGTCCCTGCATTTACCCGGACCGAGAGCAGCGCCATTTAAGTAGGCGCGGCGCGCCGGACTCTCATTGACTATCAGCGACAATCAGCGCCAGCCAACCAGGGCCCTAGGGCCGGAAATGTCCAGGCCTGTTGCACCCCATCGCGCGCTCCAGCCGTCAGCCACGTTGCGCTGATCAGGGGCGAATGCTTGGAGCAGCGAATGCCGCCATCGCCGCTGGACAACGCAACAGGTTACGAAAGGGCGGCAAGGTCGGCGAGATCTAAAAGGCCGGATGGGCAGGCAGGTGAAATGACGATTGCCCTTACGGCCACCGGAGGCGCCGCTATCCCAACCTGTCTTTCCAATCGACGCACATAGTGGGCGACGAGCGGCTGCAGAATGGGCTGGTGCTGATAGAGTCGTCCCTGCGCAGAGAAAATGAGCGTTTTCCCCACTCCTTGCCATTCGACTATGGCTCGATGCCAGCCTTGAACTGAAACGCTGGCGATCTGGACCTGACACTGGTCTCGAGTTCCATAAATCCAGCTCGGATCAGTGTTGGGAGCCGCGCGCTCGATCTTGAACCGATACTTTGCCATAAGAGCGACGATATCGTCGTCGCTCGGATAGGATGCAGCCTGGCTGGCTGCGACACCAAAAACAGTCTTCACGGCCAAGCTTGTAGCCAGCAATGTGACGAAGGCAGCGCTAAGTACGAGGGGTCGCATTGGGCTTGATACCTCGAGTGTAGATTGCCAAGACAATGCCCATTGTTGCCCAACCGGCCAACGTCGCACCCATCGGGCCATGAATTTCATCATAGTATCTTGGCAGAAGACAGATTGAACTTATTCGAATTACATTAAGTGATATCGTGACAACACATGCTAACACAATTGTTTTGATCGCAGAAAGCGACCAATTTCGATCGTATATTTTTAGAAACAAGACTCCGCACAGATAAGCGAGTGATACGTTGGTCAACGACGAACATGCCGGTTCCAGAAATAGCATGCCAGACCCGTCGGCGAACGGGATCACGTTCCCGTGGCTATTCGTCCCGACCAACCATCCAACGAGCTTGGCATCAACGACGAGGATCGAGTTGCTCATACTGGCGAAAAGGACTCTTGCCCAGAGCATCGGAACGGTTGCGGCACCAAGGACGGCACCGGCCCGGCGCTCCAAATCCGTGGATCGGGATGAACACGCCAGGTGTATTGCGATCATGGTAATCGCAAGCCAACTCAAGGCCGGGAGCGGCAACAGGATGGCGATCGCAGCCGACGCGGCAATTGCAATATCGATCCGGCGCATCGGTTGCGGATTGCTGCGCAACAGAAAACACACAACAACAAAAAGAGCGGCCCATACGACAGTGCTGACGCCGAAGGTGTTGTAAAAAGCTGCCAGCGCCCCCTTCTGGTCTAGTTCCGCGGCAATGCGTTCACTGGCGCCATTTGCGAAACCGACGATTGCCAGGCCGCAGTAAATAAGGGTTCTAGAAGTGTAGATGCCGGCTGGCATCTCGAGACCCGGTGCCTGCCATGGCCAAACATGCCTTTGATGTATGCCAGTGTCCGGCCGATCCGCCAGTTTCGAGATAGATGGAAATGGCTGTCCTGGAGTCGCGCCATACAATGTTGACGCATGAGCTCGCTCGGACACAATCGAACCCGCAGAAGCTATCGCTTATTTTGCTTATGCTTCCGGCGGTACCAGACATACCCCCCAAAAACCAACGCCGGCAGTCCGAGGCCGATCACAGGGCCCGGCGCGGAGTGCGTGACTGGGGCGCCTCCGTCATTTCCGCCCTTCTCTGGAAACCATGACGCCAGAGCAAAGCTCGGGGCAGAGGTGCATAACACAATCGCACCAGCACAAATCACGGCCCTGCAGTCCATCTTGCTACTCCTCAACGTCGCCGGGGCGTACCCAAATTTCGTGCTCCCACACTAGCATGTGCGCCCACACGACGTATCTACACCGTAGGGTGTAGTCCTGCCGTGAAATAGTCGTACCCGGGTGCCCTTCGCCCTTTTGGACAGCTGGTTCACCATAAATTAATGAATTCGTTTCATCGTCGTACGATGACACATCGCGCCCAAGCCTGGACCTTCTTGATCGCGTCGAATGCTGCCTTCTGGACAGGCCTTTTATGGCTTTTGCTTCGTTAGCGCCAGCAGAAGCACCACTGCCGAATTTTCTGAACGAAGTGCGTCCCATCTTTCTCAGTCTGAACAGGCCCAAGATGGCGGGTCAGTCCCGCCGACTGAGGCGTGCGTGTCGCTTTTGGCCGGCGGAATAATCTTCTTCGCAAGGGCAACGATTTACCGCTGGCGCAGGCGCTCTAGCCTAAATCGACATTTCGCATCCACAGCATTGCGCAAGCGATCTGCACGAAGCGAAGGAATTATAGGTCGCGCCGGTCGTATCGATTAACTACGCGACGATTTGGCCCGTCGTTCAGGGCGGTGGCATTCAGGACCTCGGTGCGAAAGAGTTGCATGCCGGGTTCCTGGCAATCTTATTTTTGGTTCTAGGGACCCTGCGAACGCAGGGCCCCTTGGTGCTCAGTCCTGATGCTCGGGCATGTCTTCAAGCTGGTCCTTGGTCCAGCTTGTGACGGCGTGCACATCGCCGTCCTCGTCGCGCATGAAGTTCAATTGATTGGCTGGAACGGCGACGGGTTTGGCGCCGATGCCAAGGAAACCACCGACATCGATGACAACCTCGCTTCCATGCAGATGAGAAACCGTACCGACCTTCTCGTCATCCGCACCGTATATGGTTGCCCCGTCGAGGATGTCGGTGGTCAATTCATTGCTCGCAAGTCGTACGTGGTTGGTATGGTCCATGTTGCAATTCCTTCTGGTGGACAGGACTCTCCCAACCTGCAAAGTGGCTAACAGTTCCCACTGATTTCGAGCCAGAAATAGCGCCGCCTATGTCGATCACACCGGCCACCACAGCGCCCGTCAGGGACGCGAGGGCCAATGCTTCGTTCGGGGCAGTGAGCTCGGCTACCACCGCCTAGAGTTGGGACTCGATCGGAAGATGGCGAAACAGGGCCGCCAGGATTCGGCGGAAAATCCCGGCTTCGGGTTCATTGGTATAGTCGTGGTGCCTTCCTTCGTCGCATCCATGCCAGTGCAGCACATTGTTTTTCAGCGCGAGGCGATAGCTCGCCTCCGGAGATATCTCTGATTGGAATCGGCTCCGGAGTTCAGCGACCAGTTTCTCATCTTCGAAAAGCACGCCCATTTCCGCGTTCAAAGACACAGAGCGCGGATCAAAATTGAAGGAGCCGACAAAACCGGTCCTATTGTCAACGCTGAAGGCTTTCGTGTGCAGGCTCGCACCCTTGGAACCAAATACCGAGATCTTAGCCTGCCGACCGAAGGGCTGGAGCTCGAAAAGCCTGACGCCATTGCGCAGCAATTGCGTGCGGTAGTTTGCATAGGCACCATGCACCGCGGCGACATCCGTGGCTGCCAGGGAATTGGTCAAGACCGCGACATCCACCCCGTCGCCTACGAGATTGGATAAGATGGCGGAACCTCTTCTGCCGGGGATGAAATAAGGAGACACAATCTCCACGCACTTGCGCGCCGACTGAATGGTGGGGAGCAACTCCCGCATCAGCCAACTGCGAGGTCTCCAGCCCCGGACCTTTTCTGGAGGATCGGAAATCACCCGCACGCGTTCTATCCAATGGACGTTGTTGCTGGCCGCGATGAACTCTGCGATCGACCTTCGATCACCGATCCCGTTCAACAGCGTTGACTCGGTTTCCCTATCGGTTCCTTCAAATAGATTGGCACTTGTAGTCGTGGCTGAACCGAGATCACCAATTGGCTTTGCGTCCTGGCAATTCCAGAAGGCCTCGAATATCCGCGCGGTCTGTTTCACTGCGGGACCGAGCAGCAGCACGTCAAGGTCGCGGAAATTGGTTTCCGCAGCATCGAAATAGGCATCGCCGACGTTGCGGCCGCCAACGATAGCTATGGTCTCGTCGGCGATCCAAGCCTTGTTGTGCATTCTTCGGGTCAATGCAAAAAGTCGCAGGACAACTTCCACGCTACGCATGACGCCGGGGCCTCTGATGCCACCCGGATTGAACAATTTCAACTCGACGTTCGGATGACGGCTTAATGCCAGATAAGCAGGATCGTTCTTGCGCGGATTGACGTCATCGAGGAGCATCCGAACGCGCACGCCCCGTTGCGCGGCCCGGAAGACTTCCTGCATGAGTAAGCGACCAGTGTGGTCGTCGTGCCAAAGGTAGTACATGAGGTCGAGTGTGCGAACAGCGCTTCTCGCGGCCAAAACCCGCATGGCGAAGGCATCATAATTGTCGGAGACGAGCAGCAAGCCGCTCTTACCCGCCCTGATTTTGTCGTCCGTCGTTTGCGCGATGGAGACGTCCATGTATTGGGTACCCTCGAACTCCAGCGACACCGGCCTTGCTCAACATCAAAGCAAGAACCTTTCAGAGCCAATCTGGTTGCACGAGAAGCTAAAACCTATTCAGCTCCCGATTGGTCACCGACTGTCCATAGGCTGCGCATAGGGAGCTGTTACCCGGTAGGCGGCACTCACGCGCGAGTTGGCGCATTGAAAGCCCGAGGCTACGAGATCGAGCCTATACCTCTCCGAACTCAGCTTCGTTCCGTGACGTCGGGCGCCGCTCGTAGTCGACGGGCGGCAAGAGCATGACTTCGCTCTCCTTGCGCCCGTACTCCCTGCCGATCTGGAACGCCGCGTAAATCGCGCCAAGGCGGATAAGCAATCTGAGCATGGCATCTCTCCTTCAATGGAAGGAACCGACCGGCGGCGAGATGGTTCCAAGCTGGCGACTGTGGGCCATGTTGCGCATGACGGTGCCGAGGCGGTCTGGTGCGCAGCAGCGAATCCATCCTGCCCCATGCGAATGCCGGCAGGATCCCACGCCATCGCGCTTTCACCGACAGGATGACCGCTCGGCCTCCGCTCAGCGGAGGGCGTCAAGGCCTGCCCCTCCGGACCCCGCCGTCCTTGTTCGTTGCCGCGTCATGTGACAACTCGGCTTGTCAGTCTTATCGGCGCGAAGCCTTAGCGCATTTCCGGAGGTGATCGAGAAGGCTTTTCGACGGATAATTTTCGTTTCACGAGCTTGGCCGGATCAGAGATTATGGGCGAGAAGCGAACCGCCGCTACAACAGCTTGTCCAGCGTGATCGGGAGGTCGCGAACACGATTGCCAGTTGCATTGTAGATCGCATTAGCGATCGCAGCTGCCACGCCGGTAATTCAGATCTCACCGATTCCGTGCGCGCCAAGCGGCGTATGTGGGTCGGGTTCATCTGTCCAGATGACATCGATCTCGGGAACATCGAGATGAACGGGCACGTGATATTCGGCCAAACTGGGGTTCATCACGCGGCCCGTCCTCCCATCAAAAAGGGGTCTCCTCGGTTAGCGCCAGACCCAAGCCCATGATCATGCCGCCGCGGAACTGGCTCGCCCCTGTCTTGGGGTTGAGAATTCGGCCACAGTCAAAGGAACCAAGCAGGCGCCGCACCCTAACCTCGCCGAAATCGTACGCTAAGGGCGAACGGATCATGAACTCTAACCTATTGCGGCTGTGAAGCATCCGATCCCTGTGGATTGCCATCTCAGGGCACCAGTTTGCGTACCCGGCGCTGTCGAACCACATCGGGGCGCCGATCAACACCACCCTGATCCTCGAACACTGGGATGATCTGCTTCATCTGGCGGCGTCGATCACCACCCGTGCCGTTGTGCCCTCGACGATCTTGAAGAAGCTCTCGGCAACACCGAAGGAAAGCCAACTGGCCAAGGCTCTTCGGGAACTCGGCCGCATCGAGCGGTCGCTGTTCATGATCGAGTGGTACTCGAGCTCGACATTGCGTCGGCGCTGCCAAGCCGGTCTCAACAAGGGCGAGGCAGCGCACAAACTCAAACGCGCCGTTTTCTTCCACGAGCGTGGCGAAATCCGCGACCGGTCGCTCGAAAGCCAGGCATTCCGCGCATCGGGTCTCAATCTTTTCGTCAGCGCGATAGTCCATTGGAACACTGTCTATCTCGACCGCGCGGTCACACAGCTCAAACGAGCGGGAAGGAACATTCCAGAACCGCTATTGAAGCACATCTCACCGCTGAGCTGGGAACACATAAACCTGACCGGCATCTACACCTGGAACAGCGAGCAGCATCTCCCGGAAGGCTTCAGGTCGCTCCGCCTCCCGGCTGGGTTACGGCGTGCCGCATAACGTTCCTGCTCCGTTCGACCTTAGCGTACGATTTCGAACTGCTCTTGTTCCGACCCCCAAGGGGAAGCTTTTGCGATGATCCGCCGGCGTGCCGCCGGCGCCGGCATCGACGCTCATCGGCAACCACACGTTCCGCGCCACCGGCATCACCGCCTATTTGAAAAACGGTGGCACCCTTGAGAAGGCCGCCCACATGGCCAACCACGCGTCGACCAGGACCACCCAGCTTATGACCGCCGTTACGACGAGGTGAGCCTCGACGAGGTCGAGCGGATCCTGATCTAGTGCGAACCAGCCGCCCAAAAAAAAACCCGCTGCCGGGAGGAGCTGGCAGCGGGTTCGATCTGAAGCTCGCCACGGGAGGAGGTGTGGCTCGCTTTGTGTCGGCATCGCATCTGGGAGGAGTAGATGGCCGACGCGTCGAACCTTGCCGGTTCCGGGGCATTGTGCAACGCACAATTTTGCATGGCTGCCCTGCGGCGGCAGGCCGCCGTGGTGTTATTTCTTGATGATGTTGCCGTGGTTCAAGTCGAAGGCCTGAGTGTCGCCTGCCTGCCTGTGGAAATCGTCCTGAAGTTCGCCCCATTCGCCAAGATAGCCGCCGCAGCCGCTGCAATGGATTTGAGTGTGCTCCGTGGCATCGGCGGGGATGTCCATACGGATCGTCCCACACGTCTTGCAATCAAGTTTATGGTCGAGCTTCTTGGCGTCCATCAGTGGTTAGTACTCCTGCCGGCACACGTTTATCGTCCAGCACACTCACCGTCTAGCAACCGAGGGCACACCTTCTACTAGAAGCGAAAGCCGGACCGAACCGAGAGCCTACATGAAAAGCTGGACAATCATCACCACAGCCGCTGCCGCCATCACGGCTGTGGCGATCCAGCCAATGATACGCATGACCAGCGGTACGGTCACCTTGCCCATGACGTCACTCCGCGCCGTCATCAGCATCATCACCGCCATGACCGGCACGGCAACGATGCCGTTGACCACCGCGCTCCAGTAGAGCGCCTTGAAGGGGTTGATCGGCGTAAAATTGAGGCACACGCCAACGATCGTTGCGAGTGCAATCGTTGCATAAAAGGCCTTGGCTGCGAGCGGCTCGCGTTCGAGGCCCACGGGCCACTTGCGCGCCTCCCCGAGCGCGTAGCCTGCCGAGCCGGCAAGGACCGGGATGGCGAGCAGTCC
>NZ_AXAL01000039.1 GCF_000472785.1 Mesorhizobium loti CJ3sym
TGGCGAGGCCGAGCAGTATCTGTGCCCACTCTCGCACCGGCATGGCCAGCGTGCGGCGTTGGTAGAGCGCCAGCAGCGACAGAACGAGATGCGTGGCGACCGCGCCGTAGAGGAGCAGCGTGCCGGCCGGGTTGCGCCAGATCAGCAGGAACACNGCGCGCCCCTTATCCGCTGCTTCAAGCGAGATCAGGAGCAACGCATGGTTCAGGAAATGCAGCGTCACGAAGGCCATCAGCACGAGGCCGGACACCAGCCGTGCGTTGCGGAGCCACGCGTCCGGCAGCCATCCGGGCGGTGCTGCTGGGACCTGCGATTGGCTCATTTCCAGTGCCTTGAACGATTCGCTAACCAAAACACGCCGACAATAGCGCCTTCCGGTCAAGATTTGCCGGCGGCGACAATCAGTCAATCAAGCCTTGCCGCCTGCCATTCTACGACGTGGTGGCAGTTCGATACGGCCAAATCGCCTGGGGTTCCTGGAAGCTTTTTGAACTTTCTGGATCGCGCCTCAACCCGAATTGCGTCTGCTCATGGGACATGGGTCATCCGATTCGATGGTGCGGATTGCTGTCAAGCAGAGACGTTGTAGGCAGGTTTGAAGGCGTTCACGAAGGTCGTCGAACAATTCTGCGGCACGGGTGGAAGGGGCGGATGCAAATTTCTTGCAAGCCTTCCCGACACCGATGCTCGAACAGAGGCGCCGCGTGAACATCACGGCGAGACGGACGCCTGTGAGGTCACGTTAAAGTCCACCTGACATCTCTGTCCCGCCGGAATCTGATCATCGGGATTGGGAAGTTCCAACCTTACGCCGAAAGTGCCACTGGCGGCATCGAAGACCTTGTCTACCACTGTGACGGCAGCGCTTCGCCGCTGCTGGTCAGGCTGGTTGAGAATGATCGAGCCGCGAGTGCCGACGATGATCTTTCCCCAAAGACTGACAGGCACATAAGCCTCGATATAAAGCGGGTCGATCTGCACGATCGTCATGATAGGACTGTCCTGGCGGACAAATTCGCCGGCACGCAGGGTTTGTTCGGCGACAAATCCCTTGATGGGACTGCGAATGCTTTGCCGATCAAGCAACGTCTGCTGGCGCTGAAGCTCGATCTGGGCCAACAGAATCTTTCGCTTCTCGGTGTCCAGGTCTCGCTTGGCGATCTCGACATTGGCCTGCAACTCCTCGACTTTCGAAGTCGCAACCGAGCCCGAATTCACGAGTTTTTGTGATCTGCCCAGATCTGCCTCCGCGAGCGTCAGCCGCGTCTGCTGCGCTTGTACCGCTTCGTCGGCCTCCGCCTGCGCCTTTGCTAGCGCAACGTTTGCCTGCTCAACAGTCGATTCCAGTCGGGCCACGATATCGCCAGGCATGACAAGCGCGCCACGGCCAACATCGACAGATGCCAACAGCCCGGTCACCGGAGTACCGATCTGCACGCGCTGCGCAGGCTGAGCAAGGCAATCAAACGTCGTGTCCCCAGCGTACGTGGCCGTGCTGGCGATACAGATAAAGGCGGCTGCAACTGGGACTGTTAAATTCATTGGTTCACTCTGGTCGACCCGAAAAGGCCAATGTGCGACTTTGCTTTTCATCGGAAGCCAGCAGGTCCTTTCGCATGCCCGCATGGACACGTTCGGCCCTGCGCTGTGCGTGCCGCAGCAGCCAGCGCGACGGGCCTTCGCCCAGCACCGGACCAAGGGCAAGACACAGATTCTTGAATGTACGGCTGGCGGCGAAATCGACGAGAGGGTCGTCGAGGGACAGGATTGCCTGGAAGCAGCCCGGCTGGCCTTGTCTGCCGCTGCGGCCCGCGAGTTGATCGTCGATGCGCCGCGCCTCGTGGCGTTCCATCATGATGACGTGCAACCCGCCGAGGTTCTCGACCCCTTCGGCAAGATGGATGTCGGTGCCGCGCCCCGCCATGTTGGTGGCAACCGTGATGCGACCGAGTTCGCCGGCCTGGGCAACGACGGCGGCTTCTGTGCTGTCCTGCGCCGCGCTGAGAACAAGGTGCGGCAGGCCGGCATTGGCAAGATGCTCGCTGGCAACCATCGAGCAAGCCACCGAGCCGGTGCCGACCAGGACTGGCACCCCTCGCGCATGGAGATCTGCTATCAGTTCAACCGCGAGCCGCCATTTGGCCTCCTCATCGGCGAGCACGCGATCGATCAGGTTTTTTCGTTGTCGCGGCCGATGCGTTGGGATCGTTACGACTGGAAGCCGGTAGACGGTCCAGAATTCCCGTGCGACCTGCCGCGCTGTTCCGGTCATGCCCGAAAGATGAGTGTAGCGCCGAAAGAACCGCTGGTAGGTCATGCGGGCTATGGTCGTGCGCCGCGCCGACGGCTTGCAGCGCTCCTTGACCTCTATCATCTGGTGCAGTCCATCGGTCCAGGCACGGTCGGGCATCAAGCGGCCCGTATGCTGGTCGATGATCTGCACCTTGCCGTCACGCACAAGATACTCCTCGCCGCGATGAAAGAGATGAAGCGCAGACAGGGCCTGGCGAGCGAATTCCTCGCGAACGATGACGCCCCGCCACTCCTTGCCATGCGCTTCGGCAAAATCCGCGATCCGTTCGCGACCGACGTCGGTCAGCACCACGCGTTTTTGTTCGCTCAACAGCAGGTAATCGCTGCCTGGTTGCAGGGCGGCGGCGAGTTCAAGCGCCTCGCGCGCGGCGTTGGCGGAAATCTCACCCTTGGCTTCACCTGAAATGACGAGAGGTGTCCGTGCTTCGTCGACCAGGACGCTGTCCGCCTCGTCAACGATGGCAAAATGCAGTCCGCGCAGGCGCAGCCTCGTCGAGCGCGGCGTCGCATCCTGCAATCCCTCGATTTTCAACCTCAAATTTCCGGCGCGTTGCCCCAGGATAATGCGGTCGCGCAGATAGTCGAAAGCGAGTTCCTTGTTGGTGCAATAGGTGATATCGGCGCGATAGGCTGCCTGTCGCTCCTGCAGGGATTGGCCGCCAATGACGACACCAACCGAAAGGCCGAGCGCATCGTAAATAGGCTTGGTGAGTTCGGCGTCGCGCGTGGCCAGATAATCATTGACCGTGACAACATGCACCGGCATGCCGGCCAGCGCTGCCGTGCCGGCGGCCAACGCCGCGGTCAATGTCTTGCCTTCGCCGGTGGCCATCTCGGCGAGGTATCCTCGGATCATTGCATAAGCGCCTATCAGCTGTACGGGGTAGTGCCGTCGGCCGCTCAAGCGGTCGGAAAGCTCACGGATGACCGCGAAGCATTCCGCCACTGAATCCTCAGGAAAGCCTCGACGGCGCCGCAGCGACATGGAGGCCTGCCTGGCACGGAGCCGCAGAGCATCGTCCGACAGCGCTCGAAATTCAGTGTCGAACGCGTTGACCCTCGGAACGATGTTTGCCAGCCTGCGCGAACGGCGGCCGGAGCCGGCGACCACCGCATAGGCCAGCAGCCCCGAAGCGAGCTCTTCAAGTGGGGCTTTGCGAGCAACCTCTCGCTCGGCATAGAGAACCGGCAAAGGCAGCCTTGTCGAAACGGCGTCAGACATTGAAGCGGCTCAGGAATGTCTGGCGCACTGTGCGTACCCAACGCCAGATCAAGGGCTCCCTGCCATGATCGAAGCGCACGAAAACGCGGCTGCCGAGCAACAGATGCTGTCCGGGCTGGTCAGGAGAAACGTCGAAGACAAAGAGCCCTTCCAGCGCACGAGGTTTGCCGTTGGAGTCATTTCCCGACCGCATGGCGACGGTCCCGCCACCTTCGACCGACAGAGCCAGGCTTGGCAGGTCGTACTGAGCCGCCGGAACCTCCCGGCTAACATGGGCTCGAACCGGCTTCCCGGTTTCGCCTGCGTAACGCACCTCGACACCGCTAGTGCGTGCTCGGACGAGATCAACCTCGCTTTGCGGTACGATGACGCGTAATTGTGGTGTTGCCGATGAAACGACATATCCGACGAGATCGCCCTGATTAAGGAATCTGCCGGGGAGGTTGGTTGCCTTTGGCAAAATGAACCGCCCGGCCTCATGCGCGTTTATTACAAGTCCGTCGCGTCGCTGTCTCACCGAGGCGAGCACGCCATCCATATTCTTTATCTGCTCAAGTACGACATCGGCCTCGACGCGGTCGGAAAATCGAACAGCCTCATAGCGCAGTTGCAATTCGTGTCTTTGCGCTTCGATCAGCGCCACGCGACCGCTGATGCCGGGGTCTTCAAGCCTCAGGAGCGGCGTTCCGGCTGAAACGATTGTATCCGGCTTGCTCAGAATCTCGGTGACAATACCTGCCGTGTCCGCCCGAACCTCGGCGCGATCCGGTATCCACACCACGCCTTGCGCCACCGTCCCATACGGCATCGGTATGAAGATGACCAGGATGGCAAGTGCCGCGAGACCGACACCGGTCAACGCGATTGCGCGTCCACGCTGGCCCTGCAGGCGCGGTGTGGTGAACAAGAATTTGGCGCCCTTGAACACCGGCATCACCATGGTGCCGAACACTGTGAACAGGGCAAGCAAGACACCGATGAAGAAAAGTTTGCTGGCCACCAGAAGGGCAATCGTGAGGCTGAGCGCGATGCGATAGCAGAAAGATAGGACCGCGTAACCGAACAGCCATTTGCGCTCGCCCGGCGCCGACGCCGGATTGTCGATGTTGGTTATTCCCAGGATGTAGTGCTGGACCAGATACCAGAAGTAGCGGTTGGCGCGTGTGCCCAGATTGGGGACCTCAATCAGGTCGGCGAATATGTAGTAGCCATCAAAGCGCAGCAGGGGATTGCCGTTGAAGAAAAGCGTTGAAACGCCTCCAATGACCATAATGTTGAAGGCCGCGGCCCTCGCCAGACCGGGTTCGGCATTGGCCCAGAAGATCATGGCGGCAGCGGCAAGCGAGAACTCGACCATGATGCCGGCACTGCTGACCACCATGCGGCGCCATTTCTCCCGAAACGCCGTCGACGATGTGGCATCGACATAAGGTGCCGGCACAAAAATGAGCAGCATCAGGCCAACTTCGTGAACCGCTCCGCCCCAGGCTTTCGTGGCATAGGCGTGGCCTGCTTCATGGAACGTTTTTACCAGCGGATAGATGGCGATGATCAATGCGACATTGCCGGCGCTGAGTAGGCGATCGGACGCATCAGAACTCAGTTCTGACCAGTTCATCACCGCCAGAACAATGCCACTTCCAACTAAAGCCAACCATGCAAGCAAACCATAGATGGTGAACAGCGGCCGAACCAGCGGCATTGTGAGATCCAGCCACCGGTCGGGATCGAACAGCGGCAAGCGCAAAGCCATCGGGTTGCGCAATTTGTTCATCACATCGTTTCGCGCCTGCTTGGCAGACCGGTCGCTCAGTTCCCCGAAGTCGGGCGGCAGTTCGCCCTGCAGGAGATCGGAGGCGTGCAGTTCGGCAAGCAGGTGAATGGCCTCGTCCTGCGTCGGTGGATCGTCGCCGGCGCGCCGCCCCACGAGATCCCAGATTTCATGCAGTGTGCGTCTGCCGTCCATCAACGAAATCATGAGGTTGGATGATGACGACAGCCGGTGAAAGCGGCCTGTCTGGTGATCCTGCAAGACATACCAGGTTTCACCACGAAATTGCTGCCGATGGATTTGGGCATGTCTGCGAAGTTTGAGCTTCAGCTCGGCGACACGATACCATGAGGAACTGAAGAGCGACTTTGCCACGTCACGGCATCCAACGCCAGCTGGCTAGGCGCCACCACTCAAGCGCCGGCCTCAGCCAGATCGAGACTAGCCGGCGCTGGTCGATCGCTATCTTGGCGACACCGATCATCCCTGGTCTCAACCTTGGCGAGACATGGGTGAGGCTGCCCTCCACCTGGAACAGGTTCTTGCCGTCCTTGGCCTGAGCCACCGGTGTGATCTTGTCGACCGTCAGATCGAAATGCTCCTCTGGTAGCGACGCGAAGATCACCTCGCCACTTTGGCCCTCGCTGACATCGGCGATTTCCCGTTCGTCGACTTGCATCACCACGCGATAGTCGGTCAGCGGCGCAATCTCGTACAGCAGTTCGCCGCGGGTAACAGAGCCACCAATGCGTTGGCTGAGATCACCGGAGACGACAAGACCGTCGAATGGCGCCACGATTCTTGTGCGGGCGATCTGTTCGTCGATCAGCTTGAGCTGCGCGTCTGCCTGATCGATCTGGCTCTTCACGACATTGATGGTTGCAGGTTGGCGCGTCGCCAGCGCCTTGTCGTATTCAAAACTGTATTGCTGCCGCTGCGTCGCCCAGCGCAGCCGCTCCAGAGCAAGTTCACGGTCTTCAAGCGTGGCCAGTTCGTCGCCGGACTTCACCAGATCGCCGGCCCGCGCCTTTGCCTCCTGAATAAACCCGTCATAGGAGGAGATGATTGCCCGGCGAACGGACCCTTCGATCTGCGCATCGGCATTGACGCGATAGGTGTCGGTGGCGAAGTAGCCGAAAATGCCTGCCGCGACTACGGCGATAGCCGAAAGCTTGCGTCCGGTGTAACCTGGACCGAGAAGTCGCTTGACCTGCTCCCAAAGCGATTCCGCGGCCTTCAAGATCAGCCAGCGGTCGTTCATCCGTTTCTCATTGAGGATTGGCCCGATGGCCGTCGAGATCATATCGAGAATCTGCACGATCTCCGGCTCGAAGACGTGGCCGCGCCGGCGCTCAAAGGTTACGGCGCCGACAAAGGCATCGACGACGAACATGGGCACGGTAAGGACTTGGCCGTCATGTTGCAGCCGGGCGACTTCGCTGTGGGCGTGGGTCGCGATCGGTTCGTCAATGCCGATCGGATAGAGAATGGAGCAACGCTGGTCGATGGCCTCGTCCATGGCCGCACCGATCGCCCGCACCAGCCCCATCTGGCGGCCGAACTGGGCCGTATGCGAAATCGCTGCGACTTTGGCCGATCCACGATTGATGAAACCGATGCTGACGCGGGCGCAATCGAAACGGATTGCCAGCTCGGTGGCGGCCGCCATGGTCGCGGACCCGAACCGCTGATGGTCGAGAATCGACGCGATCAGGTCGAGCGTGGCGCGAGACCGATCGAGTTGACGCACGTTGGTGGTCGCCCTCTGGCTGCGCAGATGATCGCGCAGCCATGCCGAGCCCCACTGGATCTGGCGAATGGCGGCCCGCATCGCTTCTTTTGCCTGCGCCGGCTTGGCGACGTTGATGGCGACCGCCACCACGGCGACAACGATGTCGTCAAGCAGGATCGGGAAGGCAACCGACGGTCTGGCGGTTGAATCGATGGCGGTGCCACGGGCCACGGCACGGCGCTCGGAGCGAGCGAGGTCGATTGTCGTCAGCAGATCAGCGGGTTCATCGTTCGCCTCTGGCCATGCCGACAGCAGGCGGTATCCGGTTGGTGTTTCGGTCCGTACGATGGCCTTGGTCGCGCCTGGTATCATGCTGCATTGCAGCGCCAACCACGCCGTCGCGAGGTCTTCCGATGTCGTCGCGTCCGACAGTCGTTTCCAAAGGGCGGGCGCAAGCAGCGTCAGCGAACTGGCCGAACCATCCTCGATGGTGCCCGTATCGTCGCTGTGCGTGACCTTGGCCATTGGTCGGTCCCTAATCGACGTTGAGAGGCCCGTAACGGGATTCGTGTTCGCGCAGCACGCCGCCAAGAACCGTCCAGAGCCGCTTGGCCGCCAAGGGCGTCAAAATTATGCGGTTGGACAATTCGACGGAAACGGAGCTGCCTTCCTCCACGTTCCAGGTGCGGTTGGTGCCGAAGAACAGATCGACCTGTTCCCTGGTCCCTTGAACGTTGACCACATTGGCAAAGTGCGTCGACATCTGCCCTTCCAACCATTCAACGCCTTTGCGGGGCTTGCCATTATCGTCGGCAGATGCCGCCGATTTTCCTGCCTTTGCCGATGCTGCTGCCTTTGCCATGTGTTCTCCCACGCCTGTCATCGTTTTCTGATCCCGGTCGAAACCGCGATTTTAGATGCAATGCCGTTTGTCGATGCTCACCCCGAGAAGGCGCCGGCCATTTTTCGCCGGCGCGCCCTGGGGCGGACAATAGTTCAAATGGCATTAGACCGGAAGCGGTCTTCGCAGCATGCGGCGAGAGCGAGGCGGCAAGGTTAATCCGCCTTCGGAATACATATTGGCACAGCCCACGCTAGAAGTGATAGGCGAGTCCGATTTTGCCAGTCAGCAGGGAAGGCTTGAGTTCGTTCTGGTCAAGTTGGCTGTTGGCGACAGTCAGGCCTGTGAAGGCCTTGGTGTACACACCTTCTACACGCAGGCTGAGCTTGTCGGTCAAAGCCGATTCGATGCCGGCGCCAACCTGGTAGGCCGACAGCATTTTGCTGCCCCCACCGTCGAGGCCAAAGAATTCGTCATTGGCGTCGGTCAACAGACCGGCAAAGCCGCCCTTGGCATAAACAAGCGTCGACGGAGTGGCGAAATAGCCGGCGCGAGCCGTCAGCGACAGCGAGGCCTTAACCGTGCCGAACAAGGTCGGACCGTCCGGGTCGAGAGAGTTTTGCGTAGGATCCTTGAAGCGTGCATCAAGATATTCGGCCCCGGCCTCGACGCCAAGCAGATAGGACGAGCCGAGCAGGAAATTGTAGCCGGCGAAACCGCCGCCGCCGAAGGTTTGCGCCCCATAGGGCCCAACCGTTGCACCTGGAACATCGACATCGAGGTGCATGACGCCGAAATTGTAGGAGCCGTCGAGACCGGCATAGAAGCCGCTCCACTTCATGTCCGGTGCAGCCTCCGCCGAATAGGCGGATCCGTTCTGCGCATTGAAGCGATAGGCAAGGCCGGCGGTCACGAGCAAATAATGGGGCTCGAACGACTCTCCATCAGCATCGAGAGTGAACTTGTTGAACCCTTGAAAATAGTTCGCCTCGATCCGTCCCGTGAGGTTGCCATACAGGAAGGTTTCGGCGCCAACCCCGAGTTCGACCGCGCCAACCGTTTTGCTGGCGGTGTCGAAAAATCCTTCCTCGGCTTCAAGTTTGATGCCGCCATAACCAAGCCTGCCATACACCAGCGTCTGGGGCGTCACGAGATAACCCGCGCGACCAGAAACCGAATAGATCGAATTGGCCTTGACCAGTGTGCCGTGGCCTCCGGATTCGAAAGGCGAATAGTCGGAGTTGATCTGCGTGTAGTCGAGTTCGAATCCGGCCACCCAGCGGTTGCTGAACTGGTAGTCGAACCCGCCATGCACGCCATAGGCAAAATTCTCGGCGCCGAAGCGATAGCTGAGTGATGTGTCGCCCGGCGGCACCGGAAGCTGGTCATAGCCCATGTTGCCGAATGCGCCGCCGCCATGGACTCCAATGTAGAAGCCCGTCCATGACGGGCCAGTTACTTCCTGTGCCGCGACGACCTGATCGGCGGCGGAAGCGAGAGACGCGGTCGATAGGAGCGCAGCGAGCGACAACGATGCGGCAAATAGACTGCGGATCATGACGGCGCCCCCGATAAAGTACTGTATTGCGACTAACACGCGATTCTGAAATGTGTCAAAAAATTGGCCGTTGTATTGGCAGGATTTGTTACACTAGCCATACGGTGTGTCGAATATGCCACAATGGACTTCGGCAAGGATGTCGAGGCAGCGGCAACAAGGCAGGCCACACATGAGCGGGGCGGATTCCATCAGACAAGTCGACCGGTTCATTGAGACCGAGATCGAGGCACGCGCGCTGGCGTTGGCCTTTTCGCTTGGGATCATCGACAGGCTTTTGGTTGAGGAGTTCGTTGCCAAAGACGAAATCTTCCTGCTTGGCAAAATGCCCGAGGCTGCATTCCACCTTTTTCTAGATCTGCTCGTCGGCAACGAGGTCACGCGTGGCCATGAAACGATTGGCCTCACACCTCAATTCCGTGCCGCGCTGGCCTGTCGCGATCTTCTTGAAGCGAAGCTCTGGTTCGCAAATCTGGTCGCTCCCGACATACATGGCCTTTTCGCCGAACTGCTTTCGGATATACCCCAGTTCATGGCGCGCGCGCGGGTGTTCGAACTCTTCCGATACGACCGCTGCATGGTGGTGACCCCGGAAAATCTGGCCGCCACGGCGCAATGGGTTAACTACACCACGATACTTACCCGGTACGAAGCGCCGTCCTGTCTCGACCGACTCGTCCTCGCAGAACATCGACAAATCATGGATATCGGCGGCAACAGCGGCGAATTCGTCCGCCAGATTTGCGAGCGCAATCAGGCGATTAGGGCGACGGTGTTCGACCTGCCCGTCGTGTGCGAATTAGGCCGCAGGCATGTCTCCGGGTCGCCGCAGGCGGGGCGGATCGCCTTCTTGGAAGGCGACCTTCGGAACGATCCCTTGCCGGCGGATCATGACGTCATCAGTTTCAAGTCCGTTCTGCATGACTGGCCGCAGGAAGATGCAGCCGCCTTCATCGGCAAGGCCGCTCAGGCCCTCGCTCCGGGCGGTCGGATTGTGATCTTCGAGCGCATGCCGATTGAACTCAGGGGTGCGCGGCTTCCCTATTCAATGGTCGCCAACCTCGTTTTCCTGCCGTTTTTCCGCAGTCCGGATTTTTATGCTGGTCAACTCGACAAACTCAGCTTCATCGATATCACTGTGCGATCCATCGGGATCGAGATGCCTTTTGCCCTCATCACCGCGAGAAAAAAATGGCAATGAACCGCGCGCCCATCGTTGCGATATCGGGCCATCCCGGCAGCGGCAAGACGTCGCTGACGAAAGCGTTGCAGGATCGACTTGGCGTGCCTGCGCTGCACTATGACGAGTACGAGACGATCACCGCGTCTCCGCCGGCCAGGATAAGGGATTGGATTGAACGCGGCTCGGATTACAACGAGATCGCGCTGGAGCCCCTGGTCCGGGAGATGGTTCGGCTTGCCGAGTCGACGCCACGTCCAAAATGCGTCCTGCTCGACACACTGCTTGGTCGAGCACACGGCGCCACGGGCGAACTGATCGACACGCTGATCTGGGTCGACACGCCGCCGGATATCGCGCTCGCCCGCAAGATCAGTGAAGCAGCAGCAAGGGCTAACGCGGCACCCGATGAAGCTCCGGCCTTCGTCAACTGGCTGGAGTCCTATCTGGCGCACTACACGGGGTTCATCGCCGGCACCTATACCGAGCAACGCGACCGGGTGCGGCCCGCCGCCGACATCATCCTGGATGGCCGGGCTTCCGTGAACAAGCTGGCCGACGACGCCGTTCTGGCGATCCAGCAGCGGCAGGATCGTTTCGCGCAGGCCGGTGATCCGAAGAGGATTCCGATAGAGGCGCAAGGGCGGCTCATGCTCTCGTTGATCGAAAGCCTGAACTGTCCGTTCGGGCTCGAGCGGTCGGCCAAGCTTGGCGACAGCGACATCAACGAGGATCGGTTCCTCGCGATCGTGCACAAGGATTCACTTGGACGCGACGCCAAGGCAGGACTGAGGCAGATCGCCCGCAAGCTGTCACTGCCGGAAGACATGCTCGACATGCTGTGCCAGCATCTTGGCGAGGCAGAGATCGTCCATTTCGGCTATGAGGGTGGTAAGGTTGGGCTCTACAAGATCTATGTGGAGTTCTCCGGAAGAGTTAGGCGCGGTCTGGCCAAGGGGGCGAAAGTGGCGACTGAATTGGTCCACATCGCCGTCAAATGGCGTCCGGAAGAGCCAGGATCCGCCAGGGTATCGCGATATCTTTGGCCGGCCGAAGCGCGCGGCGTCGAAGCCATCGGGCAGCGGCTTGTAGGCCTGCGCTCCAATAGCGGCTTCTTCCCTTCGGTGGACGCGGCCTTCGAGATGATCGAGGTTGCGCGCCATCATTGCCCGGAGGACCGGATCTTCTTCATGGAAGTGCAGGAAGATGGATCGCCACGGCACTCCTTCGACATCAATTTCTATTCCGCCGGGATCCAGGTGGCCTCTGTTGAGGACGCAGTCAGGCGTCTGGCAAGCGCCTACGATATTGAGGCCGATAAACTTGATCGGTGGCTTTCGCGCATTGCCGGCGAGCCGCTCGGCCACCTGTCCGGCGGCCTCGGGCGCAATGGTCGGGACTTCGCGACGCTTTATTTTGGCGCGTCCGCGCGGAAAGGCGCGGAGCGTGGCTGATCTTTTCGACTGGGCGCAACCTGAGGACACGCAGTTCGACTATTGCCTTTGGCCCTACAAGCCCGTCGCCGCGACGACTGGCAAGCTCCGCTCATCGACGTTGTTGTGGCAGTCTTTCGAGGCGCTTGGCGCGCCGCCCCTGCTGGGCGAGATGGTCCGTGCGGTGCGCAGCGAGATCGGTCCGTTCCGGACCGTCTGGGGCGTCAAGCAGAAAGGAGCTGACTTCAGCTGGGAGCTCTACTTCTACGATTACGAGCGGCTGGAGCGAGATGTCTCGATCGAGCGTGTGCTTGGAGCCCTCGCGACCTACGCACCGTCAAGGCTCGCTTTGTCGCCGAAACGACCATACTTCATGTTTTCACTTGATCTCGATGCGGCGTTGGGCGAACGACAGCGCGCTATCGAGGAAATCAGCGTCTATCTCGGCAATCCGAGCAGTGTGGTTTCGTCTGGCCTTTGTTATCAGCTCACCGCATCCGGACTTCGATTTGACAATCTGTATTATTTCTTCGATGCCAAGGATGATTGGGAAGACATCGTTGGCAAGGTGGCGGCTTCGGCACATCTCGACCTTGACGGCCTGGACGTTTCATCGATCCTGTGGCCCGAATTATGCGACTGTGGGATCATCGTGGTTGCCAACAAAAAATACAATGACGGCATCTATTTCTCCCGAATCCGAATCGACCAGTTGATCTGGTTTGTCGATAAATTGGGCTATCCCTACACGATCAAGGCTTTCCTCCAGGCACACAAACACCAGCTCGACCACATGCTCTATGATGTCGGCATCGATTACCGTATGATCGACGGCAAGTTGGAAATCCTCAAGAGCGCCTATTATGGCGTTGTGTAGCTTCCCGTGGGCAATTGATGGCGATCTACGATCACAGCAAATACGTCTCGCTGACGATGGAGTTCCGCTGCAACCTCAAATGCGTGCATTGCATGATCGAGGGCACGATGGATCGGCTTGTGCCCGAAAGCGACGAGAGCTTCCATGAGCTTCTTGCCCACAACAGTCGCACGCGACAGTGGACTGGTCTCATTCTTACAGGTTCCGAGATCACGCTCCGGCGCGATCTTCCGGATCTGGCCCGGCAGGCCCGAGCCGCGGGGTTCAACCATGTCCGCATTCAGACCCATGGCATGCATCTTGGCCGTCGGGCGTACAGTGAGAGCCTCGTCGAAGCCGGCGTCGATGAGTTTTTCGTTAGCGTGGCCGGGAGCGATGCGCTCAGCCACGATAAGATAACCACGGTCAAGGGCTCGTTCGACAAGACGTTGCGGGGGCTGGAAATCCTCGACGAATACCCTGATGTCGCGACGATCACCAACACCGTCGTAACCGAGGCCAGCTATCGGCTGCTGCCTGCCGTGGTCGAAAGGCTGGCGCATCTCAAGCGGCTCACCCAGATGGAATTCTGGCTGTATTGGCCGATGACCGAAACCGACGAAAAACGGTTGGCCGCCAACCATCTGGACGTGTTGCCATATCTCAAGGAAGCTGCGGCGATGGCGCGGTCCCTTGGTCGTTCGGTGGAGATCAAGAACTTTCCGGAATGCCTGCTAGGCGACGATTCTTCACTCCTGGTTAACGATCAGCCCCAGCTGTTTATCGACCCTGCGTTTTGGGACGAATTCGCCAGGAATGGCTTCTACCAGTGCCCTTACAAGGATGAATGTAAGTCAACTCAATGCCTGGGTCTCAACACCGCCTATATTAAAAGACATGGCGACCACTCAGACCATCTCGTTCCTATGAACAAATCCCTAACAAAAGATATTGCCCTTAGGGAAACCATGGTCTAATCCTAAATTAGGGTTTAGCGAAATTTCGTTGGATGCGCATTGGGCGGGGGTGCCCGATCCGCATGCGTTTGGGTTTGGGTGGGCATGGCAAAGCAACTTTTGATTTACGAGCGGGCGGTACCGGTATCACGCCAAAGCCACGGGAATCTGTCTGTCAAGACGGGCAACAATTTTTCCTTTGCAAGAGATGTCAATTCGGTGCCCTTGATGGCAGCCGAGTTCGCCAGCGCCGCGGCCGAATACTCCGTGGTTTTTGCCGGCCAGGGCGAGAGCATAATTCCGGTCGTTCTGCTTGGTGTGCGTGATGGCGAGAACCTTTTCGTCAACGATGACGGATCATGGGGAGGGCGCTATGTGCCCGCCTTTCTTCGCCGCTATCCTTTTGTCTTTTCGAGCACCGACGACGGCGCGAACTTTACGCTGTGTGTGGATGAGAAATTTGATGGCTGCAACCGCAAGGGTCGCGGCGAACGTCTGTTCGACGGCGATGGCGAGCGCACTCTCTACATGCAGAACGTACTCGGTTTCCTGCAGGCCTATCAGGTGCAGTTTCAGCGGACCCAGGCGCTGACCAAGCGGCTGAACGACCTCAACCTTTTTGAGGCCATGCAGGCGCGTTTCACCCTGCGCGACGGCAAGATGCTGATGCTGTCCGGTTTTCTGGCTGTGAGCCGCGACCGCCTAAAGGCATTGTCCGGCGAGCAGTTGGCCGAACTGGCCAGGACCGACGATCTGGAATTGATCTACTTGCATCTGCAGTCCATGCGACATCTCTCGGCGACAGCCGAGCGAATGGGGGCTGGGGCGTTGAAGGGCAAGGACGAGGTCCCTGAGCCGGAAACCGCTCCGGAGCCCGCTGACGCATGATTTAAGGAAGGGCGCAAGTTTGCGCCCTTTTTTGTGCTTGGGCATTGGAATTTGGGCATTTGGATTTGGGGCGTTCGGCGCGGTCGCGTGAAAACGGTCGGCATGGGCGAGGGGTGAACCGGCATGGCATTTCCGTTCAAGTCCGAAGGCATTTCCGGCAAGCCTATTTCGCATAGGCGAGCAAAGCTGTCCGAAATCTTGCGGGCCAAGCTGGAACGCCTGGCCAAAGGTTCACGCGTGCAGCGCGAATTCGCAGACCGCGTTCGGCTGATCTTCGATCCGCTGGAGCCGCGCCTGCTGCTCAACGCGGACCTCAATGTGAATCTGGCTACCGATGGTCCGAACGTAGATCACGAAATCCTCGTGCGGCTGCTCGAGGAAGTGCAGACCATCAACAATGTCGCGACGACAGTCCAGCAGGTGCAGATCATCGACCAGACCGATGGCGGCAAGGTGCTTGCCTTCGGTGATCTGAGCACCATCAATGCCAGCGCCAACACGTCGTCAATCTCGATCACCGGCGGCAGCGGCAGGGATACGTTAAAGATCGACGAGGATTCGTTTGGAGGGCACACGCTTGCGAAGTCCATCCTGTTTGATGGCGCCGGCGGTGACGACAAGGTTGTGTTCGACAGTTCCGCCGACGCCGCCTGGACGCTGAGCGGCAATAATGCCGGCAGCATCAACGGCGCCAAAGTCGATGTGAATTTCTCCAATACGGAAAACCTGAAGGGCGCTGACGGCAACAACGATACCTTCACCATCCAGGCCGCCGGAAAACTCAGCGGCACGATGGACGGCGGCTTCGGTGGCCATGACACGATCGTCTATTCAGGCGTCACAGCGAGCAGCGCGGCGCTGGGAGCGAACGGCTCGGGAAAGGTGACTTTCACGAATCCGAACGGCTCGACGCTGGCCTTCGAGAACATGGAGCCCTTTACCGTCGGCGGCGGTATTCAGGTTGTTGATAGGTCGGCGGCAGTAAACGCCTCCAGCAACAAGAACGTCACGATCACCGGTTCTGGAGCTAATCTTCAGCTGAGCATTGGCGGCGGCGCGGCACAGACCGTTGCCAACGCCAGCAGTTCTGTCTGGCTCTATCTGGGCGACAACACCGCCGTCACCACAATCAATTCGCTGCCGAATTCGCCCAGTTTCTCGCTGATGGTCGATGCAGGAGACGAGATCGACGTCAACACAAGCCTGACAGTTTCGGGCACGCTTGGACTGAGCGCCGGAAAGATCAATATTGGCGACGTCAATCACTCGACCGTGATAAGCGCTCAGTCGATTGATATTGACGCCGTGGATTGGGCGCGCACGTCGCTGGATGCCGCCGGAATCGTGTCGACACTCAGCGCAACGACCGCTACGTCGGCCTCCATCACCTTGGCCGGTTCGCTGACCGCGGCCGGCTCTATCAATATCTCCTCGCAGGTGTCGAACACGGTCAAGGCGCACGGCAAGGCGCTAACCAGCTTGCGATCCATCGTCGCGACGCTGACGAATACGTCGAGTGTGACACTTGCGGCGACTGCCTCGGTCACGGGTTCTGCGGTCAACATGGCTGCCAATACCAGTGTCGATGTCGACCTGATGATCACCGAGGTGCCGATCCCCAATCTGCTTGGCCTGACGGAAGTCGTCGTTCCCGACAGCGTTCTTGCGCTCACCAGCATACCTGCGGACACGATCGCCCAGATCAAGGCGGTCACAGCGGACAATCCGCTTGGCGTTTTCAGCACCGCCTCGCAGGCCTTCAACGACGCACTGTCGCGTGGCGAGATCACCATGGAAGACCTGGAAACGATGGCGAAGAACGTCGTCAGCGGGTTCACCAATTCACAGGTCGCGTCCGACGTTACGGTTACCAACAACACGACGATGTCGGTCGACGCGGCGGCAAAGATCATCCAGACCGGCGGCACGATCAACGACGGCGTGACGGATGTGAAGATTTCCGCCGTCGACGACAGTCGCGTTACGGTCGGGCTGCAGACGGAAACCGACGTGCTGATCCCGGGCACGGAGGGGATCGTCATCTTTTCGGCGATCGGCTCGGACACCAATGTCACCAGGACAACCGCCGTCACCGTTGGTCCGGCGACCGCCGACGTCGCGACGCATCCGACAACGATCAGCGCCCATGGCGATGTTGCGGTTGCTGCGTCCAGTGAAGGTGAGGTACGCAACGCCATTATCTCTGGTTCGCTCGGCTCAGTTACCAATGTCGCCTCCGATTCAACAAAAGCTCTGGTTCGTGGCATCACCGGCAACGCCGGCGGCCTCGCAGTTACCGCCGACAGTGCGACCACCTACCGCTCGACAGGTCTCGATTCGGAGAACCGCGTCACCGGCGAGACCAGCGCGGGAATAGATGAAAGTGTCGTCAACGCGGGCGCCGGCGGCGTTTCGGTGCTGGCCGGTGACTATTCGACGTTCATCGCGATCGCTACGCCGTTCCAGCCGCGCGTCAACCCCGATGACACAGCGCCGTCGACGCAAGTCGCGCGTGTCAGCGTCATCAACATGGTCACCAAGACCACCGCAGCTTCGATCTCGCAATCGGACGTCAACAGCGACGGCACGGTTACGGTCGCGGCGATAAACCAGACGAACCTGCTCGCCTACTCGTCCACCTCGCCAGTCGGCCAAGATGACGGTGCCCCGGTCGTCGCCAAGACAGCGGTCGCCGGCGTGCTTGCCGTCAACGTCGTCAATGGCTCGACCACGGCAACGATCGATCTCAGCGATGTCCAGACGACCGGCACCGCCGATGTCGTCGTTTCGGCCACCGACAACAGCTTTGTCGACGCAACCATCTATGTCGACATCGATGGTCGCGGCCCGGTCAGCCTAGCCATGGGCTCGTCAAAAGCGGTGACCGGGCTGGAGGCGCTCAACGTCATCGGCTTCAATGTCGGCAGCACGGCCGCCGCTCTCGCCAAGGCGACGCTCGATGTACTGCTCGGCACCCAGTTCTGGACCAACGAGCAACCTGTTAAGGTCAACGCCACGATCTCGGATTCCGTCGTCGCGGCGGCCGGCGCGCTGATGGTTACGGCGCTTTCAAAGGGCGTCGTCAACGCCACGGTCAGCAATGCCTCGCGCAATGTCTCCGAAGGCGGGATTCTTTCCAGCAGTGCAAAGTCAATCGCCGCTATCTTGTCGAGCAACCAGGTCAGCCGGCTTGCATCGGCGACGATCGACGGCGGTTCGACTTCCAAACTGGTCAGCGCAGGCGGTGCCCTCGACGTTAACGCCTGGGACGACACCACGATCAATTCCAACACCAAGATCGAGACGGCGGCGATCGCCTCGAGCGACGGCGGCCTGCACGCGCTTGCCGACCTGTTTGATGACGGGCAGAAACCCGACGCTGACCGCTTGCTGACCGACGACAAGGTGGTGCCGCTGGCCTATGGCACCAAGGTTGGCCTCGACTACGATGTGAAGACCGACGGCAGCACGGGGTCGATCGATGTCAAGAGCGGCGATATCGTCTATGTGTCGGTGCTGGGCGGCGCTGGCCATCTCTACAAGTATACCGGCCCCGACAAGCATATCGATTTCGCACACAGCTCCACTACCGTCGATTTCGCCACCGATCCTGATTTTGTCCTGCTGACCGGGGAACGCGGGCAGACCTTCACCTATCTGGGCGCCGACAATCCGACGCTGGATTTGACCGACCCGACGCAGGTAGATTTCACCGACAAGGATCTGTGGAAGGCCGATCTCGACTATTCGATACTCGATTTCAACCTGCGCGCGACCGGCGGCAGCGCGATTGGCGCCGCCATTGTGTTCAATGACGTGCGTGGCGGTGCTACCGCGCTTATCAACGATGCCAAAGTCCAGGCTGCCGCTGTCTCTGTGACGGCGGATTCGACCGGCACCATCCAGGCCATGGCCGATGTGCTCAGCGAAGTGGAGGGCGGATCGCCCTTCGACCAGGATGCGCTGGTCCAGAAAGCGCTCGGTTCGGTCAAGGGGTTCCTGTTCAAGGCCGGTGCCAGTAGTGGGCAGAGCGCGGTGGTCGCCACCAACCTGATCCAGGGCCAGACCTCCGCCAAGATAACCGGCGCCACCATTGGCACCAGTGCCAACAAGGTTGGTGACGTCACCGTCCGGGCCGAGAACCATTCGTTGATCGAGTCCGAAAACAAGACCGTCGCCGAAGTGGGGGAAGGCGAGAAGGCCGCTGCTTTCCAGATCGCCAACAACACCATCGGCTGGGAACGCGGCAACTTCCTGTTCAATACGGTGGAGACGCTGCTTGGCGACGTGGTCGCCGATGTTGCCGGCGCCACGGGTGACACCAACACGTCGCTGCGTCATGAAAACCCGTTCAACGTTGAAGCGTCGATCACCGATTCCGACATTGTCTCCGACGGCGACGTTGTCGTCGAAGCGGTTTCGGGCGCACTGGTCTCTTCCGAAATCACCAATGAAGCCTCGGCTTCCGTTGAAGCCCTGTTCGATGGGGCGACGACCGGCTATGGCGCCGTCATTTCCGGCAACAAGGTCAGCAGTACCGCCACCGCCTTAATCAGCGGCGGCACCGTCGTCGCCAAGACGGTCGCGGTCAGTGCCACCGACGAGGCCGGCATCGAAGCCACCACCGGCCTTGGCGTCAGTTCGCAGCTCGACAACACCAATGGTGTCAACATCGTCAACGAAATCGCTGGCGACATGCTGAACGACTACAAATACACGACGAAGTCGGGGACGCCTTCACTCAACCTGGGCGACACCGTTCGTATCAGCGACGCTGACGACTATGCGGGCACGGGCGAGAAGGGCGGCATCTATCAATATATGGGGCCGGACAACACGCCGGTTAATCTGGCGACGGCCGATTTCGACGATTTCGGCCTGTGGAAGAAACTCAACACCGACAATCTGATCCCGGCGGACCTGGCCAAGACCGGTCTGATGGCGGCCGGCATGTCGGAGAAATCCGTGGTCGGCAATGCCACCGGTACAGGCGGCATCTTCGCGCGCAACCAGGTGACCAGCAACGTCACCGCCAAGCTCATCAACACGGCGGTGACGGCTCTTGGCGCGGTTTCGGTAAAGGCGGACGAGTCCGCGACCATCGAATCCAGCGACACCAGCGTCATCGATTCCTGGGACACCAAGAGCGGAGTCTCCGTCACCAACACTGTGCAGGGGGGCGCTTCGGCTTCGGTTGAAAACACCTCGGTCACCAAGGCGTCGGGCGCGGGCGCCGACAACAATCTGACCGTCGAGGCGATCACCGAAGCAACGATCGAGGCCACCGCGCTTAGCCAGGCTTACGGATCGGGAGGCGTCTTTGGCTTCGTGCTGGCCTTCAACGCGGTCGGTTACAAGCCGCAGAACCTGTTGTTCGACGCGGTCGACACGCTGATCGGTTCGCCCGAGGTCGGCAAAGCGCTCGGGTTGGAAACCCCGGTGCTGACCACGGCTTTCATCAAGAATTCCGACATCGAGATTGCCGGCGACATCGATCTGTCGGCCGAAAACAACGCCGGCATCACCGCCACGACCGGCGACGAAACGTCGATGGACTGGACGAACACGTTCACGCCCTCGGCTAAATACGGTGTCAGCGGTACGGCCGCCGGCGCGATCCTGGCCAGCAACAAGGTCAGTTCAGGCGCCTCCGCCTATATCGACAACAGCGACGAGCCACTGGCGACGGTTACCGCCGGTGAGATCGGCATAAACAGCTCCAACGCAGCAACCATATCGGCCGATATTTCGGTGGTGTCGACAGCCGCGCCCGGCAGCACGCTCGGTGCGCTGGAGGATGTCGTCGGCCATGCCGCCGATGCGCTTGGCGCTGGCGACTACAACTTCACCAGCAAGTCCGGATCGCGCACGGTCGAGAGCGGCGACAAGGTTCGTGTCGCGCTCGACTATGCCCCGACGGTCGCACATCCAGGCGTTCACAAGGGCGAGGTCTACAAATATATCGGCAGCGCGACGTTCACGGGCGACCTGGCGCAGGTCGACTATTCCGACACGACGAAATGGCAGCAGCTGAAGACGTCCGACTTTGAGGACATCTTCTTTCCGGCTATCGGCAATGTCGTGACCACCAATTCCAAGGCCATCGGCCTGTCGATCGCCTACAACGACACGCGCGGCGATTCCAAGGCCTACATCAAGGGCGCCACGGTTACCGCCGAGGAGGGCGATTTGACCGTCGCCGCTGTCGGCGCCTCGACGATTACCGCTTATACGACCAACACTGTCTCGGCCGCCGGCGGCAGCGGTATCGACGGCAGCGGTGACGTGCTCGGCTTTAACGGCCAGATCGATACCAACGTCGTTCTGGGCAAGACCTCTGCCTCGATCGAGAACAGCACGGTCACTGCGGGCGGTGATCTGGTTGTCTCCGCTGACAACGATGCACGCATCGACGCCCGGCTTTATGCCTCGGGCGCGTCGGGCGCGACGGCCGTGGGCGTCACGCTCGCCTACAATTCGGTGGGCTGGGAAGCACAGAACATCCTGTTCAACACGCTGGACACGCTGATCGGTGCGCCTTACCTCGCCGACAACGCGTTCGACGGCAATATCGGCGCTGACGCCACCGCGTCGATCCTGCAGAGTTCGGTCGACGTTGACGGCGGCATCGAGGTTTCCGCCGTCAATCACGCACAGATCAATGCCACGGTCAGCAATGCCGCGGTCACCGAGACGGCTGCGCTTTACGGCGCCTCGGGCGCGTCCTACGGCGCAATCATTTCCGGCAACAAGGTGTCCGGCGCTGCCAAGGCGACCATCGACAACACCGGCACGACAGGCAAGACCATCGCTGCGGGCGATGCCGTCACGGTCACGGCCAATGATTCCAGCGGTATCTATTCCAACTCGAAGCTTACCGTCGAGACGTCGGTTACCAATGATGGCGGCGCGGCCATCATCCAGGAGACGTTGAACGATCTCTACGACGCCGACTATGACAGCAAGCCCGACGCAGGCATCGGTACCAAGGTCCGCGACCTGCAGTTCGGCGACCGTGTGCGCATCGCCGACGACTACGGCGGCAATGTCGTGATCAACCTGAACCAGGTGCTGCCGCCGTCGAAGTTCGCGATTTCGACTGGCGATGCGATCCAGTTCGAGGGCGAGGGCGACGAAAGCGGTCCGATCTACCAGTATAATGGCGCTGACGACATCATCGACCTCGAAGCGCTGGTCGCCGCTGGCGTCGACAATCTCGACCCGGCCGACTGGACCAAGGTCGGCGGCAATGCCGGCAGCATCTACATCTACATGGGCACTGCCGCGAGCGGCTTACACACCGATCTCGCCAGCACCGATTACACAGACCTTGGCTACTGGAAGGAAGCACCGGAAGCGACGCTTCTGCTGCAGGATCTGAATCTCTCCGCCGCGCCGTCAAAGGCGGTCGGCGGCCTGATCGTGATGAACGACGTACGTGGCGGTTCCGACGCCTCGATCAAGAACGCGACGGTCTCCAATACATCAGGCGATGTCCAGGTGCTGGCGTTGGAGAGCGCCACGATCAGCGCCAAGGTCGATACGTCGGTCTCGGCCTCGGGGGGCAGTTCGATCGATTGGGACGGCGACGGCAAGACCGGCGCGACCGATACAAACCCCGGCACCAAACACACACCCGGGGCGCCGGCCGATCCGGCAACGCCGGCAACGCCTGCCGATCCGAAGGAGGAAACGGCAAGCGACAAGGTGCTGGCCATCAACGGCACGATTGCCACCAACATCGTACAGTCGAGCGCGACCGCGACCATTGACAACAGCGACGTGACGAGCAGCGGTGACGTGGACGTCGCGGCCCAGAACGTGTCGTCGATCGTGGCCGATACCAAGAGCTCCGCCTATTCGAGCGGTGGCGACACCGTCGGCGTGACGCTCGCCTTCAATTCGATCGGCTGGAAGGCGACGAACATCCTGTTCAACGGCGTCGATGCGCTTTTGGGTGACGATCTGATCGCGGACGCCTTTGGTGGCCGCAATCCGGCGATGACATCGGCGACGATCATCGATTCCGAGATCGACGCCGACGGCGCAGTGTCGGTTACAGCCGACAACAAGGCATCGATCGACGCCACGGTCAGCAACGAATCCACCTCGTCGTCGACCTCGATTTCGGGCACCAGCGGCAAGGCCATCGGTCTGGTCATCGCCAGCAACAAGGTGGCCAGCGAAGCCACCGCCAAGATCGACAATAGCGGCTCGGACACGCTCGAGGTCAACGGCGACAGCGTCGAGGTTTCCTCGACGGACGATGCTTCGATCACGTCTTCTGGCAACCTTCTGGCGCTGGCCGAAATCAAGAATGACTACGGCATCAGCGTCGCGGCCAATCTTCTCAAGACGCTGACCGGCAGCTACCAGTTCACGACCAAGTCGGGCGCGCAGACGGTCAACAACGGCGACCTCGTCTACATAGACACGACAAAGGGCGGCGCAACAGCTGGCGAGACCTGGGAGTATACAGGATCTGACAATTCCACGGTGAATTTCGATACCGAGGATTTCTCCAGCGGCTGGAAGAAATACATCGTCAACGATGTGATCGACACCATAAACAGCCTGCTTCCGAGTCTCGCCGGGGGCGATGCCATCGGCGTCGGCGGCATGGCGATCCGCAACGATATCGACAGCGGCGCGGCCGCCACCATCAATGCGGCAACGATAATCGCCGCCGGCAGCGTGCTCGTCTCGGCGCTGCAGACCAGCGCCATCCTGGCGGACGTCACCGCGCGGGTGGAAGTCACGGGCAGCGCCAAGGGCAAGTCGATCGCCGTCAACGGCGTCATCGCCACCAACAATGTCGTGAGCCACGCCAAGGCCGACGTCACCGACAGCGATATTTCCGGCGCCAGTCTCGGCGTGAATGCCGAAAGTTCGGCTTCGATCGACGCGTCGATCGATGCCGATACGATCGCCAAGGCGACTGCTGTGGGCATCACGCTCGCTTTCAACACGGTCGGCATCGCCGGCCAGAACTTCCTGTTCAACACCGTTGATGCGCTGCTCGGCACCGACCTTGTCGGCACGATCTACGGCCATGACCCCAATGCGGCAATCGAGGCCAAGATCGACAATTCGAAGGTCGACATGACCGGCGCCGTGACAGTGTCGGCCATCGCGTCGCAGACGATCGATTCGGAAATCTCGAATTACACCAAGACGTTGCGCGGCGGCGCGCCGACGGCGGTCACCGTCGGCGGTGTCTTTGCGCTGAACCGCGTGCAGATGATCGTGGCCGCCTCGATCGAGGATTCCGCCAACATCGATGCCGATGGCGCGCTGACTGTTTCGGCCAGCAACACCGCCGAAATCACATCGCACGTCATCGCGCCGGTGATCGCCATCAACTACACCTACGGCCAGGATCCTGATGGCAAGTCCGTCTCGATCGGCCTGGTGGTCTCGCGCAACGCGGTCGACGCCACGGTTTCCGCCACCATCGACAATGTGGATGATCTCAACGGGGGCAGCGTGTCCGTCACCGCGTCCCAGGCGGGCAAGATCGACGCCACGGCGGCGGCGGCCTCCGTATCGGTGGCTGCCGGTACAGGCAGCGGGCTCGCCGTCGGCGTGGCCGGCACCATCGCCTTCAACACCATATTGGGCGCCGTCGATGCGCTGATCCAGGACAGCGATGTGCAGGCGACCGGCGACGTCACCGTGTCTGCCACCAACAGCGCCGACATCGACGCCACCATAGCGGCGGCCGCCGTCTCGGTCGCCGGAGGTTTCAATAAATCGGGCACCGCCGTTGCCGTCGGTATCGTGCTTGCCTTCAACTATATCGGCTATGCCGGCAGCGTCGAGGCGCCTGGCGTTGCGACGCCGCTGAAGACCGAAGCGCGCATCCGTCATTCGACGGTCGGCGGCAGCAAGGTCGGGGTTTCGGCGACGTCCGACCAGACCATCGACGCACTCACGGTGGCGGCTTCCGTCGCGGTTGGCATTTCGGCATCCGGCAACGGTACTTCGTTCAGCGCCGGTGGGGTGTTTGCCCAGAACAGCATTGCCGCGGACACGACGGCGTCGATCGACGGCGGTACCGTCGCCGGCAACAAATCGACAATCACCGGCGGCGCCGGCGGTGTCGATATCGAGGCGCTCAATACCAGCGAGATCAACGCGCTGGCAGCGGCCGCAACGGTCGCGGCATCCTTCTCCAGCAAGAATGCGACAGCAGTTTCCATCGGCCTTGCCGTTGCGCTCAACGACATCAAGGGCAGCGTCGCCGCCGCGGCCGATCACGCGGATCTTTCCGCTGACGGGGCAATCACAGTCAAGGCGGACAACCACGCCCTGATCGACGCCAAGGGTGCCGCGGCGTCGATAACCGTCGCCTTCTCGGGCAAGACATCCATCGCCATCAGCGGCGCGGGTGCCGCGCTTTCCAACCTCATCGGTGTCGATACGCTGGCATCGATCACCAACAGCAGCATCCTCGACAGCGGCAGCGTCGATGTGGAGGCGCTCAGCGAATCGTCGATCACCGCCACTGTGCTGGCGGCGTCGGCCGCGGTCGGCGGCGGCAATACCGGCATCGGCGCCTCGATCGGTGCCGCCGTCGCCATCAATCGCATCGGCGACTGGACGGTCGAGGAGGCCCTCGATTCAGCCAGCGGCCGCAGCCTGCCGACCGGCAATGCGACGCTTGCCGCCGACGGCACGACCGGGGTCCGCGCATTCATCAGTAGCACCGGTGTGAAGAGCGACGGTCAGGTGACGGTCGACGCGCATTCCACCGGATCGATCGATGCCACCGTGGCGGCCGGATCGGTGGCGATCGCCGGCGGCTCGACCGGCATCGGCGTCAGCGTCGCAGGCGTCTACACGCTCAATTTCGTGGCGGTGGCGACCCAGGCCTATGTCTTGGACGCTGCCAGCGTCTCCGCCGGATCTGTGGACATTTCCGCCAAGGACGAAACGACGATCGACGTGCTGGCTGGAGCGGCCAGTCTTGCCGCCGGCATGGCCGGCACCACGGGCGTAGCCGTGTCGATCGGTTTCGCCATGGCGCAAAACAAGATCGAGAACAACGTCGCCGCCTATCTCAAGAACGCCGACAGCGTGGAGGCCACGGCGGGCAGCATCTCGGTAAGCGCCGAGAATGCGGCCAAGGTCCATTCGACCGTTGCCACCGCCTCCATTTCGGTGGCCATCGGCGGCACCACCGGCATTTCGTTCAGCGGCGGCGGCGCGGTGGCGCTCAACAATATCGCCACCGACACCAATGCCTTCATCGAGGCCAGCACGATCACCGAGGCGGATTCCGTTTCGGTCACCGCCAAGGGCTCCTCGACCATCAAGGCCGAGACGCTCGCGATATCGCTTTCGATCGGTGTCGGCGGGACCGTCGGCGGCGCGGCGTCCTTCGGCGCGGCGGTGGCGATCAACGAGATCGGCCACGGCGAAGCGGACCGCGACCAGGTGCAGGCCTATGTGCGCGGCACCTCCATCGAGGCCACGGGCGCGCTTGCTGTCGACGCGACCTCGACCGAGACCATCGACGCCCTCGTTGCCGCCGGATCGGCCGCGATCGGTGCCGGCACCACGGGCGTCGGCATCAGTGGCGCCGGCGCGGGCGCGCGCAACACTGTTGCGGTGCGGACCGCGGCCTTCCTTGACGATCCGAACGACCAGACCGGATCCATCATCACCGTCGGCTCGGCCGCCATCGGCGCCAGCGATACGTCCCACATCAAGGCGCTCGTCGGGGCGGCCTCGCTGGCCGCTGGCTTCGGTGCCACGGGTGTCGCCATCACAATCGGCATCTCGATTGCGCTTAACGACATCCACAACGACACCTATGCCGGCGTCCTCGATGGCCAGGTACTGACCTCGACGTCAGGCGCGATCTCGGTCAAGGCCACGCAGGGCGCCACCATCGACGCCATCTCGGTGGCGGCATCCATCGGCGTCGCTGCCGGCACCGCCGGCATCGCGTTTTCGGGCGCAGGTGCCGCGGCCAAAAACACGATCAACGACAACACCATCGCCACCGTCGTCGACAGCACGCTGGACAGCGCCGGCGCGGTCACCGTGGAAGCGATCTCGACCTCCGCCATCACCGCGAAGATCGCCGCGCTGTCGCTCGCGGTCGGCGTCGGAGCAGGACCCGGCATCGGCGCCGCCATCGGCGTCTCGGTGGCGATCAACCAGATCGGCAACTGGACTGTTCCCGTCAATCCCGTCGATGCGGATGGCAAGCCAGATCCGACCCGGGCGCCCACCTTCAACGCCGCCAACAGCGGTGGCGTCAGCGCCACCATCATCGACAGCGGCGTGACGGCCGACGGCACGCTCACGGTTCACGCCAAGGCCGACCAGACCATCAATGCCTTGGTGATCGCCGGCGCCGCTGCGCTCGGCGCCGGCACCGTTGGCGTCGGCGTCGCAGGCGCCGGCGTCTACACCGAAAACATGATCGGCGTGCTGACCGAAGCTTCCATCACCGGCGCGTCCGCGGCCGACAAGGCGACGATCCGTGCGGCCAATGTGGGTGTGAGCGCGGAAGACACCTCGCACATCACCGCCAATGCCGGTGCTGCCGCGATCTCGGCGGCCATCGGCAGTGTCGGCGTCAGCGTCAGCTTCGGCGTCGCGGTCGCCAAGAACACCATCGCCAATGACGTCGACGCTCATCTTGATTTCGCCGATGTCGCGGTCACCGACATACCGGTCCACAATCCGACCTACGACACCATCACCCACCTCGAAACCAATGTGCCGACGCATGCGGCCGCTCCGGGCACCATCAGCGTATCGGCAACGGAAGACGCTTCGATAGACGCCATATCCGCCGCCGCCGCCGTTGCCATTTCCGGCGGGGCCGTGGGCGTGTCCGTTGCGGGCGGCGGTGCTGTCGCGACCAATGTAATCTTGGGCGGAACCCGTGCGTACGCACTCGACAGCATGCTCGATGCCGGCGGCGATATTGATTTCAGCGCCAGCAACAGTTCGCAGATCCACGCCGATATCGTTGCGGCTGCGGTCGGTGTCGCGATCGGCGGCGTTTCGGTCGGTGCCTCGCTCGGCTTCGGTGTCGCGCTGAATTCGATCGGATACAGCGTCGGCGGCACTCGCTCGGCCGTCGAGGTCTCCGCCTATCTGCAAGACACCAATGTCGACACCTATGGCACGCTTGGCGTCTCGGCCAATTCGGATCAGTCGATCGAAGCCAATGTAGCGGCAGCATCGGTCGCACTTGCTTTCGGCATGTACTCCTTCAGTGCTGCCGGCGCGGCGGCCACGACGGTGAACCGCGTTGGCGTGAACGTGCATGGCTTCATCGACGGTGGCTCGATCAAGGCCGGCGATGTCGCGATCGAGGCGATCGACTCATCGTCCATTGATGCCTTCGCAGGGGCCGCCGCGGTGGCGATTTCTGTCGGCTTCGGCGGGGGCAGCAGCGCCGTGGCGCTGGGCGTCGCTTACGCGGAGAATCTCATCTCAAACGACATCGCCGGCTACGCCACCGGCACCAACATGACGGTGACCGGGCAGATTCCGGTGCAGTCGAACGGCTACATCTACACAGTGCCTGGCGCGGGACCGACCTTCCTGCCACGCGTGATGCCGGCCTACCAGGCCAACACCGGCACGCTCTCGATCACGGCGCGTGAGAGCGCCACGCTATCGTCGGCTGCCATCATGGCCTCGCTGGCGGCGTCGACCGATATTGGCGTTACTGTCGCCGGTGGCGGTGCGGTTACGAAAAACACCGCCTCGTCGAGCACTTCGGTTTCGATCGCAGGCAGCACGATCAAGGCCAACGGTGCGATCACGATGAGCGCTCGTGACGTTACCTCGGTCGTTACCGAAGTGGACGCGATTTCCCTGGCCATCGGCATCTTCAGCCTGGCGGCCGGCGGGGCATCGGCGGAATCGAATGTGAATTCCAGCGTTTCGGCGAACATTTCCGGTTCTTCCATCACGGCCGGCGCCGTTGATGTCGAAGCGGTCATGACGCCGAAGGCGCGTTCCCAGGCGGCCGGCGTCAATGCTGGCACGGCGGCGGTCGGCGTTTCCGTGGCCAAGGCCTACGTCGACACGCATGTCAGCGCGCAGACCAGCGGCACTACCTTCAATGTTGACAGCCTGCGCATCGCGGCAAGCCAGAATTTGCCGACGGTTGGCGATACCGCCAACGCAAAGGCACAGGGCCTTGCCGGTGGTCTCATCGGTGTCGACGCAACAGTGACCGAAGCGATCAACACCAGCACGGTGGTGGCGCTGCTTGGCGCAGGCACGCTAATCACCGCAGCCCGCGGCGTCAGCGTCGCGGCGCAGAACGACAGCCGGCAGCGCGCCGATTCCAACAGCGCCGCCTACGGGTTGGTCGCCGCCGGCGCCACCAAGGCGAAGGCGCAATCGCTGCAGCATTCCGACGCTAACGGGCAGATCGCCAATACCACCGCGCAGGTGGCGGACAATGTCTTGATCAGCGCTGGCGCCATGAGCATCTCGGCGCTGGGCAGCGACGACAACCAGGCATCGAGTTCGCCGGGCGCGGGCGGTCTGGTCGGAATCGCAGCGGCCGTGGCCGACACAACTTCCAACGCTGTCACGCAAGCCGTGCTGGGCAACAACACACTGATCACCCTGTCTAAAGCAGCGACGCAATTGGCCGGCGAGAGCGCAGCCGCGTTCGCCAATTACAATGTAACGGCCGGCCGTTTCAGCATGACGTCCGACCATCTGGCGCGTGCCAACACGGTCATCGTGACCAGTGCTTACGGCCTGCTTTCGGGGTCTGGCGCCGAGGCCGACAACAACATCAACTCAACGTCCAACGTGATCATCGGGGACGGCGCCAAGGTCACCGCATATGCGATCAACGCCACATCGCTCAACCGCTTCGACAAGCCGAATATCGGCGATAACGTCAACGGCAGCACAGGTGGCCTGGTCAACGGCGCCGGTGTCAGCAGCGACACGCACCTGACGCTCAACACCAAGACGTTGGTCAAGAACAACGCGCAACTCAAGGTCATCGGTACGTCCATAGATGCCGGCGAGTTCACGCTCGCGGCGCGCAACGATATCGCCTACTACGAGAACATTTCCTACAAGGGCGGTGGTCTTGGCTCCGGTATCGGTGCTGAGAGCACGTTCGACGCCGACAATGTCTTTGCCACGGTCCAGATCGGCACCAATACCGCCGTCGACAGCAATGTCGAACTGAATACCGTCGGCGAGATGGATCTCAAGGCCGATACCAACGCAAATGCGGAATTGCATGTCAGCGTCGACAATTATGGCGGTGTGACTGTCTCGGTGGCCGATGCGACCATCAATCTCAGCCCGACCAATAGCATCCTTGTCGGCAATGGATCGCACATCAAGGCGTTGTCCGACGTCAACATGCTGTCTGGGATGGACGCTAACTCCAATCACGACGTCTATCGCGTCGCCGTCTACAGCGACACTTTTGCCGGCAGCGTCATTCCGATCGACCATGTGGTGTCGGACGCATTGCTCTATCAGGAAAACCTGATCACCATCTATGCCGGAGCGCTGGTCGAAACCGGCGGCAATGTCAGGCTTTTTGCCGACAAATCCGCATTCGCCGACATGACGTCACAGGGCAAAGCTGTCAACTGGGCTTCTTCGCTCTCCGGCGCCATCGACAAGGCTTTGGGCGGAAATGCCTACGCACAGTTCGACGGCACGGCACACACCGATTCCCACGCCATCGTCACTGTTGACGGCACGGTCCGGACCGGCCTCAACCGCAACATCGACATCACCATCACGGCGATCGGCGGAACGCAGACGGCTCCTACGATAACCTACAGCGGCGCCGGTTCGGATTCCGTCACGCTGGGCATCGATCAGGCACCGCTTCAGTCGAGCTATTTCGACCTTATCGCCGATGCGGAGGATAAGAAGCTCGAGTACGCCAGCAATCAGGATCTCGTCGATTTCTACAATCGCGAAATCGACCGCATGGTCAGCGAGTTGCAGTTCCTCGGGCTGGTTGAAAAACGGGAAGTTCTGAACCCGGACGGCACTCAGAAGGTCGTCAATGGCGTGCCCCAGTTTGCGCTGCTGCCGGTTCACAAGGACGTGCTGACAATCCACGTCGCGCCCATCCTGGCCGAAGCCGGCTATATCGACATCAGGGCCGACGTGCTGCAGGGGGCCGGCAAGCTCGATGCGCCCGGCAATGTGAGCGTCAAGATCACCAACAACACGACCGCATTCCTGGACATCCAGGGCATATACATCCCCGAAAACAATGGCGGCGTGTACTTAAACGGGTTCCAGAACGAGATTTCGCAGATCGACAGCAGCGCCACCGATCCCGCCACTGTGCGTGCTCTGCTCAATGGCGCGATCGCTCAGCAGAACCAGGCGAACGCCGACGCCGACAATTCGGATGGTCAGCGTGGCGGCGAGCCGGTTCTGGTGCCTGGAGCGGTCAATCTCGACATCACCCGCACGTTTGGAACGGCGCCGGTCAACACCGTGCTCATCAAGAACACGTTGATCGTCAATTCTGATACGAATCCGTGGCCCGGGATTACCATCTCCGGCGATATCGATGCCATTTCGAGCGATGTGACGATCGATAACAGCGTCGGTTCCGGTGACATCACCATCACCGGCAATATCCACAGCGCGTCACTGCATGTCGTTACCTTCGGCATGGTCATCATCGACTTGCCTCCGGGCAGCGTGCTCAACACCGGCGGCGATCCCTATATCGCCTGGAAGCAAATCACCAATCCCGACGGTATGGGCGCGGCGACCAATGCCGACCGCGATGCCGAGCTTGCTAAGCAGCCGACCAGCGGCATTTATGCCAGCCTCATCTCGATCAACGCCGAATATGTGAACCTCAACGGCCTGATCCAGAGCGGTTCCAGCGACTATGTGCTGAACATCGGCGCCAACACGATCGCCGAGATCGACCAGATCAAGGCGGATATTGCCAGCGGCAAGATCCAGGGCGGCAAGATCATGCTGAAGACCGCCCAGTACAACGAGTTCAAGGCGTATTGGGATTCGGACCTCGGCAAGATCGTTATCCAGGAGTTCAGAACGCCTGCCGGATCTATAACGATCACTGGCAAGCTGATGAACACCGGCAACGGGCAGATCAAGGCCCTAGGAGCCTATGTCAACGTCACCGTCAACAATGCGTCTAACTATGACGTGCTGATCAAGCGGATTGACGTTACGGAGCGTGGCCTGGGCACGATCATCCTGAACGACAAGTCGAAGCGTTCCGACGGCGGCTATACGCAGACCTGGTACCAGACGCAAATCGACGGAACAGTAGACGTGCGCGTCGTCGACTTCACGCCGGTGGTCAATCCGCTCGGTGCAAACGGCCAGCCCGAGGCGACCAAGCAGATGGTCGAGACCGGCGCAGTGTCACTCAACACCGTTGCAGGCCAGCACAACGGCACCTGGGACTACGCGACGCAATACAATCCGCAGGCCGGATGGCGCTACGGCTGGTCAGTGGCGACAAAGACACTGGAAAGCGTCACGACCACCTACGGAACGTCTGCCTGGCTCGGCATTGATTTCCTCGCCGCCGACCCGGCCAACGTCGTCGACACGACATACACGTTGCTCGAGAAGCCGACTCTGGTTCCCGGCAGCGACTATTTCTATCAGAGCAACGTCTCGTCCCCCTACACGCACAGTTCCGCGACGGTAACGCTAAGCCAGACCGATCCGGTGCCGGGCGACAAGTGGACGACGAGCACCTGGTACGGCAAAAAGACCTACTATCAGAAGTTCACCACCGAGCGGCGGACCCAGACCACCGCCACCAACTCGATCAAGGCCGACCTGCCGGTTCAGATCAGCTTCATCGGCTACGAGGAAGCAACGGTTAAGATCAATTCGACCGGGTCCGGCAAGGTCATCGTCGACAACGGCATCTACAATGATACCGGCCTCACGCAGATCGTTTCCAATACAACGATTGAGGCCAGCAACGACGATTCCGTCGTGCAGGGGGTGCGCGTCACCTTAGACGGCAATCTGGGCGTGGGCACCGCCCAACGGCCGTTGCAGATCGATCTCGTCGATCTCTACCCGGCGGGATACAAGGGCGTGCCGGGCCAATCGACGGCCTATGCCTATCTGACTGGTCACTCGGCGAATGGTGACATCTATATCAAGGAACGCACCGGCGACATGTCGATCAATTCGGTCGTCGCCGACAAGGGGAACGTGACGTTGACGTCCCAGGCCGGCATCGTCGTCGCCGATTCCGGTCCCGGCAGCTACCTGCAGGGCCTGGTCAAGGGCGCGAAAATCACGCTGATCGCCGACACCTATGTCGATGGACAAGGTGCGTTGCCTGCGGGCGCACAGGGTGGCGTCGGCAACTCGGCGCTGCGTCCGCTGCTGATCGATTCCGGCGACACAAACGACGACAAGGTCAATATCAGGGCTCAGGGCGATGTTTATGTCTCCGAGACCACTGGCGACATGCACCTCGAGCGGTTGATCACCGAGGGCAATGTCTGGGTCCAGGTCCAGAATGGTTCGCTGCTCGATTGCGACGACGTTTCGGTCAAGGACAAGCGTACCTACGACGAGCTGAAGGCGGGCGTGTGGACCGATCTGCAACTGACCGGAACCACCGGTGTCCAGGACAAGATCAACTCAACGTTGCTCGGCTACGAGCTGCTGAAGCGCGGCGACTACGACACCTACTGGCGCCTGAAGGGTAGCTACGATTCGACCTCGGGAACGGTGAAGCTTAGCGACGCAGAGCGGCAGTATTACGAAGACACGCTCTCGCCGGCGGACGCCGCGGCGGCGATTGCCACTCTGGAGGCCTCGCGCACGGCCCAGTTCAACAGTCTGGACGCAATCTATGCCAGCTATGGCTCGACTTACCGTGCAGACATCGAGACCGCCTACAAGCAGTATTGGGCTTATCGTCACACGCAGGCGGATTCGACCAGCTACAATCCCGGCGCCGCGGCCGGTCTGACCGCGGGTCAACTGGCCGATTATTCCGATCTGCAGAAGATGTTCGGCCGGCTGGGCGAGACCCAGCAGGACACGACGCTATTCATGAGCGCCGACATCAAGGCCGACTATGACCAATACTGGAATTACCGGAGCGGCCAGGCCGACCCGACCAAGTTCGACCCCGAATATGTCGTGGCAATAACCGGCGCCGAGTTGGCCAGTCTGACCAGCGATCTGACCACGAAGGCTCAGCTCAGTGGCCTTTCGGGTAGCGCTCTCGACGCTTACGTCGCCGATGGAATCCAGACGGAGCGGGACAGCCGCACCGTAGAGTACCGCAAGCTAAACGAGCAGTTTGCCACGCTCAACGAGACGCAAAAGGACGCTGGCCGGACCTTCGGCTACAAGCTTCTGTTCGCGGTCGGCGACAAGGCGACCGAACTCACCAGCACGATCAAGGTCTGGTCCGAGGACGAATTGCTAAACGCGTTCGGAGCCGGGCTGACGAAGTCAGTGACCGATACGGAAGTGGTGATCGAAAGCTCCAACATCGTTGGCAAGAACATCGAGATCCACACCAGCCAGAACATCGGCAGCGTGCTCGGCGAATTCAACCTCGATCTGGGCGACGGCAATCAGCACATCATCCTGAATGACGACCAGCGCGTGGCTCTTGCCGCGGCCGAGCGGCAGGACATCGTCTATGTCGGCGGCTATGAATCATCGCCCGGGGTGGTTTCCAGTGCCTATATCGGTTCGACGATCGTCGACTTTGCCGCGCTGCCCAACGGTACCCAGGGCACCATCACGCGCGCCAGCAACTGGCCGACCGGGACGTTCAAGGCGGGCGATCTCCTCTACATCGCCGGCAACAACACGCAGAACATCACCGAGGACGACGCCTATTTCACCATCGCTTCGGTGGTCGGCAATGTTATCACGGTCAATCTTGCACCCGAGCAGTCGATGGTCACCGAGCTTGGCCGTACGGTCACGATGGCCGCCGTGGTCGATGATCCGACGAGCACGACCGAGCGCATCACCCGCATCATCGTCAATCGGCGCGAGGACGTGGATCTGACGGTTGGCAATCTGCTGACGGCCAAGGCCGGTGGCGCTATCTACCTTGGATCCGAAACCACCATCAAGCTCGCCAATATCGTCGCGGGCGAAGGCCATGCGGACGGTGATGACATCCGCATCAAGACCAGCGGCAGCCTGATCAATGCCGCGACAAGCGGCGTCAATCTGGACGGCGCCAACATCCTGCTTGAAGCCAGCAAGGGCCACATTGGTGAGGACGGAAAGCCTGTTACCGTGACGATGCGCGGCGAGGGCGGGTTGATCGCACGGGCGCAGGACGATGTGCGCATCACGGCGCCGATCAGCGATCTCAGGGTGGAATCCGTCTATTCCAAGAGCGGCGACGCTTTCCTGACCGCGACGGTTCAGTCGATCCTCGACGCTCTGCCGGGCTCGACGGCGACCAAGGTGCAGGCGCAGCACATCTCGCTCAGTGCCGGCGGTAGCATCGGCACGAGCAACAACGCGCTCGAGATCGACGTCACCGGTGCCCTGTCGAGTGATCCGACCATCAACGCCACCAATCGCGGCACGATCATCGCGGTCGCGGGCGGCTCGATATTCCTGACTGAAACCCATGGCGACATGAATGTCCGTGGCATCCGTTCGATCAACGAGGATGTCACCTTGGTCGCCAACGAGGGATCGATCATCGACGCCGAGCTTCCGGATCCAAACTACAATCTCACCATTCCGGACTCGAACATCGACCCGTCGCATCCGACACGTGCGGTGGTGCTGCCGAAAGCCGACGTCATCGGACGCAACATCAACCTGACAGCCCATCTCGGCATCGGTACGGTTGCCAATGAACTCGACATCGACAGCTCTTCATCGGGACCTGGCACCGTCAGCGCACACACCGACCTCGAGAGCATCTACCTGATCGAGACTTCTGGGGATCTCGTCCTCAATGAAGTGGGTGCCGGCACGGCCAATGCAGCGGCGTTCGCGGATGCGGTGGCCTTCATCACGGCAGTCAACGGCAACATCCTCAACGGTCGCGCCGACGGCCTTGCAAACGTCATTTCGAAGAAAACCTATCTGTTTGCTTCCAAGAACATCGGTACGTCTTCGAAGCGCGTAACGACCTCGGTCGCCAATCTCGAATCCTGGTCTTACGGTGACGACACCTGGATCCAGAACCTGGGTGCGCTCGAGGTTGGTGGCGTGCGGGCCGAGACGTCCGGCGTTAATGCCGGCGGTGGCGCCTATATTATGGCCTCAAGCCCAATCCTGATCACCGAAAGCAGCGTCGCGGAAAAGACGACGCTTGAATTCTGGGCCGAGGATGACCTTGAAGGCACGCACATTGGCGATGACGACCTGCCCGACAACATCACAGTCGCTGCGGGCGTGACGCTTGAAGCCTCGGTCGGCGACGTTCGCCTGCTGGCCGGCGACGACGTCTACACCGATGCAACGTCGGTCATCATCTCACCGACCAAGATACTGATTGCCGGTGACTATCAGGCGCCGAACGTGCCCGATCCAGATCCGGGTGTGGGTTCCAACATCGAGCTGCATGGCACGCTGCAGGCGCCGCAGATCGAGATTGCTGGCGGCCGCGACAAGGACAACATCCTCATCGACGTGGCCGCGCTGCGCGGCAACACGCTTGTCCATGGCGGAGCCGATGACGATCTCATTACCGTCAACAAGCTGCCGTCCATGACCACCTATCAAGGCGTCGACGTGGCGCCTGGCGCCAATGGCCTGCCGGCCTTTGGCCGCGATGCGACAGGTCGCGTGATCCGCGACGAACTGACCATAGACGGCGAGGGCGGCACGGATTCTGTGGTCGTCAACGTTGAGGGTGATGCCGATTATGTCATGAACGTCCATGACACCGGCGCTGGCGATGACGGTGTGGACACGCTGACGATCGAGGGCACAAGCCTTGCGGATACCTTCCTTTTCCGCAAGAATTTCATCGCCCACATGGTGCCGGATGGCGCTGGCGGTTATCTCTCCGCCGTTGAGCGCATCAACTACGACGCCACGAGCAACGGGCGCGTCATCGTCGAAGGCAATGAAGGCGATGATCGCTTCTACTTCGACGACAATTCCGCAATCCTCACCGTCGATGGCGGCGAAGGCAACGATTTCTTCCAGGTCGGCCAGATTTTCGGAAGCTCGCGTGACCAGAAGGTCGATGCTGAAGGGAATCTGGATCCGAACGGCTCCTACGCGATCATTTCGCAAGAGGACCGCTTCGAGACGACCGAGACCACACTCGGCTATCTGTCCGAAGGCATCACCCTGCCGGCCGTGCTCTATGGCGGCACCGGAGAGGACATGTTCGTCGTCTATTCCAACCATGCCGATCTGAGGCTGGAGGGCGAGGACGGCAATGACGAGTTCGTCATCCGGGCTTTCGCTTTGCCAGAGGGCGTCAACGTCAAGGTCAATGGCGGTAATGGCGACGACCTTATCCAGTACAATGTCAACGCGCCGGTCGACATCGATGGCGGCGCCGGCTTTGACAGGGTTGTCGTGCTGGGAACGGAACTTGCCGACACGTTCGTGATAACCAAGGATGGCGTGTACGGCGCCGGCCTCACGGTCAAGGTTACAAACGCCGAAGCAATGGATGTGGACGGCCTCGAAGGCAACGACACCTTCTACGTGCTCTCGACTGCCGACAACATCGTCACCACGCTGATCGGCGGCCTGGGCAGTGACACGTTCAACGTCGCTGGCGATGTGACCAAGACCGTGGTTTCGGACGATGCCAATGGCGACAGCGGCACGATCACCCATACGGTGACCAGCGCTGATCCGCGCTATAACGGCCTGTTCACGCGCGGCATCGATCTGACCACAAAGGGCAGCACGGCCGTAGCCGTCGACACAGGCGATGGGATTACGGTCAAGGAAGACGATCCGACATCGGTGGACAGCTATATGCTGACGCTGCCGATGGCGCCGGTTGCCGGCACCATAGCCTATGTCACCATATCGGCCGCGCAGGCATCGGCGCAGCAACGCGCCAAGCAGGGCCAGACCATCCTGGTTTCGCTGACCGGAAACGCCGACGATTGGCACGAAGCCGTGACGGCTGCTTTCGACAGCGGCAATTGGGCCGCTGGACAGCTCATCTACGTCGAGGCGATCTCTGACACAGCAGAGGAAGGCAAAACCGTAGTCGCCATCAGCCACTCGGTCATCAATGTCGACAGCAATGGCGTCGCGCAGGCGCTGGACAGTTTTGCAATTCCAAACGTGCTGGTCACTGTCATCGACGATGACAAGCCGGACGCCATCATCACCGAGAGCGGTGGTTCGACAAGCGTATTCGAAGGCGGCGCCGCCGACGACTATACGGTCGTGCTGAGCAAGCCGCCGGCCGCGGGCGAAACGGTCACGGTATCGCTGTCTTCCAGCAGTGATCAGGTCAATCTATCGCGCACTGCCATCAAGTTCGGGCTGGTCGCGGATGCCGCCAACGATATCTTCGCCTGGAACGACGCACAAACGGTGTTCGTCTCGTCGCCGACCGATTCCACGCCCGAGAACCGTATCGTCGCGACGATCAGCAACACCGTCACATCGGACAAGGCGGATGGTGTTTATGCTGACGTCGATACCCAGAAGGTCAGCGTCGAGGTGGTCGATTCCGACACCGCAGCCGTGCAGATCATCGAAACGAACGGCAGTACGGCCGTGTCGCAGGCCGGCGAAACAGACAGCTACCAGATCGTGCTGACGACGCAGCCAACCGCGCCCGTCACGGTTCACATCGCCATCGATGGTCAGGCCAAGGTCGATCTTGGCGCCTCTCCAGGGGTGCAGCAGGACGCAAGCGGCTATTTCGTGACCTTCGATGACACCAACTGGGACCAGCCCGTCACCGTCAACCTGATTTTCGACTCGACCGGCGAGACGCCTCCGGACGGCATCCGCGTATTCTCGCAGCAGCCGCATGACTTGACCCGCATCGGCGGACCTCTCTTCGTCGAGGGCGGCGTCGGACCGGAAGACCGTTCGTTGACGCCTTCAGTGGCTCTGCCAGACGAGTTCAATCCGGAAGTGATCAGACAGATCGAGGTCGACAACGGCACCGACGTCGATCAACTCGTCGTATTCAGCGACACAGCCCAGGCGCCGCTGACCGGCGTGCTCACCGATACCCACATTTCGGGCCTTGGCATGCCAGCGAACCCGCTGTCGGTCGATTACAATGATGGCAATCCGCCGGTCGATGTCGCGCGCGGCATCACCTACACCAACCTGCAAATTGTCGAAGTTCTGCTTGGCGTCGCCAACGACAACTTCACCATCGACAGCACCAAGGACCAGACCCTGACGGTCGTCCACGGCGGCGGTGGCAGCGATACGCTGACTGTCCATGACAGCACCGGACCGGTCGTCCTGTTCGGCGACACCTCGGCCAACGGCTTGCGCTACAGTTCGACGCCAGGCGCGCCAAACGGTACCGCCTATTCGTTCCTCAACACCGGCAACGACATCATCGATGCCTCGGGTGCCCATGGCGTCGTCGTCATCGATGGCGGTGCCGGGACAGACACGCTCACCGGCGGCCACGGCACAAACTTCATCGCCGGCGGCGCCGATAGCGATCACATCATCGGCGGCAAGGACGGCAAGAACTGGATCATCGGCGACTCCTCCTTCGACGTTGACTATCTCAACCGCACCGTCATCATCGACGATGACGGTATCAACGCTCAAGGCGTTACCGAAACCCCCGGCGCCGACATCATCACCGGCGGCGATCTCGGCGACGTCATCATCGGCGATCATGGCATCATCACGCAGGTCGCGACGATCGACGGTTCCGATCTCGTGCTGGTACCCGGCACGCTCGACATGATGGTCGACCGCGCGGTGATCAAGGTGGAGACATCCAATCCGTCGGTCGGCGGGAACGATGATATCGATGCCGGCGATGGCCCTAACATCGTGTTCGGCGGCTTCGGTGCCGACATCATAAAGAGCACCGGCGGCCAGGATGTGATCGTCGGCGACAACGGCAGCGCCGAATTCGCGAACGGACTGCCGACGATCGTCAAGACCACATATCCGGAATTCGGCGGCGCCGACCAGATCACCAGTGCCGGCGGCCGTAACATCCTCGTCGGCGGTTCGGCCGGCGACACGATCAAGGTGCTCGGCGGCAGCCCCATGGACATCGGCGACGTCGTGCTTGGCGACAATGGCGTGATCCTGTTCGACGCCTCGGGCAACGTCACCAGCATCGAAAGCACTGATCCAATCTATTATGGCGACGATGACATCAGCACAGGTGCGGGTGACAACATCGTCATCGCCGGCTCGGGCAACGACAAGGTCACCTCGCAGGGCGGTGATGACGTTATCCTCGGCGACAACGGCAAGGCGACTTTCGAAAACAACATCCTTATCCGGATCGAAAGCACGTTCGCCGATTTTGCCCCATTGTTGAATGGCGTGCCGGTGGTGATCGGCTACAAGGATACGATCAAGGCCGGATCGGGCAGAAACGTCGTTTTCGGTGGCAATGGCGACGACGACATCACGGCTGGCGACGGCGACAGTGTCATCCTCGGTGACAACGGCCTCGCGATCTTCGATGCACAAGGCCGACGCGTATCGATCGAGACGACGAATGTCGCCTATGGCGGCAACGACACGATCACCATCGACAGTGGCAATCACGTGTTGATGGGTGGCTCGTTTGCAGACACGATCATCGCTGGTGGCGGCAATGATGTCATCCTGGGTGACAATGGCCTGGCGCTTTTTGTCGACGGCAAGATGACATCCGTGCGCAGCGCATGGACCGAGAATGACGGCATCGACGATATCCAGGCGGGCAATGGCAGCCATGTCGTGTTCGGCGGCGGCGCCGGCGACAAGATCAAGATCGGTACGGGCAACAGTGTCGTGTTTGGCGACAGTGGCTATGCCGAATTCGACAACACCTTGCCGACGCTTGCCTATTCGATCGACACCGCCAAGGGTGGCGCCGATACGATCACGACCGGCGATGGCGACAACATCGTTGCCGGCGGCGCCTTCGGCGACACGATAACCACCGGAAATGGCGCCGATGTCATATTCGGCGACAATGCGCGGTTTGAATTCACAATCGCAACGGTCCTGGGACAGCGCGTTGCCAATCTGCAGAGAGGTTTCACCATCAGCCCGCTCGACGGCGGCAATGACCTGATCAACGCTGGCGGCGGCAACGACATTGTCGTCGGCGGCACCGGAGCCGATGAGATCCATGGTGGCGCCAATGATGATCGGCTGTTTGGCGATAATGCGCTGTTTGACCTGACGCTGCCAGAAAACCAGCGGATCATTTCGATCTACACCACCGTTCAAGACGGCGGCGGCAACGACGCGATCTACGGCGATGCAGGCAACGACATCATCGTTGGTCAACAAGGCAACGACCGTCTGTTCGGCGGCGATGGCGACGACGACATCACTGGCGGTCACAATGTGGTCGGCGGGGCCGACGGCGATGACTATGTTGAAGGTGGAGCAGGCGAAGACGTCATACTGGGCGACAATGGCCTGATCGCCCGCAAGGTGGTCGGGGGAACGTCCTGGAAAAATACCGTATGGCAGCTCGATCCGGCGGTGCCGGGCAAGGCAGCTTCGCTGCTGCGCGATGTTGTCAGGTTCGACCTCATCGACGGTGTCGGCGGCAAGGATGAGATCCATGGCGGCGATGGTGACGACCGGATCTTTGGCCAGCGCGGTGACGATCGTCTGTACGGTGACAATGGCATAGACGAGATCGTTGGAGGGCTTGGTTCCGATACGATCGAAGGCGGTGCCGGTGTTGATTATCTTCTTGGCGACGAGGGCCAGGTTCTGCGCGCTTATAATCCCGACGGCACTGCCTTGCTGAACAGCGACGGCAGTTGGCATCGCGATGTGGTTCTGGAAGAAGTCGCCACGGCGGTCAGCGTCGTCTCGATAAGTTCCAGCAAGACGGTCTCGCGCACCAATCTGGCGTCGAACTTGCTCAATCCGGATATGCTGCTGGTTGGCGGGGTCGTCGACGCCAATGGCGTCAAGGTGACGTTGGCCGGCGGCACATGGGATACGCAGGCGATCGGCATCGACCTTGAAGCCGCTTATGACGACCACATCGATGGCGGCGACGGCAACGACGTGATCTTTGGCCAACGTGGAAACGACACGCTTCTCGGCGGTAGTGGCGACGACACGATCTTCGGCGACCGCGCGTCCAATGCAAGCGGCTTCCAGACGGACCTCCCCAAGATCGTCAATGCCTATCGCATCATCGGTGCGGCAGCAGGCCTCAATATCTCGCTTCCGATCGGCGGCGAGCTTGTCGTGCCTGCCGTCAATTTGCTGCCATCCGAACTGACCAATTCCCTGCCGCAGATCGAAATTCTGCCTGGAGCCAGCGGCTTCCTCGGCGAGTTCTCGGCAAAGAACGACATATCGCATGTCGACGGCAAACATATTGAAGTGTTTGCCTCGGTGCTGTCCGATGTGACGCGTGTGAAGGATTTTGCCTACGGCAACGACACAATCGACGGCGGCTCCGGCAAGGATACTATTTTCGGTGATGATGGCCGGATAACCACCATCACCGAGACCGGGCTGACGGCTATCGACAATGAGGTTGCCGGCCTGTCGGTTTCCATGAACGATCTCCTGGTCGATCTGGCATCGTTGGGATTTGCCAAGAACGCGCTGGATGCGATACCGAACGCGGCCATGGTCAACATCACGATCGGTGCCGATCAAATCATCGGCGGAAACGACGACGATACGATCTTCGGCGACACTGGAACCATCATTGTCCCGGCAACCGCGCTTACGCTGGTCGGTCCCAATCTCACAGCCGGTGCGCTCAGCCTGCACAACTGGCTGATGGATTTCCAGACCGTCGTCGCCGACATGTCTTACACGGCGCATGCGGCCGGCGAGCAGGTGATCGCTGATTTCGGCGTTAAGACCAACACGACAAACGCCACTTTCGTTGCCGGCCAGTCGGCACTGCGGCCCGCAACCTATCGGCTGAACATCGGGAATGATGTCATCCATGGCGGCTTGGGCAACGACCTTATTATTGGCGACAATGGTGTTGTCGTGCTGCCGGTCGTGAACGCCGCGAATTCCGCGACGCTTGCGGGCATCTCGACCGCCGAGCTATCAGCTGTCAACGCTGCGCTGATGGCCCAGGACAAGGCACGAACCACGGCACTCGCTGCCCATATAAGCCGAGACGACGCCATCAACGCGAATGCCAACAAGGTTGGCAACTGGCTGTTCGGCAATGGTCTGGGCTATGGTCTCAATGTCGGCAACGATCAGATATTCGGTGACGATGGCAATGACATTCTTATCGGCGACGTCGGTTTGATAGAACAACCGATGACAACGATAGCCATGACTTCATCGACGGCAAAGGGTGTCGCTGACGGCCTGCAGAATGCTTTCTTCAAAACGATAGACCGTCTCTATCTCGGTAATATCAGTGCCAAGAACGCCAGCGCCGAGGCTTGGGGCGTGCAGTCCGCGCTTGCCAAATCCAAGGCTGTCGACTGGTCGAAAAATGGATCGAAGAGCTCTTGGCTGCTCGATACCAAGGACAAGCGACAGGCGCAGCGGCCCGCGGCCGACTATATCGTTCTCAACAGCGATGTCATGGATGGCGGGATCGGCAACGACTTGATGTTCGGCGATATGGCGGCCGTTCTGCCGATCGTCAGCAGTTCCACAGGCGCCGGCATGATCCAGAGCATGCGGGTTCTTCCCGTCGGCGAGACGGGTGCCACGCTTACCGCCACGCTTCGCTACGTCTACAATTTCGGTGCCTTTGGAGCACTGCATGGCGTGGTGACGACAGATGTGAACACGCCGTCCCTGTTCAAGATCGATGCTGACAGGCTGATAGGCAATGACGGCGACGATGTTCTCTACGGTCTGCTCGGGGATGATTATGTTTCCGGCGGCATCGGCAATGATCAGCTGTCTGGCGGCAATGGCTTCGATACCGTCAATGGCGGCATCGGCACAAATATTTACGCCTTCGATCGCAAGCGCGATAAGGTCGAGGCAGGCGGCGGCAAGGATGTGGTGCGACAGACACTCGACGCAAGCTCCAGCAGCTTGGTGCTGGGTGGCTCATGGATCAGTCCGCTTATGACGCAACTTGGCGCCAATGCCAGGACGGCGGCGGCATCGTTGGATCCGACCGGACTGAATCTAGTCAGGTCCGGCACGGCGCCCAAACTGGCCAAGGGCGTCAGCACGACACCCAAGGTTATCAACACGATCACGACCACGCCGGTCTATCGGCCGACCGCTGATCTGACGTTCGTCAAGGGCTTCGACGAAACGACCTTGCCCAGCGAAGATGATGTTTCGCCCATGATGATGCTGATGGCACTTGCGCCGGACGTGGACGTGACGGGACTGTTCATGACATTCGCGGCTCCGCAGCCGCAAAAGAATGCGCGGCTTGTCGCGCCGGCGGCAAAGAGCAGCAGTGCAAACCTGTCGGAGCTTATCGCAGGCATTCGAAACGGCGATATCACCATCAAGGGGACGACAGCCGTCGCGACGCCACTGAACGAAATCATCCGCAGTGTTCGCAACGTCGTGTTCCGGGTTGCAGAAGAGGTGGGAGCAGACCCCTATCTTGACCTCGATGTCTTGTTCTTCGATGCCGACACAGGCGCGTTCGTGTTGCACGCCGATCACGATGACGACATCGCTTTTCACTAAGGCGAGTGCAATAGACGGGAGAGCGATGGATGAGTTCCTTGACCTCGAAAACGCGACCCGCCACTTGCTGAAGTCGTCCGGCTTTCGCTTGGGCAAGGTTGGACGCAGGGCGTTTAAGCAAGCAGTGCGCCAGCCGGTGGCGGACGATCCGCTGCCGGTCGAGTTGATGGACGCCAAGCTGTCGGCGCGCGGCGCTATGGAAACAGTATTGCCGACTGCGATCGCCTCGTGAAATGTTCGGGCGCAGCGAACCGTGCCGAGGCCTCGTGGCGATTGCCGGCGTCGGCCCGTGACGGCGCTCTCGTCTATGACGGCGTTCGCGGAACCGACGCACTTCCGCGGCGCACGCTAGGCCGGGGGATTAGGGTCAGGACCTATTAAAGTTCTTGCGGAGACAGCAAACGGCTGATTCATTGGCGGTGCGAGGAGGCGCTGCAATGAGTGATTTGATCTGGCTGTCGGAGGCGCAGATGCGCCGGATCGAGCGGCATTTCCCGCTGTCTCACGGAGTGCCCAGGGTCGATGATCGGCGGATCGTCAGTGGCATCATCTTCGTGATCAGGAACGGCCTTCGGTGGCGCGACGCGCCCAGCGAGTATGGTCCCCACAAGACGATCTACAACCGCTTCATCCGCTGGA
>NZ_AXAL01000040.1 GCF_000472785.1 Mesorhizobium loti CJ3sym
GATCTGCTTGCCTTCATCGGCTGTCAGGCCGAAGCCGACGACATCGGCGGTGAAGTCGACGCCGGATGCCTTCAGTTCCTTGCCAAGAGCACAGGGGTCGCCACCACAGGTTTCCAGGCCATCGGTGATGAGGACGACGGTTGCCTTGTCCTCCGTGTATTTCAAGGCTTCGGCGGCCTGCTTGACGGCCGCCGTCAGCGGCGTCTTGCCGAGGAATTTCAGACTGTCGGCGGCGTCCGTGATGGCGCTTGCCGAGCCAGCCTGAGGCGGCACGATCAGCTGGATGTCCTCGCAGCTGCCTTTCTCGCGATGGCCATAGGCCATGAAGCCGATCTCATCGTCGGCGGGAACCGACTTCAGCACGGTTCTCAGCGTTTCCCGAGCAATTTCGAGCTTGGGCTTGCCGTCGATCTGCGCCCACATCGAGCCGGATGCATCGAGAATGATGATGACCTTGTTTGCGGCAAAGCCGAACGTCGTCATCGACAAAAGGAGGATCGCCGCAGCGACGCTCCGTGAAAGTCCCAACATCAGAATCTCCTGAGTAGCCGCCCCGCCTGCGGCTCAAAACTATTTGAGCGCGTGCCGGGACACAAGCCCACACGCAGCCATCTCGCTCAAGGCGCCTGCTTGTCGTCTCCATGTCCGGGCATGGACCGGAACTGGCTCAGTAGGTGGTGCGTCGTTCTTCGGACGGCGGACGGCCAAACTGCAGCCGGTAGCTCTGGGCGAAATACGAATGCGAGGTGAATCCCGTCGCGATCGCCACGTCGAGGATCGGCATGTTGGTCTGGCGCAGCAATTCGCGTGCCCGCTCCAGCCGCAGCCGCATGTAGTAGCGGCCGGGCGTGACGCTGAGGTGGCGCAGGAACAGGCGCTCCACCTGGCGCACCGAAAGACCGGCCGACTTGGCGAGTTGCACCGCCGACAGCGGTTCGTCGAGATGGTCGGCCATCAGTTCGACGATGCGCCTCAGCTTCTCCGACTTGCCGGTCAGGTCGCGCTCCGGCCCGACGCGCTGGCGGTCGCCGGCCGAGCGGATACGCTCATGCTGGAACTGGTTGGCGACGCCATTGGCGAGGTTCGAACCGAAATCGCCGCGCACGATCTCCAGCATCAGGTCGATCGAGGTGGTGCCGCCGGCGCAGGTGTAGCGCTTGCGGTCGATCTCGAAGACATTGCCGGTGCAGTTGATGTCGGGGAAGCGCTCCATGAAGCCGGCGCGGTTTTCCCAATGGATGGTGCAGCGGTACCCGTCGAGCTGTCCGGCCTCGGCCAAAAGGTACGAACCAACCGACAGCGCGCCAAGCGCATTGCCACGCCGGCCCCAGCTGCGCAAGGCCGCCAGAACCTTGCTCTTGCCGGGAAATTCCGTCGTCAGGCCGACCGAAACGAAGAGGATGTCCACCGGCGGCAGGTCGGCAACGGCATAGTCGATCTTGAGCGGCAGGCCGTTGGAGGCCATCACCGGATCGCCGTCGGCCGATACTGTGGTCCAGCCGTAGAAATCGCGGCCGAGCAGGCGGTTGGCCGAGCGGAACGTGTCGATCGCGGCGGCCAGCGAGAACATCGAAAACTTGTCGACCAGCAGGAAGGCGAACTGCCGGCCGCCTTGAACGGGGTCACTCGTGACTGGCCGTTCCTGGGAAACAAAAGGGTTCGGCAAAGCTGGCGCTCTCAGAAGGAGGGCCGTTTCAATCCGGCCGCAAGGTAGGCAGAAGCTAACGTATTGGCCATCAGCATGGCAATGGTCATCGGGCCAACGCCGCCGGGCACCGGCGTGATGGCGCCGGCGACCTTGGCCGCCTCGGCATAGGCGACATCGCCGACGAGGCGCGACTTGCCCTCGCCCTTCTCAGGTGCGGGAATGCGGTTGATGCCGACATCGATGACGGTGGCACCGGGCTTGACCCAATCCCCCCTAATCATTTCCGGCCGGCCGACGGCGGCGACAAGAATGTCGGCGGTGCGGGCGAGCGCAGGCAAGTCCTTCGTGCGGCTGTGGGCAATGGTGACGGTGCAATTGGCGGCAAGCAGCAGATTGGCCATCGGCTTGCCGACGATGTTGGAGCGGCCGACGACAACCGCATTGAGCCCGGACAGGTCCTTGCCGCGCACACGCTCGATGAGAAGCATCGAGCCGGCGGGCGTGCAAGGAACGAAGGCGGTGTCGAGTTCGCCGGTGCCGACCTTGCCGACATTGATGAAATGGAAGCCGTCGACATCCTTCTCAGGCGCGATGGCCTGGATGATCTTGCCGGCGTCGATATGGGCAGGCAGCGGCAGCTGCACCAGTATGCCGTTGATGGCTGGATCGGCGTTGAGGTCGGCGATGATCTTGAGCAACGCCTCCTCAGAGGTTTCGGCCGGCAGCGTGTGCTGGAGCGAGTGAAAGCCGCATTCCTTGGCGGTGCGCGACTTGGAAGCAACATAGACTTGGCTCGCCGGATCCTCGCCGACGATGACGACAGCAAGGCCAGGCTGGGACTTGCCCTTGGCGACCAGTTCGGCGGTCAGCGCCTTGACCGTCTGCACCACATCGGCGGCAACGCTTTTTCCGTCAATCACTTCGGCCATGAACCATCCTCAACACCGTTTCGCCAAAACGCCGCATCGCAGCGGCATCGGCAACATGCAGCGCGGCATTGTCACGAAAATCCGACAACGCAATCCCGTCAAAACGCCGTCCGATGCCGTTTACGCGAAACCGGGTTGGTTTTGTTCGGCCTCCGCGAAGTATTCGGTGGCTCAAAAATAGCGGCGGCGGGCGCGGCTCTCGGTGAGTTCGCGGACCGCTTCGCGGAATTCGCGCAGGCTGGCGCGAATTTCCTCGATGGGCGCCTGTTCGGCGCTTTCCTGGACCTGGTGATCAGGCTCCGGCGATGGCGGGGCTGCATAGGCAGGCGGCTGCGGCGCAGCGGCCTGTGGCGGGTACGGCATATGCCCGGCATAGGGGGCCTGGGCATAGGGGCTGCCTGCCGACGGCTGTGCCTGCCAGGTCTGCGTCTGCGGATAGCTTGCCTGCTGTCCATGGGGGTAGGGAGGCGGAAGGGGAGCCGGATAGACCGGCAACGGTGGCATCAGGGGTGACCGCGACGGCGGACCCATGGGCTGGGAATAGGTGGCATCGAAGCCTGGCTGGAAAGGCGGCCGCGAATAGTCCGACGGTCGAGGCATGAAGGCGGGATCCGGGTTCGGGAAGCCGGAGGGTATGGCAGCATCCGTCGGCCGCGCGTTTTCACCAAAGGCGGCGAACTCGCTGGCGTCATCCACTTCGGCGGGTGGCTTGCGGGACACGGCGTTGCGCAGCTTCGCCATGAGGGCGCCGATCCGCCTGGGCCTTTCGGCTGGCGCGGCTTCGGTCTGCGCGACGAGCGGCGGTGTTGCGGGTGGCGGGGGCGGTGGCGCCGGGGGCACTGGCGCTGCCGGCATTGGCGGCGCCGGTGGCGGTGCTGCTCGAAATGCCTGCGCCTCGAGAGGCGCCTTGCGGTCGCGGCGCGAGCGCGATGTTGCTGTCTCGCGCAAGCTTTCATAGGCGCCGCGCATGGCACCAAGGCCAACGCCAGAGGCAAAGCCAAGCAGCAGTCCGGCAAGCGCCATCAAGGCGCGCGACGGGCCTTTCGCTTCGAGCGGCGCAAAAGCCTTGGAGATCACATTCATGTTGGCGGTGTTGATGTCCTTCTGCTCGCCGGTCTCCTTGGCGCGCAGCAGATATTGTTCGTAAACGGAGCGCTTGGCGGCGGCCTCACGCTCCAGTTCGCGCATCGACACCAAATCGCTGTTGACGTCGCCGCTGCGGACCTTGAGCTGGGCAAGGCGGGAGGAAAGATCCTGTTCGAGCTGAACGGCGCGTTTCAGATCGACCTGCAGCGAAGAGGCGATGCGGCGCAATTCACCTGCGATGCGGTCGCGCGCGCCGGCGATCTGTGCGTTGATCGCCTGGAGTTCGGGATGGCGCGGGCCGAGCCGGATGGCGGCACGATCGGCCTCCTGCTTGAGCGTCGCATATTGCGAGCGCAGATCGCTCATCGTGTTGGAGTTGATCTCTTCCGGCAAGGTGCCGGAGAGAACCGAATTGACGTCGATCGAACGCGCCGAGGCCGCCCTCGCATTCAATTCCAGCGTGCGGGCGCGAGCGACCGAGAGCTGCTCGTTGAGCTTCAGCATCTCGTCGTCGCTGATCAGATGGCCTTGGGCATCGACAAGATCATGCGAGGCCCTGAAATCCTCGACCTTGCGCTCGGCCGCCTCGACGCCCTTGCGCAGGTCATCGAGCCTTGCCGTCAGTTCGTCGGTCGCGCGGCCGGCCGTATCCGACTGAATCTGACCGAAGGTCTGCAGAAACACATCCGTCATCGTGTTGGCGATGAGGGCCGATTTCTCGCCGTTCTGCGTTATCGCGCTGACGGTGATGACGAAGGTCTTGCCGCCGCGCTCGACCGAGAGGCTTTCGGCCAGATTGCCGACGGCGAGCGCGCGCCGACGGACTTGATCGACACCCTCCGGCCCATCCTGGCGTGACAGGATCGAATGGATCAGCGACCTGATGCCGAGGCCGCCGGAGCCCTGACCGTTGAACTCCGGATCGTTGACGAGATTGAGCTTGTCGACGACCTTGTTCAAAACCGTGCCCGAGGTCAGCACCCGGACCTGGTTTTCAACGATGGCGAGCGTAGCGTCGGAAGCGACGACATTTTGGGTAAGGTCACGGTCGGTGAGCTTGAGGTCCCGCGGATCGACGATCAGTTCGGCGGTGGCTTCATATTTCTTCGGCGTCGACAGCGCGATCGCTATGCCCAGCCCGGCGCCGATCAGGGTGGTCGTGATGATCAGCAGCTTCGACTTGGCAATGCCGCGCACCACCTGCATCGGATCGATCAACGGCTTCCATTGCTGGTCGTCACCACGACCGCCAAAGGAGGCATTCGCTTCACCCTCATGGTGGGATCCGGATGTGTCATGAGAGCTAACGCCGGCGGAAGGCTCTTCGGCGGCCGCCCTTGCGCGCGGCATCGCCGGCGGCAAATCGCCGGTGCCGACGCCCTCCTGCGAGCGCCAGGCGTCCTCCTGTGCAGCAGCCTCCGGCTGCTCGTCTGGCCGGAGCCGCTCTGTTTCGGCGGCGGCAGACGGTGTCGGGTTCGCCCGCGCCTCACGCCGTGAACGGGCCAGACGATGTCGTGTGGCAGCATCCTCGCGCCATGACGGATCGGCTCGATCGCCTATGGAGACCAGGGACGGGTCGGTGTCATCCTCGCCGCGCATGGCCTGGCCGAGCGCCAGCAAGGAACGCTCGCGCCTCCAGTCTTCACGGTTTTCCCTGTCGACCATTGTCTTGGAGCTTCACTTTTTGGCCGCTTGGCAGCGGCGGTCGGCCAATCGTTAAGTCACGCTAAACAAGCATAGGAAACAAAAGGTTAATTTCGGCAGGCCGGCGGGTAAGCTTTTCATAACCTCAAGCGCGGGAATTTCAACTTGTTCGGGCCTCAAAACGGCGCGTTAAGCTTTCCCGCCTATGGCTTCCCCGGACATGACCGAGGCTCGCGGCATACCGCAAAGGCGGACTTTCGCCCGGATCGGCACTTTCGTGGCCGAGCGACGGGGGCTGGTTCGCGACTATTTTTCGGCGATCAGCGGCGCCGGTGGGCGACTGGTGTTTTCGCTGGCCTACTTCATCGCACTTGCCAACACCCTGTCCATCTCCGAGTTCGGCATGTTCGCCACCGCTTCGGCGGCCGGCGTGATGCTGTCGCGGATCCTGGCCTTTGGTTTCATCTCGGCGCTCTATCGCACCGCCACCATCCGCCCCAATCTGATTGGTACCTTCACCGCCGGCTTCCTGCTGCTCGGGATCGTATCGCTGCCGCTGCTGGCCGCGGCCTCGTTCGGCGTCTACCTGATCTTCTTCGCCGGCACCGTACCGCTGTCGGTGTTTTCGGCAATCGTCTTCGCCGAGGCGCTGCTGTGGCGGCCGGTGGAAGTGGCGCTGATCGTCAACAACGGGCTGGGCAAGTTCGGCCGTGCTGCCGTGCTGGCGATCCTGGCGACAGCGCTGCGGGCGCTTGGCGCGGTGCTGTTCATGCTTTGGGCACAGCACAGCATCTGGGTGTGGTCGTGGTTCTATATTGGCGCCAACGCAGCCTCGCTGCTTTTGGCTTTCGGCTGGTTCTATCCGCGCCAGCGGCTTCGGCTGCGCATCGAGCTTTATCTGCGGCGGCTTGCCGATTCCCTCTACGTTGCCGGCGCCGAGATACTGTTCTACCTGCAATCGGAGTTCGACAAGCTGCTGGTGCTGGCGATCGGCGGCCCGCATTTGGCCGGCATCTATGCCATCATCATGCGGCTGGTTGACCTCACCGCAATCCCCATCCGCACGTTCTCCATGATGCTGGTGCAACGCATGATGCGCGCGCCGGACCTGTTGTCGCGCTTGACGGTCAAGAGCGGCATTGAGGGCGGCGTGTTCGCGGTCTCGACGGCGGCGCTGCTGGCGCTTGGCATCGTGCTGCATTTCTTCCCCAACGCGCTCGGCAAGAATGTCTCCGAGGCAGCTCCCCTGGTGGCGCTGGCGATCTGCGTTCCAGGATTGCGCAATCTGGTCGAATACCAGGCCGAGCTTCTGTTCGCGCGCGGCCAGACGCTGGTACGCGCGATCAATCTCGGCTTGCTCGCCGGACTGAAGGGGCTGTTGCTGACCTATGTGCTGACGACCATCTCCGACACGCCGAAGCTGGTGCTGTCGCTCAACATCGTCTTCCTGCTGCTCTATCTCGCCTCGATGCTGCTGACCTATTCCGCGATGCGCAAGCCGGCGAAGCCAATCTAAGACTACGAGGATTGAAGCCCGATCAAACGCCGGATGCGGCCGATATCGGTGCCGATGAAGGATTGCATGCCGATCGCCACCTGTTCCGGCGCCATGCCGTCCACGAAGCGGCGGAACTCGTCGTCCGACAGCGCCTCACCCGTCCAGTGGACGCGGCAGAATTCTTCCGAACCGTGGAAGTGACCGGCTCCGTCGAGCAGATCGTCGACATAGCGGCCATAGATCATGCATTCGGAGAATCGGCGCGCCTGACCGACCACCTCGACCCAGTCGCGGCCATGGACCTTCTCGATCTGTCCGCACATGGCAAGCACGGTGTCGCGGCGCCAGGCGATCAGCGTCGAGATGTAATCGTGGACCGACGTCCGCGACGGGTCGATGCCAAGCGCCGAGCCGGCATTGCTCGACCAGATGCGGTGCTCGTCATGCCCCTCCTGCGCAAGCACGCCGTCGCGGCGGAACAGGCGTGCCTCGCCGTCGCGCCAGAAGGCGGCGCAGTCGAACGGCTTCAGGAAAGCGACGTCGGAATCGCAGAAGACCAGAACGTCTTCCACGGCATGGGCCGATATGGCGATGCGGCGCAGCTGCTGCACGTGCCAGCCGCGCAGCGGCTGCGTCTTCAGGCTGAGCCAGACACGCCGGCGAAACAGACTGAGGGGATCGTCGAAAGCGTGCAGCCAGCGCGGCAGCAGGTCGCGCTCATCGATGACGGAGCGCCGGTCTGTCTCCAGCTGACGGAAAAGTGCTACGTCCCGATGTTCGACCAGTATGTAGTGATGCGCGGCACCGGAGACATGCCGGTCGAGCGTCTCGCACAGCAGCCGGCAACGCTCGAAATCCGGTGCGTAACTTGCCGTCACCACTGCTGCGGTCGGCGTTTTCGGCAACAGGCCCGGGCCAACCAGAGGGTCTGGAACGAACCGCTTGTTCAACGGAGCTCTCCGCCCGTTTCGGCTCCACGCGACAGTCTCTGCTTGACGGCGCGCCACAGGAAAACAGGATTGCCGACCACGTAGCGGCGCCACAGCCGGCTTGGCTCGACCGCCAGCCGGAACAACCATTCCAGCCGCAGGCGCCGCATCCACAACGGCGCGCGCGGCACCGAGCCGCTCAGGAAATCGAGCAGTGCGCCAACCGCCACCGGCATAGTGCAATGGCGGTCGTCAATGTGGCGCGCGATCCACAGTTCCTGGCGCGGCACACCCATTGCAACCAGCAGCATATCAGGCCGCAACGCTGCGATCCGGCCAATGATCTCCGGTTCCTGTGCGGCGGAGAAATAGCCATCATGAATGACGACGAAATTGTGCTGCACGGCAAGTGCCGCCAGCTTGACCGACGCCGCCTCGGCGTTGACACGCGTTGCGCCGAGCAGCCCGACGGTCAGCGGCCTCGTCGAGGCCTGCAGGAAGGCCGGCACGAAATCGGTGCCGTTGAGATTGTCCGGAAATGGTGCGCCATAGAGAAGCCTGGCAGCGAGATCGACGCCGATGCCGTCCGGCAGGATGAGGAAATCGTCCAGCGCCTCGGCGAAGGCCGGATCTGAATAGGCGATGTTGGCATTGTGGGCGTTGAGAAAACTGACTTTGGTGAAGCGCCGCTCGGCAATCAGCCGGTTCAGCAGGGCAATGGCATCGTCCCAGCGGATGGCGAGCACCGAGATGCCGAGGATCGTCTTCAGGCTGTCGAGCCCGAATGCGGCGCGGGCGGTGTGCATATTCATGCAAACACCTCCTGCCTGACCGCGCCGAGTTTTTCGAGGCCGAGCCGGATGGCGACATCGAGTGCCTTGACCTGCTGGCGATGGAACGCGCTGCCATCGACGTCTCGGATATTGGCCGCCGCTGTCTCCAGAGCCCTGGCGAAACCGGCCGGATCGTCGGTGACGACGCAATTGTCGGGGCGATGGTCGATGCCGCGCAGCGAGCGGCTGGTGGCGACCGAAGGCAGGCCGAGCTCGAAGGTCTCGATGGTCTTCAGTTGCACGCCGCTGCCGGCGGTGCTTATCAGCGGAATGACGGCAGCACCCGACACGAACGCCCTGGCATCCGGGACACGGCCGACAAACTCGACACCCGGATGCGTCGAGGTGATACCGGAAGGCCTGTGTCCCGCGATGCGGATGCGAAAACCCGGCCGCAGATGCGGCACCACCTTGCCCAGGAACCAGTCGAGGCCGATGCGGTTCGGCTGCCAGGTCCAGGTACCGACCAAGGCGGCATCGCAGTCGATCTGGCGCGGGCCCTTCCGGGTTGGCGCCCTGACGCCGGTCACCAGCGGGAGCACCGCTGAACGGTCGGCGGCGGCGACGCCGAGTGCCGCGCGATCCTCCTCCGCCAGCGTGAACACGAAGCGCGCGCGGCGGCAGAGGCGTTCTTCCACGATTTTGAGCAACCGTGCCTCGCGGCGGAACAGCAGGCGCTGGAAGAGGCTGCCGGCGGCAGCGGCATTCTCCCGCGCCGAAAGATGCTCGACATTGTGGGCGACGAAGATCGAAGGCTGGTCTTCGAACAGCCTTTCAAAGGCGCTGGCAAACTGCACGGAATTCAGCACATAGCCATCGAACGGACCGGCCTGTTCGACAGCGGCCAGAACAGCTTGGTCGGACACCGCGCGCAGCTTGGCCGATGCGAAGGTGAGACCCGACAGCATCGCCTTGCCGACCCAGACTAGTTTTTGCAGCGCCGAGGCACTTTCCGTACGCACGTCGATGGCACCCAGGACAACGGTGTTTTCCGGATCGGCCGCGGCTTTCCCCGGCCAGGTGAAGCCGACGACCGTGACGCGCGCGCCGGCGCGCCGCAAAGCGGCGATGATTGCAGCGTTGGCGATCTCATAGCCCGAGGCGAGAGCGCCGTCGGGCACGATCGATGTGGCGAACAGCAGATGCATCTCACCTATCCATTGGTGTAGCCGGTAGCAAAGCGCGGTGAACCCTTGATTAAGTCATCCTGTTAAACGCGTCGGAACGGCGGAGCTGTGGGCCGCTCAGTGAAAGGTGATTAACGAAAGCTTATCACCGTGGTGCTACCAGAACCCAACTCACGACGCGGCTGGAGACGGATGATCCCTTTGCCATCGGATGGTTCGATATCGATCGCTGGACGGTCTCCCCGGCTTGACGTGGAGGCTGTCGAAGCGGTCGTCACCTTGCCGACGTTCAAGCGACCCGAACAAGTGCTGGAAACGCTGGCGTCGCTTCGCGCGCAGCGGACCGGCCGGCGCTTTGCCGTCATCGTCATGGAGAACGAAGCCGAGGCGCGTGAAGGCGCCAAGGCGGTGCTGCCGCTGTTCGAGCGCGGCGACATGCCAGGCATGGTCATCATCGCGCATCAGCGTGGCAATTGCAGCGCCTACAATGCCGGCTGGCAGACAGCGATCCTGCACTTCCCGAACTTCAGACATCTGCTGGTTATCGACGATGACGAGATCGCCGACCCGCAATGGCTGGAGCGGATGTGCTCGGCTGCGGAAACGCTTGGCGCTGACATTGTCGGCGGCCCGCAGGTGCCCGTCTTTGCCGATCCCGCCCATGCGCAATGGGCCGGACATCCCGTCTTTGCGCCTCCCTACCGGGAGACGGGACGCGTGCCCGCGCTTTATTCGTCCGGCAATCTTCTGGTTGGACGCAATGTGCTGATTGCCATGGGGCCACCCTTCCTCGATCTCAAATTCAATTTCATGGGCGGCGGTGATTCCGACTTTCTCAGCCGCTCGACGCAAAAGGGCTTTGTGCTCGGCTGGTGCGCCGAGGCCAAGGTGCAAGAGACCGTTCCGGCCCGGCGTGTCGAAGCCGACTGGATCAGGGCCCGCAGCCTGCGCAACGGCGTCATCTCGACACTGGTCGAGAAGAAGAAGCGTGCCGGCACGCCATTCGCCGGCGCCAAGGTGTTCGCGAAGAGCCTGGCGTTGCTGGCCGCCTCACCGTTTCGCGGCCTGATCCGGCTCGTGCGGACCGGATCGCCGGCGATCGCCATCTATCCCGTCCATGTGGCGCTGGGCCGCGTGATGGCCGAATTCGGATATGCCAATGAGCAGTATCGTCAGCCCGAGAAAAACTGAGCGCGCCCCGCTCAGCGACGCGTTTACGCGCGATGGCGTGGCGACTGCCATTGCCGCACTGCTGTTCACGGTCATCATGGTGTCGTTCCGGCCGTTTCAACCGGGCGGCGGCGAGCTCACCGGCGACGGCGGCGACATCGTCAACCAGCTCGGCTTCGGCGCGCTCGGCGGCATTTCAATCTTCTCGCTGATGGCCTTCGCCGATCCGCGCGTCGTGCGCTCGCTGCTCAGCCCGTCCTGGACGCTGATGCTGGGTTTCTTCTTCCTGTCGGTGGTGCTGGCGACCGACCCGCCCTCGGCGATGCGCGCCGCCTCCTTCACCATGATCGGCATCCTGACCATGGCAACCATCCTGGTGCTGCCACGCGATGCCGAGGCCATCTCCAAGGTCATCATTTTCACCGCCGTGGTGGTCATGGGCCTTTCCTATCTCGGCCTCATAGTCTTTCCGCACGAAGCGCTGCACACGGCCGATTCACAGGAGCCCGAACATGCCGGCCTGTGGCGCGGCGTGTTCACCCACAAGAACATCGCCGGCCCAATCATGGCCTGCTTCAGCTTCGCCGGCCTTTATCTCTATCGCCGCGGGCAACGCTGGTGGGGCGCGGCAATCTTTTGCGCGGCGATGATCTTCATGCTGCACACCGGCTCCAAGACGACGGCCGGCCTGGTGCCGTTCTCGATCCTGATTGTGGTGCTGCCGAGCCTTATGGGCATGCGGCTCGGCACGCCGATCCTGTTTGCTCTGGCGATCATCGCCACGGCGGTCGGCACGCTGGGCATCGTCTTCCTGCCGCCGGTGAAGCATCTGGCGGCGATCTATTTTCCCGACATGACCTATACCGGCCGCACGACGCTGTGGGAGTTCGCCGGCTCGATGCTGGCGAAGAAGCCATGGACGGGTTACGGCTATGAAAGCTTCTGGGGCACGCCGCTGCTGCTCAACCAGGATCAGCCCTTCGACCGGCCCTGGGACATCCGGACTATCGTGCACGGCCATGACGGCTATCTCGACATCGCCGTGCTGATGGGCATTCCCGCCCTTTGCGTGGCGGTCTACACCTTCCTCATCGCACCGCTGCGCGACTACATGCGTATCCCGCTGCGCCGGGAAAACATCTTTCTCGGTGACTTCTTCATGATGGTGGTGCTGTTCACCGCGCTCAATGCTTTTCTCGAGAGCTTCTTCTTCCATCGTGGCGACCCGGTCTGGCTGTTCTTCGTGCTCGGCGTGCTTGGCCTGAGACAAGTGTCGCTGCGGCCGATCGTGGTGCGTGGCTCCGATCGCGATTCGCGATCTACCCGCCCGGCCTGACAGGGCTTCCACGGCTGGACCTGAACGTCTATGGAGGGGCCTGCTTTTTGGAGGGCTCCAATGACGATCAGGCTTGTTCTCGCCGGGTGCGGCAATATGGGTTACGCCATGCTTTCGGGCTGGCTGAAGTCCGGCAAGCTTGCGCCAGCGACGGTTTTCGTGGTCGAGCCCAATAACGATCTGCGCCAGCGCGCCGCCGCGCTCGGCTGTGCGATAGCTGCTGATGCCGGCGATATTCCGGCCGACACCGTGCCCGATCTCGTCGTCATCGCGGTGAAGCCCCAAGTGATCCGCCACGTCACCACTTCCTACAAACGCTTCGGCGACGGCCGCACCACGTTTGTCAGCATCGCTGCCGGTACCCCGGTCGCCACTTTCGAAGAGATCCTCGGCAACCATGCACCTGTTGTGCGCTGCATGCCCAACACACCCGCTTCCATCGGCAAGGGCATGATGGTGGTGTTCTCCAACCCGCTCGTCTCCGATGATACCAAGCGGTTTGTCGCCGACCTGCTGTCGGCCAGCGGCGAAGTGGCCACCATTGACGACGAAGGCCTGATGGATGCGGTGACCGCCGTGTCGGGATCGGGGCCGGCCTATATCTTCCATTTCATCGAGGCGCTGACCGTGGCCGCCGAGAAGGCCGGACTGCCGACGGCAACCGCCAGGCTGCTCGCCATGCAGACGGTCTATGGTGCTGCCTCGCTCGCCGCCGAGAGCCAGGACGAACCGGGCGTGCTGCGCCAGCAGGTGACCAGCCCGAACGGTACGACGGCTGCCGCCCTTGCCGTGCTGATGGGCGAGGATCGGCTGACCAATCTGCTCACCGAAGCGGTGGAGGCGGCGCGGCTGCGGTCGATCGAACTGGGGAAGTAAGCCTCAACCCGTTCCGTACAGCATCTCATCCTGCAGCCGGCGCAAAGCGAACAGCTTCGTCGTCTGATCAGGCGCGGCATTGCCGGCGGTCAGCAACTCGCCCTTCCTGACCGGTTTCAACACCTTGCCGCCCTCGAGCAGGCCGACCGGCACGGCGCGCTGGGCGCGGGCCTCGCCGACGGTCATCGTCCAGGAGCGATAGCAGGTCTCGCCGATGGCATCGAAGGTTTCGCCGGCGGTCAGGTCACGCTTGGCGACGGCGCATACTTCGGCGACCGGCCGTGGCAGCGGCACCATATCAGGCTTGCCGAACAGCACGATGCGGGCGGCGGTCAGCGGCACTTCCAGTGACGTCAGGTGATAGGGTCGGAACAGGCTGTAATAGGGACCATGGCCGATATGCAGATCGTCCATGCGCTCGATGATGCGCGGGTGCGTCGCCTCGACGATGACGAAGACACCGGGCGCCACACCCTTGCCGATCGTATAATCGACGACGCCTTTTTTCAGCAACAGTCCGCCGTCCTCACGTGGGATCAGCACCTTGACGAGGTCGTCGCGGTCGGCCTTCGGGCCGTGCATGCCGGGCACATCGGGCACCAGGCCGGTGGCGTTGGCGATGGCACACATCTCGACCATGGTTTTCGAGCCGTCGACGAACTCGACCAGCATGCGCGGGTTCATGTTGCGGCGGATCGCTTCCTCGCGATAGTCGTCGGGCACGGCGTCATGATTGAGCGGGTTGTTCTTGCCTTTGCCGGCCGAGACGATGGTCAGGCCCAGTGCGGAGGCGAACTCGATCAGTTCCATGCAGCTGGACGGCTCGTCGCCGGCGCCGACCGAATAGACGACGCCAAGCCGGTCGGCCTGCTGCTTGAGATAGCAGCCAATGGTGACGTCGGCCTCGACATTCATCATCACCAGATGCTTGCCATGCTCCATCGCCATCAGATCGAAATCGGCAGCGACACCGGGTTTGCCGGTGGCGTCGATGACGACGTCGATCAATGGATTGGTGACCAGCATCTCATTGGAGGTGACGGCGATTTTTCCCGCCTCGATTGCCGCGGTGACTTTCGATGGAGTGTCGGCTTCGACCGCCATGGCTTCGTCGCCATAGGCGATACGGATGGCCTCGCGCGCGGTGTGCGGACGCCGCGTCGAGACGGCGCAAACCGATATGCCCGGCATCAGCATGCCTTGCGTGACCAGGTCGGTGCCCATTTCGCCAGAGCCGATGACGCCAATGCGGACGGGACGGCCCTCCGACGCACGCTTGGCAAGATCGCGAGCAAGGCCGGTCAGGGCGACATTGATCATACGGGGATGTCCACAGCTTCTTGATTTGCGGCCGGATTAGCAGGGACCGGTCACCTGTGCCAACGAAACCGGCTCCGGCCGGCCGTTTCCAGCGAAAATGACGCGGGAAACGCGGCTTTCCTTTGCCCGATTGGCCCAAAGGGTCGCCGATTCACATTGCTGTGAACAGCTTCAATAAAACATTCGTTTGCTGAAAAAGGCAAATGTTCACAAGACGACCGCTCGGAGGGGCATTCGTCTCGCGGCAATCTGGGGAGTGCCTTTGCGCCGAGGTGGCGGCAGAGGCGTTGGATGAGATCAAGGAGCATTGCGAGGCATAGGCTCGGGGCTCCAGGGGAGGAAGAATGGATACAATTCTCGCGGGCCCCAAAGGGGCCATCGACACGCTTGGCCCGACGATCCTGCTGCCGATCGTCATTTTCATCATTGCCGTCATTTTGGACGCCAAGGTCAGCAAGGCTTTTCGGGCCGCCGTCACCATCGGTGTCGCCTTCATCGGCATCAACCTGGTGCTTGGCCTGATGTTCACGTCGATCGGCGACGTTGCCAAGGCCATTGTCACCAACACCGGTATCCACCGCGACATCATCGATGTCGGCTGGCCTTCGGCCGCGGCGATCGCCTTCGGCTCGTCGGTTGGCCTGTGGGTCATCCCGGTCGGCATTCTGTTCAACATCGTGCTGCTGCTGACGCGCATGACGCGCACGCTCAATGTCGACGTCTGGAATTTCTGGCACTTCGCCTTTGTCGGCTCGCTCGTCGTGGCCGCCACCGACAATCTGGCCTATGGCATTGCCGTCGCCGCGTTCTCGCTGCTGTTCGCCGACTGGTCGGCGCGCGCGGTGCAGCAGTTCTATGGCGTGCCTGGCATCTCCGTGCCGCATCTCGCTTCGGCGCAGATCCTGGTGCCGATCGCGATCATCCTGTCCATCATACTGCCCGGCAACCGCGTCATCCTGTTCGCTGACCTTGCGGTCATTCCGTTCATCGTCGCCATGGCCGCGCCGCTGGTCAAAGGCAATGTGTTCCGCATGGTGGTGATCGGCACGGTGACCCTGGCCATCGGCTTCTACGTCGCCAACGCACTGGCGCCGCTGTTCACCAGCGCGGCCGTCGCTTCGGGCTTCAAGCTGCCGGCGGACGCGCTGCAGATCACCTCGGTCGTCGACGGCTTCCTGTGGGTGCCCTATGTCATCATCGAGGCCATGGGACTTGGCGTTGTCGGCATCATAGTGATCGCCGTGGTCATCGCCGCCCTGTTTGTCCTCTACCGCCGCAACCCACTCGGTTGGGAACGGGCAGCAGGCGCCGAGGACGAGCCGGCCGAAGGCACCGCCTGAGCACCATCGCGCCTTCAATTCGAAACGAACGTGCGCCCTCCCCGGGCGCACGATCTTATCAACGGAGCAAGATATGCCCGAAGGCCTCATGCAGCTTCTGGATCCCGAGGCGATCGTGCTCGGATCCGATGCCTCGACCAATGAGGAGATCATCCGCATCCTGGCTGGCCGGCTGGAAACCCTGGGCTATGTCAAAAGCTCCTATGCCGACGCGGTCGTGCACCGCGAAAGGACCATTCCAACGGGACTGCCGCTGGAACGCGCCGACAATGTCGCGGTGCCGCATACCGATCCCGAGCATGTGCTGAAGCCCGGCATTGCGATGGGCACGCTGAAGCGGCCCGTGACCTTCGCCAACATGGAAGACCCCGACGAGAAGCTGCCTGTCGGCTTCGTCTTCCTGCTTGCCATCAATGACAAGGACAAGCAGATTGAAGCGCTGCAGTCCGTCATGGCCACCATCCAGAATCCAGAGGCATTGGACGGCTTGAGGTCGGCCGGGACGCTTGACGACGTGCGTGCCGTTCTCGGCTGATAACCAGGGAGAAGCAAGAGATGTCCAGACAGAAAACAATTCTCTTTGCCTGTGGCACGGGCATCGCGACGTCGACCGCAGTCAACGTCGCCGTCACCGAGGCGATGAAGAAGCGCGGCCTCACCTTCAACGCGCAGCAGGCAAAGGCCACCGAAGTGCCGGGGCTGGTCGACAGCGTCGACTTCATCGTCTCCACGACGCCGATCTCGGCTTCCGTGACCAAGCCGGTCATCAAGGGCCTTGCCTTCCTCACCGGCATCGGCAAGGACAAGGTGCTGGACGAGATCGAGGCGCAGCTGCGCAAGTGATGATCACAAGTGGTCGCGGAAACTGACGCCTCCGCTCCAGACTCAGACCACCCTGATATAGCTCGTCATGCCTGATTTCTGATGCTCGATGATGTGGCAATGCAGCAGCCAGTCGCCGGGATTGTCGGCGACGAAGCCGAGCTGGACCTTCTCGTTGGGCTGGATGAGATAGGTGTCGGAAATCAGCGGCTGAACGGGCCGCGTCGAGGATAAAAGCACCTTGAAGCTCATGCCATGCAGATGCATCGGATGCGATTGCGGCGTCAGGTTTTCCATGTCGATGACATAGCTCTTGCCGAGCTTCAGCTCGGCCAGTGGTGCTGTCGGGTCCGGCGTATCGCCCGGCCACGGCACCTTGTTGATGGCCCAGAAACTGTAGCCGAGTGAGCCGCAGATACCGTCGCTCGGAATGTTTTCGGCGGTAGCGCTGAGCGCCAGCGAAATATGCTGGGCGGCGGCGAGATCGACCTTCGCCACCGGATTCACTTCAAGCGGAGCAACATCGCGGACATCCCGCTTGAGCGAGCTGCCGGTCGCATGGAAGGTCGCCAGAACCTTAGGCTTGGTGCCCCTGACATCCCGCAGGCTGACGATCGCGCCCTCTTGGTCGGGCATGCGGATGGCGAGTTCCATGCGCTGGCCGGGTCCGAGCAGCAAGGCATCGGGTGAAAAACGCTCCCGCACCGGATTGCCATCCAGCGCCATCACGGTCGCCTCGGCACCGTCGACGCGGAAGGCATAAATGCGCGTGACATCTGTGATGGCGATGCGCAGACGCACCAGCCCGCCGGCGGGTGCGTCGTATTGCGGCTGGTCGAGCCAGTTGGCGGTGCGCACCGTGCCGTAGGTGCCGGTCCTCGCGGCATCGCGCGGCCGGAACTGGTCGATGAACTGGGCGTCGTCGCCGAGGCGCCAATCGCGCAGATTGAGGACGAATTCGGCGTCGAATTTCGGATCGCTGGGGTTCTCGACCACGATCACGCCGGTCAGGCCGTGCCCCATCTGCTCCAGCGTGTTGCAATGCGGGTGATACCAGAAGGTACCGGCGTCCGGCGGGGTGAAGGCGTAGTCGAAATGATCGCCGGTGTAGACGTAAGGCTGGACCAGGAAGGGCACGCCATCCATCTTGTTTGGAACGCGAATGCCGTGCCAGTGGATCGTCGTCGGATCATCGATGGCATTGACCAGGCGCGCGGCGAACGGCTCACCCTTTTTCATCCGCAGCACCGGCGGCATTCCGGCGTTGCCATAAGTCAGTACATTGTTGGTCGCGCCGGCATCCATCAGCTTCGCCTGGATTTTCGCTGTCTTCAGCACGAGCGGCTCTGGCGTGGCGGCGGCCCAACTGCCAAGCCTGCCCATGGCCGAGAGCCCGACCCCACCTGCGCCGGCGATGGCGGCCGTTTTCAGAAGCCTGCGGCGTGTAAAGACGGTCATTCAAGCTCCAATCGAGAAGACGAGTACCCGGACTCTACCGCTGCCTTGGATCATGCGCGAGCCGGCGATGCAAATGCCGATGTTGGCACACCGCATCCTGATGCCCGGCTGCCGTTCACAGGAAAGCGACGGTGCCGGGGGCAAAAGACAACACGCGCGGACGGGCAATCGACCGCAAGACGCATCACCAGCGGACGGCGCGTGAATATTTCGACCGCACCCCATAGGCGGCAAGGAAGGCTTCGACAGAAGCATCGGCATGCCGCTCAAGGTCGGCCTTGGAGCGCGGGTTGCGTCCGGTGAACATGGCTTCGTTCATGGGGATCCAGAGCAGCATTCCGAAGAGATGACTGGCCGCCAAACGGGGATCGCTGGTCTGCAGCAGGCCCCGACTGGTGAGCTTTTGAAAACATGAAGCCACCGAGGCCAGCATGCGCTCAAAGCCTTTTTCGTACCAGCTGCGGCCAAGCTGCGGCATCCGATCCGCATTGGCGATAATCAGACGCCGCAGCTTCAACAGCTCGTCGTCCATCAGCGTCGTCGTCATGCGTCGGGCGAGCTGCTGCAGGCCACCCTCCATGAATTTCGCCTCGGAAAGCAGCATGGTGACGGACTCGACGATGTCGTTGGTCTGGCTGGCGGTGGACTCGACGACTTCGGTGAAAAGCGTCTCCTTGTCCTTGAAATGCTTGTAGACGGTTTGCTTGGATGCCCCCGCCTTGGTGGCGATTTCCTCCATGCTGGTCCCGTCATAGCCCTTCGCGATGAACGCCGCAGTGGCCGCTTCGATGATTTCCCGATCCTTGCGGGCCGACCTCGTCTCGACATTATTTTCCACAGCGCCCCTCCACCAGTACTAGACGGTACCGTTCCCATGTGATAGCCATTGCGACAGTACTAGACTGGCTAGTACCCGTCAACGAAAGCAAGGTTTGAGCCGATGAGCAAAATGATCTTCCTCAATCTGCCGGTGCGCGATCTGCAAGCGGCCACCAAGTTCTATCTCGCTATCGGCGGCACGCTGAACCCGCAATTCTCCAACGACCAGGCCAGCTCGATCATGTTCACCGACGCGATCGGGGTGATGTTGCTGACCCACCAGCACTACGGCCAGTTCACAGCACGCCCGATCGGCGACGCCAAGCGGGACAGCCAGATGTTGATCGCACTTACCGTCGACAGCAAGGACGAGGTCAATGCCGTCATCGAGAAGGGCGTGACGGCAGGCGGCCGCGCCGATCCCAATCCGGCGCAGGACCTCGGCTTCATGTTCAACCGCCACATCGAAGATCCGGACGGCCATGTGTGGGAGTTTCTGTGGATGAACCCCGCAGCGATGCAATAACGCATTGAAGCGCCCGATGCCGGGGATCACCGCGAGAAGCGATCGTCACCTGCCTGTCGCTTTCATCCGGTGCGCTTGCGTTCCTTGTCCTTTGCAAGATGGTAGGGCCGCACAAGAACTTCTGCCGGAATATGCCATTCCTTGTTGAGCTTGAAGACCATGTCCATGGTGAGGGCGCGCCTCCGGCTCAACACCTCGGTCGCGCGAGGCGATGAGCCGAGGACATCGGCCAGGGCTTTGCGCGGAAGCTTGAACAGTTCCATGTGAGAACGAATGGCTTCGACAGGATCCGGCGCTTCAATTGGATAGTGCTTGTCCTCATAGGCCTCGATCAGGGTTGCAAGGACGTCGAAACGGTCACCGTCGGCAGAGCCCACCTCGGGTTCATCCTCAAAATATTTGGTGATCTCCGCAATCGCCCAATCGTAGTCGGCGTCGGTCTTAATGGGTCGAATGTTGTCCATCACACCTTCTCCGGATCAATCTTGTCGTATTCCTTGTGCGTCCCGACGAATTTGATCAGGACACGGTGAAACTTGTAAGCGACATGGACGATCAAGCGGTACTTGTTGCCGCCTATGTCGAAAATGACACGATTGTCGCCGACAAAATCAACCGTCGCGCCAAACGCAACCTTGATGCCGGCCGGGGTCTTCCAGTCGGCCTTGTCGACCGTCACATACCACGCAGTCAAAGGCGCTTCGGCCTGATTGTGCTTGGCCCAGAAGTCTCTCAGGGCCTTCTTGGCAATGATCTGCATGGCTGGATATAGGATATTCCCATATTGGGAACAAGTAAAAAGTCGGGCAATAGGTCAGGTCGTCAATCCCCAGCACTTAGAGTCCGTTTCGGAAGTCATGCTGAGCGTGCGATGCGCCTGACGAGCACCATGGCAGCGGCCGCGTAGAGGAACGCAGTGGCGGACCCGATGGTGGCTTCGAAATCTTTGGCAAGGCGGCGGTTGCGACCCAACCAGGCGAAGGTTCGTTCAACAACCCAGCGTCTTGGATGAACCGTGAAGCCGATTTGGCCGGTCATTTTGCGAACGATCTCTATGTCGATCGAGGTGGCATCGGCGACGCGGCTAGAGTTATAAGCACTATGGGCAAATGCCTTGGCTACGAACGGGTGACGACGGCGGGATTGTTTGAGCAGTGGCACCGCTCCGTCGCGATCTTGCATGTTGCCGGGATGCACGAGCAGCTCAAGCGCCCGGCCATCAGTGTCGACCATGGCGTGCCGCTTGCGCCCCATCACCTTCTTGCCGGCATCGTAGCCGCGCGGACCGCCAGCTTCCGTGGTCTTTATCGACTGGCTGTCGATAACGGCGGCGGAAGGTGCTTCTTCGCGTCCGTGTCGAACGCGATCGGCGAGGACGAGCACGTGATTGAAGCTTTGGAAGAAGCCTGTGTCACGCAAGGAGGCGAACCACCGATAGACCGTCTGCCAAGGCGGAAAACCGGGTGGCAAACATCGCCAAGGTGCGCCGGTTCGCAGCACGAACAAGATGCCATCAAACAGGCATCGCCATGGCCAACGGCGTGGTCGCCCGGTTTTGCGATGGGTCGGAAGGTGTGCAGCGACGATCGCCCATTCGGCATCGGACAGGCTGCTTGGATATCGAAGGTGGTCGCGGCTATATTGCCGCCGAGTGTCGCGGGTCCACATGGCTTGTCCAAGGTTGGTATCAGCAAACCTCCTTGAATCAGCCGATCCCGAGATACTCAACCATGGAGGTTGCGCCCGCATGCTGTTTCCACCTTCCTTGTCGACTGCTGTGCTGGAGCGATCGTTCCGCTCGAGTAATGGAGAAATTGGCGTTCTCCCCGCAGATACGGAAGCGTTCCTGGCAGCCTGCGAGGCAGACCAAATCGAGGTACTCGGCTGGGAGCTATGGCTGGTCGACCATCTCTTCGATCCTGAAAGCGGCGTGCCAAAACAAGCCGATGGAGTGTGGTGCGGCCTAATCCCTACGCTTGAATATGACCTGCCCGCGGTAATCGCCGGAGAAGGCGACGCCCGCCTGACCAGAACCGATATCGCTGCCTTGAACCTAAATGCGGTGGTTAAGCCCCAATGGCTCCGCTACGCCCGGTTCAACTTCACACTCGACTTATAGTATCTTTCGAAACGGCCTCTTAGAGAGCTACCCTGTCTTTGACGGGCACGTAGTCTCCTACCTGGTCATGCTGCGCCCATATGAAAATCACTGCCCGCGCGCGGTGCGATAGGCCGCCAATGCCCTGTCCCTCGCCATGGCATGGTCCACAATAGGGCGCGGGTAGTCCCTTCCAAGTGTCAAACCAGACTGCCGCATGATGTCGGCCGGCGCCTCCCACGGGCGATGAAGATATTTGTCGGGCAGCTTGGCGAGTTCCGGGACGAATTGGCGGACATAGCTACCCTTGGGATCAAACTTCTCGCCCTGCATCACGGGATTGAAGATGCGGAAGTAAGGCGCCGCATCGGCGCCCGATCCCGCAACCCACTGCCAGCTGGCGGGATTGTTGGCGGCATCGGCATCTACCAGCGTGTCCCAGAACCATTCCTCGCCCTCGCGCCAGTCGATCAGCAGGTCCTTGATCAGGAACGAAGCCGCGATCATGCGGACACGATTGTGCATATAGCCGGTTTGCCAGAGCTCGCGCAGACCGGCATCGACGATGGGATATCCGGTCAGTCCATCCTGCCACGCTTTCAGTTCGGCCGCGGCACCCCGCCATTTGAACGCATTGAACTCCTCGCGGATGTTTTCGCGGTGGATCTTCGGCAGGTTGAAGAGGAGATGATAGGAGAATTCGCGCCAGGCAAGTTCTTTCCTGAACGTCTCTGCATCGCCTGAGTGCTTATGGCTGACGGCGCCCATGATCTGGAATGGCGTGATCTCGCCATGTGCGAGATGCGGTGAAAGGCACGACGTGGCGTCCTCGCCGGGAAAGTCTCGGCCCTCGGCATAGCTATCGAGGCGGTCTTCGATAAATGTTTTCAGCCGCTGCAGCGCCCCCTGCTCGCCAGGCTGCCAGCGTTCGGCAAGCCCGCCCGACCAGTCGGGCTTTTTCGGCAGCAGGCCGAACGCGCCAAGCGGATCGGAATGGAGCTTTCCATTCCAGCCGCCGAGCTTGTCCGGCGCATCGACCGGATGTCGATGATCGAGCTCCGCCAGCTTCCTGTAGAACGGCGTGAACACCTTGTAGAATTCGCCGGCCTGCGTCCTCAACCGCGATGGCTCATGCAGCAGGAAGCCGTCGAAACTCTCCGCCACGAAGCCATCCTTGCGCAGCTTCGCCATCATGGACTTGTCGGTTTCGATGTCGGCCGGCGCATAGCGACGGTTCCAGAACACCGAGGCGGCTTTTGTCGCGCTGATGGCTTCGGCGACGATCGTCTCCGTCGCGCCTTGCCGAAGGATAAGCCGCGCGCCCAACGCCTCGATGTCGCGCGCGAGCGCATAAAGCGAATGGTGCAGCCACCAACGGCTGGCGCCGCCCTTGCGGCGCGCCAGCTCTACCTCCTCGTCGAGTATGAACAGCGGCACAACAGGCCTGCCTGTCGCGGCGGCGGCCGAAAGAGCGCGGTTGTCGCGGACCCGAAGATCGTTGCGAAATAGAACGAGGATCGGGGCGTCACTATCGGTCATGCGGCAGACTCCAGCGCGGTCCATGAGGCGTCCCTGCGGACCGACGCCGACCATACTTTCGATGAACTAGATAGAAGGCGGCAAATGCAAGAGCCGCGCATTTTTTTTAAGGACTGCAATCCTACTCCGCCGCCTCCGCATAATTCACCGGCACATAGTTGAGGATCGGGCCGAGCCAGCGCTCGACCTCGGCGAGCGGCATGTCCTTGCGACGGGCATAATCCTCGACTTGGTCGCGCTCGACCTTGGCGACGCCGAAGTAATAGCTCTCGGGATGCGCGAGATAGATGCCGGACACTGACGAGCCCGGCCACATCGCATAACTTTCCGTGAGGCTCACCCCGGCATTGCGCTCGCCGTCGAGCAATCGGAACAGCGTCGCCTTCTCCGTATGGTCGGGCTGCGCGGGATAGCCGGGTGCCGGGCGGATGCCGCGATAGGGTTCGCCTATCAGCTCGTCCGGCACCAACTTCTCGTCTGATGCGTAGCCCCAGAATTCCTTGCGCACCTTTTCGTGCATGCGCTCTGCAAAAGCTTCGGCGAAGCGGTCGGCCAGCGCCTTGACCATGATCGAGGAATAGTCGTCATTGGCCCGCTCGAACCGCTCCGATATCGCCACTTCCTCGATCCCGGCGGTGACGATGAAGCCGCCGATATAGTCGGGCTTGCCGCTCTCGGCGGGTGCTACGAAATCCGACAGGGCGACATTGGCCTTGCCGTCGCGCTTGGTCAGTTGCTGGCGCAACGTGAAGAACGTTGCCAGCTCCTGCGAGCGCCCCTCGTTCGTAAACAGCCTGATGTCGTCGCCAACGGTATTGGCCGGCCAGAAGCCGATGACGCCGCGCGGCGCGAACCATTTTTCCGCAATAATCTTCTTCAGCATCGCCTGCGCATCCTCGAATAGCTGGCGCGCGGCAGGCCCTTGTGCCTCATCCTCGAGGATCTTGGGATAGCGGCCCTTCAGCTCCCAGGTCTGGAAGAACGGCGTCCAGTCGATATAGCCAGCGAGTTCCGTGAGGTCCCAGTTCTCGAACACCTTTACACCTGTGAAAGACGGCTTCGGCGGCTGGTAGGCAGGCCAGTCGACCTTGTGCGCATTGGCCCTCGCTTTGGCCAGCGGCAGCCGCTGCTTGTCGGCCTCGGAGCGGGCATGCCCGTCGGCGACTTTCTTGTACTCGGCTCGCACCCCGTCGACATACTCGGCCTTGGCATCGTTCGACAGCAAGGCGGAGACGACGCCCACTGCCCGGCTGGCGTCGGTGACGTAGACCGTCTGCCCCTTGCTGTAGCGCGGATGGATTTTCACCGCTGTATGCACGCGGCTGGTCGTCGCGCCACCGATCAGCAGCGGGATGTCGAAACCCTCGCGCTCCATCTCGGCGGCCATGTGAACCATCTCATCCAGCGACGGCGTGATCAGGCCGGACAGGCCGATGATGTCGACTTGTTTGTCGCGCGCCGTCTGCAGGATTTTCGCCGCTGGCACCATGACGCCAAGATCGATGATCTCGTAATTGTTGCAGGCCAAAACCACGCCGACGATGTTCTTGCCGATGTCATGGACATCGCCCTTCACCGTCGCCATCAGGATTTTTCCAGCCGTCTGGCGCTCGCCATTGTCGATGCCATTGGCGGCGTTGGCCAGTTTCTCAGCCTCCATATGCGGCAGCAACCCCGCGACCGCCTGCTTCATCACCCGCGCCGACTTCACCACTTGCGGCAGGAACATCTTTCCCGCGCCGAAGAGGTCGCCGACGACATTCATGCCGGCCATCAACGGGCCTTCGATGACATGCAGCGGCCGCTCGGCGGCGAGCCGCGCTTCCTCGGTGTCGGCGTCGATGAATTCGGTGATGCCGTTGACCAGCGCATGGGAAATCCGCTGCTCGACCGTCCATTCGCGCCAGGCGAGATCGCGCTCCTTGCCCTCCTTGCCGGCTGTGCCCTTGAAGCGCTCGGCGATCTCCAGCATGCGCTCGGTGGCGGTGCCGCCGGCCTTGGGCGCGCGGTTGAGCACGACATCCTCGCAAGCCTCGCGCAGCTCGGGCTCGATCGTGTCATAGACGGCAAGCTGGCCGGCATTGACGATGCCCATATCCATGCCTCGCTGGATGGCGTGGTAGAGGAACACCGCGTGCATGGCCTCGCGCACCGGCTCGTTGCCACGGAACGAGAAGGACAGGTTCGAGACGCCGCCGGAAATATGGACATGCGGCAGCGTCGAAGTGATCTCGCCGGCGGCCTCGATGAAGTCGACGCCATAATTGTCATGCTCCTCGATGCCGGTGGCGACCGCGAAGACATTGGGGTCGAAGACGATGTCCTCGGGCGGAAAGCCGGCCTGTTCGGTCAAAAGCTTGTAGGCGCGGGTGCATATCTCAACCTTGCGCGCCTTGGTGTCGGCCTGGCCAGCCTCATCGAAGGCCATGACGACCACGGCCGCGCCATAGGCTCGGACCAGTCGGGCATGATGCAGGAAGGCTTCCTCGCCTTCCTTCATCGAGATGGAATTGACCAGCGGCTTGCCTTGCACGCATTTCAGGCCCTCCTCGATAATCTCCCATTTCGAGGAGTCGACCATCACCGGTACGCGCGCGATATCCGGTTCGGCGGCGATCAGGTTGAGATACTCGACCATCGCCTTCTTCGAATCGATCAGGCCTTCATCCATGTTGATGTCGATGATCTGGGCGCCATTGGCGACCTGGTCGCGCGCCACGTCGAGTGCCGGAACATAATCGCCCGCCGTGATCAGTTTTCGGAACTTGGCCGACCCGGTGACATTGGTGCGCTCGCCGACGTTGACGAAAGGGATTTCGTCAGTAAGCGTGAATGGCTCCAGGCCGGACAGGCGCATCTTGCGCTCGATCTCGGGAATGGCGCGCGGCGGATATTTCTTCACCGCCTCGGCAATCGCCCGGATATGGTCCGGCGTCGAGCCGCAGCAGCCGCCGACGACATTGACCAGCCCCTCGCGTGCAAAGTCCTCGATCTGCGCTGCCATGAATTCCGGGCTCTCGTCGTAGCGGCCGAATTCATTGGGCAGGCCGGCATTCGGATAGGCGCAGACAAAGGTGTCGGCAGCACCCGATATTTCGGCCAGGTGCGCGCGCATGGCGTTGGCGCCGAGCGCGCAGTTGAGGCCGATGGTGAACGGGCTGGCATGACGCACCGAATGCCAGAAGGCCGTCGGCGTCTGGCCCGACAGGGTGCGGCCGGAAAGGTCGGTGATGGTGCCGGAAATCATCACCGGCAGGCGCGCGCCCTTCTCGATGAAGATCTCGTTGCAGGCAAAGATCGCCGCCTTGGCGTTCAGCGTGTCGAAGATGGTCTCGATCAGGATGATGTCGGCGCCGCCGTCGATCAAGCCGCGCAGCTGCTCGCCATAGGCAAGCCGCAATTCGTCGAAGGTCACCGCCCGATAGCCGGGATTGTTGACGTCAGGCGACATTGAGGCGGTGCGGTTGGTCGGCCCCAGCGCGCCGGCGACGAAACGGCGCTTGCCGTCTTCCTGCTCCGCACGAATGGCGGCGCGTCTGACCAGACGCGCACCATCGCGGTTCAGCGCATAGACCGCATCCTCCATGCCATAATCGGCCTGGGCGATCGAGGTCGATGAAAAGGTGTTGGTCTCGAGGATGTCGGCGCCTGATATCGCGTACTGGTAGTGGATCTCCTCGATCGCCCCGGGCTGCGTCAGGATCAGCAGGTCGTTGTTTCCCTGCTGATGGCAGGCGCAGCCGGCGAAGGCCTCGCCGCGAAAATGGTCTTCGTCGAAGCCAAGCCCCTGGATCTGCGTGCCCATGGCGCCGTCAAGAATGAGAACACGTTCGCGCGCCGCCGCGGTGAGCGCCGCAAGCACTTCGGAGCCGTCGGGCTTGGTCGCGACGGGGCCGAACAACGCATCCAGCGATGCAGAATTCTGCGACATTTTTTATCCCTTTGGCGACAGGCATTATCCCATCACATAAGGATATCTTTATGTCAATATATGATATGCGCTCACCATTGTCACGCGACGTTGCATCGTCGACCGGGGCGCAGCGCTCCAGCGTCAGTGCAAGTCGGCCAGCAAGGCTTGTGCCTCGGCAAGGTTCTTCTCGGAGCCGGCGGTGAGATCGTCCATCCTGCGATCCCTGAAGATGACCAGCGCGTCCTGGCAAGCCGCAATCGCCTCCTGGGCAAGCGCCTTGTCCTTGCGGGCCGTGCCCAGATCGGTCAGCACATCGCAAAGACTGTCTTCGGTGAAGGCGACGGCCGGCACCGAATTGATCTTCTTCTGCACGGCGATCGCCTCGCGCAGGATCGGCACCGCCTCCTCGAAACGGGCGACGTTGTGTTCCGAACGGCCGGCCATCGTCAAGGCATAGCCGACCTCGTTCTGCAGGCTCGCCCAACGGTCGGGATCGCGATCGCGGCCGACCTCGTCGGCCAGCGCCCGGTTGACGGCGATCGCCTCATCGAACACCGCGGGTTCCGGCGCCTTCTCACCAATCATGCTGAGCACCCTGGCGAAATCGCCTTGCGTGCGCGCCCATTGCTCAGGCGCACGATCACGGGTGCGGACACTTTGTATGCTGCGGTAGATGCCGGCCGAACGCTTCAGCAAGGCGACATCGTTGCGCCAATATCCCAGCGACGACAGCGCGCTCGCCAGATTGGACTGATTGCGGGTCCAGTCCTCGGCATTCTTGTCGCGGGTCGTCACCGTCAGCGCTGCCTCATAGGCCTGCACCGACTTCGCCATCATGTCCGGATCGGAAGCAGCACTCGCCTGCATCATACGCGCATTGCCGAGATCGCTTTCGACCGAGGCCCACAGCGTGCGGTCCGGCAGCGCGGCATAGACGGCAAGCGCTGCTTCATGCGCGGCCGCCGCCTTCTGATAGAGCGACGGATCATTGCTTGCACCGGCGAGGTAGTAATAGGCGCTGCCGAGATCGCTCTGCAGTTGGGCATGATCCTGCGGCACGCTGGCAAGATCATAGAAGGGCAAAGCCGCTTCGAGCGCTGTCACCGACTGCTTGAAATCGGCGCCGTCCTGCACCCGGTCGCCCAGCACCAGAAGCACATGACCTAGCCCCCATTGCGTTGCCGCCCAAGCGTCGGGATCGCTGTCGCGGGTCTGCACTTCGAGGGCCGCCCGATAGGCCGTCACCGAGCGTTCCAGCGCTTCGGTTGGGCCGTCGCTGGATTTGCCCAGCATGGAAAGGGCCGCGCCCAGCCGGTACTGCGTCTTCGCCCAATCTTTCGGGGCATTGTCCTTGGTCCGCACAGTGAGCGCGGCGTCATAGGCGGCGACCGCCTGTTCGAGCACCGCTTTGTCGCCGGCGCGATCGCCCCAGCTCGACAGCGTACTGCCGAGACTGTGCTCGATGGAAGCGAACTCCGTGGGCGCGGCCGTGGCCGTGTAAACTTCCGATGCGCTGCGATACGCGGTCGCGGACTTCTGCAAATAGTCGATTCCCGTGTCGCGATCGCCGAGCGAGGCATAGGCAGAGCCGAGATTCTGCTGCAGCGAGGCCCAGTCGAGAGGCAGCTTTTCACGCGGATATTCCGAGAGTGCTGCCTCATAGGCGGAAACCGACTTGAGCAGCGTCGCCGTGTCGTCCTGCTTCACGCCGAGACGCTGTAAGGCATTGCCGAGCGTCAGTTGGCCGTTGGCCCAGCTTGCCGGCGCATGTTCGCGTGTCCACACGGTGAGCGCCGCTTCGGCGGCTTCGCTCGCATGCTGCAGCGTCGGGATGTCACCATTGATCTCGCCGATCGTCTCCAGCGCCGAGCTCATATTGTTCTGGATCGTCGCCCATTGCGCCGGTGCTCGGTCCCTAGTCATTTCCTCCGTCGCCGACTGATAGGCGGCAACCGACTGCTCGAGCGTCGCGACATCCTTCTCGCGCGCGCCAAGGCGAAACAGCGCCGCACCGAGATTGACCTCACTCAACGCCCAGTCGAGCGGCACGCGCTCACGGCTGTATTGCGTCAACGCGGCGCGATGCGCCTTGATGGCGGCGCGAAAACTGTCGCTGGTCGTCTCGCGCTCACCGAGCTCAGACAGCACGATGCCAAGATTGTTCTCAGTCGCCGCCCATTCGAGCGGCACCTTCTTCGATCCCTGCACCTCCAGCGCCGCGCGGAAGGTGGCGACCGCCTTGTCGAGCAGCGCCGTACCGGTCTCGCGCTGGCCAAGTCGCCAATACACCGTGCCAAGATTGCCTGAGGTGGACGCCCAATCGTCGGGATAGGCCTCGCGGGTGTAGACCGTCAGCGCCTGCTCGAAGGCGGCGGCCGCCTTGTCGAGGTTTTCGCGGCCGGCCTCGCGCTCACCCAGCGTGGAGAGATTGGTGGCAAGATTGTTCTGCGTGGCTGCCCATTTCCGCGGCGTCTTTTCACGCGACACATAGGTCAGGCTCTTTTCATAGGCGGTGACGGCCTGAAGCAGAAATGCGTTGTCGCCGGAAAACGTGCCCTGATTGGAAAGCGCTTCGGCTTCCGCTGCCTTGTAGAACCAGGCGTCCTCGTCACTCCATTTCTCCGCTTCATCATAGGCCTTGGCGTAGTCCTGTGCGGCCTTCAGATAGTCGAAAGACAGTTCGTAGGTTTTCGCGCTTGAGGCGAAGACTTCCGCAAACTCCAGCCGGCGCGCCTTGAGATCGGCTTCGGCCTTGTCGACCGTGTTTGCCAATTCGCCGACGCGCGCCTTGGCCTGCTCGTGGAATTTCCGGGCTGCATCGAGCGCACCTTCGCGCACCGCCTGGTCGGCCAGTTTCGACAGCCGGACGATCTCCGGGTCCTGGCTCTTCAGGGCCGCCTGCTCGGCCAGCACCTGCTTCAGCCGTTCGGTCTGGCCGCGCAGCAATTTGTCGAGCTCGGCCGGGTCCTTCGGCGTGTCGGTGCCGAGCGTCTTCAGCATGGCATAGAGCGTATCCATCGGCACGCCGCCGTCGCGCGAGATGGTCTCGATCTGGCGGCGTTCCGGATCGGGCAGCGTCGAGATGGTAAGCAGCAGCTTGCGGCGCTCGGTGAGGATGTCGCCCTCGTCGCCCTTCGGGGCTTCGGCTGGTGTGCCGAAATAGAGTAGCCGGCGCAGGCTCTCATTGACCCACGGCCGCTGCTGGCCATTGGTCTTGAGGTAAACCTCCTCGCCGATCATGCGCAGCACCGTGCCGAATTCCTCGCCGCCCATCGTGTCGATGTGGCGCAGGATCGCCGCCGCATAGGGGCTGTTGCCGTCGGCCGGACCGTCGAGCGCCACCTTGCCGGGCTCGGCGGCAAAGCCGATGACCTGGCCGAGGCTGTCGTCGGCCGAGCCGTTGGCCGGCGCGGTGGTCTTCAGCGCAACGACGCTGCGCGTTTCGCCGAGACCGCCGGCGCCGATGGGCTTGCCGTCATCGCCCGGCGCCAGCTTCAGCAGCGTGCCCGGCGGAAACGGATCGTTGCGACAGGCATCGAGCAACACGATGGTGACCGGCACCTTGGCCTTCAGTTCGGCGACGATCGAGGACAGCGGCACCAGCTTCTCGCCAGCATTGTCGAGCGCCGAGAGATCGGCATCGACAGGGACCAGGAAATTCTCGCCGCCGGCTTCGATGCCATGGCCGGAATAATAGATGACGGCGACATCGGCGCCTTCGGCATCGTCGACAAAGCCTTCTAGGTCACGCCGCAATTTGCGTGCGTCGCGGTTGGTGGCAACGGTCGTTTCGAAGCCGAGCTTGCCGAACATCGCTTCGATGGCACGGGCATCGTTTTCGGGATTGGGCAATTTGCCGACATGCTTGTAGTCAGACTGGCCGATGATGAGCGCGACGCCTTTCAGCGCCTTCGGCTCCTCGGCGTAAGCCGGATCCCACACGCACAGGCACAGCACCAGTGCCGCGGCAAATGCCACGCACATGCGCGCCCTTTCGACTGTCATTCGCCCAAGCCGCATCGCCCACCCCGGAACCCGCAAGATACGATTTTCCCCAGGGAGATGGCATCATGATGGCCGGCGCGTGGCAAGGCTCGGGACAAACGGTGTTCTTGTCGCGAGTTGGCCAGATGCCGGCTGGTTTTCGCGCCGTGAGCGGGTAGTCTTCGGCAAAACGGCCGTTCCGATGCGTACTGTCGACAGGTGCGGCCCCAAAAAGGCTTCAGGGGAGGTTGCGATGACGGACTTCACACCAAAATTCGATCTGGCCGGCAAAGTGGTGCTGGTGACCGGCGCCTCGCGCGGGATCGGCCGCGCCTGCGCATTGGCCTGCGCCGGCTCCGGCGCCGATATGATCGTCGGTGTGCGCAGCAAGGCCGACGGGGCGGAGCTTGTCGCCGAGATCGAACGCATCGGCCGGCGGGCGCTTGCCGTGCAGATGGATGCAACCGATCTCGCCACGGTGCGCAAGGGTGTCGCCGACGCGCATGCCGCCTTCGGCCGCATCGACGTGCTGGTCAACAATGTCGGTCTTGGACCGGAAAACCTGGCCGAGGACGTCACCGAGGAGGATTTCGACCTGACGGTGAACGTCAACCTCAAGGGCACGTTCTTCACCACCCAGGCAGTGGGAAGGCTGATGATCGCGCAGAAAGGTGGGCGCATCATCAACATCAGCTCGCAGGCCGGCACGGTCACGCTGAAGGGCGAGGCGATCTACTGCATGAGCAAGGCGGCGATCAACCATCTGACACGCTGCCTGGCGGCGGAATGGGCGCAGCACAGGATCGCCGTCAACAGCGTGGCGCCGACCTTCATCTGGACCGATGGCACACGGCCATCGCTCGCCGAACCGGAATTTCATGCCCATGTGCTCGGCCACATTCCGCTCGGCCGCATCGGCGACCCGATCGATGTGGCGGGTACCGTGGTGTTCCTCGCCTCGCCGGCGGCGTCGCTGATCACCGGGGCGAACATACTGGTCGATGGCGGCTGGTCGGTGGCTTGAGCGCGCTGAGTCTGCGTCAGCCCACTGACATCAGTAGATTTGCGATAGCCCTACACCTCCGACCTTTTCAATGAGCTGACGAGTGCCTCTTTGTATTGAAAGCTTTCATTGGAGAGTTGAGTCAAGCGAAGTTCACCCTGCTCGGACGCAAATTTTCGCAGTTTAGGGTAGTCAGCGGGGTTACAAACTAGTTGCCATATCTCGAAATACTGATCACCAGGTATTTGGGTGTCAAGCTCTCTCGGATCGTATTTGGCTAGTAGCGATAGCTCAAAACGCCTTAGCTCATGATAGCCGTTCGGCCAAGTTGAAGGCCTGCTACCTGTCGCATGTAAATCTCCGAAATGCTTGGCAATTTTGAGTGCCGAGGCTACTGAACGATCAACATCATCTCGAATTGTCACCCCACTATCCCTTGAGCGATATGCACACTTCAAGGACCTGAGTCGCGCTATGGATACGTATTCTTCATCAGTCAGCTTGGCTTCAGTTGCAAGAAATTCGAAGAGTCGTGTGTGTTCAAAAATATATTGATGGCTGATGGCGTTTGCTACAACTGCGGCGTTTCGGCATATGACGTAAAGAATATCTGCTATGCAAAGCTGAGACCAATAACTACGTGGAGTGCTTCCTATCCATGATAGGGGTTCAAATGCATCGATTAACTGCCTACTGTAGTCTGACCTTGGGGCAAAGCAATCCAGAGCAGCCGATAGGATCCCACTATCTTCTACAATTTTCCCCTCAATTTTGATGTGTTGAACAAAAAGCGAACCGGCTGATGCCATCTTGAGGAAATGGTCGGCGGTAAAACAAGACACACTCCAACCGGAAGTTCGCCATTTGTATGCAACGGAGTCACACTCTTCCTGCGTTAGCCCAACGATTAAAACATCTTTATCGCTGAACTGATCCGCCGTATTTCGCGCCCACGAGCCAAACAGGCAAATTGATGTCATTCCAGGTTCCTACTGAGAAAATCTTCTGAACATCATGGATGCAAACGTAGCAAAAAGGAAAAATCCGGTAATGGCTTGGAAGCTAACGAATACCTTTCCAATTGCCGAATGAGGAACAATATCCCCAAATCCGACTGTAGTCATTACAACAATCGAGAAATAGAGAGCATCCCATATATCTTCTATCTTGGTATACTTCATCTCTGTAAATCCTAACTCGAATCTAGCAAGCCAGTTTATAATTGTGAATGCGAGGAGTACAAAAATCGTTGTCATCGCCAAATTCTTCATTCTAACGCCGTACCCAAGACATATTTGAAATATATAACTTGGCAAATCTGAAAAGAAATTAATTGTCTTCCTCCAAGTCGAACCACCCCGGTTAGAGTGCGTACTAAACCGTCGTTTCCACAATCTAAACATGTACAAAGCATCATCAGAGTGGTCTGGTTGAGATTCCTTCCGGCCGTTACGCAGAAGCTCCTGGTATAGATATATTGCTATATTTGCGTATCTATAATCGACTATACAATTTTCGAAAGAAGATGGCTCTATGTATACTTTTTCAAATTCTACGCGCGACATATTCGAATCTAAAAACTCGCATCTGTTAAAACGACAGTCGTCAAAATGCGTAAATAGAAAAAGACACCTAATAAATTTACAGTCTGTGAATTCAAAACGCTCTATACTCGTTTTTGAGAAGCTAACGTTAGTAAAAACCTTCTCTTTAATTCTCCAGCGCGATATCGATGACGGCGATATCAAACTGACCGGCCTATATATTAGGTCTGAAATTTCGATCTTATTCGAATCTAGCAGCTTTAAGAATTGTTTCTGGTTGACGTCTTTTGGACTGCCTTCCAGTTCAAAGAAGTCACGAGTCAGAACCGAAGATCGCGTTTGTAATCCGAGCTTACGGAGCCACGGATCGGCACCCAGTTTGAGCCAGCTTGTGACCCTTTGACAGCGCGCAAAGCAGTTCATTTCATTTTCTCGCGTACACCCTGCATCATCTCTGTCCATGGACTCGCCAAACCCAATGCGATCTCCGCGCACAAAGCGGTCTGGCGGATATGGCCTGTCGACCAGGAAAAGCGCCCCCATCTAGCTACTAGAGGGCCAACTCTCCTGAGAATCCAGAGCGGTTGTAAGCTGATATCGCACTAGAAAACCCTTCACTTGTTCGGAGCGACAAAGTGACTGTGACAATCGATTAGGGGGCGCGGCACCTTACGTGTCAAGGGCTTCAGCAATTTGAGAGAGGAGCTGGCGCATCATCAACATCAGCTCGCAGGCCGGCACGGTCACGCTGAAGGGCGAGGCGATCTACTGCATGAGCAAGGCGGCGATCAACCATCTGACACGCTGCCTNGCGGCGGAATGGGCGCAGCACAGGATCGCCGTCAACAGCGTGGCGCCGACCTTCATCTGGACCGACGGCACGCGGCCTTCACTGGCCGAACCGGAATTTCATGCCCATGTGCTCGGCCACATTCCGCTCGGCCGCATCGGCGACCCGATCGATGTGGCGGGCACCGTCGTGTTCCTCGCCTCGCCGGCGGCGTCGCTGATCACCGGGGCTAACATACTGATCGATGGCGGCTGGTCGGTGGCGTAGTGGTTGCGCAACAGGGTTCTACGCCGGGTCGAACGAGTGCGTCAGCCCCCTTATTTGAAGCTGGCTATGGGCAGGAACTTGACCGCAGAGCCGGTGAAGCGGCGGTGATCCGACGTCTGTCCTCGCGACTGGAATCCATCGAGATAGACCTTCTGCGGCGCCGTGCGAATGAAATTGGCGGCCACGACAGGCGCTGTTGACCCGGTTCCGCCGGCAATGCCTCGACCTGTCAACACGGCCGGTACAATGACGGCGGCGGTTTCGGGATCGAGCCGAGGCTGGACACGGTCGGCCTTAGGGCTGGTCCTGACGTGATCTTCGGGTTTCGATGCAGGCACGGCAACTCGCTGGCCGGCCAGTCCATCGAGACCGCCGTCAGGGTGATGCATGGCCAGGAGGGCACCGATAGCATCGGCGGATTTGGCTGCTTCCGGCTGACGCGCCGGGCTCGTCTGGCCTTCAGGCCGCCATGTCGGCAAGGGGATGTTGAGCGCCACTATCTCCGGCGCGACGCTCGCGGCAGTGGCATCGGCCTTGCCCAGGAGCATTTCGGCATTGGTTGGCGCTCGCTTGGCAGTCGGCAATTCGGCCCGCGCCATGGACGCGCTTTCTATCGCGAACGGTGCGGTTTGCGCGGTCACAATGCCGGCCGTGGACTGGGCGCGCGGGGCGAAGTCCGGCAACGGCACAGCCTTGGGCGCCATCGCCATGACGATCGCTTCAGGCGTCTTCTCCGTCTGCGCAGATGAAGGTTCTTCAGCCGAACCCCCGGAAGCCATCTGAACATCCGCCCGCTGGGCTGCCTCCGGCGGCACGATGGCGATGCCCTGTCCGGCCGTCTTGGGCTCTACGGACTTGGCCGGTTTGCGCGGCGCCGGCACCGCATCGGCGACATCATCCGCCTCGTCCGTGCCGCGGCCCAAAAGCGTCGCCAGCAGGCCACGAGCAGGCCTGCGTTGGCCGCCGTCGACGCTTGCCAGTTCAATGTTGGGCGTGCCGGCCGCCTTGCGCGATTTGTAAGCGGCAAACGCCTGCCCGTAACCAGGCAGCGGTTTGCCGTCGCTTGGTACATGCAGCGTGTTGCCGTTCGGGAAGACCCTGGCGAGCTCCTGGCGGCTGATGCCCGGCCAGTGCCGCACATTGCCGACGTCCATATGAATGAAGGGCGAACCGGAGGTCGGGTAATAGCCGACGCCACCACCCTGCATCCTGAGGCCGATATCGCGCAGCTTCTTCAGCGGCACATCCGGCAGGAAGAAATCCATCGCGCGGCCAACCATGTGCTGGCTTTCCCGCGCCACGCCCTTCGAGCGACCGCGCAGCATGGCGTTCGTCGCCGGCGAGCGATAGGCGCTGACCACATGGATATAGCCCGTCGAGCCGCTGGCACGATAGGCCTGCCAGACAAGGTCGAGCAGGCGCGGATCCATTCGGGTCGGCTCGTTGCGGCGCCAGTCGCGCAGCATGAAATTGATCTTCTTCAACCCCGCCTGATCGTAACGCCCATTGCGCTTGAAGACGATCTCGGCCTTCTCGCCCGTATGGAGATGTTGAATCCGCAAAGCGCGCGTCTCGGCGGACGCGCTGGTGACGCACAGGCAAAGCAACGCAGCAACGATGGCCGACGACCATGTCCAACGATGGGAGGCCCCGGGCGCGTTCTGTTTGCTTTCAATCACGTTCATGCCTTGCACATTGTTTCTGTTTCGGGCGATTTGACGTCTTCACCGCATGCGGGGCCTTCTTTTTGAAGCCTTCGGCCCGACAAGCAGGCCAGACCGGGCAGGCCAGACCGGGCAGGCCAGACCGGGCAGGCCAGACCGGGCAGGCTTGACCAAGAGCCGACGGCACCGGGCCCACAACCCATCCTATCGATGAACAGCATCTTGGTTAATGAATCGTGTCCGCGCGGAGCCTTGCCGCAGTGCGGCTGGCTGGAATGAACTCAATCGATCGCTTCAACGGAACAGATATTTCGAGACTTCCGGATTGCCGCGCCGCCACATCACATTGTCCAGGAAGTAGTGGTGCACGTTGATGAATATCCAGGCGATGAACAGGAAAAGCGACGAGCCGAGCACCTGCTTGTCGTAGGGAACCAGGTCGATCAGCATCATTGGCACCAGCCAGAAACCCAGCGCTCCAAGAAGTGCGCCGACGACGATGAAGGCCAGCACGCGCAGCCTGTAGAGCGGTCCAAGCATGGACAGGATCTTCAATCCCGGCCTCTCGATGGCATCCGCACGATCGCGCTCGACATTGGTCTGGTAGCGCCAGACCACAGCCAGGTATTGCAAGGAATGGAGCGCCGGCACCACGAGCAGCCAGAGCGGGTTCAGCGTCACGAACAGGATCCAGGCATAGAGGGACACGATGTAGGCGACGACGCCGTTATAGGGGAGCGCCCCACCGTGCTTGCGCCATCGATTGATGAACATCACGGCGGTAGCAGCCGAGGAGGCGGCAGCGATCGACATGGCGATGGTGATGAGCCATGGCGGGACCGCGAAAGTGTAATACTCAAGGCCCCAGAACTGTCTTTCGGTGATCACCACATTCGTCTGCAGCCATGCGAAAAGCCACACGGCATAGCCGTTGAACAGCAGCACCTTCTTGTCCTGATCGCTGAAGAATCTGCGCTTCAGCACCGCGTCCACCATCAGCATGCCGTAGCCTTGCTTGACGTAGTGCCAGCCGACGAAAAAGCCCATAGCGTTGGTTGCGTTGCCGAGCAGGCGGGCATTCCCCGTCAACGAGCCATAGGCAAAGAAGGCAATCATGGCCAGCGGGACGACAATTCCCGCCAGGATATAGCGGATCTGGAGGCTCCTGCCGTAGCCGTCGCCGAGCACCTTGCGCGCGAAATTACGATAGAAGATCTGGTAGGAATGACCGAAATGCGGCTGGTTTATGAGATGCGAGATCAAGAACATCGTCAGCGTCAGGGCAGCTTCATACCTTAGAGGCACAAAATACAGGACCGGCAGGATCAGCAGCGCGCTGCCGCCAAGCATGAAAAAGTCGATGAACGGACCAAAGAGATATTTCTGTGGCGTGGCTGCTGCCGAAACCGGGGCATCCGCCGAAAGGTGAAGTGCCATGTTACCCTCCCCCTGTGATCGTTTATCTAGCCCTCGACCCGGGCGCCCGGCAAGTCATCGGCGCACAGCCATGAGCGCCGCTCGCGGTACGGTTGCTCATACTTCAGGCGGCCATCGGTTGGTGATGAAATTGTGTTGCCGGGCCTTGTCGATCGGCCGCGCGGGAACCCCTACCGCGGTGCTCCCGGCAGGAATATCCCTGGTGACAACGGCACCCGCGCCGATAAGGCAATGGCTGCCGATCGTCACGTCCTCGACGATGCAGACACTGGGGCCGATATAAACCTCGTCCCCTATCGACGCGGATTTGCCGAGCGTTGCTCCGATCGTCACGTATTGGGATATGTTGCAATTGTCGCCGATCCTGGCCGTGTGATGGATCACGCAGGGGCCGCCATGGCCGATGTAGAAGCCAAAGCCGATCCTGGTCTCCGCCGGAATCTGTATGCCGAATTTCCTCATCTTCAACGACAGCAACAGACGGGCTATCCGGCGCACAGCGGAATTGTCCGACTGCGCGAGCCGGTGCCAGACCATGTAGTTGAAGCCTCGATTCGTGAGGTATTGCCGGCACAATGCCCTGATGTCGCTTCTGTGCGTATAGCGATACAGATCGCTCTTGATGGCCTCGACAATGTGCATTTACAGCCTTTGGCACCATGCCCGAAATGGGCAGAGGCAATAGATCACCCCGACAGCGCAAAGGAAACAAACGCTATAGGCAATCCACGGATTCGAGCGCCGTACTGTGCCTTCATTCGCCTGTCCGTGCCGGAAAGACGAGAATTATCGTGACGGGCTGGCGTTGTCTGTGAGAAATCTGGTGCTGCGAGAGAGGATTGAACTCTGGATTACTATAACAATTTCAATGACTTATAGATTATTTTGTAACGTTGTGACGACCAGCGAAAGGAGCTGAGAGACCTCATATATGTCCAGCGAACATCCTTCAGCTTGTTGGTTGGCACTGCAGGACCATCGACCGATATGATCTCAATGTCGGTTGATTATGACCTGGCTTCGCCAAGTTCGCATCCTTGCCAATCACACCAACCAGCCGCGCTCCCGGCGGCACCGAGACCTTGACGTCTATCGGTGTGAGATTTGCAACAATAATGCGGATATGTCCGCCGGCACGATAGGCGATAGCGGCAATGCCCGGATGATCGACCAAGACCTCGAAGCGCTCGGCGCCGGCCGCCGAAGCGAGTTCGGAATGGACAGCCTGCAAAGGACGCCGACGGCCGAGATCATCCAAAACCCCAAAAGGTCCGGTGGGCGCTGCCATGACGAGGTGATCGACCCCCGCGGTTGCAGCACGTGCAGGGTCCAGTAGATAGCTGTGAGGATCTAACAGGCCTCTGCCTCGAGTTCAGCGATGGTAAATGTAGGGATCGCACGTCGCTTCTCCTTGGATGATTTGCTGGTCACAGTCAGCTCCGTCAGAATTTCGCTCAGTCCACTGCCCAGCCGCCGTCAAGAAGTTTCGCAACTGTCGGGTATTGAATAACCTCATTCGTCTCTTTGTCGATGACGCGGATGGTGCCGCTGCGAAGGGAGTCGAGATCTATCGTGCCAAATGCGCCTGCCACATTTTTCATGTGCAGCAGTTCGCTGCCGGGCGGGACAACCCCGGACATACGATCCGCGATCATGGTGCGGGTAAGTTCCTGCAGGTCAGTTGACCACATTTCCTATCGCTTTCTGTTCAACCGGAACGTCCTCTTTCCGAACGAAAAAGAACTCGGCCCCATCCATATAATGGGCATATCGATCCGTCAAAAATAGGAGATATCGCCCAATCAGCCTCTGATAGCACATGTGTTTTTTCTCATCGGTGGCGTGAAAGTGGAACATGTATGGTCTCTCCGCACGAATCCAGTCGGCCAATATTTCAGTGACTTTTCGCAGAACGGGCGCTGCGTTCGCGAAATAGCCTCCCACTTCGAAATCGGATGCTTGCACGTTACGCACGTCATCTACGTCGTCATCAAACATCCAAAAAGGATCGTCATTCTCGTATCTCTTCCTGGATGTTCCGCCTCCAACGGCTCTGAAACTGACTGGCCCCCCGTCTATGGCCAGGAAGCGAAAGTGAACGCCGCCGACCGTGAAACTCGTTGCAAACGTGCCTTCTTCCTTTGCAGCTCTTTCCATGGATCCCCCTAGTAGCGGTGGTAAGAATGGAGCCAGCAGGGAACTCGCCCAAAGCTGAGAAACAGTTCAAGCGCGAACCGGAACTGAGAGCAAGTTTTCCTTCCGGAGTTCGGTCTCGCCGCTCCACCTATAGGCGCACAGGAAGCCGTCCTTATTAACCACCGAAAAATCCAGGCAAGCGACTTTTGCGGATGTCAGTTTTGGCGTTCCAGATAGCGCGTGGTGCCCGATGAAGACCGGCCTGTGATCACTATGGCCTTGCCGGGGATCATTTAGAAAGAGTTCATCGGCAAGGCCTAGGACAACAGCCTCCGCCATAAGGGCTGCATCGCGGTATGAAGAAGGGCCGCTTTCCCACCATTTCAGCCGTATTTGGCTTCGAGAGTGCCCATCCTTGTCCGTGAAAGAAGCCCCCGGTGGCAAATCCGCTTCCACGCCTTTGAGGATGGTCTCGATTGCGTAATAAGTTTCAGAGCTTTTTTCGCAATAACGTTGCATTACGCAGGCAGTTAGTTTGTTTCCTGGAGCCAGCAACGGCTTAAGTGAGTTCATCTTTTTCTCGTCCCAAGCAGCATGCACTACCAGTAGTTTGTCGAGTTCCAGCCAGAGGGGGAGTTGCCAAAACCAGGCAATCATCTCGGCATGGAGCGCGCTACCCTCGACAACTTGGTTCAGAAAGGACGCGTGCTGAGATCTGTTTTTGGCACTATGGCTGCGAAGAAAATTATCTGAGCTGGTTGGATCAGCGATCATCCAAGCGGTCGCGTTGAATTCGTGGTTGCCCATTACGGCCAACGCTTTTCCATTCTCAATCATCTTGCGAACGATACGATAGGTTTCTTCTTGACGAGGCCCGCGGTCCACAAAATCGCCTAGAAAAATGACCTGTCGGTCCGGGTGGCTCCAACCTTCCTCCCCCTCCGAGTAGTCCATCTTAGCCAGCAGATCAGTTAATGTTCCAGCATAGCCGTGTATGTCTGCAACAATGTCAAAAGCCATTCGGATTTCGCCTCCTAAATCACTTGCCCATTTCCGGTGTCGAAACGATCCCTCTGTGGGGCCTGGTCCCATTCACTTTCGTTGCCATGCAAAAAGCAGATTTCAAGCAAGGTCGCAGCATCGGCTGCCTCATCGCCTCGATCACCTTACCCCAACCGAGCGCAGCCCCGCGCCTCCACGCGGGGGCGATCCATCCTCCGCTATGCGCCGCGCTGCAACATCGCGCCCATACCGGCACTGCGATCCGCTGACGCGCTTCGACTATCGACAAGAGTTACCTAGGCCAAGAAGCACCTTACCGGCTCTCGCCCACGAGAATGGCTCAAATTCTTGGCATTATAAGATTGCCACCGAGGAGGAACGGGTGATCAAAGTTTTCGTAGCCTGGAGGATGTGCATCAGGACCTCCGCTCATTTAACCTGTCTGGAGAGCACTGCTCTGTTGCGGCATTGGCTCCAAGCAAGCGGAGTAGCGTCACCGGCACCAAGAATTCTGAGCCATTTTTGCAACCGGCGAGGCTTCCGCTAACCATTCATCGATGCCTTATGACAATCATAAAATGCAAGGAGCGCGCTGGCGGCCAACAACGCCTTCCGGACCTCATCATCGCTCAATTCGGTCCAGTTTTCATTTGGAGCCCCAACATCAATCTCGATCATGGCAGATGTCCCTTCCGTTCTCCACCACGCTCGATTTCCTATCTGAGCCAACTCAGTCAATTCGGTCTGCCTAACACCAGCACCCGCCCAGAACGATAGCCCGACTGTGCCTCTCAGAACCTTCCAGTCGATCGTAATCCGTTTGGGTAAATTGGCCTTGAATATGATCCACGAAGAATTCGAGCCCTTGTCACCTGGCGACTTCATGCGTAGTTCAGGGAACTCGAAACTGGCTATATCGAAGACTCGTTCCCACAGGCTTGCAACTACCTTGCTGGCAACGATTGCATAAGCCGCCCGCGCTTGGCTGACAGCCCTTGTCAGTAAGTTCGAGCGGTCGACCGCGCGCGGCGTTCCCTCAGAAGCAATGGCGTATGCCAGATCCTCGTAAGAAAGCACCGCATCGAAAAAGGCGAGCGCCAGCGATTCTTTCGCGGCGTAACCTTTAGGAGCTACTAGGCTGCAAACTCATAAACGGACTACCGTTTTGTGATGTGTTCTGATTCAAGGCTTCTTTTGGAGGCTTGAATGCGTCGTTACGAACTGAGCGATTTTGAATGGAGCGTGATCCAGCCAAACTTGCCTTCCAAGGTTCGCGGCGTGGCGCGTGTCGATGACCGTCGCGTTCTCAACGGCATCCTGTGGCGTTTCCGAACCGGCTCGCCCTGGGCCGATGTGCCGGAGCGCTACGGCCCCTACACCACCTGCTACAACCGGTTTGTTCGATGGCGCAAAGCCGGGGTCT
>NZ_AXAL01000041.1 GCF_000472785.1 Mesorhizobium loti CJ3sym
CGCGGCATAGTCGCCTGTATCCCGTCCAAAGCCAACCGCAATCTGCCGATCCCGCACGACACCTTGCTCTACAAAAGCCGCCATAAGATCGAGAACATGTTTGGCAGGCTCAAGGACTGGCGGCGCATCCACACACGCTATGACCGCTGCGCCCACACCTTCATGTCCGCGATCTGCATCGCTGCAACCGTAATCTTCTGGCTCTGATCAATGAGTCCTGAGCCTAGAACGACGGCGCCTCAGGGCTCGTTGATCAACCGCTTGATCTTCTTGCCTTGATATCCGCAGTCGTCGACCAGTTTTTGGCAGGCCGGCGAGAGCGGTCCTTGCTTAGCGCCGCCGGGCGCGGCGTTCTGGCGAAGGCCATCGCCATGTCGCCGTTAGATTTCAGCGCAGCGGCGATGTTCCCCTGATTGCCCAGTTCCGCCTGTAGCATCTGCAGTCTGGGAAGGCTGAATGATAGCGTCGGGCAGTCCATCAACCCGTCCATCGCCTCCGAAATCTGCTTCCTGATTTTATCGGCTTGGTGGCGGCTAGGCACGGCACCGCAGCCATGACCATTTTAAGATCGCGGCAAGTGCGGCTTTCACTGCATGGTTCCCCTATCCCGCAACGATAGTGTTGCACCCCTACACTGTCGCATCAGCCGGCTCAGGAATTGTGTTTGCGGCGGCGGCACAGGATGCGTGCTAGGTCTCATTGCGGCAATCCTGCGACGAAGAGTGCCGCAGTCTCCCTCGCCGCGCAAATGCTGCACGCGGCCGATCGGCAAGACTGCTGAGTGTATCGTTTTAACACAATCCCCAATTGGTAGACTCGCACGATGCACGGGCAGTTAATCCTTCCGGGCAAAGGAGGGCAGCGAACTGGGAGGAGACGATGCCTGTGCAAAAAGGCGACTATCGAACGAACAGAGCAGACTATGCCATTGCTGTGATGCATAGCCGAGCGACCGCTGACGACAGCGATCGCAACGAGTTGCTGGCAAGAAAAAAGAAATCCCTTTGGCTAAAAGACCAGCGATCCGCGAGATTGTCGGCAAACCCGGCGGAAAGTTCGTCAGGACAGAAAACCAGACCGCGCGGTTAGCCCGTCCGCACCACGAGGAGGGCTCGCGTCCTCAGCAAAGACGCGAGCCGACCAAGAGGACCCCGGGATGCAAATACTTTGGCGCTTTCGCACTCAATGTTGGCTGGCCGTAGCCTTGGTCTTTGTGTGGCCGATGGCTTCGTACGCCGATGCCGACGGAGAGGCCCTGTCAGGCCAATATGACAGCCTGCTCGTTTCCGTCGTTGACGGTCAGGTTACCGGTGCCCTTCATGAAGACCGCATTGGAAACGGGACCGATGATGCACCGCAGTTCAGCTGCATCTTCATGCTCAAGGGAAAGCTCATCGGAGATCATGCCGATATCGTGACGTGGGCGCCGGGCGACAAGGAGATCATCCACGGTAGCCTTGTGTTCAAAGAGGGCAGCGCGCTGCTGAAGCTTGATCAAAACCAGGCGGGTTGTTCGATGACGTCCGGCGATATGGTGGATCAGCCTTATGAAGTGACAAAGACCTCCGAAGGTAGCGGATGGCTTGGTGTTGCGATGGTTTCCGCAGAGAAGGTGATTTTCCGTTCAGGACCGGGAGCAAAACCAGGGCGGACACCTTTCGTTTTGCGGTTCGATCCGGTCGTCGTCGTGGCGCGCAGCGGGAACTGGGTCAAGGCCTCCTATCTGGGCGGCGACAAGCCTGTGACGGGCTGGCTCGACCGTTCGGAACTCGACTTCAATCCGCCACCCGACCGGCAGTAACGGTTTGCATCGATCATGCCGAATGACGACCTTCATGGCGAGGCGAAGGCAGCTCCCGGTTTCCGCTGGGAAATGGGCTTCGAGGTCACAGGCCTGAGAACGAGATGCAACCGTCGCCGGCTTCCAGCGTCCGAACGGACGATGAGATGAACGAAATATGGAATGCTTCGGCGATGATGCAGCCGTCATGATGAGCGCGGTGTGCACTGTGTGAATGTAGTGGTTGGTCGCTGTCTTCGGGAATGACCAACCAAGGCGGCGATCGTCGCCTCGGTGAATCCAAGGTCATTGGCGATACTAGCGAACCGTACCGCAGGACATGGGCGTGATGCCGGCCAGCCTTTGTTCAAGTTGGCTCATTCAACGGTTAAAACGTGAATTTTCTGGATAACCGAGTGGGTCTACCATTGGCCAGTGTCGAAACACAAAGCGGGATACAGGCGAGTTGATGACGGAGCCCACCGAGAAACCGTCTTCGTCATTCTGGTCGCGAGCGCGGCGCGATGCGTATGGCTCCCTTGTGACCGTCGGATCAATCATCTTTGCATTCTCGGTCGGTGGGATGATCTATGCCTTGATCGTCGCTGGGCGCATTCCTGTTCTCTTCGTTCTTGTTGCGCTTGCCAGCGCGGGTGCGGTTTTGCTGGGCCATCGAAATGGGGGTCACTTTCTGGATACGATGAACGACGATGGCGAATTTCCCGAAGAGAGGGGGCCGTGGCGTTGGTTTTGAGATGCGCAAGCAGGGCCGGAGCGAATAATCCGCTGACGGCGTCAATCTGGACGTCGAAAACGACAGCGGCAATGTCTCCAATCCCCAGGTTGTCAAAATGCGTCGGATCCCCGCCTGCTTCGGCGACTGGCGCATGTGGAGGATCGCGCTGGTAAACGGCATGACGCCGCCTCTCAAGTCCGATGTCGACAGGCACACTTGCACGTTGGAAGGACAGGACCTGCACCGAAGAATTGACGACATGCGACTTCAACGGTGACACGCCATGGTCGCCGCCCGCACCGCTGCCGCCAGGACAATAGGCAGCAGGATCCTAGGAGGCACCTTATGCATGCGACGCTCAAATCGGTCTATCACTTGCTATTGAGCCATCGACGGGTTGGACAATTGATCGGTGCGGCGCTCATGGCTGGCGTTGTCACTCCGACGATCGCGGATGAGCCGCGCCATCTCGATGCGCAGGCTGTCATGACGTTGAAAGAAGCGCGGACGTTGTGCGCGGCGGCGCTGGTCGAATCCGGCGTGCGCTGCACCGTCGGCAAGTTCGGCCGCGTTGGAGCGGTCGCCGGCCACAAATTCTCCTATGCCCGCTACAACTTAGAGCCGGCGCCTGGCGATCAGATTCAAACGCTTCCCTATTCCCGGGTCATTGTCTTTGAAAGCGCGACGCGCGCGATGCTTCGCCCAATCCTGATCTCGAGCGACGACGCGGCTTTCGAATACGATAGACCGGAAATCCTTCGCTCCGCCGGACGGATTGTCTTGCATATTCCTGCGGCGGAAGATGGCACCGGCTTTTTCAATCGCGAGCTTCTCTACGTATGGGAGAAGGGCGGATGGCACGACGTCGATGTCACGAGCTGGCTCGACGAGATCCAGCACAGGTTGTCGCCTGGTCTCGGAGCGTTGAAGGGCATTTTTCCGAACTATGCGACGATGAAGGCCGGGACGCCTATCTGGCATGCCGTCGCCGATTCAAACCCCTGTCCGACGGCTGGTCATGCCGACATTTCACTCGCATGGTCCGGCGATCGGATTGTCCTGACAAGTCTGCACATCAACACGTCGAAAAAAGCCTTGAATGACCAAGGCTGCTTCGAATAACAAGGCGGTCAATCATGAAAATGGGAACAACATCGGTCACCGTTGCCTTGATATCTTGTCTGCTAGGAACAGGGGTCGCTTTTGCGATCGACGACCCGATGAACGCGCACATGGGGCCAAATATCGACGATACAGCCTGCTTCACACGAAGCTACCCGTCTGAATTTCTGGCACGTCACACAGGGCAGCACGTGAACCAGGTCGAGGCTTCTTTCTATGTCGGCAAGAGCGGTGCCGACACTGGCCGTTGGTACTGGATGAGCCTGCGTGAAAAAGGTCAGACATCCCCAACGTATGCCTCAGGCGGGTGCTCATGGGTCGAAGAGTATGATCGTGCGCCAGACAACCCTTCGCGCAAGAAGCTTTGGGAGGGCGATGCCTGCAACGTTAGTGTCGGACTCAACGATAGCGATCAACCGAATAAACCAGACGATCTCAAGCTCAAAATCGCCAAGGACGGACAGTCGGTTACCATTCACACCGGGAACTACGTGTAGGTCCTCACAGGCGGTCCTGGCCATTGGAAAAGGAAGCGCCTCGACCTTGGGCGGGAAGACCGCGGTTTCCGCCTTCAACGCGTGGATGCCTCAATTTGCCAGCCGCGCAACGCGGGACTGGACACTTTGGACTGAAGGGTTTCGTGCTACGCGTCGTCGCCGCGGCTATTGTCTTAGAAGTCGACGATGCAAGAGCATGCCTGCTTGAGCGTGGCGACGATATCCCCGTGCCGGTCTCTGACAACTCGCTTAGCTCGACTTCCGGAATGCCGAGTAGCTTGGCGCCGCAGCTAATGATTGTTTCCGCGAGCAGGAATGACCTTGGGATGATGGCTTGATAGGTCAACGCCGCGACGCAAGCGTCTTGCCTCCAAGGACGTTTCCGTCGTCCAGGACAACAGACATGCGCAACTATCCGAGCTCGTGGATCGCTACGCCCGGAACGACGGTCTTGGCGATCTCGCACAGGTGCTGGTGATGCGTCAGGTAGATTACCTGTCCTGCACGCCCCATCTCACCAAACAACCGAAAAACCTCCTCGGATCGGAAATGGTCGAAGGTTTCCATGATGTCGTCGGCGATGAACGGGACCGAGGGCCGAAACTGGGCGAACTCGTAATATCCGGCAAGCCTGAGTGCCAGATAAAGCTGAAAACGCGCGCCCTTTGACAGGGCCTCAGTGACCTTGGATTGCCCGTCGCGCTGCAATGCGATGAGGACTTCGCCACCCTTCACCGGTTGAGTTGTCAGGCCAGAATATTGACCGCGCGTCATCAAGGCGAAAGCGTCGGATGCCCGCGCCATCATTCCTGAGCGATGACGTTCGCGGTAGGTGCGAAGCGCATTTGCGGCCGACATTATTCCAAGTTTCAGTTCGATGTATCGGACGGCCTTCTCCTCGATCTCCAGGAGGACCGTACGGCGTTCTGCATCGATGCGGGCGACCGCGCTGTCGCCGCCAATTGCATCAAGCTTGTCGGCTGCTCGCGTTTGCCGGACGAGTTGCTGCTGGATCGTGCTGTCGAGATCGTGAAGCCGTTGCTCGGTTTCCGCCTTCTCGACCGTGAGGCTGTTGAGATCCAGTGCATCCAGCATCGAACGCGCTTTCTCAAATCCTACCACCCCGAGGTCAGCCGAAATCTGCTCTTCGAGTCCGGCTATCGCAGTGCGCAATCGATCCCTGTCGCGCAGAAGCTCGTCGCGTTCCACGACTTCGGAAAGGGTGGTCACACCAAAGGCGCTCAGGACCTCCGTCTTGCGCCGCTCATGTGCAGACATCTCCGTATTGAGGATATCGCGAGCATCCTGCAGGCGCTGCAAATCATTGAGGAGGGTTGCCTTCGCTTCTTGGGAGCGCTCGGCGCGCTCCAGTCGCTCTGCAAGCCTGATCGCCAATTGTTCGGGATCGTCGTTGTTTTCTGCTTCGCTCGCTTCGGCAGCCACCTTGGTGACTTCGGCAAGAAAGGTGTCTCTGTCGACCTCCATCTTCTCGATGCGGAGCTGCATGGCATCCCGCTCCTGGAGGCTTCTCGACAGTTCCGACAATTGCTCGAGAACGCTGCCGACACCGGCCGCCGAAAGCCCACCTTCGAGCCAGGTCCCCTTGAGTGCGTCGGCGATGCCGGCCAACCAGTCTTCCTCACGGCGCTCCGCCACGTCAACGTCCCGGCGCCTGGCCGCCAATTCTTCCTCCCTGGCGCCGACGGTTTTCAGGACCTCGGCATGCTCGGCGTCCACTCTGCGCTGCCGGTCGAGAAATAGCTCCGCGACCGCCACGACCGCCTCCACACTGTCGCCGACATCCGCGGCGATGCCGACGCTCGCCATCGCCGTGCTCAGTTCCAGACGTATCTGTTCGCCCTCATCGGCCGACCGTCCCGCCTTCTTGCGGGCAAGCTCGACCTGCTCCCAAGCCTCGAGTGCCGCGGCACGCGCAGAGACATGGGCCTCGATGCGTTCAATCAGGTGCTCGAGCGACACTTCCTGGCATTCTCCGAGCAAGTCTTTTGTCACCGTCCGCATTTCCGCCAGGGCGGGATGGACGTCCGCATCGATGCGCGCGAGGTCTTCGCGCACGCGCAAAAGGTAGGCTTCGGCTTCAACAAGGTCGCGCGTTGTTGCGCGGATTTCCGCGAGTTTCGATGCGCTGGCCAGCCGGTCGGCGCCCGCACTGTCGTCGCGGGCCAATTCATAAGCGAAATCATCCGCCGTCTCGGCGGTCAACGCGCTTCGATGCCTTGTCCACGCCTCGCCTCGGGCATGCCGGATGGCTGCGGCGCTTTCATCGTCTTCGACATCGACCGAGGCGCGAAGCGTGCCGAGACGTGACGCGAGCTCATCGTGGTTGCGCCCATAATCTGCAAAACGTCCGGAGAGGACGGCCCTGTTTCGACCCAGTTCCGCGGCGAATGTTTTCCAGGTGCCAACCTGGCTGACGCTCGGAACCGACAGCCTGGACAGCGCCCTTGCGTCTCCGGACCATGGATGTAGAGCCTCTAGTGCCGCCTCCCAGCGAATTGCGCCGGCATCCTGCGCCTCATGTGCCGCCTTGATCTCTCCAGGATGTCCGCTTGACCTGGCCTTGGACAAGGCTGCGCTGAGTCTTGCCCTTGCGGGTTCGGGCACCGCCCTTTCCTCACTCACTCGTTCTCGTGCAGTCTGGAGCGCATCGAGCGCTGCGGCTGCCTCATCGCGGGCGACCCGCAGGCTGGTCGCTATCCCCGAGCGCTGCTCGACCATGCTGCGCACTGCGCCAACCGTGGCGGCGGGCAGAAGCAATGCGGCAGGATCTCGCTCGGATGACCGTCCAAGTGCTGCAAGGCAGACCGCCACGGCGTTGTTGAGGATTTGCAGGTCGGTCCTGCGATTGGGCAGGTCGAGGCCTGCCGCGCCATGGCGCAGCTTGCCTTGCGCCAGGCCGCGAACGCGTTCGGAAATCGCAAGGATGACCGCATCGACATCGACCGATGCGATTCTTCCCCTCACGCGATCGAGCTCATGGGCGCTGGCGGAGAGTCGTGTTCTGAGGCTCGCATCGCTCTCGATCATGTCGGCGAAACTGCCCGTCCAGGTCCGGGCTGGTGAGACGGTGTCGGGCAACTCAGCCAGTTGAGCTGACTTGCGCCTGACGTCAGCGAGCACCGGTATCGCTCGAAGATATTTCGCCATGGTCTCCAGCCGAGCCGACAGCGACGATCGCTCGGCAATGCTGCGGTCATATTTCTCAGTCGCGTCTATTCGTTCGGCTTCGAGGGTCTCGAACGTCGACGCTAGGGTGTCGATCGCATCCCTCCCAGCCTTAAGTTCGCCAAGCCGCTTCTTGAGCAGCGCAAGTTCGGTGCCGTGGGCCTGCTTGCGGTAGAGTCCGTCTGCTTCCGCCTCGAGCGCACCCAATGTGTCGCTCGCGTGCCCGAGGCCAGCGCTGGCGGTGAACAGCAGTTTGCCGAGGTCGCCACGCGACTCCAGGATCGACTTTCCGCCTGCTTCGAGTGTCTCGTCATCGAGCGAGAACATGGTGGTGTAAGCGTCACGGGAAAGGCCGGCGAGATGCGCTGATATCGCCACTTCGCTCACCGGTTGCCCCTTCGCATCCAACAACGAGTTGTTGCGCTGCTTCGTGCGCGTGAACGCATGCTCGGCGCCATCGAATTCGAGCACGGCGCCGATCCGCATGGCGCTGTACTCATGTAGGAAATTGTAGCGGCTGCGCTCCTCGATGCCGAAGAGCAGATCTAGATAGCCTGCAAGTGACGTCGACTTGCCGGCCTCGTTCAGGCCGAAGACGATATGCAGATCCGGCCCCGATTGCGGCTTCGGTCCGAAGTCGATCATGGCATCGGTGAACTTGCCATAACGGATGAGGTCAAGGCGCCGCAGCCTCATTGCGATCCGCCGGATTTGAGGCGGGCGGTGACCAGATCGGCGCCGCTGGCAAGAACCTTGTCGAGAAAGAGATCGAGTCCAGCCTCGTCCTTGCCGGCAAAATCGCGCCCGTCGGGCGGAAGATCCGCGACCACCTTCTGCACCAGCGCCCGCGCCTCGGCACGGAAGGCTTGCGAACCGGCATCGGCGCGCATGGACTGCGCGAGTTCGAAGATCGGATCGGCAATGCCGTCGGGTGTTTCGAGACTGGGTGTTGCGAGTGTGAGCTCAAGCTTTTCCATCCAGGTGTCGCCCACCTGTTCGGCGACCTGCTCAGCTTCTGCGAGCAGCAGGTCGCGGTCGCGGATCAGGGCCCAGGACAAAGGCGACGCGCCGGTTAGCGTAAGGCGGACCACAGCATGACGAGTTCTGACGGAGGTTCGGAGGTCTTCGAGCGCGGATCGGACACGGCCGACGACATCGGGCCACTCGACTGTGCCGTCGAGGTCGACGTCCACGCGCTCGAATTGCGCGATACTGGTCGGCCTTTCCTCGATCTCAATGGTGCGGTCGTCGCGGATCGTGACCAGGGTGACGGATTTCTCGCCGGCCTCGTTGATGTCCCTGCCCTGCGGTATCCCCGGCATCACCACCGTGCTTGCCCCGGGATGGACGCTTCGGACATGGATGTGTCCGAGCGCCCAGTAGCCGAAACCATGGCTGTGCAGGTCGGCGACGTTGCAAGGTGCGTAGACATCGTGCCCGGGCGATCCGGCCAAGCTGGTGTGCATGATGCCGACATTGACCGCGCCTTCGCGCGCGGCCGGGTATTTGGGCAACAGGCTTTCCGGCGCCTTGGGGCTGGCGAAGCTCAAGCCATGGAACGCCACGTCGATGCCGCCGGCCGTCTGCAGCACGGACTGGGGGCGGCCGCCGAAGATCGTGACCGTGTCGGGAAAGACCAGCTGTTTCGAAATGCGTGACAGCGCGTCATGATTGCCGCGGATTTTGAAAACCTTGATGCCGGCCTGGTGCAGGCGCGTCATCTGCGAGGCCAGGAAGCGGGCGGTTTTCATTGACGTCTGGTCGCCATCGTAGAGGTCGCCGGCGATGACTAGTGCATCGACACGCTCAGTGAGGCAGAGGTCTACGATCGAGATAAAGGCCTGTCGGCTGGCGTCGCCAACGAGTTCGGCAAGATCGGGGCTTCGCAACGCCAGTGAGCGTAGCGGCGAGTCGAGATGAATGTCGGCGGTGTGGACGAATCGAAATGGCATTGGGAATCTCCGGCAATGAACATAGGGCCCTTCGACCTCCTCGATCAAATGACAGGATGAGACGGACGAAACCCCTCCAGCTTGGACCGGGTTTTCTGGTTTGTGATCTGCCTTTCGGACGCCCATTGGCTGACGCGCGGACTGAAAATCCGCGTGTCGGTGGTTCGAATCCGCCTCTGGGCACCACAAATTTCGCAACCAGAACAGTCCCTTAATGGCACGTTGCCGGCGAATCCGCGCCGTTCTGTGTCGCGTCATGTTGCAACTGAATTACGTTGATTTCTAATGGCTTCCTGTGACAGTCGGCAGCTCGACGCAACATCAAACGCAACATGCCAGGGAAAATGTTCTTTCAAAAATTGGATTTAGGCAGTTTCTAAACCTCCGAGAAATCGTCGGCAATGAACGATCGCCTTTATGCTCAGATTGTGATCACCCAGATACTAATGCGCCAGGTATCGCCAGATTCACGATGGCCTGAGCGGATCGCGTTGCTTCTTGAGGAGCATCCCGATTTGACGCCAGAGCGCTTGTCTTTCCCCGCGGATTGGAAGGAGCGCCCTATTTGGCGTTAACATAAAGCAACCAGCCTATCCGCCACTCGTTGACCTATGCTGGTTGATCCCAGCACTCCACGCTTGACCCGCTGCTCTTCCCTCTGAGCGGCGGGCTATTTCGTTTGTCGGGTTGACAAGGTCGGTCGACGCAGCTCTCTTCTGCCAATGAAAAGCGAGGACACACTATGAAGAAAACATACGAAAAGCCTGTGCTTGTTAAAAAGGACCGCCTTTCCGTGATCGTAGCGGGTCCGTCAGCACCCCCCTTAGTAGATGTGCTTTGAAGATGACGACCGTTAAGAAGGCATATCAGAAGCCGGTGCTGACCAAGCGCCAGACGCTATCGAAGGTAACGGCGGCGCTGCCCGCTTCGGATTTAGCTCCCCTCCCCAATTAAGTCACTCAGGAATGCGGCGACCAGAGGCCTGCTGGCACATGTCGGCGGGCCTTTTGCGTTGTGCTCGGTGATGGCCACAGGGCATTGACTCCCTACCTTAGCGGGTAAGTAATGAGACCGGTCGTAGGGGAGAACACCAATGCGCATTCTTAAAGCATTCGTTGGGATAGCTACGCTCTTCGTTTTTGTCGCTGCTGCTAACGCTGAGGACGAAACGCTTGGCGGGGCAGACGCCATAAAGGCAATCGTTGGTAACACCATCATAATTGCCGGTCTGCCAACTGGAACTATCGTCCTGTTTGTTGGTGCAGACCACACCATTGACGGTTTCAAAGTGAGGGACAAGGATCGACACAGCGACACGTGGTCCGAGAAGGACAAGAAGTTCTGCCTCAAGGAAGAACCTAAGTGCGCCGATGTGCTTGTCACCGGGACCATCGGCATTATGAATTGGGGAGACCAGCCCTATCAATTCAGTATAGATCAGGGCAATACCGTCGACGCTCATATGGCTGACCAGTAGTCAAAATCTGCCCCGTTATTAGCGCCCATCGCTCGCCTTGGCGTAGCTGTTCGCCTGCCCCATGCCGCTGTGCTTCGACGCGTCAGGCGTATAGCCGAACCCGACTGCACGCCGCTTGCATGATGAGCAGCGCATCCTCGCCGCGAGATCGGTCGCCACGGCGGGCGTATCAGGGCCGAACCGTTCTGCGAGGGCCACGAGGTCCAGCGTCTGGGTATGGTGGCAGTGGAGGCAGTGCACGCTGACTTGCATCCCCGCCTTAATCAATGATCCGAACGTCCACGCCATCGCGAACATTAGCGAGCGCTGTTCCCGAATCAACTTTTGTTCGCGGTGTGTTAGCGCATGTGGTACCGTCACCTGGCCAAGGCAGCGAAGGCGCTGGAAGTTGAAAGCGCGATCATCGATGGCGAGGTCATCGTCTTGAATGACGCCGGGCTCTCGGACTTCGCGGAGCTGCGAAAGGCGATCACCAGCCGCCAGCATGACCTCTACTTCGTGGCCTTCGATCTGCTCTTCACCTCAACGGGCACGATCTGCGTGACATGGCGCTGGAGGATCGCCGCGAGATCCTTGAGGGCATCATCGAGCCCGGAGAAAACATTCAGTTCAGCCAGGCCATGCCGGGCGACGCGAAGGCCATCTTTCACCTGATCGACGAAGCCGGTATCGAGGGCATGGTCTCCAAGCGTCGCGACAGCAACTATCGCAGCGGCCGGTCGACAAACTGGCTGAAGATCAAGAGCTACGCCGTCGAGGGATACGAGATCCTTGGTGTTGAGCGGGAGATGGGCAAGCCGCTCTGATGGCCGACCGCGCCACCGCCAAGTATGTCGGCCAGACTGTGGATAGTAACCACTTGTTAACCAACTTTCGGCAACGTGATTGCGGGCGACGGACTCAAGCTGAACGTCGCCTGCGCACCCATCCGAACCCCCCGGGTGCCTGCTATAGCTGACGACCGACGCGGAAAGACACAGCCCCCCGCCTACTGCGCCGGTCGTCAGTTTTTATACCGCTTGCGGGAGATGTCGGACGACGAGCCCGACGAGAGCATGATAGACCGGATCGTAGGTCGTTAGTTGCCGAACGGGTGGAGCGATCAATGAAGAAATCAGCCGAACTATTATCGGTTCTTGGCGATCAAATTGATGCCGCAAAGCTGCATGTAGCTTCGCTGGACAACCTCACACTACGCAATCTGAGGGCAAACCTGCCTACGAGCCCAGCTCCCGGCACGGCCGAAATGCTTATGCTCCTCCTTGTCTTTCGAGAGGCGGAACGCCGGGAGTTAAGTTTTGAGAAGACAGCAATCCATTGAGCAAAACCTGATCAGTCGAAAAGTCGGCCGCTTGGCAGTCTCTGTACCAATCGCCGCGTCGTAAATTTCAGCTTCGATCCGGCCACTAACGGGTTTGACCGTCAACGATTGCGGGCTTGGATGCGCCCGAAGACGAGCTGGTTTCTTGCAGGGTATAGCTGAACCCGATTGTCTTCCCTCTGCAATTTGGACAGCGGAGCATCGGCGAAAGGTCAGGCGCCATAGCGGAAGCATCCGGACCGTGCGTGTCGCGCCACTTTACTAGGTCAAGTTTCACTGTGTGACCGCAACGCACGCAATGCGCCGTAATTCCCATGTCCGCATCGATCAGACTTTGGAAGGTCCATTTCATCAGTTCAAACTCGTTGATCGTTCGAGTTTTACGGACTCGTACTCACGGGAGTTTCGGAGACAGACTGTCGCAGGTCTTGCCACGCAAAACAGCGCGCTCCATGAAAGGCAGCCCCGCTAAGGCGTGGCTACGACTCGGCGGCTTGGCCTACAGGCTTTGAACGCAAAAAACCCGCTGGCTCAGGCCAGCGGGCTTGTATGGGACATCTGCAACGTTACGGCTTAATGGTAATCGAACTTGATGTACCGGCCGTCACCGCCGACAAGCGGTCGCGCTTCGATTGTAGATCGATTCCGCAGCCTTGCGCCGTGCGCCTACCGACCGCCCTTCGTCTTGGCGTAGAGATTTTGCCCCATGCCCGAAACCTTCGTGGAATCGGGCGAGTAGATCAGGCCAACGCCCTTCGACTGGCACACCTCGCATTTCAGCTTCGGCCGCAGATCCCATTGCATCGCTGGTGCATCCGGCCCGAACCTGTCGCGCAGCGCATCGAGGTTCAATGTCTTGCTATGGTTGCAGGCTGCCTTGTGGCAAAACGCCGTGACTGCCATCTTGCCGTCGATCAAAGATTGCAGGGTCCAGTTTTTACCGATCATTTGGATCACGATTGTTGCGCGCGAAGTTCGGCCTCCATGGGATCCCCGATCGGCTTCGCCTTCGATGACCCAGGCAGAGGATCGCCGTCATAGCCCTGTAGCCACGCCTCGCCATGCTCTTCCCAGTATCCAGGCACGGCCCGCTCCCTACCATCCTTGCGCGCCTGCTGGCCATACATCCAGGCGTAGCCGGCGCGCTCTTGGTCCTTCTTAGCTACTCGATCTGCTCGGCGTCGAGCGCGAAAACGGGAAGCCGGCCTTCGCCCTGATGGCCGACCGGGCGACGGCGAAATATGTCGGTTCGGCCTTCATTAACTCCAGCCGCGCTATCCGCGAGCGGCTCTGGAAGCGCGTCCAGGAGCACGCCGGACCGGCGCGCCGAAGGGCATGAAGCGGACGGCGACCCAATGGGTCAAGCCGGGCATCGTCGGCCGTGTGAAGCACTTGCGCGGCGAGGAAGATCTGCGGCATGCTTCGCTCCAGGATTTCCGGGAGGAAGATCATGCCAATCCAACGAAGAGCTACTGAGGTCGGCATATTCGACGCGGCCGAACTGGCTTTGCTGGGGAGGGTTTTTGATCAAATCGTTGTCCCCGATCAGTCGCCGGACATGCGCGAGGTCATCGCCTCCCGCATTATTGCCAACTATATGGCGGGGATCAGGGATGAGGCCGAGTTGGTCTCGTTTTCAAAGCAGCCGCTGGGCCGATAGAGGAAAGCGCATGGCGGTCGCCAAAAAGGACCGGGAGCGCGTGCGCAAGGATGGCAAGGAACGCGTGGTTCCCGAGTACTGGCAGGAACTCGGCGAGGCGTGGCTACAGGGCTATGACGGTTTTCCCTTGGCGGACGACGTCAAGGCCGAACCTGTGAGTGACCGACTTCAAGCTGAGATCGATGATATCACTTTCAGTCAGCAGACCCTAGAATGAACCGTTGCGACGATGGTCCCGATTGTCGTTTTAGTACGCAAGCAGACAGGCATCAAATGAGAGAGACGCCATCGCTATTCAAGCCGTACACCAGACGCACCGACAGAATAGCCAAGGGCTCTGTCGGCCGTGAGCGACCATCACGCTTCCGCCCCAGCATGCAGGTGCAGCGTGACCCACAGCAGAAATCCGGACTGCTTTCAGCCCGAGGAAATCGACTTTCTTTGACCGCCTTTGCAGTGAAGCGACCTTTGTTCGCGGCACGTTCTTTGAGGAGCTTTTGGCGGCTTCTTTGATCCAACTCTACCAAGCTGGCAACACAGATGAAGGGACATTGTTGGAGCTAGGTCGCATCCGAATTGCAAACTTCACCAGCCAGCCCCGGCCCGGCACAATCAGCGATTTTTTAGCCGTCAGGCCAAGGGACGCGACCGGTCGGCCGAAAGTTGATCGAGAGAAATCTAGTTGCGCAGATCGGGAAGCAAAACTTGTCATTGAAGCAGAGCGAAGGAGTCGGGAGGCGAAAACCAAACGTCTTGCCGAAAGTGACGATGAGATTTGAAGCTGACACCGCGCTCCGGTCTGCTGTGCGGAGCCTTATTCCATCAAACTTTTTTCCTTGGCACTCTCCTGGCCAGCAGTCGGTCGATCTCAGCATCTGCAACTGAAAAAAGACTGTCCAAGGCTTCCAACTGCTGTGAAAAGCCGTCCTCCGCAAATTCTCTGCGCAACGCGTTGACCTGGGTCTTTGCACGTGAGAGGGCGGCCACCCATCGGTCACCTCCAGGCTGCTGCTCGTCGCCAATGGTTTCGACAATCCAAGCCGATGCCAGCGTGAGCGTGGCTCGAAAGACATAGGCACCGGTTCCGTCGCGGGCCTTGACCGAGAAGGTTCTGTTCGGCCCATCTGGCAGTTCTTCCCGCACGATGTCAGGCAAGACATCTACGGCTTGATAGCTCAGATCCTTCAGCGTTTCGCACTTTATGCCGTCTTCGTCGAGGGCGAAATCATGGCCATCGTGGATGTCGAAAAAGTACCGGGACACCGTTACCTCCGCGCGTTGACTAAGGAGACAACACAGTGCTGTGCCGTAATGTTCCCGCTACGCCTTCATGCTAAAGAATTACGGTGCTTGGCCGGCCGGAACCTAATGCCGCGACCGAAATTAATCGCTGCGAAATTAATCGCTGAATGACCACGCGCGGGCTGAACTTCCTTCACGAATGGATCTCAAATAATGTTCCGGAGACCGCTACGGCTGACGTCGTTTCAGTCGACGAGCTGACGCACAAGCTTATTGCTGACGCTAAAGCTGTGGTTATCAGGCGGGATGAGATCGATGATGAGGTCGACAGCATTTACCGCACGCTCGTCGACGCGATCGTCCACTTCGACCCCGGTCTCCCTGAATCAGCCAGAGGGCGCTTCGGTTTCTCCATTTATGGCTTGTGAGGCATAATCTGCTCGACGGGCGCACTGTTGACGACGCCGCGTTAACGGACCTTGCGGCGCGGCTATTTTTCGAAGCGGAAATAGCCGGGATCGGCGAGCAAGAGCTCTCGTTAAGCGTGAAAGCATTGGAGCGTGTGGGCCGGCAAGCAAAGCTGCGCGGAACAAATCTCGCGCATTGAAGTTAGTTGGGGGGTTGGTTACGGGGGACTCAGCAATGCTTCTTGCCTTGGACGACGCGAGATCGACAGCGGTGCTGGCCGGCAGAGGAACAGACGCGGAAATCTTCGGCGTGATCGATCTCAGCAGTAAAACGGAAACACGGATCGGCGCCATCAGCTTGGGGCGCGCCATCCAATTCGTCGCCAACGCGTCCGTGCTTGGCTACGATGTTCGCGGTGCAGTGGTCCTGTACGGGGAACCTGGAACACCCAGCTTAAGGGTCTGGGACTGCGAACATCTATGGGCGCAATATGGCGGCGCTCTGGTCCAGCCAGCCCATGCTCACATCAATCTGCCCGGATAGGTTACCACGCTTATTCGGTGGACTACGCGCTCAACGCGGCTAAGGCCGAGCGGAGAATCGCGGCGTGGGCGCTGACGGCCAAATCTTAAGCGGAAGCCAAGGCAGGCCGAAAACGAATCGTAGTGCCGCGCGCATGTCGTCCTTCTTTTGCTTCGCCTTGGCCCGATGCTCTCCCCTTCAGGCGCGGGCTTTTTCGCAGTCGCTCGATTCTCCGAGGCCGGACCGATCTTGGTTAATTGCGTGACTGACAGGAACGAAAGTCGAGATCACGGCTTTCCTTGCGGGTACTTGCTACTAAAACTCGGCCTATTGAAGCGCAGTTTGTCCATTGGAGAGCCGATATGTTGATAAGAAATATGGCAGCATCGTCAGTTATTGTGGGTTTTCTAGCCGGAGGCTGTTTGGCGCAGACGCTGGACGACCCAGCGATTAATGCGTGCAAATCCACCGGACTGCTGGCCCTTCAGGAAAAGTCAAAGGACATCAGCGACCTGGTTATCGACATGGAGAGCATTGCGATGAGCAAGGCTGATACCAGTGTCGGGGACGTGCCCATCAAAACGGTAGTTCTGGGCGAGGCGTATATTGCTCGAAGCGGTAAGACCGGAACGCCAGACCGATTTGTTTGCCTGCTTGGCGAAAAAGGAAAAGTTTTGCTGACATTTTTCACTGCCAAGTGAGAACAAGCCTGAACCGCACGGCTCCGCCGGCGGGTTTTTTGCGTTTCAGGCCATGGTTTTGATAATGGGCACCATCCATGACCACACGCGGCATCAATTTTCTCGACGAATGGATGGCAGAACAACTGCCAGACACCATAATCGACGATCCAATGGCGATCGGCGTCCTGGCGGAACGAGCGGTGCAAGCCGCCGGAAAGGAAGGCATCCCAACCACCGACATCAGCGAGGAGGTACCCAGTGTGTTCGAGGTCATCGCTGAAGCCATGGATCACCGGGAAGGCGGCACCCCCTGATTCTGCGAACGTGCTATGGTTCGCATATGGGCAGGAAGGCGAAGCGCAAAGCAAAGCAGGTGGCTGAAACCCCATTAGATGCCGCGCTCGGAGCGGAAGCAGCCTATTATGCCCGCAAGGTCGGCATAACTATAGACGAAGCCGCCAAGATCATCAGAGAAGCCGCCGCACCGAAGCTGTCTATGGTCCGCAAGGAATAGGCGAAAAGGCTGGTAGTGTCTCAGTTTGTAATCGGCACCTCGTGTTGAGCATCCATACAGTTGCCGCCAACAATCCATGAGCGGAGGTTAGACATGGAAGCGAAATGTCAATGTGGTCAGCTCGCGGTGACGACGCCCGGTCCGAGTTCAACCGTCGTTGCCTGTCATTGCAGCTACTGCCAGCGCCGTAGCGGTTCGCCGTTTGGTGTCTTCGCCTACTATCCCGACGATGTGCTCGCGATCATTGGGGAAGCGACCAAGTATGAGAGGCCCACGGAGACAGGCGGAACGTTCGAAACGTTCTTCTGCCCCGTATGTGGTTCAACCGTTTACGCCCGCGCAAGCAAGCACCCGACTATGCTCGGCATCGCGGTTGGCGCCTTCAACGACGCCAGCTTTCCCGCCCCCGTGCGGTCAGTATGGGAGCAGGGGAAACACCACTGGGTGAGTATACCCGGGCACGCCCAACATTTTCCCAAAGGCCGGTCCTAGCCGCCGCCTTTCCGCCGTCGTTGGTCACACACGCCACCGGCGAACTGATCCGCACTTTCGCCATCGCCACCTGCGGAGCCGTATCCCTCCGGTGACGGCCGCCTTGCGGGGTAAGGGCGAACGTCGGAAGTCCTAGGGATAATCCTAGGAGTAGCCCTATGACAATGCCGCGGACGACTCGCTGAGCGAAGCGATCAGGTGGCCAAACTACTCGTCAGTCTCCGGCCTGAGTTCAATACCCACTGACGGCAGCTCGGCCGGATATCTGGGAACCGCGGCCTTTGCCGGAGGCTTACTGCGAGCCGAACGAGCTGATGGCTACAATCCATGATCGCATGCCGGTGATCCTGGCGCCGGCCGATTATTGCGTTGGCTTGGACCGGAGCCCGATCCGCGCGATCTGATGAAACCCTATCCATCGGACCTGATGAAGATGTGGCCGATAGGCAGCAGGGTAGGTAGTCCGCGAAACAACACGCCCGACATCATCGACAAAATAGGTGTGGGGCCCTTCGACCTGTTCGACGTGTGATCCGGCCTAGCTCTGGATCGTTAAAACTGTCGGGAATTCCTTAACGCTCACATGCGGGGCGCATCGTTCGCATGGGCCGGCCCCATTCAAGGACCCGTCCCCGACTAAAGCCCGCTGCCGCTCCCGTCAGGCCGGCTGCGGGCTTTTTAAAGGGCTGTAGCCGTATTGATGGATCTTACTTTTGGCTTTCTCAGACACCAAAACAGCCAACAGGAAATCAACCCTAGGATTCCCCAGTAACTGGACAGTACGATCTCAACCCCCAAGCGACCTGGTGCTCGACAGATCATGATTGCGAGCATCGGCAAAGCGAAACCCAGGAATCCAAGCAGCAGATAGTCAACTATCGAAGCGTCCTTGGCTCGCCTGAGAAGCAGGTGCCCTGGTAGAATTACAACTATCTCCCAGGCGTATGCAATCACGATTAGCCATATCAAAGCGGCCAAAAACCCGTACTGAGGCCTATTGTGGTTCAATGTAATCGCCGACAACACCATCACTGGGAGCGGTGCCAAGATCAGAGCTGAAACAGTTCGCAAAGTCGCACCTCACAGTAAGCGCTGTGGAGATCGCACAATCTTCTGTCTTTGCAGTTAAAGCAGACCGGCGAATTTTAATTCACTTCTGGCAGCCCTTCTGCCGACCGGCTCGGTCTCTGGTCAGGCACCCGGCTACAATACACTGAACTTGTCAGCTTCCAGCGGAGCCGTCGGCATCGTCGCTATGCACATTTCGCGACGCTGAAAACCACGCCAGCTCAACAAGCTTGCCGGCTTCCCTCGCCGAACCGGCGTAGCCACGGCTCGAGACTCCCAAAGGCGCCAAGCCCTTGCCGTGAGCGGTCGACGTCCCGAACCATTTTCCTTTGGTCGGCCCGTCGTTGAAAAGATAGATCCGGCGACCGAGCCACCCTTCATGCGCCTGTCGATCGCGACGAAGTCTTTGTCGACGTCGTCCCATGTCTTGGCCCATTTCAGTTTCAGTTCGATCGGCACTGCTTGACTCGTTCCCGACGTGTTCCCATTTTGACTGTCCGCAACGATAGGCCGGTGATCTGATGTGTGGACGCGTTTTCGTCAAATCGACAATCCCCGACATGGTGCGGCGTTTCGAGTTCGCCCATGCTGGCGACATCGAACGCATGGGCAACGGCTTCCCTATCTGGAATGGCGCGCCCAGCTTGAGCTATCCGATCATCATTCGCGAAGAACTGTCGACCAGCATGGCTGGCTTTGTCTCGGCAAAGTGGGGCCTGGTCCCCGGCTGGGCTCCTGACGGGAGCGGCCGACCGCCGCCCGTCAACGCTCGCTGCGAGACGATAGCGACCAATGGCTTGTTCCGGAAGGCTTACGCGTCACAGCGCTGCCTGGTGCCGGTGGACGGCTATTTCGAATGGCAGAAGCTCGAAGCTTCGGGGAAGAAGAAGCAGCCGTACGCAATAGCCATGAAAGACGATCAACCGTTCGCCATGGCCGGCATCTGGGAAGAGTATGCCGATAAGGCAACGGGCGAACTGATCCGCACCTTCGCAATCGCGACCTGCGAGCCAAACGAGCTCATGGCAACCATTTATGACAGGATGCCGGTGATCTTGGCGCCGGGCGACTACATGCGATGGCTCCGCCCAGACTGGATCCCCGAGACCTGATGAAGCCATTCCCATCGGACCTGATGAAGATGTGGCCGATCGGCAGCAAGGTGGGATCGCCGCGCAACAATACGCCCGACATCATCGACGAGATCGGCCGTGGGCCTAGCGACCTGTTTGACGTTTGATGGCTGTCTTACGCTTCGGAGCCTTTTGGCGGAGATAAGCCACTGCGCCCAGATTCGCTTGCGCGCCTACTGATCCCTTCCCATATCGTGACGTAGAGAGGTCGGCCCAATGGCACATGCAGCTTCGTGGACTATAGGCGACGCGGAGGATCTGCGCGCACGTGTCGAAAGGCTTGACCGTCTTTCTCGCCTGCTAGACGTGGCATTCGCCATTCCCGGTACCAAAGTTCGCTTCGGCGTCGATGCAATTCTGGGCCTTATTCCTGTCGTCGGCGATTGGGCGGGCGTTGCCCTTTCGAGCATAATCGTGGTCCAGGCGTTTCGAATTGGCGTACCCCGTCAGCATCCTGGTCCGTATGATTGCAAACGTACTCATTGAAGGTGTGATCGGTTCGATACCGGTTGCCGGAGATGCGTTCGATGTCCTTTGGCGTGCTAATCGGCGGAACATGTCCTTGCTGATCAGGCACCTAGAGGGCGAGCATCGAATTTAAAGGGCCTGAAGCGTCGGGCGTTTCAAGTTCGCTGCTTTTCAAGGCAAGTTCAATTAAACAGATCTTGGTTAATTTGAACTACGCTTATTTCGCCAGACTTGCTCGGCAGCATTATCCCCAGCCGTTGCGGTGCCACTCGGGCCCTTCTTGTGGATTTTCGGTATCCAACGACCAGCAGCACGTTTCACAATCCGGCTGCGGTTCACGCTCGTCGTCATCCTCCGGTCGTCATTCGTGCCTGACCAGCCCGTGAGTTACGCCTCGTCATCGCCTGTCGCCGAAGATCCAGACGCTCCGGTGAAGGACTGGGATTGGGACGTTGAATGCCTCCACCTCTTCATTGAAGGTGTAAGGCGGCTAGCAACCGCGACCCGATGAAACCTGGCTGCAAAGCCCGCTGCCTCGCGGTGGCGGTTTTTCATTTGGCGGTGGAGCGCAGCGGGATTAGCGGGCGCAACTCGCTGCCGACGGGCGGAGACGGTAGGCCGCGCCACCCGCCAAAAATGCAGCCCACCGTCACCTGGCAATACGGCGCGGTAGCCCGTGAAGTTGCAAAGTAATAGATGGCCGGCGCCAGTTGGGAGCTGGGTGGGCTTTGGGATGACGCCGGCCAAGCGGAACATCAGGTCCGCCGCACATCACTTATGGCCGAATTGCCGGGATAGGGTTATGACGTGATCGCGGAAGCCTTGATGCCGTTTGGGTTCACGTCGCGTGGATCAAACTGACTGTCAGCCAAAAGGCGAGCGCCACAAAAATAGAACAGCCAAAAGCAACGAATAGGAACCTCATCCGCCTAATTTAGCACACCTGAAACAGAGGCCGCGATCGATTAGGGTGGCAACTCTCCTTACGGATTCGTAAGTGGAGGTTTCTGGCAGCGCCAGCTAATCATCTCCGCCGGCAGCGAACGGCACATTTGTTGCCCGGTGGGCCTCCACCCGCCGAACTAAAAGGCCCGCTGCCTAGAGTTCCTCGGCAGCGGGCCGTCAACACGACGGTGCTTCGCCCCGCGCCGTCCTTACGAATCCGTCATTCGCGCACATTAGCCGTTTCTCATAGGCTCTCCGAGCAGCGAAATTTCAATGCCGCCCTTTCGCTGCAGGGGCATAAGCCCATCAGCCCGCTGCTCCCAAACGTCCCCCCTGCAGCGGGCTGTTCCGCTCAATGCGTCGCCAGAGCAGAACCAATTGCAGCGTGACGTCCAATTTCATCCTGCCGATAAGGGCTTACTCTGATGGACGCACGCCAAGGGCAGTTCCTTTATCGAAGCGGCGAACGAATTCCTGGGCAGGCAGATCGAAGGCTTATCTCTCCTGCTTGATGCGTTCAACCGGCCAGTCCACCAGCGGATTCTCTGCATGGCCGCGATCGTGTCCGCTGAGAAGCGGTATCTGAGTAGTCGTGCCGGGTTGCCGGCAACGATCGCATAGGGTTCAACATCCTTGGTGACGACACTGCAGGCCGCAACAACGGCGCCATCACCGATAGTGACGCCGGACAAGATGGTCGCCCGCGCACCTACCCAAACGTCGTTGCCTAAAAATACGACCTTTCGTCCGAAGGTATTCCATAGTTGTCTTGGTCTTCAGGATCTGGTCCTGCAATCCAAAATTCGATGCCGTCTCCGTCGGGTGGTCGGCGTGATAAATGAAGCGAACTTCGGCGGCAATGGCGCAGAAAGCGCCAATCCGGACTGGGGATTCTTCCGAAATGAAAAGAAACGATCCGCTATGCACCCCATGCGAGTACGGGCCCAGCGTAACAAAAGGAGGCAGCGCGACTTTCGGTCCGAGAAGCCCGCGATCTCGCAGCCAGTCCGTCAATCTTGACACTTATCCCCTTACGCATTCGTCGCGGAAGTCCTGCAATGTAGCGTGCCGCAAATCTTCCCCTACCGAGCCTGCCGCGCGGCCGTGCGTTTTAACTCACGAATCCGTAAGATTTCGATCGTTGAGGGGAGCAAACCGAGCAAGTACATTGCATCCGCACCGGGCCATTGGCTGGTGCTGGCCCGACTGGAAATCCTTTGTCAAATAGAAGACTGGTCGGGCCTCCCCGATACCCAGCCGCATTGGACCGTACTGGCCCGGTGGTGTTCCACTGGATGAAGCCGACTCCTTCCCGGTCACTTCCCGCACGGCCTTCCAGCAGTGGCGGCGACGCTGGCGTGAGGTTGAGGAGCACAATGGCTGAAACGTCCGAAAGTGAAAAGGCTATCGATCTGCGGATCTCTGGGCTGCCGAGGGCGCGCACCTATCGATTTGGGCGGTCCGTTGTCATTAAGTTGAAAAGCAGCAAGCACCCGGCTAACGACGCGGCTCCGACTAGCAGTTCGTCTGCGGTCAATCCGAGAAAACGGGTGAAATCAAAAGCCAACACCTCTGCCATCGCTCTTACCGATCATATAGTCTTGGAACACATCGCATACGTAGAACCGCTAAGGGTCTTCAGTCCGCAACCCGGCATCATGATGGACGATCGCGTCAAGGATCGTCTCGTAGACGCTTCCCGTATCCTCCTCGATCTCAGTGCTGCTGACTCCGACCGTTTTGGCGTCGTCGAACGCCTTTTGCGTCAGCTCGGCGGACTGAGATGATGTCGGCGCCGACGGTTACGGGAACATTCGCCGAAATCCATTTGTACAAAAAATCTGCGCCGCGCTTGCTCATCCGAACCAACCGAACGTAAGGCTGACCATCACGACCGCAATCAGGATTGAGAGCGGCACTGCGGCGATCAGGGCCGCTTCTAAAACTCGTGTTTCCTTATCCCTGAACATCTAGGCCCGCCTCATGGTTCCGCATAATGGCCCGCGCCCTTTTGCAGCCGACGCGGGCCGACCAAGGTCATGCCTAACGTTGGCCAGCAGCCGAACCGGCCCGTCGGGGGACTTAATTAGCTGGCGCTGAAATGGTTCCCGGATGGTTTGGGCGAGCAACTTACAAATCCGTAAGTCGCTTGTATGAGCATAGCCTCATATGAGTAGCTCATGAGAAAGCCGCATCCCGCCGCCTCCGACACCGATACGGACAACCGACCTTATGAGATTGGAGCGTTTGCCGAAAGGCACGGATTAACGTTGAAAGCGGCGGAGGTCATATTGTTGGCGAACGGCCCGTCGCGTGTGGCCTGCGACGCCGCAGCCAAGGCATTCCTCGCAGCGCTGGCCGGACGCCCTCGATTCAAGGCTAGTTGAAGCCCCACACCGCCGAAGCGCCGATCGCCTCCTGGCGCCTCTCTGCGGCCCGCTGTAGTTCGCGGAACGATTGCAAGCGCATTGCTGTTGCGCTATCGCGCCTGGGCGTGTCCAAGCCCCGTCCCTGGCTCGGGCGGTTGGACCAGAGCGCCGCCATATTGCGCCCATAGATGTTCGCAGTCCCAGACCCTCAAGCTGGGCGTTCCAGGTTCCCCGTAGAGGACCATTGCAGCGCGAACATCGTAGCCAAGCACGGACGCGTTGGCGACAAATTGGATGGCGCGCCCCAAGCTGATGGCGCCGATCCGTGTTGCGGCTTTTCGCTGGAGGCGGGCAAACTCCTTTATCTGCTCGGCTGTCAGCTTAGGTGCATGGGCGATCTTGTTGACGAAAGCCTCAAAGGCGGCGTCTGACTGGTCGGGTTTTAGTTCGTGCGCTGCGTCCTCGAACTTCTGCCGCTGCGTCTTATGGTCAGGCTTGTTGGTCCAACAGCGGGAGCCCACGATGGACCCGGCAACAGCGGCAATGGCAGCAGACGGTTTGCGATTCGGCTGAGAGGTCTTAATTTTACCGCTACATTGCGATGATGGATTCTGGGACGAGATGAAGACGATTTGCGTGAAGCCTGACTCGTTAAGCGAGGAAAACGGTTGGCGGTCGTCGCATTTTCAAAGCGACGTCGTATGTTGTTGGCATGCGCGCGGGCATGCGCATCATCCTCCTCGCCCAAGTTGTATGGCTATGGTCGTGTTCATGGAACTCGACCTCGAAATCATGCCCATGGCCGCCATGGCTCAAGCTCAGCCGGGGCGTAAAGGCATGTGGCTCGGGGGATCTTTCAGATATGTGCGAACAGCGGCCTTTTGCTCTGCATCGCCCTCATACGGCACGGAGAATTGATTTCTCCCGCTTGCAGTACGCTTTGCCATCGAGGTGTGCTTGCTCGTCGACGGCTGTCGCTTTGCGGCGTAAGCATGCCGTTGCGTCCACAACCTCGACCGCTCCCCGGGGCGGCGGCGATCCATGGCGGCAAACTAATCCGCGATCCGAAACACGCTGGCTTTACCGCCCGCCGCGTTCCTAACCCTTATCCAGGGTTTTCCCGGCGCCTTGCCAGGCATCAACGGCTTGGGAATCGTCTTCACCACCGCATGAACGGGACTCTGCGCAGCAACCGAAACGGTGCGCACGACTTTCCGACCACTCATCAAGTCAATCCGAAAGCTTTCCAAGGCTCGCTCCTCGCTGCCGAATGTAGCACCTCGTCTAAAAAGAAGGATTAACAAATGGCTGTTTCCCGTGAAAAGGAATCGCTTGCCCGCCTGTTTGCGCACGAAGGCGACTATTCGAACCATCCCGCCGATCCCAGCGGCCCAACCATGAAAGGCGTCACACACGCGTCTATGACGGATCGAGCGATGTGCCAATTCCGCGACCAATATCGTGCGCGCAAGGACATAGAGAAATCCGATATGCGCTTGTCCCCGCCCACGGCCCGGAAGCACTTGCAGGCTACAGCATCCACTGTAAGGCAAGGCCCACCACCGAAAGCGCCATGGCCACCGTGGCGAGCCAACCAAGGGCGCGCAGCCAACCGCCTACCGTGAATTCGCCCATGATATCGCTTCTTCCAGCCATAAGCATCATGACGACCATCACCGGCACGGCGCAGATGCCGTTGATGACCGCGCTCCAGTACAACGCCTGTATCGGATCGATGGGTGTGAACATTATTCCAGTGCCCAGCGCTGCGGCGGCGGCAAGCGTGGCGTAGAAGGCGACAGCCTCCTTGGGCTTTCGCCGTAGCCCCACTTCCCACCGCGTCGCCTCGCCAACGCCGAAGGCTGCGGATCCAGCCAGGACCGGCACGGCGAGCAGCCCCGTGCCGATGATGCCGGCTGAAAGATGATGAATGCGAACTTCCCGGCCACCGGCTCCAGCGCCTTGGCGGCGTCGGTCGAAGAAGCGATATTGGTCACCCCTGCTTTGTGAAGGGTGGCGGCGGTCGTGAAGATGATTGCTAAGGCGATCACATTCGAAAGCGTCATCCCGACGATCGTGTCTGAGCGAATGCGCTGGAACGCTTTCGGAGCTTGCCAGGGTGCCCATTTCAACGGCTTGGCGGTGTGGCTTAAGAAGCGTGGACTTGCCACTCCCCGACGGCCCGATCAGTGCAACAATCTCAGCGAAGGCAGATTTTCGTAGGCGCTGTTGCCAATCACCAGCGCCACGCCGCGCAGCGCCCTGCCCTCCTGCGCCAAGGCAAGCGATGCCAGACACACCTCCATCGCCAAGGCGGCAAACAGCTGGCTTGCCGATGACGTCGGACCCGTCATTTTGACGTGCGATAGGAAAGCTGGAAGCCCCACTGTCCGAAACCCCGTGAAAAAGCCCTTAGCAGGGTCAAGGTGAACTGCGATAAAATCAAGACCCAGATCCCAGCGGTTGCCTGCTGCGCTCGCCGTTTTGTACGCCAATTGTCTCGTCGCTCTGCGGATTGACTCACGGTTGGCTGCAAATCATGATCTGTTATTGTAGCTTGGGCGAATGGATGGGGCGCCAACCCTGCGCATTCGAGAAACCGGATCGACATGAAGGACGAGCCAGGCTCGCATTCGTGGCAGGACTTGTTGCGGGCATTTGCAATAGAATGGCTGTTGCTTTGCGCGCTGGCAGTGCTAGTCAGCCTTGTGGTGACCGGGCTTCGGCATGTCGAAGCGGTCCGGTCTCTGGACCGCGGCGTGACCGACGGCATTATGCGAGAGCTTGCAAAAGCACGCTTGGCGGGTGGTCAGGCACAAAACACACCACGCTACATCTTCGTCAACGTCGGCGAAGAGACCTGCCGTCTTTGGTCCGAGGCTCGCGGCGAGGCTTGCGGTTCTGGATTTGTGACGCCCCGCAAGGCGCTCGCCTCGATGTTGCGGGCGCTTGTTGGCGCCAATGCCGGCCGTGCCGCGATGAAGCTTGTCGTCCTTGACATCGAGCTCGCACCACAGCCTGCCGATAGCATGACCGACAGTGAGCTTTGCGCCCAGACCTATTCAGTCGCGGCATCAATTCCTGTCCTGGCCGTGCGGCCGGTAGTGACTGAGGTCTTCGATCCCGCGCGACCCATCGCCCGGCCCCAGCCCTCGATTTTCGACGATCTCCAGTGCAATGGCCATGCGTTGGGTTCGCCGGCAGCGCAGCTCTGGTTTGCCTCCCCGTTGCTGCAACCTGACCCCGACAATGTCGTGCGCTCTATCTTTGCCTGGCACCAGATACGTTCCGACGACGCCACAGAACGGATTGCGGGCTTCGGTCTGCTTGGCGCAGCACTGGCTGGCGGAGTCGACCGCGATAATCTTGCGTGCCTGTTTCCGGGATCTCGCCACAATCCGCAGGACACCTGCAAGGCCGCCAAGCCTTTCACTCTCGCGCACCACCACTACGACCCGTTGGCCGACGACGAAGCGATCGCTCGAATCCTGTTTTCACTGCCGTCTGACGCAGCCACCTCGACCGCAACAGGTTACAGTTACGCGCCTTTCGTTTTTCAAACCATCGAAGCGTATGAACTGCAGCAACGCCTGGACGAGACGCCCCAATTGCTGGATGGAGCCATCGTCGTCATTGGGGGAAGCTACGCCGCCTCGGGGGATCTGCACGCAACACCACTTGGCCAACGCATGCCTGGAGCCATGGTGCATGCCAATGCCATCAGGGCGATAGCCGCGGGAAATTTCGTTGAAGAACATGAAGGCTGGGGCTGGGAGGCGTTGCTGATCGGTATTGCTAGCCTGATCGGCGCGATTTTCCATGTCGCCGGCCATCGGGCTCATGAGCGGCTACGGTCGCCTTTCAATCACCTCGCCAAGCTTGGATTCGCAGCGGGCTCGATCTTTCTCACGGTGCTGGTTGTCTTCATTCTTGGCGCGGTCCACGCCTTGCATAGCCTTGCGAGCGGCACAGCAGTCGCAGTTATGTCACCGATCATCGCCGTGGCCTTCGAAGGAATGTCCTCAATCCTGCAGGTTGTCCGGGAGGCGTTGTCTGTCGCGCTGGCCTGGGTGCAGGGAATCCAACTTCGGCGGCATGCCGCGCCACAGAGCGCAAGTACTGCTGACGGCCGGAAGGGGAGCAACCATGAGTGACCAGCGGCTAAGAATGCGGCGCGCGGCCAGCGCACTTGCCCTTTTGGTATTAAGTCTCGGGCCTGCCGTGGGCCAGACCGGCGAACCGTCTCTATGTGAATACGGTCCGCAGTCCCGAGCCTCCGTCAACAAGGTTGAGCGTCAAGCCGGAGCAAAGGACTGGCTTCGTGTCGAGCGCGGCAACGAGACAATGCATGCCAAATCGGGTTGCTTTCTACAGCCAGGCGACATTTTACGCCCGGACGCAGGAATAAGTGCCGAAATCCGCATGCCCGACAAGACCACGCGATCAGTCAAATTTCCCGATGTACTGGAAATTCCGGCGGTAGCCGTGACCTCCAGTTTCCAGAGCCTTCTGGATTTCACGCTCGGTATTCTTGGCAGTGATTGGCAAGATGCCCGTGACATGGCCACTGCTGTCGTTGGCGACACGCGCGAGACGATACCGTCGCGCTACCTGATCATGCCGGGCGTCTTCGACGTCGGCGAACAGTCGATCGATACCAGCCATCCACTTTGGCTGCGCTGGGTCGGGAGCATAGCGCCATTTTCAATTTCGATTCGAGGACGGGACGGCGCCGACCGCACAACACACGTGCTGCAGATCACCAGCGAGCGCCACGCAAAACTTGATTTGTCCGGTATGGCCGTTGGTGTTTCCGCACTCGAAGTCAAAGGGGCAAACGGTGTAGCCCTCGCCTTACCCCTTCGCCTTGTGGCGCCGGGCGAGGTTCCGCCTCCCCAGGGCGCAACCACCAATGACGCGTCCAGCCAGGAGTATCGATCGGAGGCAGCAATCTTCCTGCTGCGGCGTGCGCCTTCGACATGGCGGCTGGAAGCCATTTCGCGTTTGCTGGCCTTGGCCAGTGAGGACGACGATTTCTTTGCGCAGGCCATTGTCGGCCTCGAAAACATCACGAGGAGGTAGGCTCAAGGCGGCCGAGCAAGGCGACGCCGATGCGAGGATCGTTGTCGATTTCCTTTGGACGACCTCATTAAGGGGCCAGGAATTCAGCAGTGCAATTGCTATTTCAATGAGGCAAGGGCTTGATCGATCTCTGCCATGTGCTCGCTGAAGTACCCATCATATTGTGGGTAGCCCGCGCCACGGTAGAATGTCCAGGCTGTTTGCATCGCTTGACGAGCCTCGGTAATCAGCTTCGCGTCGGATCTCTTGCGCCCCAGTATGAGGAGCGCCTCGCCGACGCTGCCTTGCAGCGATGCCCACTGCAGCGGTGCGCTCTGGCGCGTCCATTCCTCCAGAGCATCCTGATACGAGGCGAGCCCCGCTTCGATGGTTGCCTCGTCCCCAGACCGCTCGCCGGCGACCACAAGCGTTCGCCCCAGATTGTTATGTGCGGTCGCCCAGCCGAAGGGCTCGCGCTCGCGCGTCCACTCTTCAAGCGCCCTCCGATAAGCCTGGGCCGCCAACGTGAGACTTGCTGTCCCGGTCTCGCGCTGGCCAAGGGAGGACAGGGCATTGCCCAGATTGCTCTGTTCCGTAGCCCACAGCAGCGGCACGCGTTCGCGCGTGTTCTCCATGAGCGCGGCATTGTAGGCGTCCACGGCACGCCGAAGCATCTCGCTGCCGTCGAGCCGGTCGCCGATCGCCCATAGTGCGCTGCCGAGCCCATCCTGCGTCGCGGCCCAGGAGAGGGGATCAAGCTTGCGGGTCAGTGTCGTCAGCACATCCTGGTAGGCGTCGACTGCTTCACGCAACCGGTCCGGCTCGTTGCCGCGCAAGCCGATCCAAGCGATGGCGTCGGCTTCGCCCTTACGCGCCAAAGCCCACTTGAGTGGCTGTCGGTCACGCGAAATCGCCTGCCGAGCGGCAGCGAAGGCAATCGCCGCTTGCTGGTATTGCTCAGGTCCGCTCTTGCGCGTGCCAAGCAATACTAGCGCGGTGCCGAGATTGGACTGAGCCTCTGCCCACAGCGAGGGATCGACCTCTTTGATGCCGCTGGAGACAATGCCGGAGAAGATGCCAACCGCTTGCTCCAGCGATGCGGAGTCGCTCTGGCGCTCCCCATATATATACATCGCCAGGCCGAGGTCGTTCTGGGTCATCACCAATTGCGCTGTCAGGCGATCCTGGGGAAGCAGCTTGGCCGCTTCGGCAAAGGTTCGCATCGAGACCTGCAATGCCTTGTTGTCGCCGCGAAACGTGCCATAAGCGCGGATGGCATTGGCTTGCGCCAGCTTGTAATGCCAGGCGAGGTTCGTGTCCCATTTCTTCACCTCCTCGAACGCCTTGCGGTAATCGTCGGCGGCCTCCATCTGCTGGAAGGCGAGGAAATAGGTATCGCCGCTGCGGCTATAGACTTCCGCGAATTCGATCCGCCTGGCCTTCACGTCGGCCTCAGCCTGATCGACAGTTTTGGACAGTTGCGCAACGCGCGCCTTGGCCTGTTGCTGGAACTGGATCGCTGCGGTCACCGCACCATCGGCAAGCGCCTCTTCCGCGAGCTTCGACAAGCGCACGATGTCCACGTCAGTGCTCTTCAGCGCCTGCCTTTCCGCAATGATGGTCTTGAGATACTCGGTCTGGCCGCGCAGCAGCCGGTCCAGTTCGCGCGGGTCGCTCGGCACATCGGTGCCAAGAGCGGCTAGCAGGCCATAGAGCGTGCCGAGCGGAACAGCTTCTGAGTTAGCCGCGGCTTCGACGATACGCCTGGTGTCAGGAGGTGTGGTGGCGATGGTGAGCAGCAGCTTGCGGTGCTCGCCGCGGATGGCGGCATCGTCACCCGTCGCCTGTTCCGGCGACAGTCCGAAATAAAGCAGCCTGCGCAGGCTGGCATTGGTCCATGGCCGCTGGCGGCCACCGGTCTGCACATAGACTTCTTCGGCGACCATTGTCATCACGTCGCCGAAGGCAAAGCCACCGGCAGCGAGATGCTTCAGCAGGGCTGCAGCATAGGGGCTGTTGCCGCCAGCATCCCCGTCGAGTGCAGCGTGGCCAGGCTCGGCGGCAAAGCCGATCACCTCGCCCAGACTTTGGGGGGCGTCGGCGGCATCGGCCAGTGAAGCCGCTCCCCGTGTCATGTCGAGCCCCGCGGCTGCGACCAACACCGGGCCGGAGGCCGTGGTCATTGTTGCGCCCGGAGGGAATGGGTTGGTGCGACACGCGTCCAGCAACACGATTGCGACGGGAACCCTGGCCTTAAGATCAGCCAGCAGACCAGACAACGGTACCAGGCTCTCGCCGGCCTCGGCAAGCGAGGACGGGTCTGCGCTGACAGGCACGAGATAGTTCTCACCGCCGGCTTCGATGCCGTGTCCCGAATAGTAGAGCAGCGCGACATCGGCGCCGGCTGCGTCTTCCACGAAGCGTTGCAGGCTGCGGTCGAGCTTCGCCTTGTCGCCGTCGGTTACCGAGGTGACGTCGAAGCCGAGTTCGCCCAGTAGCCTGTCGACGGCACGGGCGTCGTTTGCGGGGTTTGGCAGGGTGGGCAGATTGTCATAGTGCGACTCGCCAATCACCAGGGCCACGCCGCGCATCGGTTTGGCATCCGCAGCGCACGCTGGTGCGTGGAAAAAGAGCGCGAAACATACCGCTAACAGCAGCGCTGCAGCTAGGGCTCCACGATGCCGGCCCACCATCCCCATCTTTCGCCCTAGATGTTCATTCCGAGCCTATCGTAATGCGTCGATGATGGCGGCTCAATGGCAGTTGCGGCAACGCGGTCAATGTCCGGCGGTGGCGATAACCAACCGAGGAAAGCGCCAGGCTGGACTCCGTGAAATTCGGAACAGAGCTTAGCCGTTCGCCAGCGTTGCGATCTCTGATATCGGACGAGATGCGTTCTAAGCCTTCATCTGTACTTTGCGCCATGCCGCAGCTCCTCGAGTGCGCAAGTCCCCACATTACCGCGGCATCCGCCCAATAGCTCAGGGCGATAGTGGTTGGACTGAATGTCAGAAATGCGCCTCGAAGCCGATATCAAGAGTCGGCGTACCGAATGTCCTGTTTGGGGCCGAGAGCGGACTGGCATTGACCGAGGCGCCAGGCTGCTCGCCGACAAAGGGCTATGATACCAACGCCCTGCCCTCACCGAGCGAAAGGCATGGGCCAATATATCGCCCAAGGCAAACCGCAAGGGCCCGATCTGCTTCAGTCGCTTCCTCTAAAAGGCGCGCAACCAGGATTTTCGGTTCGCACCGATCGCATCGCCGGGGTCGAATTCCTCGAAGACCGCTGCGGCCGCCGCCCCGGTGACCTGCGAATCCGCTGGAAACGCCACATGGAAGCGAAGGGCTTTCGGCTACCATGGGGCACGAGATTGGCGCGGCGCACTGCCGGCGTCAAAAAAGTTCTGACCATGGTGCTGTGGAATGACGGAGGGCCAAAGGGCTTGGCCCTCCGTCCCCTGATTGCGCAGTGGGTCAGGCCCGGAGGGGACAGTCCCGACCCGTGAACTCAGCGACCCCAGGTGCCTTGTGGCCGGGTTCGTCCGCATCAGATTTCATCGTCGCCTGGACGCCGTGCCGGACCATGTCCGGTTTGCGGATCGAGGCGGTGTAGGTGTCGTCGACAGCAGGAGCGCTCTGATTGGTGTGCTGCGGGTCAAAATGGTCGCTGCCGGCAAAGGCGGCGCTCGTGGCAACGAGGAAGGCGGCAGCGGCAAGTGCGAGGTCTTTTATGTCGATGGTTCCTGATGTTGAATGTTGAAGATGTTCGAGGGATTGGTGGTGCGATATCGTGATCAGCGGCCCCAGAGGCCGTCGTTGTTGTGCCTGTTGATGATGTCCTGCACCGAGGCCGGGTTGGTGCCGGTCGTGGTGTCGACGGCGTCCTGGCGAGCAGTGTTGGGGCGCGCGGTGTTGGGGGTCGAGGCGGTGGCAGCAGTGTCGACAGAAGCGACCGGCTGGTTGGAGTTGTTGGCGCCGTGATCACTGCCGGCGAAGGCAGAGCTTGCGGCAAGCAACATCGCAGCCACGCTGAGAGCGAGCTTGGTCATTTCGATAGGTCCTTGTTCCGTTTCTTGGTTGCGCGCCGAGAGAACGGCCTCGCTGATAACAAGACCCGGAAGGGCATCCCTTTATTCCTGGGTGCCGTCAGATTTCATTTGGAGGTCCAAAAATCGGGGCTGGCGGGCGGCCCGCGCGTGAAAGAGGTGGGGGCAACCTCTCTTGCCTGCTTCCTCTTTGGCGGATGCTGCGCGGTGACCAGCGCAGGCTGGCCACCGCGCGACAATAGCCTGCAAGGCATGTTTAGCGCGCGCGGTTCATCTCCACACTCGTCTTCGGGCTGTTATGGATCGTCTGGAAGATCACGCAATATTTGTCGGTGAGTTCCGCCAGTTGACCGAGCTCGGCGTCCGTCGCGTCGGTGTCGACATCGAATGCCAGCCGATCGCCGCGAAGCCGACCGGCACGTCGTCGGCCACGCCCATCGTGCCGCGCAGGTCGACGTCGCCTTCGGCGATGACGACGACCGAGCAGAGCGGGATCTGCAGCACTGCGTCAACGGCCCGGTCATCTTTCTCCCCGCAAAGGGAGAGCCAGCGATGAAAGCTGCAATACGGCGTAAATGACTATCACCGTGCCATGGGCGATGTCCGCTTTTGATGAATGGACGGGAACGCAGGAATGACTGCCATTGGGCGGTGGCTGCCATTCGAAGGTCCGGCGAGCATCGCTACCATGATGGGATGCTCAAGGATGCAAATCTATCGCATCTTAAATGCCAACGAGTGATCAAAGATTAGTTTTGAGCCTCGATGAGACCAGCGAACCGGTAACGCCTCACCGCCTCGGTTCCCTCAAATTCGACGCTCGCGTTCAAGATGCCTGATCAGCAAGGACATGTTCCGCCGATTAGCACGCCAAAAGACATCGAATGCATCTCCGGCAATCGGTATCGAACCGATCACACCTTCAATAACTACGTTCGCAATCATGCGGATGAGCACGCTGACGGGCACGCCAATTCGAAAAGCCTCGACCACGATTATGCTCGAAAGGGCTACGCCCGCCCAATCACCAACGACGGGGATAAGGCCCAGAATTGCATCAACGCCGAAGCGAACTTTGGTACCGGGAATGGCGAACGCTACGTCTAGCAGGCGAGAAAGGCGGTCAAGCCTTTCGACACGTGCACGCAGATCGCTGGCGTCACCGATAGTCCATGATGCTGTATGTGCCATTGGGCCGACCTCTATACTGCATACGATATGGGAAGGGATCGGCAGGCGCGCAAGCGACTGTAAAGGCGCAGTGGCACCCTCGGAGTCTCCGATGCTCGATATAGTGATTGTTCCATCCTATCATCAGGGCGGCCTCGAACTTGTAGCGGCACGCGGCTATCTGAACCGGCTGATGGATAACGCGCCCGTTGTCCGGTACCTCGCCCGGACTTTTCCCGAGGCCCTGTCTAGAATTTCAGAAGATGATTGATCCCACCGGTCATAACTTAGCCACGACGTTGACGCGGTGGCGCGGACAGTGTTCCTGGCCGGCGCCGGTCCGGCCACTTTCCCAAAAGCGGTGTTGCTTCGTTCTCGCCTATTACCGATGTGCCGATGATGGGGATTAGTGACGGTTCTGATGTCTTATCCCGACGCTTTTTCAGTGCTTCGATTTCGTCGTCACGCCGAGTGATGCGGCTTTCCAAATTGGCAATGCGTTCGGTCAGGAAATAGCGGCCGACGATGAATCCTCCACCCCCAAAAAGGAGAGCAAAGGTCAGGAAGGCTATGGGGTTGTCGATGAGAAGAGCAGAATTGGTTCGGAAGAATTCGATTAGGTCGTGCATTGCCCAAATTCCTTCAGTTTCTCGGAAGGGTGTAGATTTCCAGGCGAACCGGTCCGCGCTTGGTGCATCTCGTGCAGAAAAGCGCCCGCTCGATCGTGCTGAAAAGGGCTTGCTTGCCATAGCGCCGGACCATCGCTTCCGACTTCACTTCCGCATGATGCGAGCAGTGAACGCAGTGGGCGCGCGAAACTGCCAGCTGCGCAGATCGCCCAAGGCCACATCCAGTCCAGGGTGAATATTTCCGTCTATGATCGTCTGCGGCGGGAGCTTAGCTTCGCCCGGTGTCAGAACCTTCTCCATGATGTGGCGACTGTCGTAGTGGATCAACAGCATGCCGGGTCGCCGCCGCATCGCAGCTTGCCAGGCAGCCATGCTGACGGCGAAATCGGAGGACCGGCTGATGGTTTCGAGAAGCGTCTTCTCATCCTCGCTGTCCCACACCTCGATGCGGTAATTGTTCTCATCGCGGTTGCTCATAGTGGTCGTGCCCCATGCCAGCCGCGCGAAAAGCCGGATGAAACTGCCGCGCGCGATAGGGCAAGCTCACGTTCCAGCTCCACGTCCCTCGCAAGGGCCAACAACAAAGCGGCGACGACATCGCCACCTGCCGCATCTATCGCTTCCAGGCCAATCCTCTCCAATTCCGACATAGCTTCGCCGGCTGGCGCGTCCTGGCACTTTCCCATTGCCTTTCCTGCTCACAAGCTGTCAGGGAATAAGGAACATATTCCTGTCCCGTCAAGGTGCACTTGACACATTTGTTCTTATTTTGTTCACTGTCGGCAAATTGGAGACACAGTCTTGAAACCAATCACCGCCACCGAAGACGAGCAACCCGAACTCTACGCCATCGTCAGGCGAGAGCTTCCCGCCATACACCGAGCCGTCAACAAGATGGCCAAACAGATGCGCGGCCTTTCCGATGTCAGCCAAAAGCAGGCGATCGCCGAATTGACCGCCATGTGGTGCCTGGCAAATTATCCGGGAAACCTTGACCTCGCGATATCACTTTCGGACGCGATACGTCACCAGACCGATATACACCTTCGAGAAGCCCAAAAGGCTGGCGCCCGCCACTGATGGTCAAGCGCAACCGCACGATATCGACTCCGTCGGTCATAGATCGGCGGCGGTCGCACTAGGTCGCCTTGCCTGACTATATACGCATGCTGTCGCGGCGGGACCGCTTTATGCCCGCCCTCGCAGCGGCTCATCCTAGCCAGAAGCCGTGCTCCGCGAGCGAGGGCCATTTTAACATGCAATCTTTAAGGGCAGTAACCGTTGACTCTCGCATTCCGAGTGGGAAAAATGCCGATGTGGCTCTTTACAGCAATCGTTATTGGGTTTGCCTTGGCTCTGTCCCTTGAGTGGGCCGTGGGCGGCTTTTCAAGGTAGCGCACCCCTTCCACTATATTTGTGACGCAAAATGGCGAAGCGACCGAAAATTCAGATGTTGCCGACGGTTCGTGGCTGCACGATCGACATGGAGGGCGATGAGCCGCGACCGACCAAGTGCATAGTCGGGCTTCTGACAGAGGATGGGGTCACCCAGTTCGCACTCAGCAAGCAAGGCGCCAAGACCATGATGCTGGCGCTTCAGACCTTTCTCGACAGGGTGGACGCTGCGAAGCGCGAGGCGGCCGTCAAACGTCAAACAGATCGCTAGGCCCCCGGCCGATCTCGTCGATGATGTCGGGCGTGTTGTTGCGAGGCGACCCGACCTTGCTATTGATCGGCCACATCTTCATCAGATCGGACGGGAACGGGTTCATCAGGTCGCGAGGATCTAGGCTCAGGACTCATTGATCAGAGCCAGAAGATTACGGTTGCAGCGATGCAGATCGCGGACATGAAGGTGTGGGCGCAGCGGTCATAGCGTG
>NZ_AXAL01000006.1 GCF_000472785.1 Mesorhizobium loti CJ3sym
CCCTCTCATATGCCACAGGCCACCGCTGCGTCGATCGCCGAGCGCATCGTGGCCTTGCGGCGGCAACGTTGGACCGGCAAGCATATTGCCATGGAAACCGGCGTCTCGCCCGCCACCGTCAGCCGGGCTCTCAAGCGTGCCGGACTGTCGCGGTTGAGCGATATCGAGCCAGCCGAACCGGTCCGACGCTACGAGCGCGAGCATCCNGGCGAGATGATCCATATCGACATCAAGAAGCTCGGCCGTTTCGAGCGCATCGGTCATCGCATTACCGGGGACCGAAAAGGACAATCCAACAGCCGTGGCGTCGGCTGGGAGTTCGTTCATGTCTGCATCGACGCCGCCTCCCGCATCGCTTTCTCGCAGATCCTGCCAGACGAGAAAAAGGAAAGCGCCATCGCCTTCCTCAAGGCGGCGGTGGCCTACTACGCCAGCCTCGGCGTCACCATAGCCCGCGTCATGAGCGACAATGGCTCCTGCTACAGATCGAAGGCCTTCGCCAAGGCCTGCCGCGGTCTCGGCCTCAAGCATGTCAGGACAAGGCCCTATACGCCCAAGACCAATGGCAAGGCCGAGCGCTTCATCCAGACAGCACTGCGCGAATGGGCCTATGCCATCGCCTATCCGACTTCAGATCACCGCGCCGCAGAGTTGCCGGTCTGGCTACATCGCTACAATTGGCATCGCCCCCACGGCAGCCTAAAGTCCAAGACACCTATCAGTCGCCTCGCTCTAACCGAGGACAACCTGTTGAGGCTCCACATCTAGCGGTGCGAGAAATGATGCAGCGCGATCGCTGACGCGGCCGCGACGTTCAGGCTGTCAAAACCTTTCGACATGGTGATGCGCACGGTTTGCAGGCGCGCGAGCAGGTTTTCGGGCAGACCTTCGCCCTCGGTGCCGAGATAGAGCGCCAGGCGCCTGGCCGGCTTTGCATCGCGTATCTCGGTCTGTCCACGCGGCGATAGCGCGAACTGCTCAAAGCCGCGCTCGGCGAGCGTCGCCGCAAAGCCCGATGTGTCGGGGAAGGACGCGAACGGCACTTTCAGCGCCGCGCCGACCGAAACGCGGATCGCCTTGCGGTAGAGCGGATCGCAGCATGTTGCGTCCATCAGCACAGCATCGGCGCCGAAGGCAGCGGCGTTGCGGAAGATCGAGCCCATATTGTCGTGGTTGGCGATGCCGACGAGCACCACGATCAGGGCCTGGTCGGGCAAGGCATCCAGCAATAACCCGGCCGGCTGCGGTGTTTCCTTGCGGCCGATGGCCAGGATGCCGCGATGCATGTGAAAGCCGGCGATCGCATCCATGACCGCGCTAGCGACGACGTAGACCGGCAGCTCCGCGGGCGCCTTGCGCAGTACATCCTTCAGGCCGTCCAGCCGGTTTTCCAGGACCAGAACGGATTCGGCGCCGAAGCGGCCGGACGACAAAAGCAGGTCGAGCACCACCTTGCCTTCGGCGACGAAGCGGCCTTGCCGGCCCGCGAGATCGCGTTCGCGGATATCGAGATAGGCGGCGACGCGAAAATCCCGAGGGTCGTCAATGCGAATTGGGTCCATATCCACCGCTCAAAGATCGAGAGCGCGGTTCGTGTATAGGGAAGACACACAAGCCACGCTCCGGAAATCGTCAGCGAGGTAAGCGGCCGCACGAGCGTCCGGTCAAGTCCCGGCGCGGCGCAACCTCTGTGCCATATGGGACAGGTCGTCCCTGCCGCCGCCGAAAATACCCTCCAGCGTGGCAAGCAGTTCGCGCACTGCATCGGATTTGCAGGAGTAGTAGATCATCTGACGGTCGCGGCGAGTTTCCACGAGGTCGAGCGCCCGCAGCTTGGCCAGGTGCTGCGAGAGGGCGGATTGGCTGAGCATCACCTTTTCGGCGATGGCGCCGACCGACATTTCGCCGTCGATCAGATAGCTCATGATCAGCAGCCGTTTTTCGTTGCCCATCAGCATCAGAAATTCGGCCGCCGAATCGGCGTTGGCGATTAGCTTTGTCGAGACCATGAATGCCCCATGCTGTTTGCTCATCGAGACACCATGGGGGCAATGGCGTCTGAATCCATAAATTCACTGCGAAAGGCGACCGACGAGTCAGCGCCACACCTAAAGCCTAGAACATTTCATTCAAATCTCAAGCGTTGCTTTTGATCAAATACAATTAAGTCTCGCTTTCTGCCTGCCCAGCAGCCCGGCCGCTCCTAGCCATGTCGACCAGAACGGGCCGCAATTCGCGTGCCGATGCCAGGGGTTGCGGGAAGAATACCCGGCAAACATTGTCCCCCGACACCAGATCCATGCCGTCTGGGTCCAGGCCGGCGATGGTCCAGCCGTCACTGGGCGCCCCGGCAAAATGATGTGCATAAACGGCGATCGCATCGAGATGGTCGGCGTTCATATGGTCGACGGCGGATTGTTCGCTCGCCGCAAGCTCTTCGATGATCGGTCCGCCGGTGACGAGATCGGAGCGATCGAGCTGATAGGCCTTGCCGAAGCCACCATTGAGGCTGGCGCGTTGCGGCTCAAGGCGGAAGATCGAGAAGTCGCCCAGTCCGGCATAGAGGCCCGCCTTGGGATTGCGGTTGAGATAGCGGCGTTCGGCGCGAACATGCGCGTCCGATCCGCGCTCGAGCCGCGATGCCTGGCAGATCAGCGTCAGGCGCGGATGCGCCAGCGGGTCGCCCTTGCCGGGCTCGCCAAGCAGCAGGGAGCAGCGAGGATCGGCAAGCAAGGCCGGCGTGTGCGCCGAGAGCATCGACACCAGGATCAGCGATGCGCCGTCGATGTCTGTTGCCACGCCGACCCGGCTTACCAGCGGCGACCCGGTCCGCGGCTCCAGCACCGCCAGAGCGCCGAAGCGTGCACTGCGCAGCAGCGTTTTCGCCAGCTGGATCGCTTGGGCGTCGGTCTCGCGGATCACGTCCTTGTTTTGATTTTGCTGCATCAAAACGCTCGCCACAATTTGTTTTCGCTTAGCGATATCACAGGCCGGATTCGGTCCTTGCGACAATTGCCAGTGCCATTTCGTGCTATTTCGGCGCCATGCGGATGGCGCCGTCGAGGCGGATGGTCTCGCCATTCAACATCTGGTTCTCGACGATGTGCAGGGCAAGGGCGGCATATTCGGATGGCTCGCCAAGGCGGGACGGGAAGGGCACGGCGGCGCCCAGCGAATCCTGCACCTCCTGCGGCATGCCGGCCATCATCGGTGTCTTGAAGATGCCGGGGGCGATGGTGCAGACCCGAATGCCGGAACGGGCAAGGTCGCGCGCCACCGGCAGCGTCATGCCGACCACGCCGCCCTTGGAGGCGGAATAGGCGGCCTGGCCGATCTGGCCGTCATAGGCGGCGACCGAAGCGGTGTTGACGATGACGCCGCGCTCGCCGCCCTGCAGCGGCTCGAGCCTGGCGGCGCGGTCGGCGACGAGGCGGATCATGTTGAAGGTGCCGATCAGGTTGACCTCGATCACCTTGCGGTACTGGTCGAGCGGATGCGGCCCATCCTTGCCGATCGTCTTGACGCCGATGGCGATGCCGGCGCAATTGACCAGGATGCGCGGTTCGCCCAGCTTGCTCGCCACCTCGGCGACGGCGGCGGCGCCACTATCGGCGCTGCTGACGTCGCATTGGACGGCAATGCCGCCGATCTCGGCCGCGACCTTGGCGGCGCGGTCGATGCCGACATCGAAGATGGCGACGCGCGCACCCTTGGCGGCAAGCGCACGCGCCGTTGCCTCGCCAAGGCCGGAGCCACCGCCGGTCACGATCGCGATCTGGCCGTTCGGATTCATGGCGTCATCCTTTCCCGGAGCAATTCATAATTTCACGAAAGCGCTGAACACCTTTCTTGGAATTGCTCCAAGAGAGCAGGGACGGATCAGGCCCATATCGCCGGGCAAGGTCAAGCCATTGCCTAGATATGCTCGGCAATCTTGACCTGGCTGGCATGACAGACCTCGCCCGTGAGCCTGGCAACCGCGCCTGAAATGATCTCGTGCGACAAAAGGCGATCGAGATCGACCGGGCGCGGCATTGAAATCTGGCCGCGCGGGATGCGCTTGAAGCCGAGCGGCCCGTAATAGGGCTCGTCGCCAACCAGTATGACGGCTGGCGCGCCGGCCTTGGCGGCTGCCTCCAGGGCGATCGCCACCAGCCGGCGGCCGATGCCGAGATTCTTGAAAGCCGGCCGCACGGCAAGTGGCCCGAGCATCAGCGCGCGACCGGCGCCGGCGGCGATGCGCGTCATGCGCACCGAGGCGACGACGAGGTCGCCGTCGACAGCGACGAAGGACAGCGCGCGCTCGTGGCCGCCAGCTTCGCGGATCTTGTAGGCGGCCAGCACGAAGCGGCCGGGCCCGAAGGCTTCGTCGTTGATGGTTTCGATCTGGATGTCGTGCGCCGGGGTTTCCGGCAGGTATTTCACGTCGGCAAGGCTCATTGTCTTTGCGTTCCGGTACAGAGGATAGGTCGCTGCAAACGGCAGCATTCGCCAGTCAGCGCTTCATCAAGCGCGGGCGCCCTTTCGTCGTCGGTCAAACCGGATCAAAGCAAAGTCGAACATGCGGAGTGTCCGCTAGCATCAATTTTCAACTGCTGCAATCGGCCCGTTCGCTGGCCCTTCCGATTGACGATCTGTTCAGCCCTCGGGGATTTCCGCCTTGCCGCATCGCGCTCTACATGAGGTGGAAACGCGAAAGGACATTGCATGGGATTGCTGGTCGACGGCAAATGGCAGGACCGCTGGTACGACACCAAGGACAGCGGCGGCAAATTCGTGCGGGCGCAGTCGCAGTGGCGCGACTGGATCACGCGCGACGGAACACCCGCCGAGGGCCGCGGCCGCGGCTTCAAGGCGGAACCCGGCCGCTATCATCTCTATGTCTCGCTTGCCTGTCCCTGGGCGCACCGGACGCTGATCTTTCGTGCGCTGAAGAAGCTGGACGGCATTATTTCGGTGTCGGTGGTGCACCATTTCATGGGCGCCAATGGCTGGACGTTTCTCGCCGAGGACGGCGCCACCGGCGACACGCTCTACGGCCTCGACTTCCTGCACCAGATCTACACCAGGGCCGATCCCGCCTATTCGGGCCGGGTGACGGTGCCGGTGCTCTGGGACAAAAAGGAACAGACCATCGTCTCCAACGAGTCCTCCGAAATCATCCGGATGCTCAATTCAGCCTTCGACGAATGGGGCGACGCCAGCCTTGATTTCTATCCGCGAGCCTTGCGCGGCGAGATCGATGCGATCAACGCGCTGGTCTATCCCGCCGTCAACAACGGCGTCTACCGCGCCGGCTTCGCCACCACGCAGGCCGCCTATGAGGAAGCCTTCGGCGAATTGTTCTCGGCCCTCGACACGCTGGAAGAACGGCTATCGACGCAACGCTATCTCGCCGGCGACCGCCTCACCGAGGCCGACTGGCGGCTGTTCACCACGCTGGTGCGCTTCGACCCGGTCTATGTCGGCCATTTCAAATGCAATCTGCGCCGCATCGCCGACTATCCGAACCTGTCGAACTATCTGCGCGACCTCTATCAGGTGGCCGGTGTCGCCGAGACCGTGAACCTGCTTCACATCAAGGCGCACTATTACGCCAGCCACGAAACGATCAATCCGACACGGATCGTGCCGGTGGGGCCGGAGCTAGACTATGGTGCGCGGCATGACCGGGCTCGGTTCAGGAAGGCGGCGTGAGAACCACTTTCGTCCCTGAAGCCTCGCGGTGGCGTTCGGCTATTGTGTCGTGCTGTCCGTGCTTTTTTGTGCGGACTTGGGCATTTTCCGATTTGAATAACCCAGCGCAACAGCGCCAAGCACTATCAAACCCGTAACGAAGGCAACCACTACCCAACCAAAAGCTGGAAGATCAGGCAAATCCCCACTTGCCGAGGCGGCCAGAAGTCCGATTGCCTGGAGTGCAGCTCCGATCACGGCGGAAAATATCATGAGCCGCCAGTATTCGGATTTCGTTGGCAGACGTCCAAAGCGTAGCTTGAAGAACTCGCATGTTGTTCGGGCGGACACATATAGCACAATGAACGGCATAGCTATTGAGCCATGGCCTTGCAGACTTGGAAAAAAGTAAATCACAAACCCGAAAAGGAGGCTTAACCCAATCGCAAAGGCCAAGAAAATAAAGAGAAGGCGACCTAGAGGGGCATTCTGAAAGTTTTCCAAAACAGACGCTCCATTTGGTGCGGCTTGCCGAGCAAGTTGTGCTTTCAGGATAGCAGCGCCGATCCAATTTGAGTAGCCAAGCAAGGCTCCCCCAACTGAAATAATACCGCTTATCACAAGCGCCAGAGCCCATGCCCTAAGAGGCATGTCAATCGCCGATCCCGCGAACAGAGCAAAGCCCATTCTCAAAATTGTCAGCGTCAGGGCAGAAGATCCCACCATTGTCCAGAACTCTTTCCGATTAAAAATCCGGGACTTCTGCCTGATGAAAATCAAATACGTGATAAGCGCAGCGAGGAACTGCATGAAAAAAGTATTTCCTCTTGCGTAGTGCTTTGGAATTGATGGAAGAATAGCGAAAAATATCGCTAGAATAACGATCACTACGATCGCCGATAACGCGAGCGCACCTAGGAATAAAGCAAAATATCGCCAGATATTCGGTTTGTCATCCGATCCTGATTCCATCGTCCGCCCCTCCCGTGCGATCTTAGACCCTATAAATGCTGTATTCCGAGTCTTACAACAGCAATTATTTGCAACACGGTCTACCAATAAGCAGATGTCGGCTTGCCATCAAAAATCTCGGCGATCCGCCGCAGCGTTGCCGGCGTCGTTCCCTCTGGCAAACGATCGAGCGGGAAGAAGCCGGCTTCGGCGATCTCGTGATCGGGCAGCTTCGACGTCGTCTGGCTGAAGTGCTCTATCAGGTAGAAGCCGACATGGTCGCGCCGGCTGGAACGGCGGTTGAAATGCATCGACTTCAGCACTGGCGGGCCGGTCAGGGCGATGTTGCATTCCTCGACAAGCTCGCGCGCCAATGCGTCGGCCATCGTCTCGCCCACCTCGACGCCGCCACCGGGAAGCTGCCAGCCGGGAACATAGGTGTGACGAATGAGGAAGATCGAGTTGGATGCGGTGTCGTGGATCAAGCCGCGCACGCCAAGCGTCATTGGCCGCCGCAGCAGGAAATAGAGGTGAAACAACCTGGCTCGCAGTCCCGGCCAGCCGGTCTGGCGGAAAGCGGCTTCTGCATCGTCCGTCATTGCTAGCGAAACCGTGGGTGGAAAGCCAAGCTCTTGTGGAAAGGAGGGCGCGTGTCGCCTATGAAAGAAACATGTTCAGGCTCGCGCATATTTCCGATGTCCATCTGGGGCCGCTTCCCGATGTAGCCTATCGCGATCTCGCCTCCAAGCGCGTGCTCGGCTACGTCAACTGGCAGCGCAACCGCCGCCGCCACATGCATGATGCCGTCATCGACGCCATCACCGCCGACATCAAGGCGCAAAGCACCGACCATCTCGCCGTCACCGGCGACCTGGTCAATCTGGCGCTCGACGGTGAGATCGAGATGGCCAGGCACTGGCTGGAGACGCTGGGCTCGCCACACGATGTCTCGGTCGTCCCGGGCAATCACGACGCCTATGTGCCCGGCGCCTTCGACAAGGTCTGCCGCTCATGGGCAGCCTGGATGAGCGGTGACGGTGTCAACACACCGGTCGACCGCAACGCATTTCCCTATCTGCGCGTGCGCGGCAATGTTGCGCTGATCGGCGTCTCGACGGCGCGGGCTACCGCACCTTTCATGGCCAATGGCTTCTTCATGGAGGGCCAGGCGGAGCGGCTCGGCAAAATCCTGCGCGACACCGCCGGACAAGGTCTGTTTCGCGCGATCATGATCCACCATCCGCCGGTGCGCGGTGCCGTCTCGCAGCACAAGCGGCTGTTCGGCATCTCCCGCTTCCACAAAATTATCCGCCAGCACGGTGCGGAGCTCGTCCTGCACGGTCATTCGCATCTGCCGTCACTGTTCCAGATCGGGGCTCGTGGCGCCAAGGTTCCGGTGGTCGGTGTCGCGGCCGCCGGCCAGGCGCCGGGCGGCAAGCATCCGGCAGCGCAGTACAATCTGTTCGATATCGATGGCGAAAAGGGCAATTGGCGCATTCGCCTGACACGGCGCGGGCTGACCGGGCCGGCAACACCGCCGTCGGATTTTCAGACGCTGGAGCTTGGTGCGGAGGCCGGCGCTTCTATGGCCTCAAGCTGAGAGCCATGGCCACGATGCGGTCCCAGAAGAGGACGACCGACACCGCCAGGCCGACCAGGGCGCCGGCGGCGATCAGGCCAAGGCCGGACAGGAAGGCCGACCAGCCCTTGCTGCGCGTCGCCAGCCGCAGTGGCGGCTCTGCTTCCAGCACACCGGCGCGTTTCATGCCGGCGACAGCCGGCTCGACCCCGCCTTCCATCATCCGCTGGCGCTCGACGACGCGCTCGGCGACATAGCGCGTGACCTGATCGACAACGGGCTTCGTCTCGGTCGATTCGGCGAGCACCACCCGGCCGATGCGGGTGTCTTTGAGGAAACGGTAGGTGCGGCGGTCGCGCCCCATCGCGACATGGCTGACAGCATCTATCCACAGGCGCGGCTGCAGCCCTGAGGAAACGACGAAGTCGAAATTGTCCATGTCGGTGGGAACATCGGCGAAGACCGGCGCGAGTTCGGCGGCCAGCAGATCGAGACGCATGCGATGCGCCTCGCGCATGTCGACGACGACATCGTCGCGGTCGGCGAAGGCGTTCTTCACATCACGGATGGCATCGGACAGCTTTTTCGACTGGTCGATCCTCTCGCCTGCGTCCTTCATCGGCGTCTGCCTCGCGGGGTTGGTTAACACGGGGTTAACACAGCCGCCGGCAAAATGCACTGCGAGATCGATGTGTCCGGAGACACGCGAAAAGTCAGCCAGTCGCTGCCAAATTCGGACGACGCGGCCTGGCACGGCGGTTCATGTTGCGGCGAACGATATCGGCCACCAGATCGGGCACTTCCTCGGCAAGCATATGGCCGGCCTCCAGCACATGATGCACATGAAAATGCGCCGGCAGGTCATCGGCCTGGGTGGAGGGCAACACGATATCGTCGGCACCCCACACCACCATGACAGGCATGTTCAGCCCGTCGAGACGGTCACGCGGGATAACGCCTTGCCGATCATCAGCGGTCATGGCGGCCGCGATTTCGTTGAGTTTCTGCGCCTGGCCGGGCCGCCCACGCATCTCGCAAAGCACATCCACGATACGTTCCGGAGGCGGGTTGTGAGGGCTGGACATGGCGGCAAGGCAGTCTCTGATCTCGGACGGATCCCGGGCGCTGGCGAAGCGGCGCAGCAGCGGACCATTGATCTCGGGGCCAAGGCCTCCTGGGGCCAGAAGGGTCAGAGACGCTACTTTTTGCGGCTCGGCCAGCGCCATCAGCATCGCCACGGCGCCACCCATTGAATGGCCGACAAGATGAACGCGCTTCAGCTTTCGCGCCGACAGGTCGGCGAGAACCGCCCTGGCGGCCACCTTGGCAGGACCGGCGTCCGGGAAACCGAACGACAGTCCGTGGCCCGGCAGGTCATAGGCAAGCGTGCGCGTAGACGATGGCAGCAAGGAGATCACCTCGCGCCAGACATCGTGGCAGCCGCCGAAACCATGCAGCAGAACGATGGTCTTCGAACCAGCACCTTGTTCGGCGGCATAGAGCGATGAAATCATGAAGGCTGGGGGCTTGTTGCTGGACTGGGAAAACTGCGGGACGCACTGCAAATGCGGCTGAATTGCTCCTCGCCCAGTGCCAAGGCCAGTAAAGTTTTCGCGATTTGTACGGTTGATGACAAAACTTGCCGGCTAACCGGTATTCGATGGTTCCATACAATGGCTCGGCGCGCCGAGCCGTGGATGTTGCTGGCGTCAGCTCGGGTTGCCGAGCCCCGCGGCGCGCAAGGCCTGGACCAGCCGCTCGGTCAGGTCGGCCGGATATTTCCGCTCGACGAAGGTCGCGCGCGGATCGGCGGCAAATTTGGGGAATTTGGTGTTCAGCTCTTCCAGCAGCGTGGTCACCAGATGGTCCTGTCCGGCAGCCTTGGCGCCGATCAGACGCGCCGCCAGATAATGCGATTTAGTTGCCGTGGTTCTCAATGCCATGCTGGCTGCGATGGCCTTGTTCATGTCACCCAGCATGAAATCACCAACGAACAGGCCGTAATCCCACCATGTCGAGTGGCCGCTGAACGTCTCGGCCGCGTGGGTAAGGATCGGCGTTCCCTCCGCGTAGCGACCAGCGAAGATCAGCCCGTAGCCGTAGGCGGCGGCCATGCCGAGATCATAGGGATTGAGTTCATAGGCCTTGCGCATCCAGCGGATCGCTTCGTCCGTATTGCCAAGGCGCGAACTGACGTAGCCATAGGCGCGGTGGGCATAAGGGCTGGTCGGCCCCATCTGCACGCCGCGATGGGCAAACTCGACGGCCTTTTCGATCGTCGCATTGAGCGGATAGGCGTAGTGATCGGAGACCGCCTCGACCTGCAGGGACGCAAGTTCCGAATAGACGAGCGACGATTTTGCCCCGGAATTGGCCAACGTCTCGAGGCAGCGATAAGCGGCCTCATGGGTTCTGGCATTCTGGTCGAGATAATATTTGTCGTTGAGCAGCAGGCATTCGGTCAGGCCGTTTGGCGTGCCAGTCTGCTCGATATAGTTGTAGATCGTGCCCGAGGCTGGAAGTGCCGAGCTCAGCATGTCGGCAACGCGGTCCTCGATAACAGCAGGGGCGCTGTCGGCCGGCGTGAGATTGCGTGAAAGAAGCACCCGTCCAGACGCCACGCTTTGCAGCTCGATCGTAATGTCGCCGGCGTTCGGGCCGGGCAGAATGTCGAAGATGAAGCTGGTGGCCTCGGTGGCGGGATCGTGCCTGTTGATGGTATCGCGACCGATGAAGTCGATCGTATCGAAGCCGCTCAGGCCGGCACGCAGCGACGCGGCGACACGGCTGGCATCGGCACCGTCGGCCTTGACGTCGATGTAAACGAGCGGCAGGGATTCAGCGATCGCCGACGGTACAACGGCGCTGGCTTGGCTGGCGGTCGCGAGTGTAGCGGACAAGTCGTCTCCCGCCAGCAGCGCACCGCTGCCCTGACGCAAGATCAGAATGCCGAGCATGGCGATGACCACGGCGATCGCCATCCAGAAAAACCTGAGATGGCGCGCCACCGAGGGGAGCGGCGCTACCGGCGGCGCCAGCAAGGCAACGGGCGCAATGGTATCGTCGGCGGCACCGAAGTGCTCGGATGGTGCTGCTGCCGCTTCCGTCTGTTCGGCGGGTTTCACCGCTTCCGGCAAACGGATCGCGTTGAGCTCATAGGCAGGCACGTAGCCGCCGCGTGGAATGGCGATGCGGACGGGCTCGGCGACGCCTTCATTGGCGAAATACTGCTGCAGCAATTCGCGCAGCCTTCCTGCCTGCACCCGTACCACGGCATCGGTCGACGGATCAAAATCGCCGTCCTTGCCAAAGACATCCATGGCGATGGAAAAGCCCTTGAGCCTATCGGCTTCGCCAGCCTGCTCGCGTTCGACAAGATAACGGATCAGCTTGCGCGCGCGCTCGGATCTTCCGAACGTTTGGCTGGCAAGCAGTCGTTCCAGTGTCTCGCGCACTGCGGGGGCGGCAGGCGTCGCATGCTGCAAGTGTCGATCCTCTCGAAGTCGGCACAGGTTGAGGTGCAATCATATAGGGACCGCACCGCCACACAAGTGTACAGCCATTATGCGATCACGTACCTAACTGGATAATTCTCCGGTGGTTAATGGCCCGGCCGAAGTCGGCTATGAAACGGCGCGCCGAGGCGCGCTGTCAACATCACCAGCCCGTTGAGGCCAACGCCTTGTTCTGGCTCGAAAAAATCGTGGCGCGAGAGCCGGTCGAACCTCTCGCGCCGATGGCCGGCAGACGCTGGAGCATTTCACCATTTCACGGAAACGGCGAACTGCTCCAACTCTTTGTTTTGACGCAATTCCCAAGGGAAAGCGCCACGCGCTTTTCCTGGGAAAACCGTCTCACACTTTTCCTGGAATTGCTCAGCGCGCCTTGCCGCCAACGATGCGGTTGGCGGCCGAAGTCACCGCTTCAAGAGAGGCGGCGACAATGTTGGTGTTGATGCCGGCGCCGAACAGTTTGCCACCGGGATATTCCATTTCGACATAGGAAATGGCCGAGGCATTCGAGCCGCGCTGCATGGAATGCTCGGAATAGTCGAGCACCGACATCTCGATGCCGACATGGCGCGACAGCGCATCGACGAAGCCGTCGATCGGCCCGGTGCCGGTGCCGGTAATGGTCACTTCCTTGCCGTTGTCGAGGATGACCGCCTCGACCACGCGCCGGCCCTTGACCTCGGTGTCGGGATAGGTGTGGTGGTCGAGGAATTTCAGGCGCGCGCCCGGCTGGTCGACATAGGCCTCGAGGAAGCGATCATGGATGCGCTTGGCCGGCACTTCCTTGCCCTCGGCGTCGGTGATCGCCTGGATCATCTGGCTGAACTCGATCTGCAGATTGCGCGGCAGGTTGAGGCCGTAGTCAGCCTGCAGCACATAGGCGATGCCGCCCTTGCCCGACTGCGAGTTGATGCGGATGATCGCCTCGTAGCTGCGGCCGACATCAGCCGGATCGATTGGCAGATAAGGCACTTCCCACACCGGGGTGTTGGCCTTCTTCAGGGCCTTCATGCCCTTGTTGATGGCGTCCTGATGCGAACCGGAAAAGGCGGTGTAGACCAGTTCGCCGACATAGGGATGACGCTCGGAGATTTTCAGCTGGTTCGAATATTCGTAGACGTCCTTCATCCGGTTGATATCGGAGCAGTCGATGCCTGGGTCGACGCCTTGCGTGTACATGTTGAGCGCCAGCGTGACGATATCGACATTGCCGGTGCGCTCGCCATTGCCGAACAGAGTGCCTTCGACGCGGTCGGCACCCGCCATCAGGCCGAGTTCGGTGGTGGCGATGCCGGTGCCGCGGTCATTATGCGGATGCAGCGAGATGATCAGGTTCTCGCGGTTGTCGAGATTGCGGCACATCCACTCGATGCGATCGGCATAGATGTTGGGCGTCGACATCTCGACCGTCGACGGCAGGTTGATGATCAGCTTGTTGTCTGAAGTCGGCCTGACGATCTCGGTGACGGCGTTGCAGATCTCCAGCGCCACTTCGAGTTCCGTGCCGGTAAAGCTCTCCGGCGAATATTCGAAGCGATAGCCGCCGCCGGCCTTGGCCGCCATGTCGGTGATCATCTTGGCCGCGTCGGTGGCGATGCGCTTGATGCCGCCGACGTCCTTTTCGAAGACGACGCGGCGCTGCAACTCACTGGTCGAATTGTAGAAATGCACAATCGGATTGGTGGCGCCCTTCAGTGCCTCGAAGGTGCGGGTGATGAGTTCGGGCCGGCACTGCACCAGCACCTGCAGCGACACGTCGGCGGGCACATTGCCCTGCTCGATGCACCAGCGGGCGAAGTCGAAGTCGGTCTGCGAGGCCGAGGGGAAACCGATCTCGATCTCCTTGAAGCCCATGTCGAGCAACAGGCCGAACATGCGCGCCTTGCGCTCATGGCCCATCGGGTCGATCAGCGCCTGGTTGCCGTCGCGCAGGTCGACCGAGCACCAGATCGGCGCCTTGTCGATCACTTTCGAGGGCCAGGTGCGGTCGGTGAGGCCAACGGTTGGATAGGGTTGATACTTACGGGCGGCGTCCGGCATGCCTCGGTTCTGCATGCCATGGGCTGCCCCAGGCCTGCCCTTCGCCGCATCCTTGCCGGTTACCGCGGCATCAGGACGGATCTCTTCTCGTGCGTTCATCGTCTTGTTCTCCCGGCGGCTCACGGATCCACCTCAGCGGATTGATGGCGAGCGACGCCTTTACCAGAATTTCGTTCGCTTGATGTGACTTGGCAAGGAGCGTGCGCTTGCGCGGCGGTTCGACCGCCGGGCGCTCCTTCAGCGAACCCGGCGATCGCCGATAAGGCCGAGAAGAAGCAGGGTCGAGGCAAGCGCGCGCACGGTCTCGCCGGCAAAGCCGGTCTGACGGGAAGCGGTGGTGGCGCGCGTGTTCATGCCGGTCCTCATACAGGAGCGGCCTGTTGGAGGCAAGCGGGGGGCTGAATCTGTTGAACATTATCCCTAATGCAGGTGCTCTTCCCCAGGCGCCGCAAATGCGCCAGACTTGGCTGCCGGCGGGGCTGCGGTGCCCTGTCACCGAGAGGGGATTGTCCATGAATTTCGTGTTCTTCTCGCCGCATTTTCCAGCCAACGGCGCCGATTTTTGCGACCGGCTTAAAAAAGCTGGAGCCACCGTGCTCGGCATTGGCGACGCGCCCTACGATGGGCTGGACGGCAGACTGAAGACGGCACTGTCGGAATATTATCGCATCGCCGACATGGAGAACTACGACCAGGTGTTCCGGGCGATAGGGCATTTCATCCACAAATGGGGCCGCATCGACCGCTTCGAATCGCTCAACGAGCACTGGCTGGAGCTGGAAGCCAATATCCGCACCGACTTCAACATCTACGGCACCAAGCTCGATTTCGTGAAGAATCTGAAGCGCAAGAGCCGCATGCGCGCCTTCTTCCGCAAGAGCGGCGTCGAGACCATCGCGCAGCGTAAATGCTCCGACCGCGCAGGCGCCATGACCTTCATCCGCCGGGTCGGCTACCCCGTGGTGGTGAAGCCGGATTCGGGCTCCGGCGCCTCCAACACCTTCAAGATCTCCAACGCCAAGGAGCTCGACCAGTTCTTCCGGGACAAGCCCGAGGGCGTGACCTTCGTCATGGAGCAGTTCATCGAGGGGCTGGTGGTGACCTATGACGGGCTGGTCAATCGCGACGGCGAGGTGGTTCTGGCGGCCAGCCATCGCTACGACCAGAGCATCATGGAGGTGGTCAACAACGACCGCCACATGAGCTACACCTGCTTTCCGCGGGTCAGGCCGGCAATCGAGGAGGCCGGCCGCAAGATCCTGAAGGCGTTCGACGTGCGCGAGCGCTTCTTCCACATCGAGCTGTTCGAAACCAGGGACGACCGCGTCATCGCGCTGGAGGTCAACATGCGGCCGCCCGGCGCCTGGATGACCGATGCGATCAACTACACATTCGACATCGATGTTTATGCGGCCTGGGCCGACATGGTGGTCAAGGACGCCGCCGGGGGACCCTATGAGGGCAAGTATTTCACCGCCTATGCCAGTCGCAAGCGGCGCCTCCACTATTTGCACAGCCATGAGGACGTGCTAGCGGCGCACCGCGACAAGATCGTCCATCATCAGCCAATCGAAGAGGTTTTCAGCCGCGCCATGGGAAATTACGCCTACCAGATGCGCTCGAAGGATCAGGCTGATCTGCGCGAGGCCGTCGCCTATATCCATGCGGAAAAGGCATGAGCCATGGACATCTCCTATCACAAGGCCTTCGCCCGCACTCTCGGCCGCGACATGGAATACAAGCGCTACGGCCACGCCGGCCGGCCGGTGCTGGTGTTCCCGACCTCGCAGGGACGGTTCTACCAGTTCGAGGATTCCGGCGGCGTGGCCTCGCTTGGCGAGTTCATCGACACCGGCCGCATCCAGCTGTTCACGGTCGACGGCATCGATTCGGAATCCTTCTTCAACAAGCATGTCGATGCCGCGCATCGCATCGCCCGCCACGAGGCCTATTTCCGCTATGTGCGCGAGGAGGCACTGCCGGAAATCCTGTCCACCGCATCGGCCGCCAATGGCGGGCGCAGGCTGAAGCCGCTCTTTTCAGGCTGTTCGATGGGCGGCTACCATTCCTCGAACTTCGTCTTCCGTTTTCCCGAACTCGCCAGCGGCGTCATCTCGCTGTCGGGCGTCTATGCGGCCCGCGATTTCTTCGGCAAGGCGCTCGACGGCGACATCTTCTTCAACTCGCCGCTCGATTATCTGCCGGGCATCGTCGACCCCAAGCTGCTGGCCCGGCTGAAGACGCTGAGGCTGATCTTCTGCTGCGGGCAGGGCGCCTGGGAAGAACGCATGCTGGTCGAGACGCGCAAGCTGGAACAGATCCTGCGCGACAAGTCGATTCCCGCCTGGGTCGATTATTGGGGCGGCGACGTCAGCCATGACTGGCCATGGTGGCACAAGCAACTGGTCTATTTCTTCGGCCGCTGGCTGGATGAAGATCTGATGCACAGGCTCGATTGATGACCACGCCCGAACCGATCCGCCGTTTCGTCGAGGCCACCAATGCAGGGGACACGGAAGCTTTTCTCGGCACCTTTACCACCGACGCGTTCCTGAGCGACTGGGGACGGTCTTTTCAGGGCCCCGAGCAGATCGCGCGCTGGAACCAGTCGGACAATATTGGCGTGAAGTCCCATCTCGGCATCGTCAGCATCACGCCGGCGGAAGGCACGTATCGCGTCCGCATCGCCGTCAAAGGCAAGGGCTTCAACGGCGAGGGCGACATGACCTTTACGCTGGATGGCGACCGCATAGCGAGCCTTGTGATCGGCTGATAGAAACCTGAGCAAACTATCCCTCCTGGCACACCGGCGAAGAAACAGCCTCGTGTTCCGCCGCCGATCCGCGACGCAGGCCGAGGAAGACGACAAGGGCGGTGACGATGGTGATTGCCGCCAGCACGATCAGCAGCCTGTCGAATGCCGTTTCGTAGGCCTGGACCAGAACCATGGCGCTGGCCGTCGGCAGATGTTGTGCCGTTTCAGCGACATTGCCGGTCACCAGCAGCTGCGCCGCTGCGGCCGCATCCCTGGGAGACGCTCCTTGACTGGCGAGCTGCGTGGCGGTGAAGCCCGACAAGGTCGCCATGACGATGGCCACCGCCACACCCTCGCAAGCGACACGCGTGGTGTTGAAGATACCGACCGCCATGCCGGCGCGCTCCCTTGGTACGACACTGACGGCCAGCCCGTCCATCAATCCCCAGGGCAAAGCGATGCCGATACCGATCAGCACCAGCGGAGCGACCAGCGCGATGTCGAACGGTGGTGTCAGGCTGAGCCAGACGAGGCCAGCGGCGGCGATGAGCAGGCCCGCGCCGCAGATCGTGGCCGGAGCGATCCAGCGCGCCAGCTGGCCGGCAAGCAGGGGCAGGATCAGCAGCGGCCCCGACAGGCAGATCATCAATTGCCCGGCCTTGATCTCGCTCATCCCTTCGATGCCGATGAAGCGGATCGGCAAAAGCACGAGCAGGACGACGAAGCCATAGGCAGGTGCCGCCGCCAGGAACTGGACGCCGACGAAGCGCGGATAACGAAACAGCGTGAGATCGAGCATCGGCCGGCGCACGCGCCGCTCGACGATAACGAAGGCGGTGAAGAAGAGGCCGGCCGCCGCGAGCAGCGTGATGACGAGGGGATCAGTCCAACCGCTTTGCGGCGCCTGCAAGACACCATAGGTCAACAAGGCCAGTGCGCTCGTGAAAGTGCCGGCGCCCGCCCAGTCGAGGCCGGTCGCATCCGGGTCGCGCGATTCGGTGATGGTGCGCAGGCCGAGGCTTGCCGCGGCAAGCGCGAGCGCTGCGACCAGAACAAAGATCGACCGCCAGCCGAATGCAGAGATGAGCAAGCCCGAGGCGATCGGGCCAAAGGCAAGGCCGATGCCGAAACTGGTGCCGAGGAAGGAGAAGGCGCGCAGCCGCAGCGGTCCTTCGAATTCCTGGGCAAGGGCCGAGGCGCCGCCGGCGAAGGCGGCGGCTGCGCCGATGCCTTGCGCGGCCCTGAACATGTCGAACCAGACGATGTCTGACGCCAGCATCGCACCCAGTGACGCCAGCACATAGAGGCCGAGGCCCGCCAGGAAGATGCGCTTGCGGCCATGATTGTCGGCCAGCGCTCCGGCCGCCATCAGGCTGGCGCCGAAGGTCAGCATGAAGGCGTTGGTCACCCAGTTGAGCGCGATCGGGCTGCCGCCGAGATCGATCGCGACGCGGGAGAGTGCGACGGCCGGGCCGGTGAAGGTCAGGGGCATGGTCATGGCGGCAAGGCATACCGACAAGAGCACGAGCCATCTCTCGGCCGGGCCGGTTGTGGTCTTCAAGGTCATGGGCTTTCCTATCTGAAGAAGCCGCATTCGCCGGCATGCCGCGCGATCACAGCGCCGGTCGCAATGACAAGATAGGTCGACGGCCTTTCAGGAAAAATGGTATTATATCTCCTGATATACCGGACTGAAACGCTCGAATGTAAGAATGCGATGGATCGTCTCAGCGGCCTCATGGCTTTCGCCCGTACCGCCGAGCTCGGCAGCTTCATCGCCGCCGGGCGGGCTCTCGGCATTTCCGCTTCCGCCGTCGGCAAGAGCGTCGCCAGGCTCGAGCAGGAACTCGGCGTGAGGCTTCTGCAGCGCAGTACACGACGCATCGGCCTGACCGAGGAGGGCAGACTGTTCAACGAGCGGGTGCGCCGCATCCTCGATGATATCGACGATGCCGAGGCGATGCTGTCGCGGACACGGGAGACACCGCGTGGGCGACTGCGGGTCTCGACGCCGATCGTCACCTACCATCTGCTTTTGCCGGTGCTGTCGGAGTTCATGGAGCGCTATCCCGAGATCGAGCTCGACATCGATTTCAACGATCGCATCGTCGACGTCATTGAAGAGGGCATCGACGTTGCAATTCGAAGTGGCGAGCTGGCCGATTCACGCCTGGTATCGAGACCGGTTGCGCCCTTTCGCATGCTTTTGTGCGCCGCACCGTCCTATCTCGACCGCCATGGCACTCCTGGCGTGCCGGCGGATCTCGTCAGGCATTTCGGCATAAACTTCCGCTTTCTCAACAGCGGCAGGCTGCTGGAGTGGCCGTTCATTACCGGCGCCGCCGAACCGCGGATCCGCTCGATGCTGACTTGCAACAACATGGAAGCGTTGAAGGGGGCCGCGATCGCCGGCCTCGGTATAGCCTGCATGTCCGATTTCCTGGTCCGCGAGGCGCTGCACGACGGCAGACTGCGCATGGTGCTGGACGATCATGTCGGCGGCCGCGGCCAGTTCCGGATGCTATGGCCCTCCAATCGCTATCTGTCGCCGAAGGTGCGCGTCTTCGTCGATTTCCTTCCCGAACGCCTTGCGGCACCACGATAGGCCGGCGAGGCACGGCCTTGTGATTTCCAGATTGGAAGCGAAAGCGGCACGACGCAGGACGGCCTCGAATTCCTGTCGAAAGGGAGTGACTGAAAATGCAATGGATCGACTTCATGTCCTATCTGTTCGGCGGCGCCTTTCTAACGAATGCCGTGCCGCATTTCGTTAGCGGTGTTATGGGGCGGCCCTTTCAAAGTCCTTTCGCCACACCGCGCGGCCAGGGCCATTCCTCTTCGACCGTGAACGTTCTGTGGGGATTTCTAAACCTGGCGATCGGCTATCTCCTGGTGGTCCGCGTCGGCAGTTTCGATCTGCGGTCGACGGCTGATGTCGTCGCGTTGGGACTCGGTGCCCTCCTGATCGGATTGTTTACGGCGCGCCACTTCGGCCGCTTCAACGGCGGTAATTCGCCAGCCGACGGATGAGCGGTCCGGCAAAAGGCACATTGCGGACAGGCCTGTTCGGCATCTTAGAAGAAATATGATTACTCCAGTCAAGTTTCCTGTGGAAACCCTAGCGGTGCTGTGGCATGCCCGACGATGGCGACGGGGGCCAGATCTTTCGGCGGCTTCGTTTGAACCGCTATCGAAGGATTTCAGCGATGGACCAGTTGAGCGCGCAGACCCGCATCAGCGATGAAGCAATCAGGTCGGCGATCGAGCGCCTGCGCGACGAGCACGGCGAATGCGAGATCGAAACCGACGCTGCCGATCGATGGGAGCTTCGGCTGTATTACGGGTCGTTGAGCGCCACGCTCGAAGGCGACGCCATGCTGATCCGCGTCGTGGCAACAGATGAAACCTGCCTTTCCTACATGAAGATGACGGTTGCCGGCCATGTCGCGCAGCATCTCGGCATTAGCAGCGGATTGCGCTGGCAAGGCGATGGCGCTGACGCCGGCACACCGGTCTTCTTTCGCGAGATCACGGTCGTGTCGTCGAGGCGGATTTCACCGCACATGCAGCGCCTGCGCTTCGCCGGCACCGATCTCGACCGTTTCGGCGATGGCGGCCTGCACATGCGGCTGCTGTTGCCGCCGCGTGGCCGGCGGCCGGTCTGGCCGTCCATGGGCATTGACGGCCTGCTGGTCTGGCCCGCCGGCGAGGACGCGCTCACCGTGCGGGTCTACACGATCCGGGCGATCGATGCGGCGAGCGGCTGGCTCGATGTCGATTTCGTGCTGCATCCCGGCCAGGACACGCCTGCCGCAATCTTCGCGCAGAATGCCCAGGTTGGAGACGTGATCGGCATGATCGGACCCGGTGGCGGCGAGGCGCCGGAGGCGCAGATCCTGCTTCTCGTCGGCGACGATACCGCGCTGCCCGCCATTGGCAGGATCCTCGAGCACCTGCCGTCGTCAACCCGCGCCGAGGCGCTTATCGAGGTCGATGGTCCCGATGATCGGATCGCGCTGCCGCAAGGCGGGAACATCGACATCACCTGGCTCTACCGGCGCGGCCGCGAGGCCGGCACCGCCGGCCTGCTGCCCACCGCCCTGCGAGAGCGCAGCCGCGCCGCATTTGCGGATGGCTTCGTTGTCTGGGCCGGATGCGAGTTCGCCGGCTTCCGCGAGATCCGCAAGATCGTCCGCAAGGAATGGAGATTGCCACGCGACAGGCATCTGGTCACCGCCTATTGGCGTCGTGGCGCGCAGGGGGAGAACGGGGGCGGCGAAGAGTAGTCCGCCCCCGGCGCCATCTCCGGGATGCGGTTTGCCGAACCTGCGGTCACGACTGTTTACCTCGATGTGACATCACCAGGACTGCGCTCAGGGTAGGCATCGAACTGTCCGTCCGACTCAGCCCGTCTTGCCGTTAGCCAACCCGAAACCGCCGACGGGGTGGGTCTCCACCTGGAACTCGAAGCCGGCGATGAAGGGCCGCGCCTTGGCGATGGCCGCCTGGACTTCGGGAAGTTGCAGCGACGTCTTGTGGCTTTCGGCGTCTGTCCACACTTCGGTGACCCAGATCGCATCGGCATCGGCCGGATCGGTGGCGATGATGTAGCTCAGGCAACCCGGCAGGGCGCCGGTGCTGTCACGCAGCACGTCCATGACCGCGTCGCGCTGGCCGCGCGCCGCCCGCATCTTGCCGATCAGTCCATACATTCCTTCGCCTCCCTTTGAAGTCTCCGACAAGAGTATATGGGTCGCCAGTATGCAATTGCCCGGTCACGGCATCAACTGGCCGCCATTCACCTCGATCACCTGGCCGGTGATGTAGCCGCTCAAGAGATCGGACGAGAGGAAGAGATAGGCCCCGACGCAGTCTTCAGCCGTGCCGGCGCGCCCCTGCGGAATGGTGGCGACCATCCCCTTGATCTGTTCGGCGGTCGAATAGCGCTCATGGAAGGGCGTGAGAATCGTGCCGGGCGCCACCGCATTGACGCGGATGCCGAAGCCGATCAGCTCCTTGGCCATGCCGCGCGTGACATTGGAGACGAAGGCCTTGGCCGAGCCATAGAGGCCGGCGCCGCCACCGGCGCCATTGCGCGCGGCGATCGACGAGGTGTTGACGATGAAGCCGCCCTGCTTCTTCAGCCACGGTATCGCCTTGCGCGAAGCGGTCAGCACCGAACGCGCGTTGAGGTCCATCACCGCGTCGTAATGCGCCTCGGTCTGCTCGGCATAGGGCACGCGGCCGAGCATGCCGCCGGCATTGTTGACCAGCCCATCGAGGCGGCCGAATGTCGAGGCACTCTCCTCGACGACACGCTCGACATCGGCGGCAACCGAGAAATCACCCTGGACGAGGAACGCCTCGCCGCCATTGTCAGCAATGGTCCTGGCCAATTTCTCCGCGGCGTCGCGGCTGGAGTTGTAGTGCACTGCCACCTTGCATTTTTGCGAGGCATAGGCCAGCGCAAGCGCCGCGCCGATGCCGGTCGAGGCGCCGGTGACCAGAACCGCCTTGCCGGCGAGATCGGGGATGGTGAGGGTGGCTGGCACTGTTGTTTCTCCGGAGATTTCGACGAGGCCGTCCGTTCCCGGCCCCTTGGTCAAGACTGTGCACTATGGCCGGAGATAGGCATAGCCCTGGCTTTGCAGTTCGGCGAGCTTGACGACGCCGCCCTTGTCGGCGGCATGGAAGCCGGCGAGCAGGTCGGTGAGCGAAATGTCCATGCCCCGCATGGTGTTGCCGCAGGCCTGCGGCTCGAGCCCTTGCTGCACCAGGCCGGCGAAGCGGCCGGAGACCGCGGCCGATATGCCCTTCGACTTGAAGCTGGCCAAGGCCGGCCCATGCACGACCAGCACGATGTCGACATTGCCGCCGGTGCCCTCATAGTGGTTCTTGATGTTGCCGAGCACGAAATTGACCTTGTCGACATCGCTGAGGTGATAGGCCACCTTCAGCCTGGCAGGCTCCGTGGCCGCTGCCTGCACGGCCCGCAGGCCAAGAAACGTTCCGGTTCCGGCAAGAACCGCGCGGAACATGTCGCGCCGGCGCATGGCATCCCTCCTCGGATTTCACTGCGATTTGCGTGGCTCTGGCCGCAATACTAGCATAAATTGACGTTACGTCCTGTCGATGCGGAGGAGAGGTCACATGACGTTCAGGGTAGGGGAATGGAAGACAGTTGCCGGCGCCGGATTTGGCGTTGTTCTAATCGGTTTGCTGGCAGGCACAGCCATTGCCGACGATACGCTCAAACTCAAGGAGCTCAGCCCGAACGGGGCCGCCGCCTGTTTCGGCCGGGTCTATGACGCGGCCCATCTCAAGGCGCATCCGAAGCAAAAGGTGGCGCGGATCTTCTTCTACTATGGCCATGACCCAGTCAGCCGGCCGAACGAGGAACCGACCTCAAATTCCGATACGTCCTACAATGGCTTCGTCACCACGACGGTGCGCGGTGCCAAGGCGCCGCAATGGGCCAGCGGTTGGTGCAATCACGAATCCGAGGACGGCACATCAGGGCCGATCCGTTGCGGCATGGACTGCGACCGCACGCTTGCGTCGCTGAAAGTCGACGACAAGGGCCGGGTGCTGCTGTCCGACCTGTCGCCCGATATCTACCTCGATCCGGATTCGGAGGAGCAGCTCGGCAAGGCGGAATATGACAGGCAGGCGCTCGGCTCGGAGGATGATAATTTCCGCCTCGACCCGATGCCCGCCGCGACCTGCCAGGCGGAATTCGCTCGCATCGATCCGATCGATCCGGCACTTGGGGCACCGTTGCGCGAACGCCTGAAGCCCGACCAGGCCTTTTGCTATGGCCGCGACTACGATGCGGCGCATATGAGTTCGCACCCCAACCAGCTGACGCAGTCGATCCGGGTTTTTCGCGGGCCGGTAGAACTGGCGTCCTTCGCTTCGGGCGGCGACGCCGCCAATTGGCCCGACGGCGCCGACATTGCCGTGTCGGTCACCACGCGGCTGAAGTCCGGCAAGGTCACGCAGACCTATTCCTGCCAGGGCGAGGCCGACCAGTGGCGTTGTGCCGCGAGTGCGAAGATGAGCAATTTCTCCTGCGACATCGCGCAGAAGGAAATCTTCCTCAAGCGTGGCGCCAACGGCACGATGATGCTGGCCAATCCCAACAGCAGCGTGGCGATCGTCGATCTGTGCTCCAAGGCCGCCGACGGCAAGACGAAGTCGGACGACAAGGTCTATCGACTGGAGCCCATGCCGCAATCGGCCTGCGCTCCTTAGCAGCTATTTGGTAATGAGTATGATGCGTCGCAGCTTTCTTGGTTTTCTGACTTCCTTGGCCTTCATCGGTTCCGCCAACGCTGAAGGCGAGGCTGAGGCTCGCAAGGCGGCCTCAACAGCACAGTTGAAGAAGGAGGGCGTGCCCTTCATCGACCATTTGCCGACGATCGAAACCGCAGCCGAAAGTCGGCGACGGACGACGGACGAGGTGGTTAAACGCGCCATCGCACTGGTGATCGTGGCCGTCAAAGGGGAGACCAATGATCGAAGTCTTGTAAGCAACTTGATCAGCCAGTTTGGAGCAGAAGGGTTTTTTACGCCCAAAGAGCGAGCGTTTGTCGGCAACCCCGTTGCAACCGAGCAAGATCGCGCAAATTTTAGCTGGCGCTATGAAGGGGCTTTCGTAATGTTGTGGGCGTTGCAAGTCTTCAAAAACCTTGGGCGTCCAGATAAGCCTTGCGATGTGTCGCGTATGGTTTCGATGTTGCGTGACCTCGACACGGGAGGACTGCTCAAGCGGGCCAATTTGCGCCCGCAAAGCGACCTTCTCGATGCTGCCGATCTGATCTATCGGTACGATTGGGCTGTGGTGGATGCGCGGGTGAATGGGAAAGCCGCGCCGGCAGGATTGGAACGAGACGTGGTTGTCGAACGTCATTACGCGCTCGGGGCAGGAGTGGGATGACATCTCGACTGACACATGATGAGCCGGTCGCAAGCGGGGTGCTACCTTGGATCGGGCCTCGCTTGCCGAGTTTGGATTTGACGAACTTAGACGGTTCACCTGACTACGGTTTTGCCGAGGCCGAGCTGGCGCGCATTTGATCAGCAGGCGCGGCCCGATTTGGAGACTTTATTCAGGAAGCAACGCCTAGATGGAGCCATTCAAGGGTTACCTCTCATGGCGGTAATGGCGCGATCGATCCGGCGAGGTCGGCAGATCCTCGCCCGAGGATGATGCCCTGAGTTTTTCCTCAAGCAAACGGCACCGCCGTCGTCCCCTTCGGCAGCTTGGCCTCGTCGTCGGGCTCGACATGGATGGTGACGCGCACCGAGGGGATTTCGGCCCTCAGCGCGTCCTCGATGCGATCGCAGATGACATGGCTGGCGCCGACCGTCATGTCGGCGTCGACGACCAGATGGAACTCGATGAAGGTGGCGCGGCCGGCGATGCGGGTCTTGAGGTCATGCACCTCCATCGCGCCCTTGCAGTTGGCCGAGATGATGTCGCGGATGCGCATGTGCTCGGCGGTGTCGACGGCGCGGTCCATCAGCCCGTTCATCGACGAGCCGATGACGTGCCAGCCCTGCCACAGGATGTTGAGCGCGACGATGACGGCGAGCGCCGGATCGAGGATCTGCCAACCGGTCAGGATCGCCCCGACCAGGCCGCCGAAGACGCCGATCGAGGTCACCACGTCGGTCATGATGTGATTGCCGTCGGCAACCAGCGCAGGCGATTTCTCGGCCCTGCCGGCGCGGATCAGCGTCCACGCCCAGAAGGCATTGATGGCGGTGGCGATACCGTTGACGGCAAGGCCGTTCCAGGGTTTTTCGATGGGCGCCGGCGTTTGCCAGGATCGCCAGACCTCGTTGAGGATCAAAAGTGCCGCCAGCACGATGAGCACGCCCTCCAGCACGGCCGAGAAATACTCGGCCTTGTGGTGGCCGAACGGGTGATCCTGGTCGGCCGGCTTGTAGCTGACCTGGATGGCCCAGAAGGCGGCGCCCGAGGCAATGACGTTGACGATCGATTCCAGCGCGTCCGAATAGAGCGCGACGGATCCGGTGAGATACCAGGCGGCGAGTTTCAGGCCGAGCACGACAGCGGCAATGATGATCGACCAGAAGGCAAGGTTGGCCACCTTGCGCTTCGCGGCCGCCTTGGCCGTGATCGCCATTGTGTTATCGGCTTCGGCCATCGCGGTCAGGCTGCCTTTTCCTTGGCCTTGCGCGGCAAATGGGCAACGATGTTCTCGATGATGCGCATGCCGGCATTGTGGCCGAGCGTCATGATCGATTCCGGGTGGAACTGCACGGCGGCGATCGGCTCCTTGCGGTGTTCGAAGGCCATGATGACACCGTCCTCAGTCTCGGCCGTGACAATGAAATCATCGGGCAGGCGCACCGGATCGGCGAAGATCGAGTGATAGCGGCCGACGGTGACTTCCTTGGGCAGGCCGGAGAAGATGATGCCCGGCTTGGAGACGCGGATGCGCGACGGCTTGCCGTGCATCGGCACATGCAACTGCCTGAGTTCGCCTCCATAGGCTTCCGCCAGCGCCTGCAGGCCGAGGCAGACGCCGAAGATCGGCAGGTCGCGAGCACGCGCTCGTCTGATGGTCGCGGCGCAATCGAAATCCTTCGGCGTGCCGGGGCCGGGCGACAGCACGACGAGATCGGGCTTCAGCCGGTCGAAGATTTCATCCGGTACCGGCGTGCGCACGGTCGAGACATTGGCGCCGGTCTGGCGGAAATAATTGGCCAGCGTGTGGACGAAGGAGTCTTCGTGGTCGACGAGCAGGATGTTGACGCCATCGCCTACGCGCGCGGTGGTGCGCTCGGTGCTGGCGGAATTGCCCGTCTTGGCGTCGCGGATGGCGGAGAGCATAGCGGATGCCTTCAATTCGGTTTCGGCTTCTTCTTCCTCGGGAATGCTGTCGAAGAGCAATGTGGCGCCAGCACGCACCTCGGCGATGCCGTCCTTGATGCGGATGGTGCGCAGCGTCAGGCCGGTGTTCATGTCGCCGTTGAAATTGACCATGCCGATGGCGCCGCCATACCAGGCGCGCGGGCTCTTCTCGTTCTGCTCGATGAAGCGCATGGCCCACAGTTTCGGCGCGCCGGTGACGGTGACCGCCCAGGCGTGTGAGAGAAATGCGTCGAAGGCGTCCATGCCTTCGCGCAACCGGCCCTCGATGTGGTCGACGGTGTGGATCAGGCGCGAATACATCTCGATCTGGCGGCGGCCGATGACACGCACCGAGCCCGGCTCGCAGACGCGCGACTTGTCGTTGCGGTCGACGTCCGAGCACATTGTCAGCTCGGATTCGTCCTTTTTCGAATTGAGCAGCTTCAGGATCTGCTCGCTATCCGAAATGGCATCGTCGCCGCGCTTGATGGTGCCCGAGATCGGGCAGGTCTCGACACGGCGGCCGTTGACGCGCACGAACATTTCGGGCGAAGCGCCGATCAGATATTCGCCTTCGCCCAGATTGATGAAGAACGAATAGGGCGAGGGGTTGATCGACTTCAGCTTGCGCGAAATCTCGGACGGCTGCGTCTCGCAGCGCTCGTAGAACATCTGCCCGGGCACGACCTCGAACAGGTCGCCGCGCTTGAAACTGTCCATCGCCTTGCGCACCAGATTGGCGTATTCGCCCGGCTCATGGTCGCCGCGCGGTGGGATGCGGTCGGCGGTCTTGAACGGCTCGGCTATCTCGTCGCGGGCCAGGCCTTCGGTGGAAAAACCCTCGCCGGCATAGTCGTAGCGGTCGGTCCAGGCCTTCGCCGAATAATGGTCGACGACGAGGATCTCGTCGGGCAGGAACAGCACGAGGTCGCGCTGGCTTGGTTTGCGCTCGAGCTTGTAGTCGACCGGGTCGAACTGGAAGGCGAGGTCGTAGCCGAAGGCCCCGTAGAGGCCGAGATTGGCGTCCTCGGCAGTTTTGAACAAAGCCGTGATGGCGCGCAGCACGGTAAACACCGATGGAACGCGGCTGCGCTCTTCCTCGGTGAAGACACGGCCGGGCTTGGCGACGTCAAGGCGGATCAGTGTCTTCGACGTCTCGGCGATGGTGATATCGGCAAGGCTGCCCAAGGTCTTGCCGATGACCGGCAACAGCGCTTCGCCACGGCGGTTCAGCGCCTCGATACGCATGGCGCGGCCACGCGCGGAGATCACCAGCGGCGGATCGATGATGGCGGTGTCCCAGCGCGTATAGCGGCCGGGATACTCGTAATTCGAGGAAAACACCGCGCCGCGTCGCGAATTCAGCCCGTCGACGTAAGCGTCGATGGCACCCGCATAGGGCCGGTCGTGGCGCTCGCGGGTGATGGTGATGCCACCCTCGGTCACGAAGCTTTCAGCGCCATTTTCCAGAACCTTCATCGTCATTGCCGTCTCCATCTGGCTTGTTGGGCAACGGACCCGGGACTGGCTTTTTAAAAAACAAATGGCCGCCCGGACATTCCGTTGCGGCCACCCTCTATTTTCACGCACGCGCGTTCGAACAGGCCGCTGTCAGCAGGCCCACCACCAAATGGTCTTGGTCGAACGCATGTTCATGGCGAAATCCATAGCGGCGAAAAACCGGATACGCAACTGATTTGAAATTCTGTCCGGTGGCTGCCGCTTCTCAGTCTCTGGCACATCGCCAGAGCCGGCGGCGTTGCCTAGACTATACATCCAACATCGAGAGAACGGGACAACAGCAATGACCGATCAGGCCGAGCGCGCGCGGACGTTCCATTCCCTTCACGTCAAGGGCAACCCGATCGTTCTCTACAATGCCTGGGATCCGGGTTCGGCCAAGATTGTCGAGAAAGCGGGCGCCAAGGCGATCGCCACCGGAAGCTGGCCGGTCGCGGCCGCCTTCGGCTATGCCGATGGCGAGAAGATCCCGCTGGAACTGGCACTCGACAACGTCAAGCGCATCGTCGGTGCGGTCGACCTGCCGGTGACCATGGATCTTGAGGGCGGCTACGGTGTCGACCCGGAATTCGTTGCTCGCACGGTGACGTTGGCGTTGCGAGCCGGCGCCATCGGTTTCAATTTCGAAGACCAGATTGTCGGCGGCAGCGGCCTGCATGACATCGACGTCCAGGTAACACGCATCGAAGCCGCCGCCGCTGCCGTCAAGGCTTCCGGCATCCCGGCCTTTATCAACGCCCGCACCGACATTTTTCTCAAAGCGAAGCCGGATGCGCATGATGACGAGTTGCTCGACCAGGCTATCGAGCGGGCGCAGACGTATGAAAAGGCGGGAGCGAACGGCTTTTTCGCGCCGGGTCTTGGCGACGAGGGGCTGATCGAGACGCTCTGCAAGTCGACGAACCTGCCGGTCAACATCATCGCGCTGGCACATGTGCCGCCACGCCAGCGGTTGGCCGAACTCGGCGTCGCGCGCATCAGCCACGGGCCGGTGCCGTACCGGCAGATGGCCGAATGGCTGGAGGCAAAGGCGCGGCTGGCGATCTCCGGCTAGGTCAGTCCTCCAGCGTACCTGACCTGGCATCGGCACTCTTCCGGTCGCCGACCAGCTTCAGCAGATCCTCGCCGGCGCGGATGATGCGGCGCGAGCGGCGGGTCAGGATGATACCATCCTGCGGCGCGAACACTTCCGCGCGGCCATCGGCTTCACCCGGTGCGTGAACGATGGTGGCAAGGCGATCGCCCCTGGCGACGCGGTCGCCGGGCTTGACATCGTAGAGCACGGCACCCGCCCGGTGCGCAGGCATCATGTCGATGTTTTCCAACGGGGCGACGACGCCCTTGAAAGGGCCGGGTGCGGGCAGCGCGCTGTCGGTGATCACGCCGCGCGCCACCAGCAGCCGGTAGAGGCCTTCGGCGTCGGCTTTGGCCAGGGCGCCATCGACATCGAGGATGCCGCGATATTCGACCGTAGTGGCGACGCGCCGGTCGAACTTCGCCACGTCGGCGGGAGCGTTCTGATAGGGCATGATCGAGGCGCCCTCGAAAGTGCCGTCGGTATCTTCGCTCCACAGCACCACGGCATCGATGCCCATGGCGGCAGCGCAATCGGCCATGGCCGGCCACAGGCTGGTGTGGATGTAGAGATAGGCGAGGCCCTCGTCGTCGCAATGCAGGTCGAGCACGATGTCGTGGCCGAGCGACAGCTGCACGAGACGCGATTTCAGCCGCTGGTCGGCGCCGCCAAAGGTCGTGTCGGGCAAGAGCTTGACGTCAGGCGCGGCGAGCAGCGGGAAGCTGCGGTTGAAGTTGGTGCGGGTGCCCAGATGAAAGCGGCCCTGGTGCTCGCCGAAATGATATTGCGCGCGGCCGATGGGGTTGGCCCAGGGAACGATGGTGATGTTGCCCTTGATGCGGCCTTCGGCTTGCGCCTTGTTCAGCGCCGGCATCAACGCGTCGATGGCGACGACGCCCGGCAGTTCGCCGGCGTGGAGTGCGGCCTGCAGATAGGCCGAGGGTGCTGATTTGTCGCTGCCTGTGAAGCGGAACACCGGGAATTCGTAGGAAACGCCCTCGCTGTCACCGGTGATGCGTTCGATCGATTTTTGCATGACTTCCTCCCTCAACGACGACGAGACATGCCCATTTGAGGACGCAGATGTCGATTGGTCCAGCTTGCCGCGCTATGGGCGCAAGATTTCTGTCCCGTTGACGAAAAGACGTCTACTCCGCGGCAGCCTGAAGCGGGACAGGCGCGCGCCGGTCCAGCGCCTGCGACAGCACCGCCACGGTGACCGCCAGCAAGGCGAGCATCGCGCCGACCAGGGGCAAATGGGCGTAGGAAACGCCCGCCGAAAGGGCCACGCCGCCAATCCAGGCGCCGCTGGCATTGCCGACATTGAAGGCGCCCTGGTTCAGCGTCGCGGCAAGGTTCGGCCCTTCGGACGCGGCCTCGACAACGCGGATCTGCAGCGGCGGGACGACGACGAAGATCAGCAGGCCCCAGAGGAAAACGATGCCGATGGCCACACTTGCGATGGCGCCGAACTGCATGAACCCGACGAATAGCACCGCCATTAGCAGCAGCGTGCCGATGACGGTCGGCATCAGCTTCCAGTCCGCCAACCGGCCACCGATAATGTTGCCGATGGTCATGCCAGCGCCGAACAGCAGGAGCACCCAGGTGACATCAGAGGTCGACAGGCCGGAGACGTCGGTGAGGTATGGCTTGATGTAGGTGAAGACCGCAAACAGGCTGGCCGAGGCCAGCGAGGCGATCAGCATCGCCAGCCAGACCTGCAATTTGCCCAGCACCCGCAACTCGCCGCGCAGGCCGCCGCCGCTCGGTTCAGCGACATTGGACGGCACCAGCCAGGCGATGGCCGCGACCGAGATCAGGCCGATGCCGACCACGGCGATGAAGGTGGCGCGCCAGCCGAAGGCTTCGCCAAGCGCGGTGCCGGCAGGAACGCCCAGAATGTTCGAAAGCGTCAGTCCGGCGAACATCAGGGCCATGGCGCTGGCACGCTTGTTGCGCGGCACCAGGCTTGCGGCAACCACCGAGCCGATGCCGAAGAAAGCGCCGTGGCCAAAGGCGGTGAAGACGCGCGCGGCCATCAGCGTCCAATAGTCAGGCGCGATGGCGCAAAACAGATTGCCGACGACGAACGAAGCGGTCAGCCCGACCAGCACCGGCTTGCGCGGCAGATGCGCGGTGGCCATGGCGACGATCGGGGCGCCGAAGACGACGCCGAGCGCATAGCCGGTGACCAGCAGGCCGGCTGACGGGATCGATACGCGGAGGTCGGCGGCGACCTCGGGCAGCAGGCCCATGATGACGAATTCGGTGGTGCCGATACAGAAGGACGCAATGGCAAGCGCAAGGATCGGCAAGGGCATGGGGCGTCCAAACTGAATCGGTTCAATTTTGAGATTGAACGATGAGTTGAGCCATGCGCAATACACATTGCTGCAATGTACCAATGCAGAAAGTCTAGAGCTTCACGTCCCTCAGACGAGCGGCTTCAATTCCTGGGCAATCGTCGGCAGCAGCTCCGAGACGGTCGGATGGATATGGACGGCGCGCGCCAGTGTGTCGACCGGCGCCTTGGCGTACATCAAATCGAGCACGCAATGCACCGCTTCGTCGCCGCCAGGGCCGAGCACCGAACAGCCGAGGATTTCCCTGGTGTCGGCATCGACGAGGATCTTCATGAAGCCTTGCGTCTCGCCTTTTTCCACGGCGCGGCCGACCCGGGTCATCGGCCGCTGGCCGACCAGCGCGCGGCGGCCGGATTTCTTCACCGCGGCCTCGGTCATGCCGCAGCGGCCGAGCGGCGGATCGATGAACAGGCCGTAGGTCTCGATACGGTCGCTGACCTTGCGCGGGTTGTTGTCGAGGAGGTTGGCGGCGACGATCTCGTAGTCGTTGTAGGAGGTGTGGGTGAAGGCGCCCTTGCCGTTGCAGTCGCCCATCGCCCAGATGCCGGACACGCTGGTGCGCAACTGGTCGTCGACGTTGACGAAGCCGCGCTTGTCGACTTCGACCCCGGCCTTTTCCAGGCCGAGATCGTCGGTGTTGGGGGTGCGTCCCAGGGCCAGCAGAACGTGCGAGCCGACGGCCTGCGGCTTGCCGGCGGAGAAGGTCACGGCGATGTCGGCGCCCTGCCTGGCGAAGCCGATATCGTCGGCGCCGACATGGACGACAATGCCTTCGTTTTCGAGGATCGACTGGATGGCGGCCGAAACGTCCTCGTCCTCGCGGCCGGTCAGGCGCGGGCTCTTTTCGATGACGGTGACTTCCGCGCCGAAACGGCGGAACATCTGTGCGAATTCGAGCGAGATGTAGCTGCCGCCGACGACGATCAAATGGCGCGGCAGCACGTCGAGATCCATCATCAAGGAGTTGGTCAGATAGTCGATGTCGTGGATGCCGGGCAGATCAGGCACCGAGGCACGGCCGCCAGTGTTGAGGAAGATCTTTTCGGCGGTCAGAAGGTCGTCGCCGACGCGCACCGTGTTGGCGGATTCGAAGCGCGCATGGCCGCGATAGAGGGTGCAGCCTTGCATGCCTGCGATCCAGGTCTCCAGCCCGGAACGGGCGTCCATCGTCACCTTGTCCTTACGCGCCTTGATCCTGCTATAATCGACCCCGACGGGGCCAGAGAATGTCACGCCATAGTCGGCGGCGCGGCGTGCCAGGTGCGCGGCATAGGCGCTGGCGACCATGGTCTTGGTCGGCATGCAGCCGGTGTTGACGCAGGTGCCGCCGACCAGCTTGCGCTCGATCAGCGCCACGCTCATGCCGGCTGAAGTCAGCCGTCCGGCCAAGGGAGAACCGGCCTGTCCGGCGCCGATGATTATGGCGTCGAAGGTTTTGGCCGTCATGCCACCGCAGCCACGATCAGCAGGCCGCCGATGATCGCTACTGCGTCCTCGATGAAGGCGGCGGGCGGATCCTTGCCGAAGGCGGCTGCCAGCCGGCCGCGCGCTTCGGCGCCGCCCAGCGTGCCGATGACGGCACCGACGGCGCCGGCAATCAGGCCGCCGATGGTGGCGCCAGAAGTAGCGCCGATCACCGCGCCGCTGAAGGCGCCAAGCAGGATGCGGGCACCGAACTGCTGCGGCACCTTGCGGCTCGGCGTCGACGGCAGTTGGTCGGTGACGAGTTCGACGATGGCCAGGATGGTGAAGATACCGACGGCGGCCCAATGGCCCATGAAGCTGGCCCAGGTGCCGGCAACCGGCAACCAGCCGAGATACGCACCCCAGGCAACCGCCGCCGGCGCGGTCATGGCGCGCAGACCGGCAATGACGCCGATCAGAAGTGCGAAGAGATAGAGCATGTTGATCCCCCTCGATCCCGGGCCGAGACAGCCCTGAAAGGGCAGGCTACCATAGGTCTGGTATTTGGCCACTACTCGCGTCGGCGCTTTTCCGCCGGCCGCTATTGTGCTTTGCGATGACGTCAATTGGAGACCCCGCCATGGCTGGAACCGAGCGCGTAAAAATGGTGGCTGGCGAATGGTACACCTGCCTCGATGACGAGTTGGAGGCCTTGCGCGTCACCGCGCGCGACGCAGTGTTCGAGCACAATTCCTTGCCGCCAGGGCAGCGCGGCAACCTCGGGCCGGGCCTGCAGGCATTGCTTGGCGGCGCGGGCGAGGGCGCCCGCATCGAGGCGCCGTTCCACTGCGCCTACGGCTTCAATATCTTTCTCGGCGACGGCGTCTTTCTCAATGCCGGTTGCAACATCCTCGACACGGCAAGCGTGCGCATCGGCAAGAGAACGCTGCTTGGCCCCAATGTGCAGATCTATTGCGCCGAGCACCACAAGGAGGCTGCCGGACGGCAAGCGGGACTGGAGATCGCGAGAGCCGTCGAGATCGGCGCCAATGCCTGGATCGGCGGCAGTGCCATCATCCTTGGCGGTGTCAGCATCGGCGAGGGCGCCATTGTCGGCGCCGGCGCGGTGGTGACGCGCGACGTGCCTGCCAACATAACCGTGGTTGGCAATCCGGCGCGGGCGGTCAAGCGCGGCTGAGGATGTCTCCGTGGACGATCAATACGACGAAACGAGTGCCATGCGCTCGTCGTGATCGGCTCGCCTGGAGAATTCCCGTCGGTATTGCACCGGCGATGTCCTGAGCCTTGCGGAAAAATGCTGGCGCAGCGAGGTGGCGCTGCCGAAACCGGCCTCGAAGGCGACGATGTCCATCGATTTCTCCGTGGCTTCCAGCAATCGTTGCGCCAGTTCGATGCGCTGGCTGGTCAGCCAGTCGCCAAAACTGGTGCCGATCGATTTCTGGAAGCGGCGGGTGAAGGTGCGCCGTGTCAGGCCCGCGGCCTCGGCGACGCTATCGAGGCTGTGCGTTTCGCCAAGTGTGGCGCGCACCGCGTCAAGCGCCTGGGTGAAACGGTCGGCGTTGGCGCTTTTTGCCACGGGGCGTTCGATGAACTGCGCCTGCCCGCCCTGCCGATGTGGGGAAAGCACGATCTGGCGGGCGAGCCGCAATGCTGCTTCCGCGCCATAGCGGGCGCGCACGATATGGAGACAGCAGTCGAGCCCGGCGGCGACGCCGGCCGAGGTCACGACATCGCCATTGTCGACGTAGAGCACTGTGGCATCGACTGCGATGTCGGGATGAAGTTTCTGCAAACGCTCGCTATAGGCCCAGTGCGTCGCGGCACGGCGCCCCGAAAGCAGCCCTGCAGCGGCAACGGCAAATGTCCCGAGACACAGGCCGACGATCAATGCGCCATGCTCGTGTGCCTTGCGCAGAGCCTTCACCAGCAGCGGTGACGGTGGCTCCTCGAGATGATGCCAGCTTGGAACAATGACAATATCGGCGCCATCAAGCCCATCGAGCCCATGCGGCGCTGCAATGGTCAATCCGGCCTCGGTATGGACCGGGCCGGCCCTGACAGCGCAGATGCGGAAGTTGAAGCGCGGCAGCCCAAGCGCTGTCCTGTCTTCGCCGAAGACCAAGCATGGCACGGAGAGGTGGAACGGGCTGATGCCGTCGAAGGCGAGGACGGCAATGATCGGGTCGGCCATAGGCTGTTTCCAGAAAGTGAAAACCGATTGTCCCAATTCTTTCGACTGATGTCAATCGGGACACTTTCGACTGGCTTATGGAGCGCCTATTTTCCGCCCATCGCATTCAAGCCGGAAGGAAAACACCATGTCTGACCCAGCCAACACCACGCCGCGCCGCGCGCTGATCGTCATCGACGTCCAGAACGATTATGATGGCGGCAACCTGGCCATCCAGCATCCGCCGTTCCGCGACAGCGTCGTCAATGTGGCGCGCGCCATGGATGCCGCGGCCGCCGCCGGCATCAAGGTGGTTGTCGTCAAGCAGATGGCGCCCGAGACCTCGCCGATCTTCGCTAGAGGCAGTCATGGCGGCGAACTGCATCCCGAAATCGCCAGGCGTGAGCGCGACCACTATGTCGAGAAGATGCTGCCCTCGGCCTTCACCGGCACAGACCTCGAGGCGTGGCTGCGTGCCAATTCCATCGATACGCTGACGGTGGTCGGCTACATGACGCATAATTGCGACCTTTCGACCATCATCCACGCCGTGCATATGGGTTTTGCCGTCGAGTTCCTGTCCGACGCGACCGGCTCGGTGCCCTACGCCAACAGCGCCGGCTATGCCTCGGCCGAGGAGATCCACCGCGTGGTGACAATCATCCTGCAGTCGCGCTTCGCCGCGGTACTGAAGACCGCCGAATGGGCCGAGTGCCTGAAGACCGGTGCTCTTCCGGAGCGCGACACGATCTACGCGTCCAATCAGCGGGCGCTGACGCGCAGCGCGGCATAGGAACGTCCACAAACAGAAAGGGCGCCGCACCACTGCGGCGCCCCTTCTGTTTGGAGTTGAAGGAATCTAGAACAGGCCTTCGATCTGGCCGATCTCGTTGAGGAAGATCTTCTCCGAGGACGGCACCTTGGGCAGGCCGGGCATGGTCATGACCTCACCGCAGATGACGACGACGAAGCCGGCGCCCGCCGAAAGCCTGACTTCGCGCACCGGCACGGTGTGGCCGGTCGGCGCGCCGCGCAGGTTCGGGTCGGTCGAGAAGGAGTACTGGGTCTTGGCCATGCAGACCGGCAATTTGCCATAGCCGGCTTCTTCCCAAGCCTTCAACTGGTCGCGCACCGACTTGTCGGCGATCGCCTCCGAGCCGCGATAGATGCGCTGGACGATGGTGTTGATCTTCTCGAACAGCGGCATTTCATCGGGATAGAGCGGCGCGAACTGCGAGGCGCCGGATTCGGCCAGCGCCACCACCTTGTTGGCGAGTTCTTCGATGCCGGCCGAGCCCTTGGCCCAGTGCTTGCACAGGATCGCCTCTTCACCCATCGAGGCGACATAGTCCTTCATCGCCTGGATTTCGGCGTCGGTGTCGGAATAGAAGTGGTTGATGGCAACCACCGCCGGGACGCCGAACTGGCGGATGTTTTCGATGTGGCGGCCAAGGTTGGCGCAGCCCTTCTTCACCGCCTCGACGTTTTCCTTGCCGAGGTCTTCCTTCTTGACGCCGCCATTCATTTTCATGGCGCGCACGGTGGCGACGATGACGGCGGCAGCCGGCTTGAGGCCCGCCTTGCGGCACTTGATGTCGAAGAATTTTTCAGCGCCGAGGTCGGCGCCGAAGCCGGCTTCGGTGACGACGTAGTCGGCGAGCTTGAGCGCCGTCGTGGTGGCGACGACCGAGTTGCAGCCATGCGCGATGTTGGCGAACGGGCCGCCATGCACGAAGGCCGGGTTGTTCTCCAGCGTCTGCACCAGATTGGGCTGCATGGCGTCCTTCAACAGCACGGCCATGGCGCCGTCGGCCTTGAGGTCGCGGGCATAGACCGGCGACTTGTCGCGGCGATAGGCGACGATGATGTCGCCGAGGCGCTTTTCCAAATCCTTCAGGTCGGTTGACAGGCACAGGATGGCCATGACTTCCGAGGCGACGGTGATGTCGAAGCCGCCCTCGCGCGGAAAACCGTTGGCGACGCCTCCAAGCGAGCAGATGATTTCGCGCAACGCGCGGTCGTTCATGTCCATGACGCGGCGCCACACGACGCGGCGGGTGTCGATGCCGAGCTCATTGCCCCAGTAGATGTGGTTGTCGATCAGCGCCGAAAGCAGATTGTGCGCGGTGGTGATGGCGTGGAAGTCGCCGGTGAAATGGAGGTTCATGTCCTCCATCGGCACGACCTGCGCATAACCGCCGCCGGCGGCACCGCCCTTGACGCCGAAATTCGGGCCGAGCGAGGCTTCGCGGATGCACACGATCGCCTTCTTGCCGATGCGGTTTAGGCCGTCGCCGAGGCCGACGGTGGTGGTGGTCTTGCCTTCACCGGCCGGCGTCGGGTTGATGGCGGTGACCAGGATCAGCTTGCCGTCCTTGTTGCCCTTCACCGATTTGATGAACTCGGCTGAGATCTTGGCCTTGTCGTGGCCGTAGGGCAGTAGATGTTCGGTCGGAATGCCGATCTTCTGGCCGATCTCCTGGATCTGCTTTTTCTTGGCGGCGCGCGCGATCTCGATGTCGGACTTCACTTCGGCCATGACGGCTTTCCTTCGGATTGGACGGTGGAGGGGACGGGTTTGATCTCACTCGCAGGCATGTTGAACCCGGGCGCGGGCATGTTCTAACCCTGTCGCTGCCGCGGCGTCAACTTGCATGCAACTATGTTTCCTATAGAGAAAATTCATCCGCGGCCGGCCGACCTGTGATCGGTTCTTCCTGGCTCCGCTTGCCGCGCCGTATAGAAGCCAGAGCAGCGCCGCTTCCGCCGTCTCAAAACAGCCGCACAATGCACGGAATGCGACAGAGGCGACGGCGCAAATTCGCCATCGCGAGGGTTGTGGCTAAACGGCCTACTGCGTCAGCACGTTGCTGATTTCGACCATGTTGGAGCGCACGCGCAGGACATAGAAGCCCATCGTCGTCAGGTGCGTCGGCAGCAGCCAGCCATCCTCGCGGCCATTGGCGATGATGAAGGGCTGGATTTTGAGCGCCGAGACGAACTGCGCGTCCATCGTGTCCCACAGGCTCTGCAGGTGCTTTTCCTTGATGACGTCCTCGAAGTCCGCCTGGGCGCCCTTCATCAGCCCGTAATAGGCATAGAGCTGGCCATAGGCGAACCAGTAGCGGTCGTCGGCGCGGAAATCGAACCAGCCATTGTTGTGGTTCTCGGCGCGTTCCTTGAGGATGGCGGAGGTCGAGCCGATGTCGCTGGCGATGCGGTCGATATACTGCTTCAGATTGTCGGCACGGGCATCGAAGGTTGCCTGGCAGGTGGCAAGGCGGGCGTTGAAAGAGCGCAGCTTGCGCACTGCGTCGCGATAATAGCTCGGCGTCGGTGTCTTCGGGCCAAACGGGTTCAGGCCGAAATACCAGGTTTCTTCGTCAAACTGCAAATTGCCGCGTGCGTCCTGCAGATCGCCGTCGATCTGCGAGGTGGTGCGCACACGGCCAAGATTGTCGGCAAGTTCCGTCGCCGTGCGCCGCACGGCCTGATTGATGCCGCGCTGGAACGAGGCCTTGTTGTCCATCCACGGCGTGTCGTCCCAGTCGATGCCGAACAGGCCGAGCTTGTAGAGGATCATCGACGAGATCCAGGCATTCTGGTTGACGTTGAAGTCGGTCAGGTCGGCCGCCACCTGGGCGATGCCGGAATTGCCACAGGTCTTGGCGGTGTCAGTGCCGGCACCGGCGGCCACCTGCTCGCCGGCGGAAACATTGCGCTTCTCGAACGTGTAGGTATCGGGATAGTTCGGGTTGAAATTGTTCCACCACTGGGTGGCATAGAAGAAGTTGGCGTAGAGGCCGATCAGCACCAGCAGCCCCAGGCCAACCACGGCCTTGAGGATCCAGCCGCGCTGTGTGTACCAGCGCCCGGCCCATAGGAATGGCCACAGGATGAGGCCGATCAAAAAGCCGATGCCACGGCCGATCCACTGGAAGACCTGGGTGAAGAAGTTCACGATCGGATCGAGCATGGCTGTGTCACCCCTCAGCATGATGCCAAAAAGGTTGCAGACTTTTTGGGTAACATCATGCACCAAAACAATAAGTCAGAACGAAGTGACGGCTCATTTCGTTCTAGTCAGTCAGGCCGTAGAGGCGTGTGCGAAACGCCACCTTGTCCTTCAAATATGTGGTTTTCAGAACGTCCACAACATGCGATCGCCAGGCGTCGCTGTAGCCGTCATAGTCCTTGTAGAAGCCGTCCTTGTTGAAGATGTAGCGCGAGACGAAGTCCGACGGCACGAAATCCGAGATCAGCCGGTTGGTCAGCCAGGCATCGGGATGGTCAGGCTTGGCGCGGATCACCAGGAAGCGCTGCTGCGGGAAGACATCCTCGATCTTGAGGTGGCCAAGCTGGGCGATCTCGCGCTTGGCGGCGTTTAGGAAGGGGAAATTGCCGTCCCTGGTGATCAGGTCGGCATGGCTCTGGATCCAGGTCTGCAGCCAGACCTTGTCGACATCGGTCAAATTGCGTTTCGGCTCGGCATCGCGGATCAGCGCGCGCACCACCATCTCGGCCCGATGTTCGAGATAACCTGAGGCTTCGACCCAGGAGGCGCGCGGCAATTCGATGCGTCCGGTGCTGGCCAGGAACTTGAACACCTTGTCGGCATCGCTGATCGAGATGTAGCTCACCTGCCATGGCCGCGAGCGGCGGAAGCCGGGGGCGGCCGGGTCGCTGATCACCGTCGTCACGTCGGGGTCGACAAACACGTAGAGCCCGCCGAAATGGCTGGTCCAGTAGGCATTGTGACGGAAGATCACCTGGTCAGGCACCAGCGCGTTCTCGCGGATATCGCCGCAGACCTTGGCCAGCTCCACCATGCGGGTCAGCATGGCATTGTCGCGCCAGGCGTCGGGCTCCTGCTTCAGCTTGTCGACCAGCTTGCCGAGTTCGGCGGCCTTGCCCAACACGTCCTCAGCTGACAGCACCTTGAACTCGACCTGGCTGATCGACAGCAGGTCCTCGATGTCGTTGACCAGGGGAACGGAATCCTCGATCTCGCCGTAGATCACATCCTTGATGGTCAGCGCGTCGATGGCGCGCTGGTTCTTGGTCATGAACTCGAACATCAGCTGCGAGGTGTTGGAGAAGGCTGTGTGCACCACCGGCAGGTCGATCTGCGACGGCGTCAGGATGATGAAGCGGCGGTTGACCTCATTGGGGTCGAGATAATCAGGGTCGCCGCATTCATCGGCGATCTCGGGCGAGAAGCCGGTGCGGTCGATCTGGAAACTCTTCAGCTTGGTCGGCTTGAGGCCGAAAGCGGCCAGCGCCTTGTTGTAGCGATCGATCAGATGCGGCTCGTCGACGGTGAGGAGGCGGCCGTAGATCAGCTCGTTGTCGCGGAGGAGGTCGGGTTTCTTGGTGGCGTGGGTCACCTTGCCTTCTCCCCGTGAACGGGGAGAAGGTGCCCGAAGGGCGGATGAGGGGCGCGACCTCTCCTTCTCCCCTTGTGGGAGAAGGTGTCGCCGAAGGCGACGGATGAGGGGTGTTCCAGGGAAAGCCAACGTCTCACTCCGCTGGAACACCCCTCATCCGTCTCGGCGCTATCGCGCCGATCCACCTTCTCCCACAAGGGGAGAAGGGAAGGCGAGCTCACCTCACGCATTCCAATTGCCCTTCTTCTTCATCTCCTCCATCTCGCGCGCCGCCCGCTCACGCAGCCGCGCATCGCGCAGCAGCTTCTCCACCGCCGCGTCGTCCGACTTGTCGGAATAGCGGAACTCGCTGTCCGCGTAGCGGTTGATCTCCTGCATGACCATGTCCATCGAGAACGGCCCGCGCAGTTCCTCGATCATGGCTTTCTTCTCGTCGTAGCCCTTGTGCATGAAGGCTTCCGGCTTCTCGAACCAGTCGTCAGGCAGTTCGATGTCCATGGCGCGCATCTTGATGGCGTCGGTGACGTTCTTGATGGCGCGGCCGGTGAAGCGCGGTTCGGCGTCCTTGATCAGGTGCAGATAGGTGCCGATGTCAGCCATGGATTTCGGCGCGCCATTCTCCTTCATGTAGCGCTCATAGACCTTGATCAGCCCGTCCTCCTGCGGCTTCTCGTGCTCCTCATAGGCTTCGGTCACGGCGCGCTGGATTTCCTGCGCGGCATAGAGCTTGTGGTCGCCAAGCGGTATCTTGTGGTTCTTGCCGGCGAGCAGCACGAAGATGTCGATATAGTCGTCGCGGGTCTGCGGGCCGTCGACCAGCCAGCGGGCGCCGGCGCGCTGGCGCAGCGCGTCGTCGACATTTTCGGGATAGTTGGAAAACATGCCGAAGGAACAATTGCCGCGCACCACGGTGCCGGCGCCGGCGAAGGCATCCATGAGCACGCCGGTGATTTCTTGCTGGCCGGCCGAGGCGCGGTCATCGGAGCGTCTGGCCGCCACCTGGTCGATATCGTCGATGGTGCCGAAGCCGATGACGCGCGGGTTCAAGACGTTGTTGATGAATTGGCGGCAGTTCTGTCCCGACTTGCCCTGATAGGACGAGATCTGGTCGACGCCGAAATTCTCGTAGGCGAAGGGATAGCCGGCGACCTGGCAGTAGCCGTTGACCAGACCGGCGATCATCTGGATCAGCGTCGTCTTGCCTGTGCCGGGCGCGCCGTCGCCGATGAAGGTGAACAGGAAGCCGCCGAGCTCGACGAACGGGTTCAACTCGCGCTCGAAATCATAGGCCATCAGCATCTTGGCAAGCTTGACCGACTGGTATTTGGCGATGTGGTTGCCGACGACCTCTTCCGGCTTCTTGAAGGTCATCACCAGCGGCTTGGAGCGCTTGCCGGGCGCGACGTCGAAGCCATCGAGGGTGAAGTCGTCGGCGTCGATGCGGATATGGGCATTCTCGAACGGGCCGATGCCGTCGAAGCGGCCTTTTCTGGCCAGCAGCCCGTCGATGGCGACGCGGGAGAAAGCGCGCGCCCTGGTCATCAGGTCGGTGTCGTCGGCCGAGCCTGCGATGGCCTTGTCGAGGCCGGCGAGGATCGACTTCACCGCGTCCTGCGGCGTGTCGAAGAGAAAATCCGGCTCCGGGATGTCGTTGGGCGCTTCGCCATCGCTGTCGATCAACTGGAACAGATAGGAGGCAAGGCTGAAGGCCGAGATGTAGGCCGAGGCGGACAGGAGTTTCTTAAAGGTCGAAGCCTCGTCGCCTTCGAGCGGGGCACGGACGTTTTTCGCCTGCAGGCTTTCGAGGTCGGAGCCTTCGGCAAAGACATCCGATACGGCCAGAGCAATCGCCGTGCCGCGCCGGGCGCGAAACAAAAGCGTGTGCTGCGCGATGGTGAGCAATTGATCGTCGGGATGGACGGCGCCGACCGTCTTGGTGAGTTCCACCTCGCGGGTGCGGCGCACCGAGCCGACCGAGACGGTGGAGACGAAGCGGCGGTTGGTGCCGGCCAATGCCGTGCCGGATTCGCGCGACGGATCCTCCAGCACGACGATGCGGGTGATGAAGCTCTGCGCCATGGCACGGTGCTTCTCGATTGCCGCTTCCGGGATGGTGGTCAGGCCGGTGTCCATGAAGGATGCTCCGTGGTGTTACGGTCAGACGTCTGAGATGACCTGTCCGTTGGACAGGATGTGGACCTTGTAGCCGCCGAAAATCTTCTGCGCTTCGCCGGCGGCGTAGAGCGCCTGGTAGGCTTCGTGCGGGATCAGCGCGTGGTTTTCGTAGCTCGACACGCCCTGGCGCGCGGCTTCCAGGTCGTCGGTGTTGATGAAGAATTCCTGCGTCGTCTTCTCGCTGGAAAACAGCCCTTTGCGGCCGGGCTTCTCGCCCTTGGAATAGACTTCCTGGATGGTCCACGTCAGCAGCCATGCGTTTTCCGGCTTGCGCACCTTGGCCAGAACCTCGGTCACTGTCGAATTGTTGTCGGTGATGCCCGCGGAATAGAAGGGCCCGAGCACCACGCGGCGCAACTGCTTGGGGTGCAACGGCTCGAAATCCTTGTCGAGATTGACGGCAATGGTCGCCGGCGACAGCGTGTAGGCTGAATTCTTCTCGGTGAAATCGTCGAAGCGATGGGCGAGCTCGGGATTGAGCAGGCCGTCGACCGGCAGCGGGATGTCGACCTTGTCGTTGAGCTTGCCGTCACGGTCGACGAGCTGGCGGATCATGTTTTCGGAGGAATCCTCCACCGTCACCATGTAGACCAGCGGCAGGTTGGCGCTGCCGTCGAAGGTCGCCCAGTGGACGAGATAATAGGGCCGCGCGGTCTTCGGATTGACCGAGACCTTGGCGGTCTGCGCCAGGGTAAACGGCCCGAAAGTCTGCTCGCTCTTGACGTCCTCGAGGTAGAGCCGCTCGGCCATCGACTTCTGCAGCGCTTCGGGGAATTCCTTGTGGCGCAGGATGAAGTCGGCCATCTCCTCGCGCAATTCGCCGGCCAGCGGAATGTTGGCGAGCCGGCTGTCTGCCTGGCGGCGGTCGTTTTCCAGTTCGAGCAGGTTCTGGAACACCGGAAAACCGCTTTCGGCGCGCGATATGCGGAACGTGTCCATGAAGCCCAGCCGGTTGCGCCAGCAGCCGAAGGATTTGTCGAGCCGGGCGATGTATTCGGCAACGATCTTGGCGACGATGCCGTGCCGGTAGAGCGGCGAGCGGTCGTCGCGCATGAACACTTCAAGGCCGCTAAGCGCGGCCGTGATCGCCGAGAAATACCGCGCCGCGGCGTCGTTTTCGGGGGTCATGCTGTCAGCCCTGGGATTGTCGCACCGGTGCGTGCGGCAATTATGACTGCACGTAGTTGGCCGAATTGTGCTTCTTCAGCACCTCGTCGAAGCGGCGAGCAAAGGCGTCGTCGGCGAGCTTCTTGCGGCGCTGGATATCGGCGCTGGCGACCATGTTCTTCTCGTGCATTTCCAAGAGGTCGCCGATGTGCTTTTGCGAAGCGGCACCGATGCCGGCCATGGTTTCCTCGGCCGTGTTGTCGACCTGGCTGCCCAGCGTGTTGATCTTGTGGGCGACGTCCTGCTGGGCGGCGGTCTTCAGCGAATCTTCAAGCGCCTTGTAGAGCACGATGCGCTGCTCGGTATCGATGGTCAGCTTGTTGATCAGCGTCGACTGCGCGGCGATCTGGTTGTTGAGTGAATCGACGAAGGTCTGGAACATCGAGGTGTAGCGCTCCAGCGTCTGGCTCTCGGCCAACAATTCCTGCTCCTTGGCCTGCTTCTCGTTGTATTCGGTGGCCAGCACCGAGCGTTCGCCTTCGAGCTGCGTGCGGTCTTTCTGGTTGGTTGAGGCGGCGATCTTGTTTTCGATGTCGAGCAGCATCGGGTTGAGCTCCTCGATGCGCTTCTGCACGGCTTCGAGGTTGGACATGGTGGTCTTGCGGCGCTCGATGACCTGCGACAGGCTGGCCTCGGAGGTCTTGTAGCGCTGGTCGAGAACTTCTTTCTGCGCCTTCAGGATGCCGACGATGGTGTCGGACTTGGCCAGAAGTTCCTGCAGGTTGCCGGCCAGCGACATGTTGCGGACGCGGTCTGTGCGCAGGCGCTGCTTGCGCTGCGCCGAAAAGATGCCGACGAAATTTTCCCAACCGGAATAGTTCTTCATGCTCTCGAACTCGGCGCCGAAGACGTTGGTGGCGTCCTCAAGGCCGATGATCAGGTCGGCGATGTTGCCTTCCATCACTTTCTGTTGCTTCAGCACATCCTCGATGCGGGCGTTCTCGATGTCGAAATTGGCGTCGCCGATCTTCTTGTCCGATGTGGCGAGCGTGTCGAGCACGGTGCCGGACTGCTCGATCCTGGAGCGCATGTCCTGCACGACCTGCTTGGTCTTGGCTATTTCGGCATCGAAATTCTGCAATGTCGCCATAGGGGCCTCCCGCTTCGGCTTCCGGTCGCTGGCTGCGAACAGCGGCGAATATATGTGGGGCATCCGGGGATTGAAAGACGTGAAGACAAGGCGGCCCCGAAAACAAAAGAATCGGTCGCGGTCTTGAAAGCCAATGAAGGCGTGGTCATGGCGTGACTAGCTTGCGAGCCAAGCATAGTTCAACTGTCATTGAACTTCTGTGTCGGCAAAACAATCAATCCTCATTGCCGTGGATATCCCGGATTTCGGCAGGGAATTGAACCGGTTACAGCCACGATCGAGGAAGAATGCCGGCGTCGTTCGTTGCGAACGACGGCTGCTCAGGGCTTCGGATCGGCCTTTAGATATGCGATGACGTTGGCGATGTCGTCGTCATTGCTGAGGCCGCCGAAGGCCATTTTGTTGCCGGGAACTTTGAGCTTGGGAGCCCTGAGATACTCAGCAAGATTTGCCTCGTCCCAGACAAGACCGGCAGCACCGGCACTCTTCATCCCTTCGGAATAGTGGCCAAGAAAACTCTCGGCGGTGCCAGCGGTGCGGCCAACGACACCCATCAGATGCGGGCCGACCTTGTCGCGATCCGTTGCCGCCTCATGGCAGGCGATGCAGCGGTTGAAGACTTTCTTTCCCAGCGCCGGATCGCCGCCGGCGTGAGCGCCAACAGTGGCCACAAGGAGGAGAAGGCTGGCGGAGGAAACGGCTCGAAACATGGCTGACCCCGGAGAGCTCTGGCTGGGACGACATGGCGCAAAATAGGACCGAGGCCTTAACAAACGCTGCATCATGGCAGGATTGCTCCGGCTCCTCCTATCGTACTTCAGGACAATGGCGCAGCGAGGCCTGCGCCGGGAAGCGTGGCCATGCTGGTCAGGCCTGCTGCGCCAGGTCACGGCGCAGGAAATCATGCAGCCGATCGACCGCCGGCGTCGTCGACAGCGGGTTGCGCAGGATGCCGACTTCGAGATCCGGCAGTGCGGGAAGCCCTTCATTGGCGCCGATGATGCGCAGCGACTGGGGCACGCTGCGTTGCGCGAGGCCGGCGACGGCGAGTCCGGCCTGCACGACGGCGATCAGGCCAAGCAGGGAGGCGCTGGAATAGGTGCAACGGTAGGACCGGTCGGCTTCGCCAAGCGCCTGCAGGACATTCATCCTGGCGGCGCAGCCGGGCTCGAACAGGGCGACTGGCAAGGGATCGGCCTGCCAGGCGACATGGTTTGGCGAGGCGACCCAGACGAAGCGTTCCAGGCGGATGACGTCGAGCGGCTGGTCCGGCAGACGGGTGACGATCGCCAGGTCGAGCTTCCCCTCGGCCAGGGTTTTCACCAGCGCGGTCGACTGCTCGCAGATCAGTTCCACCGTCACCAGCGGGTGATCCTCGGCAAAGCGCGACAGCACGGGTGGCAACAGGAAGGCGGCATAGTCGTCCGGTACGCCGAGGCGCACACTGCCTGTCTCCTTCGGCCGGGTGACGCTCGCCCAGGCCTCGTCCGACAGCTTCAGCAGCCGGCGCGCATAGATCAGGAAATCCTCCCCGATTGCATTGGGAACGACCGTTCTCGGTCCTCGCACCAGAAGCTGGGTGCCCACCATCTCTTCCAGCCGCTGCATCTGCATGCTGACCGCCGACTGGCTGCGGCCGACACGGGGTGCCGCATTGGACAGGCTGCCGCTTTCTACGACGGCGACGAAGGTATTCAGCAAATTGAGGTCGAGCGGAGCAGCCATGGTGCTATCAGCATATCGAATAGGTTGCTCCAAATCTATTCGCTTGTTTGAAAGCAATGTTGCTGGCCAGATAGCCCAGCGCTTGAGGACATTGTGATGAAGGACCTGCCAACCGCTCGTTATCCGGCCGCAAGCCTCGCTGTGGCGATGACGATCGCCGGCACGGTTGGCGCCTTCGTCACGGAATCGGGCCTGCATCCTGTCACCGTCGTCTTCTGGCGATGCGTATTCGGCGCGATCTTCCTGGCCGCATGGTGCCTGCTGCGCGGCTATCTGCCGGACCGCACCCTGTCGCCGTCCCGCCTTGCGCTGGCTGCCCTGGCCGGCGCCTGCATGGTGCTGAGCTGGACGGCCTTCTTCGCCGGCTTCGCCATGACTTCGATCGCCACGACGACGATCGTCTATCACGTGCAGCCCTTCTTCGTGGTGCTGATCGGGGTGGTCTTTCTCAAGGAGCGCATCTCGCTTGACCAGATCCTGTGGATGCTCGGCGCGTTCCTCGGCGTCGTGCTGGCCAGCGGCCTGGTCGTCACCCATGGCCATGCCGATGCGAACTGGGCGCTGGGCATCGCGCTGACGCTGGGCGCTGCGCTGCTTTATGCCGTGGCGACGATCCTCGCCAAAGGCCTCGGACAACAGCGCGCGGAAATCACCGTGCTTTGCCAGACGCTGGTCGGCGTCGTCATGCTCGCCCCGTTCGCCGGCATTGGCCAGCATATCCCGGTGGCGTCGTGGGGCTGGGTGGCCGGGATCGGTGTCCTGCACACCGGCATTGCCTATGTGCTGATGAATTCGGCCTTCCCGCGCCTGACGACGCCGGTGATCGGCGTGATCACCTTCATGTATCCGGTCGTCGCCATCATCGTCGATTGGGCGATCTATGCGCATCCGCTCGGGCCGGCACAGGCGGCCGGCATGGCGCTGATCGCGCTGGCGACGCTCGGCGTGCGGCTCGGCTGGCGGTTTCCGATGCGGCGTGTCTTAGCCGCGTGAACCCGGTCAGCCCTTCATGAAGCCGATGAAATCATCGGGTGCTGCGCGGCCCATCTCTTCTTCCCAGTGACGGCGGCAGAGCGAGACATAGACATCCTTGCCGATCGCCACCTGTTCGCCCTGGCGGGCCACCTTGCCGTCTGGGCCGAGGCGCACGACCATCGTCGCCTTACGGCCGCAGCGGCAGATGGTGCGCACCTCGCGCAGATCGTCGGCGATCGCCAGCAGCGCGCGCGAGCCGGAAAACAGCTTGCCCTGGAAATCGGTGCGCAGGCCGTAGCACATCACCGGAATGTTTAGCCGATCGGCGATGCGGGCCAATTGCCAGACCTGCTCTTCCTCGAGAAACTGCGCCTCGTCGACAAAGACGCAATGCACCGTCGTATGGTCGTGATGCTCGGCGACGCGGGCGAACAGGTCGTCGCCGTCGCGGAACATCTCGGCTTCGGTCTCCAGTCCGATGCGCGACGAGATCAGGCCGCTGTCGCCCTTGCGGTAATGGCCGGCGACGAACAGCATCGTCGTCATGCCGCGCTCGCGATAATTGTAGGATGCCTGCAAGAGCATCGTCGTCTTGCCGGCATTCATCGTTGCGTAGTTGAAGTAGAGTTTGGCCATGTTCCTCTTCTAAGCCGACTTGGCCCAGGGCGGGGAGGGGCCGTCGCCGCATTCCCCTGAAAAAGCCGGAGCGTCCCTGAAAAGCTTCTCTCGCCCCTCCCAAAAAAATGTCTGACACGACAAAAGCGTCAGCCGTGTCGCTGATTGGCCAGTCCGCGCCGTTGATCGTGATTGCCTTGACGCTTGAATCCACACCAGAATGGTGTTTGGCTGACGAAACAAGGCGGGCACAGAAACCGTAACTACGCTTCGCCAAAGAATCACAATGGGAGAATACCTATGTCGCGTATGAATACCTTCGCCGCCGGCCTTGGCCTTGCGGCTTTGTTGTCCACGAGTGCCGCCTTTGCCGGTGATGCGGCAAGCTGCAAGGCGGTGCGTCTCTCCGATGTCGGCTGGACCGACATCCAGGCGACCACTGGCGTCGCATCCGTTCTGCTCACCGCGCTCGGCTATGCGCCACAGACGATCCAGCTGTCGGTGCCGGTGACCATGGCGTCGCTGAAGAACAAGGACCTTGACGTGTTCCTCGGCAACTGGATGCCGTCGATGACCAACGACATCAAGGATTACACCGCCGACGGTTCGGTCGAAACGATCAGCACCAACCTGACCGGGGCCGGCTACGGCATCGTCGTGCCGACCTATGTCGCGGATGCCGGCGTCAAGTCGCTGACCGACATCGGCAAGTTCAAGGACAAGTTCAACGGCAAGATCTATGGCATCGAAGCCGGCAATGACGGCAACCGCATCATCCTCGACATGATCAAGAACCCGAAGGACAATCTCGACGGCTTCGAACTGGTCGAATCCTCGGAAGCCGGCATGCTGACGCAGGCCGAGCAGTCGATGAAGAACAATGAGTGGATTGCCTTCCTCGGCTGGACGCCGCATCCGGTGATGGGCGCCATGAAGATCACCTATCTCGACGGCATGGGTGACAGCGGCTTCGGCGCCGCGACCGTCTACACCAACGTGCGCAAGGGCTACACCACCGAATGCCCGAACGCCGGCAAGTTCATCGCCAATCTGAAGTTCAATCTGGACATGGAAGGCCAGATGATGGACGCGATCCTGAAGGGCGGCGACGCCAACACGGTGGCGGCTGCCTGGCTGAAGAAGAATCCGGATGCCGTCAAGCCATGGATCGCCGGTGTGACCACATTCGACGGTGGTGATGCCGCTGCAGCGATCAAGACCGCGCTCGGAAGCTGAGCCAACTGAATTCGGCAAGGCCGAACCAGGAAGGGCAGCCATCTCAGAAAAGGCTGCCCTTTTTCATATCCTGTGACAAGATGACGTTGCGCGAGCCGAGAGCAGGGCGGCTCCTGGACGAAGAGGGGTAAGATGGATCCGATTTCGCAGTTCATGGTCGATCACAAGATCCCGATCGGGGCCTGGGGAAAGGCGTTCTTCGGCTTCCTCACCGACAATTTCGACACCATCTTCAGAGCCTTCTCGAACGGCTTGAATTTCCTGCTCGACGGGCTGGTCAACGTCCTGCTGGTGGTGCCGCCGGTGCTGCTGGCCCTGATCATCGCTGCTATCGCCTGGCTGCTGCAGCGCTCACGGCCGCTCGCCATCGGCGTCTTCTTCGGCCTGATCTTCATCATCAACCAGAACCTCTGGAAGCAGACGGTGCAGACGCTGGTGCTGGTCGTCGCGGCCGCCGCCATGGCAATGGCCATCGGCGTGCCGCTCGGCATCTGGGCAGCGCACAAGCCGAAGGTCTACCGCGTCATGCTGCCGGTGCTAGACCTGATGCAGACGCTGCCGACCTTCGTCTACCTGATCCCGGTGCTGACGCTGTTTGGCCTCGGCAACGCGCCTGGCCTCATCGTCACCATCATCTTCGTCATACCGACAGCGGTCAGGCTCACCCATCTCGGCGTCGTGTCGGTGCCGAAATCGATCGTCGAGGCCGGCGAGGCGTTTGGCGCCACCAAGAGCCAGCTTCTGTGGAAGGTGGAACTGCCCTCGGCGCTGCCGACCATCATGGCCGGCCTGACGCAGTCGATCATGCTGTCGCTGTCGATGGTGGTGTTCGCCGCGCTGATCGGGGCCGGCGGCCTCGGCACTGAAATCAACCGGGCTCTCGGTTCGCGCCGCATCGACCTCGGGCTCGAAGCGGGCCTGGCCATCGTGGTGCTCGCCATCGTGCTCGACCGGATGACCCGTATCGCCGTTGGAGGCAAGAAATGACCGTCGCCGTTGATTTCAGGAACGTCGATATCGTCTTCGGCGCCGACCAGGCCGGCTCGCTGGCGATGATCGACAAGGGTGCGACCCGCGCCGAAATCCTCGAGAAGACCGGCAACGTGCTGGGCTGCGCCGGCGCCAGCCTGACCGTCAACGAGGGCGAGATTTCCGTGCTGATGGGTCTGTCCGGCTCGGGCAAGTCGACGCTGCTGCGGGCCGTCAACCGGCTCAATGTCGTGTCGCGCGGCCAGGTGCTGGTCAAGGACGGCGACAAGACCGTCGATGTCGTCACCTGCGACCAGGCCACCTTGCGGCGGCTGCGCCAGAAGCAGGTGGCGATGGTGTTTCAGCAGTTCGGCCTGCTGCCGTGGCGCACGGTGGAGGAAAATGTCGGCCTCGGTCTCGAACTCGCCGGCGTGCCGGACGCCGAGCGCAAGGAACGCGTGCAACGCCAGCTCAAGCTGGTCAATCTCGACCAATGGTCGAACAAATATGCCCATGAACTGTCAGGCGGCATGCAGCAGCGCGTCGGCCTGGCGCGTGCCTTCGCCACCGAGGCGCCGATCCTGCTGATGGATGAGCCGTTCTCGGCGCTCGACCCGCTGATCCGCACCAAGCTGCAGGATGAGTTGCTGCAACTGCAGGCGCAACTGAAGAAGACCATCATCTTCGTCAGCCACGACCTCGAGGAAGCGCTGAAGATCGGCACCCACATCACCATCATGGAAGGCGGCCGCATCGTCCAGACCGGCGCGCCGGAAGACATCGTGCTGCGGCCCGCCAACGACTACGTTCGCGACTTCATCGCCAATGTGAATCCGTTGTCGGTGCTCACCGCCTGGAACGTCATGCGAGACAGCCGCGACCTGGAGCATGGCGACAATGGCTGGGTGTGGCTCGACAGGCGCAAGACGACGCGCTTCAAGATCGACGAGCATGGCCTGGTGGCGGCAGCCGAACGCGACGGCAAGCCGGCGGTCTGGGTGTCCTGCGCCGATGTCGAAGGCCAGTCTGAGGAAGCGGCACAAGTGTTCTGGGCCAATCCCGGCACCTCGCTGAAAACCGTGATGCTGGCCATGCACCGTTCGCAGACGGCGCCGGTGGCGCTGTTCGACGACCAGTCCCGCTTCGTCGGTGCCATCGGCATCAGGGATGTGCTGAGCGCGGTGTTGCGGCGGTAACCTTCACCGCCAATTCAACCTGCTCTTCTCCGAATGCCTAAGGTTGAAATGAAGAATTGGCTGACGCTTATTGGAGCAGTCCTGCTTTGCATAGTGGCAGCGCTTGGGCCGGCGTCGGCTGCAATGGAGAGTAATCCGCACGCGTTGCCGGCTGCAGATCCGGCAACAATCAGCGAGATCCTCGCTTTGCCCGATGGACGAGACTTTCTCGGTAGCAGCAACCTTGTCTACGCGGAACACTGGGATTTCAGGAAAGCCGAATTCTTGATTGTCAGGGTTGAAGACGCCACGTGCAATGGCGAGCTCTGCCCTACGGCATTTATCTCCGAACAAGACGAGGGGTCTAAAATCATTGGCCTTGGCTGGCTACCAAAAAGCGTCCTGTATGGGGACGTGGAATATGATTTTTGCCGCGCTTGCCGCGAGCTATACGGACTTTCCTTCTCAGACACACACGGTAAGAAGATCGCCATCGGGATCAGCAGAAATTATCTGGTGATTTCAGGTGATGCTAAATAGGCGCACGTCGATGGAAGCGAGATACGTCGCAAACATTGAAGTCGTGCGTTTCTTGTCTTGAGGTAGCTTTACGTCGCCAGCGGCAGGCGCAGCTCGGTCAGCAGCCCGCCGCCCGGATGGTTGGACAGCCGGATCTCGCCGCCGGCGGCGCGCGCGATGTTGCGGGCGATGGTGAGGCCCAGGCCGAGGCCGCCGGTCTGGCGGTTGCGGGACTGTTCGAGCCGGACGAAGGAGCCGAACACGGCATCGATCTGGGCCTGCGGGATGCCCGGCCCTTCGTCGCGGATGGTGAGCGTGATCGTGCCGTCCGAGCGATGCAGGCTGAGATGCGCCTTCTTGCCGTAGGTGACCGCGTTCTGCACCAGATTGGTGACGCAACGCTTGAGCGCCACCGGTCGCGCAATGCAGATCAGGCCGCGTGAACGGGTATCCTCATTGTCGAACGAGACCTCCGGATAGGGATCGGCGATCGATTCCACGAGCGACCAGAAGTCGATGCGCTCGGTCTTTTCCTCGTTCACCTCGAAGGTGGCGAAGTCGATCACTGAACTGGCGATGCTCTCGACATCGGCGAGGTCGTGCGCCAGCGCCTCGCGAACCGCCGATTTGCGCAACAGCTCCAGCCGCAGCCGCATGCGCGTCATCGGCGTGCGCAAATCATGCGCGAGTGCGGCGGCCAGATGTTCGCGGTCCTCGACATATTCGCGCAGCCTCGCCTGCATGGCGTTGATGGCCCTCGCGGCAGCCCGAACCTCGCGGCTGCCCGACTCGGCGATCGGCGGGCTCTTCAGGTCCTTGCCGATTCTGTTCACGGCGGTTTCCATCATCCGGTAGGGCGCCGTCAGCCGGCGCAGCGACCAGATCGACATGATCACCACCAGGCCTGCGATCAGCGCATAGAGCGGCAGGCTGTCAAAGCTCAGGATCGGGCCGACCGGCGTGATCGGCTCGGTGAAGTTCAGCCACTGGCCGTCGGCGAAGCGCAGCGAGGCCGTCAGCTTGTCGCTCTGGGCGAAATCGGCGGCCAGCACAAGAAGGTCGCGCTCGACCTGGCCGATATCGGGGCCGGACACAGTGTTGGCGTCGTCGGCCTCGCGCGTCGCCGGATCGCGCCGCACGCGCGCGTCGGTGACGCCGAATTTCGACAGCCGGCCAACGAGGATGTCCTCGAGTTCCGCCAGTTCGTCGTCGCCGGCGATCGAGGAGGTGACGGCGGGCGTGTCCGAAACGGTGAGCGCGTAAGTCGAGTTGAAAAGGCCCGCAGCGGTCGCCTTGCGCTCCTCGGGGGTGGCGGCGCTCATCAGCTGCACCAGGGAGAAGGCGCGGTCGTTGAGGCGGTAGAGGTCGACGACGTCGTTGGCGGCGGCGCGGTCGCGCGACACGATGTAGAGGGTCGCGACCTGGCTGATCAAAAGGCCTGCAATGACGATCAGCAGCACCCAGACAGGCAAGGTCTGCGGCAGGAGACGTCTCATTCGGAGGTCGTCTCGGGCAGGAACTGGTAGCCGCCGCTGCGCACGGTCAGGATCAGTTTCGGCATTTTGGGGTCATCTTCCATCTTGCGCCGCAGCCGGCTGACCAGGATGTCGATGCTGCGGTCGAAGGAATAGTCGCTGTCGCCGCCGGAAAGCTCGATGAGCTGGTCGCGGGTCAGCACGCGCTGGGCGCTCTTGACGAAGGTCTGCAGCAGGTTGAACTCCGCCATGGTCAGTTCGACCCTGACATCGTCGGGCGCGGTCAGCCGGCGCCGCGAACAGTCCATCGTCCAGCCGGCGAAATGGTAGATCTGCTTGGTGGTGGCGCGCTTCGGCTCGGTGGCACCATTACGCCGTAGCACGGCGCGGATGCGCGCCAGCAACTCGCGCGGGTCGAAAGGTTTGGGCACATAGTCGTCGGCGCCCATCTCCAGGCCGACCACGCGGTCCGTCGTCTCGGTGACGGCGGTCAGCATGATGATCGGCGTCGAATACTGGGCGCGCAAGTCGCGGCACAGTTCCAGCCCGCTCTTGCCGGGCAACATCACGTCGAGCACGATGAGGTCCACCTGCGCGCGGCGCAGGACTGCCTCCATCTCGATACCGTCGGCGGCGACCGACGTGTGCAGGCCCCGCTTCTGGAAGAACTCCTGGAGCAGGTCGCGGATGCCCTTGTCGTCGTCGACGATCAGTATGTGTGCGTCGGATTTCACAGCTGTCCTGTCTCGATTGCCGGCCAAGTCGTTCCGGCTGGTGAGCCACACGATAGAATTCGGGCCATATGTTGGCCAGTGCCTTGGATTTCAAGGGAGAATGAATTCCAGCTTCTCCACATCGAAAGCTATGGCCGCGCTGAAGCTCTTTGATCCATACGTGTCGTTTTCCCAAAACCGGGATCACTTTGGGCGACACGTATCAGCCGAGCCGGCCAGACACAATCCAGAAACAAAATTCTACAATCGGGAAAAACTCCTGAAAAGGTAGGGCGGCATAACGGTGCCGTGGCGGTCAGGTTATCGGCTGCGACGCTAATCTCCGGGTTCACGGATAAACCGATGCCAAGTTTGTCGATCAGTTTGTTGGGAGCGTTACTGGGCCTTGGCCTGGTCACTGCCGCTGTCGGCCAATCGGACGCAAAGGCGCCGCTCACCCGGAGCGAACGGTGCGCCAATCTCAGCCACCAATTTGATGAAGCCCTCGAAACCCATGCCACGGCAACGCAGGTCACCGCGGCAAAGGCACTTCAGAGAAAGGGCAACCGGTACTGCGCTGCCAAGAAACAGGCGCAGGGCATCCGGATGCTCGCCAACGCTTTGAAGCTGCTTGGAGTGACACCGAATGACCCGGTTCAGTGAAGCTCAAAACGACCCGCACTAAAAAGGAAATGAAGCCATGAAGAAGTCCATCCTGTCCGGCCTCGGCCTCGCCGTTGCTCTCGCGTTCTCGATGCCGGCTCTCGGCAACGCCGCCACCACGACCACCGCTGCTCCGGCTGCCACGACCACCGCTCCTGCGACCACGGCTCCGGCCACTGCCGCTCCGATGAAGGCTGCTCCGAAGAAGGTCGCCAAGAAGGCCGTCTGCAAGGTGACCAAGAAGCATAAGTGCCCGGTCAAGAAGGCCGCTCCGAAGGCGGCTCCGAAGGCTGCTCCGAAGAAGCCCTGATCAGCTTCGACGTCAGTTCTATCAAGGCCGTTCCAGCCGCAACCGGCTGGGGCGGCCTTCTGCCAAGAACCTGATCGAGCGGCTGAACGCCGGCAGCTTACAGCCAGTCACCTCGATCGCATTTAACTCGTTTTCAACGCCGGCCGTGTAGGACAATCCGCATGAAGAAGCGGCTTTCGTCCATTTTGCGTTCGATGGTGATTGGCGGCTTGGTGGCCACCGGTGTCGCCAGGGCGCTGATTCTGCTCACCGCCAGCCCCGTGCCCGACCCGGCCAGCGGCCGCACCGAACCCTCGCTGTTCGCGCCGATAATTTCCAGCAACTGGGACTACATTACGCCTGTCCAGGCGTGGCTGCTGATCGTGCTTCTCGCCGTGACGCTGGTCTGCGTTGCCGGATGGCCGATCGCGGCATGGCTGGAACGCCGGGCCAATCCCGGCGGCAATCGTCTGCGTCTGGACCGTTGAACCGCGGTCAGCCATTGCCCACATGAGGTGAAGTACCGCGCCCGGTCATCGACCGGCTTGCGCGGTATTCCAAATAGACGATCGGTTTGGCGCATGGCAAAATGCATGGGCGCTGATCCTCGATAGGGAAACCACCGGTTCCAATGCCTGAAAACACCACAAGGCCACGTACCCAGGTCAAGCTGCAGACGGAGCGGCCCAAACTCTACAAGGTCATCCTCGTCAATGACGATTTCACGCCGCGTGAATTCGTGGTGACGGTGCTGAAGGGCGAGTTCAAGCTCAGTGAAGATCAAGCGCACAAGGTCATGATTACAGCGCATCGGCACGGCGTTTGCGTGGTCGCGGTCTTCACCCGGGATGTCGCCGAAACCAAGGCAACGCGGGCCACCGACGCCGCCAAGGACAAGGGCTACCCGCTGCTGTTCACGACAGAGCCGGAGGAGTAGGGCAGGCGCGTTCCTTTCCTTCTCCCCCTGTGGGAGAAGGTGGCCTCGCGAAGCGAGGTCGGATGAGGGGTTTTCCAGCGGAATGAGGCGTGGGTGTTCCCTGGAACACCCCTCAACCGTCTCGGCGCTGCGCGCTGATCCACCTTCTCCCACAAGGGGAGAAGGGAAGGCGGTGCTAAGCTACCGTCCCTCGCGATACCACATCGAGCCCATCGCCAGAAGCAGCAGGCCGAGGCCGAGGAAGCCGCCGAACAGCGGCACGCGCGAGACGGCCTTGAGCACGCTGTCGTCGGTGGTGCGCAGGCCGATCCAGTCGCTGCCGGAGGCTTCGCCGGAAGAACGAACCGGCACGATGGAAGGCAAGGTCACGTCGCTGCCCAGGGCCGTGGACGAGGCCAGCCGGCGCACGCTGCCGCCGGTGGCTTCAGCTGGTGCCCTCAGCCGGTTTTCAGTGGAGATGACGTCGGCGAATTCCGGCGCATTGACCGGTCCGACATGGGCGAGCGCGGTGAGATCGCCATTGGCGACCTGGAACAGGCCGATCTCGTTGGTCTGGACGCTGCCGAGGAAGACGCCGGGTTCTGATTTATCGAGCTTGACGGTCACGGTCTTGCCGGACGGGGTGATGATCTGCGCAGGGCCTGGTTCGTCGGCCATGGTCTGGCGGCGGATCTCCAGCACCATGCCGCGTCCCTCCGCGGTCAGCCGCTCTTCCTCCAGCTCGGGCTCCTTCATCAGCCAGTGGGCGATGCGCCGGTAGAGCTGGACATGCGGGCCGCCGCCCTCGAAGCCGCGCGCCCACAACCAGCCCTGATCGGACAGAAGCATGCCGACGCGACCTTCGCCCTTGCGATCGAGCAGCAGCAGCGGCCGGTTGTCGGCGCCCTTCATCACCACTTCACCTTGCGGATTCTGCACGCCGATGGTGCGGAACCAGCGGCTCCAGCGCGGCGGCTCGGTGGCCGAACCGTCGAGGCCGCGCGTCACCGGATGACGTTGGCCGAGTTCGGTGAGGCGCGGATAGAAGGCCTTTTCGACCACCTCGCCGGTCGGCATCGCCGGCAGCGCCGACATCAGCGGCGTGCGCGCGATCGAAGCCTCGCCGGCATATTCGGGGCCGGCGGCAATCAGCAGCGCGCCGCCCTTTTCGACATATTCGGAGATGTAGTCGTAATAGAGGATCGGCAGCACGTCGCGGTGCTGGTAGCGATCGAAGATGATGAGGTCGAAATCCTTGATCTTCTCGACGAACAGCTCGCGGGTCGGGAAGGCGATCAGCGACAATTCGTTGATCGGCGTGCCATCCTGCTTTTCCGGCGGCCGCAGAATGGTGAAATGGACGAGGTCGACCGAGGCGTCGGACTTCAACAGATTGCGCCAGGTGCGCTCGCCGGCGTGCGGCTCGCCCGAAACCAGCAGCACGCGCAGATTCTCGCGGATGCCGTCGACCAGTGCGATGGCGCGGTTGTTGGTGTCGGTCAGTTCGCCGGGTTCGCGGTCGATGGCGAGTTCGATGATGTTGCGGCCGGCGCCTGGAATGGTCACCTGCAGCGGCATGGTCTGGCCGACCGTGGCATGCTCGACCGCGACCTGCTCGCCATTGACCGAGACGCGCACATCGACCGGGCCGGTCTCGTTTTCCGTCGAGATGACGCGGTAGCTCATATCGAGCGGCTTGCCGACAAGGCCGAAGCGCGGGGCGTTGTCGAAGCGGATGCGGCGATCCTTTTCGTGGTCGTTGCCGGTGATCAGCGCATGCAGCGGGGCGTTGAAGTCGGGCGCACCCGGCGGCGCGTCATGCACCTCGCCGTCGGTGATCATGATGGCGCCGCCGATGCGGGACGGCGGCACATCGCGGAAGGCGCCTTCGAGCGCGCCGAACAGCCGCGTTTCGGTACGCTCCTCGGCGGCTTCGGACTTGCCGGCCTCGACGACGCGGACATCGAACTGCTTGAAGCGGCCAAGACGCTGCTGCAACCCGGCCAATGCTTCATCGGTCTGCCTGGTGCGGTCGCCAATATCCTGGCTCTGACTGCGGTCGACGATCAGCGCGACAACGCTCTTCAGCGGCTCGCGCTCCTCGTTGAGGAACACCGGGTTGAACAGGGCGGCGGCAAGCGCCAGCAGGGCGATAAAGCGCAGGGCACCGCCGCGCTGGCGAAACCATAGGCCGACAAGCGCCAGCAGCGCCAACGGCGCCAGCACCAATGCCAGCAATGGCCATGAGATCAGCGGTTCGAAGGAAATCGACCAATTCATGTCCTACTGCCCCAGCCGTTCGAGCAGAATGGGCACATGCACCTGGTCGGATTTGTAATTGCCGGTCAGCATGTACATCATGATGTTGACGCCGGCGCGCAGCGCGTAGATGCGCTGCATCGGGTCGGCCGGCACTGTCGGCAGCAGCGGGTCGCCATTCTCGTCGACCGCCCAGGCGCCGGCGAAATCATTGGCGGTGATCATGATCGGCGAGACGCCGTCGCCGGTGCGTACCGGACGATTGTCGGCATTGCTGGCGTCGAGCGATGCCTCCACCCAGAGCGGACTGCCAGCGAAGCGCCCGGGAAATTCGGGCAGGATGAAGAAGGATTTGGTCAGCACATGGTCCGACGGCACCGGCTCCAGCGGCGGCACGTTGAGGTTGCCGAGGATGTCGCGCAACCGCTCGGTCGCCGGGCTGGTGGAATCGGCGCCGATGCCGTTGGCGAACTGGTCGCGGGTGTCGAACAGCACCGTGCCGCCCTGCTGCATATAGGCGTCGATGCGGGCGATCGCCGCCTGGCTCGGCATCGGTGCCGCCGGATCGATCGGCCAGTAGATCAGCGGGTAGAAAGACAGTTCGTCCTTCGAAATGTCGACGCCGGCCGGTGCGCCGGGTTCCAACGCCGTCTTCTCGATCAGGAAGCGGGTCAGGCCTTCGAGCCCGGCGCGGCTGATCGAATCGTCGCCCGGCACGCCGGTCAGCACATAGGCGATGCGGGTCTTCGAGATCGCCTTGATGGCCGCATCGTCGCCCGGTTTGGCATCGTCGGCGCGTGCGAAATCGGCATGGCCGAACACTGCGCCAAGCGCAATAAGGATCGCGGCGGTGGTTGCCACCGCACCGGCACGGCGCGGCCGGCGCGAAAACAGGCCGCCCATCCAGAACACCGCCAGTGTGTCGAGCAGCATCAGCACCAGGGCCGCCGCGACCAGCGAGCCCTTCAGATTGCGCGATTCATCGAAAGCATACTGGATCGTGGTGACCGGAACGGCGATCTGCGGGCGCGCCAGCGGCTCAAACGTGCTTGCGGCATTGAGCAGATTGTGGGCGAAGACGCCGCTCTCGGAGCCGTAGAGGCCGGGCGGGTTCTCTAAGGTCACCGGCAAGGCACCAGCACCCGGCACCAGTGGCCGCGCATCCGGTGTCGGAGGCACCAGCGACCCATCGGCAGCGATCATGCGATAGGGCGCCAGCGACGTGGCGGCGGCTTCGGCATTGGCGATCGCGGCACCCTGGTTGCGCGACAGCTGGACGATGCGGCGCAGCATCTCGACGAAGCTGCCGGAGATCGGGAGGTTCGACCAGGTCGCCTCGGGCGTGACGTGGAACAGCACCAGCGTGCCCTTGCCTTTCTTCAGCCCGGTGACCAGCGGCGTGCCATCGGCGAGCGCTGCCCAGGTGCGTTCAACGATGTCGGGCGTCGGCTCGGCCAGCACCTGCCTGTTCACGGTCACCTCGGTGGGCGGGGCCAGATCGGCGAAGGGGCCGGCCTTGGGAAATTCGGTAACCGGCTGCGGCGAGGTCCATGACAGGGCGCCGCCCAGCGAACGCTCGCCGGTGCGCAGACGGACCGGCAGCAAATCGTCGTCATTGCCGGCGGCGGCCAGCCGCGAGCCGGCGAAACGCACCAGCGTGCCGCCATTGTCGACCCAGTCGACCAGCCTTTGCCGAACCTGTGCTGGAATGGTGCCGATGTCGGCCATGATGATCATCGCCGGCTTCTGGTCGAGGATTTGCGGGATGGCGTCGGCTAGGTCGGCGCTGGACGGCTCGACCAGGTCGGCGAAGGGCTGCAGCGCCCGCCTGATGTAGTAGAGCGGCGACAGAAGCGGCTGTGCCTGGTCTGCCTCGGCCTGCGACAGCAATCCGACACGCCGGCGCTTGGAGCTTTCGTCGAGCACGCGCACCGCACCGGCCTGCCGCTCGCCGTCGAGGCCGATCGAGGCGAAGTCGTTGCGCAGCTCGAACGGCACCGTCATGGTGCCGGTGGCGGTGGCTTCGCCCGGGGCGAAGGTCAGCGTCGCATCGGCGATGCGGCGGCCCTTGTCATCGAAGGCGCCGGCGGTGACCTGCGCCGGCGCCGGATCGCCCGGCGCGCGGATTGCGGTCAGCGCAAAGCCGTCGACCTGGTTGTCGGCGCCGGTCAGGCCGGTCAGCGACAGCCGCTCAGTGGTTGCCCAGACGACGCGAGCGGCATTTTTCGACAGCAGCGTGTTGAAGGCGGCTTCGTCGCCCTTGGCCGCGAGGCCGTCGGCCAGCACGGCGACGCTGGCGCCGGGCAAGCTCGCCAGCACACCAGCGACACGGGCATAGACAGCGGGCCGGTCGGTCGGGATCGGCCGCGGCTTGGCGGCGCGCAACCGGTCGAGTGCGGCTGCGGCATCGAAGGGGCCGATCTCCGCATTGGCCTTTTCAGCGGTGAAGGCGATGATAACAGGCACACCGTTCGAACCGGCATCCTTGATCAACCGCTCAGCCGTGGCGACGCGCTTGTTCCAGTCGGCGGCGCTGGCCCAGTCATTGTCGATGACCAGCGCGAGCGCCGCACCCTCGGCCGGCAGTTTTTCGCGTGGGTTGAAGACCGGTTCGGCCAATGCCGCGACGATGAGCGCCGCCATCAGCAGCCTGAGCAGCGTCAGCCACCACGGGCTCTGCTGTGGGGTCTCCTCGCGTTTCAGCACGCGAGCCAGGATCTTCAGCGGCGGGAAGATCTCGGCCTGCGGCTTGGGCGGCGTCAGCCTGAGCAGCCACCAGATCACCGGCAGTGCCAGCAGGCCCCACAGCACCATGGGAGCGCCAAAGGAGAGCGGCAGCCAACTCATGCGACGGCCTTTCCGGTCAGCCCGGCACGACCGCCAGCGGTCGGCCCGGCATAACCGCCATCGGCGGTCATCGCCATGTGCAGGCGTACCAGCGCGTCAGAGGCGAGCCGGTCTGTGTGGTTGACGGTAAAACTCCAGCCGAGCCGCTTGCACCAGCCGGCCAGTTCCTGGCGACGGGCGGTGTAAAGCAGGCGGTATTCATCGCCGAGCATTTCGGCGCGTCCGGCCGTCAGCTTGTCGCCGGTCTCGGGATCGGTGAACTCGGTGCGGCCGGCATAGGGGAAGGTCTCTTCCGCCGGATCGGCGACCTCGATCAGGTGGGCGCGCACGCCGTGGCGGGCAAGCACGTCGAGCCATTCCATTGTCTCCTCGACCGGATCGAGGAAGTCGCTGACGATGACGATGTCGCAGAAGCGCCTGATGTCGGAGAGGTCGGGCTTTGCCGGCAGATCGCCGGCATGCATCAGCTGGGCGGCGATGCGCTCGGCGCCATTGCGGGCGGTGAACGGATCGGTCAGCCCGGGCCAAGCGATGCGCTCGCCGCTGCGCGACAACAATTCGGCCATGGCCAGCGCCAGCACCAGCGCGCGCGATTGCTTGGAAACGCTGGCGCCGGTCGATTTGTAGAGCATGGAGGGCGACGGGTCGGCCCACAGCCAGACCGTGTGGGCGGCCTCCCATTCGCGGTCGCGCACATAGGTGTGGTCGTCGCGCGCCGAGCGGCGCCAGTCGATGCGCGAGGAATCGCCTTCGACATAGGGCCTGAACTGCCAGAAATTCTCGCCGATGCCGCGCTTGCGGCGGCCATGCCAGCCGGCGATCACCGTGTTGACGATGCGGCGTGCCTCGACCAGCAGGTCGGGCACAAGCGAAGCCCGCAACCGGCCACGGGCGAGCGCGTCGCGCGTCGCTGCCGGAGCCTGGACCTCGCCGATGCGCGCCATTAAATCCCTTTCACCAGTTTCGCCACCACATCGCGCACGCTGGTGCCCTCGGCGCGGGCGGCGAAGGTCAGCGCCATGCGGTGCTGCAGCACCGGCTCGGCCAGCGCACGCACATCGTCGACCGAGGGCGCCAACCGGCCATCGTAGAGCGCCCGGGCCCTCGTGCACAGCATCAGCGCCTGGCTGGCGCGCGGGCCGGGGCCCCAGGCGACATGCTTGTCGGTCTCGGCATTGCCCTGTCCCGGACGCGCCGAGCGCACAAGGGTGAGGATCGCCTCGACGACGCTTTCGGGCACCGGCATGCGGCGGATCAGCGTCTGGATTTCCTTCAGCCGTGCCGGCTGCAGCACATTTTGCGCTTTTGCGTCTTCGATGCCGGTGGTTTCCAGCAGGATGCGGCGCTCGGCCTCGATTTCGGGATAGAGGATGTCGACCTGCATCAGGAAGCGGTCGAGCTGGGCTTCGGGCAGCGGATAGGTGCCTTCCTGTTCCAGCGGGTTCTGCGTTGCCAGCACATGGAAGGGCGCGGGCAGATCGTAGCGGGCGCCGGCGATGGTGACATGGTATTCCTGCATGGCCTGCAGCAGCGCCGACTGGGTGCGCGGCGAGGCGCGGTTGATCTCGTCGGCCATCAGCAGCTGGGCGAAGATCGGCCCGGAGATGAAGCGGAAGGAGCGCTTGCCGGTCTCGTCCTGCTCCATGACTTCGGAGCCGAGGATGTCGGAGGGCATCAGGTCGGGCGTGAACTGGATGCGGCGTGAATCGAGGCCGAGCACGATGCCCAACGTCTCGACCAGCTTGGTCTTGGCGAGACCCGGAACGCCGACGAGAAGCGCATGGCCGCCGGCCAGCACCGCCACCAAAGTACGCTCGACGACGTTCTCCTGGCCGAAGATCACCCGGCCAACGCCGTCGCGGATCCTGGAAATATCGGCCAGCGCCTTCTCGGCCTCGGCGACCATGTCCGTTTCGCTGATCGGGCTTTCCTTGACCATCACGCTCATGCAGCTCGATCCCTTTTTGCCTGGAGATACCTATGGTTGGAAATACGGCGACACCATAGCATAAGTTGCCGCGATTCGGCCTCGCGTAGTGGCTATGGTCGAACTTAAATCACAGACTTAGGCTGACAAGCGGAACAACAGTGACTATTTCGTGACGATGACGGAACACTACGAACATCGCCAACAAAGCCTTACGCAGGCAACCGAGGCACGCGGCCTGGAGGCGCTGATCTCGCGCGCGGCGCGTGCCGGCAAGGGCGCGGCACCGGTCGAGCGCTGGAATCCCGACTTTTGCGGCGATCTCGACATGGAGATCAAGGCCGACGGCACCTGGTTCTATCTGGGAACGCCGATCGGCCGCATGCCACTGGTGCAGCTATTCTCCTCCGTGCTGCGCAAGGACGAAGACGGCAGGACCTATCTGGTTACGCCTGTGGAAAAGGTCGGCATCCGCGTCGCGGATGCGCCGTTCATCGCCGTCGAGATGGATGTTTCGGGCAGTGGTGACGAACAGATCATCACCTTCCGCACCAATGTCGGCGACGTGGTCGAGGCCGGACCGGAGCGGCCGCTGCGTTTCGTCGACGAGAACGAGACCGGCGGCCTGAAGCCCTATGTGCTGGTGCGCGGCCGGCTGGAGGCGCTGGTGGCGCGGCCTGTCATGTACGAACTGGTCGGGCATGGCGAAGAGCTCGAGATCGGCGGCAAGACGATGTTTGCCGTGCGCTCGAAGGGCGCCGTTTTTCCGATCATGCCGGCCGACCAGTTGAAACGGCTGAGCGCATGATGGATCAGGTGTCACCGGTGCCGTTTTCATCGGCGGATTTTCGCGCGCGCTTTGCCGCGCAGCCGCAAGCGCATGCCGACGACGATTACGGCGATCATCGCTTCAATCCCGGCCATCCGCGCCTTAACCAGGGCAAGCCACTGCGCAATGCCGCAGTGCTGATCCCGGTGGTCGATCACCAGGGCGAAGCGACGGTTCTTCTGACCAAGCGGGCGGAGAAGCTGCGCAGCCATTCCGGGCAGGTGGCATTCCCCGGCGGTACCATCGATGCGACCGATGCGAGCCCGGAAGCCGCGGCGCTGCGCGAGACCTTCGAGGAGGTCGGGCTTGGCCAAGACCGCATCGAGATCATCGGCCGCATGCCGGATTATGTCGCCGGCAGCGGCTACCGCATCGCGCCGGTGCTGGGCATCGTTCGGCCCGGCTTCCAGCTGACCTTGAACGCCGACGAGGTCGATGCGGCCTTCGAAGTGCCGCTGCGCTTCCTGATGGACCCGGCCAATCACAAGCGCGACAGCCGCATGTGGAACGATCTCGAATGGTTCTTCTACGACATGCCCTATGGCGACCGGCGCATCTGGGGCGTCACCGCCGGCATCATCCGCACGCTCTATGAAAGGCTCTATGCGTGATTGTTTCGATTTCGGACAGGGCCGACTGGCTCACCGACAAGCATCTGCAGCGCTTGCTTGCCGCCCTGGCTGAAGGCGGTGAGGAGGCGCGTATCGCCGGCGGCGCGGTACGCAACGTGCTGATGGGCCAGCCGGTCGCCGACATCGACATCGCCACCACCTGTTTGCCTGATGAAACCATCCGCCGCGCCGAGGCGGAAGGCTTCAAACCGGTGCCTACCGGCATCGAGCACGGCACGATCACCGTCGTTGCCGGCGGCAAGCCCTATGAAATCACCACCTTGCGCGCCGATGTCGAGACCGATGGCCGTCGCGCCAAGGTTTCGTTCGGGCGCGACTGGAGACTGGATGCCGAGCGGCGCGACTTCACCATCAACGCGCTCTACGCCGAAGCGGATGGCACTGTCGTCGACCTGGTTGGCGGCATCGCCGATATCGAGGCGCGGCGGCTGCGCTTCATTGGCGATGCGGAAGCGCGCATCCGTGAGGATTATCTGCGCATCCTGCGCTTTTTCCGCTTCTTTGCCTGGTATGGCGAAGGCCGGCCTGACGCCGAGGGACTGAAGGCCTGCGCCCGGCTCAAAGAGGGGCTGGGGCAACTGTCGGCCGAACGCATCTGGTCCGAACTGAAGAAGCTTTTGTCGGCGCCTGACCCGTCGCGGGCACTGCTCTGGATGCGGCAGGCAAGTGTGCTGACAACCGCGCTGCCGGAAAGCGAGAGATGGGGGATCGATGCCATCCACGGGCTGACCAAGGCTGAAAAGAATCTCGGCTGGACCGCGGATCCGATGCTGCGGCTCGAAGCAATCGTGCCGCCGGATGCCGCGCGCATGAAGACCCTTACCGAGCGGCTCCGGTTTTCGACCGGTGAATCAGACCGCTTGCGCCACTGGGCGCTGGCCACTGTCGTCGAACCGAAGACCACCGAGGGCGAGCTGGCGAAGCGGCTTTATCGCGGCGACCGGCAAGGATTTGTCGATCGCCTGCGGCTGTCGCTTGCGGGTGCACGGGTGCGCGCTGTTCAGGACAACGAGGCACTGCTTGAGGCCGGCGGCTTTTCGCGCCTGCTGGCCTTCGCGCTCAAATGGGAAAAGCCAGTATTTCCGCTGAAAGGCGCCGATCTGACGGCACTCGGGGCAAAGCCAGGGCCGAAACTGGGCGAAATCCTCAAGAACCTCGAGACCGAATGGATCGAAGCGGGATTTGCGCCCGACCGCGGCGCGCTGCTCGAACGCGCCGCCCAGGCCCTGAACGCCGGTTAGATCAGGCGGCGTCGCGGACTTTTTCGACGCGTGAGCGTATCGCCTCGATCATCGTTTCGCGGATAACAGTCTCGCCATGCGTCTCGCGCATATGCTCGACGGCACGGCGCATAACTTCGGCTTCCTCGTCGGCACGGGTGTGCCACTCACAGCCGGGAACGAGCGACCCGCAGTGAAATTCCTTCATTGGATTTCTCCTTTTCCTCCGGGGAGCCGGTCAGGGCTCCGCCACTTTTCTTGGCTCACGGTCCGGCTTTGGACCGCCAGCATGGTCAATTACCATAACACGCGACGGGCCGTCTGGTTGCATCAAAGCTGCGTGCGCTTTCCGCAGAGCCCACATTTACGGCCAGCGGACCTCCGGCGGCAGGCTGGACAGGATCGCGGCGACATTGCCGCCTGTTTTCAGGCCAAAGATGGTGCCGCGGTCGTGAAGCAGGTTGAATTCGACGTAGCGGCCACGACGGATGAGCTGTTCATCGCGGTCGCCGTCGGTCCAGTTCTCGTTGAAATTGGCGCGCACGAGGTGGCCGTAGACAACGAGAAAAGAGCGCCCGACGTCCTGGACGAAGTTGAAATCGGCGTTCCAGCCGCCTTTCTCCTCGGCGGAATGCAGCCAGTCGAAGAAGATGCCGCCGGTGCCGCGCGGCTCGTTGCGGTGCGACAGATAGAAGTACTCGTCGCACCAGGCCTTGAATTTCGGGTAGTCGGCGACGGCGGCATTCTTCTCGCAAGCGAACTGCATGGCACGGTGGAAGGCTGTCGTGTCGGGGTCGTCCTGGGTGCGGCGGCGGTCGAGCACCGGGGTGAGGTCGGCGCCGCCGCCGAACCATTGCCTGGAGGTGACCACCATGCGCGTGTTCATGTGCACGGCCGGAACGTTGGGGTTCCAGGGGTGCGCGATCAGCGAAATGCCGGAGGCCCAGAAGCGCGGGTCTTCCTCGGCGCCGGGCATCTGCTTCCTGAATTCGGGTGAGAACTCGCCATGGACGGTCGAGGTGTGGACGCCGACTTTCTCGAAGACGCGGCCGTGCATCATCGACATGGTGCCGCCGCCACCCTTGCCGGCATCGCGTTCCCAGGGTGTCTTTTCGAAACGGCCGGGCGACCAGGAGGCCAAGGGACCGCCAAGATCCTGCTCGATCTGCTCGAAGGTGCCGCAGATGCGTTCGCGCAAGGCTTCGAACCACAGGCGGGCCTTCATCTTCTTCTGTTCGATGTCGGCGGGCAGGCCAGCTTGTATTTCAGGTCGTTCCAAAGTGCCGTCTCCGGTTGCGGGCGGTCGAGTCGACAAAAGACTCGTCTTTTCCGGGCGCGATCCCTAATCTCTTGAGGAACAGGGTCAAGTCCCGTTGCAGCGCCTCGCGGCCTTTGGACGCGCAAGGGATGTAGCAAGACTTTGGTTTTATGCATGATCCGGGATTCGATGCCGGTTTCAGGGTCATGCGCTACGGTGCAAGGAGTTTCTTTCGTGCGCACCCCGGCAAGACCGCCGCTGGATGGCCTGAAGAAAAGGCTCGACCAAAGCCGGGCTGAGCGTGCGCGCATGCCGCGCGACGGCTTTCTGCGTGAGACCTTCGTCCTGCCGCGCTCCGACGCGCGCCTCAAGGCCAAGGAATGGTTCGAGCGCTTTCCCAAGCAGGCCTACTGGACCGAGATCGAAAGCTGGTTCGAGCGGCCGGGCGATTTGATCGAGTTCACCATCAGGCGCTTGCCGGCGGCGGATTAGGGTTTCCTCGCCCCGTTTACGGGGAGAGGATGCCGGTAGGCAAGGGGCGGCGCAGACCTCCGTCTGCTGGCGCTGCCCCTCATCCGCCTTTCAGGCACCTTCTCCCCGTGAACGGGGAGAAGGAAGAATCAACCGTCTCGCCCCCATGCCTTCCCTTGCCAGCCTGTCGCCCTTGTTCCGGAGCGGACATTTGTCGATCGACATGCAGCCGCAGCCGATGCAGTCGGTCAGCCCGTCGCGCAATTTCTTCAACTGGGCGATCTTGTGGTCGAGCCCGTCGCGCCAGGCGGTCGACAGCAGGTTCCAGTCGTCGCGCGTCGGTGTGCGGCCCTCCGGTAGTGAAGCCAAGGCCTCGCCGATCTCGGCCAGCGAGATGCCAACCTCCTGCGCGACCTTGATGATCGCCACCCGCCGCAGCACGTCGCGGCCATAGCGGCGCTGGTTGCCTGAGGTGCGGTGGCTGCGGATCAGCCCGCGCGCTTCATAGAAATGCAGCGCCGACACCGCGACGCCGCTGCGCATCGCCACCTGGCCGACCGTCAATTCCGTTACTGGAGCCATTTCCCATTTTCCGCTTGACCTCAACTTAAGTTGAGCTTGTAGCGAGGAAATGTTGATTGGGCAAATGACAGGAGAAGGCGATGTGCGCCTGGGCGAGAATTACTGGAGAAAGCGCTGTCCTCGGCGACGGCAGGGGCGGTATCGTCGACGGGTTGCGGATCCTATTCGAGCTGCCGGATCGCCTCGCCCGCCACCATGGCGACGGAGAGCGCGACGTTGATGCTGCGCGCGGTGCCTTGCATGGGGATGGTCAGCCGCGCATCCGCCGCCTGATGGACCGGATCCGGCACGCCTGCGGATTCGCGGCCGAACAGGAGGATGTCGCCGTCCGCGAAACTGAAGCTGGTGTAGGGGGTCGTAGCCCTGGTCGACAGCAGCACCAGCCGGCGCCCGTCCTCCTTGCGCCAGTCCTCGAAGGTGTTCCAGTCGAGGTGCCGGGTCAAGGCAGCCATTTCGAGGTAGTCCATGCCGGCGCGCTTGAGCGCTTTGTCGGAAAGCGGAAAGCCGGCCGGCTCGATGATGTCGACGCCAAGGCCAAGGCACGCGGCCAGGCGCAGGATTGTCCCGGTATTGCCGGCGATGTCAGGCTGGTAGAGCGCGATGCGGAGACGACCGTTCATTTCCGCGTCCTTCTAATAAGTGGCAGATCGGCAACAGCGGGCTCGCGGTTTTGGAAATTCCTCGACCTGCGGGTGGCGATTTTTTTCGAAGTCGGGTATACGGCCAGCATTGTCAACCCGAACCGATGGAGGGGAAACTCATGATGACCATGCGCATCCAGCGCCCCTCTCGTGGGCTAGCACGCTCCACGGCGGTTTCGGTACGACAATTCTCCTGACTCTCTAAGACTTGATCGCACCGATTCCCGCCGAAACGTTTTTTCGGTCGAAGGAATGCTGCGATGTTTTTCAAAAAGTCAAAAGGGCTGAACGCCCCACCTGAACATGTCCAGACCGATGCTTGGCGTCGTGTCCAGACCGACGCAATCCATGCCTCCGGCCGAATGCCGGCGGAAGACATGGATTCGCCTTTTCATCTCTATTTTCACACGGAGGACGGACCGATGTTCGATCCCTACAGAATACCTGGCTCAAGGAGCCTGCATATCCACCGACTGCCGACCTGGGCGCTGTTGATCGGCGAGACCTATTCGTCGGCGGTTCACGCCGAAGTTCGCCGTCGGCCGCATCGCGGCATGTTGCCGGATGTCGATTTCTCGCGCGCGGTTCCCGATCCGAGCCGGCCGTCGCTGGTGCGCCGGATCATCCGGCTGATCCGGCCGGGTGCGAAAATCCGGCTTGTCGACACCGCACCGTCAGGATCGGCAAACGAGCCTGTCGGCGAAAAGCCCGCGGGCCCCTATATTGCGCGAAGCAGGGCCGACGGTCCGGATGATTCCGGACCGTCGGCCCTCGGCGCCGCCGGGGACTTCGGACGTCGCCAAGCCGCGTAAGCGGAAAACAGATTTTACAGGCATGACCTATGTTGTTGTTTAGCTGGTTTGAAAGAAGGCTCGATCCGTTCCCGGCAGCGGAACCGGTCGAGCCGCCCAAGACGCTGGTGGCCTTCTGCCTGCATTATACGCGTGGCGCATGGCCCTATATCCTTGTCGACGCGGTGCTGGTGGCGGCCATCGCGATCGCCGAAGTGTGGATGTTCGGCTTCCTCGGCCGCATCGTCGACTGGCTGTCGGCGGCGAACCGCGAAACCTTCCTGCAGACGGAGAGCTGGAAGCTCGCCGGTATGGCCTTCATCGTGCTGTTCGCGCTGCCGGGCACGGTGTGGCTGCATTCGCTGCTCAACCAGCAGACGCTGATGGGCAACTATCCCATGCGCATCCGCTGGCAGGTGCATCGCTACCTGCTCAAGCAGTCGATGAGTTTCTACCAGGATGAGTTCGCCGGACGCATCGCCACCAAGCTGATGCAGACGGCACTCGCCGTGCGCGAATGCGTCATCAAGGTGCTCGACGTCCTCAACTACGTCATCGTCTATTTCCTGGGCATGCTGGTCATCGTCGGCTCGGCCGACTGGCGGCTGGCCGCGCCACTGGTCGTCTGGCTGGTCGGCTACATCCTGTTGCTGCGCTTTTTCATTCCGCGCCTGGGCAAGGTCGGCGAGGAACAGGCCAATGCGCGCTCGGTCATGACCGGCCGCGTCGTCGACAGCTATTCCAACATCCAGACGGTCAAGCTGTTTTCCCATGCGCGCCGCGAGGCTTCTTTCGCAAGGGAAGGGATGGATGGCTTCCTGAGCACGGTCTACCGTTCGATGCGGCTGGTGACGGTGCTTTTCGGCTCGCTTTACATTCTGAACTCACTGTTGCTGTTCTCGATCACCGCTATCTCGCTGTGGCTGTGGATGGGACAAGTGGTGACGATCGGCGCGGTCGCCGTGGTCATCGGCCTGGTGCTCAGAATGTGGGGCATGTCGCAGTGGATCATGTGGGAAATGTCGGCCCTGTTCGAGAACATCGGCACCGTGCATGACGGCATCGCCTCGATCTCGCTGCCGCGGCTTGTCGAGGACAGGCCGGATGCGCAGGAGATCAGCGTTGCCAAGGGCGATATCCGCTTCGAGGATATCCGCTTCCACTATGGCAAGGAGAAAGGTGTCATCGAAAACCTGTCACTGGCGGTGAAGCCGGGCGAGAAGGTCGGCATTGTCGGTCGCTCGGGCGCCGGCAAGTCGACGCTGGTCAATCTGCTGCTGCGCTTCTACGATTTGGAAAGCGGACGGATCCTGATCGACGGCCAGGAGATCGCCGGTGTGAAGCAGGATTCGCTGCGCGCGCAGATCGGCATGGTCACACAGGACACTTCGCTGCTGCATCGTTCGGTGCGCGAGAACATCCTCTACGGCCGGCCCGATGCTTCCGACGAGATGCTTGTCGAGGCGGCGCGCCGTGCCGAGGCGCTGGATTTCATCGGCGGGCTTTCGGATGCCAGTGGCCGCAGGGGGGTCGACGCTTATGTCGGCGACCGTGGCGTCAAATTGTCCGGCGGCCAGCGGCAACGCATCGCCATTGCTCGCGTTATGTTGAAGGATGCGCCGATACTTATCCTTGACGAGGCGACGTCGGCGCTGGATTCCGAGGCGGAAGCGGCCATCCAGGAGAACCTCTACAAGCTCATGCAAGGCAAGACCGTCATCGCCATCGCCCACCGGCTGTCGACCATCGCGGCGATGGACAGGCTCGTGGTGATGGACCAGGGTCGGGTCATCGAGGAAGGTTCGCACGACGAACTGGTCGCCAAGGGCGGGCTCTACGCCCAGCTCTGGCAGCGCCAGTCGGGCGGGTTCCTGCTCGAGGACATCCCGACCGATGCCGCCAATGATGCAATTGCAAAGGGGCAAGCCGCAGAATGATGGCCGCCGCATGATGACAGCCGTCTATCGCTGGTTCGAGAACTGGGTCTATCCGTTCAGGGAGCCGGCGAACCTTCGGCCACCGTCCAGCGTCGGCGGCTTCATCTGGCATTATGTCGGCCAGGCGAAGTTCGCCTTCTTCGCCATGCTGGTCATCGGCGGCATCGCGCCGCTGATCGAGGCCGGCCTGTTCTACTTCGTCGGGCGGCTGGTCGATATTCTCGATCAGTTGCCCGGCGAGCGCAGCTGGCACGCGCTGTGGAATGCCGCTGGCCCGGAACTGGTGTTCATGATCGCGGTGGTGCTGGTCATCCGCACCATTGTCGTTGGGCTCTCGACGCTGGTCGACGAGCAGACGATCACGCCCGGCTTCTACAATCTGGTGCGCTGGCAGGCGCATCGGCACGTATCGCGGCAGTCCTATACCTTCTTCCAGAACGATTTCGCCGGCCGCATCGCCACCAAGGTCTGGCAGGCGGGACAGGCGACCGGCGATTTGATGGAAAGCTTCATCGAGGTCATCTGGTTCATGCTCGTCTATACAGCGACGACCTTGGCACTGGTCGCCGGGCTGGATCTGCGCCTGGCCGTGCTGGTGGTGATCTGGATCCTCGCTTTCGGCTGGCTGGCAAAGCTATATCTGCCTTCGATCCGCAAGCATGCCGAGGAGGCCGCCGAGGCCGGCTCGATGATCAATGGGCGCATCATCGATTCCTATTCCAATGTGCAGACGCTGAAGCTTTTCTCGGCCGATGGCGACGATCGCTACATCAGGAACGGCTTCGACATCTATCTCGACGCGCTACGGCCTTTCACCCGCCGGCTGACCGGCGTGCGCATGGCGCTGACGACGCTGTCGGGCATCATGATCACAGCGATCGGCTGCTTTGCCGTCTATCTCTGGGTGGAGGGCACGATCACCGTCGGCGCCGTCGCTTTCACGCTGTCGCTGGTGCTGCGGCTCAACATGCTGCTCGGGCGGGTGATGATGCAGCTCAACGGCATATTGCGGAACCTCGGCGTGCTGGAAAACTCCAAGGCGCTGATCTCGCAGCCACTCGGCCTCATCGACGCGCCCGATGCCAGGGAACTCGTCGTGGCCGGCGGCCGCATCGAGGTGAAGAATGTCGAGTTCCACTATGGCAAAGGCTTCGGCGTGCTGAACGGCATCGACCTTGTCGTCAAGCCGGGCGAGAAGGTCGGGCTGGTCGGGCCGTCGGGTGCGGGCAAGACGACGCTCGCCAACCTGATCCTGCGGCTTTACGACCTCGAAAGCGGCAAGATCCTGATCGATGGCCAGAATGTTGCCGAGGTGACGCAGAATTCGCTGCGCGCCAAGATCGGCGTCGTCAGCCAGGATACGGCCCTGTTTCACCGTTCGCTGCGCGACAACATCAAGCTCGGCATGCCTGACGCGACCGATGCGGAGGTGATCGCCGCGGCCAGAAAGGCCGAGGCGCACGAATTCATCCTGACCTTGCGCGACAACAAGGACCGTGCCGGCTACGAGGCGTTTGTCGGCGAGCGCGGCGTGAAACTGTCGGGCGGCCAGCGCCAGCGCGTGGCGATCGCCCGTGTCTTCCTCAAGGATGCGCCGATCCTGATTCTCGACGAGGCAACCTCGGCGCTCGATTCCGACATCGAGGCGGCGATCCAGGAAAACCTCTCCCGGCTGATGGAAAACAAGACGGTCATCGCCATCGCGCACCGGCTGTCGACGATCGCAGCCCTTGACCGCCTCGTGGTGTTGGACGGCGGCCGCATCGTCGAACAAGGCACGCATGACGAACTGGTGGCGCTCGACGGGCTCTATGCGCGGCTGTGGAAGAGACAGTCGGGCGGCTTCCTCTATCACGAGGACAGTGTGCTGGAAGAAACGCGGCCGGCCGAATAGATTTGGTGGTGCTGTCTTTGATCGGAGATTGAGGCCAATGTCCGTGCGCATGCCGTCGAATTTCGGGAGATCCAGCGCCCAGGAAACGGCGTTTGATGTGCTTGGCCATGAAATCCTCGCCGAAAAGGCGGCGGCACTCGGCCGCGCCGGGCAAAAGGTCGAGGAAACGCTCGCCCGGCTGGGCGCCAATGCCGACGAGGAACTGCGCCCGAGGCTTCTCAAGGAGGCTGCGGCAGCCGTTCATGCCTATTTCATCCAGCGTGAACTTTGCGGCTTGCGCAAGCATGATGCCGTCATCCGCGAGTACAGCATCCCGAAAGCCGTGCTGGCCCGGTTGGGAGCGACGTAGCTCTCTTTTGTTTGACCATGATCTCTGGACAAACGGGTTCCGTTTGTCCGGGAAAACCGGTTCCCACTTTTCGGGATCATGGTCTATTCCAGCCATTCGGTGATGAACGTGCCGTTCTCGTGAATGTCGATGGTTTCCAGTGGACCCGGACCGAGATTGGTGAATTTGTGCGGCGTGTTGGGCGGAACGATCAGGATCTGGCCGGCGGAGGCCTCGATTTCCTGGTCGCCGACCGTGAACAGGCCTGTGCCCAGACGGATGATGAAGATCTCTGCGTAAGGATGGGAATGCAGCCGCGGGCCGCCGCCGACATCAGGCAGGTGGTTGAAGATCAGGCAGGAGTTGGAGCCGTAGGCGCCACATTGCAGCTCGCCCTTCCAACGGTCGGGGCGAACTGCCCATTCCTCACGGTCTATGACATGCGCCATTGCCCCTAACCCTTCGATGGTATCCAGGGATTGAACAGTTTCACTCCGGTGCCTTCAAAATCCCTGGTGTTGCGGGTCACAACCGTCAAGTTTTTGACGAGCGCGGTAGCGGCGATATAGGCGTCGCGATCAGGCTTGGGATCCGGGACGTGGAGGGGTGCGCAGCGCAGCACGACAGCGAGATCCACGGGCAATATGCGCTCTGCGATTTCTGCAACCAATCCGTCGACCCAGGCGCGCAGCACAGCCCCCTTTTTCTCGTCCTTTCGCTCCGCTCTCAGGGCGCCGATCTGGGTTTCGAGAATACTGACGGCCGAAATATGAAGCTCGGCTGGATTTCGACCCTCGGCCCAGGCCCAAACGTTCGGGTCGCATCGGTCTTTCCGCCTGAGTTCGGAGATGACGTTGGTATCGAGCAGATACATCAGTCGAACTTGGGCGGGCGCAGGGAAAAGCCCTTGAGTTCCGGGATGTCGAAATCAAAATCCGCTTCCGGACGATCATCAGCAATGGCGTCCGCGAGGCTTCGATGTTTCTCTGGCCTGCCCGCGGCTTTCAGGTTTTCGTATTCCTCTATCGACATCAGCACATGGGAGGGCTTGCCGCGGTCGGTTATGATGACCGGCGCAGTCCTGGCTGCTCGTTTGGCGAGCGCAGTATCCTGGTTGAATTCACGGCTCGACATGGTGGTGGTCGTCTTCGTCGAGATGTTCATTTCGGCACCTCCGTCGAGAAGATGTAGACATATTGCTACATTCAACCAAGCCCGTCAAATTTATCGCTGTGCGGAACGCCCGCGACAATCTGCCCATATGCCTTGACCCGTCTGGACAAAAACGGGCTTCACGCATAAACCGAAGTCCAAATGCCGGAGGAATTCGCTAGCCTGTTCGCCATGCGCTGTCGGGTTGGCGTAATTGAGCGGGGAACAAGGCTCAGCCACCGGCGCGGAAGAGGCGAAAGGATCAGGCACCCGTGAGCGCAACCGACATCCAGGATCCCAACCGTCGAGACTTTCTCTATGTCGCCACCGGCATGGCTGCCGTGGTCGGCGCCGGCGCGTTCGCATGGCCCTTCATCGACCAGATGCGCCCTGATGCCTCGACGCTGGCGCTCGCCTCGGTCGAGGTCGACGTCGCCTCGCTGACGCCTGGCATGTCGCTGATCGTCAAGTGGCGCGGCAAGCCGGTCGTGGTGCGCAACCGCACTGAAAAAGAAATGAAGGACGGCGAGGCCGTCAAACTAGGCGATCTTAAGGATCCCATCGCTCGCAACGCCAATTTGCCGGCCGACGCGCCGGCGACCGACGCCAACCGCACCACGCCCGGCAAGGAAGCCTGGATGGTGATGGTTCAGGTCTGCACGCATCTGGGCTGTATTCCGCTCGGCCAGGAAGGCGATTTCGGCGGCTGGTTCTGCCCGTGCCATGGTTCGCAATACGACACCGCCGGCCGCATCCGCAAAGGCCCGGCGCCCGAGAACATGGCTGTGCCGGTATTCAAGTTCATTTCCGATACCAAGATCATTATCGGTTGAGGCAGGGGGACATTTCGATGAGCGAGGGACACTCGACCTACACGCCCAAAACCGGTATCGAACGCTGGTTCGACGCCCGCATGCCGCTGCCGCGGCTGGTCTATGACAGCTTCGTCTCCTACCCGGTGCCGCGCAACCTCAACTACATGTGGACATTTGGCGGTATCCTGTCGATCATGCTGGTGGCGCAGATCCTGACCGGCATCGTGCTGGCCATGCACTACGCCGCCGACACCAATCTCGCCTTCGGCTCGGTCGAGAAGATCATGCGCGACGTCAATTCCGGCTGGCTTTTGCGCTACATGCATGCCAACGGCGCCTCGTTCTTCTTCATCGCCGTCTACATGCACATCTTCCGTGGCCTCTATTACGGGTCCTACAAGGCGCCGCGCGAGCTCCTCTGGATTCTCGGCTGCATCATCTACCTCCTGATGATGGCGACCGGCTTCATGGGCTACGTGCTGCCATGGGGACAGATGAGCTTCTGGGGCGCCACCGTCATCACCGGCTTCTTCAGCGCCATACCGCTTGTCGGCAACTGGATCCAGCAGCTGCTGCTCGGCGGCTTCGCCGTCGACAATCCGACGCTGAACCGCTTCTTTGCGCTGCATTATCTCCTGCCGTTCATGATTGCCGGCGTCGTCGTGCTGCATGTCTGGGCGCTGCATGTCGTTGGCCAGTCGAACCCTACCGGTATCGAGGTCAAGTCGAAGACCGACACCGTCGCCTTCACGCCCTATGCGACCATCAAGGACGCGTTCGGCATGATCGTGTTCCTGTTCATCTTCGCCTATTTCATCTTCTTCTTGCCGAACTATCTCGGCCATCCCGACAATTACATCGTCGCCAACCCGCTGAAGACGCCGGCCCATATCGTGCCGGAATGGTATTTCCTGCCGTTCTACGCGATCCTGCGCGCCATCACCTTCAACATCGGGCCGATCAACTCCAAGCTCGGCGGCGTGCTGTGCATGTTCGGCGCCATCGTCATGCTGTTCCTGGTGCCGTGGCTCGACACCTCCAAGGTTCGCTCGGCGGTCTACCGGCCCTGGTACAAGCTGTTCTTCTGGCTGTTCGTGGCCGACGCCATCCTGCTTGGCTGGCTGGGCTCGCAGCCGGCGGAAGGCAGCTATGTGTTCATGGCGCAGATGGCGACACTGTTCTATTTCGCCTTCTTCCTGATCGCGCTGCCGGTGCTTGGTCTGATCGAGACGCCGCGCAGGGTGCCGAACTCGATCACCGAGGCGGTGCTGGAGAAGAACAAGGGCGGCAGCGGGCATCCTGTGGGCGCCACGGCCGCGCCAGAGACCAAGGGCTGAGCGGTAGAGAATCTAAGGGGATTTGGCATGAAAAAGATTCTCACCTCGCTGGCGCTGATCGGCCTTGTGGCCGCCGGCGGTGCGGCGTTCGCGGCCGAAGAGGCGCACAATGCGGCAGCGCCGACGCATTTCCCGATGGAAGAGCCGAAGGAGATGGGCTGGAGCTTCACCGGTCCGTTCGGAACTTACGATAAGGCTCAGCTGCAGCGCGGCCTGAAGGTCTACAAGGAAGTCTGCTCGGCCTGTCATTCGATGAATCTGGTGGCGTTCCGCACGCTGACGGACCTCGGGTATTCCGAAGCGCAGGTAAAGTCTTTTGCCGCCTCGTACACCATCCACGACGGCCCCAACGATGCCGGCGAGATGTTCGACCGTCCCGGCAAGCCATCGGACTATTTCCCGGCGCCGTTCGCCAATGTAGAGGCCGCGGCGGCTGCCAATGGCGGCGCGGCACCCCCCGACATGTCGTTGCTGGCCAAGGCACGCGGCGTCGAGCGCGGCTTTCCGCAGTTCGTCTTCGACATTTTCACCCAGTATGACGCGGGTGGTCCCGACTATATCCACTCGCTGCTGACCGGTTTCGACCAGACCCCGCCGACCGGCATGGTCATCCCTGAGGGCACGCATTACAATCCGCATTTCATGTCGGGCGTGTCGCTAAAGATGGCCAAGCCGCTTTCCGATGGTGCAGTGACCTATGATGACGGTTCGCCGCAGACCGTCGATCAGTACGCTCGTGATGTCTCGGCCTTCCTGATGTGGGCGGCCGAGCCGCACATGGAAGCCCGCAAGAAGACTGGCGTCAACGTGCTGTTTTTCCTCCTGATATTCGGCGGGCTGGTCTACCTCGTCAAGCGCAAGGTGTGGGAAGGCGTTGCCCACTGAGTGGGGGCGCACATAGAGAAATTCAGGGGCGCCGAGAGGCGCCCTTTTTTGCATCCGGGAGACGGTCGCGTCATATGGCCGTCACCGCATCCGGCGATCCTTCGGCATTCTCAACAAAGGATTGCCCCCATGAAGAAATATGCATCGCTGGCGGCTGGTCTGCTGCTGCTGGTCATCGGATCCGCCGCCCAGGCCGAGGGCGCCAAGCCGTTCGTCACCAACAAGGACGTGGATCTGACGATGATCCTGCCGCCGCCGCCGGCAAACGATTCGGCTGAGACCAAGGCCGAACTCGGTGAGGTGCTGACGCTGCAGGTGACGCGTACGCCTGAAATGGAAGCGCGTGCCGTCGCCGATGCCGAGGAGAATGTCTGGCGCTTCGCCGATGTGATGGGGCCGAATTTCACCAAGGACAAGTTGCCGAAGTTCTCGGCCTTCTTCGATCGCGTGGTCGAGACCGAAGGCGCCGTCGTCGATCCGGCCAAGGATGTCTGGAAGCGTCCGCGTCCACACCAGCTCAGCGACCTCGTCAAGCCTGCGGTCAAGCTGTCGAGCTCCGGTTCCTGGCCTTCCGGCCACGCCACCGTCGGCACCATGATGGGCATCATCCTGGCCGACATGGTTCCCGAGAAGCGCGCCGAGATCATGGCGCGCGCGGCCGAATACGCGCACAACCGCGTGGTCGGCGGCATCCATTACCCATCGGACGTCGAGATGGGCAAGATTTCCGGCAGCGTCATTGCCGCGGTCCTGCTCAACCGGGACGACTTCAAGGCCGAATATGATGTGGCCAAGGCCGAGCTTCGTTCCGATCTCGGCATGTGAGTTTCGTCAGCCGCCGGCTTCGACCAAGGGGCGCTTCTGGCGCCCCTTTTTCGTTCATAGCCCTCGCCAAGGGGTGAGTTCGGCAATTAGGCCGTTGGCACGGCGGCATCCGGTTGGTATTCGACGCTCCGGCGGCGAAGGCTGGCCGCCATGGCATTTGGAAATCGATGATGCGGCTACGCGACTGTCACAACTTTTCCGACTTCCGGCGCATGGCGCAGCGGCGGCTACCAGGACCGATCTTCAATTACATCGATGGTGCTGCCGACGATGAAGTCACCTACCGCCGCAACACCGCGAGCTTCGAGACTTGCGACCTTGTTCCCAACGTCCTGCGCGGGGTGAGCGAGATCGACATGTCGGTGACGGTGATGGGCCAGAAGCTGGCGCTGCCCTTCTATTGCTCGCCAACCGCCTTGCAGCGCCTATTCCACCACCAGGGCGAGCGCGCGGTCGCCAAGGCCGCGGCAAAGTACGGCACGATGTTTGGCGTTTCCTCGCTCGGCACCGTCAGCCTCGAGGAGGCGCGCAGCATCAGCAGCGGCCCGCAGGTCTACCAGTTCTATTTCCACAGGGACCGCGGCCTCAACCGGGCGATGATGCAGCGGGCGAAGCAGGTTGGCGTCGAGGTGATGATGCTGACCGTCGACAGCATCACCGGGGGCAACCGCGAGCGCGACAAGCGCACCGGCTTTGCCATCCCCTTCAAGCTCAATCTTGCCGGCATGCTGCAGTTCGCGCTGAAGCCTGGCTGGGCGATCAACTACTTCACCCATGAGGGGTTCAAGCTGCCGCAGCTCGACGAGCATGTCGACATGGGCGGCGGCACGATGTCGATCAGCCGCTACTTCACCGAGATGCTCGATCCGTCGATGACCTGGGACGACGTCGCCGAGATGGTCAAGCTGTGGTCGGGGCCGTTCTGCCTCAAGGGCATCATGTCGGTGGAGGATGCCAGGCGCGCTGTCGAGATCGGCTGCAGCGGCATTGTCTTGTCCAATCATGGTGGCCGGCAGCTGGACGGCTCGCGGGCGGCGTTCGATCAGCTTGCCGAAATTGTTGATGCGGTTGGCGACAAGATCGATGTCATCATGGATGGCGGCGTGCAGCGCGGCACGCATGTGCTGAAGGCACTGTCACTCGGCGCCAAGGCTGTCGGGGTGGGACGCTATTATCTGTTTCCGCTGGCCGCCGCCGGCCAGCCTGGCGTCGAGCGGGCGCTCGAGCAGATGCGGATCGAGATCGAACGCGGCATGAAGCTGATGGGCTGCAGTTCGATCGAACAATTGTCGCGCAAGAACCTCCGATTCAGGTAATCTCGATCCATGAAATCCTCACTTGAAGACACGCTGCTGGCCGCCATCCGCACCATTCCGGACTATCCGAAGCCCGGGATCCTGTTTCGCGACATCACCACACTGCTCGGCAATGCGCGCGCCTTTCGCCGCGCCATCGACGAGCTGGTGCATCCCTATGCCGGGCAGAAGATCGACAAGATCGCCGGCATCGAGGCGCGCGGCTTCATCCTGGGCGGCGCCGTCGCTCATCAGCTCTCGGCCGGCTTCGTGCCGATCCGCAAGAAGGGCAAGCTGCCCTATGAGACGGTGCGCGTCGCCTACAGCCTGGAATACGGGCTGGACGAGATGGAAATGCACAAGGACGGCGTTGCGCCGGGTGAGAAGGTGATCCTGGTCGACGACCTGATCGCCACCGGCGGCACGGCGGAAGCGGCGGTCAAGCTGCTGCGCCAGATCGGCGCCGATATCCTGGCGGCATGCTTCGTCATCGACCTGCCGGATCTGGGCGGGCGCAAGAAGCTGGAAGCGCTAGGTGTGCCGGTGCGAACGCTGATCGGGTTTGAGGGGCATTGAGAACACCGACGCTGGCGCTGCCCCTCATCCGCCCTTCGGGCACCTTCTCCCCGTAAACGGGGAGAAGGAAGAAACCTACTCACCCACCTTCACCAGCACGGCGCTTTCAAATTCCAACACCTTGTCGCCGGTCGAATCGAAAGCTTCCGCGCGCAACGCCAGCATCCGCCAGCCAGGGCGCGAGGCGATGGGGCGGTGGGAAAGGGCTGTCCGCGAGAAGGTTACGGTCTCGCCAGCGTAGACGGGCTTCAGCCACTTCAGGTTCTTGAAACCGGGCGAGGGGCCGAATTCCGGAACTGGACCGGGGCCGTTCCAATTGGCGCCTTCGGCGTCCATGCGGGCTTCCAGGTTGAGTTTCATCCAGGTGGCGGCGGTGTGCCAGCCGGAGGCGCAGAGCCCGTCGAGCACGCTCTTCCTGGCGGCCTCTTCGTCGATATGGAAAACCTGCGGATCGTATTTGCGGGCAAACGCCTTGATCGCCTCGGGTTCGAATGTGTGCAAGCCCAGCGTCACCGTGGTGCCGATGCGGAAGAATTCGTCCAGGGTCATGCCTGATACCCCGCGGCATCGCGCGTCAGGAACATGACGGAATTCTCAAGCTCGAAAACGCTTTCGCCACGCTGGTTGACGAGCTCGCTGCGCATGGTGACGAAGCCGAGTTGCGGCTTCGACCGTGACAGGCGCTTGGCCAGGACAACCAGGCTGCCTTTCAGCGTATCGCCGGCCAGCACCGGCTTCTTCCACTTGACCTGATCGACGCCGGGCGCGCCCTGGCAAGTGGAGTCCAGAAGGAAGGCGTCGCACAGCATGCGCATGAACATGGCGCAGGTGTGCCAGCCCGAAGCCGAGAGGCCGCCCAGGATGCTGGCCTTGCCGGCCGCCTCGTCGAGATGCATCGGCTGGGCGTCGAATTCACTGGCGAACTCGACGATCTCGGCCGCGCTCACCTCTTTGGTGCCGAGGTCGAACGAGGCACCCTCGACGAAATCCTCATAGGCCCATGTCTTTGCGGTCATGGTCAGGCATCCCTGCGGAACGTGCGATCCTCATGGATCGGCGAACCCGGATGCAGGCCGCGGGCGATTTGGTCAAGTCCTTTCTGGTGAGCCAGCGCGGGGCAACTGGCGCTGGCGGCAGCGCTCAAAGCCAGCCGCGGCGGCGGAAATACCAGAAGGGCAGGATCGCCGACAGGATCATAAGGCCGATGGCGAAGGGATAGCCAAGCTGCCATTTCAGCTCGGGGATGATGTCGAAATTCATGCCGTAGATCGAGGCGACCAGCGTCGGCGGCAGGAAGATGACGGCGGCGACCGAGAAGATCTTGATGATGGCGTTCTGCTCGATCGAGATCATGCCGAGCGTGGCGTCGAGCAGGAAGGAGATCTTCTGCGACAGGAAGGTGGCGTGGTCGGCAAGCGACAGCACGTCGCGCGACAGTGTCTTGATGCGGGCGCGGACATCCTTGCTCATCTTCGTCTGGGTGGCGACATGGGCGAGGAAGCCGGCCAGACGCTGCAGCGAGATCAGGCTGTCGCGGACGGAAGAGGCGATGTCCTCCTTGCGGCCGATGGCTTTCAGCAGCTCCTGGAAGTCGCGGTTGCGCTTCGACACCTTGGTCGAGCGTGCCTCGAAAATGTCGCGTGAAATCGCCTCGATGTCGCGGCCGGCGCGTTCAAGGATGTCGGCAAGACGGTCGACGATCGCCTCCAGGAGGCCGATCAGGATGGTGTCGCCGCTGGTGCAGCCGGTCGCCACCTTCTCGGCGCGCAGCGGGAAGGTCTTGAAGGCCTTGGGTTCATGATAGCGGATGGTGATCAGCCTTTTGCCGGCGAGCGCGAAAGTGACCGGCGACATCAGGGGATCGTCGACCTCGGTCTGCGCCGGCAAAGTGGCGGTCATGAAATAGGCGCCATCCTCGATGTAGAGACGGCTGGAAATCTCGATCTCCTCCATCTCCTCGCGGGTCGGGATGGCGACGCCGAGCCAGCTTTCGATGGTGGCTTCTTCTTCCTTGGTCGGATTGATCAGGTCGGCCCAGACGACCCTGTCGCCATCGGTCAGCAGATCGTCGGTGAGGCGCAGGCGATCATTGTCGACGACAAAGGCTTTGATCATCGCCAGATTTCCCCTGCCATTGACGTCCGGTATCGGATTGCACGGCTTCTCGTCGTATGCGCCGAGCGTGTGGCTGCCGCTTAGACCCGTGGCATGACAAAATCAAGACAAGCTCCGGCCGCGGCCAGTCTGGCCCCGGCCGCTCAGAAAAACTCGTCGAGCAGCCGGTACCAGGAAAGCTTCGCCAAGCGGAACGCCAGGCTGCTCGCCCGTTTCTGGATCAGCAATCCGGGCGATGGAAGGCTCGATGTCATTTCCGACATCAACGAATTGCTGCTCGATGAATTCAGGAAGAACAACATACGCTTCGCCTGACGGTGCTTTGACACCGCAGGGCGGGCCGGCTCGTGGTGCGTTTAGAAAAACTCGTCGAGCAGTCGATAATAGGACAGCCGGGAGGGATCGACCCCCATGAAGCCGTACCGGTCCAGGAAGGGTTGCACCCATCGCTCGCCGATGTTGTGCCGAATGCTCCAGCAGGCGAGTGCGAGGTCTTGATGGCGATCCGCCAAACCCAGCCGTCCGCAGTCGACAAAGCCGCTGAAGCTCTTACTGGCCGCGACAAAGTTCGGCATGCAGGCATCGCCATGCGTGACGACGATATCCTCGCTTGCGGGCTTCAACGCGGCCAGTTGTGCCAGGGCTTCCGCCGCGGTCATTCCCTGCCGCTCGTCATCGAAGTCGCTTTCATCGACCGTGCCAGCCTCGACGCGAGCCCACGCCTCGGCGATCCGTTGCTGCAAGCGGTGATCAAACGGACACGATCCGGCATCGATTGCGTGAAGCTCACGCAGCGCGTCGGCCATGATTGCGACCGACGAAGCGGCATCGGTGGCGCCGGTCGAGGCCAGATCTTGACCAGGAAGCGCGGTCATCAGCAACCAGTGGCGACCGGCATGGTGCTCGAACGCGATAATCGCGGCGCAAGCAATGCCTTGCCCGGCAAGCCAACGCAGCCGGGCTTCCTCGGCGGCGACTTCGGCAAATAGCCCAGCTTCTTCGATCTTCAGGAACAGGCTGGGCTTGTTATCGCCCGTGAGGCGAAACACCCCAGCGTTCGACCGGCCGATGGTCTGCCGGCTCCAGCGATAGCCACCGATGCGCAAACCTTCCGGCAGGTCGGATTCGAACGGGCTGCCGGGCATGCCTGGATCGCTGCGTCAGGTGTTGAACTTGAACAGCAGGACGTCGCCATCCTGGACGACATATTCCTTGCCTTCGTCGCGTGCCTTGCCCGCTTCCTTGGCCGCCACTTCGCCGCCCAGCGTGATGTAGTCGATATAGGCGATGGTCTGGGCGCGGATGAAGCCGCGCTCGAAATCGGTGTGGATGACGCCGGCGGCCTGCGGGGCCTTGTCGCCCTTGTGGATGGTCCAGGCGCGCGTTTCCTTCGGCCCGGCGGTGAAATAGGTGATGAGATGCAACAGGTCGTAGCCGGCGCGGATGACCTTGTTGAGGCCAGGCTCGTCAAGCCCAAGCGAGGACAGGAACTCCATCTCTTCCTCGTCCGAGAGCTGGGCGACTTCGGCCTCGATCGCGGCCGAGATCACCACGGTGCCGGCACCCTGCGCGGTGGCCATCTTTTCCACGGCCCTGGTGTGCTCGTTGCCGGTGGCGGCGTCGGCCTCGGCGACGTTGCAGACATAGAGCACGGGGTGCGAAGTCAAGAGGTTCAGTCCCTGCAGGATGCGCAGATCTTCCGCCGAGATGCCCTTGAGCAGGATGCGGGTCGGTTTGCCGGCCTGGAGAAGCTCGAGTGCGGCCTCCATCATCGGCAGCACGGTCGTTGCTTCCTTGTCCTTGCTGCCGGCGCGCTTGCGGATCTGGACGATGCGGCGCTCGATGCTGTCGAGGTCGGCGAGCATCAGCTCGGTCTCGACTGTATCGGCGTCGGCGACAGGGTCGATCTTGCCCTCGACATGGGTGATGTCGTCATCCTCGAAGCAGCGCAGCACATGCACGATGGCGTCGACCTCGCGGATGTTGGCGAGGAACTGGTTGCCCAGGCCTTCGCCCTTGGAGGCACCGCGCACCAGGCCGGCAATGTCGACGAAGGAGATGCGGGTCGGGATGATCTCCTTCGACTTGGCGATCGAAGCGATCTTCTGCAGGCGCGGGTCCGGCACCGCCACCTCGCCGGTGTTCGGTTCGATGGTGCAGAACGGATAGTTGGCGGCCTGCGCCGCCGCCGTCCTGGTCAACGCGTTGAAGAGCGTCGACTTGCCGACGTTGGGCAAGCCAACGATGCCGCATTTGAAACCCATTGTGTCGGTCCTATCGGGAAAAGCGAAATTTGATGAGGGCTATGGGCGATAGGGGTGATCAACGTCAAGCCCCCAGCCGGGATGAGCGGCCCGCCCGAGGCGCATCCGTGGCCGGCGTTCAGCCCGCCAGGTCTCGCAATCTGGCGAGGCGATGGGGCTGCTGGCCGACAAAGGCTGGGTCGTTCTCAAGGACGGCGAGCGCGCGCCGCGCGCTCGATCGTGCGCGTTCCACGTCGCCGAGCGCGGCATGGCATTCGGCCAGCTCCTCGTGAACGTACGGCGCCTGATCGCCATCGGCCTCCGCCACGCTGGCTACCTCTTCGGCAAGCCGCCGGGCGTCTTCGATGCGGCGGAGCGCGCGCAGTGTCCTGACGACCGCGTATCGGGCGATGCGCAACTCCCGAGCCTGGCCGCGCCGCGCCTCCACCGCCTGCTCAAAGACGGGCAATGCATCCTCGAACCGGCCGGCGTCGACATAGGACCAGCCGAGATTGTTGAGCAAGGGTCCGCGCCATGGCTCGGCCTGTGGGTGTTCGCCGACATAGGCAAGGCCGATTGCGGTCCATTCGACGGCGTCGTCGAGTGTTCCGACAATGGCGAGCATGTGCGCCGCATCGGCCGCCAGCACATGCGCACCCGCCTCTCGCGCCAGCCGCCACGCCTCATCAAACAGCGGCCGCGCCAGATCCCGCTGCCCCGCGGAATTGTACAGCCGGCCGCGCTCGATGGCGCATGCCGCACGTCCGGTAGAATCCCCGCCGGCAAGTCGCATGGCCCGGTCGATCAGCTGATGAGCCGTCCCGAAATCGCCGGCCAGGCCCAGCTGCCTGGCCTGCCCGGTCAGATCCAAAACATCGTCCGCCATGCCGATCTCGCTTGCCACCGATCTTGCCAGCATGTGCCAGAGCTAACGTGGCGCGTCGCCTGCGGGCAAGGCGCGCTGGCGCCAGCCGCCGATCACGCGTTCGTCAATACGGCGTGATGCGCGCGTGAGCTAATTTAGCGATGTCGCATGACGACAGTTTCACCAGAAAGGGAGTTCTGAAATGTCTGAATTCAAGCTTTCCCGTCGTGACAGTCTGCGCAATATGGCCGTGCTCGGCATGGCTGGAGCTGCCATTGCCACCAGTGCAACGGTTCTTGCGACCAGCGCGGCTGAAGCCGCGCAACCGCATATGAGCAAGGCTCTGAATGATCTCCAGGCGGCGCTCAACCAGCTTCAGGCGGCTTTGCCCGACAAGGGCGGCCACCGCGTGAAGGCCATGGCGCTGGTGAAGGACGCGATCGACGAGACGACAAAGGGAATGGCCGTCGGCGCAATGTAATTCTGCACGGTCGGCGCTGCCTGCATGGTCGGGCGGCGCCGGTCGCCTCAGTCTTTACCGAACAGTTTTTTCAGCATGGCGGCCATCGGGCCGGTCTCGGGCAGCTTGGCGGGTGCTTGCTGTGACCGCGCCTGGCGGATGTGGCTCTGTTGTTTGGGGGCCTGCTTCGTCGCCGGCTTTTCCAACTCGGCTATCGCCTTGCCCTGGAGGGCAAGCGCTGCCTTGTTCATGAAGCCGGATTCATCGCCCTTGACGATCATGGCGGCGTTGTCGGCGACCGCATCGAGCAAAGGATCGAGCCATTCGCGGTCAGCCTTGTCGAAATCGCCCAGCACATGATGCTGGACCATCTCCTTGACGCCGGGATGGCCGACACCGATGCGCACGCGGCGATAGGCGTTGCCGACATGGCCGTCGATCGAGCGGATGCCGTTATGGCCGCCGGCGCCGCCGCCGGTCTTGATGCGCAGCTTGCCTTCGGCGAGATCGATCTCGTCATAGAAGACGGTGAGCGCCGAGAGGTCGAGCTTGTAGAAGCGCAGCGCTTCGCCGATCGACTGGCCGGACAGGTTCATGAAGGTCTGCGGCTTGATCAGGATGATCTTTTCGCCGCCGAGCGTGCCCTCGGCGATCAGGCCCTGGAATTTCTTCGACCAGGGCGAAAAGGAATGGCGGCGGGCGATAGCGTCCGCCGCCATGAAGCCGACATTGTGCCGGTTGTCAGCGTATTTCGCGCCCGGGTTGCCGAGGCCTGCAAAGACAAGCATCGTCTGCTCCGGGCGGGAAAGAGTTACTTCTCTTCGGCGGCAGGAGCCGCTTCAGGTGCAGCCACTTCAGCCGTCTCTTCCGTCTCCGGCTTCATTGCCGACGAGCCGGCAATGGTCGCGATGGTGAAGTCGCGATCGGAGATGACCGGCTTGACGCCGGCCGGCAGCTTGACCGCCGAGATGTGGATCGAATCGCCGATGTTGGCGCCGGTGAGATCGACGGTGATGAATTCCGGGATCGCATTGGCCGGGCAGTGGAACTCGACTTCGTGACGCACGATGTTGAGCACGCCGCCGCGCTTGATGCCGGGCGACTTGTCTTCATTGATGAAGTGGACAGGCACGTCGACATTGACTTCGGTGTCCTTGCCGATGCGCAGGAAGTCGACATGGACAGGGAAATCCTTGACCGGGTCGAGCTGGAAATCCTTCGGCAGGACCTGAATCTTCTTGCCGTCGACATCGATCGTGGCGATCGTGGTCAGAAACCCGCCGCCATGGATCTTGTAGAAAATGTCCTTGTAGGTGAGCGAGATAGCCAGGGGAGGCTGCTTGTCACCATAGATTACTGCAGGCACTTTACCGTTGCGGCGAACTGCACGGGCGGACCCCTTACCGACCTGTTCGCGCGCTTCGGCCTTGAGCTCGTAAGTATCGTGGCTCATGGCTTTTCCTTTCGCGTGTTATGGAGCGTTTGCGGAGGGCAGATTGCCTGGACCGTAAACGTCGAAAGCCGCCGGGTGAGGCGGCTTTCCGCCGCGTTGCCTCCAAGGGTGTCTACGCGGGTGGCGGCTCTATAGCGGAAGGCGGGCAGGCGTGCAAGCCATGGCGGGCAAGGGCCGTGGCTACCGGTCGCCGCTCAACGCGTCGCGCAGCGCCTGGATCTGCCGGTTCAGCGTATCGAGCGCGGCCAGCGTCATGCCAGAGCGCTCGATCAAGGTCTCGTTCAGGCAGTTGCACTGGACAAGCAGCGCACGCCCGGCTGATGTCAGGTCGACCTGTACCTGGCGCTCGTCGGTCAGGCTGCGCTGGCGGGTGACAAGGCCAGCCTGCTCCATGCGCTTGACCAGCGGCGTGATGGTGCTCGATTCCAGGGCGAGCCGGTGCGCGATGGTACCCACCGGCATGCCATCGGCCTCGGCAAGTGCATTGAGCACGAGATATTGCGGATAGGTGATGCCCATCTCGTCCAGCATCGGCTTGTAGGTGCGGTTGATTGCCATTGAAGTGGCGTAGAGCGTGAAACAGAGCTGGTTGTCCAACGGGAGAGGCACAACGCTTTCCTTTGCCGACTGAGCGTTTTTGATATGTACCACGAAAAATAATATCGCGATATATATTTTTGTAGACAGGGGTTTTGATCTGCGTTAGCCATATTGGTATCGCGATATTGATTGTCGCGAAAACAATCAATGGAGATTGAGATGACCAAGCCTGGCAGCAGCACGATCACCACCAAGGACGGAACCGAGATTTTCTACAAGGATTGGGGAACCGGTCAGCCCATCGTCTTCCATCATGGCTGGCCATTGAGCAGCGATGACTGGGACGCCCAGATGCTGTTCTTCCTGGGACAAGGCTACCGTGTCATTGCCCATGACCGGCGCGGCCATGGCCGTTCGACGCAGACGGATGTCGGCAACGAGATGGACACCTACGCCGCCGATGTGGCGGAACTTGCCGCGCATCTCGACCTCAAGAACGCCATCCATGTCGGCCATTCGACCGGCGGCGGCGAGGTGGCGCGCTACGTCGCCAAGTATGGTTCAGGCGGTCGTGTCGCCAAGGCCGTGCTGATCGGCGCGGTGCCGCCGATCATGCTGAAGACCGCGGCCAATCCGGGCGGCCTGCCGATCGAGGTGTTCGACGGTTTCCGCTCCGCCCAGGCCGCCAACCGCGCCCAGTTCTTCCACGATGTTGCTGCCGGTCCGTTCTACGGCTTCAACCGTCCCGGCGCCGAAGTCTCGCAGGCTGTCGTCGAGAATTGGTGGCGCCAGGGCATGATGGGCGGCACCAAGGCGCACTACGATTGCATCAAGGCCTTCTCGGAAACCGACTTCACCGAGGATCTGAAGGCAATCGACGTGCCGGTGCTGGTCCTGCATGGCGACGACGACCAGATCGTTCCCATCGCCGACTCGGCGCTGCTGTCGGTCAAGCTGCTCAAGAAGGGCGAACTCAAGGTCTACAAGGGTTTCCCGCACGGCATGGCGACAACTCATGCCGATGTCATCAACGCCGATCTGCTGGCCTTCTTCAAGGCATAAGGCTTTCCGTTGAACAGACAAACACCCGCCATCCGGCGGGTGTTTTCGTGTCCGGGGTTCAGGCGATGCTCAGGCCGCCGTCGATCAGCATTTCCGCGCCGACCATGAACGGGCATTCGTCCGAGGCCAGAAACACCACCGCGTTGGCGATTTCCTCGGCGGTTCCGAAACGGCCGGCGGGCACCAGGCCGACCACCGCTTTGGCGCGCGCCTTCGCCGCCTCCGGGTCCAGTCCGAGCTTGTCGTTGAGTGGCGTGTCGATGGGGCCGGGGCTGATCACGTTGGCGCGGATGCCGCGCCCTATCAGTTCGCCGGAGAGCGTCCGGGCGAGTGAAATCATGCCGGCCTTGGCCAGTGCATAGACGTGCGTTCCGGCCATTCCCATATGCGCGTTGACCGAGCCGCTGAGGATGATCGACGACGGGTTCGAAAACAGCGGAACGAGCGCCTTGACCAGGAAGTACGGCCCCTTGAGGTCGACATCGATGCTCCTGTCGAACGCCGCCTCGGTCCAGTCGCCAAGCGGGCGCAGATCGGCGATGCCGGCGTTGAGGAAGAGGGCGTCGAGCTTGCCGAAGGTCTCCCCGATCTGCCGTGCGATGTCGGCCTGGGCCGCGGCATCTCCAGCATCGGCGGCGATGACGAGCACATCGCCGCCCAGGACGTTGCGCGCCTCCTCGAGACGGCCCGGATTAGTGCCGGTGATGGCGACGCGTGCGCCTTCCTCGATAAAACGTCGCGCCGTCACCAGGCCAATGCCGCTGGTGCCGCCGGTGATCAACGCGGCCTTGCCTGTCAGTCTGGACATAGTGATTGCCTTTCCTCCACACTGCGCATGGGTCAGCGCTGGAATCCCACGATTTTCTAACAGGCTTTTCACCCGGCGTAAGGTGAAGCAATCGCGGGGGCGTGGCAGATGCCACGCCCCCGGTCAAATCGGGAAGATCAGTTAATTTTAGCTGATCGCTGCTTGCGCCTTCCGGGCTTCCTTCATGTTGGGCAGGAGCACGGTCAGCAGGCCCAGGAACGGCAAATACGAGCAGATCTGGAAGACAAAATCGATGCCCTTCATATCGGCGACGACGCCGAGCACGGCGGCTGCGATGCCACCCATGCCGAAGGCGAAGCCGAAGAAGATGCCGGCGATCATGCCGACACGCCCCGGCACCAGCTCCTGCGCGAAGACGACGATGTTGGAGAAGGCCGACGACAGGATCAGCCCGATCAGCACCGTCAGCACCATCGTCCATTCCAAATTGGCGTAGGGCAGCGCCAGCGTGAAGGGCAGCACGCCGACGATCGAGAACCAGATCATCGCCTTTTGTCCATAGCGGTCGCCGAACGGGCCGCCGAGCAGGATGCCCAGCGCCGAGGCACCGAGGAACAGGAACAGCATGATCTGCGACATCTGTACCGAAACGCCGAACTTATGGATGGAATAGAAGGTGTAGTAGCTGGCGAGGCTGGCGATGTAGGCGTTCTTGCTCAGCACCAGCAGGGTCAGCACGATCAAGGCATTCATCACCTTGCGGCGCGGGAAGGGTGACACGAAGCTTGCCGCCTTGCGATTGCCTTGCGCGGCGCGCAGCCGGCTGTACCAGCCGCCGACCTGCCACAGCACAATGATGCCGATCAGCGAGCCGACGGCAAACCAGGCGATGCTGGTCTGGCCGAAAGGCACGACGATGAAGGCAGCCAGCAGCGGCCCCATCGACTGGCCGAAATTGCCGCCGACCTGGAACAGCGACTGTGCCAGGCCGAACCGGCCGCCCGACGCGAAGCGGGCGATGCGCGAGGATTCCGGATGGAAGATCGCTGAGCCGATACCGATCAGCGAGGCGCCGATCAGCAGCAAATAGTAGTGCCCGGCATAGGCCAGCACGACCAGCCCGATCAGGGATGACGCCATGCCGTAGGGCAGCGAATAAGGCATCGGCCGCTTGTCGGTGACCATGCCGATGATCGGCTGCAGCAGCGATGCCGTGACCTGGAAGGTGAAGGTCAACAGGCCGATCTGCCAGAAATCGAGGCCGTAATTCTCTTTCAGAAGCGGGTAAATGGCCGATAGCAGCGACTGCATGATGTCGTTGATGGAATGGCAGAAGCTCACCGCCAGGATGACGGTGAAAGCCGTCGCCTGGGCTGAAGCGTGACTGGTGGTCGCCGCTGGCGCAACACCGGTTGCTGTCGTATCGGTCAAGGTCGGCTCCGTGGTCTTTTTGGCGGGCAATGCCCGCAGGCAAGATGGCGGACGCTCCAGCGGCCGCCTAAGGGACGGTTGCCTTATAAGCTGCTTGCGGCACGACTTCTTTCGTGGTTTGGTCCAATAGTTTCGCAAGTGGGCCATACAAGATGCCGCATGGCAGAGACATCTTTCGCGCCGGCAATGCCAATCTCGGCCAATTGCACGAGAGCCGCTGGCAGTGGCTGGAGCAAGTGGCCGGGCCGGCGGTGGCGTTGCCGACCGAATATCCGGACGGCTATCTCGTGCCGCAACACCGCCATAGCCGCAGCCAGCTGCTGCATGCGCTGGTCGGCGTCGTGCTGGTGACGACGCGGCACGGGCGCTGGATGGTGCCCCCAGACCATGCGATGTGGATTCCGGCTGGCACAGAGCATTCCGTCGAGATGCTGGGCGATGTCTCGATGCGCTCGGTCTATGTCATGCCAGGTGCTATTCCCGGCCTGCCGGAAGGCTTGCGCGTCGTCGGCGTCACCGAGCTGATGCACAGCCTGATCGTGGAATCGGAGAAGCTGCCGCAAGGCGGGGAGCTGGAAGGGCGCGGCGGGCTGATCATGAACCTTCTGCTGCACGAAATCCCGACCCTGCCGGAACGGCCGCTCGGACTGCCATTCCCGTCGGATCCGCGGCTGGCGATACTTTGCCGTCGCTTTGTCGCGGCACCTTCGCCGCATGCGACGATCGACGAATGGGCTGACGCGGCCGGCATGAGCCGCCGCTCCTTTACCCGCGCTTTCCAGCGCCAGACTGGCCTGTCGCTGTCGACATGGCGTCAGCAGGCCTGCCTGTTTGCAGCACTGCCAAGGCTCGCCGATGGCGAGCCGATCACCAGGGTGGCGCTCGATCTCGGCTACGACAGCGTGCCGGCCTTCATCACCATGTTCAAGCGCATGCTTGGCTCCTCGCCGCGCGGCTATATGCGCGGCGCGCGAGACAATGGCGAAGCCATGCGGCGGCTAAGCGGCCCGGCCCGGCTGGAGACCCCGGCGCCTTAAGGTTTCATCCGCAAGAGGCTCGCGCGGCCTTGCAGGGATGGCTTCATCGTCAGTGGGGAAGTGTGAAGCCGGCAGGCAGCCGCAGCCATATTGCCGGGGCGAGTAACATGCGCCCGGTCTATGTTATGCTGGGGCGATCCTTGGACTGCCGGAAGGGTTGCGCGTGTTAGGCGTTACCGAGCCCGCCACCTTACTTCAAACTTACCCTTGACGAGGAAGTGTTCGGAGTGCAAACTAAATGACATGAAAGCCGTTATTCTTCTAACTGCTGTCGCTGCCGTTGGACTACCATCGGCATCTGTGGACGTGACGGCAAAAAAAGCTAACGCTCCACAATACTTGGTGCAAGCTGTGAGTAACAAGTGCGCCACGCCTGCAGGGATTTGCCTAGTTGGCTTTCAGCCAATAGGATCTGCGTGTTTTTGCGGCCGGTTTGGCGGCGTCATCATCCCTTAGGATCTTTGTCAGACATCTGACTTTTTGGATCGACCGGGCACGCGGTGCCATGCGCGTCTGATGTGACGTTGGTCATCCTGACGACAACTTTGTTCTTCGCAGTTGAAGTCCCTTCGCTTGTCCACACTTCTAAGGGAAGTGAACTGGATCCTGACGCATCAATAGATGATGGCGCGTCTACAGAGTTAAAATGAGCCACTATCCCCTGCATATTCGGCAGAACAATAATACGGTCGGCCAACTGCGAGCCCAATGTAACGGATGAACTTCTCCAAAGGCGAAACCCAGGAATGAGAATACTACCTTCTTGGCAAGCGGATAATTGTGTCTGGTCCATAAATGCGTCAAGGATCTTTGGGCCTCTCTGAGATTGCTCCCCTGCAACAAATTGATCAAACGCTTCGTAGTCAGGCGGGAGTTGAATTGTCATAGAAAAGTCTTTCATTGGCTGCTCGCGCGATTGCCTGTCAAGCCAGCCAACAGACACATGAAGCTTTAACTCGTTCGTCCATGCGGGCACAGAAACTAAGGCTAACTCTGATTTCTGTACGGCTGTACCTTGCAACCCATCGAACACCCAGCCGAATGCAACGTCATTTTCCCTGCTTGACGACTCCGAAGTATCGTCCGAACGCTCGGTTCCGCCGTCTCCATAGCCAACTAGCGATGTCTCACTTCGCGTATCGCGACGACTCTCAACTACCTTAATCCAGGTGTTTGGAAGGGAAGGGGATATTCCTGACGAGGCAGCATCGGCTCCGTGTTCAGTGTCGTTCATCACCGCTACTGACTCTGTTTTAGGGAAGAGCGCATAGACATAGGCGTCGGTCTTGCTGATCTTCTCGACAAAGTTGAAAAATCCCGACTGAAGAGTCAGTATGCGTAATCTTCTCTCGCATCGATCTTCCGATGGTTGGCAACTTTCAAGAAGTTTTCCTTTATTAGTCATGTATGAAATGAGATCACTGCTAATTGGGTAGTGAAAACGGACGTTATATGCCAAACTTGCGTCGCTTCCTCTTCCAAACAACGCGACAATCCATTTTTCATCATTTACGCCAGAATCTTCGTAGGACGTAGCCGCCCACGACGGTATAACTTTATCTATCTTAGGGAAGAGATATAAGGAATCCGTAACTGTGTAGACGGCAAAATGTAACCTTGGACTGTCACAAGTGAGGCCCCCAAACCGCTGAATTTGGATTAGGTCAGACCAGGGCTCAGGTATCGGGAGCAGCACGCCTTGGCCGCTTTCGGCAGCTGCATCAAGTTCGTGCGGATCGAGGTATATTCCCAATACGGACGCCAAAACATCAGTGGTCACTCTGTTTGACTGGGCGCGCAGGTTATCGGCGGAGCAATCGCCAGCGGATATCAGTTTACCTGCAGTCTCATAGCGCCTGTAGTAATTGTTTAATCTTTCATAAATGCTATCCAGCCAGTTCTGATACAGAAGCGCCGATTGTCGAATTTCCGGAGATAAACTCTCGTCAAAGCGCCCCGATTTCCCGTCTAGATAGAGTTTCATGACCTTTGGCAGTGGCTCACCAGGCTCAGATGCAAGAAACGGTTCCGTCAAGTGAATAGAAACCCGCACGAACGCACGCTTATTTGTGTTCTGCCCCGGAATAACGGTCGAATCGAATTTTAATCCATAAATAGAGTTTCCAGTTAAATCGTGCCGATCATCTAGCATATTCTCCAATATGAGAGCTCTTATCTTGTCTCGTATCCCTGCTCGGATAGAGAATTCCTGATCATACGGCAAAATCAACTGAGTCTTTTCTGTGTCAATCGGACTTGCAGGATCCGGCAACTTATCCGCACCAACGGAAAGGTGCATTCGATTGGAAGTGACCCCTGTGACTAGACTGTTTGACAAATCGAGTAATTTCAACTGGGCCCTATACCAATAATCCTGATCGTACCTATCGTTTACCAGCCGTTCGCGCGTATAAACCTCTGGACTTCCTACATAAATCGCTCCTCGGGTTTCGAACGGATAAAACGGGGCGAAACGAAAAGACAAGAGCACAAGAACAATTACCGTGAGTAACAGCCATAGTCCCCGCAATATTGGGAGCCCGCCCTGTACCCACGAGGTGATAACTAATACCTTGCCTTTCATCCTGCCAAAGAGATCGCTCATTGTGGCGTGCACTTGTTTTGGTGGGCACTGACCTCCACGCCATTCTTATAACAAACAGTGAAAAATGCCGTTCCGCTGGAGCACTGGCTTGCGGTACGAACTTCGACCGTGCACTCCGTGTCTATCGGTAGTATCATTGTTGGGGTAACAGGGTGCGTAATGGGCGCCAGAAGCAGTATAGTTGCCGACAAGATGGATGTCAGAAACGGCTTCCAAGCGCAGCGCATAGCCTCACCAAATCCGAGATGTAGCAATAATAGCCTAACCGCAATACAAAGAGTTGGCTAGCGTTTTTTGTTGGAGTTGTCCCTGCTGGAGCTGCTTACACTTAAACTTGGCTGCCGTGACAAAGGGGGTTCGGGCGAGAGCCAAATAAGCCTTTTGAATCAACCAAGTTGATTCAACCTGCTGCCAGCCGGGTACGCTGGACTAGGCTGTTTCGATGTGGTGCGCCGGCGGGTGCGGTGGTGGTATTCAAAGTTTGATCTGTCATGTCGGACAGGTATCACCGACCAAACGCGGATCAAGATCAACACCCAAGGCGCGATCTGCGCGGTGGCGCCAGGTTGCTGGTTCTGCCCTAGGCCTTGAGCCTAACCTCAAGGCCGTCAGCAATTGATGGATCCGCAAGGCCGAAATTGCTTAGTCGATGCCAGACACGATCAAGGTAAAGCCTTCCAGTCCTAGTCGAACAGGCTCGACACCGATTCCTCGGTCGCGGTGCGCGAGATGGCTTCGCCCATCAGGTCGGCGATCGAGATGACGCGGATGTTCGGGGCGTCGAGCACGCCTTGCGTCGGCTGGATGGAATCGGTGATCACCAGTTCCTGCAGCTTTGAGCCGCTGATGCGGGCGACCGCGCCGCCCGACAGCACGCCATGGGTGATATAGGCGGTGACGCTGGTGGCGCCATTGGCCAGCAGCGCATCGGCGGCGTTGCACAGCGTGCCGCCGGAATCGACGATGTCGTCGATCAGCAGGCAATCCTTGCCGGCGACCGCGCCGATGATGTTCATGACTTCCGATTCGCCTGGGCGCTCACGGCGCTTGTCGACGATGGCGAGCTGCGCGTCGAAGCGCTTGGCCAGCGCACGGGCACGGACCACGCCGCCGATGTCGGGTGATACGACAACCACGTTGCCGAGCTGCTTGTATTTCGCCTTCACGTCGCGCGCCATCACCGGCACCGAAAACAGATTGTCGGTCGGGATATCGAAAAAGCCCTGGATCTGGCCGGCATGGAGGTCGAGCGTCAGAACGCGGTCAACGCCGGCGCGGGTGATCATGTTGGCGACCAGCTTGGCCGAGATCGGCGTGCGGCCAGACGCCCGGCGATCCTGCCTCGCATAGCCGAAATAGGGGATGACCGCCGTGATGCGCTTGGCCGAGGAGCGCATGAAGGCGTCGATCATGATGAGCAGTTCCATCAGGTGATCGTTGGTCGGGAACGAGGTCGACTGCAGGATGAAGACATCCTCGCCACGCACGTTTTCCTGGATCTCGACGAAGATTTCCTGGTCGGCGAAGCGCCTGACACTGGCCTTTCCCAAGGGGACATTGAGATAACGGGCGACCGCTTCGGCCAGCACTCTGTTGGAATTGCCCGCGAAGAGTTTCATGCACCGTTCCTGGTGGAGGATAGCGAGACCTGGCGGACTCGCCTGCGCCCTTTAACCGGGCTTTTAGCGGCCCGCGCCGGTATTGCAAGTGCTCAGATGGGGAATCCGCCGGCTAACACAGGGAAAGCCAGGCACCATCACCGGCTTGCAACACTTACTAGCTGGCCTTGCCGCCGAGAAACGCCGCGAACTGGTCGATGGTCTGGTCGGCGATCGCCTGCATGGTGGCTGGTGAGACCCCCTTCCAGCTGTCTGCGCTCCCGCTGGCGGAATTGACCGAAGGCGCCTTCAACTGGCCGTTGATGCGGTGGAGGCGATTGCCCGAGGGGTCGTAGACGTCCCAGACATAGATGACGGTGGTGTCCTTGCCTTCCGTAAGCGCCGAGAAATAGCCCTTCAGCACATGGGTCGCGGTCTGGTCCTGACTGCCGGCAAGCGTGATGCCGCGCTGCTTGGCGCGCGTCTGCAGTTCCGCCGTCAGCGGCGTGGCAGCTTCCACCGAAGCGCCGACGATCGGTGCGATCTGCAGCCGGGTCTTGGCGAGGATGGCGGCGGTCTGGGCAGGCGTGGCCGGTGTGGTGGTGGTTGCGCCGGCCGTGGTGGTGGCCGCTGGGGCGGCGGGCGACGGGACCGTGGCCGCACTGCTCTGGGCGGTCGGCGTTGCCGGCCCCGAAGTCGCCGGCGGGGTGATGGCGGAAGGTTCGAGAACGTCCTTTGTGTTGGTGCAGGCGGCAAGAGCCAATGCCACAAGCAATGACACGGTCGTCACATGCGATCGTCTCATTTGCCTTCTAACTCCTTGGCGAAGAACGCCTCCCATTATGGATTCACTGTACGATCAAGTCGAGATCATGGCGGGACAGCGGCTTCGGCTGGGATTCGGTGGTCAGGTAGGTGCGGCCGAGCGTCATTGCCGTCTCGGTCTCGGAATCCATGATGATCATATGGGCAAACAGCGTCATGTTGGGCGCGATCGGTTCCGGGTTGCCCTGATAGAACATCGGCATGTCCATCCAGGACGGCGTGAAGCGGGCGCCGACCGAGTAGCCGCAGGCGTTGAGCCGGTGCTTGGTCAGGCCGTGCGCCTCCATGGTGCGGGCGTGGGCGTCGAAGACATCGCCGAAGCTATTGCCCGGCATCATCGCCTTTTCGACAGCGAGAAGGGCGGCGCGGGCGGCGTCGAACAGTTCCTGATGGCGCTTCGACACCTTGCCGGTCAGCACCGTGCGCATCATTGGCGCGTGATAGTGGTTGAAGACGCCGGCCCATTCGAGCGTCAACTGGTCGTTCTTGGTGAGCTTGCGGCGGCCGGCCTTGTAGCGGCAGAGCAGCGCGTCGACGCCGGAGCCGATGATGAACTCGTTGGCCGGATAGTCGCCGCCGCCGGCAAAGACCGCGCCCTGCATGGCAGCCAGGATCAGCGCTTCGTCGCCGCCTTGCTTGATCAGCGGCAAGGCCGCGTCCAGCGCGTCGTCGGAGAGATTGGCGGCTTTCTCGGCCTTGGCGATCTCGGCCGGGCTCTTGAACAGGCGCAGCCGGCCGACGATGCCGGACGCATCGGCGATCTGGCCGAAAGTCTGCAGCTGCTCGTCCAGCCGCCGGCCATTATAGGCGGTCAGCCCGTGCGTGTCGTATTCGACGCCGATGCGGGCGCCGAGCAGGTTGAGATCGTTGAGCAGATTGCGCAGGTCGACCGCCGGGTTGGCGCCATTGCGGTCGGTCCACAAGACGATGTTGTCGATGATCGAGGTGTGGCGGGCCTGGCGCAGGTCGGCCGAGCGGGTGAGCAGGACCATCGAACCGTCGGCCTTCACCACCAGGCACTGGAAGAAACAGAAGCCGAACGTGTCGTAGCCGGTCAGCCAGTACATGCTTTCCTGCGCGAACAGCAGGATGGCGTCGAGCTTCTTCTCGGCCATCTCGATCATCAGCCGGTCGCGCCGCGCGTCAAATTCCGATCGTTCAAAATGCAGCGCCATTATTCACTCTCCAAAACGATGGCCGAAACCTGCCGGCCGTAATCGGGCTCCTTGCGGTGCGTGGTGCGCCGGTAGGAGTAAAACAAATCTTCCTCGGCATAGGTGCAGCGGCCGAGGCCCTCGGCGGTCACGCCGGCCCTGGCCAGCCGGTCGACCGTGTAGCTGACGAGGTCGAACATGGCATGGCCGGCTTTGGCCGAGGGTGCGAAATAGCGGATGTTTTCAGCGTCGGCCGCGACGAAACGAGCGAGGAATTCCGGCCCGACCTCGTAATTGTCAGGGCCGATCGAGGGGCCGAGCACGGCAATTATGTTTTCGCGGCGGGCGCCCAGGCTTTCCATGGCGGCGATGGTGTTTTCCAGCACGCCCGTGAAGGCGCCTTTCCAGCCGGCGTGCGCCGCGCCAATGATGCGCGCCCCGGCATCGGCGAACAGCACCGGGCCGCAATCGGCGGTCGAGGCGCCGATGGCAATGCCCGGGCGGTCGGTGACGACGGCGTCGGCCTTGGGGCGTTCGCCGGCGAAGGCTTCCCGGGCTATGATGACGTCGGGGGAATGGATTTGCCAGGCGGTCAACAGATGGCTCGCCGGCACGCCCATCCAGGCGGCGACGCGGGCGCGGTTCTCGGCGACCAGCGTCTGGTCGTCATCCGATCCGGTGCCGATGTTGAGGCCCTGGTAGATACCGGTCGAGACGCCACCGGTGCGGGTGAAATAGCCGTGGCGGATGCCATGTGCCTGCGCCTTGTCCAGCAGCGGCGACCGAACGGGATCCGGTTTGGTCTGATTGAGCATGCGGGCGTTGTTGTCCGTGTGGGCGGTTTCGTCAAGAAAAAGCGGCCGGCGGTCGGGCCGCTCTTTTATCGGACGGGAGATTGGGAGGGGCAGCGGTGAAAAGTCAATCCGCCGTGGCAAAAGGACGGATGGTCACACCGCGCGGCACGGCGGCAAGCACCTTGAACAGTTCGCCCATCGCTTGGGGGGCGGCGAGGCGTTCGACGGCATCGGCGATCGTGTCGCGAGCCGCCTGGCCGGCATCGGCGCCAAGCCGCCCGGCGCGCTCGAGAATGCCCATGCCGAGCAGGAAATTACCCTGCGTCGACAGATGGGCATCGAGGCCCTGCGCGCGCACGATCGCGGCAAGGGCAGCGAAATCGACATGCGAGGTGAGGTCGGCTTCGCCGGGATTGGCCAGGACATCTTCGTGATTGTGCCGGCGCAAGGCCTGCAGCGTGTCGCCAACACCCGGCTGCAGATAGCCATAGTCGAGGAACAGCCCGGCGCCACTGTTGCGGACTATCCGCTCGGCGATAGCCGCCATCAGCGCGGCGCGGGCCGGCGCGACCTCGACGATCGCGCCTTGCGGCGCTTCAGCCGCGCCGACAGGCAGCAGCGTCGGGTCGACCGAGCCGGCGCCGGCGAAGAAGCAAAGGGCGTCCTGGTCGTCCAGCCCGACCATGCGCTCGCGCCAGCCGGCGTCGGCGCGGACGTATTGGCGGATCGGCACAGCGTCGAACAGTTCGTTGCCGACGATCAGCAGCGGCTGATGAGGCAAGGTCTCGATGGTCTCGTGCCAGCCAATCGCCAGGGGTGTCGCGCCAAGCGTCTGTTTCTGGATCTCGGTCAGGCGTGGGCTGGTCTCGATCAGGGCGTAGGCAGCACCGTTGGCCAGCGCCGGATCGAGCCGCGACAGGGTGCGCAGCATATCCTTCATCAGCGTGCCGCGGCCGGGGCCGATCTCGGCGATGGTGACCGGCATCGGCCGGCCGATCGCTGCCCAGGCCTCGTAAAGCCAGACGGCGACGAGTTCGCCAAACATCTGGCTGATCTCCGGCGCGGTGATGAAGTCGCCGGCAGCGCCGAACGGCTCGCGCGTCGTGTAGTAGCCGTCCGCCGGGTCGAACAGGCAGAGCGCCATGTATTCGTTGACGGGAAGGGGACCCAGCGCCTCGATCAGGTCGACGATGCGGGTCCTCAGCCGCGTCATGTCGCCTGTGGCTGGGGTTGCGGCACCGGCTTGGCTGTCGCCATCGCCCAGATGCCGGCCAGCACCATCGGCGTCGACAGGATCATGCCCATGGTCAGCCAGTTGGTGCCGAGGAGGTAGCCGAGCTGCTGGTCGGGTTCGCGGAAGAACTCGACGAAGATGCGCGACAGGCCGTAGCCGCAGATGAAGGCGCCGCCGACGAAGCGCGGCGTTTTCAGCTTGAGGCGCGAATGGGTGAGGATGCGCAGCACGAGGAACAGCACGATGCCTTCGAGGAAGGCTTCGTAAAGTTGGCTGGGATGGCGGGTGAACGGTCCGCCATTGGGGAACTCAATTCCCCAGGGCATATCGGTCGGCCGGCCCCACAGCTCGGAATTGATGAAGTTGGCGACGCGCACCAGGCCGAGCCCGACCGGCACGCCGGCGGCCACGACATCGAACAACGACCAGGTGCGGATGCCGCGTTTGATCGAAAACAGTGTCATGGCCAGGATGACGCCGAGCAGGCCGCCATGGAACGACATGCCGCCTTGCCAGACGGCGAAGATGTCGAGCGGGTGGGCGATGTAACGCGCCAGGTCGTAGAACAGGATGTAGCCGGTGCGGCCGCCCAGCACGACGCCGATCGCCGCCCAGACGATGAAATCGTCGAGGTCCTCAGGCTTCATCGGCAGGATGCCGTCGGGCCACCGTTTTGGATTGGCGGCAAGCCGCTTGGCATACCACCAGGCAAACAGGATGCCGACGATATAGCCGATGCCATACCAGTGCACCGCCAGCGGCCCGATCTGGATCAGGATCGGGTTGATCTGGGGAAAGGGCAGCGAGGCCAGCGGCAGCAGGAAATATTCGTTCAACGGGGAGCTCTCGGTTGCGGTGGCGTTCGGGCGCGGACCATGCGGCAGGGTTTTGGCAGGGTCAAGGCAAGGTGGTGGCCGTCAAGTGTCGCGACGGATCACCTTTTGCAAGCCATCGCGCCGTGGGTGGTGAGCTCAACCCTTGGCGGTCAACAGCTGCCGCAACGCGTCGTTGATCCTGTCCTGCCAGCCTGGGCCATCTTCCTGGAAATGGTCGAGCACCGCCCGATCGATCCGGATCGAGACAAGCTCGCGGACATTCGGCGCGGTCGAAGGTTCGCGAATTGGCGCTGCCGGTTTCTTGACCGGCTTGAAGGCCGCTTCGGCGGCTGCCATCGGATTTGTCGGTCGGCGCGGGGGCGTTGCCATTGGTTGATCCTCTGGAGGTGACTATGCTTGGAGCATGTCGCGATGAAAACGCCACAATAGGCGACGTGGCGCTATCCCGTATAGAAGCAGACGCGAAAGTTCAGCAGTCATGGGGGCCTACTTAGGCGATTTCACCGCCAATGCCTTGTACTTGGCTTCCAGCCGGCCAAACACATCTTCGGCTGGTTTGACCCGCCCTGCGTCGGCATCGCTGATGCCTTGGGCAAGCGCCGCGTCGACTGCGGCAAGGCGCCGGTCCAAATCCGTGTTGATAGCCACAGGAGACTCCCGTCGAACTGTTCTTGATCTGATGGTACCAGCTATTGGGCTGTCAGTTCAGGCAAATCGCTTCGACTTGATGCCGCACCAGCCCTCAACGTTCTTGCATTCGGCGCCCAGCGCCATTACGTCATTTCGAGCAAGCGAGGATTTGCCATGTCGACCGGACCGAACCGCATTCTCGATGAATTCGCCAAGCTGATGACCGATGCCGCCGGTGCCGCACAGGGCGTGCGCCGTGAGGTGGAGACCGCTGTCAAGGGCCAGGCGGAGCGCATCCTCAATTCGATGGATGTGGTGCAGCGCGAGGAATTCGAGGCCGCGCGTGAGATGGCCGCCAAGGCCCGCGACGAGAACAGCAAGCTTGCCGCCCGCATCGAGGCACTAGAAGCCAAGCTCGCCGAACTCACCGGTGATGCCGCACCGGCGGCGGCGGCGAAGCCCCGCGCAAAAAAATAATCGTTAAACTTTTCCACATAGTGCGAGCCTGAAAATCGCTTTGCCGTGAATCGCTTAACGGCATTGCATGAATCTTTGTGACAGCGCCTTTCCACATGCGAATGACGCAGTGCGAAAAATTGGGCTGTTCACGCGACTCCCGATCAATAGACTGAATTTGTTGCATGATTCGGAGCAGGGTCATGTAGCCGGGCGGTGGGGTCCGGTCTGGGGTCTTTGCGTCGAGAAGTAGTCTTTAGCGCGAAGAAAGTCCTGGCCGTCCGAGTTCTAGGTCAGATTGTTCGTCGTGTGTGCCCCGCGGAGCGTGAGGCGCTCCCCCTGAACACAGGAAGCATTCCATGGAACTTCTCGAACTCGAATACTCCCGCGAAATCCATCCGGTGGATGTTATCGAGCAGGTGGCCCACAACAATGACTGGTCCTTCGAACGGGCCGGCGATGACGAAATCTCGATCTCGGTTGCCGGCAGCTGGACCGATTATCATGTCTCCTTCTCCTGGATGGAGGATTTCGAGGCGCTGCATCTGGCCTGTGCCTTCGACATCAAGGTGCCGGAGACCCGCGCGCTGGAAGTGATGCGGCTGTTGTCGCTGATCAACGAACAGATGCTGTTTGGCCATTTCGACCTCTGGGAGCAGGAGGGCGCGATCATGTTCCGCCAGTCGCTGCTGCTGGCCGGCGGGGTCGAACCCTCGAGCCAGCAGGTCGAGGTGCTGTTGTCCTCGGCGCTCGAAGCTTGCGAATGCTATTTCCAGGCGTTCCAGTTCGTCGTCTGGTCGGGAACCTCGGCCAAGGACGCGCTGGCTGGCGTGCTGTTCGAGACCTACGGCAACGCCTGAGCCAGCAAGGCAGAGACATGAGTTCGAGCAGCGAGCGCAAGCCCGAGATCAGTTTTGCCGATTTCGATCGTGTCGACATCCGCGCCGGCACGATCGTCGAGGCCGAACCATTCCCGGAAGCGCGCAAGCCGGCCTTCAAGCTGAAGATCGATTTCGGGTCTGACATCGGGGTGAAGAAATCGTCGGCGCAGATCACCAAATATTATACGCCCGAGACGCTGATCGGCCGGCAGGTGTTCGCGGTGGTCAATTTCCCGCCGCGCCAGATCGGGCCGTTCATGTCGGAAGTGCTGACGCTGGGCTTTCCCGACGAGGAGGGCGCCGTGGTGCTGGGCGCGATAGAGCGCAAGGTGCCGGACGGCGGCAGGTTGTTTTAGCCTTCGTCATCCTCGGGTCTGCGCGCCGGCTTCGCCGACGCTCCGCCCGTGGATGACGAAGGAGGGAGGCTCGCCATCCTGCGCGCCAGGCCTTAGGCAGCCAGCTTCCGCGTCCTGCCGAGCGCTTCCTCGACACAGTCAAGAAACATCTCCGCACAAGCCTTCCAGCTGTAGCGCATGGCGCGTTCGCGGGCCTCGGCGCGGTCGACCTTGAGGGCGGCAAGCGAGGCCTCGCGCAAGTCGGTCGAGACCGCGCCGCCAATGCCGTCGCCGACAATGTCGATCGGCCCGGTCACCGGATAGGCGGCGACCGGCGTGCCGCTGGCCAGCGCTTCGATGATGACGTTGCCGAACGTGTCGGTGCGGCTGGGAAAGACGAAGACGTCGGCCGAGGCATAGATCTCGGCCAGTTCGTCATTGGGACGGTGGCCGAGGAAATGCGCCTTCGGGTACTTTGCCTTCAGCCTGGCAAGCTCCGGTCCCTCGCCGACGATTACCTTGCTGCCGGGCAGGTCGAGGTTGAGGAAGGCAGAGAGGTTCTTTTCGATGGCGACGCGGCCGACGCAGAGGAAGACCGGGCCGGGGAAGCCGAGGTCCTTGCGCTTGTCGGGACGGAAATGCTCGGTGTCGACACCACGCGTCCACGGCCGCAGCTTGTTGAAGCCGCGTGCTGAAAGATCATCGGCGAGCGACTGGGTGGCGACCAGCGTGCCCTGGCCGGAATTGTGGAAATCGCGCAGCCAGCGATAGGCCCAGCTCTCCGGCACCGGCAGGCGGGCGCTCAGATATTCGGGAAAGCGCGTGTGATAGCTGGTGGTGAACGGCCGGCCGGCATTGCGGCAATAGCGCCGCGCCATGATGCCGAGCGGACCCTCGGTGACGATGTGGATGTGGTCGGCCTTGTAGGCATCGATCAGCCGCGCGACATGGCCGGGCGTGGTCAGCGCCAGCCTGATGTCGGGGTAGGTCGGCAGGGGCAGCGTGCGAAAGATGTTCGGAGTCAGGAAATCCACCGCAACGTCGAAGGATTTCAGTGTCTCGGTGAGCCGCTCCAGCGTGTGGACGACGCCGTTGACTTGCGGGCGCCAGGCGTCGGTGACCATCACTATGCGCATGGCGGCCCTTTGCTGGAAAGGTCGACGGTTGCCTTGAAACGATGCCGGAACGGCGACCAGCCTGCTGCCCTCGCTTCGCTCCAACGCACCCGGGTGGGCACGGGGTCGAAGTGAGGCGGCAAGGACGAATCAACTGTGGTCGCGCGCTTCATGCGCGCTCTTGACCATGGTTTCATGACGGGCGGATGAAGCCCGTCTTTCTGCCGATTTATGCCGGAACCTTGATGACGGCGCGCAGGCCGCCGAGCGGGCCGTCGTCGAGGCTGATGTCGCCGCCATGGCTGCGGGCGATGTCGCGGGCAATTGAGAGGCCGAGGCCGGTGCCGCTGGCGTCGAGGTTGCGGGCCTCGTCGAGCCGCACGAAAGGTTTGAACACGTCCTCGCGCCTGTCGACCGGAATGCCTGGACCATCGTCGTCGACGGTGACCACGAGCGAGCCGCGGCCGTGATTGGCGCTGACCTCCACCGTCTTGGCATAGCGGAAGGCGTTGCCGATGACGTTGGACAACAACCGCGCGAACGCGACCGGCCTGACATGCACGGTCGGATCGCCGGAAAGCGTCGTCGACAGCTTGCATTTGCGCAAGGCAGCTTCTTCGCCGAGCTTTTGGAAATAGGCTTCGAGATCGAAACGCCCCGGGTCCTCCGAGGCTTCGCCGCGGGCAAAGGCGAGATAGCCTTCCAGCATCGACTGCATGTCATCGATGTCCTGGTTGAGTGCGGCCTTGGTCTCGGTCTTGCCGCCGGCCAGCGCCAGCTGCAGCTTGAAACGGGTGAGGATGGTTCTCAGATCATGGCTGACGCCGGTCAGCATGGCGGTGCGCTGGTCGATCTGGCGCTCGATACGCTCGCGCATCTGGATGAAGGCGAAGCCGGCGCGGCGGACTTCCTCGGCGCCGCGCGGGCGAAAATCGCGCGGCATCGGCCTTCCTTTGCCGAAGCTTTCGGCAGCCTCGGCAAGCGTCAGGATCGGCCGGATCTGGTTGCGCAGGAAGGGGATGGCGATCATCAGCAGCACCAGCGAGGTGCCGACCATCCAGATCAGGAAGATGTGGGTGTTCGAGGCATAGGCCTGGCTGCGGCGCACGAAGACGCGCAGCACCTTGTTCTCAAGCTGGACGCGCACTTCGACGATGTTGGAATTGCCGACCGTGTCGATCCAGAACGGGCGGTTGATCTGGCGGGTGATCTCGGCCGAGAGAACATCGTCGAGGATCGAGAAGAACGGTTTTGGACCGGGCGGCGGCAAAGGATCCGGCGGCAGCAGATCGACCTTCAGCTGCATCCGGTCCTGCGCGATGCGGATGATGTTGGCGTAATCGGCGTCGTGCGGGTAGGTCTCGATCAGATCGATGATGGCGGCGATGTCGCGAACGGTGGCCTGCGACAGGCGCTGCGTCACCGTTGCCCAATGGCGCTCCATGAAGACGAAGGCGACGACCGATTGCAAAAGGATCATCGGCGCGATGACGATGATCAGCGAGCGCGCATAGAGGCGCTTGGGCATGTAAAGCGAAACGAGGCGCCAGAACCGGTTCCAGATACGCGGCACCGCCTTGAGCGTTCGCGTGGCGCGTGCACTCAAGCCGTCAGGTCCCGGCCCTTCCAGTTCCGTCGTCGCCATTGGCTCATTTCATTTCGTCGGCGGCACTAGCGGCACTAGATGGAGCATGATCTCTGTACAAACGAAAGCCGTTTGTCCGCGAAAACCGGTTCCCACTTTTCGGGATCATGCTCTAGCGCCGCGTCCGATACTCTATTCCACACTGAGCCGTTCTGGAACAGCCGTGGCTGTTCAAGTAGTTAGGCTGTCAAACCCTAGATTCTTTGTCATTGATAACAAAGGTTTTTTTCCCAAATTGTCAAACCTGATAGGCTCACGTGGTTGACACTCTGAGGCCCGATCGCCGAAGAGATGTTGAAGCTCATATAGGATATTGCGTCGATCTCAAAAAGGCCTGGTCACACCGTTGGATGGTTCCATGTCCCGTGTGTGCGAAGGCTCGGATCTCAGACGAGAAGATCTTGCGATGGCGATGGCGAGAGCCAGCTCACGGGCAATTCAGATTAGGTTCCGACCGCTTTGCGCCTAAATGACGACGTTCAATTCGTGTGCCTCCTGACCCGAAAGCCGACATTCATTTGTCTCCGGTAGCCCAGGTTGGCGGCTTCGCAAGGTGGAGTGTGGATCTGAGCAGATATCCCCGAAAATCATCCTTTCATGGCATCCCGAGACAAACGGCTCGGATGCCTGAGGTTTGTCGGCGTGATGCCGGTATGTTGACGGAACACACGGCTGAAATGCCCGGCATTGCCGAACCCGCACCTGAAGGCAATCTCACCGATCTGCAAATCGCTGGCTTCCAGCAGCGACTTTGCATAGTGCACCCGCAATGCGAGATAGGCGGCCATCGGGCTGATGCCCAACTCGACACCGAAGAGCCGCTCCAGCTGGCGTCTTGAGCAATTCAATCTGGTTCCGATCTCGGTGACAGACACCTTCTCCTGCAGATTACTCTCCATCAACAGCAAGGCCCGCTTCACCGCACGGCTCGAGGCTTCGGGAAACAGATCGCCAACCGGTTGCACGTCCCGGCTGTTTCGGATCCGATCAAGGACAAGGATCTTGGCGGCTTTTTCCGCCGCCTTCTGACCGATGAATTTCGACACGAAATAGCCGGCCAGGTCAGCCGCACCCGTGCCTCCGGCGCATGTCGAGCGGTTGCGGTCGACGGAAAACAAACTGTCCGCATGAGCGTTCACGTCGGGGAACAATGCCCGGAAATCCTTGATGTGAAACCAGTTGACGGCAGCACTGTAACCGTCCAGCAATCCGTACCGCGCCAGCACGAAACTGCCTGTGCAAAGTGCGGTCAGCGGGACGCCTTTCTCGGCGGCCCGCAGCAGGAACGCCTCCTTGTCCGAACTCAGGCCGCGGTTGGTGTCCAGCAGGCCACCGACCACAACGACATTGTCGAAATCCTCGGGGTGCCCAACCTCTTTTGTAGGCAGCAACTCGACGCCACAGCTGGCCCTGATAGGCAGACCGCGCTCTCCGATGACCTGCCAGTCAAATTCTACGCGACGGCTCCGATCGCCTTCATCACCCGCAAGGCGCAGCGTGTCGATGAAAAGAGACAGCGGTGACAGCGTGAAGTCGCGGACGAGAAGGAATGCAAACTTCTTGGACATAGGTTCAGCTATCCGCGATCAATTTCAGCAAAGGCCAAAACTATATGTTTGGGCGCCTGTATGCACAGGGAACTCCGGCGGGACTTATAGCCCATCAACGCGAGGCCTTGTCGGAAAGTCATGAACAGCCGACTTCCAGAGACATATAAATTGTGTACCAGGATAATACAATCCATTGACTTACCTAAGGCAGCATGCGATTCATCGCACGATGAACAGCAGGCGAAAAACAGTCTGGGAGGTGCTCGGTGAAGGGTAACAAGGGCAGTCTCTACGACGATCTGAAGCGCCGAATTCTGACCATGGAACTCGATCCCGACGAGGATCTGGATGAAGTCAGTCTAAGCGAGCGCTACGGCTTGTCGCGGACGCCGGTCCGGGAAATCTTCAGACGACTGGAGGGGGAGGGCTACGTCGATATTCGCACCAACAGGGGCGCCCGCGTTATCCCGATGAACCACTCGACGCTGCGGCATTTCTTCCTGGTCGCGCCTATGATCTACGCCGCCATAGGCAGGCTGGCGGCACAGAATTTCAAGCCCGCGCAACTCTCCGACTTGAAGGACACACAGGAGCGGTTTCGCGCAGCGAGTGTGTCGGGCGATGCACTGTCGATGGTGCTCGAAAATAACAGGTTTCACGAGATCATCGGCGAGATGTCGGGCAATGCCTACCTGCAGCCAAGTCTAGGCAGGTTGCTTATCGACCATGCTCGTATCGGCCACACCTTCTTCCGCCCGCGCAATGACGACATGCGGCAGCGGCTACAAATGGCAGTTGAGCACCATGACGGCTTCATCTCAGCCATCGGCGCTCAAGAGGAGGATACGGTCGTCGACCTCGTCTTCGAGCATTGGGAGTTGTCGCGCGAAAATATGGAGATGTTCATAGCGCCCCCAGGAATGAAAGCGGACGCTCTCGTTGGCGCCTCCTGAAGCCGCCGCTCTCGACGTTCCCGCAAAACTCCAGAGAACTCATATCACGACCGCAGCATTGACCGCCTGACGCTATTGTCCGGACCTGTAATCCGCCGAGAGCACTGAGGGATCCGGTCGAAGGTTTTCGGCCCCGACTGCAATGGCCTGTCGAGGTTTCGCCTCTACCCGTCCAACCCCCCTGATCAAAATCCGCACAGTGCTCAGGCGCGGTGGCGTTTTTGGCCCCGTCCGCGGGTGTGATGACCGGTTGATCGCAGGCCAGCAGCACCCGCCTTTCGCGATGCGAGCGAGCAGTGTGTTCCCAAAATATTCTAAATGTGTACATAGATAATACAATCGCTTGACTCCTTCGCCGCGTCATGCAATTTTCCAAGTCATCAAATGCGATCGACTGGTTCGGGGCGCTGAGAACTCTCGTGTGAGAGTTCGCAGGTGGCGCTCCTGCGCCCTGAGGACGCATTGGTCGAAACGGCCACTCCATCGACGGAGAAATCGTCTTGAAATTCGAAGGCATCTACACGCCGGCGGTGACACCGCTTGACCCGGATGGGCAGATTGATCTGCCGGCTTTCGCGGCCGTTCTCGAATCCCTGATCGAAGCCAAGGTGCACGGCATTATCGTCGGCGGCTCGACGGGCGAATACTACGCCCAGAGCGCCCAAGAGCGCTTCGATCTGGCCGCCTATGCAAAGAAGGTCATTGGGACCAGGCTTGCGCTCATCGTCGGAACGGGCGCCACCAGGACCGACGACTCTGTCGAGTATGCCAAGGCGGCGAAGGCGATTGGCGCTGACGCGATCCTGGTATCGTCGCCTCCCTACGCCCTGCCGACAGAGCGCGAGAATGCGGTTCATGCGCTGACGGTCGACCGAGCGGCGAACCTGCCGATCATGCTCTACAATTATCCGGCCCGCATGGGCGTCACCATGCGGGAGGAATATTTCTCCCGCGTCGGCAAATCCAGGAACGTCGTGGCGATCAAGGAAAGCTCCGGCGAGATGGGCAACGTCCATCTGCTAGCCCGGAAATTCCCCCACATCTCGCTCTCTTGCGGCTGGGACGACCAGGCGCTCGAATTCTTTGCGTGGGGTGCCAGGAGCTGGGTCTGTGCCGGCTCGAATTTCCTGCCGCGCGAGCATGTCGCGCTCTACGAAGCCTGCGTGCTCGAAAGGAACTTCGACAAGGGCCGCGCCATCATGACCGCGATGCTGCCGCTCATGGATTTTCTCGAATGCGGAAAATTCGTCCAGTCGATCAAGCACGGCTGCGAGCTGATCGGCCTGAAGACAGGCTCCGTCCGTGCACCGCTCCGCCCTCTCAATTCGGAAGAGAAGCGGGGTCTCCAGACTGTCGTCACCACCCTTAAACGAACGGTCGCGCAGATCACGTCGGGAGCAAACCATGCATAAACCTTTGACCGCCGCCGAATACAAGGCGATTGCCGCGAACCTTCAATTTCCGACCAATGCCTTCATTGACGGTGCCTTCCGCCCGGCGAACTCAGGCAAGACCTTCGAGACCACGAATCCGGCGACGGGCGAAACGCTTGCCGAGATCGCGGCCTGCGACGCCAGCGACGTCGATTTCGCCGTGGCCAAGGCCAGACAGGCCTTCGACGACGGCCGCTGGCATCTGCGGTCGCCCGGTGAGCGCAAGGCCGTCCTGCTCAAATTCGCCAAGCTGATGGAGCGCAACCGCCACGAACTCGCGGTCATGGAGAGCCTCGACAGCGGCAAGCCGGTTCGCGAATGCCAGACCGTCGATGTCCCGGATACGATCCATACGATCCGTTGGCATGCCGAACTTATCGACAAGCTCTATGACAACACCGCTCCCGTGGGCTCGAACGCGTTGACCATGGTCGTGCGCGAACCGGTCGGCGTTGTCGGCTGTGTCCTGCCATGGAACTTTCCGCTGCTGATGCTAGCCTGGAAAATCGGCCCGGCGCTTGCGGCCGGATGCTCGGTTATCGTGAAGCCCGCCCAGGAGACGACGCTGACCACGCTTCGTGTCGCCGAGTTGGCACATGAGGCGGGCATCCCGGCGGGCGTCTTCAATGTCGTCCCGGGCGGTGGCAAGGAAGTCGGCGAACCGATCGGCATGCATATGGACGTCGACATGGTGGCCTTCACCGGATCGACGCCGACTGGCCGCTGTTTCCTGCGCTACGCGGCCGACTCCAACCTCAAGCGCGTCGTGCTGGAATGCGGTGGCAAGAACCCGGCGGTGGTTCTCGAGGATGCCGAAGACCTCGACCTCGTCGCCGAACAGGTGGTCAACGGCGCCTTCTGGAACATGGGCGAGAACTGCTCGGCCACGTCGCGGCTCATCGTCGACGCCAAGATCAAGGACGAGTTGCTCAAGCGGATCGGCGCCTATATGCGCGAGTGGAAGACGGGCGACCCGCTCGACCCGGAAAACCGCATCGGCGCGCTGGTCAGCAAAAACCATTTCGAGAAGGTGAAATCCTTCCTCGGCGATGTGAAGACCGAAAAGCTGGCGGTCGCCCATGGCGGCGCCACGCACAGGGGCATCTACATCGAGCCGACCGTCGTCGACGGCGTCACACCTGCGAGCCGCCTCTTCCAGGAGGAGATCTTCGGGCCGATCCTTTCGGTCACAACGTTCAATTCACTGGCCGAAGCGGTCGCTCTCGCCAACGACACGAATTACGGCCTGACCGCCTCCGTCTACACCGGCAGCCTGCGCAAGGCGATCAAGCTCTCGCGCGAAATCCGCGCCGGCGTCGTCACCGTCAACTGCTTCGGCGAAGGCGACGCGACGACGCCGTTTGGCGGCTACAAGGAGTCCGGCTTCGGCGGACGCGACAAGTCGATCTACGCGCATGACAATTACTGCGAGCTGAAGACGATCTGGATCGACGTTTCGGATCGTTCGGTCGACGAAACCGTCAGATGAGCGACCTCGTCGTCAAGCGCCTTCCGGCGGAATCCGGAACCTCGGGCTGGGAGGCGATCAGCAAGCGCTGCTTCCCCGTCCGGACGCTCGACGGCGACGTATCGGCCGACTGGCTCATCATCGGTGCCGGCTTCGCCGGCCTCTCCGCCGCGCGGCGGCTGGCTCAGCTACGGCCCAGCGACAGGATCGTCCTGCTGGAGGCCGGCGAAATCGCCAAGGGCACATCGGGCCGGAACTCCGGCTACATGATCGACGTCCCGCACAATCTGTCGTCGGGCGAATACTCCGTCGCCAGCGAGGTCGCGACAAGGACGGAGATCGCACAGAACCGTTTTGCGATTTCTTTCGCCGCCGATGCGGCCGCCGAATACGGCATGTCCGCGCGCACCTTCGACCCGTCGGGCAAGATCAACGCAGCGGCGACGGAGCGCGGACTGAAGCTCAATGCGAACTACGGCCGCTCGCTGGGAGATATCGGTGAGGAACACCGGTTCCTGGATGCGGATGCGATGCGGGAGATCACCGGATCGTCCTATTATCTGGGAGGTCTCTACACGCCGGGCGCCGTGATGATCCAACCCGCCGACTATATCCGCGGGCTCGCCGCGGGGCTGGCATCGAAGGCCGACATATTCGAACACTCGCCAGTGCTCAAACTTGAGCACCTGGATGGGATGTGGAAGGCATTATCGCGCCGCGGGTCCGTCACCGCGCCGAAAGTCATTCTTGGCGTCAATGGCCACATCGAGGATTTCGGTCATTTCCGCAGTCGCCTGATGCACATCTTCACCTATGCCTCGATGACCGCGCCTTTCACGGCAAAGTCCACGGGCAAGGACAGGTGGGCGTTGCTTCCGGCCGATCCGATGGGGGCGACAGTCCGCAAGATGACCACCGACGGCGCCTCGCGCATCGTGATCCGGACCCGCTTCACCTACGACTGGACCATCCAGGTCAGCAAGAAACGGCTGGCCGGGATCGCCGCCGAACAGCGGACGTCGCTGGACGCCAGGTTTCCGGATCTCAAGGACGTGCCGTTCGAGCATGTCTGGGCCGGGCGGCTTTGTCTCAGCCGCAACCATGTGCCCGCCTTCGGCGAGATCGAAAAGGGCCTCTATTCGGCGTGCTGCGAGAACGGCCTCGGCACCGTCAAGAGCACACTCGCGGGCGTCATGGCCGCCGACCTGGCGACCGGCACCCGCTCGGACATGCTCGACAGATTCTCGGATCAGCCGGAGCCCGCGAGGCTCCCGCCAGAGCCGCTGGCGTGGCTCGGCGTCAACAGCGTGATCCGATGGCAGCAATTGCGTGCAGGCCGCGAGGGATGAGCCCTCGCCGCGCAATGTGAAGACCCGACCGCAAAGGTCTTCAAATGAGAATGGGAACGAAAAAGAAGGAGTGAGAAAATGAAGACGTTGTGGAAAGCGCTCTGCGCTGCCGCGATGGTCGGTATGACCATGCTGTCCGCTCAGGCGGAAGAAAAGACCATTACCGTGGGCACGATGTCCTGGGAGGACCTCACCCCCATCACCGGCATCACAAAAAAGGTGCTCGAAGATTCCGGCTACACCGTGAAAGTGGTGCCGTTCTCCGAGTGGGGCATCGCCTACGCCGCATTGACCAAGGGCGACATCCAGATTCTCGCCTCGCAGACGGATTACGTCGCCCAGGACTATTGGGATAAGAACAAGAAGAAGCTTGAGAAGATCTCCCCGGTTTCGCACGGCCTGTTCCAGGGCGTGGCAGTGCCGAAATACGTGACGATCGATTCCATGGACCAACTGAATGACAACGCTGACAAGTTCGGCGGAAAGATCGTCGGCATCGAGCCGGGATCGGGCCTGATGCGAGACACCGCCAACTCCGTAAAGGCGTACGATCTCAAGCTCCAGCTCGTGGAAGGCAGCACGGCGGCGATGACCGCCGCGCTCAAGTCGGCCACCGACCGCAAGGACTGGATTGCCGTCACCATCTGGGAACCGTCGTGGATGATGCAGAAGTATGACGTCAAGTTCCTGAAGGACCCGAAGGGCGTCTTCCCGCCGCCGCAGAGCTACTACTGGATCGGCAAGAAGGGCTTCTCCGCCGACAACCCGCATGCCCGCGAAGTGATCGCCAGCGTCTATGTGCCGCTTGCCGACATCACCGCGATCAACTCTGCCGTCAACGAAGGCAAGACCATGGACCAGGCCATCAAGGACTGGACCGACAGCCATGCCGACCTCTTGAAGCGTTGGGAAAACATCAAGAGCGAGTGATCGTCGACACGGCGGGCCGTCTAAGGCGGCGACCCGCCTAAAACTTCGAAAACATGAAGGCCAGCGTCAGGCGGCCCACGGGGAACGCGATGAACAGTGCAATGAACGGTCCCAACGAGGTATTGATCGACTGCCAGTCCGTATGGAAGATCTTCGGCGGTCGCGTTCCGGCCGCCGTCAAGGCCATTTCGGAACGCGGGCTGTCCAAGAAGCAGGTGCTGCAGGAATTCGATTGCGTGGTGGGTGTCTCCGACGCCAGCATGCAGGTCCGGCGCGGCGAAATCTTCTGCGTCATGGGGCTCTCGGGAAGCGGCAAGTCGACGCTGATCCGCCTGCTCAACCGCCTGATCGAACCGAGTCTCGGCAAGATCACGGTCAAGGGCAAGGAGATCTCCAAGCTGAACGCCGCCGAACTGCGCGACATGCGCGCCCGCAATATCGGCATGGTATTCCAGAGCGTAGCACTTCTCCCCAACCGCACGGTCCTGGAGAATGCCGCCTTCGGTCTCGAAGTTCGGGGCGTTGCGAAGGACCAGCGCAACGCCACCGCCCGTGCGGCACTTGAAAAGGTCGGGCTTGCCGACTGGACTGCCCGCTATCCCGCCCAATTGTCCGGCGGCATGCAGCAGCGCGTCGGGCTCGCCCGGGCGCTGGCCGCGGATCCCGAAATCATCCTCATGGATGAACCGTTCAGCGCACTGGATCCCCTGATCCGCCGCCAGCTGCAGGACGAATTCCGGCAGTTGACGAAGTCGCTCGGCAAGTCCGCCGTCTTCATCACCCACGATCTCGAAGAAGCCATCCGCATCGGCGACCGCATCGCCATCATGAAGGACGGAGTCATCGTCCAGGTCGGAACGGCGGAAGAGATCGTGACAAAACCCGCCGACGACTACGTCTCCGATTTCGTCGCCGGCATATCCAGGATCCACCTGGTCAAGGCGCACTCGGTGATGCGGCCGGTTGCCGAATTCAAAACCGCGCAGCCGCAATGCGACGTGAACGCGCTGCTTCGCACGTCACCCGAGGCCGACATCGGCCAACTCATCGACCTCACCATGCAGTCCGACCGCGATGCGGTCGCCGTCGTCGAGGACGGCACCGTCGTTGGCGTCGTCACCATCCGTGGCCTGCTGCGCGGTGTTGCCGGCAAGCCTGCAAAAGAGTTCGTCGCGGCATAGCTCGGGAGGAGCGAAATGGACATTTCGGTCATTGCGGACGCTTTCGACAGCTGGACGGACAATGCGCTGAGCTGGATCAGCGACAATGGCGAGTGGTTGTTCGACTCCATCAGGACCGTGCTTGAAGGGACCTTTAACGGTGTCCTCTGGCTCCTGCAGCTCGCACCGTTTTACGTGGTCGCAATCATCGCGGCACTGCTCGGATGGCGACTGATCAACGCTCTATCCGGCGTGCTTGTGGGGCTTGCCCTGATCTTTTGCGCCATTATGGGGCTTTGGACCGAAACCATGAGCACGCTGGCCCTGGTAATAACAGCCACGTTCCTCGCCCTGCTCGTCGGCATTCCCGTCGGGATCGTGGCGGGTTTCGTCAAGTCGTTCGATCGTTTCCTCGAACCGGTGCTCGACCTGATCCAGACCTTGCCGCCCTATATCTACCTTCTTCCCGCGATCGCGCTCTTGGGCTACGGACCCGCGACCGCGCTCGTTGCCACTTTCATCGTCGCCATGCCGCCCGCCATCCGGCTGACGTCGCTGGGCATCCGGATGACGCCGCATGAATTCATCGAGCTTGGGCAAGCAAGCGGCCTGACGCCGTGGCAGATGTTCACCAAGATCAGGCTTCCATTCGCCATCCCCAGTGTGATGGCCGGCATCAACCAGAGCCTGATGATGGCGTTCGGCATGGTCGTCATCGCCGGCATCGTCGGCTCGGGCGGTCTCGGCGAGACGATCTATTCGGCCGTGCGCACCCTCGACATCGCGACGTCGATCAACGCCGCCATCGCGATCGTCATCCTGACTATGGTGCTCGACAGGCTCACGCAGAGCGCGGCCCGCCGCGTCAAGGGAGACGCAAGATGAACCTTGATCCCATAAAGTTCTCGCCGGGGGCTTACCTCGCCCCCGCCGTCGATTGGCTGAATGTGAATTTCCATCCGTTCTTCAACGCCGTGACCAAGCTGATCGAGGCGGTGCTGAGCGGCATCGAAACCGCCCTGCTCTACCCGCCGCCCTATGTGACGATTGTCGCTGCGGTTCTTCTGGCCGCGTTCTTCGTCAGCGTCCGGGTCTCGATCGTGACGGGAGTAGCGCTCGCCTTCTGCCTGCTGGCAGGCTTCTGGACAGCCTCGATGCAGACGCTGGCCCTGGTGACAGTGGCGGTGATCATCTCGGTGTCGATTGCCTTCCCGCTCGGCATCCTGGCCTCGCGCTACCGAAAGTTCGAGGCCGCGATCCGCCCCGTGCTGGATATCATGCAAACCGTGCCGCCATGGGTCTATCTCATCCCCGCCGTCATGATCTTCAGCCTTGGCCGTGTGCCGGCGATCATCGCGACGATCGTCTACGGCATACCGCCGATGTTGCGCCTGACGACGCTCGCCTTCAACCAGGTGCCCAAAGATCTGCTGGAACTCGGCCAGGCCACCGGCGCCTCGCCGCGGTCCATACTGTTCAAAATCGAAATCCCCTCGGCCACCCCGACACTGCTGGTCGGTCTCAACCAGTGCATTCTGCTCTCGCTGGCGATGGTCGTCCTGGCCGGCCTCGTCGGCGCGGGAGGTCTCGGCGCCGAGGTGACGCGAGGATTGACGCGGATGGAAATGGGCCTGGGCCTGCGCGCCGGACTGTCGATCGTCGCCGTCGCCATCCTGCTCGACAGGCTCTCCAGGGGCGCCCTGCAGCGCAGCCAGGCGCCCAGACGCGCGGCCGCCTGAACCACAAAAGGAAACTTCATGCGCCGCAGCTTCTTCTGCATCGACTCCCACACATGCGGGAATCCGGTCCGCCTGGTCGCGGGCGGTGGTCCGCTACTGCCACACCTCCCGATCGCCGAGCGGCGTGACCTGTTTGTGCGCGATCATGACTGGATCCGGCAGGCGTTAATGTTCGAACCGCGCGGCCACGACATCATGTCGGGCGCGATCATCTACCCCGCCTACCGCCCGGACTGTGATTTCGCGGTGATCTTCATCGAGGTCAGCGGGTGCCTGCCGATGTGCGGCGCCGGCACGATCGGCCTGGTGACTGCGGCAATCGAGGAAGGCCTCGTGACGCCCCGGGTGCCGGGCCAGCTCTCAATCGAGACACCAGCCGGGAGGGTCGATATCCAGTACGAGAAGCCTGGGGAGTTCGTGGACTCGGTTCGCATGTTCAATGTCGCCAGCTACCTACATGCCGCGGACGTCGCCGTCGATGTCCCACCTCTTGGCCGGCTCGTCGTCGACATCGCCTATGGCGGCAATTACTACGCTGTCGTTGAGCCGCAGGGTTCGTGGCAAGGCCTCGACGGCATGTCGGCCAGTGACATCGTGGACCTCAGCCGTGGTCTGCGAGACGCGCTCGAACTCGTCTGCGATCCGGTTCATCCCGAAGACGAAAGGATACGCGGCGTGCACCACGCCATTTGGTGCGACCGGCCATCAAGCAGCAATGCCGACGGTCGCGGCGCGGTGTTCTACGGCGACAAGGCGATCGACCGTTCGCCTGGCGGCACGGGAACTTCGGCTCGCATGGCGCAGCTCCATGGGAAAGGCCGACTTAAGGTCGGCAACAATTTCCGCCAGGAAAGCCTGATCGGTACGGTGTTCGAGGGCCGCATCGAGGCGGAGACCGACATAGGTCCCTTCAAGGGCATCAGACCCAGTGTCGGTGGCTGGGCACGCGTCATCGGCCACAACACGATCTTCGTGGACGACCGCGATCCGCTGGCGCATGGGTTTCAGATCAGGTAGACGGCCGCACGCGCGAGACTCTGGCCCAGCGGATTTCACAACCCGCGCGGAATGTCCGCTTAGGGTCACGGGGCCGACTGATGCAAATGTCCGCAATTACTCCTCAAACGCCAGCAGCCGCTATTCTGCTTTCGGCCCAATACAAAACGCTGGAAATGGGCATGATAGTTGTTCGCTCTCGGCACTTTCCCGACTCGCAGTCAGCTGACCTACTGATTTTGGTCTTGTTAAAACCGAACGGACTATGCGTCTACAGATCATTGTTTTGGCTATTCTGCTAAGGTTGCGCCTAGTCGCTTGGAAATTGAAACGATCCAGGCTCGCAGCTCAGGACCAAACGGCTTCTCCAAAATGGCTCGATCCCAAGCCAAAAAATAAGGCTTCGGCAGCCTCAGCCGGTTGTCGAACGGGGCGACAAGTCTACCTGAAGCGATATCGTCGGCGGCCATCGAGAGTTGCGCCAACACAAAGCCCTTCCCGTTGGCAGCAGCATCAATCGCTGCGCTCGACAGGGAGAAGGCGACCTCGCCTGATGTCCGTCGGTGCAATGCGCCGATGCTTGCCGCCCATTCCGCCCATGTCGGCGGCGAGCGATGATCGCGGGACCATTCGATGCTGAGAAGGGGAAGATCGAGAATGTCGGTGGGCTCTTGGATCGGATGTTTCGCCAGCAGCGCGGGCGAGCACGCCGGCACTACCCAGTCGGTGAACAACTCTGTGTAGTGGTCGAAGTCGCGATACTTGTCACCGTAGGAAATTCGGAAGTCGACGTCTTCCGTATCCAGCCGAGGTTCTGTTTCAGCGCCAATCAGACGCACGGTAGCGCCTGTATGGGTAACCTGCCAATCCAGCAACTGAGGTCCGATCCATTTGCTGGCCAGCGACGGCAGGCAAGAGATAGTCAAAATGTCCGCAGATCTGGCCCGTTCGATGATATCCTGGGCGTCGCGAATCTGGTCGAATCCTGCGGAAACCGCTGCATGGTAAGCACGGCCAAGCGCTGTGAGGGCAACGCTTCTGCCGCGTCGTTCCAGCAACCTCGCCTCTAGGGTCTCTTCCGCTTTGCGTATCTGCTGGCTGACAGCGCCGACGGAGACGCCGAGTTCGTTTGCCGCGGCCGTGACGCTGCCGCGTCTGCCAAACGCTTCGAAGGCCTGTATCGCACGCAGCGGGGGCGTCTTGTTCACCTGGGCAACGATCTTAGGGTCATCTTGATTTAGTTTTTCTAAAATAGAACGCAGATGCAAGCCCTATGTCGTCCCCGGTCCGCAAGATATTCGTTTGGGCGTTCACAAGCTCGGGAGGACGCCATGTTTCTTCGAAACTGCTGGTACGTTGCCGCATGGGACCATGAGGTCGCCGACCGGCTCGTGCCAACGCGGGTCCTTGGCGAAGACATAGTCCTCTACCGCCGCACAGACGGCGTGGTGGCGGCGCTTGAAGACGCCTGTCCGCACCGCAAGCTGCCGCTGTCGATGGGCCGCATCAAGGGCGATACGGTCGAATGCGGCTACCACGGCCTGACCTTCGACAGCACCGGTACCTGCACACGGGTGCCGGGCGCTGAAAAGATACCGCATGTCGCCTGCGTCCGTTCCTATCCGATCGCCGAGCGCTACGGCTTGCTCTGGGTGTGGATGGGCGAAGCGGCAAAGGCCGACCCCGCGCTGATTTTCGCCGTCGACCACTGGGGCGATCCGGCATGGGGCGTCAATCGCGGCGAGTCCATGGCGCTCGATTGCAACTACCTCTACATGACCGACAACCTGCTTGACCCTTCGCATGTGTCGTGGGTCCACCAATCCTCGTTCGGTGGCGTTCAGGCGATGGAGGATGCGCCGCTCGAAACCACCGTGGGTACAGACGGCGTGACCGTGTGGCGCTGGGTGGTCGATGCCAAGCCTGCGCCCTTCTATGCGCCTTTCCTCAAATTCTCCGGCAATTGCGACCGCAAGCAGCACTACGAGGTGCGCTACCCCTCCAACGCCATCATCAAGGCGATCTTCGTGCCGGCCCGCACCGGCGGCGAGGGCAAGCCGCTGCACGAGGACGTGTTCCTCATGGACAGCTACAACTTCATGACGCCGGTCGATGAGAACCAGACGAAATACTACTGGTTCCAGATGCGCAATTTCGCCCCGGACGACCTGGAGGTTTCGCGCCAGTTCGCCAGCTCCGTGCGCGGCGCCTTCGATGAGGACCGCACCGTGCTCAATGCGGTGCACAAAGGCATGGCCAACAAACGCACACCCAATCTCGATCTCAAGATCGATGTCGGGCCACTGCGCTTCCGCCGCAACCTGGCCAAGCTGATCGCCAGCGAGAGCCAGCAATTGGCGGCCGCCGAATGAACGCATTCACCGCTCGCGACACCATCGCAAGAAGCGGATTTCGCGACCTGAAGGTGGTCGCGAAGGTGCGCGAAAGCGCCATCATTACGTCGTTCCATATCGAGCCGGTGAATCCAGAGGACTGGCGCGACTTCGAGCCAGGGCAGTTCCTGGTGTTCAAGATACCCATGCCGCAGAGAGCCGGCGAAAAGGTATATGTGCTGCGCAACTACAGCGTCTCCTGTTCCCCGGCCGCTAAGGGTCGTTACCGGATCAGCGTGAAGCGTGAAGCAGCACCCGCGCCGGGTTTGCCCGACGGAGCAAGCTCGTGCTTCCTGCATGACCGGATCGACGTTGGCGATATACTCAAGGCCGAAGGGCCACGCGGCGATTTCGTGCTCGACAAGGCCAGCCTCCGTCCGGTGGTGTTGCTCAGCGGCGGCGTTGGGCTGACGCCGATGGTATCGATGCTGCATGCGCTGGCTGCCATGCCGGATCGCCGTGCCGTCTTCGTTCACGCCTGCGAGAACGGCGACGTGCATGCCTTGCGCGATGAGGTCGCGGGCCTTCTCGCGGCACGGCCTGGCCTGAGCGCCCACTACTGTTACCGGTCCCCGTCGGAGCGCGACAGAGCCGACGGGCACTTCCACAGCGAAGGCATGATTTCAAAAGATGTGCTGCAGCGCCTGCTGCCGATCGACGACTATGATTTCTACCTTTGCGGCCCGCCGCCGTTCATGCAGGCGATCTACGCCATGCTGCGCGAGTTTGGCGTGCCGAAGCATCGCATCGCTTACGAATTTTTTGGCCCGGCAACTGTCCTTGAGCCTGATGGCGCGCGAGCCCCTGCTGCTCCGGCGCGGCCGACACGGATCGAGTCGGCGGGCGAGGCGACAACCGTGGAGTTCCGAAAGTCGGGCCTCACGGCTGTCTGGGATGGCAAGGCGGCATCGCTGCTCGACTTTGCCGAGGATCAGGGTCTGTTGCCAGAATTCAGCTGCCGGTCCGGCATCTGCGGCACATGCAAGTCGCGACTGGTTTCGGGTGAAGTCGCCTATTTCGAAGAACCGCTGGACGAGCTGGGAGCAGGCGAAGTGCTGCTGTGCTGCTCAAGGCCGAGCGGATCAGTCGTCCTGGATATTTGACAAGATCGCGATGCCGCGCGTGGGCGCGGGGAAACGGAAGTCGGGATTTGGAACAGTCGGTCAAACCAGTGTCGAGCCTGCCGCTCAATCCGCATATCGCCGCTTTGCCGCCTTACAATGCCGGTATGAACATCGCGATGGCGCGGACCCTCAGCGGACGCCACGACATTGCCCGGCTGGCCAGCAACGAGAACCCGGATGGGTGTTCTCCCGCTGTCATGGCCGCATTGGCCTCCTCATCCTTCGAACCATGGCGCTATGCCGATCCTGCCTGCGCAGCGTTGCGAGCGGCGCTTGGCGAAAAACTGGCGGTCGATCCCGACCTGATCGTTGCCGGCAATGGTTCCGAGGAGATGATCGCCGCCATCTCGCGCGCCGTCCTGGTGCCGGGCGTCTCGGTCGTCACCACCGTGCCGAGCTTCGGTTTGCATGAAATAGAGCCGCTGGCGGCTGGCGCCAATGTCGTCAAGATTCCCATGACCGCCGAGATGGGATTTGACCTTGCCGCCCTTGAGGAGGCGATTGCTGCTGGACCACGGCTCGTCTTCATATCTTCGCCCTGGAATCCTGTGGGGCCAGGGCTCGATGGCCCCAGCTTGCAACGCCTGATCGACGCCGTTCGTCCCGGAACGCTTTTTGCGCTGGACGAGGCCTATTTCGAATTCGCCGATCCGGGCGCGCCCGACGGTATCCAGGTCCTGCGCGGCTCCGGCATCGACCATGTTGTGTTGCGGACATTCTCGAAGGCCTATGGCCTGGCGGGACTGCGCGTCGGCTATGCCGTTTGTTCCGGCCTTGAACTGGCGAGGGTCATTGCTGCGGCGAAGACTCCATTCAACGTCAATGCGGCGGCACAGACCGCGGCAATCGCGGCACTCGCCGACGAAAGCTGGATGGAGGCGTCGGCGGCCCGCGTCAGGGCGGAGCGCCTACGCACCGGTGCAGCGCTTGCCGGCCTTGGCTTCCGGGTCGCCCAGTCGCAGACGAACTTCCTATTCTTCGATTGCAAGGGTGACAGTTCGAGCCTTGCCGCCGGTCTCCTGAAGCAGGGGATTATCGTCAAGGCGTGGCGCGAGACAGGCTATGAACACTATCTGCGTGTCACCATAGGGCTGCCGGCTGACAATGACCGGCTGATCGCGGCACTCCAGGAATTGGTGGCGCGATGAGCAGCCTCGCGTCTCCAAGGCAAACGACCTGGATCGAGCAAGCCGTGCCGGCGTTGGCTGCCGAAAAGATCCGCGATATTGTCGGCGCCGCGAATGTACGCACCGCAGAGGACGTGGGGGCGATTGATCCTGGCTCGAACGGCGCGGATCGCGGCGCCGGCATTGTTGTCGCGCCTGCATCGACCAACGAGGTCGCGGCGGTGGTGCGTATCTGCCGCGAGAACGAAATACCGATCGTGCCGCAAGGCGGGCGGACCGGCCTGGTCGGCGGCAGCATCTCGCGGCCGGGCGAGATCGTTCTTTCGACGTCTCGCATGAACCGCATCGAGCGGCTCGATCCGCTCGAACGCGTGGCCGTGGTTGGCGCCGGCGTCACTCTCGAAGCCCTGCAGACGGCCGCGCTCGAACACCGGCTGGAGCCGGGCATCGACCTTGCCGCGCGCGGCTCGGCGACGATCGGCGGCATGGTCTCAACCAATGCCGGTGGTGTGATGGCCTTTCGCAACGGCGTCATGCGCCATCGCGTGCTCGGCCTCGAAGCCGTGCTGGCCGACGGATCGGTCTATTCCGATCTGACCCGGGTGGTGAAGAATTCCGCTGGCTACGATCTGAAGCATCTCTTCATCGGCGCCGAGGGCACGCTTGGCATCGTGACCCGCGTGGTCGTCAAGCTCGACCCTACGCCGCGAGCCACGGCCACCGCGCTTTTCGGGCTGCCGTCTGTTGAAGCGGCCCTACAAACCATTCGCCTGGCACTTGAATCGGATGCTGGGCATCTGCGCGCGGCGGAGGCGATGTGGACCTCGTATTTCAGCCTGGCCGCCGCCGCGCATGAATGGTCCGAAACCGGCGTGCCGCTCGACCAGCCGCTTTTCCTGCTGCTGTCGCTTGGCGGCGCGCGCGAAGCGGCGCTGCGCGAGGATTTCGAGCGGATCTATTCGGAAGTGATGGAGCGCTATCTCGAAGCCACCGGCATCATCGCCGGCTCGCGGCGGCAAGAGGACGACCTGTGGCGGCTGCGCGAGGACACCAGCGTGCTTTATCGCGCCCATCCCAATGCGCCTTCCTTCGACGTGTCGGTCCCTCTGTCGGAAATTCCGACCTATCTCGACAGAATCCTGCCCGGGCTCGCCGCGATCGAACCGGGTCTGGCACCCTATGTCTTCGGGCACCTGGCCGACGGGAACCTGCATATCATTCTCAACCGCCGGGGTCCGCTGGCACCTGACATTGCGGAGGCTGTCGAGAGCGTCCTGTATCAACAACTGCGGCAGATCGGCGGTTCCTTTTCCGCCGAGCACGGTGTTGGCTCCAAGCGTATCCATTCGCTTCTGGCGACGGCCGACCCGACGAAGCTCGCCGTGATGGAGCGGGTGAAACATGCGCTGGACGATCAGTCGATCATGAACCCCGACAAGGTGCTTCCCTCTGACGTCTGGTTCGTCCGGTCCTCAAGGCCGCTCCTTTCCGGTAATGAGCGCCGACTGCCACCTCAGAACGCGAGCGATCACAACAATGAATAGCCCGACGGTGGAACGACAAGGAATGAACGGATTGACCGCAACCGCCAGCGGTCCAGTGGGATCGACCATGCGCCATGATGAGCCAGCAACAGCCTACGCCTGTGATTTCGCCACCCTGCGTCAGGGATTTCGCGAAACCGCTGAGCGGGCGGGCGCGGAACTGTCTGAATATGTTCATCCACTGAACGGCCCGGATGGCGAGACGCTGGCGACCGATGTGGCGCTGCTCGGCCGCCGCGACGCGCGCAAGCTGATCGTGCTCATCTCCGGCACGCATGGTGTCGAGGGTCCGTTCGGCTCGACCTGCCAGACTGCCTGGCTCGGCCAGAAGAACCTGCGGCGCCTGCCCGCCGACACGGCGATCCTTGCCATTCACCTTATCAATCCCTGGGGCACGGCATGGTCGCGGCGCGTCAACGAGGACAATGTCGACCTCAACCGCAACTTCATCGACTGGTCTTCGAGCACTCCGGTCAACAATGGCTATGCCGGCCTGCACGACGCCGTGGCCTATAGAGAATGGGAAGGGCCGGACCGCATAGCGGCCGACGACAAGCTCGCGGCTGCGCGCAAGAGGCTTGGGCATGCCGGGCTGGCGGCGATCGTCGAGGCCGGCCAGTATGAGTTCGCCGACGGCATGTTCTACGGCGGTGGTGGCCCGGTCTGGTCGAACCGCACATTGAACGAAATCCTGAAGACTTTTGCCGGCACGGCGCGCCAGGTCATCTTCTTTGATCTGCATACGGGGGCGGGTCCCTACGGTTATCCTGCGCTGCTATCTGTGGCGAGTGCCGAGCATGCCGGGCTTGCCTGGGGCAAATCCATTTTCGGGCCAGCTCTGACGACCGTTCTGACAGGCCCGGGCGCCAAGACAGGCACCGGCATCGCCGCGACGGCAACCGGCTACGTCTCCGATGCCGTCCGCAAGGCAATGCCGAACGCGCGCGTGCTGCCGCTTGTCGTCGAGTGCGGGACACTGGATGGGCCGGCCGTCATGGAAGCGGTGCAGGCCGACAACTGGCTGCATCTGTTCGGCAAGCTGGATTCGCCGCTGGGCAAGCGGATCCGGGAGACGCTGCGCTCAGCCTTCATTCCGGATGATCCGGATTGGCAGCGCACCTGCCTGTCCAGCAGCCTGCGCTATTTCGACCGCGCGCTGGCGGACCTGCGGACTGTCGAGGTGACCCAGGACGAGGCCACCAGGAGCGAACCGACGCCGCCAGCGGTCCACGTTCAGGTTGCCGATCCGGCGCCCGCTGACGAGGCGAAGATCACGACGCCGGCCGTGCAGATCGACGAGCTTCACAAGAGCTTCGGTTCGCTCCTGGTGTTGAAGGGCGTCAATCTCAGCGCCCACGCCGGCGAAGTCATCTCCATGATCGGCTCGTCGGGCTCAGGCAAGAGCACGTTCCTGCGCTGCATCAATCTTCTGGAACAGCCGGACGGCGGCAAGGTCGCGATCGACGGTGAGCTGATCAAGATGAAGCCGCTGTCGAACGGCCGTCTTGGGCCTGCCGACATGGCGCAGGTCGAGCGTATCCGAGCCCGCGTCGGCATGGTGTTTCAGAACTTCAATCTATGGCCGCACATGACGGTGGTGGAGAACATCATCGAGGCACCCCGGCACGTGCTGAAGGAGCCGCGCGAGAAGGCCATCGAGCACGCGCACGTGCTGCTGAAAAAGGTCGGGCTTGCCGACAAGCATGCCCACTATCCCGGCCAGTTGTCCGGCGGCCAGCAGCAGCGCGCGGCGATCGCCCGCACGCTGGCGATGCGGCCCAAGGTCATCCTTTTCGACGAGCCGACCTCGGCGCTCGATCCCGAGCTGGTCGGCGAGGTGCTGCGGGTGATCCGCCAGTTGGCGGAGGAAGGCAACACCATGATCCTCGTGACGCATGAGATGCAATTCGCGCGCGAGGTCTCCCACAAGGTTCTGTTTCTCCACCAGGGAAAGGTGGAGGAAGAGGGTGCGCCAGCGGAACTGTTCGGCAGCCCGCGCTCGGAGCGTCTGCGCCAATTCCTGGCACGGACACTGTGAGGAAGCCGCATCCTCGAAGCGTCCGGTTCGGACCGGACAACGGCAATGAAGACCAACAACAAGGGGAACTGACATGAAACTGAAAGTCTTGACGCTACTCGCCTTTCTCGCGGGAAGCATTGGCAGCGCATTGGCGGCGGAAGGCGAGCTGTCTATCGGCACCGAAGGCGCCTACCCGCCATGGAGCATGTCCGACGCCAACGGCAATGTCACCGGCTTCGACGCCGATGTCGGCGCGTTGCTGTGCACCAAGCTTGGCGTGACGTGCCATTTCGTCGTGCAGGCGTTCGACGGCTTGATCCCGGCGCTGAAAGCCAAGCGCTTCGACGTCATCATCTCAGGCATGTCGATCACCGCCGATCGCAAGAAGGAGATCAACTTCAGCGTCGGCTATGCAGAACTGGCCAACATGTTCGTCGCGGCCAAGGGCTCCGACCTGGCCGCTATCACCGATGTCGACACGCTGCTCAAGTCGCTCGACGGCAAGAAGGTCGGCGTGCAGGCCGGTACGACGCACGCTCATTTCCTCGAGAAGCGTGCACCGAATGCCGACCTGAAAACCTACGACACGCTTGACCAGATGCAGATCGACCTGGCGAGCGGCCGCATCGACACGGCTTTCGCCGATCAATCCGCCTTGCAGGATTTCCTGGACAAGCCTGACGGCAAGAACTTCCAGCTGATCGGCGTCGAGATCAAGAGCACGTTCGATCCGACGCTTGGCGAGGGCATCGGCGTCGGCATCGCGCAGGACAACACCGAACTCAAGGGCAAGATCGACAAAGCGCTTTGCGAATTGATCGCCGACGGCTCGGTCGGCAAGGCCAGCCAGAAATGGTTCAAGACGGACATTTCCCGGCCCTGCAAATAGGTCTCTCGCCTGCGCCCGGGCAACCGGGCGCAGTCATCTCGTCCGCACGGCACACGAGGGGCAACTTCAATGGAATTCGGTCTCTGGCAGGTCTGGGAAGCGGGTTGGGTCACCGCCATCCTGCGTGGCGCGTCGATTACCATCCTTGTCGGTCTCGTCAGCATGGCGGCCGGGCTGGCGATCGGCATTGTCTGCGGGCTGATCAAATGGGCACGGATATTTCCGCTTTCGCTGCTGGTCGATGCCTATACGTCACTGGTGCGCGGCGTGCCAGAATTGCTCATCATCTACCTGTTGTTTTTCAGTTCGGTTGAATTCGTCACCAAGGTCGTGACCGCGTTCGGCTACGCCGGCGTCGCGGAGAGCGGTTATGCGTTCGTCATCGCGGTCATCGCCATCGGCGCGATCTCGGGCGCCTATTCGACCGAGGTCGTGCGCGGGGCGCTCGGTGCGATCCCCGAGGGACATATCGAGGCTGCTCGCGCGCTTGGCCTTTCTGGCGGCCGCATCTTTCTCCGCATCATCGCGCCGCAGATGCTGCGCATCGCGGTTCCGGGCATCAATAATGTCTGGCAGACGACGATCAAGGACACGGCCCTGGTCTCGGTGGTCGGCCTTCAGGAGTTGATGCGCATTTCCTTCATCGGCGCCAACTCCACCCGTCACCCGTTCATCTTCTACCTGATCGCTGCGGTGGTCTATCTGGTCATCACGCTTGTCAGCCAGGCCGGGTTCGACGGCGTCGAACGCCTGCTCAGGCCGAGGACGAGGAAATAGCATGATCGATCTCATCCAGCTTGCGGTTCCCGTCCTGCTTAAGGGCCTGTGGGTCACGGCGGCGCTGACATTCGTTTCGGTACTGATCGGCTTCAATCTGGGCCTTGGGCTGGCGTTGATGCGGCTGTCCTCGAACCGCTTCCTGTCAGGCTTCGCCAAATATTATTCCAATGTCTTTCGCGGGACGCCGCTGCTGGTGCAGATTTTCCTGTTCTATTACGGGCTCGGCCAGCTTTCGCTGATCAAGGACAACGCTGCCTTGTGGTGGGTGATCAGTGACGGTGCGCGCTGCGCTGTCCTGGCGCTGGCGCTGAACACGGCTGCCTACACATCCGAAATCCTGCGCGGCGGATTGATGTCGGTTCCGGTTGGCCTCGTCGAAGCGGCCCAGGCGTGCGGCATGTCGCGCATGCTGCGGTTCCGCCGCATCGAGTTTCCGCTCGCCATCCGCCAGGCGCTGCCGGCCTATGGCAATGAGCTTATCCTTGTCGTCAAGGGGACAAGCCTTGCCTCGACGATCACGGTGCTCGAAATCACCGGCTACGCCAAGCGGCTGATGAGCCAGACCTTCGCGATCTTCGAGATTTTCGCCATTGCGGGCGTGCTCTATCTCGTGATCAATCTTCTGTTGATCGCGGTAATCCGAGCCATAGAGCGGTTTCTCATGCGCCATGAGGCCTCTTCCGGCCGGAAATTGGTCGCGCCGCACCCAAATCGATCAACCGTGGTTTCGTGACACCTTGCCAAGATTGGCGGTTTGGTCTGCTTGACCTTTGAGCGGCCCGTCATCATCGATAGGGTCGGCTTAGGACAAGCTTATTGTTCGGGCAGTTTTCGCGGCCTAATCGCTTCGCCCCTATCTCGATCGTCCACCAGGGCTCGAGTGCCGCTGCGAAAGCAATCGGGACTGCGAGGGACTCGAAGCCGTATGGCATTTCCTCTGCGGGCTGCCCTAAAGCTGACGGTCCGTTTCCGTGCCCCAAGCTGACCCGCCTGCGACCTCGCGCCTTAACGTAGCGATGGCAAGGGACCTTGGTCGCTCTGCACTATTTCGTCCTGGAGTTGGGCTTACTGGAAATAGTCCTCGATGAGCGGATGTCGCATGAGACAGCTGGTTGGCGGCGGTTCAATTCCGGTTGCCGGATTCTAACTGGGTGCAACCAAACTGGTGAAAGCGGCACTAAGCCAGGATTTTTGGTCCTTCATCCTGCCAATCGCCAAAATACATCAGGTGGTTGGATACCATCAAAAATACCAACACCGAGACGGGGGAAACCCACTTAATAATGGTGCCGGCCTTCATCGCGCCGCCGACCTAGCGGCCCCTCGAAACCTCTAGTGCAGGCGCAGGGCTTTCGTCCGCGTATTCGGGTATCGCCGCCTTGGCGTAGCCCTGCCGAATGCGTTCGGCGTCGGCCGGATTGCTGAAGGGTAGCCGCCCCAGGTGCTCTGAAAAGCGATAGCTCGGGTTTATCTCTTTTAGCTCGGCGCTCACGCGCCGTGCTTCATCGACGTCGCCGAGGTGGCCAAGCGCGGCAATAAGGAGCCCCCGCGACAGGTCGGTCTTGGGCGACACGCGGATACGCTCGCGAAATGCCTCGACCGCTTTCTGGTACTGCCCGGCCAGGAGGTAAGCCGAGCCGATGAAGTGCCAGGTCAAATGGCCCTGCAGCGGATCGAGGCGCAGCGCGTGCTCCAGATCCGGAATCGCCTCCAGCGGCGCGCCGTTGTAGATGTTGCCCACCCCGCGCAGGCCGAAGGCCAGTGCGAAGTTGGGGTTGAGAGCAAGCGCCTTCTCCACCTCTTCGCGATGTCCGGCCGGATCCTTCTCCCAAAACTTCACCAGCGCGGCCATGTAATGCCCATAGGGCAGGTTGGGGTCCTTCTCGAGCGCCAGCCGACTATAATGGGCAGAGAGTTCCTTGCTGTCGGTGCGCCCGCTCCAGTGGTTCTGAAAGTCCTGGTTGTAAGCGTGAGCCAGGCCGGCATACGGTTCGGCATAGTCGGGGTCGAGCTCAATTGCCTGGGTGAACAAGGCGACCGCGCGCTCGAATGTCTCGTTTGTCTTATCAGGACCGGACAAGACCTCGCGCCCGCGCAGGAAAAGATCATGCGCCTGGATGTTTCTCGTTGGTGTATGGGCGATGCGCGCCGACTCGGCCGGGGTCAGGGCAACCCTGAGGGCTTCGACGATGCGGTGCGTCACGTCGTCCTGCAGCGCGAAGATATCGGTCATGTCGCGGTCGTAGCGGTCCGCCCAGACATGGGTCCCGGTCCGCGCATCGATCAACTGGGCATTGATCCTGACGCGGTTGCCGGCGCGGCGGATCGAGCCCTCGAGCACCGCAGTCACGCCGAGCTCGCGCCCGACCGTCCGGACATCGATGTTCTTGCCTTTGTAGGTGAAGCTGGAGTTGCGGGCGATGACCGAGAGGCCGGCGACCTTCGACAGGTCGGTTATGATGTCTTCGCTGATGCCGTCGGCGAAGTAGTCCTGCTCGGTGTCGCCGCTCATATTGGCGAACGGCAGGACGGCGATCGACAGCTTTGCCGACTTTGATCCTGCCGGCCGGCTCGTCGAGGGCTCCGACGTCGCGATCGCCTTCGCGCCGGCGGCACCGACCGCCAGCGAATAAACTCGGATCGGCTCGGCGATGTTCTTGAGCTGCGTGCTGCCGAGATCGGCGACCGAGAGGTTGAGCCTGGCTTTGACCTGGCGATAGGCATCTTCGGACAGGCAGATGGCCCCGGGCGCCGCAACGCCCTCCAGACGCGAAGCGATGTTGACACCATCGCCCATCAGGTCGCCGTCGCTTTCCTCGACAACGTCTCCCAGATGAATGCCGATCCGGAATTCGATGCGACGGTCCTGCGGTACACCGGCGTTGCGCTCCACCATTCCGTTCTGCACCTCGATAGCGCAGCGCACGGCATCCACCACGCTGCGGAACTCGACCAGCGCTCCATCCCCGGTGCGCTTGATCACGCGCCCGTTGTGCACGGCGATGGTCGGATCCATCAGGTCGCTGCGTAGTGCCCGCAACCTCGCCAAGGTGCGATCTTCGTCTTCGCTGGCGAGCCGACTATATCCGACCACGTCTGCGGCTAGAATTGCGGCTAGCTTGCGATTCTCACCCATAGCGCCCTCCGCGGCTACCGAGGTTAGCACAACGAACCGTTGAGCGCCTCCCCATTCGATGGGTGCGATCCTGGCGAAAGTCGTCGTTGAAATTAGCGCGCGCCTAACGGCAGCTATTCAAGCCTCGACGCCTGGAAGCCGACAGTCAGAACTCGGCCCCGTTCCCGTCAGAAGCAGCCCAGCGGAATTGCGCCTTAAGTCTGCCGTCGAGCGGGCGGCCGTCCTTTCCCACTAGCGGTCACGCGCCTTCGCTTGAAGACGACCGTTCGCACGATACGCATTAGCGTTGCATTCGGACTGCGTGTTTGGCTTTCAAACCGTCCCGAGCCGTGGAACTACATTGGAACCATGGCGGCTTGGCGGCTTTAAGCGAGCTCTCCCAAGTACGTAGCCAACGCCTCAGCTCCGTCGAAAGCACCTGCCATGTAGCCATCAGGACGCACGAGCGACATCAACCCACTGGCTACCGGCGGTCGAACTGCCGGCTCGATGATATGGCCGTAGCGCTGCGACAACGCATTGGTCGAGGCGGTCGACTCGATCCGGATACGGCGCATGAAAATCAAGTCGGGCGGGTTTATCACCTGGGAGGAGGAGGACATTGTCGCGTTCTACGCAGCGCACGCAGAGGGCACCCGTGCCCGCCTCGCCCTCGACCTTCTGCTGTTCACCGGTCAGCGACGCTCGGACGTTATTGGTATGGGCCGGCAGCACGTCAAGAACGACGTCCTCTCCATTCGCCAGCAAAAGACGGGCACAGCCGTCTCGATCCCACTTCATGCATACCTCAAACGCACGCTCGATGCCCGACCCCAGGGCAACCTCACATTTCTCCTGACGCAATACGAAAAGCCGTTCCAGCCCGAGTCCTTCACGAACTGGTTCCGGGTCTGTGTCCGCGAAGCTGGTTTGCGCGAGGATTTGGCAAGCGGCGCCATGGGGCTTTCACCGCACGGTCTGCGTAAGGCGTGTAGCCGACGGCTTGCTCAAGCGGGCTGCACGCCCCACCAGATCAAGGCAATCACGGGCCACAAAAAGCTCGATGAGATCGTTCGCTACACCGAGGCCGTGGATCAGATGCGCTTGGCGCATGAAGCGATGAATGCCATCGCCGAGCACGGAGCAGGAACAAAAGCTGTCAAACCGAATGGCTTGGTTTGACAATTTTGCTAGTAAGCTATTGAAAACGCATAGATGGGAAACGGCTATTCCACACTGAGCCGATACCCAATACCGCGCACCGTCTGCAACCAGACCGGATTGGACGGATCGCGCTCGATCTTGCGGCGCAGCCGGTTGATCTGGACGTCGATGGTACGCTCGCCGACCTCCGAATCGTCACCAACCAGCTCGTGGCGCGGAATGGTTTCGCCGGCGCGCGCGGCGAAGATCGCCAGGATCTCCTGCTCGCGGTCGGTCAGCTTCAGCGCCTCGCCGCCACGCTTCAATTCGCGCCTGGCGATCTGGAAGGTGTAGGGGCCGAAGACCAGTTGCTCGACCTTGGGCGTCGTCGCCGGGCCGCCGCGGCGCAGGATGTTGTTGATGCGCAGGATCAGCTCGCGCGGATCGAAGGGTTTCGGCAGATAGTCGTCGGCACCGGCCTCCAGCCCTGAGATGCGGCTGTCGGTTTCCGACAGCGCCGTCAGCATCAGTATCGGCACGTTCTTTTCGGCCCGCAATGACTTGGTGAGGTCGACGCCGGTCTCGCCCGGCATCATGACATCGAGCACCAGCAGGTCGAAATCGAGGCCGGCCAGTTTGCGCCTGGCTTCGCCGGCATTGCCGGCGACAGTGACGCGAAAGCCGTTTTCGGTCAGATACTGCTTGAGAAGATTGCGGATGCGGGTGTCGTCGTCGACCACGAGCAGATGCGGCGCATCGTCATCCGGTGCGGCCTGCTCGACCCTCTCAGTGCTCTCCATGGCTTTTCCCTGACATTTTTGCGGACCCAACGTCAATCTGCGCTCTCAGTTCCGGATTGACCATCGCTTCGAGGAAGCGTTCCACCAAGGTCCGTTCGGTGGCGCCGGAATCTTCCAATGCAGCATGGATGCGGCGCGACTGTGGCCGTGCCAGGGCCAGGGCCAGCGCACGGCCCTTGGCCGTCGGATAGAGTTCGCGCTGGCGGCGGTCGCGTGGACCTTGCAATTGCACGACATGGTCGGTGTCGATCAGCTGCTTGAGCACGCGCGCCAGGCTCTGCTTGGTGATCTTCAGCACATCGAGCAGTTCGGCGACCGTCAGGCCCGGCCTGCGGTTGACGAAATGCAGCACCCGGTGATGGGCGCGGCCGAAGCCGTAGTCGGCCAGGATCTGGTCGGGATCGGAGGTGAAGTCGCGATAGGCGAAGAAGAACAGTTCGATGATGGCGAAGTCGATGCCGTCCTCGACTGACATCGCGCTCCTGATCGGTTTTCCGGCAGATGGGCTTCGATCCGTCATCATTTCTCCATGGGAACGGGAGATTATGTCAGTACTATTGACGTAATTTCCCTGCAATGGTAATTTTTGACAAGCTTTTGGGCGGATTGCGAACGAAAAGGCAAGGCAGGCCGGTTTTTCCGGAACTTCCTGAGTTTGCCAGGGCGCGATTATCCGCCTACGCTTCGAGACACCGGCCGGCGTCTCAAATTGCATGGCGCGGCCAAAAAGAACACGCAACGACACCAAGGATATGCGGGCCGTGGCCCGCGGGAGGTTACCATGGCATCCGTTCCCTTCGATCAACTGGACGGTTTCATCTGGATGAATGGGGAGTTCATTCCGTGGGGCGACGCCAAGATTCATGTGCTGACGCACGGTCTGCACTATGCAAGCGCGGTCTTCGAGGGCGAGCGCGCCTATGGCGGCGAGATCTTCAAGCTCAACGAGCACACCGAGCGCCTGCATGAATCGGCGCGGCTGCTCGGCTTCAAGATTCCCTATTCGGTGGCCGAGCTCAACGACGCCTCAACCACGCTTCTGAAGAAGCAGGGTTTCCAGGACGCCTATGTCAGGCCGATCGCCTGGCGCGGCAGCGAGCAGATGGGCGTTTCGGCACAGAACAACCGTATCAACGTCGCTATCGCCATCTGGCAGTGGCCTAGCTATTTCGACCCGGCGCAGAAGCTGAAGGGCATCCGCCTCGATATGGCCGAATGGCGCCGGCCCGACCCGCGCACGGCGCCTTCAAAGTCGAAGGCCGCCGGCCTCTACATGATCTGCACCATGTCCAAACATGCCGCCGAAGCCAAGGGCTATGCCGACGCCATGATGCTCGACTGGCGCGGGCAAGTTGCGGAAGCAACGGGCGCCAACATCTTCTTCGTCAAGGACGGCAAGATCCACACGCCGAAGCCCGACTGTTTCCTCGACGGCATCACCCGCCGCACGGTCATCGGGCTGGCCAGGGATCGCGGTCTGGAAGTCATCGAACGCGCCATCATGCCGGAAGAACTTGAGGGCTTCGAGCAATGCTTCCTGACCGGGACGGCAGCGGAAGTAACGCCGGTGTCGGAGATCGGCCCTTACCGATTCGAGGTCGGCGAGATCGCTAAGAACCTTATGAATGACTATTCTGCCGCGGTTCAGCCGAAGCACGCGATCGCCGCAGAATAACGATAGTCACAGCTTTTCGTGCAAGCAGGGGCGGTTTTCGAGCCGCCCCTTTTATTTCAGCGTTTCTGCATTTGACTTTCATCCAATTCGGCGTCTCATGATGGTGTCGGCCCGGGAGGCTGGCAGCTATGGAGGGACTCATCATATGGACATGAACACGCTTCTTCCGATCATCATTCAGATCATTACAGGCATCATCGGTGGTCAGGCGGTGGGTGCTGCGATCAAGACGGCGGCACTGGGACAGCTGCCCAAGATCCTGGGCGGCGCCATTGGCGGTGTCGGCGGCGCTGCGATCCTGGGCAGCCTGCTCGGCCACGGGGTCGATCCGGCCGCGGCAGCGGCTGCGACGAGCGGCCTGGGCAGCTCGCTCAACCTGCAGAACATCGTCGGCGGCGCCGGCGGCGGCGCGATCCTGACCGGCATCATCGGTGCGGTCATGGGCGCCATGAAGAAGTAAGGTCCAACGGCTTCGGCCTGGTCAAATGGGCGGCTTCGGCCGCCCATTTCTGTTTTTGAAGCAACCGACTGTTCGTCTTTCCATGGGTGGACGCCCTTCGCCAGCGCCTTTACATGACGGTGGATACAGCGAAAGGACGATCATGGGTCAGCTCAATGCCGGCATCGTGCCGGTCACACCCTTCCAGCAGAACTGCACCATTCTGTTCGACATGGATGACAAGCACGGCGTCGTCGTCGATCCGGGCGGCGACATCGACAAGGTGCTGGCGGTGCTGAAGGACAATGCGATCATCGCCGAGGCAATCTGGATTACGCATGGCCATATCGACCATGCCGGCGGCGCGATGGAGTTGAAGGAGGCACTCGGCGTCGACATCATCGGGCCGCATGTGGCCGACAAATTCCTGCTCGACAATCTGGAGAACCAGGGCAAGCGCTATGGCATTGCCGGCTCGCGCAATTGCGTGCCCGACCGGTTCCTCACCGAGGGCGAAACGGTGTCGTTCGGTTCGCATGTCTTCGAGGTGCTGCATTGCCCAGGCCATGCGCCGGGTCATGTCGTCTACTACAACCGCGCGGCCAAGTTCGCCCATGTCGGCGACGTGCTGTTCCGTGGCTCGGTCGGCCGCACCGACCTGCCGGGCGGCGACCACGCGACGCTGATCGCTTCGATCAAGGACAAGCTGTTGCCGCTCGGCGATGACATCGGCTTCATCTGCGGCCACGGCCCCGGCGGCCGTTTCGGCGAGGAGCGGCGGACCAATCCGTTCCTTGTCTAGGCTGTGCTGATATTCAGGTGAGGCCGGTCTGCAAATGGCGGCTTCCTCCGCTTCCGGTGCTCACGTACCAAAAGTACGCTCCGCTCCGGTTCTCGGAACCCGTCATTTTCGACTCGGCCTGACCTGAATCTCAGCACACCCTGGCGGGCCACTGATCGGAGAATCCAAAAAAAGCGCTGGCCTCGCGGTCAGCGCTTTTTCGTATGGGGCAGGGAAGCCTCAGTTCGCGGTGCAGAAATGCTGCTCGCCGTCATTGCCGGTGAACGTGCCGGTGCGGCTGTTGAAGGTGCGGTAGCGGTCCGAGCAGTAGTTGTACCAGTCACGGGTCCACGGCTCGGCATAGCGATCGGCATAGACCACCTGCGGCTCGGCGTAATAGCGACGGACCGGGGCCGGGCGCACCACGACGTCACGGTCGTAGCCGTCATTGTAGTAGCGGTCTGCGTAGGGCGGGGGCTGGTCATTGGCCAGCGCGCCACCGATCAGCGCGCCTGCTGCGAGGCCGAGGACGCCGGCGGCAATGGCATCGCCATTGTGGTGGCGGCGGTGATGACCCCAGTCATCGGCGTTGGCTGCGGGCAAGGCCGCAAGCATGGTGCCGGCCACGGCGGCGGACAGCACGGCAGTCTTGAAAATTCTGTTCATCTTGGTCTCCTTCGTACCGGGCCGTGCGGTTTTGCAGGGGATGCGGTCCGGCTTTACCCAGAACTAATATGCGACCGTGGCTGAACGGGGGCTGAACGAATTTCGACGTTTCGATTTTTTAGAGGCGCCGAGAAGCTCACGCTCGCAATGAGCGGAACTGCCCGTCGGCGCCGACTGGTCTAACCGGCTCAGCCGACCGACAGGTTGACGGCCTTCGGACCCTTGCCGCGCTTGTCCGGCTCGGTGTCGAATGTCACTTTCTGCCCATCTTCGAGACCGGGAAGACCCGACGCCTGTACGGCCGAAATATGGACGAAGACATCCTTCGCGCCATCGTCCGGCGTGATGAAGCCGAAGCCCTTGGCATGGTTGAAGAATTTGACGGTGCCGGTCTGCGGCATGGGAAGCTCCTTTGATCCCATAAACTCCAGTCTCGGGCCGGCAAATGCCCGAGAGGAAATTTGTCCTTTATTTTAGCGTCATCGGCAAGAGAAAGTTTTGCATGCACTTTTGCTGTGCCTTTGACTTGAAGAAGGTGGGGACATGAAAAAGGCGCGGCGAAAATCGCCGCGCCTTCAAAATTCGTTTGTGTCTCCAGCCGCCGTCTATGGCCTGGAGTCTCCTTCGCACGCCACCGAGGACTGCGGGGCGCTGATGGTTCAGGCAGCGCGGAGGTTGACGGCCTTGGGGCCCTTGCCCATGCGGTCCGGCTCGACGTCGAAGGTGACCTTCTGGCCGTCGACGAGCGTGCGCAGGCCCGAAGCCTCGATCGCCGAGATATGGACGAACACGTCCTTGGCGCCACCATCGGGCGTAATGAAACCGAAGCCTTTGGTAGCGTTGAAGAATTTAACGGTGCCGGTCTGGGCCATTGGGGAAACTCCTTCACCCGTTCAGTCTTTGGTGGTCCCGCCCGCCGCCTGGCGCAATGGGCAGTTCCCGGTGGTTGCTTCGGCAGTCATGCATTGGCGCATGGTCAAACCCCCCGCCGAAAACGGGGCCGTCAGAGATTCACAGTATCGGGGAAAGGTCGTCCAAAACGTTCCGCTCTCCGGGTCGCAAATGCCCGAACACGGAATTTATCGCACGGAAACGTGAGGGTTGCAAGATAGGGCCGCAGGCCGCCACACTGGGCGCATCCCGACGCAAGAATCGACTGATCTGAGCGTCGATGCGCCGCAGATAGGCCTCGTTGCCGGACGGGTCATCGGCCCACAGCCACGGTCACGCATGGGCCAGAGGCTGCCAACGACAGCCATTGCCGGTCGCCCTGGTTCGCCACGTCGCCCCGGTTCGGGGCTGCAAACGGGGGTTGCATTTGACAAGGGAATGGCGAGGATCGGAACGGATCGCGATCGGGATGGGATCGAGGGAGAGAGCAGCATGAGATTCCTGGCGTCAATTTTTTCGCGACAGGGTTTTGGCTTCTTGCGGCAAGGATTTGCCTTGCTGTTCATGTCGGCACTTCTGGCCGCCTGCACCGTCGTCGTCGATGACGGGCCGGGACCCCGTCTGCGTCCGCCGCGCCCCGAACCGCAATATTGCAGCAGGCAGTACGAACCGGTCTGCGCCCGCCGCAGCGGCGATCGCCAGACTTTCGCCAATGGCTGCCTTGCCGACCGCGCCGGTTACCGCATCGTGCGCGACGGTCCCTGCCGTGGTGACGGCGCTGGCGGTGGCGGTGGCGGTGGCGGTGGCGGTGGCGGTGGGGAAGAGCAGACGTTCTGCACCCGCGAATATGCGCCCGTCTGCGCCCGCCGGCACGGTGAGGAGCGCACTTTCTCCAACGCCTGCGAAGCCCGCGCCGCAGATTATCGCATCGTTGGCGATGGGCCATGCTGAGAAGGCGCTACTTGGCCACGCCAGTATAGGCCTTGGCCTTCAGCAGGGCGGCCAGATGGGCGGCGTTTGACGCGGCCATCTCGATCATGCCGGCGACCTTTTCGGGGGTCCTCGGCAGGTCGACATAGTTGATGTCGCCCATGGGTTCGCCAACCCAATAGACGCCGCCATTGGCCGAGAATGGCTGTGCAGGCTCAACGTCGTCAGGCGCCTGCGGTTGCGCGGCGATGATCTAGATGTGGCTTGCCTAGGCCCGATACTCCCCATCGGCCGGTCCAGCATAAAGCTCGGTGCCATGCTCGTCGGAGATGCGCAGGCGGTCGGGGATCTGCGGCATGGCCAGGCTGTGGAACAGGGCGGTCGCGCCTTGCAGGGCGGCGCGTAGCGTGGGCGCTTCCAGCGACACCTTGTCGAGCGTCGCTTCCTCGGCGTCGCGCGACCTGTAGAACTCGATGACGAAGTTCAAGCAAGCCTCCGTGGCAGAGCATTTGGCTTGTTGCGTCAGTTCATCGCCTGCTCACAGCGGGCGATTGGGCGCATGTGAAGCGCCCCAGGGGATATCAGTTCTTGGATGTCAGCTCTTGGACTTCGGCTTCAGGCTGCTCTCCGCCTGCTTGACCGACGAGCCGAAGGGAGCGGCCGCCTTGGCCACGACTTTGTCTTTCTTCGGCTTGCGCGTTTCGCGATTGCTTCGCTGTTGACCCTTGGACATGAACTGCTCCTAGCGTGTTGGCTGGCTTTTCGGGGATCTCAGACGACCGGATTGTTGGCAACAATCGGCGTGTCGGCCGGTTCGAGATTGTCTTCGGTGGTGACCCGCTCGTGGGTCTCCTGCTCGCTGCGGATGCGGTATTGCGGCGAACCGTCCTTGACCGGCAGCCTGCTCTTGATCTCGAACAGTTCCGCCGTCTTCTGGACGAGGCCGGTGCGGCTCTTCATGCGCACCGTCTGGCCGATGGCGAAAAGGTGAGAGGGGGTGTCGGTGCGCGGGCGCGTATTCTGCTGGAAACGGATCATGCTGCATTCTCCCGGTCGCGCTTCAGCGCGGTTTCGAGTTCGAGGTGGTCGATGGCGACAAGCTGGCTGGTGGTCGGGTTCTCCACCGCCCTTGCCGGCAGGTGAATGAACGTGGCAACGCGGCGCCAGGCAGCGCGCGACATGCCCTCGATCAGCTCTTCATCATGATCGATGTCGTAGTCGCCGGCCGGCAACTGGCCCTCCAGACCACCGAGCGCGAAAGCCGCGGTGAAGTGGGCGATGGAGTGGGTGGTGCGGTCCGGCATTGTCCTGGCCTTGACTGGTTCAAATCTTGATCGGTTCGCGCTTTGGTCTTCACGTAAAACAGCGACCTGAAAGCAAAAAAGCGGGGACGAGGCCCCGCTTTCCTATTTCCGGCAATCGCTGGAAATAAGCCGCTTTCGAGAGCTGCCAGTACATCCGTGGTCAGCGTTCATCGAATTCGGCCGGATCAGATCAGTTGCAGACTGGCGGCCGACTCGCGGCCCTTGCCGTCACGCTCCAACTCGAATTGCAGTTTCTGGCCTTCGGCAAGGCCGGGGAAGCCGGCGCGTTCCAATGCGCTGACATGGACGAATACGTCCTTGCCGCCATCGGTCGGCTGAATGAAGCCAAAACCCTTCTGGCCATTGTAGAACTTCACGGTTCCGGTGGTCATATGTGTCTTTCGAGGACTGAGAAATCGTCGCACGGCCAATCTGCCGCGCGCCCGGTGCCGATGATTTGGAATGAGATTGGCGGGTCGAGAACCTCTGACGCCGCGAGATGCCAATTCTGGCCCAAACGATCTTTGTTATATAGCTCGATTGGGCAACCTTTTCAAGAAGGTTTGTAAATCTGCCGGCTTTGGCTGAAAAATAGATCGCTATAAATGTTCAGATAATTCTGCTATGGGTTCAAGATATTTCTAAAAAATTCTTGTGAACGTGCTGGGGGTTTTCCCTGGCATCTGTATTTTATTCGCTCCGGAAAAGGATAAAACATGGTTTCCGTCAGAACCTCGAAAGGGAAGACCGCAGCGGTCAATCCGATCATCAAGCCAACCGCCATGCACGCCATTGCCATTGGCGCCAATGGCCAGCCGATGATCGTCAAGTCGGCACGGCTGACCATCAGAAGCGATGAGGCGGCGAGGCGCATGATCTCCGACACCGATGGCACCGTGAGGCGGGCTAGGCAGGTTGCCGAGACCAACCGCCTGATCTGATCGCTTTCGCGGCGACGGAAGAGCACAGAACCACGCTAAGACTTGAACCTGCCGCGCCAATGGCTTAGATCGCGGCAGGCGGATAAACACGGCAGGTTTCCCATTAACAGAGATCAGAGACGAGCGGCGGGTGCGGAAGCAAGGTCTGGCGCGGGCGGACAGCCGCCGTTGGGCCTTGACCAGTACGTGCAGCAGGCTCTGCAATTGCATCAGGCCGGGCGCCGGCAAGAGGCTGAGACAATCTACCGGCAGGTGCTGGAGCGTCAGCCCAAGCACGCGGCCGCCGCACATTTCCTGGGGCTGCTGCTGCACCAGACCGGGCGCAGCGAAGAAGGGCTGGATCTCATCGAACAATCGGTGAGCCTGCAGCCGACGAATGCCGATTTCCTCAACAATTTCGGCACGGTGATGCGCGACCTCGGCCGCGTCGCCGCGGCAATCGACTTCTTCCGTGGCGCGGTGGATCTGCGGCCGGAGCAACTCGCGGCACGCGACAATCTCGGCTCGTCGCTGACGCAGCTTGGCCAGTTCGAGGAGGCCGAGGAGATCTATCGCGGCACCGTCGCACGCAACCCATTTCATGTGCGCGCCCGGATCGGGCTTGCCGAAACGCTGCAGGAATCCGGACGCCTGGATGAGGCGCTGGCTGTCTTCCGCGAAGCGCTGACCATCCGCCCCAAAGATGCAGACCTGCTGCGCGGGCTGGGCGTCGGGCTGATGGAAAAGGGCAAGCTCGACGAGGCGGCCGACCTGCTCCGGCAGGCGCTGGCGGTGAACCCCGGCATGGCCACGGCCTGGCTGATGCTGACGCAGGTCAAGCGCCAGAAGGAGCGCGATGCCGAACTGGCCGGCATGGAAGCACAGCATGCCAAGGCGCCGCAGGACAGCCTGGCACGCATGCAGCTGTCCTTCGGCCTCGGCAAGGCCAATGACGATTTGAAGGATTACAACAGGGCCTTCGACTATTTCGCCGAAGGCAATGCCATTCGCCGCAAGGGCATCAACTATGATCCCGTCAGGACGCGCGCCGAATTCGAGGCGATGAAGACGGTGTTCGATGCCGGCTTCTTTGAAAGGCACAGACCGAGCCCGATCACCGATGATGCGCCCATCTTCATCGTCGGTATGCCGCGCTCCGGCACGACGCTGGTCGAACAGATCATCGCCAGCCATCCCAAGGTCTATGGCGCGGGCGAGCTCAGCATCTTGAAGAAGGTGGTCGGAAATCAGTTCCCGGCAAACATGCCAGGCGGCTTTCCCTGGGGCGTGTCGGAGACAGATGATGCGGATTTTGCCGAGGCAGGCCAAGCCTATCTCGACATGCTGCATGCCCGCTATCCCCATATCAGCCATGTCACCGACAAGATGCCGGGCAACTTCCTGCTAATCGGCTTCATCCACATGATGATGCCGAAGGCCAGGATCATCCACGTCGCCCGCGATGCGGTGGCGACATGCCTTTCAATCTTCAAGGTGCATTTCCGGGGTGACAGCCATCGCTATGGCTATGAGCTGAGCGAACTCGCCGACTTCCACAATCTCTACACAGACATCATGGCGCATTGGCACAGCGTGCTGCCCGGCGTCGTGCATGATGTGCGCTATGAGGATTTCGTCGCCGATCAGGAAGGGCAGAGCCGGGCGCTCATCGACTATCTCGGCCTGCCATGGGACGATGCCGTGCTGTCGTTCCACGAGACCGACCGGCCGGTGCGCACGGCTTCCGCCGCGCAGGTGCGCCAGCCGATGTATCAAGGCTCGGTCGATCTGTGGAAGCGTTATGGGGATCGGCTGAAGCCGCTGCTCGACAAGCTAGGCTGATATTGAGGTGAGGCCGGCCTGCGAACGGCGGTTCCCTTCGCTTCCGGTACTCACGTACTTAAAGTACGTTCCGTTCCGGTTCTCGGAAACCACCGTTCTCGGTTCGGCCTGACCTCAATCTCAACCTACCTTGGGGCAGAGCAATTCAAAGCTCCATGAACGGCTGGAAGCCGCCGAAGATCATGCGCTTGGCGTCGAAGGGCATGGTCCCCCAATCGGGTTTCAAACGCGGGTCGGCCATCACCTTTGCCATCACTGCATCGCGGCTCTGCCGTGATTCATAGACTGCCCAGGCAAAGACGACGATCTCGTCGTCCTTTGCCTGAACGGCGCGCGGAAACGAGGTCAGCTCGCCATAGGGCACGTCGTCGCCGATACATTCGACATAGGCGAGCGCGCCGTGTTCCATCCATATCGGGCCGGTGAGGCTGGCCAGCTTCTTGTAGTCGTCGAGTTTGGTCTTTGGCACGGCAAGTACGAAACCATCGACATAGGACATGGCGAACTCCTTTGCTGAAAAACGAGCGCCGGGTCGGCGGGGATACGACCTGGCGCGGTGAGCGCGTCAGCCCTGCCATTGGCGGGCGACCGCTCGCCAGGAAACCTATTTCACCGGCGCGTTCATCGCCCAGGCGACGCCAAAGGGATCCTTCACCTGGCCCCAGCGGTCGCCCCAGAACATCACCTGCAACGGCACCACTTCCTCGCAACCGGCCTCGATGGCGCGCTGCCACCAGGTTTCAATCGTGTCGTCCTGGAGATGCAGCTGCAGCGTATAGCCCTGCGCATCCTTGTGCGGGTGACCGTGTTCGGGGAAGGCATCGCCCAGCATCAGCGTCGAGCCGTTGATGTGGAGATGGACATGCATGGTGCGGCCTTTTTCGTCAGGCGGATAGGCAAAGACCTGCTCCGCGCCAAAGGCCTTCGTGTAGAATTCGGCAGCCTCGAAGGCGCCGTCAACCTGCAGATAAGGGGTCAATCCGCCGAGCACTTCTGCCCTGGGCTGAACGGGGGTCTGGTCAGTCATGTCTTGCTCCTCTTTGCGTCTGGCTTGGGCGTTTGGCTTGGCCTTACGAACCTTAGGACGCATGAGATGACGGCGATCCTACACGACCGCGAGATTTTTTGCGGACCGGTCCCGCGAAGACCAGGCAGCCGGCGAGATGAGCGACAGCATCAACAGGCTGGTTGCGGTCATATTATCTTGGCCGAGAAGGTGTTCGCACGACGGCTGTCTTGCGCGTCGAACATTTCCGGGAAGCCGATATCCTTGCGCACCGCGGCCGGCAGTGAAAGCAGGATGCGTTCGCAGCGGTGGCGGGCGCGTGCCGCCGCATACCGGGTTGCGATGCGACTGATGGATGAAAGGACCGACATGGTGGTTCTCCCTGGGTTGATGCCGGCATCATCGTGTCGGCATCCCAAGGACGAGGCAGGTTCAGGCGATCCGACAGGTCGTCGAAACTATTTCAGATGACCGATGCGGCGAGCGCGGTATCGTAATATTCCACCATCTCGATGATCTCGCCGTCGCGCAGCGTCCAGAAATCGGCGATGCGCATGACAAGCTCCTGGCCGGTGGTTTTGCGCGTCAAATGGATTTCGACCTGCGCCGCGATCTTGTCGCCGCCGTCGATGATGTCCATCGGGACGAAGCTGCGGTATTCGAAATCCTTGTCCAGCGCCATGAGGCGGGCAAGGAACTCCTGCTTGCCGTTGCCTGCCCCGATGTAGGGTGCGTGCGGTTCGGCGACCCAGCGGAAGACGACATCGTCTGAACAGTGGGCCAGCGCGCTCACGATGTCGCGTTTCGCATAGGCATCATAAAGGTTCTTGACGACGTCCACCCCGCGCATGACTGGTTTCCTCCCTCGGTTTGCGAAACCTTCACGATGCGCCTTTTCCGGCTGCCGGGAAAGTGCGGGCCGGCAACCCTCGAATGCCGGCCCGGCCGAATGGCTTTCCTCAGCCACCCGCTTCGGCCACCTCGCGGAAAAAGCCCTCGGGGTCCTCGATCTCGGTCAGCTTTCGCTTCTCGATCAGCCAGAAGCGGTTGCCGACATTGCGGATGAAGGATCGGTCGTGTGAAGCCAGCACGCAGCTTGCCTGGTGCTTGAGCAATTCCTCTTCCAGCGCTTCCTGGCCGTCGATGTCGAGATGGTTGGTCGGCTCGTCGAGCAGGTAGAAGTTGGGGTTGGCGAGCCTCAGCGCCAGCATTATCAGCCGTGCCTTCTGGCCGCCGGACAGCACGCCGATCTTTTTCTCCTGCATCTCGATGATCACGCCGGCGCCTGCAAGCAGCGAGCGGGCGCGCTGTTCGCCGACATCATAGCGGCGCGAGACCATCGCCAGCGGTGTGTCGTCGCCGCTGATGCCGGATAGCGCCTGGTCGCTGTAGCCGAGCACTGTCGACGGCGTCACCTTCACGTTCGGCACCGTGTCGGGCTCGACGATTGCGTTGCGGATCAGGGTGACGAAACGCGACTTGCCGACGCCGTTGCGGCCAAGCAGCACGATGCGGTCGCCCTGGCAGATGTGGCGCTTGCCGGTCCTGAACAGCAGCGTGCCGTCAGGCGTTTCGACCGCCGCGTCTTCAAGCGTGATCAGCACCTTGGCGTGGGTGCCGCGATTGGCAAGCCGGATCGCACCGGCCGACTTCTCGCGATGTGCTGATACCGCCGCCTCTTCCAGCTTCTCCGCACGCTCCTTGAGTTGCTTGGTCTTCACCGTCAGCAGGTCGCTGCCCGAATTGATACCGATGTTGTTGAGCTTGGCGGCTTGCTTGCGCAGCTGCTGGGCGACCTTCATGTCGCGCTCGAACTTGCGCGCCGTCGAGGCATCGGCCTCGTCGAGCGCCCGCCTCGCGCGGGAATAGGGTAGCGCGAACACTGGCGATTGCTCCGGGCGCAGGAAAAGCGTCCGATTGGTGGCGGCGTCGAGGAAGGCGCGGTCATGGCTGGCGATGATAACAGGCACTTCGCGCGGCAGTGCGCTCAGCCAGCTTTCCAGCTGGGAGATGCGGGCAAGGTCAAGATGGTTGGTCGGCTCGTCGAGCAGCAGCACGTCGGGATCGGTGACCCAGACGCGGGCGATCAGCGCCAGTCTTTGCCAGCCGCCGCTCAGCGCCTGCATTGGCCGTTCGCGCATCGCCTCGGGCACATCAAGCGAGTCGAGGACGACGTCGACACGCCACAGCTCGCTGTCGGCCTGCTCGGCGGGCAAGGCATCGGCCACCACCTGATAAAAGGTGCTGCCGAGCATAGCAGGGGGAACCGACTGCTCGACATGGCCGACGCGCAGGCCACGCGTGCGGGTGATGTCGCCCGATGTCTGCTCCATCTCGCCGGTCAGGCATTTGAGCAAGGTCGACTTGCCGCGGCCGTTGGCGGCAACGATGCCAAGCCGATCGCCGGCGCCGATGGTGAGGTCGAGGTTTGCAAACAGCGGCGCACTCATGGTGACGCCGACGGATTTGAGGCTGATCAGGGCCATTGTGATTTCTCTGGTCTAGCCGGAGACAACTCCGGGTGCACTTTGACGGTGCGCATTCCGGCCATCAGGCTCAGTTGCGCACCACGAAGGGCAGACCAAAAAATCGAAGCGGGAAAAAACCCGGACCGTCCCTGGTCAGCCCTGCAAGCGAACTCGCAGGGCAGAAATCGGGCCACGCTGACGATGGTGACGATGAAACGTGAACACGTGAGCCCTCCTTTCAAGACGTTCGAGTGTTGGGGAGCGATTACACCAAAGGCGGGGCGGAAGGCAAGGGGACGGCGTTCCCGCGACGCGGGAACGGATCTAGCACCAGGACGCAGCCGCCGATGATCGCTACCGCGCCGAAGCCCTGGATAACGGTCAGCGACTCCCCAAGCAGAATCGTGCCAACCAGCACCGCGATCGTGGTCACGGCGAATTCGACGCTGATCGTCCTGGTCGCGCCGATGCTGGCCACCAGCCGGAAATAGACGACATAGGTCAGCGCGCTCATCACGCAGGCGAGAAGGACGAGATAGAGGAAGTCGACAGGGGTGGGCATGGCAGGCACCGGCACGACCAACAGCAATGGCAGCGTCATCAGGCCGCCGAACATGAAGGCGGCGCCGGTGAGTTCGAACGAACCAGCCGCGCGCAAATGGCGGTTGGCGTAGTTGCTGCCGAAGGCGGCGGAGAAGGAACTGCACAATGAGGCCGCACAGCCGAAGGCGAAAGATGTCGTGATCGGCACGGCGGGAAAGCCGACCAGAACGATGATCCCTGTGGCGCCGACCAGCAACCCTGCCAGTCCACGAAGTGTGATGCGCTCCAGCCCCCACAACTGGCCGAGGATCATCGAGAACAGCGGGATCGCGGCAACGAGGATGGCGGCTATCGCCGTGCCGATGCGCGGCGTTGCATAGGACAGGCCGATCAGCTGCGCGGCGACTGTCGTCGCGCCAACCACGGCGAAGTGCCGCCAGCCGACGCTGAAATCCAGCCGCCGCCGTGTCGCGGCGGCCAACAGGAAGAGCGTGATGCCGGCGATCAGCGACCGCAAGGTGACCGCGCCGACCCAGCCAAAGGCATGCACGACCTTGAGCAGGACAAGGAACGACAGGCCCCAAGTGATGGCCAGAAAGATGTAGGCGGCGATGTCCCTGGGTTTCATGGAAAGGGCCGGTGCGAGCTTTGTGTGCGGAGCCAGAATTGCAGCCGTGCGTATCGTTTCCGCCGACTGGCGGCAACCGCTGGCGCATAGTCCAGAGACTGTTCCGACTTAAGGTGCGCGATGGAGCGCCTCTCCTTCTCCCCTTGCGGGAGAAGGAGAGGCGCTCTACTTCCCCGGCCGGCCCGTCTTGCCCGGCCGGCGCTTCTCGCGGCGGGCATCGCCCGGATCTTCATATGAACCAATGCCGGCTCGCTGGCGGATGATTGGTGTGGCGTCGCGATCCGTCGCGCCCCCCTCTGTCCTGCCGGACATCTCCCCGACTAGGGGGGAGATTGGCTGGGGCTTGGCCGGCACTTTTCCGTCGATCGGCTTTTCCGTGCGTCGCACGGTCATCTCGTCCAGCGAGTTCTTCTTGAACAATGGCTTTGCCGGCTCGCCGGGAATGCCGAGGTCGGAGCCGTGCGCTTCCTCGGCCGACTGCTTCTTGAACAGCGAGCGCGACACGGCACCCGCTGGCGTCGTCATGTCGGTGCCGGGACCCATATCGTCGATCGAGGGTTTGGAAAACAGCGGCTTCTTCACCGGCACAACGCCGTCGGCGCCCATCTCGTCAAGCGCCGGCTTGCGGAAGAGGTTGGTCCGGGCAGCCTTGGCCGCCTCTTCGGCGGCGCGGGCTTCGTCGAGCTTGCGGAAACGTTCCTGTTCCTCGGATGTACGATGTTTGGCCACACCCTTGTTGTGCTTGCCCTTTTCTCGACCCGAGACCGGGCTTTCCATGTCGGCGTATTTGGCCAGCGGGTCTTCGGAGATCGACAGTTCCATCTCACGCAGGCGCTTGATTTCGTCACGGATACGGGCTGCCTTCTCGAAGTCGAGATTGGTGGCGGCGTCGCGCATCTGCTTCTCCATGGCGTCGAGATGCGCCTTGAGATTGTTGCCCATCATGGCGCCGGCGCTGTCGGTGAACTGCGAGATGTCGGCGCGGACATGGTCCTTCTCGTAGACCGAGTCCAGAATGTCTGAGATGCGCGACTTGACCGATTCCGGCGTAATGCCGTTGGCCTCGTTCCACTCCATCTGCTTCTCGCGGCGACGGCTGGTTTCGGCCATCGCCCGTTCCATCGAGCCGGTGACCTGGTCGGCATAGAGGATGACCTTGCCGTCGACGTTGCGGGCGGCGCGGCCGATGGTCTGGATCAGTGACGTTTCCGAGCGCAAAAAGCCTTCCTTGTCGGCGTCGAGAATGGCGACGAAGCCGCATTCGGGAATGTCGAGGCCCTCGCGCAGAAGGTTGATGCCGACCAGCACGTCGAAAGCGCCGAGGCGCAAATCCCTAAGGATCTCGATGCGCTCCAGCGTGTCGATGTCGGAGTGCATGTAGCGCACGCGCACGCCCTGTTCGTGCAGGTATTCGGTCAGGTCCTCGGCCATGCGCTTGGTCAGCACGGTGACCAGCGTGCGGTAGCCGGCCTTGGTGGTGTCGCGGATTTCGCCGACGACATCGTCGACCTGGCTTTTCGCCGGGCGGACCTCGACCGGCGGATCGATCAGGCCGGTCGGGCGGATGACCTGCTCGGCAAAGACGCCGCCGGCCTGTTCCATTTCCCAGCCGCCGGGCGTTGCCGAAACCGCGACCGAGAGCGGGCGCATGGCGTCCCATTCCTCGAAGCGTAGTGGCCGGTTGTCCATGCAGGACGGCAAGCGGAAGCCATATTCGGCCAGCGTCGCCTTACGGCGAAAGTCGCCGCGATACATGCCGCCGATCTGCGGCACGGTGACGTGGCTTTCGTCGATGAAGACCAGCGCATTGTCAGGGATATATTCGAACAAGGTCGGCGGCGGATCGCCCGGCTGGCGGCCGGTGAGATAGCGCGAATAGTTCTCGATGCCGGCGCAGGAGCCGGTGGCTTCCAGCATCTCGAGGTCGAAACGGCAGCGCTGTTCCAGCCGCTGCGCTTCGAGCAGGCGGCCGGCGCGTTCCAGCTCGACCAAGCGGTGCTTGAGCTCTTCCTTGATCGACTTGATCGCCTGATTGAGCGTCGGACGCGGCGTCACATAGTGCGAATTGGCGTAGATCTTGACGCTTTTCAGCTCGCCGGTCTTCTGGCCGGTCAGTGGGTCGAATTCGGTGATCTGCTCGATCTCGTCGCCAAACATCGAGATGCGCCAGGCGCGGTCTTCCAGGTGGGCGGGGAAGATCTCGATCGTGTCGCCGCGCACGCGGAACGAGCCGCGCACGAAATTGATGTCCTGGCGCTTGTATTGCTGAGCGACGAGGTCGGCGAGCAGGGCGCGCTGGTCGAGCCGGTCGCCGATCTGCATCTGGAAGGTCATCGCGGTATAGGTCTCGACCGAGCCGATACCATAAATGCAGGACACCGAGGCGACGATGATGACGTCGTCGCGCTCGAGCAGCGAGCGCGTCGCCGAATGGCGCATGCGGTCGATCTGTTCGTTGATCGAGGATTCCTTCTCGATGAAGGTGTCGGTGCGCGGAACGTAGGCTTCCGGCTGGTAATAGTCGTAATAGGAGACGAAATACTCGACGGCGTTTTCCGGGAAGAATTTCTTGAACTCGGAATAAAGCTGCGCCGCCAGCGTCTTGTTCGGCGCCAGGATCAGGGCAGGGCGCTGCGTCTGCTCGATCACCTTGGCCATGGTGAAGGTTTTGCCGGAGCCGGTGACGCCGAGCAGCACCTGGGTGCGGTCGTTGTTGTCGACACCTTCGACAAGGTCCTTGATCGCGGTCGGCTGGTCACCCGCGGGCTCGAAGTCCGACACCATCTTGATGGCGATGCCGCCTTCGGATTTCTCCGGGCGGGCCGGGCGATGCGGCGTCCACAGCACGCCGTCCTTGTGCAGCGGATTGCCGGATTCGATCAGCGCCGACAGCGCTGCCACAGTGGCTGTGACGCTGCTCGAGGCCATGGTCTCGGCGTCTTCCAGCGAGATATCGAGGCCTGCGACCGGATTGAGGCCGGCCGCGGTCCGCTCCCTGGCCGTTGCCGCGCCGCCCATCGAAGTGCCGCGCGAGCTCCGACCCGGAGCGGCGGAGCGCTCGGGAATCTTCTTGCCGGCCTTGGGCGATTTGCCGCCGTCGCCCTTGCCGATCTGGCGTCCTTCCTTCTCGGCCTCCTGCTCGATCTGCTCCGCCCAATCGGCGATCGAGCCGGTGAGCGGCGTGCCCGACAGTTCGGGCTGCGGCATCTCGGCGAAGCCGCCTCTGTGCAGCGGCTCCGAGGCGTCGAGGAAATCGGTCAGCGGACTGCGCCGCTTGGGCGCGGCGCGGTCGTCATTCGCCGTCGGGGGCGTTCTCTTGTCGGGGGATTTGGCCATGTCCCGAATATGGGAGGTCTTGGCCAAAATGGAAAGAGCGGGATGGAGCGAGGTGCCTGCCCGGATATGGCTCCTGACAGAAGGCTGTCAGGAGGAGTCAGGCCCGCAGTGGTACTGCCGTCGCGCTCAGGCGCCGCGTGCGTTGTCGGTCGCCACCTGGGTCGGCGAACCGTTCAGGCGCGGCACCACGACGAGGCGCGTGACCTTGCCTTTCTTGAAAGCGGCGAGGAAGCGGGGATAGTCCCGGAAGACGACGCAGCCATTGGATTCGGCGCGGCCGCCGCGCAGCATGTATGTGTGGGCGAGCAGGCCATTGCGGTTGTACTTGTTACCGCCACCGACCGGGGTGAGGCGCAGGGCCTCGACACCATGGAAGCGGGATTCACGCAGCGACAGATTGTAGGTGTTGGGTGGCGTCGGGCCACGATCCTTGACATGGACATAGCGCGGCTGGTCGACCATGGCGCCGAGACCCGAATGCGCCTCGAGCCGCTGGCCGTCCGGCATGTAGACGATCTTGGCGCTGATGTCATAGACGGCGACGCCGTGACCGGCTCCGCTTCCGGGGTTCGGCCCGTTGAACAGGTTCCTGAACGCCTGACCGAGGCCGCCCGAGGGCGTGTCCGGCTTGGCATAGGCCAGGACATCGCCGCCATCGCGGCCTTGGCGGGCCGGTTGCCTGGACTGCTGAACCGGCTTTGCCTGCGGCGCCGGTTTCTGCTGGGCGAGCTTGGGCTGAGTAATCTTGGGCTGCGGCTCCGGCTTGTCCTGCTCTACGGCCTTGGGCTGCGGCGCGTCGAACTGCGGACGGCGGGTCGGCAGCGGCACTTCGTCGGTCAGCGCATCCGGCAGCGCGGCCGCGTCGCCAGGCTGTTCCTGCTGGGTCTCCACAGGCGAAACCGCGACATCCGCCGAGGAGTCGGTCATCGGCAGCGGTGAAGCGAAGGCCTCATCCTCGACGGGCAGCGACCGGATAAGGGCCAGCGCCAGCTGTGCGTTATCGGGCGTCTCCGATTGGGCAAAGCCCGTCGGTGCCGGTGCGGTCTGGACGACGGTATCGGCACGGGCGAAGCGTTCCGCCGCGGGAGCCGGCATGTCATCAGACAGGCTGGCCATGACCTGGGCGGACGGCACCAGCGACGCCTCCGCGATCTGCGGCGCGGTGCTGGAAATCACCGGACGGGCGTTGGCCGTCGCGACAGGCATGCCGGCGGTGGCAAAGACAACAGGCTTGCCGGCGTCGGCAAAAGCGGCGGCGAGCTTGGTCGGCGACAGCGACGCCTCCATGCGTTCGAAACGCTCCTGCGCTTTCGACTTCAAGATAGGCTGTTCCGGCTTTGCATCGGCCACGAGGCGCGCGGATTTCTCCATCTGCGGGCTGACGCCGGCCAGCTTGAAGCAGCTGGCGCCGCACTGCACGGCATGGTCGTGCAGGGCCTGCGCGCCGCCATGGGCGTTGGCCAGCACGAACGGCGCCGAGGATCTCAGGAAATGCTGCTTCAGCGGATCGGCCATCGCCAGGGAACCCGGCATGGACAATGTCTGCGGCAGGCCGCCCGACGCCGACAGCGCGGCGCCGACGGAGCTGAGGCCGGCCATGGTGCCGATCAGCCACAAGCCGACGGCAGCGCTGACACCGGGCACCGCGACCCAGCGGACGATCCGTTGCGGGTTGAAGGAAGGGGAACGCAATGCGTCGAGTTGCTCGCCGCCTTCACGCTGTTCCCAGATTATATTGTGTTTACGCGACAACGCCATGCAACCAATCTTGCTCCAATCGGTTTTCCCCGTACGTGGCCTTGTGAGCCGCGACGACCATTCTGCGAGTGATCCCAGGTGGTCCCCGACGCGTTTGCCGCGCCTGTCGTTGGTTGCCGATTGCTTCAAAATATGGACAAAGTTGGTTAATCAATCCCTCTCAAAACCAACGACGAGATGTGGATTTCGCCAAATGAGGTTCTATCCACGCGTAGGAAAGTGGTGTTGTTGCCCTTCCGAGGCAGTTTTGCTGCCTGCTTTTGGCGGCCAAGTCAAGCAAAACAGCCCCTGCTAATTTGCGAAAGAACCGGTCCGGCGAACCATGCGGCAATCGGTCATGCCATTCCCAGGCGCGAAAAAAGTGACTTGCAGGGGCAAAACTGTTGCCCGCTTGCCACAAATTCTCCGCCCGGACGGCCGCTCCCTGACGGCCATTGACTCGTTTTAGGAGGCGGTGCATCGGATCAAGTGCTTGGTTTTGGGGTGGCAAAGGCCACTTTCGGAGGCTTTTTCCATGAAGCGTCGGGATTTCTTGACGCTGTCGGCGGGTGCGGCGGCGTTCTCCATTCTTCCGGCTACTGTCAGGGCTGCCCTGCCGGTGCCTTATGATCGCAACGCCGAAATCCCATTCAAGGATAAAAAGTCGTTCATCGACTGGATGGTGGCCAATCGCGGCGAGGATCCGAAGTTTTTGGCCGAGCGATTCGATCGCTTCCAGATCATGGTCTACAACAAGGATGTGCTGGACGACCGCAACAAGCGCGCCTTCCTTGCCACGCCGCGAGAAGAATTCGTGCTGCAGCAGAATCTGGGGCGCGCCTATGATCACGCCTTCCTCGACATCGGCTATGGCGTGACCATCTCGGGTCCGCATCTGGTCGGGCGCATGACGACGGCCATCGACGTGCAGTTCGGCGAGGCCGTGCTCGAGGTCGGCACAGGCTCCGGCTATCAGTCGGCGTATCTCGCCAACCTCACCGACAAGGTGCACACGATCGAGATCATCAATCCGCTGGCGCAGCGCACCCGCCGCACCTACGACGCGCTGATCGATCGCGGCTACAGCGTGTTCGGCTCGGTCACCAGCCGCAACGCCGACGGCTATTATGGCTGGGAAAGCGTCGGCCCGTTCGACAAGATCATCGTCACTTGCGGCATCGACCACATTCCGCCGTCGCTGCTGCAGCAGTTGAAGCCAAATGGCGTGATGGTCATCCCGGTCGGCCCGCCTGGCGCCCAGCATGTGCTCAAGGTGATCAAGCAGCAGCTTGCCGACAGCACGTTCAACATCGTCCGCTCGGATATCTACAATGGCAAGGTGGTGCCGTTCGTGCCGTTCACCAAGCTGGAAGGCGACCAGATCGTCGGCACGCATAACGGCTGAGCATTGCCCCGCCGGTCCAGGCCTGCCGAGCTAAGCCGCCGCATCAAGGGGCCTGAATGACGGCTGTCGTATCGACCTCTCGACCAAGCATCGCCTCGCTGGAGGCGCCTCGGCTCGCGCATTATCTCGCGGTCGGGCTGATCGCCGGCGCCATCATCGCGCTGCAGATAGCTGTCATGCGGGTGTTCGCGGTTGGCAGCTGGTCGCATTTCGGTTCGCTGGTGGTCAGCCTCGCCATGCTCGGCTTCTCGCTGTCGAGCGTCGTCATCTTCGCCGGCAAGGACTGGTTCGACCGCCACTGGCAAGGCGCGGCCACAGGAGCCCTGCTGCTGATCGGCCCGCTCGCCGTCGGCACCAATCTGATTGCCCAGACGGTGCCGTTCAACGCCATCTTCCTGGTGTCCGATCCCGCGCAGAAATGGCGGCTGCTTGCCAATTTCCTGCTCTATCTCCTGCCGTTCCTGGCTGGCGCGTTCTTCCTCGGCATCGTCTTCCTGAAAAGCCGCACCGCCTTCGGCCGCGTCTATTTCGCCGACCTCACCGGGTCGGGGCTGGCCGGCCTCGTCGTGCTGGGGTCGCTCTATTTGTTTGCACCGGAAACCATCATCGTCGTGCCGCTGCTGCTCTGGGCCGCCGGCTCGATCCTGTGGTTTATCGCCTTCGGCGCCTGGAAGAGCGTTGTCGCCGGCGTTGTCGTGGCAGCGCTGTCGATTGCTGGCTATCTCATGCTGCCAGGCTGGCTCGGCATCTCCGACATCGCCGTGTCGCAGTACAAGGGCGTCGCCTATGCCCGCAATTTCCCGGATGGCAAGCGCATCTACCGCAGCGTCTCGCCGTTCGGCGATTTGCAGGTCTATGCCAGCTCCTACATGCATTTCGCGCCGGGCCTGAGCGACAATGCCGCCTTCGGCATGCCCGAGGTTCCGGCCAACACCTATGTCGGCATGTATCGCGACGGCGATGGGCCGGAAGGCATCATGCGCAATCTGGCGCCGGCCGAGCAGGTCTATTTCCGCTTTTTGCCGATGCACTACCCCTATGTCATCAAGGACAAGCCCAAGACCTTCGTCGTGCAGTTCGGCGGCGGCATTTCCACCCAGGCCGCGCTCAATGCCGGCTCGACCTCGGTGACCGTCGCCGAGAGCAATCCGATGACATTGCGGGCGTTCCGCGATCCGATCCTCAGGGATGTCACCGGCGATATCCTGGCCGAGCCGCGGCTCAAAGTGATCGACTATGACGGGCGCCTGTTCCTCGCCAACACGGCGGAGCGCTACGACGTCATCGATCTGAGCCTTGCAGACAGTGTCGGCCTGTCCAATCCGGGTGGCTTCGCCATCTCGGAGAAGTATGCCTACACGCATGAGGCGATGCTGAGCTACATGCACGCGCTGGCCGATGGCGGCGTGCTGTCGATCACCTTGTGGAACAAGGAAGAGCCGCCGAAATCGGTGCTGAAGCTCTATTCGACCATCGCCGAGGCAGCGAAAACTTTTGATCCGAAAGGTGCTGCCAACGACATCTTCGCCGTGTCGAGTTACCTCTCGACCACGACGGTGCTGTTCAAGCGCGGCGGCTTCACCGAGGCCGAAATCAAGACCTTGCGCGAATACACCAAGTCGATGTCGTGGGAGGAAGTCTATTATCCCGGCATGGCCTATGATGGCGCGGGCGCGCAAAAGGTGCTCGATGATTACCGCGCCTCGATCTTTGGCAGCGGACAAGATGCGACGTTGACCCAGCCCGCCGCCGATACGACCGCGCCGGCTGACCCGACCGCGCCGAACGGCGCCTGCGACCCCACAGCACCAGCAGATCCGACGCTGGACGCGTGTGCGGGCGCTGGTGGCGATGCTGGCCCGCAGGTGCTTCCGGCGACGGAAATGCAGCGCATGACATGGCACGCACTTTTGACCGGCGGTTGGCAAAAACTCGCCAGCGATTATGTCTTCGACACGCGTGCGCTGAGCAACGACCAGCCCTATTTCGCTGCCTATGTGAAGGTCGCCGACCTGCCGCGCACGCTCGACCGGCTCGACCTGTTCCAGGACGATTGGGGTTATCTGTTGATCTGGGCAACGCTCGGCATTGCCTGCATCACGGCGGCGTCGCTGGTGCTGCTGCCGGTGCTCTTCGGCTGGCGCATCGTGTTCTCGCGCTCGCGCGGCAAGCTCGGCACTATTCTTTACTTCGCTTGTCTCGGCCTCGGCTACATCATGGTTGAGGTCGGGCTGATCAGCCGCTTCACCGTGGCGCTCGCCAACCCGACGGTGTCGGCCTCGGTGCTGATCTCCTCGATGCTGGTGTTCTCCGGCCTCGGCAGCCTGTTTGCCGAGCGTATCTTCGACCGCGCGAGAACGCTGCTGCCGGTGGTGCTGCTGGCGGTCTGCGTGCTTCTGCTCGCCTATGGCTTCTACCTGTCGCCGGTGCTCGACTGGATCGGCGCCTATCCCTATGCCATCAGGCTGCTGCTCTGCTTCCTGCTGGTGTCGCCGCCGGCCTTCCTGATGGGCATGCCGATGGCCACCGCCATGACCTGGCTGGCGCGGCTCGGCAAGGAGCATCTGTTCGTCTGGGCCTGGGGCATCAATGGCTGCTTCTCCGTGATCGGCTCGGCCGCGGTGCCGATCGTCGCCACCAGCTTTGGGCTGAGCGCCGTGCTGCAATGGTCGGCAATCGCCTATCTCATCGCCATCCCGGCGTTCTTTGCCGTGCTGTTGCCGTCGAAGGCCCCTTCCATACGCCTGGTGCCAGCCTGATGCCGGACCGGCGCGCCTTCGTCGCCGGATTGCTGGCCACGGTGGCATATCCGGTGGCGAGTGAGGGGGCGCGCTTGCACAAGGCCGTATCGACCATCGTGCCGTTCAAGGCGTCGCCCTTTCCCTACCGGGGCAAGCTGCCCGACGGCTCCGCGCCGTTCCTCGACGTCACGGCGGCTGGTGGAAGGCGCGGCCACACCTCGCCGCGCGGCGGCATCTATTGGGAAGACGAGACCTATTCCGACCGCGGCACTTTGCTGGCGGTGCCGAAGAGTTTCGATCCGGCCAGGCCGGCGGTCATCGTCGTGTTCTTCCACGGCAATGGCGCGACCTTGCAGCGCGATGTGGTCGGCCGCCAGCGCGTCGTCGCGCAGGTCGAGGCGTCGGGCCTCAACGCCGTGCTGGCGGCGCCGCAATTCGCCAGCAATGCGCAGGATTCCAGCGCTGGCAATTTCTGGACGCCAGGCTATTTTGCGAAGTTCATGGCCGAGGCGGCGCAAGGCCTGGCCAAGCTGACCGACGCCAAGGCGGCAAAATTCGACGCCATGCCGGTGGTGCTGGTCGCCTATAGCGGCGGCTACAACCCGGCCGCCTTCGTGCTCAGGAACGGTGATATCGCCAGCCGCCTGCTCGGCGTCATCCTGCTCGACGCGGCGTTCGACGAGGCCGACATTTTTGCCAGCTGGATCGCGCACCACCGCAAGAGTTTCTTCGTCAGCGCCTACAGCAAATCCTCGGCTTCCGGCAATGCCGAGATCAGGCAGTTGCTGGCGGGCGAAGGGATCAACGCGAGCGCCGATCCGCCACGCCGCCTCGAAGCCGGGACGGTTGCCTTCCTTGCCTCGGATGCAGGCCACGATACGTTCGTCACACGGGCCTTCGTCGGCAATCCATTGCAGTGGCTGCTCGCCCGGCTGCACGGGTTCCCGCGCTAAGGTTCCCCGGCCATGCTTTTGACCACCATCGTCATCTCCCAGCTATTGGACCCGCTCAGGATCGTGCTGGTCGGGATCGCCTATTTCCTGTCCATGCGGGTCAAGCGGCCGGGCATGGGCTGGCTTGGATTGCTCGCGGCGATTGTCGTCATATAAGCCGGATTTCCGTTCGTGATATCAGGCCGATCCGGTGGCATCGCCTGGACGACCGCCGCGATCGGCGTGATATCGAACGCGCTGATAGCCGCCGTCGTGGCCGGGCTGCTGCGCGTCCAACGGCTGCTTTTCTAACCCATCGAGGCGCGCCTCATCACGGCAAGGCGCTATCGATGCCGGTACCCGCGGCCGCCACGAGTGCGGCTGCCACCGCCGCGGCGCGGCGCGCCTTCAGGCCGTCCTCGGGCCAGACGATGCGGCGCTTGATGGTCAGTGCCGGTACCTCGCCTCCGATCTCGACGAGATGGCCTGCGTCAAGATGGCGGCGCAACACGAGTTCGCTGGCCAGCAACGCGCCCATTCCGGCGATCGCCGCTTGCGCCGCGACGATGGTCAATCCGAAGCGCGGACCCTGGTCGATGTCCTTCCTCTGCCGCGCTGCCGCGATGAACCAGTCCCGCCAGGCGGGGTAGACATCGTCGCCCATCGTCGGGTCGATGTGCAGCAGCGGCATCCTGTCCATCACTTCGGCTCCGTCCGGCTCGGTGTGACCCTTGACCAGCGCCGGCGCGCAAGCTGGAATCACCCGCTCGGTGAAGAGGTCGAGCGCGGCGATGTGCGATGCCGCACCTTTGCGGTAGCTGATCGCAAGATCGACGCCTTCCTCCGCCATCGCCTCGAGCGCGACGGATGCGACAATACGGACCTCAAGCCGTCCGAGCGCTGGTCGTACCATCGCAAGGCGCGGTGCCAGCCAGAGCGAAGCGAAGGACGGATCGGCCGAGATGGTAAAAGTCTCCGCCCGCCGTTCGAAGCGCAGCCGCCGCATGCCGGAGGCAAGCGCGTCGAAGCCGCGGTCGATGTCGGGCAAGGCCGCCTCGGCGGCCCGGGTCAAGACAATGCCGTTGCCTTCGCGCCGCACCAGCTTGACGCCGAGCCGTTCCTCCAGCTGCCGGATCTGGTGGCCGATGGCGCCGGGCGTCACGCCGAGTTCCTCGGCGGCGTGCGTCAGGCTGCCGGCCCTGGCGGCAGCCACCAGCGCTCGCAAGCCGGAAAGCGGCAAATCCCTTAGCACCATGTTTTGAATTTATCTCAAAACTCTGGGAAGGGAACTCGTTTGAGTTGGGATTCTTCTCTGCCTAGGTTGGTCGAAGAAATTCAACCGCCGGGGGACATCAGATGCTCGACACGCCAAGGCACCAGCAAAGACATGCCGTCGCACCGATCCGTGCCATGCAGGGAGAAGGCGCACGAATTGCCGTCGAGTTGGCGGACGGTCGCTCGGCAAAACTCTCGACGCGCTGGCTACGGCTCGCCTGCGAGTGCCAGGAATGCGGCGACACCGCCTCGGGCAAGAGGTGGCTGACGCCGGCCGATGTCGGCAAGGAAGTCCACGCCGAGAGCTTCGATGTCTCCGTGCCCGGGCAGGTCACTGTCATTTGGCAGGATGGGCATGTGTCGCGCTACGACGCGGCCTTCCTGGCGAGCCATGCCGGCGGTTCCGGCCCAGACCGGTTCCAGCCGCAATTGTGGCACAGCGACCTCTCCGCGAGGCTTGGCCGTTTTGCTTTCGATGCGGTGGTCGCGGATGACGAAGCGCTTTTCCAATCACTGCGGGCGTTGAGGGACCATGGCATCGCCATGTTGACCGGCATCCCAGCCGAGACGGAAGCAACGGCGCGGGTTGCCGGCCGCTACGGGCCGATCCGCGAGACCAGCTACGGCAAGGTCTTCGATCTCATCTCGCGGCCGGATGCGCGGGTGGCGGGCGAGACGGCGCGGGCGCAGATACCGCACACGGACGAGCCGTTCCGTTATGCGCCGCCGGGCTTCATCTTCTTCCACGCTATCCGCACGGGCGCGGGCACCGGCGGCACCTCGCTGATGGTCGACGGCTTTCATGTCGCCGAGCTGATGCGGAGGCGCACGCCCGATCTGTTCGAGCTTTTGACGCGGCACGGCGTCACCTTCCACCGCGAGCATTCGGGCGAGGTGTTCTTCAGCGCCGAGGCGCATGTCATCAGCCTCGATGCCGCGGGTGCGGTTACCGGCATCCGCTACAATGACCGTTGCCTGGCGCCGCAATGGGCTCCCCTGGATCGGATCGACGGCCTGATCGAGGCGCTGGCTGAACTGACACGGCTGATCCGCGATCCGCAAAACCAGTTCCGGCATCAGTTGCAGCCCGGCGAAGTGCTGGTCTTCGACAATCAGCGCGTCCTGCACGGCCGCAGCGCCTTCGACCCGACGCTTGCCGTGCGGCATCTCAGAAGCTGCAACATTGACCGCGACGGCGTGCACAGCGCCTTTCGGTCACTGGCGCGCCGGTTCGTGCCGGAAGAGGCGGAGGCGGTGTTGTATCAGGGGGCGATTTTCTGAGGGCACACAGGACTGGAGTTCCTCTGCGCTGGTCGACCCCACTCCGTCTCGGCTTCGCCGAGCCACCTCTCCCCCGATCGACGGGGTAGAGGAAAGGCGCCGAGCTTTTTGCCGTCAACGCTTTTCCAATGAGGCTCCCTTCCTTTCCCTCCGGAGGGGGGAAAGGTGGCGCTGCGAAGCAGCGACGGATTGGGGGAACCACGTGGCAATCAAGCCTCGGGCCGCTCAGTCACGCCAGTCACAGAAGATGTGTGCGTGGCGCAGCCACTTTGCGGGGGCGAGGAACCCAAGTTCCGTTAAGCCGTCAGTTAAACCACAGCGCAAACGTCAAAAACCCGCCGCCGCCGAACTCGCGCTGGATCTGGTCGAAATCGTCGCTGGTCAGGATCTTGCCCGTTTCGAGATAGGGTGCGATCCCCGGGCCGGTGATCGACAGCACCAGGTCAAACGGCTTCGGCTCGTCGAAGAAGCGCTTCATGTTGATGCCTTTGCCGGTGATGCGGAAGTGCGGGAGCAGCACGCGGCCTTCGAGGAGATCCTCGGCCATGGTCAAGGTGGCGAGCCAGGCCTGCACCTGTTCCTCGCCGACTTCGAGGCCGGTGAGCGGGTTCTCGCCCTTCTGTTGCGGGCCGGGCAGCCATTCGCGGTCATTGTCGGTCTCGGCGCGGATCGCCTTCCAGTCCTCGCGCGACAGCCGGATCATGTCGAGCAATTCCAGGCGCGCCGCCTTACGGCGCTCCGGCTCGACCACCGGCCAGTTGATCAGATGCACCATCGAGATGAAATCGGCGATGCGCCATTCCGAGGAGAAGATGTTCGAGCCCATCTCGCTCGGCGGCGGCACGAGAATGTCCTGCAACGGCAGTTTGGCGCGGGGAAACAGCATGTGGAAGGAGCCGTCGAAGGTGCTCCTGAAATCATGCGCCAGCCAGAAATCGGCCTGCGCCATCAGGAACTCGGCGTAGCCCTGCAGCCAGTAGCCGTCGGCGCGGTCGAAGCGGAAGGTCAGCGCGGGTGAGGCGTCGCCCTGCGAGAGGCCGCCGCGCGACAGTGCGGCCATGATCGCCGCCATGCTTTCATCCGGCGCGATGATGCCGTCCTCGTTGAGGTCGATGCCGACATGGGTGAGGTCGATGACCATACCGATATCGGCATCGGCCGGCACCGAGCCCAGCGTGGTGGCGGATTTTTCCAGCCGGTCGCGGAAGGCGACCAGGATGGCGCGGAACTCTTCGTAAGTCAGCGGCTCGGGGTTGGGATTGGGCGGCACCGGCAACTGCATCAGCGGCAACATGAAGGATTGCGGGCTCTCGAAACCATGCCGGTGCAGGCCGCTGGCCAGCAACTCCAGTGCGGTGAAAAATTCACCGGCGCCAGCGGCATAGGCCGATGCCGGGTCTTTTGGCGCGGCTGCCTCCAGCGTCGAGAGAGCGCTGTTGCGCGCGGCCACGGTCTTGGCCTCGAAGAGAGCGGTTGCCCCTTCGGGCGTGGCGGCGCTGGCGGAAGAGGCGCTGGCGGAAGAGGCACTGGCGGGAGATAGGGGCAGAAGCACAATGAAGGCGGATGCCAGCAGGCTTGCTATTCGGGTCATCATCTTCCTCCCATGCATTTGTCGTTGGCGACCATATACGAATGTCGGTCTATGCGCTTCAACCCGCCCAGCGGACAGTCTAAACAAGGCAAACGATTGGGCATTGCGTGTCGAACTATCCGCTTTCCTACAAACTGTCCTGGCTGCCACGTTTCCTGAAGCCGTCGCTCGGCGGCGATAGCAGCGGTTTCGCCCCGATGGCAGAGACGTTGATGGATCCGCCGCCAAAGCGGACGGTGCGGCTGGCCTTCGTCGGCGACATCTCGGCGGTGGCCAATCGCCGTGCGCCGGACTGCGACCCGGCGATCAAGGCGCTGCTTGGCAGCGCCGATCTGGTGATCGGCAATTGCGAAAGCCCTGTGGTGGACAGGCCAAGTGCCGTGCTCGGTACGAAGCTCGGCACGCATCATGCGATGAGCGAGCGGTTTCTGGTCGAGGCGCTGGCGGCGGTCGGTATCGTGCATGAAAGATTGGTGCTGTCGCTGGCCAACAATCATGTCCTCGACCAGGGCGTTGCCGGTTTCGACGAGACGGTGGCGGCACTGAAGCGGCTCGGCATCCGTACCATTGGCCTGGTTGCGGGTGGTCCGGTGCAGCCGGCCAAGGTCGGGCCGCTGCGTGTCGGCTTGGCCGCCTTCACGCTTTGGCGCAATGCCGATGCGGATCTGTTCGCGGGCCGTGTGTCGACGGATAGCGATGCAGAGCGCTGGCCGCGCGGTCTCGATCTTCTCTGCGCGGTGCCGCATTGGGACTGGGAATTCCGGCACTTTCCGCGCGCCGGGACGCGGGCGCTGGCGAGGCGGCTGGCCGGGCAGGGTGTCGGGCTGATCGCCGGCCATCATGCCCATGTCGTGCAGCCGGTGGAGCGGATCGGCGGGACGGTCGTTGCCTATGGGCTCGGCGATTTCCTCGGCACGGCGCTTGCCCGCCAGCCATGGCCCGGGCGCATTGGCGGGATTTTCGTTGCTGATGTGAGTGCTGATGCCGAGACGCGTGGGGTTGTTGCGTCTTACCGGCTGTATGCGTTCGTGCGGCTGCGGGACGGGGATCATGAACGGTTGGCGCCGGTGGAGGGGTTGGAGGGCCGAATGCACGAGAAGGTGGTGGGGCGGCTAGGCGCGTTTTTCCCTTCTCCCCTTGTGGGAGAAGGTGGATCGGCGCGATAGCGCCGAGACGGTTGAGGGGTGTTCCAGCGGAGTGAGGCGTTGGTGTTCCCTGGAGCACCCGTCATCCGTCGCCTTCGGCGACACCTTCTCCCACAAGGGGAGAAGGGTAGGTCGCACTTGTTGCTCTGGCTGGCGACTTTCCCATAGATGCAGCTATCATGAGCCGGTCGAGGCAGCAGGGGGGTAGCGGTGGAAACAGCGGATTTCATGCCAAGCGAGACGATCATCGCCGGCATCCGGAAAGCCATCGAGGCCTATGAGGCGGCGAGGGCTTCGACATTGCGGCAGGTGCGCTGGCGGGTGCCGCTGTTCGTCGGGCTGGTGCTGGTGGTCGTGGCGCTGATCGCCTGGCTGTTCAACAAGGTCGCCGATCCCCACGAGCAATGGTTCTCGACGCCACATGTGTTCCTCTACATCATCGGTTTCGTGACGGCGATCCTGCTTTATTTCCGGGCGATCCGGCCGGCGACGCGGCTGCAGCAATCGTTTCGCGACACGCTGATGCCGATCATCTTCAGCTTCATCGGGGACATGCGCTACCAGCACGATGTGACGCCGCATTCCTTCGACCGGTTGCCGCGCGAGACGGTCGGTGGCGCCAGCATGAGCCGCTTCGACGATATCATATCGGGACGCTATGACGGGTTTGCGTTCGAACTCTACGAAGCTGACCTTTGGGATGGGGCGTCGACCAAAACCAAGGCGACAACCTTCAAGGGCGTCATCGTCGCTTTCGAGGCTGTCGAGCCGTTCCCGGGAATATTGGTGGCGACGCGGCGTACCAATGCGGTCATGGGTTTCTTCCGCGGGATGTTCGCCAGCAAAATGCAGGAACTGTCATCCGGCGTGCCCGAACTTGATGCAGCCTATGAATTCCGCACCGACAATGTCGAGGCGGCGCGGCCGCTGGTGACGGGCCGCCTGGCGCAGGCCTTGAAATGGCTCGGCGAAACATGGCCGGACGATCCCGCCCGCGTCGCGCTCAATGGCGGCGACGGTTTCCTGCTGTTGCCGCAGGCCAGGAATTTCTTCGAGCTGCCGGATATTTCGGTGCCGCTCGACTACACCAGGCATATTGCACCGATGATCTCGGACATGGGGGCGATGCTGGCGACGGCCGCGCTGGTGCGCAAGATCGGGGCCAAGGACGGATAGTCGATGCTCTCCCGCGCCGATCCATGAAACAAAACTTGTTCCGCTGGAAAATCAGCAGGCTGTTTCGTGATGCCGGCTGATGCGGATTGCGGCAGCGGCGTGGTGGTTGGTGTCGCCCGCCGCAATCCAGTTAAGCGACTCATTTCATGGAATGAAGTGCGCACATCACGGAAGCTGAAACGCCTGGATGTCATAGCGGTCGCAAGCAATGTGTCAGAATTAAGCCTATGATTTCCTTTGCAAAAATTCACTCAACGTGATTTGCGGCCAGCGGGCTTTCCCGCCCAGTGTCGGCTCGTCCGGTGCTGTTGTTGCCCAAGGCGACGGCCCGGAAAACCGAAACAGCACGGAGTGCATCCGATGAAAAGAACCCTCGTAACCACCGTCGCTCTGCTCGCCTTCCTCGGCACGGCCTATGCCGCTTCCGTTCAGGGCACCATCCAGGCGGTCGATCCGACGACCAAGTCGATTACGCTCGACGACGGCAAGATCTACCAGCTGTCGCCGGAAGCGAATGTCGGCAAACTGAAGGTCGGCGCCAAGGTGGCGGTGACCGTCGATGACAAGACCGGCATGGTGACGTCGATCAAGAAGGCTTCGTAGAGGCCGCCAGCGTTCAAGCGCCTCCCTTCTCCCCGTCACTATATTCGGGGAGAAGGTGCCGGAACGCCGTTCCGACAGCGCCCCTCTGGTTTTTGCCAATGCGCCACGCTATCCCTTGGCCAACGGGGGATATCCATGGCCGAGGACCAAAAAGGCTTTCGCCTGTCGCGGCGGCTGGTGCTCGGCGCGGCGGTGGTCGGCGGCGCGGTGCTGTGGGGCGGTACCACAGTAGCGCGGCTGGCGCGCGGCCCGTCGGGGCCAAAGAACGCCGGGCGCATCGCCGACATAGACGGCATCGCCCTGCCGCTGAAGCCCCTCGCCAGCCCGCCGGCCTTTGACCCCTCGCTGCCCTGGCTGGCCAAGGGCGGCGACATCAACGATGCCAGCGGCCTGTCGCGGACGCCTGTCTACGGTGTCGTCGAGGTCAGCGAGGAGGACCACATCGCCAGGGCGCTGGTTTTTGCCCGCGCCAACGGCTTGAAAGTGTCGCTGGCCGCCATCCGCCATTCGATGGGTGGGCATGCCTTCGACGACAATGCGCTGGTGCTCGATCTCAGGAAATTCAACAGGGTCAGCGTCGACGCGGCGACCAGGACCATGACGCTGCAGCCGGGCGCGCGCTGGCACGACATCCAGAACGTGCTGCATCCGCGCTTCGCCGTGAAGGCGATGCAGTCGACCGACATTTTTTCGGTCGGCGGCTCGCTGTCGGTCAACGCGCATGGCATGGACCATCAGGCGGGCTCGGTGGCGGGCTCGATCCGCTCGATGCGGGTGATGCTGGCCGATGGCTCGGTGACGATCTGCTCGCCAGCCGAAAACACCGACCTGTTTCGCCATGTCGTCGGCGGCTACGGCCTGTTCGGCGTGGTGCTGGAAGCGACGCTCGATATCGTCGACAACGCCGTCTACCGCACCTCGCGCGAAATCATCAAATCCGACGATTTCCCGAAATTCTTTGCCGAGGTGCTGGAGCCGAACAAGGATATCGGCCTGTTCTACGGCCATCTGTCGACAGCGCCGGGCAATTTCCTCGAGGACATGATCGTCTACCGCTACGACAAGGTGGCCGACCAGCCGCCGGCCGATCAGCCAGAAATCGGCGAACCGGAGGGCGTCGGGCTGAAGCGGGTGATCATCAATCTGGCGAAATGGGGCAGCTTTTTCCAGGAGCTGAAATGGTTCACCGAAAAGACGCTGGAGCCGAAATTCGAAAGCTGCACGGTGCCGCGCACCGCAGCCATGGCGCAAGGCGAGGCGTGCCTCGTCACCCGCAACAATCCGATGCACGATTCTGTGCCGTATCTGTTCAACGACCTGACTGACGAGACCGACATCCTGCACGAATATTTTATTCCGCGCGCAGCGTATAATCCCTTCATCACGCAAGCTCGCGAGATCCTGCGCAACCAGACGCTGCCGGTGCTCAACGCCTCGGTGCGCATCGTCCACAAGGAGGATGTGGCGCTCACCTACGCGCCGGAGCCGGCCTATTCGCTGGTGCTCTACATCAACCAGCCGACCGATGCCGACGGCGATGCGAGGATGCGGGCGCTGACAAGGGCGCTGATCGACGTCACGATCAAGCATGGCGGGCGCTTCTTCCTGCCCTACCAGCTGCATTACACGGGCAAGGAGCTGCTGGCCTCCTATCCCGAACTGCCGGCCTTCCTGGCGGCAAAACGGCACTATGACCCGACGGAACTGTTTTCCTCGACCTTCTACCGTGCCATCAAGGCGCTGAGCGAGGTGGCGTAGACGTCAGGAGAATAGTCAATGCGGATGGCATCAGCGACGGCACTTATCCTTCTTGCGCTGTGCGCTGGGCCGGCCGGAGCCGAGGATCTCAAGGCCTTCAGGCTGACCATCGACGGCGTTTCCGTCGAAATCGATCCCGGCGAGAGCGCTGATGTGACGCTGCCCGGCGGCAAGCAGAGCAAGGTGACGCTCGAGCGCAACGACTTCGCCACCTTTTCCGGCGGCAGCTTCTCCTTCGTCCATCCGAGCGGCATTTCAGTGACCAAGACCGATCTTGGCGAAAACATCACGCAATATCTGATGGCATCGGCGCTGGGTACGATCGTCGTCGTGCAGGAATATGGCAAGATGAACCCGGTGTCGCTCAACCAGCTGATGCTGCAGGAGATGACCAAGGAATCGGTGCAGGCCGGTGCGGAACTGACGCAGCAGCCGACGACGCGCAAGCTCGCCGATGGCAAGGAATTGACCGGCATCAGCGCTGACGTGAAGACGCGCACCGATGCCGCGCATTTCGAGATCGTCGGCTACGGCCTTGCCGATCAGGGCCTGCTGTTCATCACGCGTGTTGCTGCCGGCGAGGGCGAAGCCACCGAACAGCCGCTGATCGACAAGTTCTGGGAGAGCCTGAAGCTGAAGATGTAGGGGGAGCCATTTGTTTTGACGCAATTCCGGACGGAAAACCGCTTCACACTTTTCCTGGAATTGCTCTACAGCTTGCTCGGCACCAGGCCGGCCAGCCAGTTTACCGAACGCTTTGCCGCGTCGGCAGTCGCGGAAGCGGCGCGGCCGAGATCGGTCTTGACCACGGCATAGCCGTTCTTGGTGCGATAGAGCACGCCGGTTCCGCCATCGACGACCTGCTCATAGGCGACGGGCCGGGCAGCGTCCGCTTCGACCGCCGTTGTCGGCGAGCCGACCGGGATGCTCGGCCGATGGCTCAGTTCCGGCGGCAGCGGGCTTTCTGTCCTGACGACCCTGCTGGCCGGCTTCAGCTCCGGGCCGGATGCGATCGCGGCCAGGTGCGAGGATGACGACGAGCCCTTGGTGCGGCAGATGCCGGACACCAGCGGATAGTCAAAATTGCGCTGGTGCAGGATCTGGCTTTTCATCGCGGCTTCGCATTCGGCGATCGTCGACCACTTGGCTGGCGTCTCACCGATATATTCGCACAGCTTGGCGTCGCAGTCGCAGCCGACAATGGTCATGGCGACAAGGGCGGTCTTGATCACGGTCTTGTCCCTTCGAGATGCCCCCCGGCAAACTCAGCCATTTCCATCGCGCGCGAACAAGGCGGGATTTGGCCGCGATTGTGAAATGACCGTGGCGGAGCGCTTGAGATGGCCGATCTTTGGCGGGCGTGGCTGAAAGGCCTCAATAGTCGTAGACGTGTTCGAGCTTTGCGCCTGCCTTCATCAGCGATGGCAGCACCAGATGCAGCTTGCGCACGGCCACGACCATGCCGGTGCGGCGCGTCGAGGGGTCGGCCGGCAAGGGATAGCTGAACAGGATGCGCATGCCTTCGGGTATGGCGATCGAGTCGGTCGACAGCATGGTGACCATGATCTCGTCATTGCCGCCGATCTCGACGAAGGAGACGCCCTTGTCGATCAGGCGCGGGATCATGTCGGTGAACACCTGATAGCGCTTGGTGACGAAGATGGTGCCCTCAGTGCCATAATCGCGTTCCAGCAAGGTGTCCGGCTCATTGCGGGTGGCCTCGCCGACCGGGCCCTTGGCCCAGACATGGATATCGAGGAGGGCCGGGTCGGAGGTAGCGGCGAGCGCGTTCTTGATCAGGTCGGCATAGCCCTGCTTGATGGTGTCGGCGAGACCGAAGGCGAGCTTGCGCTCTCTGGTGCGGATGGAGCTGTCTCCCGGCGCCTGCTGCACGGCAAACAGGCCGGCGCGCTTTTCGGCATAGGGGAACTGGTACCATGGCACCTGGTCGAGAAAGCCTGCATAGTCTGCCGCCACCTTGGCCTGGTAGATGTCGGCGGCGGTGCGCTTGGTCGCGGTTGCCTCGGTGATGCGGCCGATCGTGTTCTCATAGGCCCATTGCAGGATGTGCTCGATCGAGTGGCTGGTGCCGATGATGACCAGCATCTGGTGGTTGGCATAGTTGAACTTGTAGGGAGAGCTGGCGCGGATCACCGTCGCGTAATCCTGCCAGAAGCGGCCGACATAGGACCAGTAGGGAAAGCCGCTCGGCTGGTCCTTGGCGACGAAGCCGGCATATTCGCGTGCGGCGTAGACGATCGCCCATTCGGGATAGGTGAGGAAGGTCGACTCCTCCGGCCGCTGATAGCCGGGGATCTCGGCGCGCACCTTGTCGGCCAGCGCCTTGGGTGGCGCGCCGTCGGCGATGCCGAGCAGCGGCGTCTTGTCGAGCGACGGCGTGGTCAGGAAGCCGTAGCTCAGCCCGGCGATCGGGATGAGGATGATGATGACGATCAGCCAGACGATCGTCTTGATGAGGCGCTTCAACCAGCGGAACAGGAACATGGCCGGTCAGGCCGTGGCGAAGCGGTCGTAGATGCGCTTCGAAAGCCAGAAGCCGACATAGACGGCGAAGCCGCCAATGACGATGTGCGGCAGGTTGGCGAAGAAGCGGGCCGGGAATTCGATGTCGTTGAGGGAGCGGAAGCCGTTGATGAAGATGCCGGCATCGAGACAGCCGGAGCCGGTGATCAGCCCAAGCACGCCGTCGAACAGATAGACCGAGCCGAACAGCTTGAAATAGAACACCGCCTGGCGATGCGAGATGAAGGCGGCGGCCAGCGCCCAGACGCCGGAGAAGGCGTGCAGCAGGTCGTCGTACCATTGCAGCGAGAACAAGCCGAACAGATTGCCATTGGCGTCGTTGAAGGCCGGTATATAGCCGATGGCGACAACGCCGAAGAACAGGAAGGCATAGGCCACGGCAAGCTTCTGGATGAGCGTCATGAAGTATCCCCCTTCAAAGAGCCCATTTGCAAACGCTACTCTCCCGGCCGCCTGACGCGGTTTTCTGCGCTTCCGATGCTCACGGACCCAAAGGTCCGCTGCGCTTCGGTTCTCGAAAGCCACGCCATCCGACTCGGCAGAGCGCGTTTTCAAACGGGCTCTGGCCAAGTGATAGTAAACGTTTTTGGCGCTTGGTGAAGCGGCGCGATCAAGATCGCCGGCAAGGACATGACAGGGATGAAACGACAGTCGGCGCCGGGATTTCTCCCAGCGCCTCCCTGTCAGATCAGGACACGGTCGCGGCAGCAACTTCCGTAAAGTCGTCGCGCCATGCCGGCCTTGATTTTGACGGTCCTGCCAGCCACCACCCAAAGGCAGCGTCCGTTCCAGACCACGCTGGTCTTGGCCCTTGCGGGCTTTGCCCTGCGTGCCATCGAAGGTTTTTGCCGTCCTTCATGGCAGCATCGGTCCGCCGTCGGCGTTGGCACGCTTTCCGCGGCCCCGTAGGTCTCGGCTACCGTCCCTCGAACAGGCAAGCCTGCTCTCGCTTCGGGCCGTACGGGCCTCAGGAAATCCGCCTTTCACTTCGCCTTTCGGCTTGATGATTGGTAGCCGCCTGAGATGGCTTAAACTTACGCCGGGTAAGCGTCTTGGGGAATGGCCGTGAGCCTGTGGATAGCGGGATTATCGGGGATCGTTCGCCGCAAGCCTGGGAATTCGAGTGCCGGCTGCTTTAGACAGCTCGCCCGCTTTTCAACACTCGAACCGACAGCGCCCCTTGCTCCGCCGGTGAGCGCGAGGTTGAATGCCCGCAAAGGATCGGGCCTGAATGTCCGGCGCGGGAGGACGGGTATTTGAAAGTCGGGGTGGTACTCAATCCGATTGCCGGTGGCGGCCGGCTGAAACGGCATTGGCCCGAGGTTGCCGCCTCGCTGAAAAAGCATTTTGGCGATTTCGAGCTGCGCGAGACGCAAGCCGAGGGCGATGCCGAACGGCTGGCCATCGACCTCGCCGTCAGCGGCTTCGACCTGGTGATCGCCGCCGGCGGTGACGGCACGGCGAGCGAGGTGGCCGACGGCCTGCTGCAGGCATCCGAAGAGAGCGGTAAGACGACCGAGCTTGGCCTGCTGCCATGCGGCACGGGTATCGATTTCGCGCGTGGCCTCGGCCTGCCGAAGGAGGTGGACGCAACCCTGCAGCAGATTGCCCGCGCCAAGCCCCGCAAGGTCGATGCCGGGCGCATCTGCTACATCGACGACCATGGCGCGCTGGCCAGCCGTCACTTCATCAACATTGCCAGCCTCGGCCTCTCAGGTGCGACGGACCGCGCGGTCAATGCCGACAAGCGCAAGGGCAAGATGTCGGCCAAGGCGCTGTTCCTGTGGCGCACCGTGGTCGAGTTCATCCGCTACCGCTTCCAGGACGTGCGGATCACCGTCGATGACGGCGCTCCGGTCGAGGCGCGCGTGGCACTGGTGGCGGTGGCCAACGGCAAATTCTTCGGCGGCGGCATGATGATCGCGCCGGATGCCGAACTCAATGACGGGCAGTTCGACATCGTCATCCTGCGCGCGGCGGGCAAGCTGAAACTGATCTGGGACATCCGCCTGCTCTATGGCGGCCGCCACCGCAACCATCCGGCGATCACCATATTGCGCGGCAAGAAAGTGGTTGTCGAACCGCTCGGCGATGTCGAGAAGAACGGCGCACTGGTCGACATAGACGGCGAGTCGCCCGGGCGCATACCGGCGACCTTCGAGATCCTTCCCGGCGCGCTGACGCTGAGATATTGAATGAAGCGGCTGCGGGATTGATTCAGGTCTTTCCGAAACTGAATCCGGCTATCAATACAAGCAGTTGAAATTAATTTGTTTTCCGGTCTCTGGTCAGATTTGAAGCTTGGCCGGGAAACCAGGCGCGCGAAGCTCCGTGCCGACGGCGTCCTCCAGCAACTTGACGATCTGGGTCGACCAGGCATCGCCGCCATATTCCAGCCTGCCGACCTCGAAAATCTCTTTGACGAGTGGCGCCAGCTGGAGCGGTAGGCGGGAATCCCTGGCCAAGCTCAATGCGAAGCCGAGATCCTTCAGCGCCAGATCCATGGTGAAGCCGATGTCGTAGGAGCCGTTCAGGATGAGCTGGCTCTCGGTCTCGTGCACGAAGCTGTTGCCCGAGGAAGCGACGATGGCGTGGTAGGCCTGAGCGAGGTCGAGCCCGCCTTGCTTTGCCAGCATCAATGCCTCGCCGGCGGCGACGAGATGGATGAAGGCCAGCATGTTGGTGATCACCTTGATCACCGCCGCCGAACCGATCGGCCCCATCAGAAACGACTTCGCGCACATCGCTTCGATCGCCGGTCGATGGCGTTCGTAGAGGGCGGCATCGCCGCCGACCAGCGCGGTGATTTTGCCGACCGCGGCCAGATGCACGCCGCCGGTGACAGGGCACTCCAATGTCTCGACGCCTCTGGCCGAGGCGAGGCCCGCGAGGCGGATGATCTCGTCGCGGCCATTGGTCGACATCTCGATCCAGGTGCCGCCCTTGGACAGGCCCTCCAGCAGTCCGCCTGGGCCGGCCAGAACGGCTTCGCTGACCTTTGGCGAAGGCAAGCAGGTTATGGCATTGCCACTGCTGCCAGAGGCCTCGGCGGGGCTTGCCGCTGCCGTTGCGCCAAGCGCAACGAGGCGTGCGACGGCGGCGGGGTCGCGGTCAAACACAGTGACCGCGAAACCATTGCGGACCAGGCTGGCGGCAAGGTTGCCGCCGAGATGGCCGAGGCCGATGAAGGCGTAGCGTTCGCTCACGGCATCAACGGTGTCTGCATCATCTGCAAATGCAAATCCTTGCCCGTGTAGGGATGCGCATCGCAGACTGCTTCGTTGAGCTCGACGCCCAGCCCTGGCTCCTTCGAGGGGATGACATTGCCGTCCTGCCATTCGATCTTTTTCTTCAGGAGCGTGGCGTGGAATCCATCCCACTGCTTCAGCGATTCCAGGATCAGGAAGTTGGGCAGCGTCGCCGCCAGCTGAATGTTGGCGGCGCCGACGATCGGCCCGCAATAGCAATGCGGCGCGATCTGGATGTGATAGGCCTCGGCCATGGCGGCGATCTTCTTCGTCTCCAGAATGCCGCCGGAGCGACCGAGGTCCGGCTGCAGGATGGTCGCGGCGCGGTTCTCGATGACGCGGGCGAATTCGAACTTGGTCGTCAGCCGCTCGCCGGTGGCGATCGGGATCGAGGTGCCCCGCGCCACCTGCGCCATCACTTCGGGCATGTCGGGCGGCACCGGCTCCTCGAACCATAAGGGATCATAGGGCTCGATGGCACGCGCCATGCGCAGCGCGCCCGATGCGGTGAACTGGCCGTGCGTGCCGAACAATATGTCGGCGCGGGTGCCGACCGCTTCGCGGATCGCCTTGACCATGCGGGCGGAGAGATCGATGTCGACGAGGCGCGGCTGGTGGCCGTCGAAGGCTGTGTAGGGGCCGGCCGGGTCAAGCTTGACCGCATTGAAACCCTGCTCGACATATTCGAGCGCGCAAGCGGCGGCAAGGTCGGGGTCGTTGTAGACATTCTTGCCGCGCACATCCTCAGAATGGACGCTGCCGGTGTGCGGGTAGAGGTAGGTGTAAGAGCGCAGCGTCTCATGCACCTGGCCGCCGAGCAGCTTGTAGACTGGTTTGTTGGCTTCCTTGCCGACGATATCCCAGCAGGCCATTTCGAGCGCCGAGAAACAGCCCATGCCGGTCACATCAGGCCGCTGGGTGAAGCCGGAGGAATAGGCGCGGCGGAAGAAGGTCTCGATGTCGTGCGGATCGTGGCCCACGAGATAACGCTCGGCCATGTCCTCGACCAGCTTGGCCGTGATGTGGGCGGAAAAGGTGGCGTTGTAGGCCTCGCCATAGCCGACCACGCCGCCATCGGTGGTCAGCTTGACGAAGATGAAATACTTGCCGCCTATGCCGGGCGGCGGATTGCCGACAACCCAGGTCTTGACGTCGGTGATCTTCATTTTTGGTCCTCCAGAACCAGTTCGGCGCCCTTCCATCCGGTCATGATGGAGGCTGCATTGGTGTTGCCGGTGATGTTGTCGGGGAAGATCGAGGCGTCGATGACGCGCAAGCCTTCAAGCCCATGCACCTTGAGACGCGGATCGACGACGGAGCGCTGGGGATCCGGCCCCATGCGGCACGTCGAAACCGGGTGATAGACGGTGCCCGAGCGTTTCCTGAAATCGGTGATCAGGTCGGCGTCCGATTGGATCGAAGGACCGGGCAGGACCTCTTCCGCAATGATCTCGGCCATGGCCGGCATCGAGGCTATCTTGCGCACGAACTTCACCGCCGCCAGCATCTCCTCGACATCGGCATTGGTCGAATACGCGTTGGCGGTGATTTTCGGATAGTCCAGCGGATTCTTGGAGCGGATCATGATCTCGCCGCGGCTCGACGGGCGGCAGTTGGACAGGCCGATGGAGAAGCCCGGCCAGGGGTCTGGCGTCAGGATAGGCCGCTCGCCACTCTTCGGGATGACAGTCGAGAAGGCCTGGAAATAAAGCTGCATGTTGGGGCGGGTCGCCGTTGGATCGGTGCGGAAGAAGCCACCGCCATGGTTCATCGACAGCGACAGCGGGCCGGAGCGGGTGAGGATGTACTGCATGCCGACGAGCAGCTTGCCCCACCAGGGGCGCAGGATCTGGTTGAGCGTCGGCACCTTGCCCTTGAACGTGTAGTTAATGCCGACATGGTCCTGCAGATTGGCGCCGACATTCTCGTTGGCGTGGACGACCGGTATGCCGAGACCGCCGAGCAGCGCCGACGGACCGATACCGGACAATTGCAGCAATTGCGGCGAGTTGATCGAACCGCTGGACAGGATGACCTCGCGGACGGCGCGCGCCGTCCTGGTCTCGCCGTTCTGCAGATACTCGACGCCGACCGCGCGTTTCCCTTCGAACAGGATGCGGGTCGCCAGCGCATTGGTCTCGACGCGGACATTGGCGCGCTTCATCGCCGGGCGCAGGAAAGCGCGGGCGGCGGACATGCGGCGGCCGTTTTTGGTCGAAATCTGGTAGGTGCCGACGCCTTCCTGGGTAGCGCCATTGAAATCGGGGTTGAGTGGCAGGCCGGCCTGCTGGCCGGCGGCGAGATAGCGCTTGGTCAGAGGGTGGACGGCGTTGGCCGTGCCGCTGACGTGCAGCGGGCCACCGGTGCCGCGCCATGTGTCGGCGCCGGTCTCATTGTCCTCGAGCGCCTTGAAGGCCGGCAACAGATCGTCATAGCCCCAGCCTGGATTGCCGGCGGCCCGCCAGTCGTCGAAATCCTCGCGCGCGCCGCGGATCCAGACCATGGCGTTGATCGAGCTCGACCCGCCAAGCAGCTTGCCGCGCGGCCAGTGGTCGGCATTGCCGCCGAGACCGGGGTCCGGCTCGGCCTTGTAGTTCCAGTTGACCGCCGGGTCGAAGAAGGTCTTGCCGTAGCCGAGCGGCATCTGCACGTAGAAGCGGCGGTCCGTGCCGCCGGCCTCGAGCACCAGCACAGAGAACCGGCCCGAAGCCGACAATTTGTCGGCAAGCACCGAGCCGGCCGAGCCGGAGCCGACGATGATAAAGTCGTAAGTCTGCATGATGGTACGGGCGGCTCCTGAAATCCGGTCGCAGCCTAGACGCGACCGGTTCGCCGCGTCGCCGCGCCTTCCGGCATGCGTTGTGAAAAATGCGACCGCAATGCCGGGTCGAGTTGTGGGGAATCCCGACAATCGTGCTTGATATGCATGGGGTCGACAGCTTATGCGATTGCATCAACCAATCTGCGGAAGGCAGGAAATTCATATGCGAACCCTGTCGGATGCGTTCATTCCCGAGTTGCCGGGCCACTACAAAGGCAAGGTCCGCGAAAATTACGATTTGGCCGACGGGCGGCGCATCATCATCGCCACCGACCGTCTCAGCGCCTTCGACATCATCCTGACCTCGATCCCGTTCAAGGGAGAGATACTCACACAGACGGCGCGCTACTGGTTCGAGGAAACCGCCGATATCTGTCCGAACCATGTGCTCGAATACCCCGACCCCAACGTCGTCGTCGGCACAAGGCTGGACATCCTGCCGGTCGAGATCGTCGTGCGCGGCTATCTGGCGGGGACCACCAGCACCTCGATCCTGACCCGCTATCGTCGTGGCGAACGCGACATGTATGGCATGCGCCTGCCGGACGGCCTGCGCGACAATGAGAAGCTGGCCGAGGCCGTCATCACACCGACGAGCAAGGCCGCGGATGGCGCCCATGACGAGCCGCTGTCCAGGGCCGAGATCATCGAGCAAGGTCTGCTCACCCAGGCGCAGTGGGATACGGTCTCGGACTACGCTTTGAAACTGTTCGCCCGAGGCCAGGCGCGCGCCGCCGAGCGCGGCCTGATCCTCGCCGACACCAAATACGAATTCGGCACCGACAAGAACGGGACGATCATCCTGGCCGATGAAATCCACACGCCCGACAGCAGCCGGTACTGGATCGCGGCGAGTTACGATCAGGCCCTGGTCAACGGCACGCGGCCGGAGAGCTTCGACAAGGATTTCATCCGCTCGTGGGTGACGGCGCGCTGCGATCCCTACAAGGACCCGATCCCGAAGATTCCGGACGAAATCGTCGAACAGGCCTCCGGGATTTATGCCCAGGCTTATGAAGCGATTACGGGCAAGGCATTCGTGCCGGATGTTTCCGGAGATACCGTTCTCGATCGCATCCGCTCGAACCTTGCGCGCTACTTTTGACGGTGGCGCGACACTAGAGTCGTCGTTCAATCAACAAGCTGGCCGCTTTCGTCGGTGACCGACAATGTGGCGCATTGCGCAAGAAAATGAGCATCCAGCAGCTGCTCGATGACAGTGGCGACGCGGCGCACTTTTCTCTTCGAGCGAATAGGGATGACGAGCCGGGATGCAACACGGTCAACGTCATCAAGCGAAAGCGATGCAAGCTCCTTCGATCGCAAGGCGCGATAAAGGTCCTCGGCGAATATCCAGATCTTGAAATTGAGATCAAGGTCGTCTGGCGTCGTCTCGAAATCGATGAGGATGCGGCGTGCCACCTGAACTCTCCATAACGGTCGCAGCGCGTTGACCATTCGTCGTGCGACCGGTAGGCAATCTCACTAGGTTAGCCCAGATTGGCAAGGAGTCGTCTCAATGGTGCAATACGCTGAAGGACGGCCGATCGGCGATCTGACGCTGCGCACGCTGGCCATGCCTTCGGACGCCAATGCGGCCGGTGATATCTTTGGCGGCTGGGTGATGGCGCAGATGGATTTGGCCTGCGGCATCCGCGCCGCCGAGCGCGCCAGGGGCCGCGTGGTGACGGCGGCGGTCAAGGAGATGTCCTTCGCCAAGGCGATGAAGATCGGCGACACGCTGTGCATCTACACCCATGTCGAACGCGTCGGCCGCACCTCGATGACGCTCAAGGTCGAAGCTTGGGCGCAGCGCTATCTCTCGGACCTTATGGAAAAGGTCACCCACGCCGATTTCGTCATGGTGGCACTGGACGGCGATGGCAAGCCGAAGGCCGTTCCGGCCGAAAGCTGACCGATCCCTCGTTCTCCTAATGTAGCGCAATTGTAACATCACCCGTGCGGGCGATGCGTTTGGCGACATCCTTTGGTTGCCTCCACATCCGATTGTGCCGGCGCTGGGGAAGAAACAATGCGTCAACACATGCTGAACGGCTGGCTCGTGGCAGCCCTTATCGCTCTGGTCTGTCTGCTCGGCGTAACCGCTTATGCCGCGGTCAAGGACGACCTTCCGCGCACCGCTTGCCTGCATATCAACAAAAGCGTCAGGAAGCCCGCCGCGACATGCGCGCCCTGCAGCCCGGCGCCTTGCGAAAGCATGGCGTCGAGAGCCTGACTGGTTGCCTTTGGCATGCGATTTTCGTCGTCAGGTGACACGTCAGTGATAGATCATAAAACCGTGCTGCCAGGCCGTATCTAGAGAGCCGCCAGTTCGCCTGTCATCAGGCAAATTCCCTCACCGCGAAACTCCGGATATCTTGCCGCGCAAGGGTTTCAGGCGTGCACGCCGTCGAATTTCTCGCGCGCCGCCTGGACGCGCTGGGTGTTCCTGCGTGCCCAATCGCCGAGCGCGCTGACCGGTACCAACAGTTCGTGACCGAGTTCGGTCAGTTCATAATCGACGCGCGGCGGGATGGTGGGGAACACGGTGCGGGTGACGAACCCGTCGCGTTCCAGGCCGCGCAAGGTGGTGGTCAGCATCTTCTGCGAAATGCCGCCGACAGCCGCGCGCAGCTCATTGAAACGCAGGGGTCCATCGCCCAGCTTGCCGACGACAAGCACGGTCCATTTGTCGCCGACGCGCTGCAGGATTTCCGAGATGGCGCGGCAGTCCTCGGTGTTGTGCGGGTGCCTCAGTAACAAAACGGTGCCTCCTTGCGTCGGGAGTTGACAGTATCTCATATAGCGCCGGTATCCAAACGATACCAGCTTTATACTGGAATGGAGAGCCCCCATGTCAAAGCCGAAAATCGCCATCATCGTCGGTTCGACGCGCGCCGCGCGCTTCGCCGATGTGCCCACTCAATGGATCGCCAAGATCGCCAAGGCGCATGCCGACATCGACGTCGAGATCGTCGACCTCAGAGATTTCCCGCTTCCGTTCTTCGACGAAGTCGCATCCTCCGCCTGGGTGCCGTCGACCAATGAGGTAGCGCAGCGCTGGCAGAGGAAGGTTGCCGAATATGACGGCTTCATCTTCACCGCCGCCGAATACAATCACGGCCCGACGGCCGTGCTGAAGAACGCCATCGACTACGCCGCCAATGAATGGAACAAGAAGCCGGCCGGCTTCGTCGGCTATGGCAGCGTCGGTGGCGCCCGCGCCGTTGAGCAGCTCCGTCTCCATGCCGTCGAGCTGCAGATGGCGCCGGTCAAGTCCGCCGTCCACATCGCCTGGGGCGACTTCCTCGCCGTTCGCCAGGGCGAGAAGAAGCTTGAGGATCTCGAGCATCTGAACCAGGCCGCCACGGCGCTGGTCAACGACGTTGCCTGGTGGGCCAAGGTGCTGAAGGCAGCGCGTCGGGCCGACGTGGTTGCGGAGGAAGTCCAGGCGGCCTGACCGCCTTTTGAGGTTATCCTCCCAAGGGATATGGGGCGGCGCTTGCGCCGCCCTTTCTAGTTATAGCGCCTCATATCGAAAGCTGCCGCGGAATCTGACAACACGGCCAATGCCGGGCGAATCCAGATGCGCGCCGGCAACGAAATGATTGTCGTCCGCTGCAAACGCCAGCAGCCGCAACCGGCTCTCGCGCGCCTGGTCCTGATCCGTATCAAATTCCCACGTCACCTCAGGCGTGCTTCTCGTCCGGCTCATCAGCGGGCGACCAGCGGCGTACCCGTTAGGACCTGTTTCATCCTCCATCCACGATCTCCAGGGAAGAAAGAGGGCCACCCTTCCGATCACATGCGAGTGACTTGCATAATGAAACTAACTTGGCTATGAGTCACTTTCATTTTGAAAGAGACTCGATCATGGTCGCCAAAACAAGCTTCGAAACACGCCCATGCCCCATCGCGCGCAGCCTCGACGATGTCGGCGAGTGGTGGAGCATCCTGCTGCTGCGCGACGCGTTCCAGGGGCTGACGCGTTTCGACCAGTTTCAGAAGAGTCTGGAGATCGCGCCCAACATTCTGACGCGCCGGCTGCACAGTCTGGTCGAGCGCGGCCTGTTCAAAAAGCGCGCCTACTGTGAGCGGCCGCTTCGCCACGAATATGTGCTGACCGCCAAGGCGCGAGATTTCCGCCCGGTGCTGCTTTCCCTGCTCACCTGGGGCAACAGGCATCTCGCACCCGAAGGTCCGAGCCTGGTGGTGGTGGACAAGGCTGACGGGCGCTGGGCCGAACCGGTTCTGGTCGATCGCCAGACCGGCAGGGAACTCGACAGCGAAGGCTTCACCGTGGCGACGGCGCCCAGGGCCACCGATCGCATGCGGCAGCGCTATCGCTTCAGCACAGAGGGCTCCGGCCTGCCGCTCACCGACAACACGCTGATTGATCAAAGCCGTGAAGAGGCGCGGGGCAAATGAACAAGGTTCTTTCCGCTGCCGAGTTGCAGCCTGCACAGCCATCGGTCGTCCAGGTACCGGCGCCTGCAAAAACCCGCCGCAAGCCGTTCGTCATGCTGGGCGCGGCGATCGCGATCGGCGTCGCCGGCTGGTATGGATTTCAGTGGTGGCAGGCCGGCCGTTTCCTGATGTCGACCGACGACGCCTATGTCGGCGGCAATGTCACGCCGCTGGCGCCACGGGTCGCCGGGCATATCGACCAGATCCTCGTCGAGGACAACCAGCATGTCGATGCGGGCCAGCTCATCATCCGCATCGATGACCGGCCGTTCAAGGCAGCGGTCGAACGTGCGCAGGCATCGGTCCAGCAGCAGCAGTCAGCGCTCGACAATCTCCACGCCCAGGTCTCGCTGCAGAATTCGCTGATCGAACAGGCGCAGGCCGATCTCGATGCCAAGAGCGCAGCGGCCACTTTCACCACCCAGGATGCCCAACGCTATGCGGTGCTGGCCAGCACCAAGGCCGGCACGCAGCAGGACGCGCAGAGAAGTCTTGCCGCCGACAGCCAGGCGAAGGCTTCCGTTGCCGCCTCCCGCGCCGGACTTGCGGCCGCCAGGCAGCAGCTCGCTGTGCTCAACACCCAGATTGCGGAAGCGACCGCCGCCGTTTCGGCCGCCAAGGCCGATCTCGACACGGCAGAGCTCGATCTCGGCTTCACAGAAATCCGCTCACCCATCGATGGCCTCGTCGGCAACCGGCTGGCGCAGGTCGGCACCTATGTCTCGCCGGGCAGCTATCTGCTGACGATCGTGCCGCAGACCGGGCTGTGGGTCGATGCCAATTTCAAGGAGGACCAGCTGCGCACCATGACAAACGGACAGGTGGCGACAGTCTATTCGGATATTGCGCCCGACCAGCCGCTCAAGGGCCATGTCAGCAGCCTGGGGCCGGCGACGGGAGCGATCTTCAGCGTCATCCCGGCGCAGAACGCGACTGGCAATTTCACCAAGATCGTCCAGCGCGTTCCCGTTCGGATCAGCATCGATCCGGACCAGGCTCACAAGGTTGCGCTGCGGCCAGGCCTATCGACCGTCGTCACGGTCGACACCGCGTCGCACTGAGGACGCCATGCCAGAGCGCGCCGAACCACAGTCCTTCTTGGTCACCATCCTGCCGTTCATGGTGATGTGCGTGGGGATGTTCATCGCGCTGCTCGACATCCAGATCGTCGCCTCCTCGCTGCAGGATATTGGCGGCGGCCTGTCGGCGGCACAGGATCAGATCGGCTGGGTGCAGACCTCCTATCTGGTGGCGGAAATCATTGTCATTCCGCTGTCGGGCTGGCTCACACGGGTGTTCTCGACACGCTGGCTGTTCACCATCTCGGCGGCCGGCTTCACGCTGGCCAGCATGCTGTGCGGCTTCGCCTGGAGCATCGAAAGCATGATTGTGTTCCGCGCGCTGCAGGGGTTGCTCGGGGCGTCGATGATCCCGACGGTCTTCACCTCGTCGTTCCACTATTTCCAGGGGCCTAGGCGCGTCTATGCGGCCGCGGTGGTCGGCAGCATCGCCTCGATCGCGCCGACGCTCGGCCCCGTCATCGGCGGCTGGATCACCGATACGCTGAGCTGGCACTGGCTGTTCTATGTCAACGTCATTCCGGGCACCATCATCACCATCCTCGTCGCGGCGTTGGTCAAAATCGACAAAGCCGATCCGTCGCTGCTGAAGGGCGCCGACTATATCGGCATGGTGCTGATGGCGGTCAGTCTCGGCACGGCCGAATATGTGCTGGAAGAAGGCACGCGCTGGAACTGGTTCGACGATGCAACGATCCGCAATGGCGCTATCGTTGCCAGTGTTACGATGGTTCTGTTCGTCATTCGCAGCCTGACCTATGCGCAGCCGGTGGTCGATTTCCGCGCCTTCGGCAACCGCAATTTCGCCATTGGCTGCTTTCTCTCCTTCGTCACCGGCATCGGCATCTTCGCCACGATCTATCTGACGCCGCTATTCCTGGGGTACGTGCGCGGCTACGACGCTTTCCAGACCGGGATGGCGGTGTTTTCCACCGGCGTGGCCTCGATGGTCGGCGTTCCCGTCTACATCTTCCTCGCCAAGCGCTTCGACACGCGCTGGCTGATGATGTTCGGGCTCGCCTCCTTCGGCGCCTCGATGTGGAGTTTCAGTGCCATCACCAGTCAGTGGGGTGCGGCCGAGCTTTTGATCCCGCAATTGTTTCGCGGCTTTCCGCAGGTCTTCGCCGTCGCGCCAAGCGTCAATCTCGGCCTCGGCAGCCTGCCGCCCGAACGGCTGAAATATGCCAGTGGCCTGTTCAACACGATGCGCAATCTCGGCGGCGCGGTCGGCATCGCCATTTGCGGCGCGATCCTGAACGACCGCACCAACTTCCATTTCCTGACCATCGCCTCGCATCTGACGCCACAGAACGAGGCCGCGATGCGGCTCGTCGACACTATCGCGCAGCGCTATGGCCAGCTGCCCGGCGCGGTCGCCGATGGTCATACCGCGTCGCTGAAGCAGTTGTGGGCGCTCGCCTATCGCGAGGCATCGACCATGGCTTACGCCGATGCGTTCCTGGTGATCATGGCCGCCTTCGTCATCGCCACCGCGCTGGTTCCGTTCCTGCGCAATGTCGCGCCGAAAGCACCGCCGCCGGACGCTCACTGAGAGCCCGGGTTTTCGGGTTGTCGGCACTTCAGCGATTCATCGCGACGGGGTGGCGCCCGTAACCGTCTTTTTGCCGAAAGCCTGCCAGCGGGCTTCGACTTCGGCGCGAAGCCGGTCGCGGTCAGTGGAGAGCACCTCATGAGGCAACGCGACAAACCGTTTGCCATCCTGGGCCGGGAAAATGTTGCCCAGACGGGAGGCCGTGAGGTTCGGGGCGAATGTGAAGGTCACCAGACCGATGCCGAGCCGCTTTGGCCCCCTGCTGTTTCGGTAGACAGCCCGCCATAGAGGCATGATCGTTTCATCCATGAATGCCTCGGAAACCTGCAGTGCGGTGACATCCCGGTACTGGTCTTTGCCCCAGCGATACCAAGACGTGCCCCATCGCCTCTTCACAACCTCGAAGGTAATGTCGAGCCAGGAAATGTCCTCCACCTCCCGCCAGGGGACGTCGAGAAAGACATAGCCGTCGAGATTGAGGCGCAACCCGTCCGGCGATAGCCGCAAGAATGGCTCGGCGGTCAGCCATCCGTTCGTTTGCCAGACAGTCGCGAAGGCGGCCGCAGCCGCCACCGGAAGACCCAACAACCAGTTCTTGGCCCCGAAGGCGACAACGAGCCCGACCACGAGAATAAGCGCCGAGAGGGCGGTGAATTTCAACGCGGCCTTGCCGGTGCATAGGCAATGATCTGGCTGACGTCTTGTGCCTGGTCTGAACTCAACGGTCCGCCTCCCATAGCCGGCACGGCTTTGCAGGCAAGAGCCGCCGCCAAGACAGTCAAGTACGATACAGGCTGACGATCGGCCCAACAAGCCCAGCGCTGAACCGCACAGCGTCGATGGTGGCGTCCGCGTCAAGGCACCGGCTCGCGGCGGGGGCCGGGGCAAGCTATTGCCTAGTCACCCGCGCGCGCCAGCAAAAGCGCGCGCTCCCTGTCATTGCCGGTCAATTGGGCGGCCTGGCGGAACGCGGCGCGGGCTTCCGCCTGATGTCCCAGCTTCTCCAGGAGATCGCCGCGCACGGTGGGCAAGAGGTGCGAGTCCTTCAGGCGCGGTTCGTCCTTCAGCGCCTCGACGATGGCCAGACCCTGCGCCGGTCCGAACGCCATGCCGACGGCCACCGCCCGGTTGATTTCGACGATGGGCGAGGGGGCCGCCAAGGCCAGAGCCTGATAGTATGCCGATATTGCGATCCAGTCGGTGTCGGCGGCTGTTGCCGCGCGGCTGTGGCAGGCGGCGATCATCGCCTGCAGGAGATAGGGGCCGGGTGTCGATGTCAGCGTCATCGCGCGGTTAAGGCCGTCGAGGCCACGCCGGATCAGCGACCAGTTCCATCGGCCGCGGTCCTGGTCGAGCAGCAGGATCGGTTCGCCCGCGCGGCCGGTGCGGGCGGGGAAGCGCGCGGCGTTGAGCTCCATCAGCGACACCAGGCCTTGCACTTCAGGCTCATCCGGCATCAGTGCCGCCAGCGAACGGCCAAGGCGCAGCGCTTCGCCGCAGAGATCGGCGCGCAGCCAGTCCGGCCCGGCGGTGGCCACATAGCCTTCGTTGAAAGTGAGGTAGACCACCTCCAGCACGGCGGCGAGGCGTTCGCGACGCACCTCGCCGCGCGGTGTCTCGAACGGGATGGCGGCATCGCGAAGCGTCCGCTTGGCGCGGACGATGCGCTGGGCGATGGTGGCTTCGGGCACCAGGAAGGCGCGGGCGATCTGAGGCGTCGACAGCCCGCCCAGCAGCCGCAGCGCCAGTGCCGCGCGCTGCTCGGCCGGCAACAGCGGATGGCAAGCGGTGAAGATCAACCGCAACAGGTCATCGTCGATATCCTCGTCGAGCGCGGCCTCGACGTCGGGCATCTCGCGCTCAAGCTCGGTGAGGTCGATAGCGAGTTCACGATGCTTGCCGTCGATCATGGTGGTGCGGCGAAGCCGGTCGAGCGCCCGGTTCCTGGCGACCTCGGTCAGCCAGGCGGCCGGGTTGCGCGGGATGCCGTCCCGAGGCCAGCGCTCCAGCGCCAGCAGGAAGGCGTCTTGCGCGATCTCCTCGGCCAGCCCGACATCCCTGAGATAGCGCACGAGCCTGGCGGCGAGCTTCGGCTGCTCGATCCGCCAAACCGCTTCGATGGTGGCCGCTTCGATGGTGGCCTTGGCAGTCAACCGTTCATCTCGCCAAAGCTTTCCGCCACCTTCTGGACGTCCTCGGGGAACTCGCTGATCTCGAAGACGCGGCGAACCTCGATCACATCATTCTCGCCGGCAGGGCAGCGGCGGGCCCATTCGATGGCCTCTTCACGCGAGCGCACGTCGATCACCCAATAGCCGCCCAGCACTTCCTTGACCTCGGCGAACGGGCCGTCGGTGACGGCAGGCTTGCCGCCCTTGTAGGTGACCCGCGCGCCCGATGATGGCGGATGCAGCCCGTCAAGCGCCAGCAGCACGCCGGCCTTCTTCAACTCCTCATTGTATTTCATCATCCGCTCCACCGCCTTGGCATCGGGCATGACATCGGGCGCCGCCTCCGCGTAGCCGCCGGGGATCATGAGCATCATTAACCGCATGGTCTTTCTCCTTGGTTGGTTGGTTCGATCATATGACGAACGGGAGATGGCGAAATCGACACGAGTGGCAAAAAAGTTCAAATCCCCGGTCGCGCCAAAGACCAGAGGTGTTGGACCCCCATATGGGCGAGGCTGCCATCTGGCCCTGCCAGTTTGCCCTGATATGTCAGGCTGCAATCCTCATTCGAGCAAATCCGTGAAGTCATCCAGCCTGGCCGGCGCAATCTCCCCCACCATACCGGTGCTCGTCTGCGCGTTCGGCATCTTCCTGCTGTCCGGCATGGATGCGGCGATGAAGGTGCTGGTCATCGCGGTGGGCGTTTACAACACGGTGCTTTGGCGCAGCATGCTGGCGACCGTCGTCGCGAGCGCGGGCTGGCTGGCGGGGCCGCGCTCGATTCCGTCGCCTTCCGTGCTGAGGCTGCATGCGCTGCGTGCCGTGGTTGTCGGCATCGTCCTGTTGTCGTTTTTCTGGGGGCTTGCCAGGCTGCCGCTCGCGGAGGCGATCGGGCTTAGTTTCGTCGCGCCGCTTTTCGCTCTCTTGCTGGCGACGCTGTTGCTGGGGGAGAAAATACAGCGGCAGGCGATCTGGGCTTCGCTGGCCGGCATGGCCGGTGTTGTCATCATCATAGCCGGACAATTCGGGCATGCGACCTATGCCAGGGATGCCTTGCTTGGCACGGTGGCGGTTCTCGCCTCGACGGCGTTCTACGCCTACAATCTGATCCTGGCTCGGCAACAGGCGCAGGTGGCCAAACCCATCGAGATCATGCTGTTCCAGAACCTTTGTCTGGCGATCATGCTCGTTCTCGCGGCACCTTGGCTAGCCGTTGCCTTGCCTGGCGATCTCTGGCTTCCGCTGGCCGGCGTGACGGCGCTGTCGCTCACCGGCCAGTTCCTGATGAGCTGGGCCTATGCGCGCGCCGAAGCGCAATATCTGATTCCAACGGAATATTCGGCCTTCATCTGGGCGATCGTGCTTGGCTGGTTTTTCTTCGGGGAGGCGGTGACCTGGACCACGCTGGCGGGAGCCGGCCTCATCGTGGCCAGCTGCCTGATCGCCGCGCGCTCGAACCCCAGACTTGCCGAGCCGATCGAAGCCGCGGTTTGAGGCGGAAGCGCCCTCCACGACGCGTCGACGCGTAGTTCTCACCGCAGAAATTGCACGATCCTATCAAAAGCAGGGAGCGCTTGTGCGTAGCCTGAATCAAGCGTGATCGTAAGTATATCTGCTTATTGTAAAACTTTACTAAATATTTCATCAGCCGAATTACGGTCTGTAGACCATCCGTCGGGTTGTTGTGCTTCCAGTTCGGAAAACATCACTGAATGTTCGATGTAATGGTGAACTATGTGGCAAGCTCCTGGAACGCGATCTTGCATGGCGATTTTGGTCCGGATGCGGCCATCTGGAATCGAACGATCCAGGCAGGCGAGGCATCAGGAGAAGGATTTATCCGATGAGCTTCTTCGTCAACGCCCTAGGCGTTCCTCTTCCCTACAGCGGCGCTTCCACCCATTGGTACTCGGCGGCAGGGTCCGGGCCTGACTTGTACGGCAGCTCTGGAAACGACTCGTTCTACGGAGCAACCGGCGTCACCATGCACGGCGGCGCAGGCGATGACATCTATTACCTCTATGCGGCGAGCAACAAGGTGGCCGAGGGCGCTGGGGCAGGCATCGACACGATCAGCACATGGATGAGCTACAAGCTCCCTGACAATGTCGAGAACCTCGTCGTCACAAACGCCAACAACTATGCTTTCGGAAACGGGTTGGACAACATCATCACCGCCCAGGCCGGGCACCAGACGCTGGACGGCGGCGCGGGAAACGATGTGCTGATCGACGGCGGCGGCGGTTACGACACTTTCATCGTCTCGAAAGGCAATGGAAGCGATCTGATAGCGAATTTTGCCGCCACGGATACCGTCCGCCTGAATGGCTATGGGTTCACGTCGTTCGACGCCATCCACTCAAACATGATCCAGGCGGGATCGAACGTGCTGTTGAACCTCGGATCCGGCGAGATCCTCGAGTTCAAGGACACGACCATCGACAAGTTGCAGCCCGGCCAGTTCGAATTGCCGATCGACAAGTCCGCAATGAGCCTGTCCTTCAGCGACGATTTCAACACGCTGAATCTTCACAATAGCCAGGGCGGCACCTGGGATACCAACTTCTCGTGGGGAGCGCCGAACGGCAGCACCTTGAGCAGCAACAACGAGCTGGAATGGTATATCGACGCCAATTACGCGCCGACGAGTTCGGTCCACCCGTTCAGCGTGAACAACGGTGTGCTCACCATCACCGCGGCGCAGGCGCCGGCGGACATCAAGCCGCTGATCAACAATTACGAATACACCTCAGGCATCCTGACGACCCACGACACCTTCTCGCAAACCTATGGCTATTTCGAAATGCGGGCCGACCTGCCAGAGCACGCCGGCGCCTGGCCGGCCTTCTGGCTGCTCCCGGAAGACGGTTCGTGGCCGCCGGAGCTCGATGTCGTGGAGACGATCGGCCAAGCCCCGAACACGTTGATCATGACGGCGCACTCGAATGAAACCGGAACGCACACCAAGGTCACGTCGACAGTGAGTGTCTCGGACCCCGCCGGTTTCCACACCTATGGCCTGCTCTGGACGCCGGACAAGCTTGTCTGGACCTATGACGGTGTGCAGGTCGCGGAAGCGGCGACGCCGTCCGACATGAACAAGCCCATGTACATGCTGGTCGATCTCGCGGTCGGCGGCTTGGCCGGCGCCCCTCCGGATCATTTGGCCACGCCGGCCGAGATGAAGATCGACTACGTCCGCGCCTATACGCTGGACAGTGCTCCGGCAAACGCGCTGAACATCACCAGCGGCAGCACTACATCCAGCACCGGCACGCACAGTATCGCCAGCAGCACGCTGCATGGCGGTTCCGAATTCGGGGGCCACGCGTAAGGTCTCGGGATCATGCAGCGTAGGGGAATGTGGAAATGACCGGACCGTCCGACCTGCGCCCGGTCTTCCTGCGCGCCATCGCCGATGTCGGCGTCTTCTCGCTGTTGATCAACATCCTGCTGTTGGTGATCCCGCTCTATCTGCTGCAGGTCTATGACCGCGTGCTGCCGTCCTCTAGCGTCGAGACGCTTGTCTATCTTTCGGGCATCGCGGTTCTCGCGCTCGCGGTTCTCGGGCTGCTGGACGCGATCCGCGCCGTTTACACGCAGCGCGTCGCGGCGACCCTCGACCGGAAGCTGGGTGCCGGCACATTCGCCGTTTCGCTCGGCGCAAAATATGCCGGCGGCCTGTCGCCACTGCGCGACCTCGCCTCGGTCTGCGCCTTCGTCAGGTCGCGCGGCGTGACGGTGTTGTTCGATCTGCCCTTCGCCCCTGTCTTTCTCGCCCTGCTGTATCTGATCCATCCGGTGCTGTTTTGGGTGACCGTCGGTGGCGCGGCGCTTCTGCTTCTCCTGGTCGTGGCCAACCAGCTTGCCATCGGCAGGAACGACGTGTTGTCCGCGGAGTGTTCGGCTTTAGCGAGCCAGGCAGAACAGGCCTTTACCCGCAATGCGGAAACGCTGCGTGCCATGGGCATGGTCGAGAACGCCGCGCAGGTCTGGCGACGGCACGTCGCGGCAGCGCTCACCCTCCATGACCGCTCCGCGAGTGCCAATGCGATCTTCAGCGGCGCTTCGCGGGCGCTGCGCATGATGCTGCAACTGGCGATCCTCGGCGCCGGCGCATGGCTGGTGCTCGACGGGCAGATGACGGCAGGCATGATCTTCGCCTCCTCGCTGGTGTCGTCGCGCGCGCTGCAGCCGCTCGACCAGTTGATCGGCGCCTGGCGGCAGATCGCCGACGCCCGGCGAGCGTGGAGAGGGCTTGAGACGGCGCTTGCGGCGCGTCCGCTTGAAGCGCGGAAACTGATCCTGCCCGATCCGACTGGCGCGATTTCCATGCAGGACGTTTTCTTTATGGCGCCGAATGCCCAGCTCGGCACCGAACCCATCCTCAAGCGACTGAACTTCCAAATTGGCGCCGGCGAAGCGTTGGCCATCGTCGGCCCAAGCGGCGCCGGCAAATCCACGCTGGCGCGGTTGCTTGTGGGCGCTGCCCGGCCGACCGGCGGCGCGGTGAGGATCGACGGCGCCGACCTCAGGACCTGGGACGAAAGCCAGCTTGGAAAGCATATCGGCTACCTCGCGCAGGAGGTCGAGCTCTTTCCAGGATCGATCGCGCAAAACATCGCCCGCTTCAACCCCGATGCAGATGACGCCTCGATCATCGAGGCAGCCAGGCGGGCTGAGGCGCATGACCTGATCCTGGCACAGCGGGACGGCTACCAGACATTGATAGGTCCGTCGGACAGAAATTTGTCGGGCGGCGAGCGCCAGAGGATCGGGCTGGCGCGCGCCTTCTACGGCGCTCCCAGGATTCTCGTGTTGGATGAGCCCAACGCCCATCTCGATGGCGCGGGCGAAGCAGCGCTCGAAGCGGTGCTTGGCGCCGTGAAAGCGACCGGCGTCACGACAATCGTCATCACGCACCGCCCTTCGATTGCCGCCTCCTGTGACCGCGTGATACTTTTGCGCGGCGGCGTGATCGAAGCCTTCGGCCCGAGCGGCGAGGTGTTGCGGCAGTCTGTGGCCAGCACCGGCGCCGGCAAGGGCATTCCCCGGCAGAATCCGGTGGTGACAGGGTCTTTCGCCGCGACGCTTCGCACGCACAACACCCGCTTCGGATCATAGACCATGGCAGTCCAGAGCCTCGCTTGGGAAGGCAGTCCGCGCACCGACATAGGGCGTGTGGCATCCGCCGGATACGCGGCGATAGCCCTATTGGTGGGTTGCTTTGGCTATTGGTGCGTCAGCGCGCCCTTGTCGGGAGCGGTGATCACGCAAGGGACGATCTCGGCGACCGGCGGAAACATCCTGATCCAGCATCCCGAGGGCGGCATCGTCCAGGAATTGCTGGTCCATGAAGGCGATCGCGTGCAACAGGCCCAGGATCTGATCATGCTCGATCCAACGGCCGCGCGGGCACAGCTCAACCGGTTGACAAGACAGTCGATCGCGCTCAGGGCGAGCGCGGCGCGGCTGGAGGCGGAACGCGACGGATTGGACCGGCTGGCGCCAATCACCAAAGCGGCGCCAGCGCCGTTCCAGGCCGATTTCGAGATGTTGGTTCGAGAACAGCAGAAGGAATTCGATGCCAGGCTCGCCCGGTTTCGATCGGAACAATCGATCCTCGCCCAACGACTGGCCATGCATCGCCAGTCTGTCGTGGGATTGCAGTCCCAGAAACAGGCCATTCAGCAACAAGTCGAAATCGTGAAGAAGGAACTCAGCATCAAGACCAGCCTGCTGGACAAGGGCCTCACCAACCGTACCGAATACTCACAACTTTTGCGCAGCGAGGCAGATCTCATCGGGCAGGCCGGGATGCTGGAAGCCAATATCGCAGCGGCCAACACTCAGATCGTCGAAGCCCAGGAGCAGAGCGAGCGCCAGACCACGCAACGCGTGGAGGAGGCGCTGACGAAGCTGGAGGAGGTTCGTTCCAACCTGGCCGACTTCGAGGAACAGATCGGGGCGGCGGAGGCGGTGCTGCGGCGAACGACGATCAAGGCGCCGGCGGCGGGCATAGTCGTCTCGTCGACCTACAATTCCAAGGGCAGCGTGATTGCCCCCGGCGAAAAGATCATGGAGATCCTGCCCACGGCATCGGGCCTGATCGTCGATGCAAGGCTGCGGCCAAAAGACATCGACCAGGTCCGTGTCGGCCAGCCGGCGAAACTGCGACTGTCGGCCTTGAACATGCGGCTTACCCCAGAGGTTTCAGCCACCGTGACACAAATTTCCGCGGACCGGCTCATCGATCAGGCTACGCATGAGCCCTATTTCCGCGCCAGGCTGAAGATTGCCGCAGAGTTGCCGTCCGGCGTGAGACCCGAGGAGCTTTATCCCGGAACGCCTGTCGAGGCGTTTATAAACACCGGCGACCGGACATTCTTCGAGTATCTGGCACGACCGATGCTCGATTCCTTCGCTCGCGCCTTCACGGAGCGGTAGATATTGGGGATCGAACGATCAGCGCACCGCTTCGCGCTGGCTACCGGGCAGGCGGGTCGCGATCAGTTTGTCGATGCGGCGGCCGTCGAGGTCGACCACCTCGAAGCGCCACCCTTGAGCGTCGACGCATTCGCCGGTCGCCGGCAAATGATGCATGTGCGACAGCACATAGCCGGCGACGGTCTCGTAGTCGCGGTTTTCGGGCAGGTCGATGCCCAAAATCTCGGCCATCTCGTCGGCCTGCATATATCCAGCGAGCAGCCATGAGCCGTCCTCGCGCTTGACGGCGTTTTCCTCGTCGCCGGCATCAAGGTCGGCGCGGAACACGCCGGTAATGGCTTCGAGAATGTCGGCCGGGGTGACGATGCCTTCGAAATGGCCGTATTCATCATGCACCAGCGCCATCGGCACGTCGGATTCCTTGAGCTTGTGCAGCACGTCGAGCGCGTCGGCCTGGTCGTAGACGATGGGCGCGGCGCGCACATGCTTGCGCGGGTCAAGCGTGCGGCCGGCAAGGATCGCGGCCAGCACGTCACGCGTCTGGACGACGCCGACCATGACGTCGACACCGCCGTCGCCTGCCGGCAGGCGCGAATGCTGGGTTTCCATCAGCAGCTTGCGGATCGCCGTGTCGTCGGATTGCAGATTGATCCAGTCGACCTCGGTGCGCGGCGTCATCACCGCACGCACCGCGCGGTCGCCAAGCCGCATGACGCCGGCAATCATGCGCCGCTCGTCGGATTCGATGGTGCCATGATGCTCGGCCTCGGCGACCAGCATCTTGATCTCCTCGTCGGTGACCTTCTCCTCGCTTTCGCCGCGCTGGCCAAGCAGCCACAATATGGCGCGGCCGGAAATGTCGAGCAGGAACACCAGCGGCGCCGAGATGGTGGCGAGGATGGTCATGGCCGGAGCCGCGCGGGCGGCAACGCGCTCCGGGTCGCGCAGCGCGATCTGCTTGGGCACAAGTTCGCCGACGATCAGCGAGAAATAGGTGATGATGGCAACGACAATGCCGACGCCGAGCGGGTCGGCGACGCTTTCGCGCATGCCGGTCGAGGCCAGGTACACCGACAGCCGGTCGCCCAGCGTGGCGCCGGAGAAGGCGCCGGAAAGCACGCCGACCAGCGTGATGCCGATCTGTACCGAGGACAGGAACTTGCCGGGATTCGAACCAAGATCGAGCGCGCGGCCGGCACCATTGACGCCGCGATCGATCATCGCCTTGAGCCGTGCCGGGCGCGATGAAACGATAGCGAGTTCGGACATCGACAAAAGGCCGTTCACGCAGATGAGGACGACCACGATAGCAATTTCAACGTATAGCATGAGGGCTCAATAGCATTGCGATGGGGCGCTCGAAAATAGTCCGGCTCTATTTTTAGAAGATGACAGTCCCGTCATTCAGGGTGCATCCCACAACGGCGCTGAAAAGTGCTCGATCAAGGCGTCGACGACAACACGCACCTTTGGCGTAAGCGCGCGCGTCACCGGCCACACGGCGTGCACGACAGTGTTTTCCACCAGACAGTCCGACAGGACCATTTCGAGGTCGCCATTCCTGAGGCTGTCGGCCGCCAGCCAGGTCGGCAGGAAGGCGATCCCACAACCGGCAAGGGCGGCATCGAGCATCGGTTCGCCATGGCCGAGAACCAGCCTCGCCCTGGGGACGAAGGTCGTGAGATGGCCGTCGCCGTGCCTGATCACCCAGGGACGGACGACGCCCTCGCGGCCATAGCCGATGACGCTATGATGGGCGAGATCGTCGACCGATCGCGGCCTGCCATGTTCCCTGAGATAGGCGGGAGCCGCACAGATGGCCGAGCGCTGGGCATAGATGCGCCTGGCCGCGAGCGACAGGCTGTCGTCCAGTTCTCCCATGCGGACGGCGAGGTCGATGCCTTCCTCGATCAGGTCGACGCGGCGATCGTTGAAGGAGATTTCCACTGTCAGCTCCGGGAATTTCCTGGAAATCTCGAACAGGACGGGCGCGACGCAGCGCCGGCCAAAGGCGAGCGGCACGTCGATGCGCAGCCGGCCGGAGGGGATCTGCCGGCGCGAGGCAAGCAGTGACTGCGCCGCCTCGATCTCGGCCAGCGCCCTGACGCAGGCCTCATAGTAGCTCTCGCCTTCGCTGGTCGGACTGAGGCTGCGGGTGGTGCGGTTGAGGAGGCGAACGCCGAGCCGCTGCTCCAATTGGGCGATCGACTTGCCGATCGCCGACTTCGTCACATGCAGCCGCTCGCCGGCACCAGTGAAGCTGCCAGCCTCCACGGCCTGGACGAATGCGACGATGCCTTGCAGGTCGGTCGATTCCATGACGGTTCCAATTGTCGAACTTAAGTTATCAATCAGTTGCCAAATATGCCGCATAGGAGCTCTATTTTCCATAGTTGAAAAGCATAAATGTCTCGCGTGGCCATCAATGACGGAGCGCGAAGCGATATGAGCACCCAAATCAACAGAGCCTGGCAGATGAGCGGTTTCGGCCTGTCCAGGCTGAGCCAGGTGACGGGCAAAATCCCCGAAGCCGGGCCGCACGATCTTCTGGTGCGCACGAAAGCCGTGTCGTTGAACTACAAGGACAAGATGATCGTCGAGGGCACGCTGATCCCCGACCTCAGCTTTCCCTTCGTGCCGACATCGGACGCTGTGGGCGAGGTGGTGGCTGTCGGCAGCGCGGTCAGCCGCTTCAAGGTCGGGCAACGCGTGCTTGGCCACGTCATCGCCGATTGGCCGGATGGTGACGCGCCGCCGGTGCTGCACAAGCACACGCTGGGCTCCTCACTGCCGGGCATGCTTTCCGACCATGTGGTCTTCGGCGAGGATGCCGCCGTGCTGGCGCCGCCATCGCTCAGCGACATCGAGGCGGCGACGCTGCCGATCGCGGCGCTGACGGCCTGGTTTGCAATGACCGAGGCGACCAGACCGGTGGCGGGCCAGACAATCCTCATCCAGGGCACTGGCGGCGTGTCGCTGTTTGCGCTGCAGTTCGCCAAGGCATTCGGTTTGCGCGCCATCGTCACCTCGAGCAGTGACGAGAAGCTTGAGCGGGCAAGAAAGCTTGGCGCCTGGCAATGGATCAACTACCGCACGCAGCCGGCATGGGACGAAGCCGCGCGAGCGCTGACGGACGGGCTGGGCGTCAACCATGTGCTGGAAATGGTCGGCGGCGACAATGCCCGGCGATCGCTGAACGCGCTGGCGGCTGACGGCCGGCTCTCGATCATCGGTCTTCTGGGTTCGATGGAACTCAGTTTCCCGATCCTGCCATTCATGCGCAACCGCATCACCGTGCAGGGCCTGTCGATCGGCCATCGCCGGTCTTTCGAGCGGATGAACCAGGCGATCAAGGCGCTCGGCATCAAGCCGGTCATCGACAAGGTCTTTGGCTTTGATGAGGTGCCTCAGGCCTTGCAGCATCTGGAGAAGGGGCCGTTTGGCAAGATCGTGGTCACCACGACCTGACCTTTGCCGCCCGGTCATTGTAGCTGCTTCAGCACGCCGATGATTGCCTTGCCGTCGGTGAAATAGAGGTCGCCGCCGCCATTGCGGCCAGTCCTGGTGGCGCCGATGCCCGCCAGGTCGCTGGTCGATGCCAGCAGAGCGGCTGCGTTCAGGTCGTCGATCAGGAAGCCGCGTTCGGCATCGATGTCGGGACCGATGTGATGCGTGATCGCGCCCGTATCGTGGCTGAGACCGACGCCGCGATCGAAGCTGGCGGAGCCCAGCCAGAGCGGGCGGCCGTCGTCGCCGACCGTATCGGTCTGCCAGAAGCGGACATGGTGGCGCCGGTCGGCACTGTCGCCGACCGGCTTTTCGAAAGCGAGATCCTGGGCGCGGCCTTCGAACAGCAGGCGGCTCATCGGCGCATCGGGATAGGGGCGGGAAAACAGGACACTTTCGCCGATGTCGATCGCGGTCCTCAAGGTGACGGCGTCGGCGGTGTCCCAACCGGCGACGGCGAAGGCATGGACCACCTCCTTCTCAGTGCCGACGAGGCCGACATTGATCGGGTCGCCCGGAATGCCTTGCGGCGTGCGCGTCACCATTTCGAAGCGCTCGTCGCGAAAGCCGCGCTCCCGGAATGTCCAGAATTCCGGCGCCGCCAGATAGGCAAGCGCCAGCCAGGCGCCCAAAAGGGCCGCCATCCAGATCGCAATGCGTCGCTGAATACTTCGCTGGCTCATGTGTCGTCGCCCAACCGTTCCGGGCGACACTCTATGCGGAGTCGTTGGCCGCTGGCAGAGGGCGGGAGCGCCAATGCTAAAGCGCTTCACCTCGAAAGGGGCGACGCGCTTTAGCTTCTTTATTCTCGTGCATGTCGTTCTCCCAAAACCGAGGTCACTTTTGGGCGACATGCATTAGCGGCAGGCGCGATAGCCGTTCTTGCGATTCTTGATGTCGAAATGGAAATGGTTGCGGTGGTCGTAATTGTAGCCGGGGCCGAGCACCGTGGTGAAATACTGGCAGCCATCGGCGCGCACATTGTTGAGGAAGCCGCGCGTGCGGAAGGCGAACAGGCCGGGCTTGCGCACGTCGATGTCGTCGCCATTGTTGAGCTCGATGCTCATGACGTCGAGCGCATTGCCCTTGCCGTGCTCGGACAGCACGCCTTCGCCGGCGATGTTGCGGCAGGAATAGCTGGAGCCCTGGTGGATGGTCTCGACGCCGGAGAAGTAGCGCCAGCGGGCGGAGGGAACGAGCTCGTTCTTGGTCCAGGCGGCGAAGGTGGCGGCCATATCGCAGGTCAGGGTCGCGGCGGGCTTCATCTGGATGCTGCCGATGGCCGTGACTTTTACGGGATAGTCGATGCCGCATTGTCCCTCATGGATCGGCGCCAGGTCGGTATAGGCGACGTCGAGGCGCTTCAGCTGCTGGCGGCAGTCGGTTTCGCTGGCCGGTATCTGCTCGACCGGCGACATTGGCTCATCCATGCGCGGATAGGCGGCCTGCGTCATGTAAGGATTGGAAGGGACAAGCCTCTGCATGCCCGTATATTGCGGCACGGCCGAGGTCTGCGTGCCCACATCGACGGCCGGCTGCAAGGACAGCACGCTGCCGGTGTTGCAGGCCGAAACGGCCGCAAGCGCTAGGCCGGCGGCCGCCAGCATCGCGGGTTTCGATTGGCGCGCGGTGGCGAAAAACACGGCGCGAAATTTGCCGGTCATTGGCGGAATCCTAGTTCGAGTCTGATCCGTGATCAGGTTCGAACTTTTGCCTGACCATGATCTTTTCCGAAAACCGGTTCCCACTTTTCGGGATCATGGTTCGGATATCCGGCATTTTAACGATCAAGGGTAAAGGAAAACTCAGCGCCCGCGTTCATGCCTGCGGCTGAATTGCGGCAAGCCGTCCGGTCGACCAGCCTACTGGCAGAACGTCCCGCCATGCTTGCGTGGTTCGAGATCGAGATGGAAGTGCAAGGCGTGGTCGGCGTCGGCGCCGGGTCCAAGCACTGTCTTGAACGGACCGCAGGCAGCCTTGCGCACTGCGTTGAGGAATTTCGCGTCCTTCTTCGGCGGTGTCGGGCTGATCTCAATCTTTTTTCCGTCGGAGAGTGTGAAGCTGCCGATGTCCAGAGCGTTGCCGAAAGCGTGCTCGGACAGTTTTCTGGTGCCATGACGCGGCCGGCAGACAAAGGCTGACGCCTGGCTGATCGATTTCAGGTCGGCGCCGAACTCCGTCTTGGCGGCCGGCTGGATGACATCGGTGGTGAAGCGCGCGGCGGCCTCGGCCATCGAGCAATTGAGCTCGGTGGCAGGACCGATGGCGACCGACTTGTTGAGCGTCTTGATGACGAGGGGATAAGGGATGGAACAGCCGATTTCGGGATTGCTTTCCACCTTGTGCTCCTCGAATTCGACGCCAAGCGCCTTCAGGCGCTCGCGACAGGCGACTTCCTCGGCAGGCATCCGGTCCGCGGGCAGATCGGCCGAGCGCGGGTCGGGAAGCATCTTCTTGTCGCCGGCATCCGCAGGCTTTGGCGGCGGTTGCGGGGCGACAGTCGGCGGCTGAGCCTCAGGCTCGGCGGTGTCGGGCTTTGGTGTCGGGATAGGCACATCGGCCGGCGGCTCAGGCTCGCTTTCCGTGTCGATTGATGGCTCCTGGGCCGAAGGCTCGGGACGTGCTTGTTCTTTCTGACGGGACTTTTCTTCATTGAACGGGTCGGAATCTGCGCCTGGGATGGGGGCGTCTGACTTGGCCCCGTTTGTCTTGGGATCCTCCATCTTGGGAATTTCGGTCTTCTGGTCTTGCGTCTTTGCAGTGGCTGCGGGACGGGGTTCAGGCACCGGAGCATCGGCAGGCGATGGCAGCGGAGGCGATGGCGTCGCAGACAGTGGCGGGGGATTTTGCGTTTTCTGCGGGGCCGGGTTCGGCGCGGACTGCTGCTCCACGCGCGATTTCGTCTTATGCCGGCCACGCGGCTTCAACGGCTGGTCGACCCGTGGCGTCAACGGCTGCTCCACCCGAGGGGACAGCGGCCCGTGATGCTTGTTGCGATGTCTGGCATCGGCAGGCGTCACCAGCAAAGCGGTGACGGCCGTGGCCAGTGCAATCCTGTAAATTCGGGAAAAGACAAGCGACCCCATCGCCGACAACGGCGCGCGCGCCCGGAAGTTGCCTTCAGCCCATCACGAACGGTAACCGCGCCGTTACGCGCCGATCGCTTCCAGCCCTTCTTCCAGCCAGTCGGCGAGCAGCGGCATGCCGAGCAGGTACTTCGCCGTGCGCTTGTTGGCGCGTTCGCGCGCCGCGGCCAGCGCGTCCGCCCACTCCGACGCATCGTAGTCGCCGCGGCCGACCCAAGCGAGCGCCACCAGTTCGGCGGCTTCATCGACATTGAGGTCGTTGATCAGCTCGCGCAGCTCTTCCTCGGTGAGGTTTTCCGAGCTCTCCTCGGCGAGACCGTCATGGTGATGGTTGACATGGGACTCGCCGTCGAGTTCGACCTCGTGCTCGGCGCCGTCTGCATAATCCTCGTTGACGGCGGCACTCAAGGCCTTGGCCTTGAGAATGAACAGGCGCACAGTGTCGGGGCCGATCGTAAGGTCCCAGTCTTTTTCAAGCCGTCGCTGCACGGGTCGTCTCCGTCAGTCGTTGGCTGGATGATAGCGGATTTCAGGCATGCGTCACCTGATGTTCTCCAATTCTGCTTTTTTCCGGGATGAAACCCGGGCCATGGGGCGTTAGTCTTGCATTCTCACCCCTCAAGGAGGCTTCCATGCATAAAAGAGTGCTGATCCAGGCGGCGGGCGCGCTTCTCGCCCTGCAGTTCATGGCCGTTCCAGTGTTCGCCGCCGGCGGCGACAGTACCGGTACCGACCAGACGGTCACTCAGTGCAAGAAGGGCCAGGTCTGGGACAAGAAGAAGAAAAAGTGTGTTGCACCGCAGGAAGGCATGCTGGACGACGACAGCATCTATGATGCCGGCCATGCGCTGGCGCTGGCTGGTCGCTATGACGAAGCGATCGCTGTGCTCAGCCTTGCCGCCAACAAGCAGGATCCGCGCATCCTCAACTATCTCGGCTATTCGCACCGCCATTCCGGCCGTGTCACCGTCGGCCTCGGCTATTACGAGGAAGCGCTGCGCATCGACCCGAACTACACGCTGGTGCGGGAATATCTCGGCGAAGCGCATCTTCAGATCGGCGATCTGGCCGGCGCCCAGCAGCAGCTGGCGGAAATCGAGAAGCGCACCGGCAAGGGTTCGCGCGAATACGGCATGCTTTCGGAGCAGATCGACCATTTCATGAGGAGCTGATCAGGCTCTCGAAGGGTTCCCCAAGCGGCCGCGAGCGATCGCGGCCGTTTTTTTACCTGCTATCTTATGCGCCGCCCTGCCGATGAAAGCGGTGATGATTTTCGCAAAACCGATTTTTGGGCGTGAAAAACCCGGAAAGATTGCTATATCTTGGGAAATTGCGGTGAAACGGTTCCGTTAGCCCGAGGCTACCGGACCGTTTTCTTTTTGTGACAAGGCTTTCCCCGAAACGCGGGGGTGGCGGCAGGAAAGGTCATGCATCATGAACAAGGTCCCGATGACAGGCGAGGGGTTCGCGTCATTGAAGGAAGAACTGCGTTGGCGCCAGCAGCAAGAGCGGCCGCGCATCATCGAGGCGATCTCCGAAGCGCGCTCGCATGGCGACCTGTCCGAAAATGCCGAGTATCATGCCGCCAAGGAGGCGCAGAGCCTCAATGAGGGCCGCGTCAACGAGCTCGAAGACTATATCGCGCGCGCCGAAGTGATCGACGTCAGCAAGCTCAGCGGTGAAAAGGTCAAGTTCGGCGCCACCGTGGTGCTGGTCGACGAGGACACCGAGGAAAAGAAGACCTACCAGATCGTTGGCGACCAGGAAGCCGACGTGAAGTCCGGCCGCATCTCGATCTCCTCGCCAATTGCGCGCGCGCTGATCGGCAAGGAAGTCGGCGACGCCATCGAGGTCAACGCGCCCGGTGGTGCCAGGGGGTATGAGATCGTCCAGGTGCAGTTTATTTAGGACCTTTGATAATTCTACTCTGGCGGCCGACTACAGCGCCGCGCGTCTCAGACGGGCAAAGGACGCTGTAGGTTCTTCAGTTAGCGCATGATCCTTTCCGAAAATCGATACGATTTTCGGGGTCATGCGCGAGCGGTTTTCTGCGCTTCCGGTGCTCACGTACTTTAAGTACGCTCCGCTCCGGTTCTCGAAAACCACCTTATTCGACTCGCCAGAGCGAATTCTGAAAGGTCCTAGGCTGGCGCTTGCGATTTGAGTGCTAGTAGCCCCTCCGCCTCAGCCACCACCTCAGCCGGCGTCACGCGCCCACCGGGTGCGGCCAGCAGCGTTGATGCATAGGGCCCGCAGGGGCCGGTCAAACCCGGCTCGGTCGCCAAAAATACCGCGACCGTCGGCAGGCCGAAGGCGCTGGCGAGGTGGGTCAGGCCGGTGTCGGCGCCGACGACCAGCGTCGAACGGCCGAGGATGGCGGCGATGTCGGCCAGCGGCGATTTTGGCACCACGATCGTGGATGGGATGGCCCTGGCGATCGCTTCGGCGACAGCCTTTTCACGTTCGTTCGACCAGGTCGTGACCGGCGTCATGCCACGCTCGACCAGCAGGAGGGCGGTTCCGATCCAGTCTTCGACCGGCCATTTCTTGTCCTCGCGGCTGGTGCCGTGCAGCAGGAAGGCGGTTTTTCCAGTGATGCCGGCGAGACCGCCGGGTGGTGGCGCAATGCCTGACGCGAGCGTCGACAGATCGGGCTGGTAGCCAAGCGCCAGTCCAAACAGCCGGCGCGTCCGTTCGATGGCGTGCAGGTCGCGCGGCACGGCGTAGGTGATGTCATAGAACAGCGTCGCCGAAGGTTCGCGTGCGCTCGAGCGGTCGAAGCCGGCGATCGGTGCGCCCGCCTGCCGTGCCACCAGGGCCGATTTCAGCAAGCCCTGCGCATCGATGACCAGGTCGTAGCGGCATTCGCGCAAGGTGCGACGCAACGCGGCCGCCTCGCGCCAGGTGCCGCCATTGAATAGCGCCTTGCGCCAGCGCCGGATCGCGACCGTGTGAATCCCAGCGATCGCCGGATGCAGCGCGACAATGCCGGCGAATGCCTCTTCGACGCACCAGTCGAAGGACACGTCCGGCCTGGCGAGACTGGCATCCTCGACCGCAGGAAATGTGTGGATGACATCGCCCATCGACGATGTCTTGACGATCAGCACCTTCATGCCGCCGCCGGAATTTTCAGCAGCCGATCCGCCGCCGCCGCAACCTGTCCGACTTCCAATGTCTTCAGGCAGTTGAGATGGCCGAGCGGGCAGACCTTTTGGTGGCAAGGCGAGCAGGACAGGCCGAGCCAGACCAGTTCGCGACGTTCCGCCAGCGGTGGCGTGTTCTCAGGCGAGGTCGAACCGTAGACGGCGACGATCGGCGTGCCGACGCCCGCCGCGACATGCATCAGACCGCTGTCGTTGGACACCGCCAGCCTGGCCGCCGCGATCAGGTCGATGGCGTCCTCCAGCCGTGTCTGGCCGGCAAGGTCGATGACGCCGGGAGCAAGGGCTGCGATCTCCGCCGTCACGTCGCGGTCGTTCTTCGAACCGAACAGGGCGACCTTCAAACCTTTAGCCATGAACTCACGGGCAAGGCCGGCATAGCTTTCGCTCGGCCAGCGCTTGGCCGGCCCGAATTCGGCACCCGGCATCAGGGCGACGAATTTCTGCGGCGCCAGCCCGAAACGATCGAGCAGGGCGGCCTGGTTTTTCGCATCCACGGTCAGATGAGGGGCGCGAAAACTGCCGCCCTGGGCGAGGCCGAAATAGGCCTGCGCGGTGCGGCGTTTCACGGCCTCGGGCAGCGGCACGATATCGGTCAGCAGGCCATAGCGCATTTCCCTGAGATTGCCGAAGCGGCGCGGAATATGGGCAAAGAAGGGGATCAGCGCCGACTTCCAGCTGCCGGGCAGGACATAGGCCATGTCGTAACGGCCGCGCAGCAGGCGGCCGAAGCGGCGGCGATGGGTGAATTCGAGCGCACCGGGTTTCAGCGGAAAGTCGATCTGCTGGCGTAACTCGGGCATGCGCTTGACCAGCGGTGCGGCCCAGGCTGGCGCCAGCACATCGATAGCGGCGTTGGGATGGAGCTCCTTCAGCGCCGAAAACAGGCACTGCGCCATCACCATATCGCCCACCCAGCGTGGGCCGATCACGAGGATCGTTGGGCTTTCAGCCATTCGACATAGTCTCTGACGCCAGTTTCGACGCTCCGGAATTGGCCGTTATAACCGGCCGCGCGCAAACGGGACATATCAGCTTGCGTAAAGCTCTGGTAGCTGCCCTTGAGATGGTCGGGGAAGGGGATAAACTCGATCTCGCCCTTGCCCAGCGTGTCGATGACGGTTTCGGCGATGGCGCGGAACGGCTGGGCGCGGCCGGTGCCGCAATTGAAGATGCCGCTCGAGCCGCGCTTCCACAGCCACAGATTGACGTCGGCGACGTCGCCGACATGGATGAAGTCGCGGCTTTGCTCGCCGGGACCAAAACCGTCATAGGCGCCGAACAGTTTCGGGTTCTGGCCTTGCTCGACCTGGTTGAACAGATGGAAGGCGACCGAGGCCATGGTGCCCTTGTGCGCCTCGCGCGGGCCGTAGACGTTGAAATAGCGCAAGCCGGCCACTGGCGAATGGTCGGTATCGAAGACGGTGCGGCGGACATAATCGTCGAAAAGTTTCTTGGAATAGGCATAGACGTTGAGCGGCCGCTCAAGCTCCGGTTCCTCGCGGAACTCGCTGCCGCCACCATAGACCGAGGCCGACGAGGCATAGAGGAAAGGCACGCGCAGTTCGAGGCAGGCATGCAAAAGCCGCTTCGAATAGGCGTAGTTCACCTCCATCATGAACTTGCCATTCCATTCGGTGGTGGTCGAGCAGGCGCCCTGGTGGAAGACGGCCTCGATGCGGCCGAGGCCGCCATCCTCCAGAAGGGCGCAGAAATCGTCCTTGTCGAGGTAGTCGGCAATCTTGAGATCGGCGAGGTTGGCGATCTTGTGGCCGTCAGTCAGATCGTCGACGACGACGATGTCGTCATGGCCCTCGGCATTGAGCGCGGCGACGATGTTGGAACCGATCATGCCGGCGCCGCCCGTGACGATGATCATGAAGGCCTCTGGTTGCTTGCGATCCGGTCCTTATAAGGGAGGCTGTTGAGGCTGTCGATAAAGCCATGCTATCGCCTGTCCTGCCATTTTCGTGCGCTTGTCTCTTTTGTCTGTTTTGTCTATTATGGACAAAATGGAGTGCCCCATGAAACATTATGCATCGACCGATTTGAAACAGAATCTTGGAGATGTGCTCGCAGCTGCCAGTCAGCAGCCGGTCTCCATCACTCGCCACAACAAGCCGAGATACGTCTTGATGAGCATCGAGACCTACGAAGCGCGCTTCGGCAACGATAGCCGTCGCGCCTACGCGGCGAAGGACGCACCGTCTGAACATGTCGAGATGCTCGAGGAGTACGCCGCGGAATTGGACCGTGAGTAAACCCGTCGCCGCGGATGTTTGGCGATGTCCGTATTTGTGGCATCGCCAACATGGAGACGGCGAGACCGAAGGCCGCAAGATGAGGCCAGTCGCCTTCGTCGCCGTTCTTCCCGGGAAAGCCGGAGGCACGAACCTTTTTATCCTTGCAATCACCTCCACGCAGCCGGGCCGTGATCGGATGGCCGTTGGCGTTCCGGAAATTGAGCGCCGCCGCGCCGGCCTTGACCCTATCCCCCTTTGGGTCATAGTCGACGAGTACAACCACGATATCCTGGAATCGTCGGCCTATTTCGAACCGGGCGCGCGTATCGGTGCCTTCAGTCCGTCATTCCACAAGAAAGTCATGTCGGCTTTCATTGCGGCTGTTCGTAAAGGCCAATCCAAAGCCATCCCACGGGCCGACTAAACGGCCTGCAACTGGGCAGGGCAGGATCATGAGGGGATTAAAAAATGCCGTCGACCGAACTGCTCATTGCGTTTTTCGCCACCACTGCGATCTTCGCCTATATCCCCGGTCCGGCGATGCTCTATGCCGCTGCGCAGACCATGGCGCGCGGGCGCTGGTCGGGGCTGACGGCAGCACTTGGCATCCATCTCGGTGGTTATTTCCATGTTTTCGCCGCCGCAGCCGGCCTGTCTGTGCTGTTCCACGCGGTGCCGCCGCTCTACATGGCGGTCAAGCTGGTTGGCGCGCTCTATCTGATCTGGCTCGGTATTTCGCTGTTTCGCAAGCGGGTCGAAGGCGAGATGACGCTTCCTGTTCTTGAACGCAAATCGGCCCGTCGTGCGTTTTTCGATAGCATCACCGTTGAAGTGCTCAATCCCAAGACGGCGATCTTCTTCATGGCGTTCCTGCCGCAGTTCATCGATGCCTCCGCGGCCCTCCCGGTCTGGCTGCAATTCGTGGTGCTGGGAACGATCGTCAATTTGATGTTCTCTTCGGCCGACATCGTCTGCGTGTTCCTGGCCGGCCTGGTGATCGGCCGGCTGCGGCGTTCGAGCCGGGCGCAGCGGCTGATGCAGCGGGCCGGCGGGGCGGTGCTGATCGGGCTCGGTGTTCACGTCGCGCTGCAGAAGAGCTGACCGCCCGGAGGTGTGCCGTGCTGCCGTTGCGCTGCGTGGATTTGCGGTATATCGGCTTCGCTGTCGGGGTCCGGCCCGTAAATTGACAATTTTCAGCACGACACAGATCAGCCTTTCCACACATTGCCAGTGACATGATCAAGCACAATCCGCCTTCTCCCGAACCCTTGCACCGCGCCATTGCGCGCTTTGGCGGCGTCACCGTGCTGGTGGTCGGCGACCTCATCCTCGACCGTTTCGTCAATGGCGTCATCGAACGGATTTCTCCGGAAGCACCGATCCCGGTGCTGCATGGGCGTGGCGAAAGCTCGGCCATGGGCGGCGCCGGCAACGTCGTGGCCAACATCGTCTCGCTCGGCGCGCGTGCCATTCCGGTTTCGGTGATCGGCACGGACACGGCCGGCGACAGCCTGGTGCGGATGCTCGGCGAGCTTGGCGCCGAGACAGCGGGCCTTTCGCAGCGGCGCGGCCGCATGACGTCGTCGAAGAGCCGCTTCAGCGCGCTCAACCAGCAGGTGCTGCGCTTCGACGAGGAAGAGATCAAGCCGCTGGACGAGGCGGAGCGGGCGGGGCTGATCCGCCATTTGCGCGCGGCGCTCAGGGAGGCCGACATCGTCATCCTCTCCGATTACGGCAAGGGCATCCTGCTCGACGGCGTCGCCGCCGAACTGATTGCCATCTGCCGCGAGGCGGGCAAGCCGGTGCTGGTCGACCCGAAGGGGCGCGACTATGCCCGCTATGCCGGTGCGACTGCCATTACCCCAAACCGCAAGGAGCTTGGCGAGGCGGTCGGCCATGCGGTGTTCGCCGACGACGAGATCATCGCGGCGGCACGCCAGCTGATTGCGGCGCACGGCTTCGACTTCGTCGTCGCCACCCGCAGCGAAAAGGGGATGAGCGTGGTTGGCCCCGATGAGGCGCGCCACATCGCCACCCAGGCGCGCGAAGTGTTTGACGTTTCCGGTGCTGGCGACACGGTGATCGCCACCTTCGCGCTCTCTCTCGCGGCGGGCGCCGATCGCGTGCAGGCCGCGGTTATCGCCAATGCAGCTGGCGGCGTTGTGGTGGGCAAACGCGGTACCGCGCGTTTGACGGTCGAGGAACTCACCGGCGCGCTGTTCCGCTCGCACGGACCGACCGCCCACAAGGATGCCATCCTCGATGCCACATCGGCGGCGCGCATGGTGGCGGCGTGGAAGGAAGAGGGCCTGAGCGTCGGTTTCACCAATGGCTGCTTCGACATATTGCATGCCGGCCATGTCAGTCTCTTGCACGCGGCGCGCAGCCAGTGCGACCGGCTGGTGCTCGGCCTCAACAGCGATGCCTCGGTGCGGCGGCTGAAAGGGGCGGGCCGCCCGGTCAACGACCAGCATGACCGCGCCTGCGTGCTCGCGGCCCTGGCCTCGGTCGATGCCGTCGTAGTCTTCGAGGAGGATACGCCGCTGGCGCTGATTGAGGCGCTTTTGCCCGACATATTGGTCAAGGGCGCGGACTATACGATCGACACAGTGGTCGGCGCCGATGTGGTGCAGAAGGCCGGCGGGCGCGTCGTGCTGGTCGATCTCGTCGCCGGCAAGAGCACCACCAGCACCATCGGCAAATTGCGCGCCGGCTCTACAAACTGAGGGTTTCATGTCCGAACTGAACGACTATCTGGTCCGCTCGGCGGAAGCGATTTCAGCCATGGTCGAGCGGGATCTCACCAGCGAGATGGAGCGGGCGGCGAGCACTGTCGTGACGGCGCTTTCGTCCGGGAAAGCCCTCCTGATTGCTGGCAATGGTGGCTCGGCCAGCGATGCGATCCATATTGCCGGAGAACTGGTCGGCCGCTTCCTGAAAGAGCGCAAGGCCTATAATGTCATCGCGCTGCCGGCCAATGCGGCTGTGCTGACCGCCTGGGGCAACGACTACGGCTTCGACACGGTGTTTTCGCGCCAGGTCGAGGCGCATGGCTCGGCCGGCGGCGTGCTGCTGGCGATCTCGACCAGCGGCAATTCGCCGAGCATTCTCGCCGCCGCCGAACAGGCGCGGATGATGGACATGACGGTGATCGGCCTGACCGGCGACACCGGCGGCAAGCTGAAGCCCTTGTGCGATATCCTGCTCAACGTGCCCTCGACCTCGACGCCGATCATCCAGCAGGGGCATCTTTGCCTCTATCATTATCTCTGCGAAGTGGTCGAAGCGCGCCTGCACAATGGCTGATAGGGCTGACGGGACACCGCTTCAGCTGACCGAGCCGGGTGTGTGGGTCGAGCGCGTCGGCGGCCGGGTTTTCCCAAAGCACCTGCCGGCGCTGTTCCTCGACCGTGACGGCACCATCAACGTCGACACCGACTATCCCAGCGACCCGGCCGAAATCGTGCTGCGCGACAACATCATGCCGGCGATCGCGGCGGCCAACCGGGCGGGTGTTCCGGTCGTCGTGGTGACAAATCAGTCCGGTATCGCGCGCGGCTATTTCGACTGGAGCGTTTTCGCTGAAGTGAACGGCCGCGTGCTCGAGTTGTTGGGCGATCAGGGCGTGCTCGTCGACATGGTGCTCGCCTGCGCCTATCACGAGGCGGGCGTCGGGCCGCTTGGCCTTGCTGATCATCCGATGCGCAAGCCCAATCCGGGCATGCTGATCGAAGCGGGCAGACGCCTTGATCTCGATCTCCAGCGCTCCCTGATTGTCGGCGACAAGCTGGCCGATATGCAGGCAGGCAAGCGCGCCGGGCTGGCACAGGGCTGGCTGGTGGACGGCGACGCGGCGGTTCAACCCGGCTTCACCATCAGGCGCCTGCACGACCGGGATGACTTGGCTGGTCTTATCACCGCCATTGAAACGATAGGCGGGGACAACAGGTCCTGATCCTGCCCGGACGGCTCACACCTGATCCTTGCCCTCTGACGCTTCGTAGAGCTTGGCTTCGGTGGCGAAGGAATAGATCATCACCGACATCGAGTAGACGAAGCCGTGCCGGCCGCACAGGAAGTAGCGCTTGGCCAGGTAGAATTTCAGGAAGTTGCCGAACGGCGAAAAGACCAGCCGGACCAGACGGGGCTTCTTCCCCCTCTCGACCAGCGTGGCGACCTTAAGGCTGGAGTAGGTGTTGGCTCTTGCCATGTCCTCCGCGACCGTCACTTCGCGGCGATGCAGGAGGACGCCGCTCTCGATCGTGCGGGTTTCGCCTGGAACCTCGAACGATTCATGCACCCGCAGGCTCAGGTCCATGGTGGCCTTGTCGCGGCGGAAGAGGCGCAGCAGCCTGTTGTGCAGCACCCAGCGGTGCGCATAGCCATAGCCCTTCAGCTTGTCACGGCGTCTTATGTACCATCCGTCGACGGCATCATTGCCGGGCTGAGTCACGGCAATGATCGACTTGCGAAGGACGTCGTCGACGGCCTCGTCGGCTTCGATCGCCAGGCACCATGGCTGCGTGGCGTGATCGAGCGAGAATTGGCGCTGGCGGGGAAAACCCGGCCAGTCATTGTGCAGCAGCCTTATCGGATAGCCCTTGGCGATGAATTCCCGAACGACGTCAAGCGTCGCGTCCTTGGAGCCTGAATCGACGACGATGATTTCGGCGCAGAAGTCGACGCTCTCCAGGCACGCGCCTATCATGCCGGCCTCGTTCATGCAGATGATAAGCGCCGAAACCGGGCTTGCAAATCGGGTCATGGTCCCCTTCCCATGGCGGGTCTCCCGCGGAACGGTGCTGCTTGCGCTATCGGTCCTCAAGCAACTCCGGGCGAAAAAGCGTTACACATTTTTTCAGGAAATGCTTTAGAAACCGATCGGGCTGCGGAGTTCGGCTGACCTACCATCCTTGTATATCAGCGTCTGTTAAATATCATCGCGGCGCCGGTGTGGCGAAAGTCAGGAATTAGCAGCCCAGACGCACAGGGACACGCCCGGCCTCAGGGGCGCTCGAACGAGACCAGGCCTTCATCCTTGACCCGGCGGATGGTGAGCGCGGTGCGCACCGTGTCGACGTTCGGCGTCGAGGTCAGTTCCTCGATGACGAAGGTCTGGAAGGCGCCGAGGTCGCTGGCCACGCAGTGCAGCAGGAAGTCGGATTCCCCAGACACCATCCAGGCATCGCGCACGATCGGCCAGCCGCGCGTGCGCTCGGCGAAGGTCCGCAGTTCGGCATCGGCCTGGTGATGCAGACCGACCAGGCAGAAGGCGACGACATCGAGGCCGAGCGCCGGCGCATTAAGCAGCGCGCGGTAGCCGCGGATGATGCCGGCTTCCTCCAGCCGCTTGACGCGGCGCAGACAGGGCGGGGCCGAAATGCCGACCCGGCTCGACAGTTCGACGTTGGTCATGCGCCCGTCCGCCTGCAACTCGCGCAGGATCTTCCAGTCGATGGTGTCGAGGTCGGCTTTCAGGGGCATGGCTGTCTCAGCTCGGCGCAAGAATCTTTCGCGATTTTGTAATTAAACGACTTTTGTGTTGGCGCCAGCCCTCATCAACGCGATTTTTGATCGGTAACGAAAACTGCCATCGTGCGAATAACCGCTTGGGCCGAAGCTTTCCGGGGACGACGGCCTCTTCGTCTTGCTGGCGTGGTTGGCAACCCTTACATTAAGTGCGAATTCCACGTCTTTTCCTAAGGCATACTCCTTGTCTGCCCCGCTGAGGCTTTAAATGACCACCAAGCACGCGCCTGTTCTCATCATCGGTTCCGGTCCGGCAGGCTATACGGCCGCGGTCTACGCCGCACGCGCCATGCTGAAGCCGATGCTGGTTGCCGGCCTGCAGCAGGGCGGCCAGCTGATGATCACCACCGATGTCGAAAACTATCCCGGCTTCGCCGACCCGATCCAGGGCCCGTGGCTGATGGAGCAGATGCTCAAGCAGGCCGAGCATGTCGGCACCGACATCATCAACGACATCATCACCGAGGTCGACCTCAACGTGCGGCCGTTCCGCGCCAAGGGCGATTCCGGCACCACCTACACCGCCGACGCGCTGATCGTCGCCACCGGCGCGCAGGCCAAGTGGCTGGGCATTCCGACCGAGCAGGATTTCATGGGCTTCGGCGTCTCCGCCTGCGCCACCTGCGACGGCTTCTTCTATCGCGGCAAGGATGTCGCGGTGGTCGGCGGCGGCAATTCGGCGGTGGAAGAAGCGCTCTATCTGTCGAACCTCGCCAAGAGCGTCACGGTCATTCATCGGCGCAGCGACTTCCGCGCCGAGCGCATCCTGCGCGAGCGGCTGTTGAAGAAGGAAAATGTCCGCGTCATCTGGGACACGATCGTCGACGAGATCACCGGTCGCCCCGGCAAGGCGCCGCTGCCGCCCTCGGTCGAGGGGCTGAAGCTCAGGCATGCGGTGACAGGTGCCGAAACGCACCTCAAGGTCGACGGCGTGTTCGTGGCGATCGGCCATGCGCCGGCGGTCGAGTTGTTCGCGGGCAAGCTGAAGCAGAAGCCGAACGGCTACCTCTGGACGGCGCCGGATTCGACGCGCACCGACGTGCCAGGCGTGTTTGCCGCAGGCGACGTGACCGACGATATTTATCGCCAGGCGGTGACGGCTGCGGGCCTCGGCTGCATGGCAGCACTTGAGGCGGAAAAGTATCTCGCCGGCATTGAGGTGCATCGCGAAGCAGCGGAATAGGGGCCGCTTACAAAACTGTTAAAAAAGCGGCTTAGAAACGCCGTGTAAAAGCCTAATTTTTCATTCAGACGCCGAACGGAACGAGGGGAACTATGGCGTTGGACTGGGACAAGCTACGCGTGTTTCACGCTGCGGCGGAAGCGGGGTCGTTTACGCACGCGGCCGAGACATTGCATCTGTCGCAATCGGCGATCTCGCGGCAGGTCAGCGCGCTCGAACATGATGTCGGCGTGCCGCTGTTCAACCGCCATGCGCGTGGCCTGGTGCTGACAGAGCAGGGCGAGATGCTGTTTCGCACGGCGCATGACGTGCTGATGAAGCTCGAGACCATCAAGTCGCGCCTGACCGAGACCAAGGATCGGCCCTCCGGCGTGCTTCGCGTGACGACGACCGTTGGTCTCGGCGCCGGCTGGCTGACCGAGAGGGTGCAGGAGTTCATCGAGCTCTACCCCGAAATCAGCCTGCAGCTGATCCTCGCCAATGAGGAACTCGACCTCACCATGCGCCAGGCCGATTGCGCCATAAGGCTGCGCCAGCCTCAGCAGCCGGACCTGATCCAGCGCCGCCTGTTCACTGTGCATTTCCACCTCTATGCGGCCCCGTCCTATGTCGCCAAGCACGGCAAGCCGGCCTCGGTTGCCGAGCTCAGAAACCACCGCATCGTCACCTTCGGCCTGCCGGTGCCCTCTCATCTGTCGGAGTTGAACTGGCTGGAGACGGTCGGCGATTTCGACGGCGGCCAGCGCGTGCCGTCGCTGCAGATCAACGACATCTTGTCGATCAAGCGCGCCGTGCAGGGCGGCGCCGGCGTCGCCATGCTGCCCGACTATGTGATCTCGAAGGATTCCGGCCTGGTGCAGCTCCTGCCGGAGACCGAGGTGCCGTCCTTCGACACCTATTTCGCCTATCCCGATGCGATGAAGAACCAGGCGAAGCTGCACGTGTTTCGCGACTTCATCATCGCTAAGGCGCGCGTTTGGTCGTTCTAAGCCACCCTGCTCGGGATCGGTAAGCCTACCGTTTAGCAAAGCTCTGAAAGCCTTCTTCATGGAGCGCTTCCAGCAGCTTGATGTTCGTCGGCGTGGCAACCGGCGCGCGGCTGTTGTTGATAAGCTGTGTCGCTTTTGTGCTCTTCGCGACTTTGGCAATGCTTGTGCTAGTGTGCGCGGGGATGTTGCGAACGCTACATTCCATCTCATTCCTGACCAAATGAACCGACACCCGATCAACCAGCGGAGAGTGCCATGACTTGGGGAATTCCAACGGCTGCATTCGTCACGGTCCACGTCGTCCTCAGCCTGATCGGGATCGCGGCAGGCGTCGCCGTCCTCGCCGGGTTGTTGACAGGAAAAACATTCGGCAGATGGACGACGCTGTTTCTTGTTACGACGATCCTGACGAGCGTCACGGGGTTTCCGTTGCCGCCCCTGGGGATCGATCCGCCTCGCATCGTCGGCGGGATTTCGCTGATATTGCTAGGCATCGCCGTGACCGCGCTGTACGTCTTCAGGCTGGCTGGGGCCTGGCGTTGGATCTACACCAGCTGCGCGATTGCCGCGCTTTACCTGAACGTCTTTGTCGGCGTGGTGCAGGCATTTCAGAAGCTGCCGTTTCTTCAGCCACTCGCGCCGACACAATCAGAACCGCCATTTCTGATCACGCAGTTGGTCGTGCTCTTGATCTTCGTTGGTCTGGGCATCCGAACCGCAGTGGTATTTCATCCGGAACTTGGTCGAGGACGGACAAACGCCACGACGTAAAGCCGGGATGCCAGGTTCGACGATGCGCATGGCGCCGCCTTTGCCTTTATCACGGCATTAGTTGGCTCCCCGCCAGGGTGTCAGGCGCGGCAGCCAGCCGGGGACGTTGCGGCGATAGGTTTCGTATTCGGCGCCGTAGCGGCGGGCAAGCGTCGGCTCCTCGTAGAGCCTGACGAAGGCGCCCATGACACCAGCGCCGATGACGGCATAGGCGACAAGCGTCCAGCTTGAGAACAGCAGCGCCTGGCCGAGGATGATCGTCAGCACGGCGACATACATGGGGTTGCGGACATGGCGGTAGATGCCGCCGATCACCAATCTCTCGGTCGGCGCGACAGGGGCGGGCGTGCCCAGTCCCTCGAGCGCAAAACGGGCGAAGGCATGCAGCAGCACGGCGGCCGCGGCGAGGATGAGGACGCCACCGGCAAGGACGAAGCCCGGCACGGTGGACCATGGCAGGCGCCAGCGATCGCTGAGCAGCCAGGGGATCAGTCCGGCAACCACGCCAGGTGCTGCAATCAGGAAAATGCCGCTGCCGGCAATCGCGGAAAAGGGACGCATTGGCTGTTCCTCCCCTGGCTGCCTCAGAATTGAACGGTCGCTGCCTGTTTCCAGGTCATCATGTGTTTTCACCATTTGGGAGCAAAATCGGCCGCGAATGACGTTTTCATGACGGCAACAGCCCGCCCGCATGCTCGATTTCTGGCGATTCTGCTGGTCCTATTGGCTTTCGGAATGGGTTAGACCACAGCCTCCATCTTTTTGCATGCGTGTGTTGCAAAATAGATGCTTGTTTCTTGGGCATGATGAGCAGATATATAGATCATCTCCTGGGCGCGTTCTCCTCCCATTAGCGCCCTCGAGTGTTCCCCTCTGGAGGTTAGCCTTAACAGGCACTTCCAATCAAACTCAGCCGGATCTTCGTTGATCCGGCTTTTTTGTTGCCTGAACCCTGCTGGGGTGGCTGAGAAATTCACCAGAATTGCCGCGTAACAGTGTCATGTAACCTCTGGTAACATGACAAGGGCGCCGTCCACCTGCTAAGCAGATCATAGGACGCGGTGTGGTTCGGCCGGGAGATGGGGGCATCACTCGGACGACCCGGGCTCAGGCGGCTACCGCGTCCGAACCTTTTCCGCCACAACGCGGCGACTGCATATGCGGCGGACCTGCCGTTTCTCCTCCCAAGAAAACGGTCCGCAAACAAAACGACGTCCGGCCCCCCGGGCGTCGTTTTTGGTTTTGGGCATGTTGTTTCCCAAGCCGCGTCTCACTTTTGAGGCGACACGCGTTGGTCCTGCCGCATCACAAACTTTGACAGCTCTCAACGTTGACGCTGCCCCTCACTGTCCTGCCGGACATCTCTCCCCGTAGAGCGGGGAGAGAGAGGCTAATCTAGACGGAATCAGGCGGCCTTGCCGTTGGCGTTCATCGCGTCGTCGGCGAGACGGCCGGTGAGTTCGGCCATGTGATCGAAGGCAGCGCGATAGCTGGCGACGCCCGCTGTTGCCGAGCGCAGCTCGATGATCAGGTCGCCGATCTCGGCTTGCGGCATGGTCGCCTCGACGACATCCCATCCCGGCCAGTCGGCGCGTGCGTCATAGCCAAGGATCTGGCCGCGCCGCTGCGGGATGAGCGCGATGATCTTCGAGGTCGCTTCCGATGGCGTGACGATCTCGACCTTCATGACCGGCTCCAACAGCACCGGGGAGCAGGCGGCCATGCCTTCCTTCATCGCCAGCTTCGCCGCCATCTGGAAGGCCATGTCGGAGGAATCGACCGCATGGTAGGAGCCGTCCGACAGGTTGACGGCGACGTCGACGACGGGGAAGCCGAGTGGGCCGGTCTTCAGGTAATCGCGTACGCCCGTTTCGACCGACTGGATGTAAGTCTTCGGCACGACGCCGCCGGTGATGGTGTCGGTGAACTGGAAGCCGGAGCCGCGCGGCAGCGGTTTGATCTCGATCACCACATCGCCGAACTGGCCATGGCCGCCCGACTGTTTCTTGTGGCGGCCGCGCTGCTGCGCCGGTTTGCGGATCGTCTCGCGATAGGGCACTGCCGGGGCATGGCCTTCGACCGGGATCTGGTTCTTGCCCTCCAGCCGCTCGCGCACGACGCGCAGATGCATCTCGCCATGGCCAGACAGCACCGTCTCGGCCGAGTCCTGATTGTGGCGCAGGCTGAGCGAAGGGTCTTCCTCGGCCAGCCGCTGGATGGCGGCCGACATCTTGACCTCGTCCTTGCGCTCCTTGGGCCGCAGGGCGAAGGCGAAAACCGGCTGCGGCGGCTCGAATTGGAACAGCTGTTTGGCGCCGCCCTTGGCCGAGGTCAGCGTCTGGCCGGTCTTGATGTCGTCGAGCTTGCCCAGCGCCACGGTGTCACCGGCCTTGGCGGCGGTGAGCTTGAACTGGTCCTTGCCGAGCATCTTGTAGATGCCGGAAACCTTGGCGGTGTCGCCGCCGGGCAGCCAGAGTTCCCCGCCATCGGCGACCTGGCCGGACAGGATGCGCGACACCGACAGCTTGCCGCCATGCGGCGTGTGGATGGTCTTCATCACCTGGACCACGGTGGCAGTGCCATCGGCCAAGCCAAGCCGCTTGCGGGTCGCCTCGATGTCGGGCGCGTCGTGGCGGATCGCTTTCAAGAGGCGCAGCACGCCATTGCCTTTCTCCGCGGTGCCGATCAGCACCGGCGTCACCGCGCCATCGCGCAGATCGGCGGCGAGGTCGTCGAAGATCGCGTCCTTCGGCGGCTCGACCTCCTCGAGCAGTTGTTCCATCAGATGATCGTCATGATCGGCGAGCGTCTCCAGCATGGAGAAGCGGGCTTCCAATTCACGCGCCTTGTCGTCGCCTGGTATCTGGGCCACCTCGCTTTCGGCATATTCGCGGTAGATGTAGGCGCGCTCCAGCGCCAGGTCGATCGAGCCGATGACGATGCCGTCCTTGCGCAGCGGAATCTGGCGCAACAGCAACGGCACCGAGCTTGCCGGCTGCAGCATCTTCAGCGTGTCGCGCACGCCTGCGATTGCCTTGTCGACCTTGTTGAGAAACAGGATGCGCGGCACGCCGAGATCGTCGAGCTTGCGCATGATGAGCTGCAGGGCAGGGATCTTCTTTTCGTCGGCCTCGGCCACGACCACCGCGAGATCGCAGGCGGCCAGCACCGGTTCGGCCTCGAAGGAGAATTCGATCGAGCCGGGACAATCGACGAAGGTGATCTGCTCGCCCATGAATTCGGTGGTGGCGATCGTCGCTTCGACGCTCATGGCGTGGGCGCGCGCCTCCGGCGAATGGTCTGAGACAGTGCTGCCCGATGAAACGGGATTTTGTCGGGGGATGGCGCCCGTACGGGCCAATATGGCTTCGAGAAGTGTCGTCTTACCGCTTGCAAAGGGACCGACTATGGCAATGCATTTCGGTCCCGTGCGTCGTCCTCCGGCGCGAGTACCCATGACTGACCTCCACTCAGGCGTTTCCCTAGGGACCGACTGGCATGCATGGTTCAGGCGTGGTCAATCGGTCCTGAGCGGCGGCCGGCCTGTTCGACCGTCGCGGGCGGGGTTCTTTAGCCACCTGCCCGAAACCATCGTCCCACTTGTTTGCCGGCAGGGCAAGGAAAATAGAAATCCGGTGCTGCGCTGTTTCAGGCGCTGAGCGCCAGTGGTTCGGTGTTGACGGCCCGCAAGGGGCCAACCTTTTCACGCGGCGCCGGCCTGCCGAAGAAATAGCCCTGGAAACGGTTGCAGCCGGCTGCCTTGGCCAGAGCGAACTCTTCCTGCGTCTCCACGCCCTCCGCCACGATGGTGACGTCCTGGATGCGCGCGATCTGCGCGAGTGCCGAAACGAAGATCTGCGCCACCTGGTCGTGGGCAAGGCTGCTTATGTAGGAGCGATCGATCTTGATGCTGTCGATAGGCAAGGTTTTCAGATAGTTGAAGCCGCAATGGCCGGTGCCGAAATCGTCGAGCGCGATGTGGAAGCCGAGACCGCGCAACGCTTCGAGGCGGCGCAGGATTTCGGGCGTGGCGGCGGTTGCCACCGTCTCGGTGATCTCGATGATGAATTGCGCCGCCGAACGGCCGGTCTCCTTCAGCACGCGGTCGCACATGGTGACGATCTCGTCGCGCTTGAGCTGCTCGCCGGAGACGTTGATGGAGATGCGGCGTCCGGGGAAATGGCCGATGTCGGCGCAAGCCCGCTTGAACACCCATTCACCCAACATGTCGATCAGCGTCGAGCGTTCGGCGATCGGAATGAACTCGGTTGGCGAGATCAGCCCGCGAACCGGATGGCGCCAGCGGATCAGGCCTTCGAAGGCATAAGTCGACCCGTCCGGGTTGACGATCGGCTGGTAGTGCAGCTCGAGCTCGCCCAGATACACCGCCGCGCGCAATTCCCGCTCGACCAGGCGCCGGTAGCGCTTGTCGGACAGCATCTCCTCATCGAACACAGTGACGCGGCCACGGCCCGCCGCCTTGCTTTCATACAGCGCCAGATCGGCAACCAGCATCAGTTCCGTCGTGTTCGAGGCATGAGCCGGCGCAAGCGCCACGCCGACCGAGATGGAGAGCGGAATGGTCTTGCCTTCATACGATTTGCCGGCCCGCATGGTGTCGAGCAATTGCCGGACCTTCTTGTTGATGGTGGCGAGGTCGCTATGGGGAATGATGACGCCGAATTCGTCGCCGCCTAGCCGCCCGACCATGCCATCGGCGAAGATGCGTTCTGAACTCTTGACCAGGTGCACCAGAGCAAGGTCGCCGAATTGATGACCGAACGTGTCGTTGAGCTGCTTGAAATGATCGACATCGATCAACAGCAAGGTCGCCTCGCGCCGCTCGCGCATGGTGCCCAGGCTGTCGCGCAGCGCTTCGAGGAAATAGCGCCTCGTCATCGCCCCGGTCATGACGTCCCTGGTCAGGAAGTGATGTTTTTCCGCCTCGGCGGCGGCCGCCGAGCGCAAGCGATGGACGACGCTGCTGCGCATATACATCAGCGCCAGCAAGGCGAGGCCGGTGGCCAGGATCGAGATGGTGAAGGCGCCGCCCGGGGGCAGGTTTCGCGAGATGTCCAGGGCGCCGAGTGCCGCAGTGGCGATGCTGAGCAGAAGCAGGACCTGGATGCCGCGGTAGATACGGCCGCTATGGTCCTTGATCGTCGCCAGTATGCTCATCTCATCGCCCCCTGCAATGCAGGCACAGGGCTAGAGGCCAGCCGTTAAGAAGACATTGAATTCACCGTCTTTTCGTTCCCGATGCGATCCGTGGACCGTTCATGGTTAAGGAGAAAATCCCGTGTCTCGCACCATCGTGCGAAGGGGCCGGTTGCACCTGAATCGATATCGGCCGAGAATGCGTTGAGTGGCGTTTGCCGCCAGTCGCTTCACCACCAGTCCTGGGATCAAACGATGAAGATCATTGCTTGCGGCAGCGTGCCGACCATCATAGCGCCGGAGAAATACTTCACCGGCCGGGTGCTGCAGACGTCGATCATCGAGAGCGAGGCGCCGGCGCGGCTGAGAGCGACACTGGTCAGCTTCGAGCCCGGCGCGCGCACCCATTGGCACACGCATCCGTTCGGCCAGACGCTCTATGTCACTTCGGGCGCCGGTCTTGCACAAACTTGGGGCGAGTCGATGCGAATGATCAGGGCGGGGGACGTCATTTCCTTCGCTCCAGGCGAAAAGCACTGGCATGGCGCCGGATGGAAAACCGCCATGACGCATATCGCCATGCAAGAAGCGCTCGACGGCGTTCATGCCGACTGGCTGGAAGCGGTTTCCGGCGAGCAGTATGGCAGCTGAACCCTGACCGCCTGCAGACGGCAGGCCTATTCGGGCCGCAACATTCTGAGAAAGAGCGCCGACAGGTTTTCGGCAAGTTCGCTTCCGTCGCGCACACCGTGCTCGATCGCATGATCGACAATGCCATGCAGCCCGTTGAACAGCACGATCGCGGCGAGGTCGGGATGGTCGACCGACCATGCGCCGGCCTGTGTGCCGGCGGCCAGCAAGGCGGAGAGATCGCCGAGCAGCGGATTGTCGCTCTTCAACTGCCGCTGGTCGGGCCGGTGGTCGTGGAAGACGACGTCATGCAATTGATAGTCGTCGAGATAGGCCTCGATGCCGGTGCTGACGAAGCTCTTCAGGCGCCTTGGCCAATCATCGGGCGGGCAGGCCTCGATGGCGCCATGGATGCGGGCGCGAAATCCCCTGACGAAGCGCTCGCGCAGCGTCGCGACCACATCCTCCTTGGAGGTGAAATAGAGATAGAAGGTGCCCTTGGCGACTTCGGCCCGGCTGGCGATCTCGTCGATCGTCGCGGTGCCGACGCCCTTGGCAATGAACAGCGACGTGGCGGCACGCAGGATATCGTCGCGGCGCACTTCCGGCGGCTTGGTGCGTGGTTTCAGTGCCTTTTTGGCGACGACAGGCATAGGGTTCCGCTCACCATCCGGTTCTTTCCGCAACGCTGGCTTATGAATTTCCATTATCCTGCTTCTAGCAGTCGAGACAAGCCATTTTACAATGGTTCCAAAGTGGCTTACTTGTATTGACTGACCGTCGGTCAGTGGCGTAAATGGCTGCGAAAACTGATGTTTGGATGTGCCATGTCGAAGAACCGCCTGCCGCTCGTCGCCGCCGTCTATCTCGGCTCCTTCGTCGCTCTGCTCGACGTCAGCATCGTCAATGTCGCGCTGCCGACCATCCAGCAGGCGTTGCACACCGATTTCGGCGGCCTGCAATGGGTGGTCGATTCCTACACGCTGTGCCTGTCGGCCTTCATGCTGTCGTCGGGCCTGATCGGCGACCGCTATGGCCGCAAGCGCTCGTGGCTGGCTGGCGTCGGCATCTTCGTGGCAGGCTCGTTGATCTGCGCCATCGCGCCCAATTTGCCGGCGCTGCTGGCCGGCCGCGTGGTGCAAGGCATTGCCGGCTCGCTGCTCATTCCGGGCGCGCTGTCGATCCTGACGCAGGCCTTCCCGGATCCGCGCGAGCGGGCCGGCGTCATTGGCGGCTGGGCCTCGTTCGCCGCCATTTCGCTCCTCGTCGGACCGGTGCTGGGCGGCGTACTGGTGCAGACGGTCGGCTGGCAGAGCATCTTCCTGATCAATCTGCCGCTCGGCCTTTTCACCATCGCGCTGGGTGCCGTTTCAATCGAGGAGACGGCGCATCCCGACCATGCCCATCTCGACCTTGTCGGCCTGGCACTCTCGATCCTGTGGCTCGGCGCGCTGACCTTCGGCCTGATCTCGGCCGGCGAGACCGGCTGGAGCGATCCGAGGACGGTCACAGCCATTGTCGCCGGTGTGGTTGGCCTTGCGGTTTTCCTTGGTTTCGAGGCGCGCACGCCACGGCCCATGCTGCCGCTCGGCCTGTTTGCCGACGTGCGCTTTGCCGTCGCCAACGTCGCCTCGTTCGCGCTCGGCTTCACCTCCTACACCAGCGTCTTCTTCTTCTCGATGTTCCTGCAGCAGGTGCAGGGCTGGTCGCCGACTCAGACCGGTCTGCGCATGGCACCGGCCTTCATCGTCCAGATGGTGGTCTCGCCTTTTGTCGGCAGGCTGAGCGCCCGCTACGGACATTCCGCCCTGATGACAGCGGGCTATGTCCTGATCGGCCTCTCGTTGCTCGGCATGTGCTGGGCCGGACCGTCGACGCCCTATTGGGTGCTGTGCGCCCTGTTTGCGATTGGCGGCCTCGGTAACTCGCTGGCGATCCCGACCGGAAGTGCCGCCGCCATGTCCTATGCGCCGCGTGAGCGCTCGGGCATGGTGTCGGCGGTCATCAATGCCACCCGCCAGAGCGGCCTTGCCATCGGCATTGCGCTGCTCGGCGCCTTGATGAGCATGCGGGCGACGAACCTTTTGACCAGATATCTCAGTGATGCCGGTGTCGCCAATGCCGAGCGAGTGGCCCGCGCCGCCATCTCTCGGCATGATTTCGCGACCGACGCGGCGATTGGCGAGAGCGGCGTGCATCAGCTGTTCGCAGCGGCCTATGCCGGGGGTCTCCACGCGGCGATGGTGACGGCTGCGATCGGCGCGTTCCTCACCGCCGCCCTGTTGATCGCTGTCCTGGCGCCCGCCGAGGCGCGCTCGGCCAGGGAGGCGAAGCAGCAGGCGTGACGTTTCTGACAACAAAAAACCCGGCAGCGAAGCCGGGTTTTTCTGTTTGAGCGTTTACCCGATCAGGTCAGCGACGCGGTAAAACGCTGGATGCGTGTGCAGGCTTCCTCCAGCAGCGCATCCGAGGTCGCGTAGGAGATGCGGAAATTGGGGCCGAGGCCGAAGGCCGAGCCGAACACCACCGCGACGCCTTCGGACTCGAGCAATTCGGAGCAGAAGGCCTCGTCGGTGTCGATCACCTTGCCGGCCTTGGTCTTCTTGCCGATAAGCTGCGCGCAGGACGGATAGACGTAGAAGGCGCCTTCCGGCGAAGGGCATGTGATGCCGCGCGCCTGGTTGAGCATCGAGACGACGAGATCGCGCCGTCCCTGGAAGATCGCCTTGTTCTTGGCGATGAAGTCCTGCGGGCCGTTCAGCGCCTCGACCGAGGCCCATTGCGCGATGGTGCAGGCGCCCGAGGTCTGCTGGCCCTGGATCATGTCCATTGCCTTGATCAGCTGGACGGGACCGGCGGCATAGCCGATGCGCCAGCCGGTCATGGCATAGGCTTTCGAGACGCCGTTCATGGTCAGCGTGCGCTCGTAGAGCTTCGGCTCGACCTCGGCGAGGGTCTTGAAGACGAAATCGCCATAGGTCAGGTGCTCATACATGTCGTCGGTCAGCGTCCAGACATGCGGATGCTTCAACAGCACATCGGCCAGCGCGCGCAGTTCGGCCTCCGTGTAGGCGGCGCCCGACGGGTTGGACGGCGAGTTCATCAAGAGCCATTTGGTCTTCGGCGTTATCGCCTTTTCCAGCACGGCTGGGGTCAGCTTGAAGCCATTGTCGATCGAGGTGTCGGCAAACACCGACGTGCCGCCGCAGATCGCCACCATCTCGGGATAGCTGACCCAGTAGGGGCGGGGGATAATGACCTCGTCGCCTGGGTTCAGCGTCGCCATGAAGGCGTTGAACAGGATCTGCTTGCCGCCGGTGCCGACAATGGTCTGCTCGGGTCTGTAGTCGAGATTGTTCTCGCGCTTGAACTTTTTCGCGATCGCCTCGCGCAGCGGCACGATGCCCGAAACCGGCGGATATTTGGTCTCGCCACGGCGGATCGCCTCGATCGCCGCATTCTTGATGTTGTCGGGCGTGTCGAAATCCGGCTCGCCGGCGCCCAGCCCGATAATGTCACGGCCGGCATTTTTCAGCTCGCGGGCTTTCTGCGTCACGGCGATGGTGGCGGAAGGCTTTACGCGGGAAAGGGTGTCGGCAAGGAAGGCCATGACCTTATATCTCTCCTTGAGAAAATCGGCGCGGCCAGGAGCGGCCGCGGCGCTTCTCATGTCGCATGATTCCCGCCAGTGCAAGCCTTCTCGGCTGGGCCAGGCGGGACGGCGCGGTCAATGCGGCGTGATCGGCAACACTAAATTCATTAACGGGCGGTAGAGGCTTGCATGGCAGGATCGCCATCCATTCCGCCAGTTCGCGGAGCGAGGAACCGTGTCGCGCAGCATTGGGCTTGCCCATATCATCCGTCATGATGACGGCACCTCGTCCGGTGTCTGGGGCATCTACACGCTGCAAAGCGCCTTCCAGCCGATCTTCGCCTTCAAGGAGGGCAAGCTGTCGGTTGCCGCCTTCGAAGGGCTGATCCGGCCGTTCCGCAACGGCGAACCGCAATCGCCAATGGCCTTCTTCTCGACCTGTCCGGCCGCCGACCGCTTGCATGTCGAGGCGCTGACCAGGACATTGCATCTCTTGAATGCCGGCGCCTGCCTGCCGCAGGAGGCGTCGATCTTCGTCAATTTCGACCCGTCGGTGTTTACCGAGCGGTCGGTCGCCGACAATGCCTTGCGCGAAATGCGGCTGGTGCTGCACGAGGCCGGCATCGATCCGGGCCGCGTGGTGTGCGAGGTGACCGAGCAGAGGTCGGCATCGCAGGAAACCCTGCACAACTTCGTTGCAGCCCTTAGGGGCAACGGCTTTCGCATCGCCGTCGACGACTATGGCGCTGACGATTCCGACATCCACCGTATCAAGGAGCTGAAGCCCGACATCGTCAAGTTCGACGCTTTCTGGATCAACCAGCTGATGGAGTCCGGTGCCGGCTTCGCTCTGTTGACTACCATGGTGAAAAACTTCGAGGAACAGGGCATCCGCACGGTGTTCGAGGGCATCGAGGAAGGGTGGCAGTTGGAGCTCGCCGAAAAGTCCGGCGCTTCGATGGTCCAGGGCTTCGTGCTGGCGCGGCCGGAGCTGGCTCCGACCAGTTTTCGCGTCTTCGGCAAGACCACGCCGCAAGCCGTTCCCGCCACTGCCGCACCGACGCCCCCGGTCGCACCGCATGCGGCGCGGCCGGCAAAAGCCTTCGGGCGCCGGGTCGCGCCATGAGGTTGGAACGGCGGCGCAATGCCAGCGATGCGATCTTCGCCGACGAGATCGGCATCGAATATGGTATCGTTGGCGACTTCCGCCTGCGCAGCGCCTACCAGCCGATCTTCGCCCCGCATGGCCGGACTTTGCAGGCCGTGGCGGTCGAGGGCCTGATCGAGCCGCACCGTGCCGGCCGGGCAGGATCGCCGAAGATGTTTTTCGAAAGCATCGCCGCGTCGGACCGGCTGTTTGTCGAGACGATGTGCCGGGTGCTGCATCTCCGGAATTTCCACAACATCGGCGTCGACGGGCTCGATCTGTTCTTCAACTACAATCCGATGATCAACGACCATCCCGGGCGGGCGCTGGCCGAGATCCGGCTGATGAGCCGGCATCTGGGCGAGTTCGGGCTGGCTCCGCGCATGCTGGTCTGCGAAATCACCGAACAGGCGGCTGATGAGGCGCTTCTCGCGCGGCTGGTGCGCGAAATGCGGCGCGACGGCATCCGCATCGCCATCGACGATTTCGGCACCGGCCACTCAACCGAGGAGCGGGTCAGCCTGCTCCAGCCCGATATCGTGAAGATTGACGGCGGCTGGTTCGCGGAATTCTGCCGCCACGCCGCCGCCGAGCGGTTCTTCCGCCCGCTGGTGTCGAGCCTGCATGACCGGGGCGCCAAGGTGCTGGTCGAAGGCATCGAGCAGCCCGTCCATCTGCGCGTCGCGCTGGAAGGCGGCGTCGACCTGCTGCAGGGCTTTCTTCTGGGCCGGCCGGCGCTGGCCGGTACCATCTTCGGCGAAGAGCCGCTCGCCATCGATGCGCTGCTGGGCAGGGATAACAAGGTCGTGCCGCTGTTCGGATAGTTGGCGAAATCCGCGATGACAGCGTCCTTCTCCCCTTATAGTGACGGGGAGAAGGACGCGTCGCCGCCGGTTTAGCCAATCATCAGCGTTGCTGATCGTCACTCGCCAAAAGAAATCATTGGATGAAGCTACTGCCGCGGCGATAATCGCGTCTCCAAGTGAGGACCGTCCATGATACTTTACAGCATGATCGACAGCGGCAATTGCTACAAGCCGCGCCTGTTGATGGCCAAGCTGGGCCTCGCCTTCACCGCGATCGAGGTGAGCTCGCATACAGGCGACACGCGAAAAGCCGATTTCGTCGCCAAGAACCCCAACGCCATGGTGCCGCTGCTCGAACTCGACGACGGCCGGCTTCTGGCGGAATCCAACGCCATCCTGCTCTATCTCGCCGAAGGCACGCGCTTCCTGCCGGCGGACAGGTATGAGCGCGGGCTTGCCTATCAATGGTTGTTCTTCGAGCAGTACAGCCACGAGCCCTATATCGCCGTGCGCAAGGCGCTGCTGACCTTTCCCGAACGTGCCGGGGATGCCACGCCCGAGCGGCTGGCGGTGACGCTGGAGCGCGGCAACAAGGCGCTCGGCGTGATGAACAGATATCTGGAGACCAACGCTTTCTTCGCCGGAAGCACCCTCAGCGTCGCCGACATCGCGCTCTATGCCTACACGCATACGGCGGAACAGGGCGGCTTCCAGCTCGACGCCTATTCGGCGGTCATGGACTGGCTTGGCCGTGTCGAGGCGGATCCTGGGCATGTGCCGATCGGGTGGGTGGGGTAGGCGGCGCCGGTCGTTGGCGAAAGCGGTGCCGCAGCGTCCTTCTCCCCGTTCTACGGGGAGAAGATGGCGGCAGCCAGATGAGGGGCGGCGGCGACCTTTCTGGGTAAGTTCAAAAAGGGGCAATTCCGAAACGTTGGTGCTGCCCCTCATCGCCCTGCCGGGCACTTCTCCCCGTATAGTGACGGGGAGAAGGACGCTGTGGTCCAGACAACAAAAAGGCGGGATAAATCCCGCCTTCCCATGCTTGGTAGCCTGATCGGGAGCGTCCGGTCCGGGCTGGCAGCTATCTGCTGATCCAGCTTGTCGGGTCATTCCGCTCCAGCACGCTTCTCGCGCGACTGTCAGTACATCCGTGACTTGCCGCGCGCCCCGAACTCTCGTCCGGCACGCGCTATCGCAAAATCAGGCTGCCTTGCTCAGAGATCCAGCGGACGACTTGCCAGTGCGGCGGTCCTGCTCGATCTCGAAGTTGATCTTCTGGCCTTCGACCAGGGTCGACAGTCCAGCACGCTCGACAGCGGAGATGTGGACGAAAACGTCCGCGCCGCCCGCGTCAGGCTGGATGAAGCCGAAGCCCTTGGTGGCGTTGAACCACTTGACCGTTCCAGTTGCCATTTTAGATAGTCCTTCACATTTGCTTTAGATTGACCGGACCGAGGTCCAGCCGGTGTGCATCGAGATTTTGGAGATAGACGTCAGCAAACGCGATTATCGCGAGGCCCGGATCGATCGGCCGAAATATCAATGGGGCTGATATAGGCTGCTTTCGCACAAAAAACAAGACTGTGTGAAAGGGCTGTGATCAAAGGGTTGCCCAATGATTGCCCCAATCTGGTAAAAGCGTGGCATCAGGATCGCAGGCCAAGCGCAGCGATCCGCAGGGAGGGATCCATGAAAACCATTGTGCTTGCTGCCTGTCTTACGCTGGTGGCCGCCGAGGCGCAGGCGATCTCGCGCTATGACCCCACGCATATGAGCTGCGGCAAGGTGCAGTCGACGATCGCGCGCCAAGGCGCGGTGATCCTGCGCTACCAGTCGACGCGCGTGCCGGGGCTGCCGCTCTACGACCGCTATGTGCAGAGCCAGCAATTCTGCACCATGGGCGAGGTGAGGACGCGCGCCTATGTGCCGAGCGCCGACACCAAGTCGTGCCCGGTCTATAACTGCAAGCGGCCCGACAACGAGCATTTTCATCGGCGGTTCTTCCACCACCACTAGGCCAGACATCGACCGCACCGGAAGCCGACCGCCTAACCGAACAACCGCGCCTCTCGGCGGCATGTGCATTCAGTCGCGAATCTGTTCCATGAGCATGGACACGAACCGCGTCACCTTCTGCGGGCGAAAGCGCGCGGGCGGGTAGACCACGTGAATGCCGCCGGAGGGCAGCGCCCAGCCGGGGAGCATATGAACGAGACGGCCCTGCGACAGATAGTCGGCGACCAGATAGTCCGGCAGAACCGCCAGTCCGCCGCCAGCGAGCGTCGCTTCAAGGACGGCCGGGGTCGAGTTGATGGAGAACGTCTCGCGCATGGTGATGGTGCGCCGCTCGAAATCGCCTCGGCTGAAGCTCCAGGTGAACGGCTTGCGAAGGACGGAATTGGCAACAAGCGGCAAGGAAGAAAGGTCTTCCGGTTCATCTGCCTTAACCCCGGCGGCGAAATCCCGCGATGCTACCAGGATTTGCCGGAAGGTGCCGATGCGTCGCGCCTGCTGGCTTGAGTCTTCCAGCCAGCCGACCCGGATGGACAGGTCTATCTTGTTGCCGATCAAATCAATGATTGCATCGGAAATGAACAGTTCGACGCCGCAGGCCGGAAATCTCTGCCGAAAGCGGGCGGCGATCGGGGCCAGCACGATAGCGCCATAGTCATTGGACGCAGAAACGCGCAGCACGCCGGCCACTTCGGTGTTGCCCTCGCCAACCTCGGCGACCGCCTCTTCAACGTCCCGCAGGATCAGAACGCAACGTGCATGCAAAAGACGGCCTGCTTCGGTCGGCTCGAGCCTCCGCGTCGTGCGCACGAGCAGCGTGGTTTGCAGCTCGGCTTCAAGGCGGGCGACCTGCTGGCTGACGACGGCTTTCGTGATGCCAAGTCGCTCGGCTGCCCGGGTAAACGAGCCTGCGTCGATGACGGTAGCAAAATAGGCGAGGCGGTTGAGGTTGATTGGTTCCACGGGACGCCTTCGGTTGATTGTAGGCCTATGGCATACAGTCTGTATTATTGCACGCAGTTTATCAATTAATCCGACGGAGCTACTTTCCTCACCGTTCTCTCAATCGGCGGCAGACCCGCGGATTGCCAGCGCGACCGATCCCTTTCATTCGAGGAGCTGTTCCATGTTCACGAGAAGACAGATCATCAAGACCTCATTGGCCGTTGGCGCAGCCGCCGTCTTCGCTTCCGCCGGGCGCGGCCAGGCCGCCGGCAGCAAGCTTGACTGGAAACACTTCCCCGCGGGTCCGAATGGCTTTTTCCGCGCGCCGGTGCTGCTGTCGGGGCCAAGCGAAGCCCTGTTGATCGACGGCGGTTTCACCTATCCGGACGGCAAGGCGCTCGCCGAGGCCATCAAGGCGACCGGCAAGAAGCTGACCACCATCTATGTCAGCCAGTCCGATCCCGATTACTACTTCAGCTTGAAGCCTGTGCGGGAAGCCTTCCCGCAGGCGAGGGTGATCGCCGCTTCAGCCACGTTGGCAGCCATCAAGGACAGCGTGGAGAAGAAGCTTGCGGTGTGGGGTCCGCAATTGAAGGAAAATGGCCCTCGGGCGCTGACCGATATCGTCTTGCCCGAGGCGTTCGACGATCAAACGCTCACGATTGACGGCGAGACGATCGAGATCGTCAATGCGGAAGAGGGACTCGCCAACCGCCGGTATCTGTTCGTGCCGTCGCTCAATGCCGTGTTCGGCGGTGTGATGATCTTCGCGGGCGTTCATGTCTGGACCGCCGACACCCAGACCAAGGAAAGCCGTGCCGCCTGGGTCAAGACGCTGGATGCGGTTGCCGCCCGCCACCCGGCCGTCGTGGTGCCTGGCCATATGACGCCCGATGCCGAGACCGGTCCTTCAGCCGTGGAATTCACCAAAACCTATCTCCTCGCCTTCGAAGAAGAGCTGAACAAGGCAGCCGACAGCGCGGCGCTGAAAACCGCCATGGAAGCGCGTTTCCCCGGCCTTGGCATGGGTGTCGCCCTCGACATCGGATCCAAGGTCGCAAAGGGCGAGATGAAGTGGGACTGACCTAGCGACGAACCTCGACTTGATCCGCAGCCTCCAAGGAGAACGGCCGTAATCTTGCGGCCGTTCTTTCCCCAGACGTCGAATCGACCGAGGCGGAAGGGCAGCGTCGGCGTCGGCGTTTCAGAACCCGAAGGAAACCTGCGCCGGCGGCGGTGGGCCGACGCGCACGCCTTCCATGGCCAGCATCTTTTCCTTGGTGACGGAGCCGCCGGGTGCCGAAAAGCCGCCGATCTTGCCGCCGGCAGCCATGATGCGGTGGCACGGGATGACCAGTGGCACCGGATTGGCGCCAAGGGCAGCACCGGTCTCGCGCGGCAGGCCGGGCTGGCCGGCGCGCTTGGCCAGTTCGCCATAGGTGGTGGTTTCGCCGTAGCCAAGCTTTCGCGCCGCGTCGTAGATGGCGAGGCGGAAATCGTCGATGCCGTCGAGATCGACCGGCACACTGGTGAAATCGACGTCCTCGCCTGAGGCATAGGCCTGGATCGAGGCGATGAGTTCGACCACCCATTGCGGCTGGATGGTCGAGGCCGAAACGCCGGCGTGGCGCATCAGCCGGCGTTCCACCGTCTCGCGGCTGCTTTCGGGCAGGCAGAGCCGGATCAGGCCCTTTTCACTCCAGGCAATGCCCATGAAGCCGATCACTGTTTCTAACACTGCGTGGCTGGCTGTGATCGAAGCTGTCGTTTCCATCATGCGTTCCTTCCCGCAAAGTGGCGAAAACCGGCATTTGCGCTGGTACATATGGAGAACAATATGGCAGTTCGGCCCGAGTCCCGCCACCCGAAAACCACCTGATGGCCCCGATTGCCCGCCCTGAATCGCTGGTGTAAGGGATTTATTAACACCCGACGAACCGGACCCGTGCGCGGATTGCCAGCAAAACATACCCTTATCGCGATCGGCCTGATCATGGCGGCGGCCGGCATCAGCGGCTGCACCTCGACCTCGCAGATGAAGGCAGCGCCTTCGCTGACCGAAACCGCGACCGCGACCGCGGCGGGCAGCGATGCCGGCTTCACCATTCCGTTGCCGGAGACGGTTTCGGTGCTGCCGCAATCCTCGGGCATCGCCCCCGTCCAGACCGCTGAATTGACGCCTGGCCCGACCGCCGCGCCGCTTGACGCGGCCGCCCAGCCGGCAGCCGCAACCGCCGCCTTTGCCGGCTCGACGCCTGCCGCACCGGCCGTGCCCGCTGTGATGGCCGCCAATGCCTGGCAGGCGCCCGCGCCGGCGCGCGCCGGCAAGCCTGTCGCAGCAGCCGAGACCTTTACGACCGCCGGTATCGTGATGCCGGCTGTTGCCAGAAGTGGCCAGAAACTGCCCGGCGTGCAGCAGGTGGCCTATGTCATGCCGCAGAATCCGGCAGCACTCGTGCAGTTTCCGTCCGCGCCGGTTGGTCCGGTCGCCCCGGCGGAAGCGGAACAAGGCCATGTGGGCGTGCGTGGCGACGTTGACCGGTTGATCGTCAAATACGCGGCCCTCTACCAGGTGCCGGTCGATCTGGTGCGCCATGTCGTCAACCGCGAAAGCACTTTCAATCCCAAGGCCTACAACAACGGCCATTGGGGCCTGATGCAGATCAAGCACGCGACAGCGCGCGGCATGGGCTATGACGGGCCGCCCAAGGGCCTGTTCGATGCCGAGACCAATCTGAAATACGCGGTCAAATATCTGCGTGGCGCTTGGCTGGTGGCAGACGGCAACGCCAAGAAGGCCGACTGGCTCTACCAGACCGGCTATTATTTCGACGCCAAGCGCAAGGGCTTGCTCGAGGCGACCGGCCTCGGTGTCGACCGCAAGCGGCACCGCCTGCAGCCCGACGCCTGAGGCGATGCCCGAACCGCGCCCGCCGGCCCTGAACGACATCCGGCTGCGCAAGATCCTCGACGAGACACTCGTTGCACCGCACTGGCCGGAAGGCTTCGTCATGCGCTCGCTCGAGCCCGGTGACGCGCTGCCCCTGCATGCGTTGCTAGGCGACGTGTTCGACGATGGTACTGATGGCCCGTTCGACGAGTGGTGGCCGCGTATATCGGACGATCCCGAATTCGACCCGGCGCTGTGTTTCCTCGTCATCGACGCCAAGGGCCGGCTGGCGGCGGCGGCACTGTGCTGGACGAGCGCCTTCGTCAAAGACCTCGCCGTTCATCCCGAGGCGCGCGGCAAGGGCATCGGCGAGGCGCTGATGTGGCACGCCTTCGCCACCTTCCGCGACCGGGGTGCCACCCATGTCGACCTCAAGACCAACACGCTGGAGAGTGCCGCTGCTGTGCGGCTCTACGACCGGCTCGGCATGTTCGAGGTGGACTGGGCTGGTTGAGATAGGGGCTCAGATATCCGGCGCATTGCCGATCTTCTTTTTGAGCTCCAGCGCCCAGGCGCGGCCCTCGTCGCCGCCCCACAGCAGCCAGGCGATATGGCTGGCCGAGGGATTTGCCTCATTGCCGTAATTCTTGCCGCGCTTGTCGACCTCGTGGCGGGCGAAGTAGCTGACCATGCGACGGATGGTGGACGGTGCGAGCTTCTCGCGGTTCTTCAGCTCCGTGGCGCGGGCGACGCCGATCTCGGTGCCGCCACGGCCGAACTCTCTGCGCAGCCGCAGGCCCCTGGCGGCATTGTCGGCTACCACTTGCGGGCAGCGCAGGTCGATCTCGTCTTCGTGCATTTTGTCCCCCATGGCTCGCTGGCTTAGCCCGCGGTGACAATGCTGGAAAGCGGCACACGTTCCACCTGGAGCAATTGCTGCGCGCGGTACGCAAGAGTGTCGGAACCGGTCGCGGCGAAACGTCCTTGGGTCGTAGAGCAACCGCTCCGGGACACCGGCGCGATGACCAGAGGGAGCCGATCATGATCACCTTTCCCAACGAATCCGCCAGATATCGCACAGCGCGCGAAAAGCTGTTGAAGAAGGAAATCGACCTGCGCCGCGCCATGGAAGCCGTGGCCGAGGCGCGCCGCGCGCTGCCGCCGGGCGGGCTGATCCGCCAGGATTATGTCTTCGATGCGCTGGATGCCGATGGCAAGCCGGCGAAGACAAGGCTGTCGGAGCTGTTCGCTCCCGGCAAGGATACGCTCATCCTCTACCAGATGATGTTTCCGCGCCACCCCGGGGAAACGCGTGATGTGGCGGCGAGCGGCGGCACGGCCAAGCTTGCCCGGCCGGACCAGCCATGCCCGTCCTGCACGGCGCTGCTCGACCAGTTCGATGGCACGATCGGACATCTCGAAGCCGCCGGCTTCAACTTCGCTGTCGTGGCCAAGACCGCGTTGGAAAACCTCACCACGCTCGGCCGCGACCGTGGCTGGCGCCACATGCGACTGGTGTCGTCGGCCAACAACAGCTTCAAGCGCGACTACAATGCCGAGGATGCGGATGGGGCACAGCTTCCGCTGCTGTCGGTGTTTCACCGCGATGCTGATGGCATCCGGCATTTCTGGTCGTCCGAACTCGGCTTCGCGCCGACAGACCCCGGCCAGGACCCGCGCGCCATCGGTACTTGCGAGATCTTGTGGAACCTGATGGATTTTACGCCGCAGGGAAGGCCGGACTGGCGCGAGCAACTGCAGTATGGGGCGGGGTGCTGTCATTGAGGGCGGTGCGCTGGGCAACCTCACCGCCTCTGCCGCGTTGGACCTTCGAGGACACCGTCACGGAGAGTATCATGAGATCGCATCTTGCCATCGCCCTGCTGGCCCTAATGGCCGGCGCACATTGCGCCTTTGCCCAGCAGTCCGCTCCAGCCACCGGCGTGCCGCCGGTGTCGGAGAACAAGGTCGACACCGACACCTTCACCAAAACGCTGGTCAGCGCCAACCGCTTCGAGATCGACAGCAGCAAGCTGGCCTTGAAGAAGGGCGTCGCGGCCGATGTGAAGGACTTCGCCGAGCTGATGGTCAAGGATCACACCAAGGCCGGCCAGGACTTCAAGGCCGCACTGGAGAAGAGCCAGACCACGGCATCGGTGACGTCTGAAGGCCCGCCGTTGCTGCCCAACGACCAGGAGATGCTCGACCAGCTCAAGGCGCTAGACGGCGATGCCTTCCAGGCCAAATACATCACCTTGCAGACGCAGGCGCACAAGCAGGCGGTGGCGATGTTTTCCACCTACGCCCAGTCCGGCGACGACCCGGCGCTGAAGGAGTTCGCCAAGAAAACGCTGGATATGCTGAAGATGCATGAGATGCATGTGAAGGATGTGGCGGCGGTGCATTAGGGAAATGCAGGCGGCTGCTCTGGTGCCATACATTGATGTTTGCGCTGCCCCTCATTGCCCTGCCGGGCATTTCTCCCCGTAAACGGGGAGAAAGAAGCCTGCGTCGCCGTTCCGCCAGATTTGCCCCGTTGCAGAAGGGATGAGGCGTTGCGACAGCCCCTTCGCCCCGTTTACGGGGAGAAGATGCCGGCAGGCAGATGAGGGGCAGCGCCGACTTTCATGGTGGCCGTATACATTGCCATCATCAATCCACGGGAGCACCCATGCCCAAGATCGACCTTGCCGCCGTCCCCATCCGCAAAGGCTCCGGCTACCCCGAGCCTTTCGACTCTCCTTGCGCCCCCCGCACGCGCCGGCGCCTCGGCGATGCCGGCGGTCTCACCGATTTCGGCGTCAACCTGATGACGCTGCCGCCCGGCGGCTGGTCCAGCCAGCGCCACTGGCACAGCCATGAGGACGAGCTCGTCTATGTGCTGGAAGGCGAACTGACGCTGGTCGAGGATGGCGGCGAGACGCTGCTCAAGGCGGGCGATAGTGCTGCCTTCGCCAAGAACAGCGGCAATGGTCATCACATGATCAACCGCTCGACGGTTACGGCACTCTACCTGGAAGTCGGCTCGCGCAATCCGGACGATGTCATCACCTGCTCCGACATCGACATGATGAGCCCGAGTTCGGATGGTCGGTTTTTGCACAAGGACGGAGTGCCGTATCCGGGGCAGGGGTGAGGGCTGGACTATGGTTCAGCGCTGGCGTTTCGCCAGCGTCGGGATAAGCTCCCGGCAATTACAGGTTGGCGCCAAGGCCCCCTCATCCGACCGCTTCGCGGCCACCTTCTCCCCGAGGGGAGAAGAGGGAAGCGCTGGCGCTCGTAATCTCCTCTCCCCTCGGGGAGAGGTCAGCCGAGCGAAGCGGAGGCTGGGTGAGGGGGCCTGGCGCTGACTCTGCCAAACCAAGGGAGCACCACCATGAAAAAAGAAGTCATCGAAGTACCCGTCATGTCGGCCAAGGTGCGCGCACTCGGACTGCCCTGTTCGACGGCGGTGAGGGCCAACGGCTTCGTGTTCATCTCGGCGACGCCGCCGGTGGACATGGTGACCGGCGAGATGGTGCGCGGCGACATCGAAACGCAGACCGAGGCGTCGCTGAAGGCGCTGAAACATTGCCTGGAAGCGGCTGGCACCTCGCTGGAAAACGTGGTGATGGTGCGCATCTACGCCGTCAATTCCGGCTTCTACGCCGCCATCAACCGGGTCTATGCGAGGTATTTTTCGGTGAACCCGCCGGCGCGGAGTTTTGTGCCGGTGGCGTCCTGGCCGATGGAGTTTGATATCGAGATTGAGTGTGTGGCTGTGGCTTGAGTCTCCTCCCGTTTTCTCAGGAAAATGCTTGCCGTAATCACCAACAAACGCGGCTCGCCGCAGGCTCAAGCTAACTACCGGCAGGCCCATCCTCATCGGGTGCGTCTATCTCCTCTGGAACGACGGGCGGCGCTAGATCTTCCTCAGGGCGCGCCATCCTTCTTTGCCACTGAATGAGCTGCCAAGTGTGGGCTCTGGCGCTATCCAGCGGGCTTCGCTCCGCTATCACCTTCAGTGCGTCGGCTGCCCTGTTCATGATTTCAATAGCGATATTGGTTGGATTTGAAACATTCAGGTAGTCTGTGAGACCTTCACGTATCCGACTGAGTTCGTCGCCGCGATGGCTCGTAAGCACTCGCACATATTCGTCGACCGGCAATTTTGCCAATTGCGCTGCAACGTCTGAGCCGAATCCGGCCTCTTTCAAACCTAAGAAAAGCGCATCATTGGAGAGGTTGGGCTTTACACCCTTTCTAGCCTTCGTCACCTTTGCGAGGATGTCCTCCGGCAGTTCCATGCCAAAGCGGAAAAGACGCTCAACGTCAAACGCACTGACATCGCCATCGTGTGCCTTTTCATAGATATCGAAAACCTTTCTCGCCTCCTCTTGCAGCCCAATCCGGCCAAACAAGTCGATGAGTTGGGACGTTGTCCCCAACGAATAAAACTTTGCGTTAGCCTCAAAGCACCCCATCAGGTCGGCGACCAATTCCTCTCCATTGTCATCGAAGGAGTTTCGAAATGAACCCCATGCCGTTTCCAGCTTGGCATTCGCCTCCGCTGCTTGCTCAATTTTGTTGAGTTCCGAGGCATAGACAGCCACCACCTTCGGATCGAAGTAACCGTTGATGATTCCATCGATGAGGGTCAGGTCGAAATCATCCGTTTGGGTAAAGCCATATTGTCTCAGCCTCGGCTCCCACTTCTCTCTCAGCCGGGCAACTTCCTCGTCCGGGGGTTGGGTCGCGAAGGAATATTCTCCAATCGCCTTCACGAAACTAATGGGCGGCGCCATTTCGGGCTGGTAATAGCACCAGCCAAACAGAACCAGAGATTTCGTAACAGCTTTCAATACGCCTGGCTTATAATCCTTAAGCATTGGAGCGATGTCGCTCACGATGGCGTGAATCTTTCGGACCACCCGTATGTTATCAATTTCGAGCAAAATGGTTTGCTCACGAAGGTCATACTTTAAGGTTTGATTGCCCTCTAGGATGTCGAGGGCGGTAGATGCACTTTCGGTAGGAGAAGGAATAAAGCGCAAGTTAAGGTCGACCACTTTTTCAAGAAATCCCTCGAATTCGGGCCGATCTTCTAGCTGCTCGTCGTTCAACAGTAGAGCAACCTTGCATTTGCGCTCCTCCTTAAGCTGCGAAATCAGGCCAAGTATGTCTCCGCTGCGCAGGTGCTCTCCCTTCCGTTCAAGGTCGTCTATGCAGACGAGGCGATTGCGAATAAGCATCGTCATCAGCGCTGCGCCCGCCGCATAGTAGCCATCGCCGAAGAGGCCGCTGAACTTGCCAGCTGCTTTCTTCGCCAGAGCTAGGCCGTCTTCAAATGCAGCGCTGAGGTTGCTGGAATCGAACGGCTGGCCGATACGCTCTCGCTTAATTGTCTGTGTTGCAATCTGGCGCTGCACTTCATCAATGCTGTTGAGGCCGAATAGGGACACGTAAGCATATTTCTCAAGTGCGATGCCGTCCTTGAGCTTTGCAGCTTTTTTTAGCTCGTCGTCCCATGTATAGGTCTTGCCAGTCCCCCAATTGCCCCTGATACAAAGCACGCTGGGGTCGCTGCTTTTAAGAAATTCAGCAATTTTCTGCCGTACCAGAATCGTTGACATGCGAGCGACCCTCAGCGTCAATGTATGAGCTTAACTGGAATCTTGCTTGTGTCACTTCTTTGTTTTTTAGCGCAGATATTCGAGATGTATTAGACGTGTTAGCTGCGCGAGGGCGTATCACGATTGTGGGTTAACGTTCTTAAAGAGTTGGGTTCCCAATTCGCAGCCGATAACTTATGGATTTATAGAAGATTACAATTTTGCAATAGTTAGTTAATTTTTGTGACTAATAGTGATAATTTCAATTATGTCTTCTTTGAGTCAACATAATGAAAACAAATCCACCGATTAAGCATCATTTCTTGCCGGTCTTTTACTTGAAACGCTGGGCTCAGACTGATGGTCGGCTGATCGAATTCAGTAAGCCTTTCGGTAATCAGGTGAAGCCCAAGCGAGTTCACCCCGAGGGTACGGGTTACATATCGAGGCTTTACGCCATTCAAGGTCTGCCCGACGAAGTCTCGCATGAGATGGAGCGCGAGTTTCTCTCGCCAATCGATAGCAAGGCTGCTGATGCGCTTAAGACCATGCTTGAGGGCGGAGAATTCTCGGTTGCACAACGCCTCGCTTGGTCGGGTTTTCTTGCCACGCTCTTGTCGCGAATGCCCTCAGACATTGGGATGTTGCGGGAAAACATTACAGAGCTGTCCTCGACGATAGCCCCAGGTTTTGAGAATATTTTTCAGGCACTGAAACCCGAAAATGAGGCTCGAACTTTCGAGCAAATGACTGCCGAATTCCTAGCGGAAGCTGCGCCTCGTGCCATCGGGCACGCAAAAAATTTGATGTCGAACGAAAGATTGATATCTGGATTGGCAGCGATGGAGTGGTCAGTGTTGACAGTGGATAGAGCTATCCACGAGCTCCTGACTTCGGATCGGCCGGTAATCTATACGAACGTACTCGGGAGTGCAGCGTCACACGTCATCGTGCCAATTGGGCCGCGAAAACTGTTCGTTGGGGTCAACGACCGAGCTCTTGTTGAAAAGATTAAGCGTATTGGGGAGGACAAGCTGGTCAGCGCCACAAACGCTGCTGTCGTCGGTGCCGCCCACAAGTTGGTCTACGGCAGGACCGATAGTCAAATCCGTTTCGTTCAAAATCGTATGGGAGGGGCTCAAGTTCCTTCACTCATTGAGCGGATGAGGGTTTTGCAAAGGTCGCGTTACGATGAGGTGTTAAGACTTTTACGCGACTTGCCAATTCCAGCTCAAAATGAGCCTAAGTAACAGCTGCCCCTCATCCGCCTGCCGGCACCTTCTCCCCGTTGAACGGGGAGAAGAGAGCTAATTTCCTTAAGCAAAATACTCCTGCAGCGGCCTGACTTCCAGACTCCCCGCCTTCAGCGCCGCAATCGCCTCGGCCACAGCCGCAGCGCCCGACAGCGTGGTGTAATACGGCACCTTCTGCATCAGCGTGGCCCTGCGCAGCGACTTCGAGTCCGACACTGCCTTCTGGCCGTCCGTGGTGTTGAACACGATCTGGACCTGGCGGTTGCGGATGGCGTCTTCGATGTGGGGGCGGCCTTCCAGCACCTTGTTGATCTTCTGTGCGTCGACGCCGTTTTCGGCGAGGAAGCGTTGCGTGCCTGATGTGGCCAGCACCTTGAAGCCGAGGCCGGCCAGGCGCTTGACTGCCGGCAAGATGCCCTTCTTGTCCTCGTCGCGCACCGAGACGAACAGCGTACCGGAGCGCGGCAGGTCGACGCCGGCGCCGAGCTGGCTCTTGGCGAAGGCCAGCGCAAAATCGCGGTCGAGGCCCATGACCTCGCCGGTCGAGCGCATTTCCGGTCCGAGCAGAATGTCGACGCCGGGGAAGCGGGCGAAGGGGAAGACCGCTTCCTTGACCGCGATGTGGCCGGGATTTCTCGGGTCGGGCATGGCGCCGTAATGGGCGAAGGCGTCTTCCAGCGTCTCGCCGGCCATGATGCGGGCGGCAATCTTCGCGATGGGACGCCCGATGGTCTTGGCGACGAAAGGCACGGTGCGCGATGCGCGCGGGTTGACCTCCAGCACATAGACCGTGCCGTCCTTGATCGCATATTGGACGTTCATCAGCCCGCCGACATTGAGCGCGCGGGCAAGGGCTCCCGTCTGGCGCTCCAGCTCGTCGACCAGCTCCGAAGGCAGCGAGTGGACAGGCAGCGAGCAGGCCGAGTCGCCCGAATGGATGCCGGCTTCCTCGATGTGTTCGAGAATGCCGGAGACGAAGGTCGCCTTGCCGTCGCAGAGGCAGTCGACATCGACCTCGATGGCGCCCGAGAGATAGGTGTCGAACAAAAGCGGGTTCTTGCCCAGCAGCGTGTTAATCTGGCCGGTCTTGTCGTTGGGGTATTTCTGCTTGATGTCCTCCGGCACCAGGCCGGGCACGGTGTCGAGCAGATAGGATTGCAGCATGCCCTCATCATGGATGATCTGCATGGCGCGGCCGCCCAGCACATAGGACGGGCGCACGACCAGGGGAAAGCCGAGCTCGCCGGCAACGAGGCGGGCCTGCTCGACCGAATAGGCGATGCCGTTCTTCGGCTGGCTGAGACCGAGCTTGTGCAGCAGCTTCTGGAAGCGGTCGCGGTCTTCGGCCAGATCGATCATGTCGGGCGAGGTGCCGAGGATCGGGATGCCGGCCTTCTCCAGCGCATCCGCCAGCTTCAGCGGCGTCTGGCCGCCGAACTGGACGATGACGCCGACCAGTTCGCCCGAGGCCTGCTCGGCGCGCAGGATCTCCAGCACGTCTTCGGCCGTCAGCGGCTCGAAATAGAGCCGGTCCGAGGTGTCGTAGTCGGTCGACACCGTCTCCGGGTTGCAGTTGATCATGATCGCTTCATAGCCGGCGTCGCGCAGCGCGAAGGCCGCATGGCAGCAGCAATAGTCGAACTCGATGCCCTGGCCGATGCGGTTCGGGCCGCCGCCGAGGATGACGACCTTCTTGCGCGACGAGACCTGTGCCTCGTTGGCCAGCGCGCCGGCGAAGGGCACTTCATAGGTCGAATACATGTAGGCGGTGGGCGAGGCGAATTCGGCGGCGCAAGTGTCGATGCGCTTGTAGACGGGATGAACGTCGAGCTTGTCGCGGATTTTCGAAATCACCTCGGCATCGGTCTTGGTCAGCGACGCCAGGCGGGCATCCGAAAAACCCATCGCCTTCAGCATGCGCAGATTGACGGCATCGCCAGGAATGCCGTGCTCGCGGATGCGGGCTTCCATGGCGACGATGCCGGCGATCTGTTCGAGGAACCACGGGTCGATCTTGCACATGGAATGCACGTCTTCCAGCGAGGTGCCCATGCGGATTGCTTGCGCCACCATGCGCAGCCGGTCGGGCGTCGGCGTGCCCAGTGCGGCGCGGATGGCGTTGCGGTCGTCGGCATGGTTGGCGGTTGCTGCACCATAGCCGAGGCCGGGGATTTCGATCTCATCCAGACCGGTGAGGCCGGTTTCGAGGCCACGCAGCGCCTTCTGCAGCGATTCCTGAAAGGTGCGGCCGATGGCCATGACTTCGCCGACCGACTTCATCGCGGTGGTCAGCACCGGCTCGGCGCCGGGGAATTTCTCGAAGGCAAAGCGCGGGATCTTGGTGACGACGTAGTCGATGCTCGGCTCGAATGAGGCAGGGGTGGCGCCGCCGGTGATGTCGTTCTCCAGCTCGTCCAGCGTGTAACCGACGGCGAGTTTGGCCGCGATCTTGGCGATCGGGAAGCCGGTCGCCTTCGAAGCCAGCGCCGAGGAACGCGAGACACGCGGGTTCATCTCGATGACAACGAGGCGGCCGTCGGCCGGGTTGACCGCGAACTGCACGTTGGAGCCGCCGGTCTCGACGCCGATCTCGCGCAGCACCGCGAGCGAGGCGTTGCGCATCATCTGGTATTCTTTGTCAGTGAGGGTGAGGGCAGGGGCGACGGTGATGGAGTCGCCGGTGTGGACGCCCATTGGGTCGATGTTCTCGATCGAGCAGACGATGATGCAATTGTCCGCCTTGTCGCGGACGACCTCCATCTCGTACTCCTTCCAGCCGAGCACACTTTCCTCGATCAGCACTTCGGTGGTCGGCGAGGCGTCGAGGCCGGACTGGACGATGTCGTAGAATTCGGCCCTGTTATAGGCGATGCCGCCGCCGGTGCCGCCCATGGTGAAGGAGGGGCGGATGATGGCCGGCAGGCCGACATGGTCGAGCGCCTGGGCGGCGATCGCCATGCCATGGCTGATGTAGCGCTGCTTGCGGTCGCCTTCGCCGAGGTTCCAGCGGGTTTCCAGCGCGTCGAGTGCTGCGTCGAGATCGGCCGGCTTCTCGGCCTTGACGGCGGCGCGCTCGGCCTCATGCGTCTTGCGGTCGGTGTTCTTGACGTCGGTGGCGTTGGCCAGCATCGACTTCGGCGTTTCCAGGCCGATCTTGTGCATCGCCTCGCGAAACAAAGCGCGGTCCTCGGCCTTGTCGATGGCCGTGGCATCGGCGCCGATCATCTCGACATTGTAGCGTTCCAGCACGCCCATGCGGCGCAGCGACAGTGCGGTGTTGAGCGCGGTCTGGCCGCCCATGGTCGGCAGCAGCGCGTCGGGCCGCTCCTTGGCGATGATCTTGGCCACGACCTCGGGCGTGATCGGCTCGATATAGGTGGCGTCGGCCAGTTCCGGGTCGGTCATGATGGTGGCCGGGTTGGAATTGACCAGGATGACGCGGAAACCTTCTTCCTTCAGCGCCTTGCAGGCCTGGGTGCCGGAATAGTCGAACTCGCAGGCCTGGCCGATGACGATGGGGCCGGCCCCGATGATCAGGATCGACTTGATGTCAGTGCGTCTTGGCATGGCGAAGTTCCGTTTGGCGGTCGGCTTGCACAAAAAACCGGGACGGGAAGACCCGGCCGGTTGTGCTCGCGATTCTGGTATCAGGCTAGGAGGGCCTTATAGGGAAGAGTTTTGGGAGATGTAACCCCGAAAATGAGGGATCAGGCGGTAGGGCAGTAGGGCAGTAGGCAGTAGGCAGTAGGCAGTAGGCAGTAGGCAGTAGGCAGACGCTCAAACGCCTATGCCTATTCCCTACTGCCTAATCGCTAATCCCCCAGCGCCAGCTGATCCGTGATCTCGAACCGCTCGGCGACGCCGACGCGGATCATGTTGAGGGTGCCTTCCCGGGTGAAGCGGAAGTCGCTGCGCGAGTTAGAGCCGGCGGGCTGGCCGGCATAGAAGGAAATCACGCGGGTGCCGCCGTCGGGCCAGGTCACGGTGATGTCGGCCTTGTCGCCGCCGCTGCGTACCACGCTGACCGCGCAGCGTGCCATCGGCTGGCCGACATAGCGGGCGCAAGGGATTTCGCCTGTTGCATCCGGCGCGTGGACCTGCGTCGGTTCCACCCGCGCCACGGTCTGCGGGTCGATTGCGGGTTCCTCGGCCTTGCTGTCGGGGCGCGGCGTCGGCACCGGAATTCCAGGCGCCGCCACGGCCGGGCTGTCATCGGCGGCCGGAGCGGCGTCAGCAACCGGAGCGCCGGCGGCCTCCTCGACGGGTTGCCCGGCGGCGTTGGCGGCTGGCGTCGTCGGCACGGGCGCTGCCGAGACAGTTGTCGCCGGGGCCGTTATGACGGGGGTCGAAGGCGGCGGGGTGACGGTCACTGCTGCCACCGCTTCCGGAGCCTGGATGGGGCTCTTGATTTCGCTTGTCGTCGGATTGTCTTGCGCCGCCAGCGCCAGGCCGTAGGCATCCTGCATAGCGGTGGCTGTGGCCGACTTGACCGGTGCTTCCGGCGCAGCCGCATGCGTGACGTCGCCAAGACGCGCCGTCAGGTCGGGCGGCGAGGCGGCCTCGGTCTGTGCGACGACGGGGTTGGCGGGAGAGGTGGCACTGACCGAGGCAGCGGCTGGTGCCGCGCCGGCGACAGGGGGCGTTGCAGCGGCTGCGCCATTAGCCGGCGGCGCCTGACTGGCATCCGTAGCGGCGGCAATGGGCGTTGCTTCGTCGGGGTTGGGTACTTTGGCCGGGTTGACCGGAACGAGGTACCGCGCCGGCGTCCAGCCGGTGACTTTCGGATTGTCCGACTCGACCATGCACCAGGGGCGACCGTCTATATCGTTGCAGCCGAGGTTTCTGACGCTTGCACCGGCCGCCAGGCGGGCCTCGGTCTTGCCGATTGCCGACGGCTTGGCGCGGACATTGAGCAGATCGTCGGGAGCCAGGCCCGTGACGATGGAAATGAACGGCGTGTCTTCGGCATGAGCGGGGACAACGGCCGCGAATGCCGCCAAAAGCGACGGTACGGCCATCAGCGCGTAAAGGGTTGTCCGGAGCGTAACTCGGCGCTTCATCACTTGGGCGATCAATTGCATTACCAAAGGCACCGCCAGACCCGAAAAACGCTGCCGCACGCGAAGCCGGTTTTATAAGCGACGGCGCGGCGCCGTGTCTACACGCGAGATATTTTGCGCCGTGAGTGTGGCTGCGATGTCGTTTCAGCCTGGCATGAACCCGGTTCTGAGCGCGTGGGCCCATTCCAGCCGCCCCGCCTGTTCGGCCTGGCGGGCCGCGGCCTCATGGTCGTAGTCGACGGCGATGGCCTCGAAACGGTCGGGCTGGCCGAGGTCTCCCAACGTCACGATGCCGTAGCGCGCATGCGGCGAACCCTGTTCGGAAACATGCGCCGGCGGGGTGGAATCGTCATAGGCGGGGCAGCCGATGCTGCCCGGGTTGAAGATCACCGGGCCATTGGGGATGCGCACCAGCTCCGCCCGGTGGCTGTGGCCGCACAGCGCAATGCGGCAGGCCGGATCGAGCACCTTCAGCCGCCGCCGGATCGCCGCCAGCGGCGCGCGCACCAGCTGGCCATCGACAACCGCGTCGAGCAGATATTTTTCGTCGTGGTCGGGGCGGGCGTGAAAGGCGACGATGCCGGGCGCGATCTCCAGCGTCAGCGGCTGGGCGAACAGCACCGCAAGCTGCGCCTGCGTCAGCCGCTCCTGCGCATAGACGTCGGACGCCCACATCGTCTCGTCGGCGGGATCGACGGCGACGCGGCGGTCATGGTTGCCGCGCACCGTCGGCAGGTTCAGCGCCTCGAGCCGCTCAAACGTCTCGCGCGGCCACAGCGGCCCGGAAACGCTGTCGCCGAGATTGACGGTGAGATCGGCGCCGCCGCGCCGCGCCAAGTCCTCAAGGACGGCGTCGAGCGCCAGGACGTTGCCGTGGATGTCGGCGAGGACTGCAATGCGCATGCGGGGAGGCTCCGGGGACTGACAAATGACTGGTTGGAAGGGGCAAACCTATCCCGATTTGGGCTCCAAGTCCTGTAAGGTCAGGCCGGAACCTCGATGTCGTGGCCGCCGACCGCCGGCAGTGCGGGGTCGTCCACGGCAGCGGCAATGACGCTGTCGAGCAGGCCGGGGAAGCGGGCGTCGAGATCGGCGCGGCGCAGCGTGATCATGCGGTTGGTGCCGACCACTTCGGCACGGGTGACGCCGGCCTCGCGCAATTTGGCGAGGTGATAGCTGAGATTGGTCTTCGAGCCGAGATCGAGGAACTGGCTGCAGTTCAGCGGCACGCCTTCCTTGCTGGCAAGATAGCGCACGATGGCAAGCCGCGTGGGGTCGCCGAGCACGCCAAGCACGATGGGCAGGCTGATCTGGTCCGAATTGGGATGAGGTAACGTCATGGCTGGAACCTAAGCACAGTTCAAGCCGATTTCAACGAGCCGATCAACGCCTGCCCTGCACACTGTTTCTCCCATTTCGACCCATACCGAACGACCGTGCTGACACAGGGCTGTCAGGAAGGTTCAGCTATTTTGCCCTGGCTTCATTGACATCATACCCTGCTATGTCCAATTGTTCAATAACTTTTGAACTAAGGACACTCCCCATGGACAAGCGGATATTCTGGCTTGCGCTCGGATCGTTTGCGATTTCGACCGAAGGCTTCGTCATCTCCAGCCTTCTGCCCGACATCGCCCGGGATGCCGGCATTTCCATTCCGCTCGCCGGCACGCTGATCACCGCCTTCGCGCTCGCCTATGCGGTCGGCACGCCGATCCTGGCGACGCTGACCGGCGAATGGGACCGGCGCCGCGTCATCTTGTGGACGCTGGTGTTCTTCGTTGTCGGCAATGTCGTCGCCGCCATGAGCTCCTCCTTCGAAGTGCTGTTGATCGCGCGCATCATCATGGCACTGTCGTCGGGCCTGTTTGCCGCGACCGCGCAAGGCACGGCGGTGGCGCTGGTCGACGATCATCACCGGGCGCGCGCCATTGCCGTCGTCGTCGGCGGCACCACGGTGGCGGTCGCGGTCGGCGCGCCGCTCGGTGCGCTGGTGGCGGCCTTCGCCGGCTGGCGTGGCACCTTCTATGCCATTGCCGGGCTTGGCGCGCTCGCCGGCGCGATCCTTTGGTACAGGCTGCCGCGCGGCATCGTCGGCACCAAGCTGCCGCTGAAGCGCAGGCTGGCGGCCGCCATGCGGCCCGGCGTGATGCCGATCCTTCTGACGACATTGCTGGCGCTGACCGGCGCCTTCACCGTCTTTGCCTATGTCGCGCCGCTGGCCATAGAGAGCGGCGGCTTAAGCGAAATCGCGCTGCCCGGCATGCTGCTTGCCTTCGGCGTCGGCGCGGTCATCGGTAACATTGCCGGCGGCCAGGCGGCCGACCGTTTCGGCGCCACCCGCACCGTCGGCTGGTCGCTGACGCTGAGCGCGGCCATGCTGGTGATGCTCTCGGTCATCCCGACCTTCCTGCCGCAGCATATTGCCGGCCCGGCGCTGATGGCGATGATGGTGCCGTGGGGCATTGTCGGCTGGGCGTTCCCGCCGGCGCAGGCCAGCCGCATCATCAGGCTGGCGCCCGATGCCGCCCCGATCGTGCTGTCGCTCAACGGCTCGGCGCTCTATCTCGGCGTGGCGCTGGGCGCGGTGGTCGGCGGTGGCGTGCTGCGCTACGGCGCGCCAGCCGATCTCGGCCTGGTCGCCGCTGCCTTCCCGTTGATCGGGCTCGGCATCGTGCTGGCCGGGCGGATGCTGGCGCGGCCGGTGGCCATGCCGGCAGAGTAAAACTTCCCCGAGATATGATTGGAGGCCGCCCGTTCAGTCGGGAAGAGCGGCCTCTGGCGGTCCATAGTCCAGCGCGGCGACTTCATCCAGCATGGCGCGCAGGTCGGCAGCCCGTTGCGTGCCGACCATGGTCTCGAAGCGCTGCTGGGCAATGCTCCACAATTTCGTTGCCTCTTCCAGCTTGGCGAGGCCCTGGCGTGTCAGCCGCACCCGCTTGACGCGGCGATCGTCCTTGTCGGCGAAGGCTTCGACAAAGCCGTCGCGGATCAGCGGCTTCAGCGTGTGGCCGAGCGCCGACAGATCCATGACCATCGCCTCGGCTATGGTGCCCATCGCCGGCTCGTTGCTGACGTAGATCTGGTAAAGCAGGCCGTATTGCGTGCCCTTCAGGCCCGAAGGCGAGATCACATCGTCATAGAAGCGGCCGAGCTTGCGCGCGGCACGCCGCAACGTTGCATTGTTGCAAGGGCTGAATCCCGGCATCGCAGTCTTGGTCATCACGGTTCCTCGCCGGCAAAAGCGTGCGCCGGCCTGCCGCAGAAATAGTTTCTGTCGCCTCCGTTGACAAGATAGTGGCATATACCTATTTCCCTGAAAGTGGCATATGCCACTAATTAGAAATTGGGCGGCGGGACGAGGGACATCGGCCTGTCTCGCCAGGCAGCAACGAAGGAACAGGACAATGAGCGGACAAACAAACAAGGGCACGGCGGTCGTCACCGGTGCTTCATCGGGCATCGGCGCGGTTTATGCGGACCGGCTGGCAGGGCAGGGTTATGATCTGGTTCTGGTGGCGCGACGCGCCGACCGGCTCGAGGAGCTGGCCGAGAAGCTGCGCTACGCCTACGACCGCAAGGTCAGCTTCATCACAGCCGATCTTTCCAACGACGATGATGTGCGCCGTGTCGAGCGGGTGATAGCAGCCGACGACAGCGTGACGCTGCTCGTCAACAATGCCGGACTTGGCGGCGCGCAGGTCGTTGCAACGGCGGATGCGGACGTGGCCGAGCGCATGATCAAGGTCAATGTCATCGCCTTGACCCGCCTGACCCGTGCAGTATTGCCGGGGTTCTTGGCGCGCAACCGGGGCGCCATCGTCAACATCGCCTCGGTGCTTGCCTTCGATACCTCGTTCGGCGGCATCTACAGCGGCACCAAGGCCTATGTCGTCAACTTCACCGAGGCTCTCCACCGTGAGGTCGCCGGCACCAATGTGAAGGTGCAGGCGGTGCTGCCGGGCGCGACGCGGACCGATTTCTGGGAACTTGCCGGCAGCGACATCGACCAGCTTCCAAAGGAAATCATCATGAGCGCCGACGACATGGTCGATGCCGCGCTTGTCGGCCTGGCCAAGGGCGAAGCCGTCACCGTGCCGGCGCTTGTCGATGCGGCCAAGCTGGACGTCTTCCTCGGCGCTCGGCAAGCGTTTTACGGCAGCCTGCACGCCGACAAGCCCGCCGCTCGTTACGGGGTTTGAGGGGCCGCCTCTGTCCCCGCTCTGTCGCTGCGCTGTGCACACATCTTTTGTGACTGGCGTGACTGATCAGCGCGGGGCTTGATTGCCACGTGGTTCCCCCGATCCGTCGCCGCTTCGCAGCGCCACCTTTCCCCCTCCGGAGGGAAAGGAAGGGAGCGTTGCTGGACAAGCGTTGACGGCAAAAAGCTTGGCGCCTTTCCTCTACCCCGTCGATCGGGGGAGAGGTGTCGAGCGAAGCGCGACGGAGTGGGGGTCGACCTGCGCAGCATAGGCGCTCTGGTTGCGGCAAGCCCCCCAGGTTCTGCAAGGCCGACGTTTTAATGCGTCCGCCACATCGGGATGATCGACGCCGCCAACACCAGGGCCAGCACGATGTTGAGCGCGCGCCATTGCCTTTCGGTCTTGAGCAACCGGGCCAGCACCATGCCGGCGACGCACCAGATGGACAGCGAGATGGCGGCGGTGAGGCCGAAAGTCGAGCCGAGCAGCAAAGCGAGTTGTCCCGGCCCGTCGGCCAATGCGGCGAACGAAGCCGCCGCGCCCAGCCCCATCGCCCAGCCCTTGGGGTTCATCCACTGGATGCCGGCGCCGCCGAGGAAGCTGTTGGGCTTGGCCATGGTGACATCGAGATTGGGCGGCCCGGCGCGGCCGATCTTGATCGCCAGCCACAGCAGATAGAGCGAGCCGATCACCTTCATCGCCAGTTGCAGTGAAGGCACCGCGAGCAGCAGGCCGGCGAGTCCCGCCGCCGCTGCACCCGTCACGGTAGCGAGGCCAGCGGCACTGCCGATCATCAGCGGAACCGACCGGCGAAAGCCGAACTGCGCGCCCGAGGCGGTCGACAAGGTGGTGGCGATGCCGGGCGTGGCGGTGGCCACGAAGGCAAACAGGATCAGCGGCAGGATGGGCTGGAGCATGGGGCGTCCTTTTTCGGAAGCTCCATGGTAGGCTTGGGCCGACATCAGTAAATGCAATGTTTGTGATGTCAGGCATTAGCATCTATAATGCTGATATGATCCGCAATCTCGATACCGCGCTGGTGCGTACCTTCGTGACCGTTGCCGACAAGGCCAGCATGACGGCGGCGGCCAACGCGCTGCATCTGACGCAAGGGGCTGTCAGCCAGCAGGTCAAAAGGCTGGAAGAGACGCTTGGCTGCAGCCTGTTCGAGCGCGACCGGCGCGGCTTGCGCCTGACGCGGTCCGGCGAGCGGCTGTTCGACAAGGCCAGGCGCCTGCTCAGCCTCAATGACGAGATCTGGGCCGAGATGGCGGGCAGTGCTGTCGCCGGCCAGGTGCGGCTCGGCGTGCCCTACGATCTGGTCGGCACCTTGCTGGCGCCGGTGCTGAAGGCCTATGCGGAAACCTATCCGCAGGTCGAGATCTCGCTGGTCTGCGCCTCGTCGCCGGAACTGGCCTCCGCCCTTGCGGCCGGCACCATCGACCTTGCTGTGATCGAGGAACGGGTCGGTCCGACATCAGGCGAATGCCTGGCCATTGACCGGCTGGTCTGGGTTGGCGCCAAAGGCGGAGTCGCGCGCGCCAAGCGGCCGCTGCCGGTATCGATCGTTGCCGACACCTGCGCCTTCCGCCCGGTGGTGCTGTCGGCGCTCAATGAGCACGGGCTGGAATGGCGCACCGTGTTCGAGAATGGCAACATCGACGCGACGACGGCAACGGTGCGCTCCGATCTCGCCGTCACCGCCTGGCTCGCTTCGACCGTGCCTCCAGATCTCGACATCTTGCCATCCGAGTCCGGCCTGCCGGCGCTGCCGAATTTTGCCATCAATTTGCATTTGCCCAGGCATGGCGTCGGTCCGGCGGCGCAGGAATTCGCGCGGCATATCCGTGATGGGTTGGCGCGGCGGCCACAGGCGGCTTGATCACCAGGGTTTCGACTGTCTGCCGATTTTATTCATTCGATACGCGGTTGCCAGTCCGCTGAAACTCGCCCCGGAAACGAGTACGATTTGGTTAGGCGCGGCTACCGCAACGGGAGCGTGCTTTTGCCTATATTCCATCCGATCGCGTACGTAGGATTTATATGTATCAAATATAATGTTATACTGAGCATATCTATTGAGTTTGGGGACTTGGTAATGCCAACCGATCGTCGAACCCGTAAGCGTCTCGTCACACGACAAGCCATCTCCGACGCCGCGACGCGTCTTTTCATTGCGCGCGGCTTCGATGACGTGACGGTGGACGAGATCGCGGAGGCAGCCGATGTCGGGCGGATGACGGTGTTCAATCATTTCCCCCGCAAGGAAGACATGTTCTTCGACCGCGACGAAGAAGGCCGCGAGAAGCTTCTCGCGGCCTTGCGGGAGCGCGACGCAAATGTCGCTCCAATCGAAGCGATACGTCGGCTCGCGCATCGGGTCGCTACGGAAGAGCAGCCTTACATACGCTTCTTCCCGGGAAGCCAGAACTTCGTGGAGACCATTGAGAAAAGCCCCACCCTGATTGCCCGGGCGAGGGCAATACGCGACGAACTCGCACAGTTCGTGGCGGTGGCACTCGCCGATAGCGTCGGCAGGGAACCGGCCGATCCCGACGCTCATCTGGCGGCCAATCTGGTCCTGGCGACATGGACCGTGGCTTTCATCCAGGCGCATCGGGTCTACCGAGAGAGCCATGATGCCGAGAAGGCGAAATCCAGCTTTCTCGCGGTGATCGACCGGGGAACAAGAGGCCAGGAATCCGCCATGGTAGGCACGCCCTACGCGCAGGCAGGTTTGCCTTAGAACTGACCACAGTTTCAGCGAGACCGTGCCAAGAAAGTTTTGGGCAAGCGCGCCCATTACTGCGTCAGTTGTCGGGCTTGGCGCCAAGGCTTTTTGACGAAAACCAGACATCACCAAAGATGGCGGTTGCGGTGCGGTCCGGCGCCTTATCGCTCGTCAGCCAGATCGAGCGGCTGCGGGTGGCCTGCTCGCGTGTCGGGATCTTCGCTGCAAGATCTATAAGCGAAGCACCGAAGCATGGGATGAACCAGGCGCGCATGAACGGATCGCAGGCAAAGCCCTTTTCGGTGCGGGTCACCAGCATTGCGAGCGGGATGCGCTCGGCCGGGCGCCAGGGGAAGATCATACGGCCGCCGGGGCGCAACGCCTTCAACCATCCGGCCGGAGGGGCGACGACGCCGGCGTTGACATAGATGATGTCAGACGGCGGCAAGGGCGTGGTGACGGCATCGCCATGGACGACGGTCGCATTTGGATAGGCTTCGAGATTGTTGCGCGCCAGTTCGGCCAGTCTCTCGTCCAGCTCGAAGGCGGTGACGCTGCCGCCTGGTGAAACCAGACTGGCGAGCAAGGCAGTGTAGTAGCCGGTGCCGGCGCCGATATGGGAGACGACCTCACCGGGCTGCGGCGCCAGCTTTCCAATCCATGTGGCGTGCAGGAACGGCTCGCCATTGTTGATGCCCTTGTCGGCATCGAGCGCCACCAGCACGTTCTGGTAGACATGGGCCGGGTCGGCGCTCGGCGTGGTGATCTTGCCGTTGCCGGCGACGATCGTCCACGGCCCGGGACCGAGAAAGGTCTCGCGCGGCACGCTGGCGAATACCTCTTCCAGGCGCGGATCGGATGAGGCGGCATTGACCGCCATCAGCCGCGCGTAGAATTTCCTGATGTCTTCAATGTTGCTCATGACGCGAGAGAACATAGCGCTATTTGGCGGTTTGTCTCGCGATCCGGCGGACCTTAGCCGACCCCGAACATGGTGTCGTAGAGCAGCTTGAAGTTGAGCACGAGGATGATCGCCGCGACCACCCAGGCAAGTGCGGCGACGCCACGTGGAATGGCGAGCTTGCCCATCTTCTTTTTGTCGGAGACGAACTGCACCAGCGGCACCACCGCGAAGGGAAGCTGCATCGACAGGACAACCTGGCTGAACACCAGCAACTGGCCGGTGCCTTTTTCGCCGTAGAGCGCGGTGACCACCACAACCGGGATGATGGCGAGGCCGCGCGTCAGAAGCCGGCGCGCCCAGTTGGGGATGCGCAGGCGCAGGAACCCTTCCATGATGATCTGACCGGCCAGTGTCGCCGTCACCGTCGAGTTCAGGCCCGATGCCAGCAGCGCCACGGCGAACAGGATCGAGGCGATGCCGAGGCCCAAGAGCGGCGACAAAAGCTCGAAGGCCTGGCCGATCTCGGCGACATCCTGGTGGCCGGTGTCGTGGAAGGCGACCGCCGCGACGATCAAGATGGCGGCATTGACGAACAGCGCCAGCATCAGGGCAATGGTGGAGTCCGTGGTTGCCCATTTGATGGCGTCACGCTTGCCCTTTTCGGTGCGTTCATAGGCGCGGGTCTGCACGATCGAGGAGTGCAGATAGAGATTGTGCGGCATGACCGTGGCGCCGATGATGCCGATGGCGATGTAGAGCATTGCCGGGTTGGTGACGATTTCGGACGACGGCACGAACATGGCGTGCAGGATCGTGCCGGCCGGCGGGGCGGCGACGAAGATCTGGATGGCAAAGCAGCTGAAGATGATGATCAGAAGCGCGATGACGAAGGCTTCGAGATAGCGGAACCCCTTGTTCATCAAGAGCAGCACGAGGAAGGCGTCGAGCGCGGTGAGCATGGCGCCGCCGATCAGCGGAATGCCGAACAGGAGCTGCAGGGCGATCGCGGTGCCGATGACTTCGGCGAGGTCGCAGGCGATGATGGCGAGCTCGCAGGCGATCCACAGCACGAAATTGACGGGACGGGGATAGTAGGCGCGGCAGGCCTGGGCGAGATCGCGGCCGGTGGCGATGCCGAGCCTGGCGGCGAGCGCCTGCAGCAGGATCGCCATCAGGTTGGACAGCATGATGATGAACAAAAGCGTGTAGCCGAACTGGGCGCCGCCGGCGAGGTCGGTCGCCCAGTTGCCCGGGTCCATATAGCCGACCGAAACCATGTAGCCTGGTCCCATGAAGGCGATCAGCCGACGGAACCAGACGCCCGAGCTCGGCACCGCGATGGTGGAATTGACTTCGCGCAGGCTGGGCTGGTCGTCCTCGTCCTGCCTGGCGAACCGCCATGAGGACCTGGGGGCTGAGGCTTCTGCTTCTGACATGGAAACGCTTTCCGAGACTTCTGCTGGATATCGACAAGCTATGCCACGGCTCAACATTATGCAATAGGCTATATTTCATTGTCGGTGCTTTTTATCTGGCGTGCGGCGGCGGGTGCGAAAGGGGGAATCGGAAACGCCGGTTGTGCCTGTGGGGGAATGCAAATAAACGGCCTGAAGAATCAGAGCCCGTGCTATAAAAGCAGCGATGGCTAAACTGCCGAGGAGGAGCGCGCATTGGCGCTGAAGAACAGACCGCTCCCGCGCGAACCACTGCCCGACGCCGATGTCCATTCGGAAGGCTTCCGGCAGCAGCGCCAAGCGCGCCGCAGCGCGCTGGTCGAGGATTATGTCGAGCTGATCGCCGATCTGATCGAGGACGGCAATGAGGCACGTCAGGTCGATATCGCCGCACGGCTCGGCGTCGCCCAGCCGACGGTGGCCAAGATGCTGACCAGGCTGTGCGCCGACGGGCTCGTTTCCAGAAAACCCTATCGCGGCGTGTTCCTGACCGATGCCGGCCGCAAGGTGGCGGAGGAAAGCCGCATCCGCCACCAGACGGTGGAAGCCTTCTTGCGCTCGCTCGGCGTCAGTGCCGAGACGGCGCGCGTCGATGCCGAGGGCATCGAGCACCACGTCAGCGCCGAGACGCTGGAGGCGTTCCGCAAGGCGATGACGGCGCCGCGCTGAGCTGGCGAGTTTCCTGACCGACGAGCCATCGGAACCGCCTGATGTTACGCACGTTGCTTCTGACATCGCGCGATATCGCGCGCAGGGAGGAAGCAATGGGCATCGAAAAGGCACCGACCGCGAAGGGCAAGCAGGCCGCCAAGGGGTTGCAGCAGGCAGCGGCCAAGGACGAGCGCAAGACCGAGGCCGAGACGGGTCATCCCCTGAAGAAGGGTGCCGCCCGTTTCGAGGAGCGCTCGAAAAGCTCCGACGGCAAGAGCGCCGGCGCCAAGCAGAAAGACTGAGGCCTCGCGGACGTCAGCGGCTGTCGGCTAATCGTTTGCCCGAATGCGCCTGGACGCTGCAATCAAGCGTGTTCACTCACGGACATCCTGCACCCAGCTTCTGGGGTGGCCGTCGACGCGGAACTGGAAGATGAAATAGGGCGGGATGCAGGTGCCTTCGCCGGGCTTTGCCTCTGGCAGATCGTCATAGCCGGCGGTACAGATATAGTCCTCGCGGCAGGGATGCGCCTTGTCGCAGGCGCGCAGGCCGGCGGTCTTGGTGAATTCCTTGGTGCAGAATTTGTGGTCCTTGCCCGAGGCGATGCAATCGTTGAAGCCGGTCTTGGCCAGCCTGCCGCAACTCGCCTCGTCGGGAAGCTTGTCGCAGGTCGCCTTGCGCAGCATGCCGCCGGGAAAGCCGCCGGTCTTCTGTTCGGGGTTGTCGTAGCGCTGGCGCGCCGCACCATAGCCGGCAAGCTTGACCACCGGTTTCTTGTCACGTGCAGGGTCGATGGCGCAGGCCTTGGCAGTTGCCGGCGACAGGCGGCAATATTGGTCATTGCCCCATGTCGACATCTTGATCTCGCCGAACTCCACGGGGTCGCCGACCGCCGTTCCCTTCTCGCTGACGCAGGTGCCGAAGCCTGGATGGATGGCGCTTTCGTGAACGCCGGCGCAGCGCAGGCCAGAGCCGCAGGTCCAGTCCTTGAAGCTTGCGTCGTCGCCACGATAGCAGATCGAGCCCCAGCCATTGTAGAGGTCGGTGCCCTTGAGCGCCTCGACGTATTTCTGGTCCGGACGGGCGGCGAAACCCCTGGTGAAATCCGGATGGCCGCCGGCGGCGAACTGCTCGACGATGGCGCGGCGGCGCGGCAGGTCGGCGAAGAAGACGGCCGAGCCCGGCACGAAGACGGCGTTGCGGCGCGGCTCGCTGGCCGGGTCGGCGCCGGTGTAGTGGAAGCCGGCAATGCCATGCGTCTGGTGGCAGCCTGTGCAGGTCATTTCGTTCAGCCGCAGATCAAAGCCGGCGACCGACTTGATGGTGGCGAGCGTGTTGCCCTTGGCGACATAATCCTTCAGCGCCTTGTCGATATCGGCGTCGTCGACCAGCCCATAGACGATGTTGTTCTGCGAACGGCTCAAGCCGCCCGGTGCGACCGAGACGGCGCTTTTGGCCAGGAATTTCTCGTCGATGATCAGCCGGCCATGGTCGAGGTCATAGATGTTGCGGTCAGTGAGCAGCCATTTGGCGAAAGCCGGCTTGTCGGCCAGCACCGTTGGCCGGTCGATCTGGTTTTCCATCTTCGATTCATAAAAGCTCGACGTCGCCGGATCCCATTTGAAGATCTTCAGCAGGTATTCGGCATGGCCGCCGAAATCGCGCCGTGTCGAGGCCGACAGCCTGAGCACCTGCATGTTGAGTTCGAGCCGCATGATCTGCGAAGAATTCAGCATCGCGCCGGACAGCGGCCCTTCGTCGGAACGCAGCCATGCCGCAAGCTGTTCGGGGGGCAGGTCGTTCTGGCCGGCGGCCAGCCAGCGCTGGGCGATGTCGGCGCAGGATGCGTCGGTGGCGCTTGGCAAATCCTTCGACGCGCGGGCCTGCGCCTTTCCAGGCTTGGCGTTGAACACCAGGCTCATGGTAAGCGGCAGGCGCGAGGAAATACGCTGCGCCACTTCGCCCTTGGCCGGCTTTTCCGCGACCGAATAGTGGAAGCGGTAGATCAGCCGGATCTCGCCGCATTCGGTGTGGCCGAGATAGCCGCGATCCATGCGGTTGACGACACCGGTCAGGTCAAGCGTCGAGCCGTCGTCGTCGATATATTTCGGGTTGAACGTCTGGCTGGTGTCCTTCGATCTGGCCATGGCGGCGACGTAAGGGTCGGGGCTGCTCTTTGGCTCGTCTGATATTTCCTGCTTGACCGTGTCGCGCACCGTGGCCAGCGCCGGCACCGAAAACAGCCCGCGATTGTCGACGTCGCGGGTGAGGCCGAGCGCGGGGCCGAGCAGCCGGCTGATCGACAGGCCGCCGCGCTCCAGGGCTTGCAAGGTGGCCGGATCGGTGACGGCAACGCTGGAATCGAGCGTCACCGCGCCGGCGCTTGCTAGACCAAGGCTAAGCAGCGCCGCGAGCAGCGACAGGAATTGACCGACCGTCTTCAGCCTCATGCCCCTTTGTTTGCGGCGATGCTACAGGCCTTCGCCGGGATCGGCCAGTGCGCTGGAGCCATCATGCCGGCGTCGGCCCGGTGACGAAAAATGCTGTGACTTGGCGCAACCATTGGGATAATTGTTTGTTGGGTTGAGCCGGCATGCCGGAGCAACGAGGAAGTTTGCAGCGCGAGGAGTTGCCATGCTCTGGAGAGGCCGTCGTCAGAGTGACAATATCGAGGACGACCGCAGCGATAGCGGCGGCGGCGGGATCGGTGGTGGCGGTGGCGGCTTCCAACTGCCCATCGGCGGGCGGACCGGTGGCGGCGGCAGCATCCTCCTCGTCATTCTGGTGGTGATCGCCGGATGGTACTTCGGCTTCGATCCTTCTGCGATCCTGGGCGGCGGCGATGGCAGCCTGCTGCCGGGCGGTGGCGGCCAGGTCACTGACAACAGCGGCGGTCAGAACAGCGGCGCAGCACCCGCCAATGACGAGATGAAGCAGTTCGTGGCCACCGTGCTGGCCGAGACCGAAGATACCTGGACCGGCATCTTCAAGTCGCAAGGCCTGACCTATGAGAACCCGAAGTTGGTGCTGTTCAGTGGGCAAATCCGCTCTGCATGCGGCTCTGCCTCCTCGTCGGCGGGGCCTTTCTATTGTCCTGGCGACCACAAGGTCTATCTCGACATGACCTTCTTCCAGCAGCTCGACCAGCAATTCGGTGCGTCGGGAGAGTTCGCGCGGGCCTATGTCATCGCGCATGAAGTTGGCCACCATGTCCAGAACCTGTTGGGCACCATGGCGAAGTTTGATCAGGCGCGGCAAGGCGCGAGCGAGGCCGACGCCAACCAGATGTCGGTGCGCATCGAGCTGCAAGCGGACTGCTTCGCCGGCGTGTGGGCGCATTTCACCGCGCAGAAGGGCATATTGGAGCAGGGCGACATCGAAAGCGCACTGAACGCCGCCAAGCAGATCGGCGACGACACGCTGCAGAAGAAGATGCAGGGCTATGTCGTGCCTGAAAGCTTCAACCATGGCACCTCGCAGCAGCGGCAGACCTGGCTGGCGCGCGGCTACAAGAGCGGCAAGCTGTCGGATTGCGACACGCTGACTGGGCCGCTTTAAGCACTCGACTCACGGCAATTCCCTGGTGGCGAAGGCGTCGTCAGGGAATGTCAGGATCGAACATTGTCGCCTGTTCCCGCATTGTTCCTTTCTTCCGGCTCGCCTATAAGGTGCGTTCGCCTGCGCCAGGGCTGCTGAGGAGCTTGACCCGTCATGATCGACCCCAAAACCGCCAGGCGGGGCCTTGCGCTGGTTTTCACCACGCTGCTGCTCGACATTATCGGCTTCGGCATGATCATGCCGGTGTTGCCGGCCTATCTCAGGGAATTGACCGGCGTCAGCATCAGTGGTGCGGCGATCGAAGGCGGCTGGCTGTTCTTCGTCTATGCGGCCATGCAGTTCTTCTTCGCGCCGATCATGGGCGGTTTGAGCGACCGGTTCGGACGGCGGCCGATCCTGCTCGCCTCGGTGCTGACCTTTTCGATCGACAACCTGATCTGCGCCATCGCCTGGTCCTATCCGATGCTGTTTATCGGGCGTGTGCTGGCCGGCATTTCGGGCGCCAGCTATTCGACGACATCGGCCTTTATCGCCGACATCTCGAATGACGAGAACCGGGCGAAGAATTTCGGCCTGCTCGGCATTGCCTTCGGCGTCGGCTTCGTCATCGGCCCCGTGCTGGGCGGATTGCTCGGCACGTTCGGACCGCGCGTTCCGTTCTACTTCGCCGCCGGGCTCGCCTTCGTGAATTTCCTGATCGCGATGTTCTTGCTGCCCGAAACGCTCGATGAAAAGCACCGTCGCCGCTTCGAGTGGAAACGCGCCAATCCCGTCGGCACGCTTCTGCAGATGCGCCAGTACGAGGGCATTGGCTGGATCGGGCTGGTCTTTTTCCTGGTGACGCTAGGCCACATGATGTACCCGGCGGTGTGGTCGTTCGTCTCCAGCTATCGCTATGGCTGGAGCCAGCAGCAGATAGGTCTTTCGCTCGGTGCCTTCGGGCTGTGCGGCGCGATCATCATGGGCACGGTGCTGCCGCGCGTGATCCTGAGACTCGGCGAGTGGCGGACAGCGGTCATCGGCCTGACCTTCACGGCGGCCAGCGCGTTCGGCTATGCCTTCGCGTCGCAAGGCTGGATGGTCTATGCGGTGATCGTCTTCGGTTGTCTCGAAGCTCTGGCCGATCCGCCGCTGAGGAGCCTCGCCGCTGCCAAGGTGCCGCCTTCGGCACAGGGCGAATTGCAAGGTGCGATGACGTCGATCTTCTCGATCACCTCCATCATCACGCCGCTGCTCTATACCGGGATCTTTTCGTGGTTCACCGGGCCAAGTGCGCCGGTGACCTTCGGCGGCGCGCCCTATCTGGTAGGCGCGTGTTTCCTGGTGCTGGCGGTCATCGTCTTCGTCACCAAGGTGGCGCGGCCGGCAGCGGTCAGGGCCGTGAGCACCGTTGCGGAAGATGGAGCGCGGATATGAGCCATGACAGCCGCATTGCGCTGACCAAAGACGGGGTGTCGCTGTCGCGGCTGGTCTTCGGTGCGTGGCGCCTGCTCGACGGCGGCGCCCGTCCGGATGCCGATCAAGTTGCCCGGCTGATCGGCAGCGCTGTCGATCTCGGCCTGACCAGCTTCGACCATGCCGACATCTATGGGAATTACGAAGTCGAGGCGGCCTTCGGTGCCGGGCTGTCGCGCTGGAAAGGCAAGCGCGAAGACATCGAGCTGATCTCGAAATGCGACATCATGCTGGCCTCGGCCAACCGGCCGCAAAACCGGCTGAAGCACTATGACACCAGTGGCGCTCATATCTTGGCTTCGGTCGACCGCTCACTGGCCAATCTCCACACGGATTATCTCGACCTGTTGCTGCTGCACCGGCCGGATCCGTTGATGGACGCCGACGAGACGGCGGCGGCATTGGCCGGGCTGGTCAAGGCGGGCAAGGCGAGGGCGGTCGGCGTTTCCAATTTCACGCCGTCGCAGTTCGATCTCCTGGCGTCGCGGCTGCCGTTTGCGCTCGCCACCAACCAGATCGAGATGTCGGTGCTGAAGACGTCCGCATTGACCGACGGCAGCCTCGACCATGCGCAGCGTCTGGCCTATCCACCAATGATCTGGTCGCCGCTCGGCGGCGGCTCGCTGTTCACCGGCAAGGAGGCGCGCGAAGCAAGGGTGCGGGCGGCGCTCGCCGCGGTGGCCGCCGAAATCGGTGCCGGCGATCTCGCCACCGTCGCCATCGCCTGGCTGCTGCGTCATCCTGCCAGGCCGGTGCCGGTGCTGGGGTCGATGAAGCCGGAACGGCTGGTGGCCATGGCCAAGGCGCTGGAAATCAACCTCGACCGCCAGCAATGGTTTGCCGTACTGGAGGCTAGCGAAGGCCGGCCTGTGGCCTAAGGTCAGGCCCGCTCGGCCAGCAATTCCTCGCCGCGCTTTTCGCGGATCAAATTGATGAAGCGGCGGAACAGATAGTGCGAGTCCTGCGGGCCTGGCGAGGCTTCGGGATGGTGCTGGACCGAGAACACCGGGCGGCCGGTGAGCGCGATGCCGCAATTCGAACCGTCGAACAGCGAGACATGGGTTTCCTCGACACCTTCGGGTAGCGAGTCGGCATCGACGGCAAAACCGTGGTTCATCGAGACGATCTCGACCTTGCCGGTGGTGTGGTCCTTGACCGGATGGTTGGCGCCATGATGGCCCTGATGCATCTTGGCCGTCCTGCCGCCCAGCGCCAGCGCCAGCATCTGGTGGCCGAGGCAGATGCCGAACACCGGAATGTCGGTCTTGAGCAAATCCTGGATGACCGGCACGGCGTAGACGCCGGTGGCTTCCGGATCGCCGGGGCCGTTGGAGAGAAAGATGCCGTCGGGCTGCATGGCGAGGATCTCTTCGGAACCGGTGCTGGCTGGCACCACGGTGACCTTGGCGCCAAGGCCGGCAAGCAGGCGCAAGATGTTGCGCTTGACGCCGTAGTCTATTGCCACGACATGCATAGAGGGCTCGGCCTGTTCGCCAAAGCCCTCGTTCCACACCCAGGGCGTCTCGCGCCAGACCGAGGACTGGCCCGACGTAACCTCCTTGGCGAGATCAAGCCCGATCAGGCCCGACCAGGCAGCGGCACGCTGCTTCAAATCGTCGAGGTCGAAGACGCCGTCGGGCGCATGCGCTATGACGGCGTTGGGCATGCCTTTTTCGCGGATCAGCGCGGTGAGCGCGCGCGTGTCGATGCCCGAGAGTGCTACGATGCCGCGCTTCTTCAGCCACTCGTCGAGACCCCCGTCGGCGCGGTAGTTGGACGGGTTGGTGACATCAGCTTTGAACACGGCGCCGACAGCGCCGGCGCGTGCGGCCGGGTTGAGGTCTTCGATGTCCTCGCCATTGGTGCCGATGTTGCCGATGTGCGGGAAGGTGAAGGTGACGATCTGGCCGGCATAGGAGGGGTCGGTGAGGATTTCCTGGTAGCCGGTGAGCGCGGTGTTGAAGCAGACTTCGGCAACTGCTGAACCGGTGGCGCCCAGGCCGCGACCTTCGATGACGGTGCCGTCGGCCAGCACCAGCAGGGCGGTCGGCTTTTCGGTTGCCCAGGCGGGCGTCATCTCGGCCATGCGGCACTCCTATCAGGCCGCGTGCTGCAGTTGGCCCGTTGGCCATCGGCGCGGCAAATGGCGCGAAGCGGCGAATTCGCGGCTCCCACGCAGTCAAGCTTCAGTTCATGCAAGGCTGAGTACATAGGGGAAGGCGGCAGAGTGGTCAATGATCACGCGAAATGCGGTCATGATTTATTTCATCAAGCAATATCATAGGCTTGCGTCACAATATCAGGGTTTGCGTTGGCTTGGCCCCGGCGCTATTGTCCGCGCCGACCGAAGGAGAAAGCATGATGCGCGCGAAAATCGCCGAATCCCTGAAGAGCGCGATGAAGGCGCAGGACAAGCACCGGCTGCCGACATTGCGGCTGATCCAGGCCGCCATTCATGATCGCGACATCGCCAATCGCGGTTCGGCCAAGGACCCCGCCAGCGTCGAGGAGATCCTGCAGATCCTGGCCAAGATGGTGAAGCAGCGCGAGGAATCGGCCAAGGCCTTCGAAGACGGCAAGCGCCCGGAACTGGCGGCGCAGGAACGCGGCGAGATGGAGATTATCCGCGGCTTCCTGCCGACGCAGTTGGACGATGGGGCCATCACTGCCGCAGCGCGCGAGGCGATCGCCGAAACCGGTGCCGCCAGCCAGAAGGACATGGGCAAGGTGATTGCCGCGCTGAAGCAGAAATATGCCGGGCAGATGGATTTCGGCAAGGCAAGCGGCATCGTCAAGGGATTGTTGCAGTAGGCGCTTTCGCCACGACTGTAGTGATGATCAGAAGTCTGACTCCAAACCGGAATCCGCAGAAGCCTGACTCATTGGCTTAATGTCAGAGCAGGGCACTGCTTCCACGCTGGATGTGGACGCAGTGCTGTGGCAAGGCATTGGATGCCGCCCTCTGGCTGTCATTCAAATTCGACCGTCATTGTTGACGGGACTTCAGCCATTCCCAGCTATAGGATGTTGCTCCAAAGTCGGCGGGATCGAGATGAAAATACTTGGTCGTGAAATGTATAGGCCGCCCCTTCGACCGGGGGACATCGGCGGCATTCTGCTCGTGTCCGCTCTCCTGTTGATAATCGTCATTTTCAATTTGTTGAACTTGTCTCCCATACACTGGCGGGAGAACTTTGGCTTTGGACCGGGTTGGGATTGCGTGCAGCCCGGAAGTGGCGACCCTGTATGCATCAAACGTCCAACCGCGAAACCATAGGACAATATCCCGGTCAAGCATTGGTACGATCGCATCATCTACGTCAGACCTGAACGCAATGCCGTGCTCAACGCGCTGGGTGGCTTTCTCGCCGGCTGCGGAGTCGCGTCGATGCTGTGTTACTTTGGGCATCGCGGAACCCTCATGTCCCAAACCCGCCATTTATCCGCACCATGAAAATGGTTGGACTACTTGCTTCTCGGCCTTTCAGGCAACGAGTTGCTGGCTTCTGTGTTTGACCGCTGTCCTATTGGCGGCTGTAGGTCAGGTTATCATGCCAAGGCGTCGAAAACCGTTTTCTATAAGCTCGCCTTTGCATTTCGACGACCCTCATGGGATTGCGCGATGGGGTGGCCTCGCGGGACTATGCGTGTCTCTCATCGTCATTTTTGTAATTGCCCCACCATTTGTAGGCTGGTTGAACCGATCAGGGTTCGTTTTGGTGTTCTGAAGGCGGCGCAATGACCAGTTCCCATCCCTCGAATGCCGGCCAAATCCACTACCTTGCATAAACAGGTAGCGTGTTATATACAGGTCTCGAATTCAGGACCTGCCATGACCGACTCCATCCTCGTCCAGCTGCGAAAAGGCGCGCTTGATCTGTGCGTCCTGGCCGTGCTGTCGCGGGGTGAAAGCTACGGCTATGAAATCGCCAGCACGCTGGTCGCCGCGGTGAACATGGGGGAGGGCACGATCTATCCCCTGATGCGCCGGATGCAGAATGACGGGCTGGTAGCCACCCGCCTCGTCGAGTCGAGCAGCGGGCCGCCGCGCAAATATTACCGGCTCACGCCGCTCGGCCGGCAGGCCTTTGAAGCTCACCGCCGCGACTGGCGCTCCTTCGGCGGTGCCGTCGACAAACTTCTCGAGGATTTGCCATGACCAGGGACGCCTTCTTGCGCACGCTGAGACAGGGACTGGCCGGCCTGCCGCCGCAGGAGATCGAGGACATCGTCGGCGACTATGCCGCCCATTTCGCCGATGCTTCGGGCCGCAGCGAAGCGGACGTCGCGGCGGCGCTTGGTGATCCGACCAGGATCGCCCGCGAGCTGCGCGCCGAGGCCGGGCTGCGCCGTCTTGAAGCCCATTGGAGCGTTTCGAACATGCTGGCGGCGACGTTTGCTCTGGCCGGCCTTGCCTTCGTCGACATCGTCTTCCTGCTGCCGCTGCTCATCACCGCGGTGGTGCTTGCGCTTGCCCTTGGCATCACGCTCGTCGCCATCGGCGCGCTCGGCATCAAGATCATTCTCACCACCTTGCTGTTCGAGCCGGGTACTGCCTTTTCGCTCACCTTGGGACGCCTGTTCATCGGTGCCGGACTGGTGAGCAGCTTCCTTGGTGGCGGCGCCTTGCTGTTGCTGGGCATGGGGGCCGGCTTGCGGGTTGTCGGGCGCTATGCCCGGCTGCATTCGCGCATCACGCAAGCCGACCGCAGCCCCGCTTGAGCGGAGCAAAGCTCGCGCAATTTTGTCATCACGTCGAAGGAAACGGACAATGACTGGAAAACTGGCATTCGTCGCGACAGCCGGACTGGTCGGCGCCGCCCTCTTTTTGGCCGCGGGCATCGGGCTTGCCGGGCCGGATTGGGTCAATGCGGGAGGCTCGTGGATCGGCGGCCGATCCACCTGCGGCGCGATCACATCCGTCAGGAAGGAAGTGACGCTGCCGTTCAGCGCCAATGACAGCTTCACCATCGCCTTGCCGGCTTCGGTCCGTTACCAGCCGGGCGACAAGGCCGAAGCTGTCGTGAGCGGCGATTCCACGCTGATCGACCATGTGCGCATGGAAGGCAGCCAGCTCAGCCTGGATTGTGATACGGGTTGGTTTTCGCCCCGGCTCGATGTCAGCCTGTCGGGGCCGGCGATTTCGGACTGGAAACTGACCGGCAGTGGCGACCTTGCCTTGTCCCAAATCAATCAGCCCAAGCTGCGGCTGAGCATTCGCGGCAGCGGCAGCGTGGCCGCCACCGGAACCGCCCAGGCGGTCGACCTGGAAATCTCGGGCTCGGGCTCGGGGCGGCTCAAGGATCTGATCGCCCAATCCGCACAGATAGACATCCGCGGCAGCGGCGACGCCGAGGTCACCGCGCAGGCCGACGCGGATGTCTCGATTTCCGGCAGCGGTGATGTCGATCTCTACGGGCACCCGACCATGCGGCGGTCGCAGGTCAGAGGCAGCGGCAGCATCACGCAGGTGCCTTAGCCGAGGCCTTCGCGGTCAGTTGGTCGATGTTTCCCCGGCGCGTTTCCGAGCCTCCAATGCGCGGCGCAATGCCGGCGCTTCCTGCTGGACGTAGTCCCACAACCGGTTGGCGATCGGCCCGTGCGGCCGGTCGCGACGGCGCGCCACCACCAGCTCCTCGGTGCGGCCCGGCAGATGGGGGCCGGCAATGGAGTGCAGGCGTCCGTCGTGCAGCTCGTCCTCGATCAGGAAGCGGGGCAGGTGGCCCCAGCCAAGACCCTGCAGGATGATCTCCTTCTTCATGCCCTGGTCGGCCACCAGGCATTGCGGCGCGCCTTCGATCAGCGAATAGTCTTGTTGCGGCGAATGGCGGGCGCTGTCGCGCATGATGCATTGGGTGAGTGCCTGCATCTGATCGGGCGTGACCGGCTCCTTGATGCGCTCCGGCAAGAAGCCCGGGGCCACCACGGGAATGAAGGGCACCTTGCACAGATCGAGCCATTCCACCCGCGTATCGCCCTTGTCGACCCAGTGCAGGATCAGATCGGCTTCGTCGTCGAAGAGGCGCTCCCACGGACCGCCGACGGCCTCGAAATGCAGATGCAGGCGCGTGCCCGGGCACTGGGCGAAAAAACGGCCAAGCATGCCGAGCACCTGCGGGCGCGGGCAGAGGTCGCCGATAACGACATGGATTTCGCTTTCCTCGCCCATTGAAAGCTGGGCGGCGTGCACCCGCAGGCCCTCCAGTTCGCGCAGCAGCGATTGCGCGCGGCGGTGGAACGACATTCCCGCCTCGGTCGGGCGCACGCGATAGCCGCTGCGATCCAGAAGAACCAGATCGAGCTGCCGTTCGAGCTTGGCAATGGCGGCGAACACCGCCGGATGCGAGCGATGCAGCATGGCCGCCGCCGGCTGAAAACCGCCGGTGCGGATCACCGCATCGAAGCATTGCAAATCGTGCAAGGTGAACTCGGCCATGTCAGCTTTGATTACAGAGAGTGTCCTGTCTTTGTAATATCACTGAAAACGCTGCCCGCCTACGCTCTGCTCATTCAACCTTCCAGAAGGAATTTCATCATGAGTGAGCTGAATTTCGTGACTGTCGGCGACGGCACCCGCATCGCCTACCGCTTCGACGGCGACGCCAAAAAGCCGGTGCTGGTGCTGTCGAATTCCATCGCCACCACACTGCATATGTGGGACGGCCAGATCGCTGAACTGTCGAAGCATTTTCGCGTTCTGCGCTACGATTTTCGCGGCCATGGCGGGTCAACTGTCCCGGCCGGCGCCTATTCGCTCGACCGGCTTGGCCGCGACGTGGTCGAGCTGCTCGACGCGCTCGGTCTAGGGCGCGTGCATTTCCTCGGCCTGTCGCTGGGTGGCTTCGTCGGGCAGTGGCTCGGCGTGCGGGCGCCGGAGCGCATCGACCGCCTGATCATTGCCAACAGCTCGTCACATCTCGGGCCGGCAAGCTATATCGACGAGCGAATTGTTGCGACGCTTCAGGCTCCAGACATGGCAGAGAACGCCGAGGCGTTCCTGGCCAACTGGTTTCCTGCCGCCATGGCCGCGGCCAACGGCCCTGTCATCCAGGAATTTCGCGCCATGCTGCTGAGCATCGATCGGCAGGGCTTGGCCGGCTTGTTCGCCGCCGTTCGCGATTCCGACCTTCGCCGTATTGTGACGTTGGTCTCGCGGCCGACCCTGGTGATCGCCGGACGGTACGACACGGTAACGGCGCTGAGTCACAGTGAAGAGATCGCCGCATCCATCCAAGGCGCGAAGCTGGTTGTCCTGCCCGCGGTTCACCTGTCGAACGTCGAGTACCCTGCCGAGTTCGTCGAGACTGTGCTCGGTTTTCTGCGCTGAGCCGCAGCACCGAACCAACAGTGCGTGAGGTTCGGGGCCTGTTGGCTTGCGGACCTCACGACTCCTTGCACATCGGCAGCGGCTGCGGTGGCGGCGCCGGATGGTCCTTTTTGTACTGGGCGATCATCGGCTCAAGAGTCTTCCTTGGCCAGAATTTCGGTGTGCCGATTTCCTTCAGGCAGGATGCATTCCAATAGGTGCCCGATTGCGAACGGCTAGCCGCTACCGCGGCGATGTCGCGTGATTCCGGGTAGATGTAGAGCGTCGTCGGGTTGTCCTTGACCATCGAGATGATCTGCTGCGCATCCGCCGGCGACCAGCTGGTGCAGCCATTGCTGCGGCCGCCGGCATAGTCCACCAGCTTGCCGAACGGCACCAGACCGTCATGATCGGCGTAGGAGCTTTTCGGATTTTTACGCATGCACATGGTGCGCAGCACCTGTGCCGCGTGGCCGCCGATCACGCGCTGCCTGGCATTGGCGGCTTCGCCTTCGCCGTCGAACTGGATGAATGTGCGCAGGAAGGCGGCGTCCTGCTTGGCGCCGGTACGGTAAAAACCCTTGAACGACGTCTTTGTCTCGCGGGTTATGTAGGCGCCGCCGGCGGTCAGCTCCGAATCCATGGCATTGCCGAAGTTTTTGGAGCATCGCCTGCCGTTTGAAAAATCGACCGTGCCTTTCAGGTTCTTGCCAGCCCCGTGACCCGATGCGATGGCGCGGAACGACTGGCTGGCTTCGCAGACGATATAATACCGGCGCCCCAGCACGCCATTGCCCATGTCTCCGGGACGCGTCGCATCCATCGCGAAATAACAGGGGTTTTTGACAGCACCTTGCGCCACCTTCTTCTCGTAAAGCGCCCGCGCCCGTTCCAGCACCACTTGTGATATCTGGCCGTCGGCGTCGCCGACATGGGCCTGCAGCCAGGCCGGGACACCGGAGGGCGCGGCAAACGAACGGACCGTTGCCGTCAAGGCAATGACAAGAAGGCTAAGGGTGACGACAATGCCAAGAGGGACAGATCTCAACCGCACCGGATCAATTCTCCTGTCGAAGCCAAGCGAATCTTTTAGGTGTTGCCACCCGCAACCAATCATAAAATGTCTCGCGCCAATCGGCGAGACACAACTTGTTTAGCGAAGTTCACTTCCGGGCGGCACCGGCTTGAGCCATCTCGCGGCCACGGCTATGCCTGGTTCGCCTCCCAGGGAGCATGGATCATGGTCGAGATCGTCAAACCGGCACTTGAACATCTGCCCTCCTACAGAGCAGCGCTCGAGCGTGGCTGGTCGCCGGACAATGTCCGGCTGCTTGAGGCGACGCGCGAGCAATTGGCGGCGATAGAGCAGGATCCCATGGCGTTCCTGGCCAACCTCGATGACCCCGAAGCCAGGGGTGGTCCGATCACCTTGCCCGACGGCACGCAAGTGCCGCGCTTGCCGGGCTTTCGCCGCTGGATCTGGGACGGCGAGGCATCGGGCTCGATCGGCTTTCGCTGGCAGAAGGGCACGGCGGAACTGCCGTCGCATGTGCTTGGCCATATCGGCTATGCGGTGGTGCCGTGGAAGCGGCGGCGCGGCTATGCCACGCAGGCCTTGCGGTTGATGCTCGACGAGGCGAGGGCGGTCGGCCTGCCCCATGTCGAGATCACCGCCAAGCCGGGCAATCCGGCGTCACACAAGGTGATCCTGGCCAATGGCGGCAGACTGGTCGAGCGCTTCTTCGAGGACGCAGCCTATGGCGGGGTGGAGAGTTTGCGGTTCCGGATCGAGCTGTAGGGGCGCGAGGTTGTGCAGCCCTTTCGGGCGCTAGCGCCGGCGCGGACTTCGAAAATAGAGACCTCTCACCCGTGCTCGTCGGCACACAGCGCGTGGTCCGACAGCGCGCGGATGACGTAGCAGTCGCCGACCGTCCTGCCGTCGCAGCAGGAGGCGATGCGCTCCAGCTCGGTTTCCAGCCGCTTCAGCTGGGCGATCTTTTCGCGCACGGAGATCAGCTGTTCCCCGGCGATCTTGTCGGCATGGCCGCAAGGCTGGTCGGGGTGGCCGCTCAACTCGATCAGCGAGCGGATGTCCTCGACGGCGAAGCCAAGGTCGCGGGCGTGGCGGATGAAGGCTAGCCGCTCCAGCTCCTGCCTGGAGTAGCGGCGCTGGTTGCCTTCCGAGCGCTCGGGCGCGGCGACCAGGCCCATCTGCTCGTAGTAGCGGATGGTCGGCACCTTGACGCCGGTGCGGCGGGAGAGATCACCGATCGAAAACATGCATTTTGCCTCTTGAAGCTCTAGTGACTAGAGCAATTATAGTGTCTGACATCAGGGTTCAAGGCCCTCGCGACCGCACGCCGCTCGGGTGAAAAAGCAGACAGGTGATGTGATGACGGCTCCCCACGAGCAGGCAAGAATCCGGCAGACACGGTTCAAGATCGGCGGCATGGATTGTGCCTCCTGCGCGGCCAAGATCGATACGGCGGTGCGCCGTCTCGACGGCGTCGCCGATGTCTCGGTTTCGGTGACCGGCGCCTCGATGACCGTCAGCCATGGCGGCCCGCTCAATGAGGACAAGGTGCTGCAGCAAGTGGCGCGGCTGGGCTACGGCATCGTCAAGGCGCAAGCCAGGGCCGACGGGCCAGCAACCAAGGCGCATGACCATGCCGGCCACGATCACGAAGGTCACGATCATGAAGGTCACGACCACGAGGGCCATGACCATGGTGGCGAACAGAAAGCCAAGGAGGCCACAGGCTCATCGCACCTCCACAGCAATGTCGAGCCTGGGCAGGCGTGGTGGCGTACCCGCCGCGCGGCGCTGACGCTGGCTTGTGCGGCGGCACTTCTGGCCGCCTACGGCATCGGCCACCTGTTCCCATCGGCCGAGCGCTGGGTCTTCCTGGCCGCGCTGCTGGTCGGCCTTGTGCCGATCGCGCGGCGCGCGCTGATGGCGGCGCTGGCCGGCACGCCGTTCTCGATCGAGACGCTGATGACCATCGCCGCTGTTGGTGCAGTGATGATCGGCGCCACGGAAGAAGCGGCCGCCGTGGTGGTGCTGTTCCTGATCGGCGAACTTCTGGAAGGTGTCGCCGCCGGCCGTGCGCGGGCCAGCATCCAGGGGCTGGCCGACCTGGTGCCGAAGACGGCGCTGGTCGAGCGGGGAGGCGGCACGGTTGAAGTTCCCGCCGACCAGCTTGTGGTCGGCGACGTCATCGTGGTGCGGCCGGGCGACCGCATCCCGGCCGATGGCGAGATAACGGAGGGCGTGAGCGACATTGATGAGGCGCCGGTGACCGGCGAGAGCACGCCGAAACGCAAGGGTGTCACTGAGCCCGTCTTCGCCGGCACGATCAACAGTGATGGCGTGCTCAAGGTGCGGGTGACGGCAGCCGCTTCCGACAACACCATCGCCCGCATCGTGCGGCTGGTGGAAGAGGCGCAGGAGGCCAAGGCGCCGACCGAGCGCTTCATCGACCGTTTTTCGCGCTATTACACACCGGCAGTGCTGGCGGTCGGCGCGCTGGTGGCGCTGCTGCCGCCGCTCGTTGCCGGCGGCGACTGGAATGAATGGATCTACAAGGGCCTGGCGATCCTGTTGATCGGTTGCCCCTGTGCGCTGGTCATCTCGACGCCGGCGGCGATTGCGGCGGGTCTCGCGGCCGGTGCGCGGCGCGGCCTGTTGATGAAGGGCGGTGCCGTCTTGGAAGGCTTTCGCCGGATCACGGCGGTCGCCTTCGACAAGACCGGCACGCTGACCGCGGGCAAGCCCGTCGTCACCGACATCGTGGCCTATGGCCGCGATGAGCGCTCCGTGCTGGCGCTGGCGGCAGCACTCGAGCAGGGTTCCAGCCATCCGCTGGCGGTGGCGATCCTGGACAGGGCAAAGGCCGACAAGGCGCCGGTGCCGCCGGCGCTGGCGGCCAAGGCGATCTCCGGCAAGGGCGTCGAGGGCAGCGTCGGCGGCGTCGCGGTTTTCCTTGGCTCCGGCCCGGCGGCGGGCGAACGCGCCGACATGACGCAAGCGCAGCGCCTTGCCATCGACAGCCTCAACGGCCAGGGCAAGACCGTGTCGGTGCTGGTCGCCAACGGGGTTGTGGCCGGGCTGATCGCCATGCGCGACGAGGCACGGCCGGACGCGGCGGCCGGCATCATGGCGCTGAAAGCGGAAGGCATCCGCACGGTGATGCTGACCGGCGACAACCGCCGCACGGCGGAAGCCATCGCCGCATCGCTCGGCATCGAGGCGCGGGCGGAACTGTTGCCGCAGGACAAGCAGCGCATCGTCGGCGAATTGCAGCGCGAGGGGCTGAAAGTGGCCAAGGTCGGCGACGGCATCAACGACGCGCCGGCGCTCGCCGCCGCCGACATCGGCATCGCCATGGGCGGCGGCACCGATGTGGCGCTGGAGACGGCGGACGCTGCGATCCTGCATGGCCGCGTCATGGATGTCGCCCGCATGGTGCGGCTGTCGCGAGCGGTGATGGCGAATATCAGCCAGAACATCACCGTGGCGCTGGGGCTGAAGGCGGTGTTCCTGGTCACCACCATTTTAGGCATCACCGGCCTGTGGCCGGCGATCCTGGCCGACACCGGCGCCACCGTGCTGGTGACAGCCAACGCCATGCGCCTCTTGCGCTGGCGGGGGTGAGCGTTCTGTCGTTGGCTACTCGGCCGGCGCCGTCAGCGGCGGCGTGGCGTTGCTGCGCCCTTCCCAGACCTGGGAGATGACAGCCACGACCACGGCGACCAGCATGGCGACAGCGCCGACCACCGGCAGGCTGCGGTAGCCGTAGCCGGCATTGAGCATGGCGGCGCCCAGCGAGGCGGCAAGCGCGATGCCGACATTGAAGCCGGATGGGATCAGCGATGAGGCGAGGTTGGAGGCATCCGCCGTCCAGGCCAGGATGCGGGTCTGGATCGGCGTGCCGATGGCGAAGTTGAGGCCGCCCCAGATGACGATCGCCACGACCATCGGCACAGGGTAGGGGCTGACGGCGTAGATGATGGCCAGCGTCACTGCCTGCAGGCCAAGCATGGTGATCAGCGACGGCATCAGCTTCCAATCCGACAATTTGCCGCCGAGGAAGACGCCGAGCGTGGCGCCGACGCCGTTTAGCAGCAGCACCCAGGGAATCAGGTTCTCGTCGAGCCCGGTAACCTCCAGCAGCGTCGGCGTGATGTAGGTGAACAGGCAGAACTGGCCGAGCATCAGCATGAGCATGAGGATCAGCGAGGTCCAGACCTGCTGGCGCGCCAGCACGCGGACCTCGCGGGCGAGGCCGACAGGCTTGGCGGACGATCCGGTGGTGCGCGGCAGGAGTGCGGCCATGGCGAGCGTTGCCGCCACGCCCAGCGCGCACATCACCCAGAAGGTGGCGCGCCAGCCCCAGATGTTGCCGATGGCCGTGCCGGCCGGCACGCCGATGACGTTGGAGACGGTGAGGCCGGACAGGATAACCGCCACCGCCATGCCGCGTTTGTCCTCTGGGACAAGGCCGACCGCCACCACCATGGCGATGCCGAAATAGGCGCCATGCGCGACCGCGACGGCAATGCGCAAAAGCAGCATCGAGGTAAAGTCGGGCGCCAGCGCGCAGGCTGCCTGGCCGATGGTGAAGATGACGGCGAGGCCGAGCAACAAGGTCTTGCGCGGCAACGACTTGGTGGCGAGCGCCAGCAGCGGGCCGCCAATGGCGATGCCGCAGGCATAGCCGGACACGAGATAGCCGGCCGAGGGCACTGAAACGCCAAGCCCTTGCGCCACTTGCGGCAGCACGCCGGCAATGACGAATTCGGTGGTGCCGAAAGCGAAGGCGGCGATGAATAGGGCAATGAGCGGAAGCGACATGGGAAAAGCCTTGGCTGGAACGGCCTCAAACCATGGATGGACGGCGCGGGCAATCCAGAAATTTTTGTCGCCGCTTCAGCTTTTCTTGAACGGCAACTCAGGGGGTGTCTTGCGGCCATAGGGAATTCTGAGCCACGCCCGCTCATGGAAATAGTAGAGCAACGACTTGGTGAAGACCTCGGTCACGCCGATGGCGGCGGCAAGCTTGACGCTTCCGGTCACCACCAGGGAAATTATCAGCGTGTCGATGGTGCCGGTCATGCGCCAGGACAGCGCCTTGGCGAAACTGCGCGAACGAGTGTCCATGGATTTCCTCCGGTGGCCGGAATGCTTAGCCGACCGATGCCAGAATGGGCAAAGACTAATTTGCCGTTTGCGCCTGGATGACGGAACCTTTGTTCCCAGGGTGACTGCAGAAGATTCTTCCGCTGCCTTAGCTGGCCTTCAGCCTCGACCCGGTCAGCAGGCCGCGCTCTTCCAGCACAGGGTAGGCCATCGACGCCAGCAGCGAGTTGATCTGCTTCAGGTCGCGGATGGTGTCGAGATGGATCGAGCTGGTCTCGATGCTCCTGGCGGTGCCCTCGCGCAGCCGCAGGAAATGGCTGGCGCTGGTTTCCTTCTCGCGGTCGCGCAGCTGGTCCTTCTCCAGCACCAGCTGGCGGGCGGTTTCGGAATCGCGCGAGACCAGGACGTTGAAGGCAAGCCGTGCATTGGCCAGCACCGAGGCGTGGAAGGCGCAGAGTTCGCGCCAGCCCTCGGGTGTGAACTCCAGCCCGTGTTCGACCTTCTTCTTCACATGCACCAGCATGTTGCGCACGATGATGTCGCCAACCTGCTCGAGCTTGACGCAGGCGCCGATCAGCTCCTGGCAGCGCAATGCCTCGTCCTCGGTCAGCGGGTTCTTGGTGAGCTTGGCGAGGTAGAGTTTTATGGCCGCGTGCTTGCGGTCGACGCGGTCGTCGAGCGCTGCAAGCGCCTTGATCTTGTCGCTGTCGGCACTTTCATAGAGTTCCATGATGCGCTTCAGCATGATCTCGACGGTTTCGCAGACCCGCACCACTTCGCGCGTCGCATTGCCCAGCGCCTGACTTGGTATGTCGAGCGCGCTCTCGTTGAGCGCGGACAGCTCGATCACGTCGAGCGAGGCCGCCGCCACGGGCTTGGTGCCGAGCGCCACGATCTTTTCCGAGGCGCGATAGACGAAGCCGGCCAGCGGCAGGCCGGCAAGCAGGATGATCACATTGAACAGAATGTGGGCGTTGACGATCTGGTCCGCGGCCGTAGCGCCGAGGAAGGCGACATGCGGCCTGAAGATCATGAACAGGATCAGCATGACCAGCGAACCCAGCCCGCGCATCAGGAGATTGCCGATCGGCACCACGCGCACGGCAGGCCCGGCCGAGCGGGTCAGCATCGGCGCGATGATCGAGGAGCCAAGATTGACGCCGAGGATGAGGACGACGCCGAGTTCCGGGCTGATCAGGCCACGGCCGGCAAGCGTCGCCATCAGCAGCACCGCCGCGATGCTCGACTGGAACAGCCAGGTGATGACAGCCGCCAAGAGATAGGCGGTGATGGAATCGCTGGAGAAGTAATTGATTATGACCGGCATGAGCTGGCTGTTACGCAGCGGCTCGGACGCCTGTCCGATCATTTCCAGCGACAGGATCAAAAGGCCGATGCCGACCAGGATGCGGCCGGTCTGGCGCCAGTCGCGGCGCTCGGTGGCCATGAACATCACCGTGCCGGTGATCAGGCAGAGTGGCACCAGCAGTGTCAGGTCGAAGGTCAAGAGTTTGACCACCAGCGCCGAGCCGATCTCGGCGCCGCGCACGGCCAATTGGCCGGCCGCACCCGAGACGATGCCGGAGCCGGCGAAGGAGCCGACCAAAAGCGTGACGGCCGTCGAGCTCTGCAGGGCGATTGCCAGGCCGGTTCCGGTCAGCACCGCCATGATCGGATTGCGCATGGTGGCGCGCAATTTATGGCGCAGGACGTCGCCATAGGCGCGCTCGACGCCGGTCTTCACCATGCGGGTGGCAAACAGCATCAGCGCGACCGCGCCGGCCAGATGCAGAAGGACGACGGAACCGCTCATTTCGGCGCCTGCATGCGGTCGGGGCACGCAGTGCGAACAGCGCGGCGATCATGGGGGAAAGCGAAAGTGCGAATCATGTTCATGGCAGCGACCGATAATGAGCAGAATACTTTAGCCGAATAATAAAATTTTGTCGATTTCGAGGGGCCGTCGCGGCGCGACAAGGCGTGTCGGAAAATGGACGGATGCGGGAAATGCCGCATCGCCGGTCCACGGCCACCGCGGGGGATCGGCCGCTGTTGCCGGGTGTCTCGCTGTCAACTTTGCGATGATGTTCAAATTTCCGAAATAAGCACAGGAATTCATTACATAATTGTAATGCTTCCATTCAGTTTCAGTTCATCCGTTGGCCGTTATTCCATGGGGCATCGACAACCAAGGAGACTTCTCATGAAACGCATTGTTCTTTCTGTCCTCGCCGTCGCGATGCTGGCTGCCACGTCGCTGACCGGCCAGGCCGCGCCGATGAATGCGCCGGTCGCGCCGCAGTCGAATTACATCAAGGTCGACTGGCAGAAGCCCGGCCATCACAACGATGGCAAGAAGCGTGTCATCCAGAAGCGTTTCCACAAGAAGGTCATCGTGAAGCGGAACAACTGGCGCAACGGCCAGAAATATTCCGGTTGGAGGCAGCACCAGCCGGTCCGCGACTATGGCCGCTACGGCCTGCATCGCCCGGGCCGCGGCCAGGAATGGATCCGCGTCGGCAACGACTATGTGCTGGTCGGCATCCTCTCCGGCGTCATCTTCGGCGCGCTTGCCGCGCAGTAAGGTTCGATCGCTGGATTGAGCTGGGAAGGGCGGCCCGCAATGGCCGCCTTTCCTTTTTGCCCTGTGGAAACCGGGTATGGCCCGTATTGGGGGTCGTCGGATTTCTCTGGCATGATTATATGGTGGGGAAACGAGTTCCCTCAATGCGCTTTCCGCCGGCCTTTCTCGACGAGATCCGCGACCGCGTGCCGATTTCATCGGTTATCGGCCAGCGCGTGGCGTGGGATCGCAAGAAGACCAATGCGTCTCGCGGAGACTATTGGGCCTGTTGCCCCTTCCATGGCGAGAAGAGCCCGTCCTTCCACTGCGAGGACAAGAAGGGGCGTTACCACTGTTTCGGCTGCTCGGTCTCGGGCGATCATTTCAAGTTCCTCACCGAACTCGAAGGATTGAGTTTTCCCGAAGCGGTGGAGAAGATCGCCGACATGGCCGGCGTGCCAATGCCGGTCCGCGACGAACGCGAGGAACAGCGCGAGAAGGAACGCGCCAGCCTGACCGATGTCATGGAGATGGCGACTGCCTTCTTCCAGGAGCGGCTGCAGGGGCCTGAAGGAGCCAAAGCCCGCGCCTATCTCAGGGATCGCGGGCTGACACCGGCGACGCAGCAGTCGTTCCGGCTCGGCTTCGCTCCCGACAGCCGCAATGCGCTGAAGGAGCATCTGGCGGCAAAGGGCGTGCCGAAGGCCGACATCGAGGCGTGCGGGCTGGTGCGCCATGGCGACGACATTCCGGTCTCTTATGACTGGTTCCGCGACCGGATCATGTTCCCGATCCCGGATTCGCGCGGCAGGATCATTGCCTTCGGTGGCCGAGCGCTGGCACCTGATGCGCTGGCCAAATACATGAACTCGCCTGACACCGAGCTCTTCCACAAGGGCAATGTGCTCTACAATTTCGCCCGTGCCCGCAAAGCCCTGGCCAAGGGCGGCACGGTGATTGCCGTCGAAGGCTATATGGACGTCATCGCGCTGGCGCAGGCCGGTTTCGAGAATGCGGTGGCGCCGCTTGGAACCGCGCTCACCGAAAACCAGCTCGAATTGCTTTGGCGCATGGCGCCCGAGCCGATGCTGTGCTTCGACGGCGACAAGGCCGGGCTGAAGGCGGCATGGCGTGCCGCCGACATGGCGCTGCCTGCGGTCCAGGCCGGCCGTTCGGTGCGCTTCGCGCTGCTGCCGGAAGGCAAGGATCCCGACGATCTGGTCAAGGCCGAAGGGCCGGAAGCGTTCCGGGCGGTGCTTGCCGATGCGCGTCCACTGGTCGATCTCTTATGGATGCGCGAGACCGCGGGCGGTGTCTTCGACACGCCGGAGCGGCGGGCAGAACTGGGAAAGACGCTGCGGGAACTCGCCAGCCGTATCCGCGACGAAAGCACGCGCTATCACTATCAGCGGGAAATGCGTGAGCGCGAAAAGAGCTTCTTCGGCTCGCAGCGTGATGCGCGGCAAGGGCGCCAGGACTGGAAACCGGGGCAGCAGGGCAAGGCAGCCGCACCCGGCGGCCAATTCGCCAAGCCTGGCGGCGGCCGCATGGCGATCACCGAAAGCCTCGGCCAATCCGCGCTGGTCAAGCGCGGCAGTGAAGGCATGTCGGTGCGTGAGGCGACGATCATCGTGGCGCTGGTCAACCATCCGGCGCTGATCGACGAGAATTTCGCCCATGTCGAATTTCTCGATCTCGTCAATTCCGACCTGCAGCGGCTGCATGCCGCCATCCTCGACGCGATGGCGCACGACATGGCCAATGACCGCCACGCGGTGGTGACGACGATCGAGCGCGCCGGCTGCGCCGAGATCTGGGAGCGTGCCGTCGGCCTGATCCGGCGGGCGCGGCAGTGGCCGGCGCTCGAGGCCGCCGCGCTCGACGATGCCCGTGACGCTCTGAACCAGGCGCTGCACTTGCAGCGCAGCGCACGCACCTTACATAAGGAGCTGAAACAGGCGGAAGCGGCGCTCGAAGCAGATCCCTCGGACGAAAACTTCCGCCATCTAATCGAAATTCAGGCGCAATTTCAGGATGTACAGGCGACAGAAGCGCTGATCGAAGGATTCGGCGTTTCGTCGGGCAGGGCCGGGCGAGCCTAAGTGCAGCTGAGTGCAAGAATGAGAGCGTGGCCAGCCTTCCCCAGGGGGCGGGGCGCGCTAAGTCGGGTAATTGATTCGCTTTTTTCATGCGAATCATGCGAGAGGCGCTTGACCTTCCGACAGAATGGCGGAATCAGGACGATTCGAAACGTTAACCCGCACCCGCGCCGACGGGAAATGAGCGATGTGAGGTACTGGTCACTGGACAGGCAGGCAGCCTGCCACAGATATCAGGGTTAATCTGGACTTAGTGCATGTCGCCCAAAAGTGCGAACCGGTTTTGGGGCAACGACATGCACCAAACAAAGAGATTATACGGTTACTGGCCCGGTGAAGCGCGTTTCATAAGCGAGCACATCCGGTTTTGACTGGTCCGACAGTTTACGCGGCTTCGATGGCAGCCGCTTGGAGAAGATAAAAATTATGGCGACTAAGGAAAAGGAAGAGGTCGAGACCGAACGCGAAGGCGCCACCGATGGCCCTCTGCTCGACCTTTCCGATGATGCTGTCAAGAAGATGATCAAGGCCGCCAAGAAGCGCGGCTATGTCACCATGGACGAGCTGAATTCGGTGCTGCCTTCCGAGGAAGTGACCTCCGAGCAGATCGAGGACACGATGGCGATGCTGTCCGACATGGGCATCAATGTCGTCGAGGATGACGAGCAGGGCGAAGAGGCCGAGGCCAGCGACACCGCGGCGGACGCCGAGGAAGACGCCAACGAGCTGGCCGAACAGACCGGCACGGCGGTCGCCGCCACCACCACCAAGAAAGAGCCGACCGACCGCACCGACGATCCGGTGCGCATGTATCTGCGCGAGATGGGCTCGGTCGAGCTTCTGTCGCGCGAAGGCGAAATCGCCATTGCCAAGCGCATCGAGGCCGGGCGCGAGACGATGATCGCGGGCCTCTGCGAAAGCCCGCTGACCTTCCAGGCCATCATCATCTGGCGCGACGAACTCAACGAATCGAAGATCCTGCTGCGCGAGATCATCGACCTCGAAGCCACCTATGCAGGCCCCGAGGCCAAGCAGGCACCGGTGGTCGAGCGCGTCGAGGAAGCGCCCAAGGTCGAGGAAAAGTCGCGCCGCGGGCGCGACGACGAAGAAGACATCACCAATGTCGCCGCCGACACGCGCGGCATCGGGGATGACGACGAGGAAGACGAGGACGAGGCGAGCCTGTCGCTGGCGGCGATGGAAGCCGAACTGCGTCCGCAGGTGATGGAGACGCTAGACGTCATCGCCGACACCTACAAGAAGCTGCGCAAGCTGCAGGACCAGCAGGTCGAGAACCGCCTGGCCGCCGCCGGCACGTTGTCGCCCAGCCAGGACCGCCGCCTGAAGGAGCTGAAGGACCAGCTGATCAAGGCGGTGAAGTCGCTGTCGCTCAACACCGCGCGCATCGAGGCGCTGGTCGAGCAGCTCTACGACATCAACAAGCGCCTGGTGCAGAACGAGGGCAAGCTGCTGCGGCTGGCCGAAAGCTATGGCGTGCGCCGCGAGGAGTTCCTGAAGGAGTATCAAGGCTCCGAGCTCGATCCCAACTGGACGCGTGCAATCGGCAATCTGACCTCGCGTGGCTGGAAGGAATTCACCAAGAACGAGAAGGAAGCGATCAAGGAGCTGCGCGCCGAGATCCAGCACCTGGCCACCGAGACGGCGATCTCGATCCTGGAATTCCGCAAGATCGTCAACCAGGTGCAGAAGGGCGAGCGCGAAGCCGCGATCGCCAAGAAGGAAATGGTCGAGGCCAATTTGCGCCTCGTCATCTCCATCGCCAAAAAATACACCAATCGCGGCCTGCAGTTCCTCGACCTGATCCAGGAAGGCAATATCGGCCTGATGAAGGCGGTGGATAAGTTCGAATACCGCCGCGGCTACAAGTTCTCGACCTACGCGACATGGTGGATCCGGCAGGCGATCACGCGTTCGATCGCCGATCAGGCGCGCACCATCCGCATCCCGGTGCACATGATCGAGACGATCAACAAGATCGTGCGCACCTCGCGCCAGATGCTGCACGAGATCGGCCGCGAGCCGACGCCGGAAGAACTGGCCGAAAAGCTCGCAATGCCGCTCGAAAAAGTGCGCAAGGTCTTGAAGATCGCTAAGGAGCCGATCTCGCTCGAAACGCCTGTCGGCGACGAGGAGGATTCGCATCTGGGCGATTTCATCGAGGACAAGATGGCGATCCTGCCGATCGACGCCGCGATCCAGGCCAATCTGCGCGAAACCACCACGCGCGTGCTGGCCTCGCTGACGCCGCGCGAGGAGCGCGTGCTGCGCATGCGCTTCGGCATCGGCATGAACACCGACCACACGCTGGAAGAAGTCGGCCAGCAGTTCTCGGTCACCCGCGAGCGTATCCGCCAGATCGAAGCCAAGGCGCTGCGCAAGCTCAAGCATCCGAGCCGGTCGCGCAAGCTGCGCAGCTTCCTGGATAGCTGAGTCGACCTCTATTTATCGCGAAGAGTTAAGGGCGCCGACTGGCGCCCTTTTTCGTTTCTTGCATCAAATCGGCACGTTCAGCCGTGTTCCCTTCACAACGATGCCGCCGCGGTCGCCGATCTCGATCGAGCCATAACGCTGTCTGAAACACAGGGGCAGCGGACGGTCGCCGGGGACTGACAGCCACAGGCGCAGCATGTGGCGCCGCCTGTCCGGGTCCGGCCAGTCGCGAAAACCCATGCGGTCGTGCAGCAGCGAATGATTGTAGACGAACTGCATGTCGCCGGGCCGCAGCCGCATCGACAGGTTCAGCCTGACATTATTGGCAAGGCTGTCGAAGAGATCCAGCGCTTCGACATGCGCCGCGCTCAGCCGCATGGCATCCGGGAAGCGCTGCGCGCTGTCGATGTACTGGCGCTGATAGATGCCGGTCAGCAATCCTGCATGCCAGTTGAGGACCGGGATTTCGAAATAGGGTTTTTCGCCCTCCGGTATCTCGCCGCGCCGGTCGGTGGCGATCGGATCAAACAGCAGGCGGGCGAGATCCGGCCGGCTTTTGCGCATCTCGTTGTAGATCGTCACCGAGCTGACCAGCAGGGACTCGCCGCCTTGCATGGCATCCCTCAGGCAGAGCAGGCCGACGACATCGGCGGAGTCTGTATGAAACGTCTGGCGCTCCGCCGTCTGGTAGATGCGCGTCGTGGCGGCCTTCGCGTCGGCGCCGATGTCGCGGACATGGCCGAGTATATGGCCCTGGGCATTCTGGGAGCGAGCGCTTCCCAGATGGGCGCCAATCCCGCAGAAGATCGTTGCCGTCATTTCAGCGGAATATCTTTCGACCGGGAGACCGCGCAGCACCTCGAAGCCAATGCCCACGACCAGTTTCTCGCGAAGGGCGGCAAGATGACCGGCAAGTCGCGGCAAGGGGAAACCGGCCCTGGTCAGGCCGCCGATATCCTGCGAGCCGGCAAGAAATCCGGTTGCCGCCAATTCCAACTCGGCGATGTCCCGGGGATCCAATTCGACCAGCCAATTCTGGGGATCTTTCGCCATGTCCTCGCCGATCCATGCGGCAGGAATGTCGATCCGGTCCGGCGGCAGGTTTGTTGTCTCACGCATGAAGTTCTCCTGCGGCTGGCTGGCCCTCGACGTCGGCCGGGATTTCCCGGATCGATGACCACGGCGGAGATTGCCGCAATCAGGCGGGTTTTTAAACCGGCTTTCCCTGGTTGGCGGTGACCGTCGCCTCAAGCTCCCACATGAGGGCGTGGATGCATCCTTGCGGGACGTTCGCCGCGGGAGGATAATTTCGTATCGGATGCATTTTCTGGGCGACAACCCGGATGCCCGCCCCGGCCAAGCCGCCGTGTCCGTGGCCCCGGAAGGAGGCGTACCATGACGACCTACATCATGCTGATGAACTGGACCGAGCAGGGCGCGAAGAACGTGCGCGATTCGCCAAAGCGCCTCGACGCTGCCAGGAAGCAGTTGGCCGAGATGGGCGGATCGTTCAAATCGTTCTTCCTGACCATGGGCGAATTCGACATGGTCGCGGTGGTCGAAGCGCCCGACGATGCGGTGCTGGCGCGTTTTGCGCTGATGCTGGCCGTGAGCGGAAACCTCAAGTCCCGGACGCTGAAGGCCTTCCCGGAATTCGCTTACCGCGAGATCATCTCGTCGCTTGGGTGAAAGCGGCCGGTTTCTCGACGGCGATGACCAGGTGACGGCGTGACGGCGCTTTGCCGCAGGACGGAACGCTTCGCCGTGATAGGATGCGCCAGGGGAGATCGCGATGAAGAAAGTCTCGATATTGGTTGTTGGCCTTGCCTTGATATCGGAGCCGCCAATCGATGCCTACGCCGTCGCGCAAAAGCCGGTCGGCATGGCCAATCCGGCATCCCTGCATTGCGGCGAGATCGGCGGGCGCGTGGTGATCAGGAAGGACAAGGCCGGCAACGAATACGGATTTTGCCGCTTGCCCAATGGGCGCCTGTGCGAGGAGTGGGCGCTGTTTCGCGACAACAAATGCGTCGGGCCAAAGGCGGCCATGCGCGGCAAGTGACGCGCAGCGCGATATAGGGTGAGATCATGTCCGAGCCGCATTCCCATTCGCATCTCTGGCCCGGTGTGCCGCTGGCGCTTGGCTCGGCTATCCTGTTCGGAGCGACGCCGCCACTTTCGAAGCTGCTGCTCGATGCCGTGAACCCCTTCATGCTTGCCGGCCTGCTCTATCTCGGCGCCGGTGTCGGCCTCGCTTTCTATCGCCTGCTTCGCGGCAAGCAGGCCGCCGCCGGCGAGGCGCAACTGGCTGCTCGGGATATTCCGTGGCTGGCGCTGGCAATCGGCATGGGTGGCATCGTCGCGCCGGTGCTGTTGATGTTCGGCCTGACGTTGAACACCGCGTCCAGTTCGGCGCTGCTGCTCAATCTCGAAGGGCTGGCGACGATGGCGATCGCCTGGCTCGTCTACCGCGAGAATGTCGACCGGCGGCTGCTCGTAGGCGCCTTCGCCATCCTTGCCGGCGCCGTTCTGCTGTCGTGGCAAGGCGACGGCGTCGCCTTCAACCTTGGCGCCATGCTGGTCGCCGGGGCATGCCTGGCGTGGGGGCTGGACAACAATTTCACCCGCAAGATCTCGGCCACCGATCCGGTGGTGATCGCCATGCTCAAGGGGTTGGTGGCGGGTGCCGTCAATGTCGGGCTGGCCATGGCAGCCGGGGCTTCGTTTCCTCCAGCGTCAATCGTGGCGGCGACGGCCGCCGTCGGCTTCTTCGGCATCGGCGTCAGCCTTGTGATGTTCATCGTCGCGTTACGCCATCTCGGCACCGCGCGGACCGGCGCCTATTATTCGCTGGCTCCGTTCATCGGTGCGCTGCTGGCCATCGCCATGCTGGGCGATGCCGTCACCTTCAATCTGGTGATATCAGGGCTGCTGATGGGCGTCGGCCTGTGGCTGCATCTGTCGGAGCGTCATGACCATCAACACGACCATGAGGAACTGGAACACGAGCACAACCATGTGCACGACGAACACCACCAGCACCATCATGACGGGCCGGTGAGCGAGCCGCATTCGCACTGGCACCGGCACGCACCGATGCGCCATCGGCATCCGCATTATCCGGACCTGCATCATCGTCACGGCCACGGCTGAGCGTGCCAAGATCATGCTCAAGCCCAGGCCTGAACTGACCGTCTGGTACAACACGCGGTGCCCCGTCTGCGATGCCGGCATTGTCAGGCAGAAGCGGCGGCTGATCGAGGCGGTCAAGGCCGGGCGGATCGAATTTCGCGATATCAATCCGGAGCCGGCGGCACTTGCCGGATTTGGCGTCTCGCTGGAGGACATCCGCCGCCGGCTGCATGCCACCGACGCGGATGGCCGGCTGCTGGTCGGCGCCGATGTCGCCATCGCGGTGTGGAGGATCACGCCGGGCGAGGGCTGGCTGGCCGCGCTTTTCGGCAATCCGGTTGCCTTGCCGCTGACGCGCTTTGCCTATGATCGCTTCGCCGGTCTGCTCTATGCCTGGAACCGCCGCAAGGGCCGCTGGTAACGGCTGATCCGCTGCTCAAGATTTGAACCTGGATGCAGTTGCATCTTCCTGATTGGGAATGGTTTTCCAAAAGCCGGCTCTCATTTTGCATCTAATGGTGCGAGTGCGCGCGCAACTGATCTGGAACCAAGCGCGTCGACAATCCTCCGGCCTCGATCCAGGCCAGCGTCGATTTTTCGGCGTCATCGATCAGGGCGGCGGTGCGGGTGAAATCGTAGGCCGAGCCTGCCAGGGGACAGAGCGACGGCACGATCGCGTAGTCGATGTCGCTCGCCAGCGTGTCCAGTTCCCGAACCAGTTGCCTGGCGATCAGCAATGTCAACGCGTGCAGGCCGTTGGCGACCGCACCTTGCGGTGGTGTGTGCAAATTGCAGGAAAATCCGGTCGGCAGCACGATCAGGCGGCTTGCACCAAGGCCGACGGCGACCCGAACGGGCGTGTTCGAGGTGACCGCACCGTCGATCAGCAGCCGCTCGCCAATGCGCACCGGCGCGAACGCTACCGGAATGGCGCAACTGGCGGCTATGGCGTCGGCGGCACTGCCCCGCGACAGCACGACCGCCTCGCCGGAGAAGAGATCGGTGGCGATGATATGGATCGGGATCGGCGCGTCCTCGAGATTGCGATAGGGCAGGTTGCGCTCGATGAGGTTGCGGATGCCATGGGAGGCCGACAGGAAATCCCGCCGTGCCGCGAAGCCCAGCATCGTGCGCCAACTCATGGGAAAGACGTCGTTGCGTGTGATGCCGCGCCATAGGGTCTCCAGCCGCGCGATGTTTTCCACCGTGGCGGCCGCGGCGTAGCAGGCGCCGTTGATGGCGCCGACGCTGGAGCCGACGACGAAGTCAGCGGTCACGCCGGCGGCGACAAGCGCCTTCAGCATGCCGACCTGCACGGCGCCGAAACTGCCGCCGCCCGCCAGCACCAGTGCGGTCTTGTTGTCTGTAGCTGACGGCATGGCAACCTCCCTGCAAGGCCTTGCTTGGGTTTCGCAGCGGATGTCCGGTTTGTTTCGTGGGCGCGCCAGCGTGACAGCACGGGTTCGTGAAGCGGTGCTGGCGCGACATTCAGATACATCGTAAGATATATCTTGACTTCACAAGAGGGCGCGCCTAATTAAGATATATCGTAAGATAGAACTTAAGGAGCAATCAATGCACAGACACAATCATTTCGGCGAACGCATCTTCATGCACATGGCCGGCAAATTTGGTGGCAGAGGGGGCGGCGGCTTTGGACCGTTCGGACATGGCGGTCGCGGTGGCGGGCGTGGTGGCCCGGGTGACATGTTCCGCGCCGGCCGCATGCTGGCCGATGGCGATCTCAAGCTGATCACGCTGTCGCTGCTGGCCGAGGCGCCGCGCCACGGCTACGACATCATCAAGGCGCTGGAAGAGCGCACCAGCGGCATCTACAGCCCGAGCCCGGGCGTGGTCTACCCGACGCTGACGTTCCTGGAAGAAGCCGGCTATGCCGCTTCCGCCGCGGATGGCAACAAGAAGGTGTTTTCGATCACCGAGGCGGGCCAAGCGCATCTTGCCGACAATCGCGAGATGATCGACGGCGTGCTCGAACATCTCGAACGTTTCGGCCGCAAGATGGCCAAGGCGCGCGACTGGTTCGGCTGGAACGACGATGGCGAGGAGCGCCGCGGTGGCCGTGGCGGCCGTGGTGAGCGCTCGGAAACGCGTGACGAATTCCGTACCGTGCGCCACCGCCTGCGTGCGGCTCTCGGCGACATCGTCGATGCGCCGGCCGAGAAGCAGGCCGAGGCGATCGCCATCCTCGAAGCCGCCGCCGAAGCGCTGGAAGCGCTGTCGCATCGCTGATCCAGGCGCGATAAACGCACGAAAAAGCCCGGGGAGACCCGGGCTTTTGCGTCAGGGCAGGCCGACATCATTCCTTGCCGACATATTCGCTGATCAGCTTTTCGTTGCGCGCTTTCTCGATCTTGGCGGTCATCTCGGCCGACAGGCGTTCGTCGGTGCGGTATTTGACCAGGTTCACCAAGCTACCGGTCAAGAGCAGGATGCCCATTGCCCAATAGCCTTTGGTCGACAGGTCGACCGGTGCCAGCCACAGCGACAGGCCGAGCATGAAATAGGCGGCACCGACAGCGGCGGTGTTGAACATGATGTAGGTCTGGTTGGCGTTCATTGGAGTTCTCCGTTGATTTGACGATGGTTGGCTTGATGGAAATCAGGTTTGGAAAGTCTGGTTTTCAGTTGATGGTCTTCAGGCGCTCGAGCACGTCCCTGGCGCGGACCTTAACCGCCGGGCCATGACCGGCGTCGGCGAGGCGGTCGCGGATCGCTTCGTGACGCAGTTCGCCGTCGATCTCGTCGAGAATGCCGGCCTCCTCGAACGGATCGCTGGCTCCCTTGATGCGGGCGAGCAGTTCCTCGGCATCGTTGATGCTGGCGGAATGGCCGATCGACCTGACCAGGCGTGACTGCGCCTTGCGCTCGGCGTCGATGGCGCGGGCCGAGATCATGCCCTGGTTGAGGTCGATAATGCGGCGATGCGCCCGCTCCACTGAAACGCGCATCCGCAACGTCTTTTCGCCAAGGCTCTGCACGGTGGCGCGGCGGACTTCGCGTTCATTCTCCAGCTCGGCGATTGCAGCCGCACCGCTTTCGGCAAGCCCGCTGTTGCCGGCGGCGAGCGCGCTGATGGTGCGGCTTTCCAGATCGGCGTGACGGCGGTCGAGCTGGTCGAGACCGGCCTGCTCGGCACGCTGGCGAACGATCAGCGAGGCAAGCGTCTGCTTGGCGGCGGCAAGCCCCGTCTCGGCGTCGCGGATGCGCTGCGCCAGAAGGTCGATGGCGAAGCGGTCCTTGAGGCCGTCCTCGGCTCGTGCGCTGGCGCCGTCGAGCAATGTTCTGATCAGGCTAAGCATGGTTCTTCTCCCTTCGAATGTTTGCGGTGAACAATGTTCACGAAGCCAACGTAGCAGGAAATGAACAGTGTTCAAGAAGATTTTGAACACTGTTCACGAAATCCCTTATATGGTAAACGAGGGGAGATGGCGGCTCGAACCAACCTGCCGCATAGGGCGTATCCACAAGGACTGATATGGCACTGGACAGGGAAGAAATAAGCGGGCGGGTGCTGGCCATTGCCGAGGTGCTGCTCAACGAGGGCGGCATGGACAATCTGAAGGCGAGGACCATCGCCGAGCAGGCGGGCATCTCCGTCGGCTCGGTCTACAATCTGTTTGCCGATCTCGACGGGGTGCACCGTGCCGTCAACATGCGGCTGCTCGACCGGCTGGGCGCGGCAGGCGCGGCGGCGATGGCGGATCTCGGCAAACGCGGCGTCACAGATGTGCGCCAGCGCCTGCTGGCGCTGGCCGACGCCTATGTGCGCTTTGTCGAGGCGCATCCCGGCAGCTGGCCGGCGCTGCTCGCCTTCAACAGGCGGCGCCCGACGCTGACCGAGCCTGACGCCGATGAAGCGCGGCTCGACCAGCTGTTCGAGATCATCGCCCAGGTGCTCGCCGGCGGCGACTTCGACCTCGACGACGACACGCGCGGGATCGCCGCGCGCACGCTGTGGTCGAGCGTGCATGGGATCGTCACCAGCGGCTATGCGGCCAGATCCGTGCGCCGGCAGGCCGACGAGATTGACCGGCAGATCGAGCTCCTGGTCGCTGTCTTCATCAGGGGGCTGGAACGCGGCGGCACATTCGCGCATTCTGGGACGAAAACGTCGTGAATCGCGAATGGACCGCGGTGTGCAGGACGAACAAGGAGATTTGAGCGATGTCTTTTCTGAAACGTCTTTTCGGCGGTGGCGGTGAAGCGGCGGCCGAGCCCAAAAGTGCCGCGCCCGCCAAGCAGGTCGAGCACAAGGGCTTCCTGATCAGCGCCACGCCCTACAAGGCCGAGGGCCAGTACCAGACCTGCGGCACCGTCTCCAAGGAGGTCGACGGCGTGATGAAGGAACACAAATTCATCCGCGCCGACCGCTTCGCCGGCCTCGACGACGCCGTCGACATCTCGATCAAGAAGGGCATGCAATTGATCGACGAGCAGGGCGAGCGGATTTTCGGGTAGGGGGTAGGCGGCTTGCACCAGATGAGGCCCCTGGCTTTCATGCGGCTTTGTCGCCCGGTTGCCACCGGGTCAAGAGCAGTTCGCGGGCCTGCGCGAGACGCGACATCACGGTGGCGAGTGGCACTCCGACCACCTCTGCGATTTCGCGGTAAGGCATATCGTTGAACTCGCGCATGGCCATGGCTTCACGCAAGGGCGCCGGCAACGAATAGACAAGCTGCCGGATGGCTACGCCTTCCCTGGGGTCGGGGATCTCGGAGCCTGGCTCGGCCGGCAGCTTTTGCGCCTGTCGAGGATCTGCCGGGTCCACCGGGGTCTCCTGTTCCACACGCCGGGCGAATTGCGTGTAGCAAACGCTCCTGAGAATGGAGAGCAGCCAGGGCCTGACGGCCTCGCCGCGCCGGCCTTCGAAGTGATGCAGCGCACGCCGGTAGCATTCCTGTACGGCATCTTCCGCGTCCGTGCGGTTTCGCAGCAGGAAATAGGCGAGCCTGTAGGCGTCATCGAGGCATGGCAGGGCCGCGTCTCGAAACCGGCGCACGCGCTCGCTGTCGGCATTGTGGCGGCCGGCTACGTGGTGGCCGGCGGTGTAATATCCAGTCATTTCGTACCGTCTCGCAGGTGGCTTTACCTGAAACCGGCGGGGTGGTACCAAGCGGCTTGACCGCAGTCGTGGACTATCGCGCCAAGCGTGTGGACTGTGGTGACATGCGCCTGCCAAAGCAAAAACGATTGGCGCTCGTTTAAACTCGAATGCTTCACGATTCACGGTACAGGTCATGCGCCAGGCGCAGCCGCCAAATCGCCTTTCGATCTTTCACCACGGCCTGGCCAAGGGATCGGCCTACGAGGCCTGGCGTGAAGGTATTTGCCGCGAGTTTTGCCGACTCGATGTTGGACCGGCGCAAGATAACTACATCGATTGCCACAATGAATTCGTGCTGCTTGACTCGATCGCCATTGCCACTCCGAAGGGGCGCTCGGCACGCTTTGCGCGCACCCGCGACCTCTTGGTCGATGGCTGCGACGATCTGGTGCTGATTTCCGCCACGCGCGGCAAGGTGCGCGTGACCCAGGAAATGAAGACGATCGATCTGATGGCGGGACAAATGTGCCTGACCGAAATGAACATCGCCGGCACCTTGGACCTCAACCAGACCGGCGGATTTACGACCACACGGTTTCCCAGACGCCTGCTCTTGCAGGTCGCGCCGTCCGCCGAGACGCAACTGGCCCGCACGCTTGGACACGACCGGGCCTGGGGCGTCATGATCGAGCGTTATTCAGCGCTTTGTAGCGAGATTGGTGGAGAGCTCGATCTTGCCGGCCAGAAGGCGGCGGCGCAGCATCTGGCGGATCTGGTCGGTCACTTCATCGGAACAAGTGCCGAGCAGAAGAACCTGGCCGGGCAAAGCGATGTCTTGATCGCACGGTTGAACCTGATGAAAGCCGACATTCTCAAAAATCTCGGCGAGAGCCGCCTGACTGTCGAGACCGTCGCCAAAGCGAACGGCCTCAGCCTGCGACAGGCGCAGCGAATGTTCGCGTCCTCCGGCACAACTTTCTCGGAATTTGTACTGGAGCAGCGTTTGCTGCTTGCTCGCCAGCTTTTGCTGGGTGGATCGGCTCGCCATCGCAAGATCAGCGATGTCGCCTTCACGGTGGGCTTCAACGACCTTTCCTACTTTCACAGGACATTCAAGCGGCGGTTCGGCGTCACGCCTGCGGATATCCAGATGGAGCCAGGTGCGGGTCTGACGCAGTAGGCCATCGGCCATCATGCGACATTGCGTGAACCCCAAAACGCTGGGCTGTGCGCTGACGGTCCCGCCGGTATCGGTGGAACCGCGAATCTGTGCTAAGCCGCCGCCCGACCAACCAGAGGACGACACCCATGACCGAAGTGACCGTGGCCGAGGCGACCGAAAATATCTATGCCTCGCTCCGGGCGGACAATGCCGAGCTCGACGCCCATATCGCGGCGCTGAAGGCGGCGCTGACCCGACAGGGGATAAAACAGGCGGTGTTCGATCCGACCAAGCTGGCGCAGGGCAACCGCTCGGGCCGCAAGTTGATGCAGGCTTATTTTCGCCAGCGCGGCGTGAGCGTGAGTTTTTCGGAGCAGTAGAACCACGCCGGCGAGCTTACGAGCGCAACAACCAGCTCCCTCAACCTATTCCAAGCATTCGCGCTGGACCGTTGTCGCGTCGCCGTGCGCTAGCCTCAAGGTCGGAGTATCTTGCGGGGGCCGTTGTAAAAACTATTGCGGCCGCGTTTCCAGCCGGCAATCACGGGCGCGGCTTCGCGCACGGCCGCTGACGGTCCTTCACATTCGAGCAGCACGATATCGGCCTGCGCCCCGACCACCAGACCATAGGGCGCTGACATCAGCCGGGCAGGGCCTGATGTCACCATGGCAAAGACGGCGGCGATATCCGCGTCCAACGTCAGTTGCGCGACGTTCGCGTAGAGATTGGCCATGCGGATCAGCGAGGCATCCCCGAATGGCGTGAAAGGGTTCAGCACATTGTTGGTGGCGATCGCCACGGCGACGCCTGCTGCCGCAAGACGATCGGCGGGCGCAATCCCGCGCGGAACCAATCTGTCGTGGCCACGTCCGTTGAGGAAGAGATCAGTCGCCGGAAGCACCGCGAGTCCTATCCCCGCCGAGGCCAGTCGCGCGCCGATTTGGGAGACCTGATCGGGCGCCATTGCCGAAAGGTTGGTGACATGGCCGAGTGCGACGCGCCCTTGCCAGCCTCTTTTCACGGTCTCGGCGATGACGAACGGCAGATCCGTTCTGTCCGGGTCGAGGGTGAAATCCAGGTGAAAATCCGCCGCCAAATCGTATTTTTCGGCGAGATCGAAGATGAGTTCGATATGGCGCCGCGGATCGGGGTCCGTGTAAGGGCATCCGCCAACCAGATCGGCGCCGTCGCCAAGCGCCTCGTCCAGCATGGCGAACGTTTCGGTTTCATTGGTCAGCCCGTCCTGGGCGAAGGCGCAAATCTCGATGTCGATGGCGAAAGAATAGTCGGTGCGGATGCGTTTGATCGCCTCGAAGGACCGGAAGCCCGCACGCGGATCGATTTCCACGAAGCTACGAATCCGCGTCGTGCCGTGGCCGATGGCCTTTTCAACCACGCGCGACGCGCGTTCGTAGACGTCCGCTTCGGTGAAACCGGATTTGGCTTTTGACGTCTCGCGGACCGCCTCGGCCAGCGTGCCTTCGCAGATGGCGCAGCGATCGAGAAGGCAGGCCTTGTCGAGATGCATATGGGCGTCGACAAAGCCCGCGCAGGCAAAATTGCTGCCGGCATCGAACTCTTCATCCGCTTTGCCGGGAATGCGCGGATGGATGGCAACGATCCTGCCATCGGCAACGGCGATGTCGACGATTGGACCGGCATCTTCGAGCCGGACATTGCGGATAATCAGATCGAGGGTCATTCGCGTGTCACAAGCGGTTGGCGCCGCGTCGCTGAAGAGGCGTGCGGAATATCCGAGTTTGAAACTCCTTCTGCTTCGATCCCAAACGAGCACCCCTGTAAAGCCCAGCAGAGCGGGGTAGCTTTTCCTGGAATTGCTCTAAAGCCTGAGCAGCGGCTGTATGATGCGGCCAAGCCGGCTTTGAAGCACGATGTTGCCCTGGAGTGCTACGATACAGATGCAGGGGTCGCCCTCACACACGGTCGGCTTGTGTTCCATTGTCTCGTCGGCCTCGTCGAAGTCACCAGGGCCGTAGCGGCCGAACTGGTGTTCGAATGCCCCTTCGAGCACGCATGTCCATTCGTAGCCGGTATGCTTATGGTGTGGCAGCCTGGTTCCTGGCGCCGCCTTCAGCATGAACACCTTGATGTTCGAGACTTCAGGCACCGATACCGAACGTTGGCGCACGCCCGGCCCAACCCAACGCCATGGCCCAAGCCGATAGCGGTCAAGCGGTTCTTTTGGTCTTGTCTCGGGGGCAGCGGAGTTCTCTTCGATCAGGCGCAAAACATTGCCCAGCGCGCCTGGCTCCATTGATACCGGTGTTGCCTGTTCAAGAAGCTCGCCACCTATCGCCTCGTACCCTTCCACCTTGCGGCTGCAGGCAGCGCACAAGGACAGATGCATCGAAACGACGAGCCCGCGCGCTTCATCAAGCGTGCCCGAAGCAAAGGCCGCGAGGGTCTCGTCGGTCGGATGATGGGCAATGGCCTCAGTCATTTCAGCTCACCAACTCTGTCTCTCAACCTTTGCAAGGCAAGCCTGATCCGCGACTTGACGGTGCCCAGCGGGATGCCGAGGAGATTTGCGATCTCGGCGTGTGCAAGGCCATCGAAGAATGAGAGGCGAATGACGCGCAACTGTTCATCCGGCAGTGCACCTATCGATGATCTGACATACGCTTCACGCTCAGCGACGAGCAGTTGACCCTCAGGCTCGTCATTGTCTTGCTCTTCCAGCATGCCATCGTCCTCGATCCATGCGGTGGCGCGGCCTTCGCGGCGACTCTCATCGACGCTGACATTGCGGGCGATCGCATAAACCCAGGCCGACGCAGTCGCTCGCTCGGGATCATATTGTGCAGCCTTGCGCCAAAGTCTGATCAATGTTTCCTGCGCCAGATCTTCTGCACGGTCACGACTTGCGCCTCGCCGGATCATCATCGCCTTGATGCGCGGCGCATAATGTTCGAACAGTTCCGCGAACGCGTCGCGATCCTGACTCGCCGCGACACGCCTGATCAGCCGGGCTGGATCGAATTCCACCATCGCTCTGCTATACGCTCTATCCTGCTCCGGCTGGCAAGGCAGCGTTACTGGCTTTCTCGAGTCCATTACGCGTCAGGCGGCCTTTTGGATCACTGATTTGACCCACCTCTGACTTTCAGATCACTTTTGTCCGCCAGCCATCCGTTTTTCAGCGAGCTGTGATCCATTTCGGCCCGGCAACCGTATTGCGACTGAAATGATCAGAACCCTGTGCGCCGAGGGCAGCTCCTAAGGAGGCAGGCATCGTGATCCTTGACGAAAGGTGTGCGTACACGCTCAGCAGGCGCGCACGGATCCAAGACGCAAACAGGAAGGGGGCCTGACATGCCAAATGTTGTCTTGATCGTCGGCAGCGCACCAGATGCCGTTCGATGCGGAGATTGGTCCAGAGGGGCGTTCTCCTCCATTGTCGTCATAAACAATGCCTGGCGAGTACGGCCTGATTGGGACTATTTGATTCACCCTGACGATTTTCCTGATGACCGCCTGCCGAACGATCAACGTTCCGGGCTGGCATCGATCATTAAATCCGATGCCTTCGTCCCCGCCCAGAATGCATTCGGTGGGTTTGTCTATGCGGGCGGCACAATGGCGTTCACCGCTGCCTATTGGGCTCTGAAGGCCCTCAAGCCTGATGTGATGGCGTTCCTGGGCTGCGACATGATTTATCCCAACAACGCGCCGACGCATTTCTATGGCGTTGGAACAGCTGACCCGCTGCGCGACGACGTGACATTGAGGGACTTGGAGGCGAAATCTGGAAGGCTGTTCGCCAAAGCCCTGCGTTGCGGAACAATCTGCCTCAATCTTTCAAACCTTCCTGAAAGTCGTCTTGCCATACCGCGGGTAACCCTGCGGTTTATCGAGCGACTTACCCCGCTTCGGATCAAGGCGATTAAAGCGATGCTTGATGGCGCCATCGATCCGATTTCCATCGAGACCGCCGACACACTCGAGGATGAACTCGGCTATTTTGTCGAACATGGCAGGTACTGGGAACAGGCGTCGGATTTCGACGAAGCCGCGCTGGAGAAGATCGATCAGCGCTGGCGTTCCTCGGTGAACCACCTGCCAGCGTCGGTTGCTCCGAGCGATGGTTGCTGGGGACGCGGTCGAGCGCGCAAGGGCGATATTGTTCAACCGGAGCGTCGGGTTGGTCGCGACGCCCCCTCCCATTCCGCCGAAGGCGCATAGATCCAAGTGGCTGAAGGACAGGAGCCGCTTTGGAAGAGGGCTGCGTCTTGCTGACTCGAGACGAGATAACAAAGCTCATCTTGCGAACGAGCATGCGTGATCGAGACGCGTTCGATCTGCTCTACAGACATACGTGCGCGAAATTGTTCGGTACATGCGTGCGTATTTTGGGCGACAAAGGGGAAGCTGAGGAGGCACTGCAGGACGTCTATGTAAAGATATGGACAAAGGCTGATCGATATGCGGCCTCGGAACTCAGTCCGATCTCCTGGCTTGCGGCGATTGCGCGCAATCATTCGATCGATCTTGTCAGATCACGCCGCCCTCCAGCTTTCGACCTGGCGGCCGCGGGCGATATTGCCGACATGAGACCATGGGCCGAAGAGCTGCTGATTGAAAGCGACCAGACCGCTCTTCTCGACCGATGCATCGACGCTCTGAGCACAGAAAAAGCAGCGGCCATAAGGGGCGCATATCAGCAGGGCATGTCCTACGCTGAGCTTGCACAGCGTCACAATGTGCCGCTCAACACAATGCGAACCTGGCTTCGGCGCAGCCTGATCAAACTTCGAGAGAGCTTGGAGGAATGACTTCGCAATGGAGTTTCTTTCATGAGTCGCCCCCTCAAACCGCCAGCGAATACCCCAGGTCGCGCAACGGCAGCCGGCGTACGTGCTCACCGGTGGCGGCGAAGATGGCGTTGCCGAGGGCTGGCGCCCGTTCGCGGCCATTTCACCAATCTCGGCAAATGGCTGCAACGGCTGTTCGAACTCGGTGCAGAACAGGGAGCCCTGCATCCTGAGGCATCCCCCGAAATCGATGCCCAAGCCTTCATGGCGACCGTCTATGGAGCCATGCTCGCGGCCCGCGCGTTTGACGACCCAGCGGTTCAACGTGATTGTAGAAACGCTTTTTCGTCGCATTCGCACCTGACGCCAACGGCCGCTTGGCGGCGTGCACCGGTCAGGCTGGCCAGCCGCGCGGCCTCCCGGGCAAGACAGATCCAGCTCTTTGATCGTTTGTCTTACGCCGAGCCATTCCTGGCCGACTTCGCCAGTTCCTGTTCCAGATCTACCAGTTCCTTGCCGCCCGCCATCAGATTGAGCAGCTGGTCGCGGGTGATTTCGCCTTTGGCATAAGTGCCGGTGCTTCGGCCGCGCTTCAACAGCGTGAAGCGGTCGCCGACGACGTAGGCGTGGTGAACGTTGTGGGAGATGAAGATGACGCCGATGCCGCGCGCCTTGGACTGGACGATCAGCTTCAGGACTACCGATGCCTGGTGGACGCCCAGTGCCGATGTCGGTTCATCCAGGATCAGCACCTTGGCGCCGAAATAGACGGCACGCGCGATCGCCAGGCACTGCCGTTCGCCGCCCGACAGCGTGCCGACCGGCTGTTCGGGATCGCGCAGCTGGATGCCCATCGCCGACAGCTCGTCATAGGCGGTGCGATTGGCGAAGTCGGCGTCGAACTGGCTGATCGGCCCGAATTTGCGCATCGGCTCGCGCCCGAGGAAGAAGTTGCGCGCCACGCTCATCAGCGGCACCAGTGCCAGGTCCTGATAGACCGTTGCAATGCCGCTGTTGCGCGTATCGGCGGGCGAGGCAAAGCGTGTCGGTTTGCCCTGGACGCGGATCTCGCCTTCGTCGGGCGTGTAGACGCCGGACAGCGTCTTGATCAGCGTCGACTTGCCGGCGCCATTGTCGCCAAGCAGGCAATGCACCTCGCCGGGGCAGACATCGAAGGACACGTCCTTCAGCGCCACGACCGAGCCGAAATATTTGCTAACGGACTTCAGTTCGACATAGGGCTCGGCCATCACCGGCTCCTCATGGCCCGGTTGCGCACATAGCTGTTGAACAGCACCGCGATGACCATCATGGCGCCCATGAACAGCTTGAACCAGTCGGTGTCGATGCCGGTGTAGAAGATGCCCATCTGCACGACGCCGAAGATCAGGGCGCCGAACATGGCGCCGATGGCCGATCCGTAACCGCCGGTGAGCAGCGTGCCGCCGATGACGACGGCGATGATGGCCTCGAACTCCTTCTGCGTGCCGCGCAGCGTGTCGGCCGAGCCCGTGACCAGCACTTGGATCGCCGCGAACAGGGCGGCCGCGAGTGCCGTCATGACGAACAGCGTGATCTTGGTGCGCGCCACCGGCACGCCGAGATTGCGGGCGGCATTGGCTTCGCCGCCGGCGGCGAAGATCCAGTTGCCGAAGCGGCTGCGCGTCAACAGCCAGGTGCAGGCCAGCGTCAGCACGATCCACCACACGATCGACACCGGAATGCCCGATATCGACGGCAGGCCGTCGGCCCGCTTGCCGATCAGGCCGATGTCGGCAAGCCAGGCGATCAGGCCGGAAAACACCTGTCCCGAAAATAGGCTGTTGAGCGGATCGTGCAACGCCAGTTCATGCACGCCCGACACCTGGGTCCGCCCCGAGATGCCGCGCGTGAGGCCGAGCGTCAGGCCACGCAGCATGAACAGGCTGCCGAGCGTCACGATGAAGGAGGGCAGGCCGGTCCTGACGACGGCCAGCCCGTTCAGCGCGCCGATGCCGCCGCAGACGGCGAAGGTGAACAGCAGCGAGAGCCAGATCGGCCAGCCCCAGAACACGGAAGGGATGGCGATGAGGATGCCGGCAAAGCCGATCATCGAGCCGACCGACAGGTCGAACTCGCCGGCAATCATCAGCAGCGCCACGGGTGCGGCGAGAATGCCAAGCTGGGCCGAGACTTCGAGGAAATTGATGATGCCCTTGGCACTGAACAGTCCCGAGCCTCCCGCCGTGATGGCGAAGAACACGAAGACCAGTACGGTGCCGGCGGCCGCGCCAAGCTCGGGCCTGCTCAACAGGCGGCTGAGGCGTGAGACGGACCTGACCCGCTCGTCGCTCGTCTCTGAAACCATGGCTGCTTACCCCTGTGGATGAAACGGCCGGGGCGAGGCCCCGGCCGCCAGTATCAGCGCTTGCCGAGTTTCGACAATTCGATGACCGACGCCGCCGTGTCCTTGGTGACGAAGCCGGGACCCGTCGGATAGTCGGCGATCGGCATGATCTTGTACTTCTTCCAGAGGTCGAACATCGCGACCGGTATATAGCCCATGGCATATTGCTGGGCATCGATGCCCCATTCCATCTTGCCGGCAACGACGGCCTGCAGGATGGTGGGGGACAGATCGAACGTGCCGGTCTTCACCTTGCCCGACAGACCCAGTTCATCAAGCGCGGCCAGCGTCGGTTCGGCACCGCTGGCGCCGACGGCGAGGATGAACTGTGTGTCGGCATGAGCGGTCATGTAGGCGATCACGCGGTTCTTCATTTCCGTCGGGTCGATGACGCCGTTCATCACCGGCACGTCGACGCCGAGACCCTTGGCAAAGCCGGCGCAGCGGTCGTCGAGGCTCGAATTGCCGACCTCGTGGTTGGCGCAGACTGCCTTGGTGAGGCCAAGCGCCTTGATGCGCTCGCCGGCCATGACGCCTGCCTGGAATTCATCCTGCCCCATGAACAGCAGGCCGCCAAGATCATGGGTGAGCTTCGAGCCGCCGGAATCGATGACGATTACCGGGATGCCGGCGGCGACTGCGTTCTTGACCGGCGTCGAAAGGGCGGCCGCGTCGGGGATCGACACAACCATGCCGTCCGGTTTAGAGGCCGCGATGGCGTCGATCATCTGCGCCATCTTGGCCATGTCGAAGGTTTCGGGCGCCAGATATTCGGCCTTGACGCCGAGGGTCTTGGCGGCATCGTCCATGCCGTTCTTGACCACCGACCAGTAGGGGTCGCCGCTCTGGCCGTGGGTGACGAACACCACGCGCGTCTCATCGGCGGCCGCAAAGGTCGTGGCCGCCGCCATCATCGTGACGCCGGCCAGCAGGCCGAGCGCAGGCTTTACTAATTTCGCAAGCGAAAACATAGAAACCTCCTGTTTGTTTTCCGCCGCCGCAATTACGGTCGGCAGTCCAGTTGCCCCTTCATTCCAGTTTCATTCATCAGCACTGGTTCCTTGATGGGCCGCATGCGGCCCCGATCATTTCGTTACGGTAAATCCGGCTTCTCTCGCCATGCGCGACAGGTTCTGGAATCCCATCGTCGCATAGATCAGCGGGGTGGCCCTGCCGGGATCCTGCTCGGCCTCGACGACAAGCCAGCCGCTGTAACCATTGTCGGCCAGTACGCGCAAAATGGTGGGATAGTCGATGGAGCCGTCGCCGGGAACGGTGAAGATCCCTTCCATGACCGCGCCCATGAAACTCATGTCCCTGGCGCGGGCGCGCTCGAGCACGGCCCTGCGGGTGTCCTTGCAATGCACATGCACGACGCGTTTGACCTGCGCCTTGATTAGGGCCAGCGGGTCGCCGCCCGAAAAGATCGAATGGCCGGTGTCGTAGAGCAGGCCAACGGCTTCGCCGGTGTGGCGCATCAACAGGCCCACTTCGGCATCGGTTTCGACGATGGTTCCCATATGGTGGTGAAAGGCCATGCGCACGCCGAAATCCGCCATCCTTTCGGCGAGTGCGGTCAGCTTGCGGCCATAGGCCGGCCACTCCTCCGGGCTGAGGACTGGACGCTGCGAGATCGGCCCCCAGATGGCGTTGTGGCGCCCGCGCGAAGTGTCGGCATAGACGACATGGGTCGAGCCCATATCCTTCAAGAGCTGGAGATGCGGCGTGATCGCATCCATCTCCGCATCGACATCCTTTTCGTCGCAACGGCCGTCATACCAGCCGGAAATCACGTCCAGGCCATAGTGCTGCATGATCGGCTTCAGCTCGGCCGATTGGCGCGGAAACTTGCCGCCCAGTTCCGTGCCGGCATAGCCGGCCTGCCTGGTTTCGGCGAGGCAGACTTCAAGCGGCGTGTCGCCGCCGAGTTCCGGCACGTCATCATTAGACCAGGTGATCGGATTGATGCCGATGCGAACCTTCACGGGCGAACTCCTGATTGCTTCAACTGGGCAAGGTGATGGCGGGCAAGACCGGCCAGCAGTGTCATGTCGCGACGCGCATGCTCGGCGGTGTTGCGCGCTGGCGTGCCTTCGACGATCGCCGACCAGAAGCCTTTCAACTCCTCGACGAACGCCTCTTCATAGCCGCTGCGGATGTCGCGGCTGGAAAGCGTGTGGCCGTCGCCGGTGCGCACGGTCAGCCGCGTCGGCTGGTGGTTGAGATAGGGCGAGGGGAATTCCAGTTCGAGCGATGCGTCGTCGAAGTAGAGCGTGATGCGCTCGCGATAATCGGGCAGCTCGGGTATCGCGACATGCGCCATGGTCCACAGGGCCTGGCCATCGAGCAGCCGTACGGTGCCCTGGCCGCCTTCGCCCTTGGCGAACAGCGAGGCGCCGACGATTTCCCCATCGGCGACGCCAAGCGCATCAAGCAAGCCATGGACGGCGTTGACGTCGTGCACAACAGCCGAAGAATAGGCGCCGACGAAGCCGCGGAAGGCGTCGGGGTCGTCCAGTCCCGGCACGGCACGCGCCACCTGCTCGCGCTGCCTGGCTTCGGTCGAGGCAACGAGGTCCGCCGAGACGTCGTCACCCCGGCAAGTGGAGGTGTGCCGGATGAAGGGCCACGCATCGGGATCGTTGACCTCGACCGAAATGTAGCGAAGCGTGCGCGCCGTGCCCGGCAGCATTTTCAGGGCCGCTTCGTAGCTGGGGTCGAAACGCTTCATGTAGCCGACCTGGAGCACCTTGCCGGCGCGATCCCTGGCGGCAATCAATTCATCGATGTCGTCGGCGCTGTAGCAAAGCGGCTTTTCGCAGAATACATGCAGCCCCTTGGCGAAGGCGGCGAGGCTTTGTTCCCTGTGCAGTGCATCCGGCGAGGCGATGATCACGGCGTCAAGCGGCATGGCGAGCAGCGCGTCGAGATCGGAGAACGTCTCGAGGCCGAATTCCTCGCCGACAAAGGCACGGACCTTGGGTGATGGATCGTAGACGCCAACGATCTTGAACTGCCGGTGCAGCTTGAGCAGGTTTGGAATGTGCTCGACCTGGGCGACCCCGCCCGCACCGATCACGCCCATCCTTATGCACTGCATTGGTCAGCCCCATCTGAACCCGATCGCTTTTTTCTTGAGCCTAAGGCTGCTTTGGTTCCATTGTTAGAACCAGAGTCGATTGAATTTTAGGAACCAGATGAAGACCAGCTTTCCCGTCGACGGCATCGCGCTCGATCGCGACAGCCCGGCCAATCTGCACCGGCAGCTCTATGTCCAGTTGCGCGGCCTGATCGAACGGCGCGTGCTGCCGAGCGGCCACGCACTACCCTCGACGCGGGTCATGGCGCGGGATCTGAATGTCGGGCGCAACACGGTGATTGCCGCTTGCGACCAGCTGGCGCTGGAGGGCTATCTGGCGATACGGCCACGCAGACCCTCGGTGGTCATGGACCTGCCGACCCGCTCGATGGCAGCCGAACATGTGTCGGTCGAGGACGCCAATCCGATATCGCGGCGCGGACAGACAATGCTTGCCCAACCCTATCATCATGGCCGGCCGGGCATGCTCGCCTTTCATCCCGGCATGCCGGACCCGGATAATTTTCCGTTCAACACCTGGTCGAAACTGCTCAGCCGCCGCGCCAAATTCGCGCATATCGATCTTTTCGGCACCTATCACGTCAAAGGCTATCCGCCGCTTTGCGAGGCCATAGCGCGCTACCTCACCGCCTCGCGCGGCGTGAAGTGCACGCCTGAGCAGATCGTCGTCACCAATGGTGCCCAGTCGGCTTTCGATCTCCTGGCCAGGCTGCTGATCGATGACGGCGACACGGTGTGGATGGAGGAGCCGGGCTATTACGGCGCGGGGTCGGCCTTTGTCTCGGCCGGGGCGAGGCTGGCGCCGCTACACGTCAGCAATGCAGGCTGGGATCTCGATCCACCGCCTGTGGTTCCGCGCATGATTTTCGTGACGCCGTCCTGCCATCACCCGCTCGGCATAACCATGCCGATGGAACAGCGGCTCAATCTCCTGCACATGGCCGAGACCTGGCGCTCGTGGATCATCGAGGATGATTATGACGGCGAATATCGCTTTCAGGGGCAGCCCATTCCGGCGCTGCAAGGCATCGGCGCGTCAAACCGCGTGGTCTATGTCGGGACCTTCGCCAAGATACTCTTTCCGGCCATGCGGCTCGGCTTCATGGTGGCGCCCAAGGCGATAGACCATACGATCGTCTCGGCTCTGAGCGTGAGCGGCCAGTTCGCGCCCTTGCTGACCCAGGCCGCGCTGGCGGATTTCATGAACGAGGGGCATTTCACCCGCCATCTCAGGCGCATGCGGCGTCTCTATGCGGAGAGGCGGCAATTCTTCCTCGAAAGCGCTCAGAGGCATCTCGGAGAATGGCTGGACTTCCACGCCACCGAATCCGGCATCCAGGTCGTCGGCATTTTTCGCGGGAGATGCAGCGACAGGGCGGTTGCCGAGGCGGCGCTCCAGCAGGGCATCAACGTTTCGGCGCTGTCGATGCAGTACCGCCACGGCACGGAGCAGAACGGTCTTGTCATGGGCTTTGCCGCCGCCGATGCGCAGACGACCGAAAAGACGATGCACAAGTTTCGCGCCGTGCTGAAAGCGCATTTTTCGGCGACGGATAAGCAGAGATAGAACCCGGGATTGGGCGACGTGTACTAAAGATGCTGACGGAGGAAGGCTCCCACCATGTCGACGGCCTGACGCGCGGCTTGCAACTGGGCAAGGTTGGAGGGAAAGACATGAGTCATGCCTTCCCAGATATGCAATGCCGCGTCGCCGCCGGCGCTTGACGCCGCCTCGACCACGCGGCGTGAATCGTCGAGCAGGATCTCGTCATCGCCGACATGGACCAGCAGCGGCGGCAGTCCGCCCAGGGGCTGATAGAGCGGCGAGGCTCGCGGGTCGGTGGGGTCGGTGCCCTTGAGGTAGAGGTCGGCCGCTTTTTTCAGTTCGTCGCGTTTCACCAGTGGATCGGCTTGCGCTCTCGTCCGCATCGAGTCGCCGGCCAGCGCAAGATCGGTCCATGGCGACATCAGCACCGCGCAACGCGGCATGACGCCGGTGCCCTTTCTAGCCGTGGCCGCCACAAGCGCGAGCAACGACAGCGCAAGACCGCCGCCGGCCGAGTCGCCGGCAATCGCGATCGCCTCGTAGCCGAGGTCGCAAAGACCGGTGAATACACTGAGCGCGTCGTCTATGGCCGCCGGAAAGGCATGCTCGGGCGCCAGCCTGTAGTCGGGAATGAAGGCCGGTGCGCCGGCGCGCTGCACGATCTGGCTGACAAAGTTGCGGTGACCGATGGCGGAACCCAGAACATAGGCCCCGCCATGAAGATAGAGGATCACCGCTTGTGCGGCATTGGCCTTTGGCCGGCACCAGATGCCCGATACCGTTCCGACCGTGCCTGTCTCGAAACTGACACCGTCGGCGGCAGGCGTGTGTTGCATCAGCTCTTCGAAAACCGACCGCGATGCCGGGGCAAATTCCAGCGCCGGCAGCGTCGCCAGCATGTCGCGCATCGCTTGCATGACGGCGCGGTCACTCTCGTCCTCGGGGTGAATTTCGACGATCATGAGTTGGTCCTAAGGCTTGAGAAGTTCGGTGCGGAATTCCGGGGCGAGCGCCGCGGCCTTGGCGAGGAATGCGCCGAATTGGTCCTTTGTCAGTTCTGGCGCGGATGCCGTGCGGCTCTCGACCGGTGTGCCGACCTGGGCAAAAAATACCTCCTGCCCGGCGGGTGCGCACATGCACAACATGCGCACATCCGCGCCTGAGACATTCTTGAAGGAATGCGGCGCGTTGGCTGGGATGTTCACCGTCATGCCAGCCTTGGCCACGCTTTTCTCGCCACGGAAGGTGAATTCGATCTCGCCTTCCAGGAGATGGAACATTTCCTCGAAATCATGCCGGTGCGGGCCGGGACCGCCGCCATTCGGAACCTTCATGTCGATCAGGCAGAAGCGTCCGGCTGTCTGTGCGCCGGACAGCAGCACGGTGTAGGTGTCGCCGACCACGGCCAGATGCTGAAGCGACGCATCGTCGGGATCGACGACCGAGAGCTGGCGATCGAGGTCGTCCGGGGGGATTTCGAATTCGGGCATGTCTGGTCTCCAGGGATTGTATCGGCGGGGCTGCCAGCTGTCGTGTCATTGGTACCCGCTAGTTAGAGCCGGCACAGCAAAAAGCTCGTTCGACCGGCTAGACTCACTGTCCCACGGATGGAACAGTCGCCGATATGATCGATCTCAATGATTTGCGCGTTTTCGAGAAAGTGGCGGCGACCAGCAGCTTCTCGGTTGCGGGCCGCGCGCTCGGCCTGCCGAAATCGACGGTCAGCCGCAACATCGCAAGGCTGGAGCAGCAGCTGGGCGCGCGGCTGTTCCAGCGCACCACCCGAGCGGTGATCCTCACCGCCGCCGGGGAAGCGCTGCAGACACGTTGCGTCGAGCTGATGGCGCGGATCGACGAGACGGTGACCTATGTCGAGAGCCTCGCCGGCGAGCCACGCGGCCTGCTGCGCATCAGCGCCGGCATCGGCTTCGGCATCAATGTCCTGTCCCGGCATCTGCCCGCATTCCTCGCCCGCTTTCCGCATGTCGACGTGGCGCTCGATCTGACCAGCCGCGATCTCGATCTTGTCGCCGAGCGGGTCGACGTGGCGATCCGGATGGGGCCGCTGCCGGATTCGGCGCTGGTGGCGACGCGCCTGGGCAGCGTGCGCCGCTGCCTCGCCGCCGCGCCCGACTATCTCAGCCGGCATGGCACGCCGCTGACGCCGGCCGATCTATCCACGCATGAGTGTATCGAAATGCCGCGCGGCGACGGCCGGACGCGGACCTGGCATTTTTACCGGGGCGGCGAGATGGCCACGGTCGACGTCCGCAACCGGGTCAGCGTCAACGATGCGCTGACCATCCACCAACTGGTCCGCAATGGCTCTGGTCTCGGCATGCTTTCCACGTATCTCTGCCTCGACGACTTCACTGAGGGCCGTCTCGTCCCGTTGCTCACCGATTGGGACATCGCGCCGGTCGAGGTCAACCTGTTGTTCCCGAGCAAGCGCGAGCTGTCGCAGACCGTGCGCAGCTTCGTGGATTTCATGCGCGAGGTTTCGGTCCCCACCGAGCATTGGCAAGGCGGCATCGCCGGGACGGATTGATGTCCCTTATTCTCTCGCTTGCGTCACCTCAGATCGGCAATTCCGACGTGTATTTGATCGTCCAGCTCGGGACGTCGGTCTTGACGTTCTGGACGCCCTTGATGCGGCTGAGATGCTCCGACTGGAAGCGGCGGTAGTCGTTGATGTCGGCCGCCACCACGCGCACCATGGCATCGCAGTCGCCTAGCATCAGGTAGCATTCCATCACTTGCGGCAGCTTGGCCACTTCGGCGGCGAAATGCTCGATCGTGTCCTCGTCCTGCGTCTTCAGCCAGATGCGGGTGAAGAAGGTGAGGCCCTTGCCGATGCTGGCCGGATTGAGCACGGCGACATAGCGGTCGATGACGCCGGCCTCCTCCAGAAGCTTCACGCGGCGCAGGCAAGGCGAGGGCGACAGGCCGACCTCATTGGCCAGATCGTTGTTGGCCATCCGCCCGTTGCGCTGCAGCGCCCGCAGGATGCGCCTGTCGATGTCATCGAGCTTCATGGCGTTCAATTCCATATCTTCCGTAAATCGTGACATTCAATGCCAAAATAATGGCAAAGACAACAATCTTCGCAACCAAATTGCGGGGCCAACTTTATATGGTTGCGCCGACACCATCACCATTTGACGCGTAACCGCGAACGGCGGCGGCGAGGCCGGCCAGTGGAAAATCATGAGCGTTTCTGAAGCAACATTGCCCGAGGCGATTGACGGCGGATCGGGTTCGGAGTTCCGGCGCGGGGTTGTGTCGTGCGTGCCGGTCCTGCTCGGCACAATCCCCTATGCGCTGGTGCTGGGTGCGCAGGCGACACAGAAGGGCCTCAGCGCCGTCGAGCTGCCTCTGATGACCGGACTGAATTTCGCCGGCGGTTCGGAATTCGCGGCCATTCAGCTCTGGACATCGCCGCCGCACATCGCGCTCATCGTCGCCATCACCTTCCTGGTCAACAGCCGTCACTTCCTGATGGGGGCAGCCCTGGTGCCATTCCTGGGGCATTTGCCGCAGCGCAAGGTGTTTCCGGCACTGTTCTTCCTCTGCGACGAAAGCTGGGCGCTCGGCCTGGCCGACGCCAAACAGCGTGCCGACGCCGGCATCACCCCAGCCTTCAGCCTGCGCTACTACATGGGCGCGGCGCTGGCGATGTATCTGGCCTGGGTGGGCTTCACGGCGACGGGCGCGCTGCTTGGCCCGATGCTCGGCGATGTCCAGCATTACGGTTTCGATATGGCGTTTCCGGCCGTCTTCCTGGTGCTGATGCGCGGCATGTGGAAGGGGACGGCGGCGGCGCGGCCCTGGCTGGTCAGCCTGGTCGTTGCCGCCCTTGTCTATCTCTTCGTTCCCGGCGCCTGGTACGTCGCGGCGGGCGCGGTGTCGGGGCTGGCCTCGGCCTGGCTGATGGCAGGTGATGCATGATCGGCGCAGCAACCCTTCTCACCATCGTGCTGATGGCCGGCGTCACCTATCTGACGCGCATCGGCGGCTATGTCGTGCTGCGCAACCGCACGCTCAGCGCACGTGCCACGGCGGTGATGGAGGCAGCGCCCGGCTGCGTGCTGATCTCGGTCATCGCGCCGGCCTTCGTGTCGCGGAACCCTGCCGACCTTCTGGCGCTGGCCATCACCTTTGTCGCCGCGACGCGGTTGTCCATGCTGCCGACCGTTTTAATCGGGGTCGCTTCGGCGGGTCTGCTCAGGCACTTCATCGGATAGAACGAAAAAGGCAGGCGCGGGCGCCTGCCTTCGAGCTCAGATGGATGGTTGTTTACGCAGCCGCAGCAACCTGCTGGCTGGCGGCTACGACCGCGTCGACCTTGGCGGTCGCCTTGGCGAGTGCCGCGGTCACCGCATCCGGGCCCATGCCGACACCTTCGATGCGGATGACGTCGACATCGGTCATGCCGAGGAAGCCGAGCACGCCGCGCAGATAGGGGACGGCGTGATCGAACTGAACGGCGGCGCCTTCCGAATAGATGCCGCCCGAAGCCAGCACGATATAGACCTTCTTGCCGGTGACGAGGCCCTTGGGGCCGCCTTCGCCATAGGCAAAGCTCTTGCCGGAGCGGGCGATGTGATCGACCCAGGACTTCAGCGTCGAGGAGATGTTGAAGTTGATGAAGCCGGTGGCCAGGATCACCGTGTCGGCGGCGAACAGCTCGTCGAGCACGACGTCGGAGACGCCGACCACTTCAGCCTGGCGCGGGGTGCGGGCTTCGGCAGGGGTGTAGATGCCGGTCGCATAGTCGGCATCGATATGCGGTAGCGGGTTGGCGACGAGGTCGCGCACGACCAGCGTGTTCGAAGGATCGGCGGCAACGAGCTTTTCGGCGAATTCGGTGGCGATGCGGGTCGAGTGCGAGGCAGCGCCGCGCGGGCTCGAGGTAATGAGAAGAATGGACATAGCGGGTCTCTCCAGTGGAATGAATTGTCCCACCACATATGGGGTATCGACCCATCAGATAAACTGGTATATTTTCTATACGATCCATCTATAAAATAGATACAGTGATGCAGCCTAATCCGACCCTCGACCAGCTTCAGATCTTTGTGGCCGTTGCCGAGACCGGGAGTTTCTCGGCCGCTGGCCGCAAGCTCAACCGGGCGCAATCCGTCATCAGCTATGGCATTGCCAATCTCGAGGCGCAGCTTGGCCTGAAACTGTTCGAGCGCGAAGGCACGCGCGAGCCGCAGCTGACCGAGATCGGCCGGGCGATGCTGGAGGACGCAAGGCGCATGATCGGCGTGCTGCAGCGCATGCGTTCGCGCGTCGATGGCCACCATCACGGGCTGGAGGCCGAAGTGGCTTTGTCGGTCGATTCCGCGTTGCCTTCGCCGGTGCTGGTGCGGGTGCTGAAAGCTTTCGAGGCGCAGTTTCCGACTGTGATGCTGCGACTGCATATAGGTTCCCTTGGATTGATCCCCGACCACGTCGTCAATGGACAGGCCGATCTTGGCATTGGCGGCCTGCTGGGCGAGGTCGACATCCATCTTGTGCGCATCGGCTTTATGTCGATCGTGCTGGCCGCGGCGCCCAGCCACCCGCTGGCATTGCTGCCAAAGCCATTGGCGCTCGAGGATGTGCGCGAACACACGCAGCTTGTCGTCACCGACCAGTCCGAACGCACCAAGGGACGCGACTTCGGTGTCTTTGCCTATCGGACCTGGCGCCTCACGGATATGCGCACCAAGCACATACTCATGCGCGAGGGGCTGGGCTGGGGCGGGCTGCCGCGCTGGCTGATAGCAGACGACCTGGCGAGCGGCCGCCTGGTGGAACTCGACCTCGAACCCTTTAGCGAGGTGAAGTCGCCTATGTTTGCCATGCATCGCAACGACAGCAGCCCGAAGCCGGCGGCGGCGTGGCTGATCGAACGGTTCAAGCGCGGGCTCGGTTGCTTCAACGAGTTCGAGCCGGGCGAGGTGCCTGAGGAGGAGCCAGCCCATCGATCAGCGCCATGAGGACAGCTCTGTAATCGTGCGCTGACGCACCGGCCTCGATGGCCAGTGCCGCCCTGTCGAAGGCGGATGCAAGCAGCGCGGTCAGCGCTTGCGCCGGCAATCTCGTCATCCTGTTGGCCCGCATCGCGGCAACCAGGCCCTCGCGTAGCGCACGGTTGCCGTGGCGGTTGTCGATCTCATCCATGGCGGCGCGGCCAAGCACAGCCGGACCATCGAGCAACAACAGCCGCGTACGGCCGGGTGCACGCATGGCGTCGAGGTAGGCGTCGGAGCCGGCGATGAGCGCATCGCGGGCTTCAAGCGAGGGTGGCGAAGCGCGGTCGATCTCTTCCGCCACCGCCTGTGCCTCCTGCTCGACCACGGCAGCAAACAGCGCCTGCTTGTCGGCAAAGTGGTGATAGAGCGCGCCGCGCGTGACGCCGGCGGCGGCAACGATCTCCGGCGTGCCTGTCTCGGCATAGGATTTTTCCGTGAACAGTTTTCGCGCCGCGGCGATCAGATCGGCGCGTGTCGCCTCGGTGCGGTCGCGGTTGGAGCGGCGCGCGGATTCCTGTTGCATACATGCAGCCTGTATGTTAATTCGATCTACATGCAGACTGTATGTTAATTGACGGGAGAAGGAAAGATGAAGACCACGAGCTATTACCCGGTGCTGATGACCGGCGACGTTGCCGGTACGGCGGCTTTCTACGTCAAGCATTTCGGTTTCCAGCCGCTGTTTGAAAGCGACTGGTACGTGCATCTGCAATCGGTCGACAACAAACGCGTCAATCTCGGCATCGTCCAGGGCGACCACGAAACAATCCCGGAAGAGGGGCGGGGGCGCACGTCGGGCCTGCTTATCAATTTCGAGGTCCGCGATCCCGACGCGGTCTATGAGCGGATCCTTGCCGCCGGCCTGCCAATCCTGCGGACGCTGCGCGACGAGCCGTTTGGGCAGCGCCATTTCATCACCAAAGACCCCAACGGCGTGCTGATCGATGTGATCAAGCCGATCCCGCCGAGCGAGGAATTTTTGGCGCAGTATGCTGAGGGCGCGGCTGGGGCATGAGTGGCAGCCTCAGCTGGCCCTTGCCGCCGGCGTTACCGTCACCTGGCTGACGCCGGTGCGGCGCACGACGGTGCACAGTGTCTCGCGGCCGATGCGTTCGGCGTCGAGCATACGCACCAGGTCGTCGACGCCGGTGACCGGACGGCCGTCTATTGCCGCGATGATGTCGCCTTCCTTCAGGCCTGCTTTGGCCGCCGGGCCGTCCTTCTCGACACTGCGCAGCCGCACGGCGGTGCTGGTCGACACCTGTGACAACAAGGCCGCGCGGCGCGGCAGGTTGGTGGTGTCGGCGGATATGCCGATGAAGGCACGGCGCACGCGGCCGAAGCGGATGATCTCCGAAATGACGAAATTGGCGGTGTTGGAAGCGACCGCGAAGGCGATGCCTTGGGCGCCGTGGATCATGGCGGTGTTGACGCCGATGACCTCGCCGGCTGACGAAACCAGCGGGCCGCCGGAATTGCCGGGGTTGAGCGCTGCGTCGGTCTGGATGACGTCGTCGATCAGCCGGCCGGTCGAGGCGCGCATGGAACGGCCGAGTGCGGAGACGACGCCCGAGGTGACGGTCCATTCGAAGCCGAGTGGATTGCCGATGGCAATCGCGATTTGGCCGCGCCGCAGCCGCTTGGAATCGCCGAGTGGCGCCACATCGGCAAAGCTGCCGTCGGCGCGGACCAGGGCGATGTCGGTGTCGGGATCGCGGCCCAGCACGCGGCCCTCGCTGGAGGCTCCATCCGGCATCGAGACGCGCACCGTCTTGGCGTCGCCCACCACATGGAAATTCGTGACGACCAGTCCGTCCGGCGCAATGACGAAGCCGGAGCCATGGCCGCCCTGGCCGACAATACGCTCGATGCGGCAGACGGCCGGGCCTATGCGGTCGACCGCATCGGCCACCGTCGTCGAATAGGCGTCGAGCAATGTATCGTCGGGTTCAAATTTGGCAGCGGCGAGGGCCATGGTCGGGCTCCGTGTTTTCAGGCTTGATCGTGAGTTTTTTCCTGTGCGTGTCGTTATCCCAAAACCGCCAAGCACTTTTGGGCGACACGCACTATATGTGCGGAGCGGCCGGAACCGCCGCGACCTGACCAGATGGCCAGTCAAACCAGCAACTAGCCGTCAGGCGAGTACCTGCGGACGCACTGCCGAGCGATATCTGGGGCATGAGAAAACCCAGGAGATATTCATGAGCGACTTCAATCTGAATGCATTTTCGCAGGCCATCGCTGATCTCGCGGCACAAGCGGCGCCGGCAACGGCTGGTTTCGCCACCCATCACCATCGCACGGCGAGCGCCTTTCACTGGCGCGACGGCTATTTCGTCACCGCCGAGGAAGCTGTCGAGGCCGGTGAGGAAATCGAGCTGACGCTGGCTTCGGGCGAGACCGTGAAGGCCGAGCTGGTCGGCCGCGATCCTTCGACGGGCGTTGCCCTTCTGAAGCCCGCGGATGCTGCCACTGCGCCTGTCCTTGCCAAGGCCGATGCCGTTCGGCCGGGCAACATCGCCATCGCCATCGGCAGCAGCCAGGGTTCTTCGCTTGCCGTATCGGGTTCGGTGGGCGAAGTCGGCCCGGCCTGGCGCTCGATGCGCGGCGGCACCATCGACCGGCGCATCAATCTGGCCGTTGGCGCCGGCGGCCGCTTCGAGGGTGGCCCGGTGCTCGACGCCAAGGGCGCGCTGATCGGCATGCTTCTATTCGGGCCGCGCGGCCGGGCGCTGGTCATGCCCTATGAGACGATCGAGCGGGCGGTAGCGACGCTGCGCGAAAAAGGCCATGTCGCGCGCGGCTATCTCGGCGCCGGCCTGCATCCGGTGCGTGACCGCGATGCGCATGGCGCGATGGTGATGAGCCTCGACGACAACGGTCCGGCCAAGGCTGCCGGCCTGTCGCTGGGCGATATCATCGTGGCGTGGAACGGCGAAGCGGTGCATGGTCCGCGCGACCTGATCCGCAGGCTCGGACCGGATAGCGCTGGTGTTTCGGTGACGCTTGGCGTGGTGCGCGGCGGCGAACAGCGTGAGGTCGCGCTGACCGTTGGCGAAAAGCCGCTGAGCTGAGAGGGCTGATGGAAAGCGACACGCTGACAAGACCTGACGCGGCTGGGCCCGATAGGATCGGCCCGGACGTGGCGGGCGGCGAACGCCCCCTCGTGGTGCTGATCGCGCTGCGCGATGCCGCGCGCGCCGAGCACTTGTCAGCTTTGCTTGCCATGGTGGACAATCTGCTGCCGGTCGTGGCCGGCGGCGGGGTCGCCGATGTCGCCGTCATCGATGATACCGTTGCCAACAGCGCGGCCTGGGTCGATCGGGTGAGGGCTGGCCATATCCCGCCTCCACAGGTGCTGCTGTCCGCGCGCGCTATCCGGCCGGAAGGCCAGGTGTTTGCGGTGCTGCCGTTGAGCGCAGATGCCACCCTGATAGCGGCCGCTGTCAGGTTGGCGGCCGCCGGCTACCGGGTGTCCGGCGACGGGCGTTCGACTCCAGGTCGCCATGACGATTTCGATGGCGGTGATGCAGTCAGTGGTGGGGCTGGAAGCCATAGTGGATTGTTCGGCGAGGAACCGCTCGACGATGGCGCCGCCCCTCGGCCAGCTCTGTCGCCACGCGAGGCGGAAGTGCTGGCGCTGCTGGCCGAAGGCGCGCCCAACAAGGTGATCGCACGGCGGCTCAACATTTCCGTGCATACGGCGAAATTCCACGTCGCCGCGATCTTGATCAAGCTGGGGGCCGCCAACCGTACGGACGCCATTGCGATTGCGATGCGGCAGGGGCTGGTGCTGGTCTGATATTGCTCAGACCGCCGCTTCGATATCGGTAAGCCGGAAATCATCGCCCTTGAACAGCAGCGGCATGGCTTCGAGCCGCGCCGTGGCGTAAGCGATGCAGTCACCGAAGTTTAACGCTGCCGGATGCCGGCCCTTGCCGTAACGCAGGAAGGCTTGGCGGGCGACAACTGCGTGGTCAGCCGTGAATGGGATTGTCTCGATCGAGGCGGTGTACAGAAAACGGTCGAGGCGATCCAGGATGTCATCTTGCCGGCCGCCCGCGAGCACCATCGTCGTCTCAAGAAAGGTTGGCGCTGCCAGCAGCCGTTTCCTGGCTTGCGTGATCGCGAGCACGAAGCGTTCATAGCCTGGCTCGAGACGCAAAATGGCGACCAAGACCGAGGAATCTATGATCATTTCGTCGGGATTCCAAACTCATCGTAACCGAGGATTTCGTCTTCGGTCATCGCATTTTCCCGTTCGGGGATTTTTCCGGCACTATCGGCGATTGCCATCAACCGCTGAAACAGATCTGTGGCTTCGTCGCGCGGCACCAGCCGCTCGCGCGCAACTTCCCGCACGAGGCTTTGGCGGATCGCCTCCGTCACGGACACGCGGCGGCGCCGGGCGAGTTCTCGCGCCAGTTCCTCAACTTCCGTGTTCTTGATCGAGAGTGCCATTCTATATTCTACCTGTCTGTATAGAATATATATCTGACGGCCGTTTAAGCCAACAGATTTCGGGCACCCGTCCGGCCAGCCTCCCCAGCGTCACCATGGCTTCCCGGCGCAGGCTCTTGTATCCGGCAGCGGCGCGGGCAAGGATCGCGCAAACGATCACAATTCACGTGGAGGAAAAATGTCGCTCAAGGGAAAGACGCTGTTCATCTCCGGCGGGTCGCGCGGCATCGGACTGGCGATCGCGCTGCGCGCGGCTCGCGACGGTGCCAATGTGACGATCGCCGCCAAGACCGCTGAGCCGCATCCGAAGCTGCCGGGCACGATCTACACGGCGGCCGAGGAGATCGAGCAGGCGGGCGGCAAGGCCTTGCCGATGCTGTGCGATATCCGCGAGGAGGCGCAGGTCGCCGAGGCTGTTGCCAAGACCATTGAAAAATTCGGCGGCATCGACATTTGCGTCAACAATGCCAGCGCCATCCAGCTCACCGGCACGCTGGAGACCGACATGAAGCGCTACGATTTGATGCATCAGATCAACACGCGCGGCACCTTCCTGGTGTCCAAAATGTGCATTCCGTACCTGAAGTTGGCTCAAAATCCTCACATCCTGAATCTGGCGCCGCCGCTCGACATGAAGGCCAAGTGGTTCAAGAACCATGTCGCCTACACGATGGCCAAATTCGGCATGTCGATGTGCATGCTGGGCATGAGCGCGGAGTTTGCCAAAGACGGCATCGCGGTCAATTCGCTGTGGCCGATCTCGACCATCGATACGGCCGCGGTGCGCAATCTGCTGGGCGGCGCAACGGTTGTGGCGATGAGCCGGTCACCCGACATCATGGCCGACGCCGCGCATGCCATCTTCATGCGGCCGTCGCGCGAGGCATCGGGCAATTTCTACATCGACGAGGAGGTGCTGCGCGCCGAGGGCGTCAGCGACTTTTCGGTCTATTCACCAGGCGCGACCGGGCCGCTGGCCGGCGACTTTTTCGTGCCCGACGAGGTGTTTGCGCGGTCGGACAGCAAGATCAAGAATATCTACTGACGGGAAGGCGATAGCTGCCTCACACCTCGTCCTTCTTGCCTTTGCTCAGGCCCATCAGCCGGTCGATATAGGCCAGCATCAGCGCCGAGACGACGAAGGCGAGATGGATGATGGTCAACCACATGTTCGTCGGTGTAGGTGGACGAGTTCAGGAACACCTGCAAGAGGTGGATGGACGAGATGGCGACGATGGTCGAGGCGACCTTGACCTTGAGTGAACCGACATCGATCGTGCCCAGCCAATGCACGCCAGCGCCATCTTCGTCGTCGAACCGGCTGACGAAGTTCTCATAGCCCGAGATGATGACCATCACCACCAGTGAAGCGACCAAGGCCGCGTCGATCAGGCCGAGCATCTTCAGGATGGTGTCGGTGTCGCCGAGCGTGAACGCCACGGTGACGAACTCGTAGAGCTTCTTGCCGAACGACAGCGCATAGACCGCCAATGCCAGGGCCAAGCCGATATAGAAGACGACCAGCAGCCAGCGCGAGGCGAGGATGATCGATTCGATGGCGAGTTCGAGACGCTTCATGGCTGGATCCGCTTGGTTCTCTTGTCGGTGTCGGGCCGTATTTCGGCCAGCTTACCGCGGTTTGCAAGACAAATTGATGGACAGGTTCGCCGTCCCAAGGCGACGCCGAACAGCTATATCTCGGTGTTTTTGACGCAATTCCCGCGAAAAAAAGATTTCACACTTTTCCTGGAACTGCCCTGAGCAAAAAACCCCGCCGGGAGGGCCGGCGGGGCTCAATGCATCCCGCTGGAGTCGGGACGGGGCAGGGAACGCCCAGACAAGAATCTGGGGTGTGTGAGCCCGTGATTCAATGAGCCGGCTCTAATGCCCGTACAATTCTTGTTGACCCAGCGCATGCTGTCGGCCGTTCTTCCCATCCCGGTTGACCGGGATGGGTTCTGTTTGCCGACCTGATTCCAGAAGCCACTGCAAGCTACTGGAAAATCAGGTCAATTGTTGCTGGCGACGGGTGCCACCAGCGAGGTGATGCGGCGGATGGCAACTCGCCGGTTCTCGCGGTTGGGTGCCGATGTGTTCACCTTCAGATACTCCTCGCCATAGCCCTGTGTCGTCAGGTTCTCCGGCGGGATGCCGAAGGCGTTGGTGAGCGCCTCGGCCACCGATTCGGCGCGGCGATCCGACAAGGCCAGGTTGGCCTCCGGCGTGCCGACCGCATCGGTGTGGCCTTCGATCAGGAAGGTTTCGGCCGGGTTCTTCTTCAGCAGCTTCTCCATGGCGTCAGCGACGCCCTCGAGCTTCTGCACCTCGGTGTCGGAGATCGAGGCCGAACCGAATTCGAAGTTCAGCGTGTCGAGGTCGACGCGGCGTGCGATGTCGCGCACGCGGGCCGAGCGCTTGACCTCGTCGATCGAATAGAGACGCTGGACCTTCTCCACCGGCGGCTGTTCGAGGAAGGTGTAGTAGTCATCAGGGCTCTCGACGTCCTCGGAATCGAGGATGTATTGCCGGCGCGGAATGGTCAGCCGCATCGGCGGCAGGTCGTCGCCGGGATCGCGCCAGTCGCCTTCATCCTGATAGCTGCGCTCGTCGACATAGCTCAGTACATATTCGCGGCCGTCCGGCGTAATGCGTGAACGCTGGATGACGTCGCCATAGCGATTGCGGATGGTGACGATCTGGACGCCATTGCCGCGCTCGACGGTTTCGCGGGTGCGATTCTGCGGCAGATCCTCATAATAGACATCCTTGGCGCCGCGGTTCATGCGCGTGCCGTCATTGCTCTGCACGATCGTCTGGCCGCCGAGCTGGATGATGACGCGGTCGCCGATCTCCTTGAGCACGTCGACGCCCTTGGGGCGGCGGCGGTCGCGGATGTTCTCGTCGGGCGCGCGGTCGAGGCGCTTGCCTTTTTCTTCCGTCACCGGGACGAATTTTTCAGGCTTGATCTGCTGCTGAGCGGCCTTATCGTCGGTGGGCGGCGGACCCTGGTCGACGGGGGCGACCACCGGCTTCTTTCCTTGATCGGCGCCTTGCTGGGCATTCTGGCCACCATTCTGGTCACCGCCATTCTGCTGGCCGTTCTTGTCGCCATGCTTGCGGCCGCCACCTTTGCGCTCGGCATCCTTCTGGCTGTCGAGGATAGGGGCAGCATTCGGATCGGTGGGCGCCTCGCCTTGCACCGGGGTTTCACCTTGGACAGGTGCTGCCTTGTTGCCATTGGCAGGCTGTTCACCTGTCGCGGGCTGCTTGCCTGTCTGCGGCTGTTCGCCATTGGCGGGTTGCTCGCCATTCGCAGGCTGTTCACCCGCCTGCTTCTTGCCGTGCTTCTTTGTCTTGTCCTGGGGCTGTTCGCCCTGGACCGCCGGCTGTTCGCCGGCAGGAGCCGCCTCAACCTTAGGCGTCGTTCCTTCGCCAGCGGGCGCTTCTTTCGGCGTTGGGGCAGCTTCCGGTGTTAAGGCCGGTGCCTCCTTCTGCTGGTCCTGCTTGTGTTTCTTGCCGGGCTTGACCGGCTGGTTGTCGTTGGCGGGCTCGGCCTGGTTGGCGGGCGCCTGCGCGGCAGGGGCTTCGGTCTGCTGCTGGTCGCGCTTCTTCTTGCGCGGCTGCTGTTCGCCGGTTGCAGGCGCGGCTTCGCCTGTTGGCGCCTGCTCGGTCTGCTGCTGCTGATCGCGCTTTTTCCTGCGCGGCTGCTGCTGGTCGTTTGCGGGAGCGGCTTCGCCGGCAGGTGCCAGCTCGATCTGCTGTTGCTGCTGATCGCGCTTCTTCTTGCGCGGCTGCTGCTGGTCGTTTGCGGGAGCAGCCTCGCCGGCGGGTGCCTGCTCGGTTTGCTGCTGCTGATCGCGCTTCTTCCTGCGCGGCTGCTGCTCGTCGGTTGCGGGAGCGGCTTCGCCGGCTGGCGCCTGCTCCGTCTGCTGCTGTTGGTTGTGTTTCTTGCGGGGCTGCTGCTCGCCTTGCGCAGGTTGCTCGGCAGGCGCCTGTTCGGTCTGCTGCTGCTGGTCACGCTTCTTGCGCGGCTGCTGCTCACCTTGTGCCGGTTGCCCCGCCTGGGCGGGCTGCTCCTGCTTTCTCTTCCCTTGCTTCTGCGCGCAGGCTTCGGCCGATTCGCCCTCGGCGCAAGCGGCTTGCGCCAAAATGAACGGGGCTGACGTGCGCTGGGCCAGGCCGAATGCGGCATTGCCTTGCAGCGGGTACGCGCCCAACGGCGCGGATGCCATCAACAGGCCAAGTGCGGTGCCTGCCAGAATCCGTGGTTGGCGTTTCATCGAAAACTCTCCTTGTGGGATCCCATCCTTGCCGAAACCGATCTTGGAGCGATTGGTTCCAGTATGGCCCAGTTATACACCGTACGGGGCGATTGGCCGGCCTTTTGAAGGCAACTTCGTGTCTTTCGGCCGGGTTGCGGCCGCATTTCAACCGTTGCCGCGCTTGACCTCGGCGCCTGCCGGGGCCACATCCCCAAAATGGAAACGCCGTTCTGGAAAACAAAGGCGCTGGAAGCGATGAGCCCGGCCGAGTGGGAATCGCTGTGCGACGGCTGCGGCAAATGCTGCCTGTCGAAGCTCGAGGACGAGGATACCGGCGAGATCTACTGGACCAGCGTCGGCTGCCGCCTGTTCGACGCGCAGAGCTGCCGCTGTTCGGACTATGCCAACCGGCTGGCGCGCGTTCCCGATTGCGTTGGGCTGACACCGCAGAATGTGCGCACCATCAGCTGGCTGCCCAGCACCTGCGCCTACCGGCTGGTGGCCGAGGGCCGCGACCTCTATTGGTGGCACCGGCTGGTGTCGGGCAGCGCCGAGACCGTGCACGAGGCCGGCATTTCAATGCGCGGCCGGGTCAAGGCCAGCGAGACCGAGTTGGCCGAGCCCGAGGATTATTTTGACTATATGCTGGACGACGAGCCATAGGGCTCGCGCCGGGATGAGGAGCCCTTGAGACGACTGTCCGCATGGCACTTCGAAGCCAGGAACCGGGGCAGGGCGTTTGAGGATTTTTTTGAAGGCCGGCGCAGATTTCACGCCACATGAACCGCAGATGAACGGCAAGTTCGTAAACAGTTCAGACAAGCCAGTGCATTCTCCCATCATCGGTTTCAAGAGGACGGGCTCAAGCCCGCAACAAGGAGAGAGAACCATGTACAACGCGATCAAGACGGCGGCCCTTTCGGCGTTGGTCGGCCTCGGCACGCTGGCGGCCATACCCGCCCATGCCGACAACCTCTATCTCGGCTTCGGCAACAACAACGATCCGCGCGTCGGCGTCTATGTCGGCGAGGACGGCTATCGCCACCGCCGCGACGAGCGCCGTGACGATGACCGTCGTGACGACTGGCGCCGTGGCTGCTCGCCGGACCGGGCCCTCGACAAGGCCGAGCGCATGGGCCTGCACCGTGCCCGCATCGTCGACGTCAACCGCCGCACGGTGAAGGTGATGGGACGCCAGGACGGCGACCGCGTCGTCATCGTGTTCGCCAATGAGCGCGGCTGCCCGGTTATTTATCGCTAAAGTTTGCGGCATAACCCTCTGCGAGGGTTAGCCTGTAGTAGCTGAGAGCCCCCGTACCTCTGCACGGGCGCGGCTCGAACAAAACCCCGCGGGAGCGATCCCGCGGGGTTTTTCATGCACGATATCCGCCAACTGGACAATGCCCGGCCGAGCAAGGCTCGACCAGGCATTGTTCGAGCTGCTTACTTCAGTTCGAAGGTAACGGTGACCTGAACGTTGTAGGCGTTCTCGCCGGCTTGCGTCGGCACTGCCGCGCCGGCGGCGGCGTCGAAGGCCTTGGCGTTGATCGCCATCGGCGGCGGCGCGATGTTCTGGTCGGTAATCTCCAGCACCCGGCCGATGGTCACGCCGGCGGCTTCGGCAAGCGTCGTGGCCTTGGCCACGGCATTGGCCACCGCCTTCTTGCGCGCCTCGGTGATCGTGGCGTCCGGGTTGTCATTGGTGAAGGAAATGCCGCCGCCCTGGTTGACGCCGAGCGAGACAGCCTTGTCAAGGATCTCACCGGTCTTGTCGATGTCGCGCACCCGCACCGCAAGCGTGTTGGTCACCTGGTAGGCGACAAGCTCGGCATCCTGGCTGCCGTCGGGCTTGTTGGTGTAGTTGTAGCGCGGGTTGATCTGGATGCCAGCGGTCTGCAGGTCACGATCCTTGATGCCAGCCGCCTTCATCGCCGCGATCACGGCGGCCATGGCGTCGTTGTTGGCGTCGAGTGCCGCGCGCGCCGTCTTGGCTTCGCGCATCACGCTGAGCGACAGCAATGCGAGGTCCGGAGGCGTGGTTGCTTCGCCCTCGCCGGTAACAATGATGCGGGGCGGCGTCGGCAAATCGGTGGCTCCAGCCATCGCCGGAAAAGCGATTGCAGCGGCGAGCGCGAGGGGCAAAAGATGTCTGGTCATGAAAATCTCCTTGGTCTGCGATCCAGTCGCAGGCGTCGCGTAGAGCGCGATTATGGGTTGATTTGGGCGATCTGTGAAAGCCCGCCGGGAAAGCCTTGTGCCGCGAGGCGAAAAACATTAATCCAGCCCGCGTGGGGCCTGTAGCTCAATGGTTAGAGCCGGCGGCTCATAACCGCTTGGTTGGGGGTTCGAGTCCCTCCGGGCCCACCATTATCGTTATTTATCAATTACTTATCTGAATTTTTGACCTCGGTTAGCCAAGTCGGAACTGGCGAACCTCCGTGCATCTTATTGATTTTATTCATTTATGGTGGACTTCGGAGAGCCGTCGGTTTGCGTAACCAACTTCGCTGATTGCGTGGAAACCCAGCGTCGTGCTGACAGTCGATGCCTAGGAAACCAAAATGACGGACAGTGGCTCGGCGCAGAAGAGATGGTCTGTCACGGCTTTGACACCGGCGACGTTCTCAGCGGCGACACGAGCCGCCAGACGCTGGCGTTCGTCAAAGATTGCTCCGCTCAGTTCGGCGATACCCTCGTCGACATTGACGTGGATCATGCTGGTGCCGGACCAGATTTGACCAGCCAGTTCCGTGACTATGTTCTGGCGGATCTGTTCGTCGGCGATCCCCGACGAAGCCGAAATTGGCAGGACGCGAAGCAATGCACGCAAAAGATCGGAGCGGGCGATGATGCCGACAACTCTGCCGCCTTCGACCACCGGAAGGCGTTTGACATGGTGACGGGTCATCAATTCGACGACGTCCTCAAGGGATGCGTCACGGGTCGTCGTAACGACGCCGTCCGACATCACCTCTTCAACCCGACGTCCGTTGGCGTGGACATATTCGTCGGCGACTTTTCCGGGACTGACAAGAAATTCGAGCCAACGCGAACGCTGGCGTTTCGTGCCCAGTTCTCCCCGGCGGAGGAAATCGCCCTCGCTGACAATCCCCACCAGAGCGCCGTCGCTGCGAATGACGGGAAGACCGCTGATCTTCCTTGAGAGCATCAACTTTGCCGCATCGGCGATCGACGCGGATGGTTCGATGCCGACGACGGGTGATGTCATGACTGCTTCGACTTGCATGTCCTTGTCCTTCAGTCGTCTCGCGGAATCTTGTGACTGGTCGGTATTGGCTAGTGGGGCGTTCACCGATCGCGGCCGCCGGCGCCGGGCCTGCTCGCCTGTACGGCTACAGTTCGACGATCCTCGCGCATCTCGAACCACATGGCGTTGAGTATGGCGAAGGAGCAGGCGAGGCCGACCCCGAGGATCCAGGAAAAGTACCACATGACGTTCAATCCTTCAGTAGGCGTTTGGGTTGCGGCCAATCGATGTGGCCGTGACGGTGCCGCGCATGACGCGGTAGACCCATGCGGTGTAGGCGATGATCAGCGGCAGGAAGACGATGGTAGCCAGCAGCATGACGAACAGGGTCAGATGGCTAGAGGATGCATCCCAGACTGTCAGGCTTGCATTGGGATTGATTGAGCTCGGCAGCAGGAAGGGAAACAGCGACAGGCCGGCTGTGGAGATGATGCCGACGATGGCCAGGGTGCTGCCGAGAAGGGACGTTTTCCAGGCATGGCCCTTCAAACCGAGATAGGCGACGACCGGGCCCAGCAGTCCGAGGGCGGGCGCCATGATCATCCACGGATGGGCACCATAGTTGGCGAGCCATGCGCCTGTGCTCGTCGTCACCATTTTGTTGAGCGGATTTGATGGACCGAGCGGATCCTGCACGCTGGTGACCACATAGCCGTCCATCAAGAATGACACCCATAGTCCTGCAAGAGCGAACAGCACGATGCTGGCGACAGCGGCATAGCGGCCATAGACCCTTGCCCGCAGGGCGACCATGCCTTCGGTTCGCGCCGCGATGATAACAGCACCGTGCGTGACCAGCATGGCGACGCTGAGCAGACCCGACACCAGCGCGAAGGGCCGCAACAGGCCGAAGAAGTTTCCGGCGTAAGAAGGCCTGAGCGTGGCATCGAGGTTGAAGGGGACGCCAAGCAGGACATTGCCGACCGCCACACCGAAGATCAGCGCGGGCACGAAGCCGCCGATGAACAGTGCCCAGTCCCAGGTAGCGCGCCAGCGCGGATCCTTGATCTTGCCGCGGAACTTGAATGCGACCGGCCGCAATATGAGCGCCAGCAGGACCGTGATCATGGCCAGGTAGAAGCCGGAGAAGGATGCGGCATAGAGTGCTGGCCAAGCCGCGAAAATGGCACCGCCACCCAGGACGAGCCAGACCTGGTTGCCTTCCCAGGTCGGGCCGAGCAGGTTGATCAGGACGCGCCTTTCGTCATCCGAGCGAGCGACGAACGGCAGAAGCGCACCGACACCAAGGTCGTACCCGTCCATGACGGCGAAGCCGATGAGCAGGACGCCGAGCAGAAGCCACCAGATGAGCCTGAGTGTTTCGTAGTCGAGGGGGATCGTGTTCATGATTGCGTGCTCCTCGCTCAGCGTTCGGGATGGGCGAATGCGCCCTGGGGGATCTGGACCGCGCCATCCACGTCATCGATGGCGACATCTTGCGGGCCGGGGCCGGCCTTGATGGCCTTGAGGATCAGGATGACCATGACGATCAAAAGGCTGGTGTAGAGCGTCAAGAAGAAGCCCAGGCTGATTGCAAGGTCGGTCAGGGTCAGACCAGATGCGGCGTAGAAGGTGGGAAGTACGCCTTCGATCGCCCAAGGCTGCCGGCCATATTCCGCCACAAGCCAGCCAGACTCGATCGCGATCCAGGGGACTGGCAAGCTGAACAGTGCGATCCTGAGCAAGATGCGGTTCTCGCCGAGCTTGTTGCGTGCGCTCAGCAGGAAGGCGGTGGCGAAAAACAGGATCATGTAGAAGCCGAGCCCGACCATGATCCGGAAACTCCAGAACAGGGTGGCGACGTCGGGGATCGTATCGAGCGCGGCCTTGTGGATTTCCTCGGGCGTTGCAGCCTGCACATCGTCACGATAGCGCTTGAGCAAAAGCGCATAGCCAAGATCGTGCCAATTCTGTGCGAAGTCGGCGCGCGCCACCTTGTCGGTAGGGCTCTTGCGGATCGCGTCGAGATCCGCCGATGCGGTGATGCCGTTGCGGATGCGTTGTTCGGCGTGATCGACGAGCTGGTGGATGCCGGGGAGTTCGGTGTTGAGGCTGCGCGTGGTGACCAGGCCCAGAACCCAGGGGATCTTGACCTCGAACCTGTTGCCGTTCTTGCCGGGAATGGCAAAGAGCGTGAGGCTCGCCGGCGCGGGTTCCGTGTCCCACATGGCCTCGAGCGCGGCGATCTTCATCTTCTGCTGTTCGGTGGCGACATAGCCGCTCTCGTCACCAAGCACGACGACCGATAGCGCCGAGGCGAGGCCGAAGCTGGCCGCGACCACCATGGATCGCTTGGCGAGCTCGATATGCTTTCCACGCAAAAGGAAGAATGCGCTGATGGCCATCATGAACATGGCGCCGGTGGTGTAGCCAGCGCTCACCGTGTGGACGAATTTGGCTTGCGCCACCGGATTGAAGATCACCGCCATGAAATCGGTGACCTCCATCCGCATCGTATCGGGATTGAAGACGGAGCCGACCGGGTTCTGCATCCAGCCATTGGCGATCAGGATCCACAGCGCCGAGAAATTGGCGCCGAGCGCGACCAGCCAGGTGACGGCGAGGTGGCCGACCCTCGGCAGCCTGTCCCATCCGAAGAAGAACAGGCCGATGAACGTCGCCTCGAGGAAGAAGGCCATCAGCCCTTCGACGGCGAGCGGTGCGCCGAAAACGTCGCCGACATAGTGGCTGTAATAGCTCCAGTTCATGCCGAACTGGAATTCCATCACAATGCCGGTGGCGACGCCCATGGCGAAATTGATGCCGAACAGCGTGCCCCAGAACAGTGTCATGCGCCGCCAGATATCGCGGCCTGTCATGACATAGACGCTCTCCATGATGGCCATCAGGAAGGAAAGGCCGAGCGTCAGCGGCACGAACAGAAAATGGTACATGGCGGTGGCCGCGAACTGCAGCCGCGAAAGGTCGACAACGGTGAAATCGATCATGCCTGCCTGTCCCGATTGATGCCGGCCGGTTGCCGGGCGTCTCTTCAGCTAGGCCGTGGCGATGGGGTCGGCATTGATTTCGATCAAAGCGATACGGCGCGCCTGCGGGCAAGAGCTAACGACATGCGCCGCGACATCAGGACAAACGGAATGCAGCAGACCGATTCAACGCAAGTCGACGCTATCCGTGACCAGGGGCGCTGGATGATGCGTCTATGGCGGCATGCGCGCGCGCCGGTGGTTGTCGCGATCACACTGCCCCTGATCTCGGGCCTGCTGCTTGTCGCTCAGGCCTATCTGCTTGCTTCGGTTCTGCATCGTGCGATCGTCGAAGGCGCTTCGCCGCATACTCTGCTGACACCCGTGCTTTGCATTGCCGGCCTTCTCGCCGTTCGCATCGGGCTTGCGATCGTCGCGGAACGCTGCGGCATCCTGGCCGCCGAGCGCATCAAGTTCTTTCTGAGATCGGCGTCTCACGCGACCCTGCTGGATCACAGGCCCGACTGGACGGCAGCCCGATCCTCGGGAGCACTGAGTTCTGCAATCATCGACCAGATCGAATCCCTGGATGGATTCCTTGTCCGCTTCCTGCCGGCGATGGCTCAGGCGGCGATCCTGCCGCTCGCCTTCGCCGTCATGGTTCTGCCTGTCGACTGGGTCGTTGGCCTGCTCTTTCTCGTCACCGCGCCGATGATCCCGCTGTTCATGGCGTTGGTTGGATGGGGCGCGGAAGCAGCCAGCCAGGCGCAGGCGGCAGCGTTCACGCGCCTGTCCGGCCTGTTCGCCGATCGCTTGCGCGCCATCGTTACCCTGAAGCTGTTTGGCCGGGCCGAAAGCGAGACCCGCTCGGTTATGGCGGCGAGCGAGGGGCTGAGGCTGCGCACCCTGGCTGTCCTTAAGATCGCTTTCCTGTCGTCCGCGGTTCTGGAGTTTTTCGCAGCGCTCGGAGTAGCAGGCGTGGCATTGTATGTCGGCCTGACTCTCCTCGGTTTCGTCGATCTTCGCCTTTCGGTGCTGACGCTTCAGGCCGGACTTTTCTGTCTGCTGATGGCGCCGGAGGTCTATCAGCCATTGCGGCTGCTGGCGGCGCATTATCATGACCGTGCCGCCGCCAAGGCGGCAGTGGCTGAACTGGCCAGGCAGTTCGATGGCCTGCCGGAATCCGCTGGGCCCCAGGCAATCCTTAAGCCGACTTCCGACACCCATTCAGCCGCGCCAATCGCCGTGGACATGGAAAGAGTTTCCTTGCACACACCGGACTCTCGCCGCCTCGTCATCGACAGCACGTCGCTCTTGGTTCCTGCCGGGCGACATGTGGCGCTGGTCGGCGAGAGCGGCATCGGCAAGTCGACGCTGCTCGAGGCCGTTGCCCGCATGCGGGCTTTCGAGGGCACGATCCGGCTTGACGGTCAGGACACTGCTGACGTTGCTGAGCCTGAATTGCGGACGCGCGTTGCCTTTCTTGGCCAGCGCCCCCGCTTGTTCCATGGCACCATCGCCGAGAACATCAAGCTGGGCTGTCGATCCGCTGGCGATGCCGAAGTGCACGAAGCCGCCCGGCGCGCCGCGGTCCTGCCTTTCGCAACCCAGTTGCCGGATGGCCTCGATACGCTGATCGGGGAGGGCGGGATCGGGCTTTCGGGTGGAGAGGCGCATCGCGTGGCGCTTGCGCGGATTTTCCTGCGCGATCCCGGGCTCGTCCTTCTCGATGAGCCCACCGCGCATCTCGACGCCGAGACTGAGTCTCAGGTGCTCGATGCCTTGATGGCCTTCGCCGCCGGCCGGACGATGATCGTCGCAACCCATTCGGCGGCCGTCGCCGACCGCATGGACAGCGTTTACAGGATTGTCGGGGCGAAGGTCCTATCGGGGCCGCATGTGCGGGCCGCGCGGCCGGCAGTGGCATTGAGGAGCGTGGCATGACGGCATTGTGGTTCTTCCGCCCCCTGTTCCAGCGCCATGCCGCACGATTGGCGTGGACGCTGCTGTTGTCCGTCGTCACGCTCGCTGCTGGTATCGCGCTTCTTGCCGTCTCCGGCTGGTTCCTGACGGCCGCGGCGCTGACGACGGCGGCCGCGAGTTTCAACCTGTTTGGTCCATCCTCGCTGATACGCGGGCTGTCCTTCATTCGCATCCTGTCGCGCTATGGCGAGAAAGTCTTCGGGCACGACGCAACGCTCCGCCTTCTGGCTGATCTGCGGGGATGGCTGTTTGCCAGCCTGTTTCCGCGCGTGCCGCTGGCCGACCGCAGCCTTCGCCATGGCGATCTCGTCAGCCGCCTGACCGCCGACGTCGATGCGCTGGATACGGTATTCCTCGTCGCCATCGGCCCCATGCTCGCCGCACTCGTGCTTGGATCAGCCATGGCGACCGCGCTCTGGGTTTTTATCCCGGCGGCGGGCCTTACCTATGCCGTATTGGTTGGCCTCGCCATCCTGGCCGTGCCGGTCGTGCTGATCCTGGCATCCCGCCGCATGGGAATGGAGTTGGTCGAAGCGTCGGCCGCCGCACGCATCGCGGTACTGGATGGCATTGACGGTCACGCCGACCTGATCGCCTTTGGTGAGACCGGGCAGGCGCGTGCATCTTTTGCGGCTTCGGCGGCGCGGCTCGCTACCGCGCGCCGCCGACTGGGAATGGCCGGCACGCTGGCGGCAGCAGCCACCCAGGCGCTTGCCGGCGCCGCGATGGTCAGCGTGCTCTGGTTCGGGATTGCGACCGTTCATGCCGGAACGATCGGCGGGCCGTCACTCGCGGGCCTGCTGCTAGGCACCATCGCCAGCTTCGAGGCTACCGGCGCGGTCGTCCGCGGCGTGGCCAGATTGGGCGTATCCGCAGCTGCCGCCGCAAGGCTCAAGGCCATCGCGACAGCTAAGCCGATGGTCAATGACCCGGCCCGTCCGGAGCCCTTGCCCAACGGCGACGTGTGCTTTGAAAGCGTCGTCTTCGGTCATGACCCTCGGCGCCCTGTCTTGCGTGGCCTCGACCTGTGCGTGAAGCAGGGCAGCCGTGTCGCAATCATCGGCCCGAGCGGTTCGGGAAAATCGACCGCTCTCGCTCTGCTGTTGCGCCTGTACGACCCGCAGGCCGGCACGGTCTCCATCGGCGGCGCGGACATCCGCACCGTCGCCCAGAGGGATTTGCACGAGAAGGTTTCGTTGTTGAGCCAGGACTCGCCTGTTGTGCTGGGGACCATTCGCGAGAATCTTTTGATCGGCCGTGCCGATGCAAGCGACGCCGCGCTCTGGCATGCACTGGCCAGTGCCCGACTTGCGGATTTCGTGCGTGGGCTGCCCGAAGGGCTCAACGCATTTGTCGGCGAGACTGGGCGAACCCTCTCCGTCGGCCAGGCACGTCGGCTTTGCCTGGCGCGGACGCTGCTGTCGCAAGCCGAGATCCTCGCCTTTGATGAGCCGACTTCGGGGCTCGACCGGGAAGCAGAGCTGGCATTCCTGGCCGATCTCTACACGGCAACGGCCGGGCGCACCGTCATTCTTGCCACGCACGCCGCACTGCCGCTGGGTGCGGCTGATCACATATTTCGTATGGTGGATGGACGGTTGGAGACTGCTTGAGAAACCGTGCCGACGGCAGAGCGACTATTCGCCCATCCCATGCAATGCATCCCATTTCGCGATTTCAACGGTGCGCAAGGACGGAAGCCTGATGATGCCTCTCTCCTTGAGCTTCGAGAAGATGCGCGACACTGTCTCGATGGTCAGGCCGAGATAGTCGCCAATGTCGGTGCGCGACATGGGAAGCTCGACATGGCTGAGTCCGCCCTGGCGTTCCGCCATATCGACAAGGAATGCCGCGACGCGCTCGATGGCATTTTGCCGGCCGAGCACCAGGAGATGCTCCTGAGCCCTGATCAGGCCACGGAGGGCGAGGGGCAGAAGCTCGCGGGACATGTCGACGCCAGTCGCGAGGCGGAATGAACGAATGCCTGTACCGCAGATCGCCTCGGCGAAGAAGTGATGCGTGGCATCCGCCTCGAAGCCGAATATCTCTCCCGACAGATGGAAAGCGCTGATCTGCCTGCGGCCGTCGGCCAGCAGGCGATAGACGCGGACGGCGCCGAACTCGACCTGATAGAGGCTGCCGGCGTTTTCCCCTTGGGCGTAAATCTCTGCCCCGGCGGGAAAGAAGCTGCAGGGTTGCGGTTGCGTGGGTGCAAACGAGTGTGAAAGGGCGGGATGAAGGGGATCCGAAGGCTGCAATGGAACTGCGGTCCTGGACGTGGTGTAGGCGAGCATCGCTGTCTCCCGTTCAATTCGTTGGAGCAGCAATGGGCGCAATCCGCAGTCTGCGAAATTCGGTTATGTCCCTAAGGGAAATTACCTAGACCGCAATACCATTCGCTATGGCCTGTTCGACGGCTTCGATCAGCGCGTTGCCAAGGAGCGGTTTGACAAGGATCACAACGCCGTCCGGCTCAGGGGAAGGCCAGGGGCGGTCGACCAGCAGGATGACCGGTCTTGGAAAGCGGGCCAGGTCGTTCCAGCCTTTCGTCCTGTCCCGGACGGCGTCTTCATCGACGACCGCGCAGCGTATCTCCGGATTGATCGGAGATGCGATTGCCCTTGCAAGGTCGGCTTGGGAATCCACGCCATAGCCTTCGGCCTCAAGTGCAAACTCGAGTGACTTCCGAAGCCCCGGATTTGGGGCGACGACAAGAACCATACGGACGATGGTCAAAGGAATGAATCCTCCAGAGAGCGGCCGTGCAGGCATCAAGCCGGCTGCGATTGGTCGGTATAACGGGAAATGGCAGGGGTACGCCTTGCGCTGCATCAATTCAGGGCGAAGGCCCGAACTGCGCTCAGGCGGGGCCGAACTTAACCGCCAGCGCCATGCGCACCAGCTCGGGCAAGCTTTTTGCCTGCATCTTCGACATGACGTTGGCGCGATGGACCTCGACTGTACGTGGGCTGATGCTGAGATCGTAGGCGATCGTCTTGTTGGGATGGCCAGCGACGACTCTCGAGAGCACCTGCTGTTCGCGCTCCGTCAATTCCTTGAGCCGTGCCTGGATGGCCGCGACATCATTGGCAGCCGGCTGCGGTTCCTCGAGCCGCTCGGCCGCACGCCCTATGGCCTCGATGAGGATCTGGTCCTCGAACGGCTTCTCTATGAAGTCCAGCGCACCGGCCCTCATGGCCTCCACGGCCATCGGAACATCGCCGTGCCCGGTAATGACGATGGCGGGCAGCATCGCTTGCGTTGCCTGAAGCGCGCGTAGCAGTTCGACGCCGCTCATGTCGGGCATGCGCAGATCCGTCACCAGGCAGCCGTTGCTGATGCCGGGTGCGAATGCAAGAAAATCCGTCGCCGAATTGTGCACCCGCACGGCGAAGCCATTCATGGTCAGCAGGAACGCCAGGGACTTCCTGACTGCCTCCTCGTCATCGACGATGTGGACCGTGTAATCAGTGATCGCCATGGCGGACGTCATCCTCGATTGTCGGCAGCGTGAAACGGAAGGTGGCGCCGCCATTGTCATTCCTGGCCACCGATATTTTGCCGCCATGGGCTTCCACGATGCGCTTGGAGATGGACAGGCCAACACCCATACCGCCAGGCTTGGTGGTGACGAAAGGCTTGAATAGCTGCGCGGCGATGTCCTCGGAAATGCCAGGACCAGTATCGGAAACCTCGATGACGACGGCTCCATCTCCAGTGGAAGTCGTGCTGACCATGAGTTCGCGCCGTTCACTGTCGCGCATTGCCTCCATCGCGTTGCGCATGAGGTTGATCAGGACCTGTTGAACCTGGACGCGGTCCGCCATGACCATCTTGGCTTCCGGCGCGAAATTGTACACGGAGCGAATGCCGCGCTCGCGAGAGCCGACCAGCGCCAGCGTGCCGGCCTCTTCGACCAGTTTGCGGATGTCTTCTGGCGCCTTTTCGGTTTCGCCCCGCGTTACGAACTCGCGCAGATGACGGATGATCTGTCCTGCGCGCAGGGCTTGCCGCGCGGCCTCGTCCAGGGCTTCTCGCATTCTGGACGCCAGAGCGTCGTCGACGTCGCGAAGCAGGCGGCTGCAGCCCTGGACATAGTTTGCAATTGCCGAGAGCGGCTGGTTCAATTCATGGGCGAGGGTGGAGGCCATTTCGCCGAGTTCGTTGAGCCGCGCCATCCTCGCCAGCTCGCCTTGTATTTCCTCGAAGCGAGCCGCCGACTCTTCGCGCTCAGTGAGATCGCGAATGAATCCGGTGAAAAAGGTTTTGCCGCCTGTTTTCATCTCGCCGACCGCCAGCTTCATGGGGAATGTGGACCCATCCTTTCGCCGTCCAACGACGACCCTGTCGATACCGATGATGCGCTTTTCCCCGGTTGCGAGATATCGGTTCATGTAGCCATCGTGTTCATGATGGTATGGCTCCGGCATCAGGATGTGGACGTTCTGCCCGACCACTTCTTGCTCGGCGTAACCGAATTGCCGGATCGCGGCAGCGTTGAACGAGACGATGGTGCCGTCCTTCTCGATGACCACGGTTGCGTCGAGCGCCGTGTCGAGTATCGAGCGAAGATGCGCCTCCCTGGCATCCAGCGCGCTTTGCGTGCTGTCCATCAATCGTCTTGCATGATGAAGCAGCTCTCCCAAAGCAGCGATGACCACGCCCGTGATCCCGAACACAGCCAATTCGAAGGTATTGCCGGGGCGCTCCGACTGTAGCGCGATCAAGTACAAAGCGGTTGGAAAGGACAGGAGGACCGCCAAAAGTCCCGGCCCGATCCCGCCGGCTATCGAAGCGACCAGAATGGCCGGTACGAAAAGAATGAAGATGGCCTTTTCGTCCAGAAAACCTTGCAGCGCGAACCGTATGGCGAAGGCTATCGCCACGACCAGAATCGCCAGCACATAGCCGTCTACGCCTTCGAAGCGGCGGGAAAGGACCAGCTGCAGGAAGCGGCCTTTCAATCCGGTAATATCCCTTGCCGGCATGATACGGCCACCAATTTTCGAGAACGACTATCTGTTTCGGCGATTCTCAATGCACTCAATATGATCCGCCACCGGCAAGCAATGCGCATCCCAGGCGCTTGGCGCCAATCACGGTCCTGGCTTAACGGAACGAAACGGGGCTGCCGCCAGGCGAAAACAGCTAATCCTTGGCCTCTCGGCCGGAGACCGCCACAACTAGAATCCGGAAAAACACATGCGGTGCGCTGTCCGCCACCGGAGGCGCGACCGGCTTGAGCGCGCCCGGCTCCCACCAGTCGGAGTGCTTGCTGCTGAGCAACGACCATGCATGGTCGCGCTCCAGTTTGTGGCCGACGCGGTCCGGCAGTTCTTCGTAGCGGCCATCGACGACCACGCTTTGCCAACCCCGCCCTTCGCCGCGTTCTTCAACCTGAACAGACACCAGTGGATTGGCGCGCATCCATTCGATCTTCTTGCCCGGCATCGAAAACGCATAGAGATGATTGTCGGCATGGGCATAGTGGATCGGCACGATGTAGGGCTGCCCGTCCTTCGCGCATGCCAGGCGACCAACACGATTGGCCGTCAGCAATTTCGTACATTCCAAGGCGGTAAGCGTGCGGATCTGCATTGGTGCGATCTCCTGGTTTCCGAGCGTCCTTGTGTTTTCGAACCGAGCGACCTCAGTCAGGCCGCATCGTCTCCAGCGTCGCCAGGACTGAACCGGGTTCGATAATGTCGTTCACCACAGCGATAATCGTCGCACGCCCATCCGCCGGGGCGACAATGTCGTGCAGTGCGTCTTCTATGCGAATTTCGGCAATTCGCTCGCCAGCCCGGATCGCGGCACCACTGACGATAAACCATCGCTCAACGATTCCCTCAGGCATCATGGCAGACGCCCACAGGTCGCCATCGGTCTTGATATATTGCATCGCTATTCTCCTTTGGCCGAGAGTCTTAAGGCGGATCGCCGGGAACGAGCATTGATCGCAATCAAAGAAGAGCGCCGATCAATCGCACCAAGACGAAAACGGATCTTCTTGATCGGCATCAAAGCGTTGGCGGTTACCAAGTGCTTTTCGTAGCCGCGGAGCTGAGGGCGTCGCCAGACAGAGACACCCCAGACAGAGACACCCTTGTGGCAACCAAATCGTCCACCAGCCGTTGCTGATGGCAAGTTCGCGTCGCGCGAGCAGAACAGTGATCAAATCGTATCATGGCCGATCCTGTTCTCCTGAGCTTCAATCCCGGATCCTCGACGATCAAGCTCGGCCTATTCGTGATCAAGGCGGATGTGCCGCATCGCCTTGGAAAAGGTGTCACCGACCTGCGCCATCAGCCGCTGGCGCTTCAGATAACTGAAGGTCCGACCGTCGCGAATATTCCGCTGAAGGCGGCTGTTTCCGACGATCTGCACGAAGTCATCGAAGAAACCCTCGGTTGGTTGGCGCACCATTTTTCAGTGAATGCGCTGGCTGTGGTTGGACACCGCGTCGTTCATGGCGGCGACCGGTTCGCTGGGCCTGAGGCGATCACCGACGAGACGCTGGCTGCAATCGAGGCGCTGGTGCCTCTGGCCCCGCTGCACCAGCCGCAGAGCGTTCGCTTGATTAAGGCAATCCGGCATCTGCGGCCCGACCTGCCGCAGGTCGCATCTTTCGATACGGCCTACCATCGCAGCCAGAGCGATCTCGTGCGCCGCTTCGCGCTGCCGCGTTCGCTCTTTGACGAGGGCATCAAGCGCTATGGCTTTCACGGCCTCTCGTACAAATACATTGCCGCGCAACTGCGGCAGGTCGCGCCGGACATCGCCAGCCGCCGCATCGTCGTGGCGCATCTGGGCAGCGGCGCAAGCCTGTGCGGACTTGAAGGCGGCGTCAGCCGCGACACCAGCATGGGGTTCTCGACGCTGGACGGCATCCCCATGGCAACACGTTGCGGAGATCTCGATCCGGGCGTGCTGATCCATCTGGTGAAGCAGCGCGGCCTGTCGATCGAGGCGGTTGAGGACATGCTCTACCACCGCTCCGGGCTGCTCGGCGTTTCCGGCATCAGCGCCGACAGCCGCGATTTGATCGGCAACGACTCATCGGCCGCTCGCGAGGCACTGGACCTGTTTGCCTTCCGCATCGCTCGCGAGACCGCGGCAATCGCCAACACGCTGGGCGGGCTCGACGGCATCGTCTTTACCGCCGGTATCGGCGAGCATCAGCCCCAGATCCGAGCAGCCGTCTGCGGCCATCTTTCATGGCTCGGCGTTGCCATCGATCCCGTGGCGAATGCAGCGAACGCGACGCGGATCGAGGCGCCGGATGCCAGAGTAGCCGTCCTCGTCATTCCAACCGACGAAGAACAAGTCATAGCCGAGGAAACCTGTTCGGTCTTCCAGGCAGCAAAGGCGCGTTGATGATCTCGGCAGCCAATCTCGCGAACAAGCCTGCACGGGAAATACGCCCCGATAACCTCGCTGCGTTCTGGACGCGCACGCCGGATTTTCTCTACACGGCTCTTCATTGCGGCGGCGACGGCCTGAGCTCGGCGGATGCCGAAGCCAGGCTTGCCCAATATGGTCCCAACAGCGATGCGGCGGCGAAGACCGACGGTTTGTGGCGCGCGATCCTGCGACGTCTTCTCGAGCCGCTTTCGCTGATCCTGCTGGCGGCGGGCATAGTGTCGTTGGCGACGGGCGACGTGATCGGAGGCGGGATCATCGTCGCGATTCTTGTGCTTTCAATCGGCCTGGATACCGTGCAGGAGGGACACGCGGTCAAGGCGGCCGAAGTGCTGCGGCGTTCCGTTGCGCTGAAGGCCGAAGTCAAGCGAGACGGCTCCTTTCACCAGATCGACGTCGAAAACGTCGTCCCGGGCGACATCCTGCGCGTCCGCGCCGGCGACATCATCCCCGCGGACGCCCTGATCCTCGACAGCACGGCCTGCACCGCCGGCGAGGCGGCGCTGACCGGTGAACCCTATGCGGTCGAGAAGCGTTCGGGCGTGGTCACGGCGACAAGCCCCGGAGAAGCGTCGAATGCCTTGTTCCGGGGCGCGGTCACGCAGACCGGTGAAGCGATAGCGCTCGTCGTCGGCACCGGCCGGTCGACTGTGTTTGGCGCCGCCGCGTCGGCACTCGCCGAGGCGCAAGCTCCATCACCGTTCGAGCGCGATCTGCATCAGTTCGGCCTCGTCATCGCGCGGCTGAGCCTGGCGCTGGTGGTTGTCGTCCTTGCCACCAGGGTGCTGCTTGGCCGCTCAGTGCTGGACTCGGTGCTGTTCGCGGTGGCGCTTGGCGTCGGCCTGACGCCCGAGCTTCTGCCGATGATCACGACAGTAACCCTGTCGCGCGGCGCTATGCGCATGGCGCGTCGCAAGGTCATCGTCAAACGGCTTGCCTCGATCCATGACCTTGGCGCGATGACGGTGCTGTGCACGGACAAGACCGGCACGCTGACCTCGGCGGAGATCACGCTTGCCCGCAGTCTCGACCCGGCCGGTAGCGAGGATGCGCGCGCCGCCCGGCTCGGCGCCATCGCGGCCGATCTCGGTGGCGATCGCGGTTCGCTCGATGCGGCGCTGATCCAGGGCTCGGCCGATGCATCGCGGGGTTGGACCCTGTCGGGCCGGCACGCCTTCGATTTCAGCCGGCGGCTGGGTTCCGTGCTCGCGGCCGGTCCAGAGGGTCCGCTGCTCATCGTCAAGGGCGCGCCGGAAGCGGTGCTGGCGCTCTGTTCCGCGCAGCGAACCGGAGGCACGTCGTCACCGATGGGAGAGACCGAACGAACCCAGGCGATCGAGCGGGTCCATGCTTTGGCGGGCGACGGCCTGAGAACCATTGCCGTCGCCTCGCGTCCATGGTCGGGATCGTCGCATGAGGTGGGATCGGCCGATGAGGCAAACCTCGTCTTCGAGGGGCTCTGTGCCTTCGCCGACCCGCCCAAGCCGACTGCCGCCGCCGCGATAGCCCGGCTTGCAAATGCCGGTGTCAGGCTGAAGATCCTGTCCGGCGACGATCCGGTTGTGGTCAAGCGACTTGCCGGACTTGTCGGCCTGAATGCCGGGAAAGTCCTGTCCGGCGCCGACATCGTGGCGTTGAGCGATGAAGCGCTCGCGGTCCAGGTCCAGTCGGTCGACGCCTATGGACGACTGGCGCCGGACCAGAAATCCCGGATCATAAAGGCGCTGCAGGCCAGGGGCGCCATTGTCGGCTATCTCGGCGACGGCATCAACGACGCGCCAGCCCTCAAGGTTGCCGACATCGGTCTCTCGGTCGACGGCGCAAGCGGAGTGGCGCAGGCCGCCGCCGACATGATCCTCCTGGCATCCGACCTCGAAGTCGTCGCAGACGGCGTCGAGGAGGGCCGGCGGACATTCGCCAATATCCTCAAATATGTGCGCATGGGCGCCAGTTCGAATTTCGGCAACATGCTGTCGATGGCGGTCGCGGCCATGGCACTGCCATTCCTGCCCATGCTGCCGACGCAGATCCTCTTGAACAACCTGCTCTACGACCTGTCCGAACTCGGCATTCCATTCGACGGCGTCCGGGCCGAAGCCACGGCGCGGCCGCAGGTCTGGGACATGCGCGGCCTGATGCGGTTCGCCGGCGTCATGGGACCGCTCTCCTCGCTGTTCGATTTCATGACCTTCGGGGCGCTGCTGCTGATCTTCCATGCCTCTGCCGCGGAGTTCCGCACCGCCTGGTTCCTGGAGTCCATGGCGACGCAAATCCTAGTCATCTTCATCATCCGCACCAATGGCCGGCCCTGGCAGGATCTTCCCCGCTTGCCCCTGGCGGCCTCCTCGCTCGTGGCATTGGTCGTTGCCATGGTGCTGCCGTTCACGCCGCTCGGAGCCTGGTTTGGTTTTGAAGCGCCTTCCGTGCCGATGTTGGCAGGCATCGGCGTCATCGTGGTCGCCTACCTCGTGTCGGCGGAACTGTTGAAACCTCTGGCCGTCGGCCCGGCATCGCGCGGGCGGGCCGGATCCACGCGTGACCCTTCATTTTTGACGACATCAGGAGCATCGCAATGACAGTACATAAACCTCAGGGTTTGGCGGCAGAACCAACTGTTCTGGAGCCGAATACGCTCAAGCTCATGCACGCCTGGTGGCGCGCGGCGAATTACCTGTCGGTGGGACAGGTCTATCTCCTCGACAATCCGCTCCTGCGCGAACCTCTCAAACTCGAGCACGTCAAACCGCGCCTGCTCGGCCATTGGGGGACGACGCCAGGCCTGAACTTCATCTATGTCCATCTGAACCGGATCATCAAGGCGAGGGATCTCGACGTCCTGTTCATCGCCGGCCCCGGACATGGCGCGCCAGGTATCGTCGCAAACACCTATCTCGAGGGCACGTACAGCGAGCTCTATCCCGACATCTCCCGGGACGAGGACGGATTGCGCCGCTTTGTGCGGCAATTCTCGTTTCCCGGCGGAATTCCAAGCCATGCCGCGCCCGAGACTCCCGGCTCGATCCATGAAGGCGGCGAACTCGGCTATTCGCTTGCGCATGCCCACGGCGCCGTCCTCGACAATCCCGATCTGATCGTTGCCTGTGTTGTCGGCGACGGCGAAGCCGAAACCGGCCCGCTGGCGGCATCATGGCATTCCAACAAGTTCCTCAATCCGGCGGCCGATGGAGCGGTGTTGCCGATCATGCACCTGAATGGCTTCAAGATCGCCAACCCGACCGTGCTGGCGCGCATATCCCCGGAGGAGTTGGAGGCTCTCTTTCGCGGCTACGGCTACGACCCGATCTTCGTCGAAGGCGAGGAGCCGGAGATCATGCATCAGAAGATGGCGGCGGCCATGGAAGAGGCCTTCCAGCGGATAAAACAGATCCAGCATGACGCACGCAAAGCCGGCGTCTCCGCGCGCCCGCGCTGGCCGATGATCGTCCTGCGCAGCCCCAAGGGCTGGACCGGGCCGAAGACCGTCGACGGCCTCAAGACGGAAGGGTCTTGGCGTTCACACCAGGTGCCGTTCAGCGACATGACCAAGCCGGGGCATCTCAAACTGCTGGAAGACTGGCTGCGCAGTTACCAGCCGCAGGAATTGTTCGACGAAGCCGGACGGTTGCACGCCGAGATCGCGGCGTTGGCGCCTGCTGGCAACAGGCGCATGAGCGCCAATCCGCACGCCAATGGCGGCACCCTGAAGCGCCCGCTGCGGCTACCCGACTATACCACCTATGCGGTGGCCGTGGCGTCCCCAGGCGAGGTTGAGGCCGAGGCGACGCGGGTGATGGGCACATTCCTGCGCGATGTCATGAAGGCCAATGATGCGACGCGCAACTTTCGGGTTTTCGGGCCTGACGAGACGGCCTCCAACCGCCTCCAGGCACTCTTTGAAGTCACCAACCGCGCCTGGGATGCCAGCGCTACATCGGAGGACGATCATCTCGCGCCATCGGGACGCGTCATGGAAGTACTCAGCGAGCATCTTTGCCAGGGTTGGCTGGAAGGCTATCTGCTGACCGGACGCCATGGGTTGTTTTCCTGCTACGAGGCCTTCATCCACATCATCGATTCGATGTTCAACCAACATGCGAAATGGCTGAAGACCTCGCGCGACGTGCCATGGCGGCAGCCGATCGCGTCCTTGAACTACCTGCTCACATCCCATGTCTGGCAGCAGGACCACAACGGCTTCAGCCATCAGGACCCGGGCTTCATCGACCACGTCGTCAACAAGAAAGCCGATACCGTCCGCGTCTATCTGCCGCCGGATGCCAACACGCTGCTCTACGTCACCGACCACTGTCTCAGAAGCTGGGACCGGATCAACGTCATCGTCGCGGGCAAGGCGCCGGCGCCGCAATGGCTCGACATGGATGCGGCAATCAAGCACTGCACGCGAGGCATCGGCATCTGGGAATGGGCAAGCAATGATCGCGGTGGCGAACCCGACGTGGTGATGGCCTGCGCCGGCGATGTGCCCACGGTCGAGACGCTTGCCGCCGTCGATCTGCTTCGGGGGTATATTCCGGATCTGAAAGTGCGGGTCGTCAACGTCGTTGACTTAATGACTCTGCAGCCAAAGTCCCAGCATCCGCATGGTCTCACGGACAGCGATTTCGACGCATTGTTCACCAAGGACAAGCCGGTGATCTTCGCCTATCACGGCTATCCCTGGCTCATTCATCGTCTGGCATACAAGCGCACCAATCACGACAGCATGCACGTTCGTGGCTACGAGGAAGAAGGCTCGACGACGACCACCTTCGACATGGTGGTCCGCAACAGGCTCGACCGCTTTCATCTTGTCGCCGACGTCATCGACCGGGTGCCAAGGCTTGGCGCGGCGGCCGTCTACGCCAAGCAAGCGATCCGCGACAAGCTGGTCGAGCACGATCGCTACATCCGAAAGCACGGCGTCGACATGCCGGAGATCCGGGACTGGCGATGGTCCGCCAATTCCTCACGCGCAGTCGATTTTGCGACTTAACTCATTTGAAGACAACCGCACCGGTCATTGTTGGCCGCTTCGCGATTGTCGAACACAGATCGGCCACAAAGCGATGAACAGGCGGCAATATCTGGTGGGTGGAGGCGCCCTGATGGCCGCCGGCGTCGGAGCAACCTGTTTGGGGTTCCGAAACATGGGGTCGATGGCGGAATACAACGCCTCCGTTACCGCGACCCGCTCAGCCTTGGAACAAGCGCCGGGGACGAGCGACCTGATCCGCTACGCGACGCTTGCGGCGAACAGCCACAACACCCAGCCGTGGCAGTTCAAGATCAGTGATGTCGGGATAGAAATTCTGCCCGACATGGCGCGACAGATCGCGGTCGTCGACCCGGACAATCATCATCTGTTTGCCAGTCTCGGTTGCGCGGCGGAAAACCTGGCTATCGCCGGCAGCGCGCGCGGAAAGCCCGGCGAACTGAGTTTCAGCCCAGCGAATGACGGCGCCGTGATGTTTGCGTTCGGCGGCGGGACACCTGTCGAGCCGGCGCTGTTCGATGCGATCCCGAAACGGCAATCGACACGTGGCGACTATGACGGCAAAGCCGTCGGCAGCGGCGATTTGCAGACGCTTTCTGCCGCAGCGACCCTGTCGGGCGTCGATCTCGTTCTCATCACGGATCGGCCAGGGATCGATCGCGTGCGCGACCTGGTCGTCGCCGGCAACAATGCGCAGGTCGCCGACGCCGCCTTCGTGCGGGAACTGAAGACCTGGCTGCGCTTCAGCCCCCGACAGGCGATGGTGACCGGTGACGGCCTCTTCAGCGTATCAAGCGGCAATCCCGCCCTTCCGGAATGGCTTGGTCGGGTCATGTTCGATCTCGTCTTCAAAGCCAAGGCCGAGAACGAAAAATACGCTCGACAGCTTGCCTCTTCGGCGGGCGTCGCCGTCTTCGTCGCCCAGAAAGAAGACCGCGAGCATTGGGTTCTGGCAGGCCGCGCCTGCCAGCGCTTCGCGTTGCAGGCCACCGCGCTCGGCCTCAAGCACGCTTTCATCAATCAGCCCGTCGAAGTCGCTGGCCTGCGGCCGGAACTGGCGACGCTTGTCGGCTTGCCTGGGCGACGTCCCGACCTCGTCATGCGCTTCGGCTACGGAGCCGCGCTCCCCTTCTCGGCGCGCCGGCCAGCAGAAAGTGTAATCCTATCTTGAACGCTCCCGTTCAGATCCCATCCGCATCGGCGGCACGGCTCGTGACAATCAAAGCCATTCACACCGTCGTCTGGGCTTTTTTCGTCGGGTGTATCCTTGCAATCTGGGTGTTCGCCTTGCGGGGTGACTATTTCTACGCGGCGCTGTCGATCGGCGTCGTCCTGGTGGAGGTGCTCGTACTGGTCCTGAACGGATGGCAGTGCCCCCTCACATCTCTTGCTGCGGGCTACACCGGCGATCGACGCGATAACTTCGACATCTATCTTCCAGAATGGCTTGCGCGTCACAACAAGCTGATCTTCGGGAGCCTCTATGTGGCCGGAATAGCGGCCACGCTCGCGAAGTGGAGCAATGCGCCAACATAGAGGAAGGCCGCATGATGGCTGAGGATGATCTTCTGATCAGGAAGCGGTTGCCGGCCGCTGTCTATGACTTGGCGCTACGTCTCGGTGTCAGTCCCGAGATCCGCCGAACGACGGTCAAGCTCACGCAAACAGGACGGATGAAACAACGGCTTGGCGCCACGTCCTGGATGTCATTTACCGCAACACAAACGATCTCCACGCGCGAATGTGCCTTCGACTGGCGGGCACGGTTTGGTCCCTTCGGTATGATCTCAGTGCGCGATGCGTTGAACGGCGGCGAGGGGCGGTTGGATGTCATGGCGCTCGCCATCATTCCGCTCGCCCGCGCCGAGCACTCGTCGGCGCTGATGCGCGGCGAGCTGATGCGATACCTAGCAGAACTTGCCTGGGCGCCCGACGCTATTCTCTTCAACACCACCCTGCGCTGGCGTGAAGACGGTCCCGACAGGCTGGCCGTGAGCGCCGGCGTGGGAGAGACAGCGGCCGAAGTCACGCTCAGCCTCGACAGTGAGGGGAGGATTGCCGGTGCCTTTGCGCCCGATAGGCCGCGTTCGGCCACGGCACCAATCCTGCCAACTCCATGGCGCGGCCGTTTCTCCGACTATCGTGGTCACGGCAATTTGTGGCTTCCGTTTGCCGGAGAGGTCGCCTGGGAAATCGACGGGAAGGAAGCCGTCTACTGGCAGGGGCGGATCGAACGTTGGGACGCGTCCAACGCTGGTGTTTGATCTGTGCGATTTCCGCACTTCCGCGCCGGCCCGGCGTCCGGCTTCAGCGATACGGCATGCGCTGCCGAGGACCGCATCTGATTGAGGCAATCATCGCTTATATCGGCAGCTTGCCGCCACCATGACCGACGCCACGCAAGAAAAGCTCGCCCAGTTTGGCTTTAATGCCGTTAGCGAGTTCGCGGCGTGTCCAGCGTTGCCAGGGTCGCCCCGGGTTCGATAACAGTATTTACAGCCGCGACGATCTCGTGCAGCGCGTCTTCAATTCGAACTTCCGCTATCCCTCGCGCGCTTCTGGCTGGTCGAGCACGGCGCCATTTCGGAAAATGATTTCGAATCAAGGCACGGCCTGCCGAGGCGGGATCGGCGAGTTGAGAAAAAGCGTATCTTTGACCCGCATCAAGGCATCGGGCGCTCGCGAATGCGATTCATCGCGCATTCGATCGCTTCAGCGAAAGGCGCCTGCAATGTCTTACAAAACAATTATCGTGAACCTGGCCGTAGATGCATCTCCTGCGCCCATAGTGAAGGTGGGGGTAGAACTTGCAGAACGGTTTGGCGCCCATCTTATCGGCTTGGCGGCTGCGGACGTACCGCCGCTCGTCGCAACGGGCGATGGCATGGTCTACGAAGGCGAGATCATGCAGATTCAGCGAACGGAAATCGAAAAGCGGCTCGCGGAACTGCGCACCGAATTCGAGAGATTGGTTCCTGGTTCGATCCGGAGCGAATGGCGACAGGCGGTTTGCAGCCCAACCCGCTTCCTCAGCGTTTGTGCCAGAGCGACCGACCTTATCGTCACCGGCGAGGCAGGAGACAATGTGTTTCGCGCCGTGGATATCGGCAGCCTTGCGCTCGGAGCTGGCCGTCCCGTCCTGGTCACCGCAGGCGATGTTGATCACATCCTTGCAAAAACCGTTCTGGTTGCCTGGAAGGATACCAGGGAAGCACGACGGGCACTGGCCGATGCGTTGCCTTTTTTGGCTAAGGCCGACACGGTTGTCATAGCGACGATAGGCACCGATAGCGACGAAAGCCTTCGTGACAGCCTGGCCGATGTCGCCGTCTTTCTTGAACACCATAGCATCAAGGTGCGAACCGAACTGATCGCAGGGGAGGCTAATGGCGACCGGTTGTTGACATTCGCCCGTTCGATCCATGCGGACCTGATCGTCTCTGGCGCATATGGCCATAGCCGCTTGCGGGAATGGGCGTTCGGCGGCGTCACCCGCACGCTGATGGAAGAGGGCAGCATTAACCGCTTGATGTCGTATTGACAGTCGGTCACATCGGAATTTCAAGTCCGCTGCTTGCAGTTCCAGGCTGGAAATGATCGCCCCGCGCGCGTCGCCGTTTGACCTAGGGTCAGGACCTATTAAAGTTCTTGCGGAGACAGCAAACGGCTGATTCATTGGCGGTGCGAGGAGGCGCTGCAATGAGTGATTTGATCTGGCTGTCGGAGGCGCAGATGCGCCGGATTGAGCGGCATTTCCCGCTGTCTCACGGAGTGCCCAGGGTCGATGATCGGCGGATCGTCAGTGGCATCATCTTCGTGATCAGGAACGGCCTTCGGTGGCGCGACGCGCCCAGCGAGTATGGTCCCCACAAGACGATCTACAACCGCTTCATCCGCTGGAGCCGGCTCGGCGTATT
>NZ_AXAL01000042.1 GCF_000472785.1 Mesorhizobium loti CJ3sym
AGCAAACTCTACGAACGCACCAGCGTCATCATCACCACAAACCTCAGCTTCAGCGAGTGGGCGAGTGTCTTCGGCGATGCCAAGATGACGACCGCGCTTCTCGACAGGCTGACGCATCATTGCCACATCCTTGAAACCGGAAATGACAGCTTCCGCTTCAAGAACAGCTCTGCCCACGAACCCAAAAAAGCGAAGGAGAAAACCAGAACCTTGACCCTCAACCCCGAACCGAAACATACATGAAAGGCGGGTCAAATCTCGGTGGAAATGCCGGGTCAGTTCTCAGCGAAAATCAACACCCAGCGCTTCCTTGACGAGCTTGAAGACCCTCTCAAGCTCCATCTGCTTCGTTTCGTCTTCTCCGACGCGCTCCTTTAGATAGAGCCGTTTGGCGTCCTCAAGGGTCGGATCTGGTCGCCGCCGGCGCTCACCGAGAACCAACGCGTGGATTAGGGCTCGGTCTTCTGTCTCAATGCCGACAGGGTGGCCGTGTTCGTCCACCGGGTACTTGTCGGCGATCTGTTCGGCAATCAGTTCCCTTGCCAGCGCCTCGGGGTCGTCGCCGTCTTCCTGGCCGCTCCACTCGGGGTCAAGGCTGAGAGCCCTAAGCCGGGCGCGACTCAGCCTGAATTGCTCAAACTCAGTCGGGGAGGGAGTGCCATTGGTACTGGTAGGGCTATGGGGGCGTGACCATAGACGCAACTGCTGCTCCGCCTGAGCATGCACCTTTGGGTACGCGTTCAGGGCTTCTTGTTCCGTACTCCCAAGGGGTATCAGGATTTCAAGCTTGCCCGCAGCGGCCCGCAATTCATTGGGAATTTTGCGCCTGTAGCGCCATCCGGCTTTGCCGCGTTTCTGTATATGCTTCACGTCAATCTTCATGCTCAGGGTACCCCGCAGTGTATCGCGCGGTGTATCTCTGGGGAAGCGGAAACCCTTGCAGGGCTTGGGTTTAAAGGCTTTTCTGGATTAAGTGGCTCCCCGGGATCGGTGAAGCCGCGAATTACGAATTCTCCATAGCCCTCCGCCGAAGCGCGCCGCATGCACCCAAGAGACGAAAGCGCGACCGAGATCGCGCCGAAGCACTACTCGCTGGCGGCCCCTTGCCTTCGCTCCGGGATCGAGCTGCGGCCCTGGCTCGCAATAGAGGGGAGGTGCGGACCCGTGACTTCACAGACATCGGCATCCCACGTTGCTATCTCTCCCGGATGTGTGAAGACGGGCTGCTCGTGAAGGTGGGCTATGGGCGATACCGCCCCACAGCGTTGAACACCTGACCTCCAGGCCACGCTGAAATCGCGTCGGTCTCGCGAACTCATTGTCCTTTTAAGAGGGCGTTGATCGGACGTGCCACCCGAGGCAGACTCATCCTGAAGCAGTTGCGGCCGCTATCTGCCGTTTTTCGAAGGCCGCTAACCTTCTCAATCTGAGCGACAAGCGCAATGCCGGCTGCGAGGCTCGGAATTCAGGCATGAAGATCCAGCGAAGTGGGGGTTCGTGTTGTCTTGCTGGTGAAGGCGGCGCGGTGTTTGCTCGTCACGCTGGAAGCCAACGGACCGCTTTTCGGACGCGTAATCGATTGTTGCACGGCACCGAACGTCAGCCCACGCACGAACTGGCGCTGCGTCAGCCAGCCGATCAGGGGAATGGGACATTGCCAGTCTGCGGCCGGCGCAGCAAAGGCAGACCAATCTCGACAACACCATTGTCCGTCGTCACCATCTGTCTCGGTTATCCCCTGGGCTCCGACCGGCGGACGAAAGAAAGCCGTATGAGGTCCCCTTGGCGATCGATGCATGCATATCTGCGTGGATATGCAGAGGCTGTTTGCCGAGCCGTCTCAATGGGCAACACCCTGGATCACCCGCGTTCTCCCACAAATCGAGACACTGATCGAAAGACGGGCGCCGCAGACGGTCTTTACGCGATTCCTGCCCGCCCGAAAGGCCGGGCAGGGCGTCGGCACTTGGAAGCGCTACTACGAGCGCTGGGCTTCGATGACGACGGAGACGATCGGTCCCGAAATGACGGAACTGTTGCCGTCCTTGGCCGGTTACTGCCCGCCAGCGGCAATCATCGACAAACACATCTACTCGCCCTGGTTCGAAGGGCGCCTTAAAACCCTTCTGATGGCGCGCGACATCGATACGTTAGTCATCACTGGTGGCGAAACAGATGTATGCGTTCTGGCCACGGTGCTCGGGGCCATCGATTTCGGCTTATCGCGTGGTTCTGGTCACGGACGCGCTGTGCAGCTGTTCCGACGCAACCCACGACGCACTGCTGACCGTCTATCATCAGCGGTTTGCGCAGCAGGTCGAGACAGTCGGGATGGAGACAGTTCTCTCGAACTGGACCTAAACCCGCCCTGCCGACCGTCCTTGAAGCTCAAGCGTCCAGATCGATCAGCGCAACACCGAGTTCCGGACGCTTGCTGCGGCGTAGATGGCCCGGGGCTTCCACCAGGGTGACTTCGAGCGTTGGCCGAACGATGCCTTCAAGGAGGTGCCCACCTCTTGTGGTTCCGTCGCTCAATCCGAGCACCGCATGGACATGCAGGTTGGGCTTGCCATCGTCGGCCAGCGCGATATCGCCGATCGCGCTCAGCACTTCGCATTGTTCGTCGATCGGGATCTTGCGGTAGGTCTTCGCTTTCAGGTCAAACCAGCCGACGGTCGCTCCCTCGAACGCACCGATGGCGGTCAAGGACGCGCTGCCGATCTGCTGGTCGACCGCGAAGGCGGTAAGCCCGCCGAACGCTTCTTCGCCGGGGTCCAGCACCACGACGAATGTCCTTTGTCCGCTGACCTCGTTGACGAGTTGTGATTTCATTTCTGTGCTCCGGGCATCGCCAGTCAATGCGCTTGGTGTTCGGCGTTCCGTTTGCGGGTGGCTGCGGCCTTTTTAGCCGATTCCGATCGGCTTGCAGATGAGCCTGATGCCGACGCCTTGCCGCCGATTCTACCGCCCTTATGTGCCGCCGGATTGCCTGTGTGCTCGCCGCGTCCGGAGCCGCCTTCCTTCTTGCCGCCGCCATCGTCCTTGTTGACGGTCGCCCATGCGCGACGCTCCGCTTCCTTGTCGGAAACCCCACGCTTCTCGTAGCCTTCTGCGATGTGGTCGGCCTTGCGTTCCTGTTTGTCGGTGTATTTCGATTTGTCACCGCGTGGCATGATTGTTTCTCCCTTTGTTGGATAGGGTCTGAACGAAAAGCCGGCGAGGGAGTTCCAGCGCGGGCGTTATTTCAGCTAGCGCTTGTCATGCTTTGGAGACCGCTCAGCAAGGCGAGGGGGACAAACAGTGCTGTCACGATTGCGCAGTAGCGAAAGACGTCGACATAGGCGAGCAGCGAAGCCTGGCGTGCGATCAACTGCCCAATCCAGCCGATGGCCTGTTGCTTGGCCTGGAGCATAGTCGATCCCTGCGCAACAAAATGCTCGGTCACCTGATGCAGCACTTTTTCGTAGGCGGGAGACGATTGTGCCGCGTGGCTGACAAGGTTTGCCTGGTGGAGCTGCGCATTTTGAGCGATCACCGTGTTGGACAGCGACACGCCAATACTGCCGCCGATGTTGCGGGCAACATTGATCAGCGCCGACGCCTGGTTGGTCTGCTGAGGAGCCGCCGGTCCCCTCCAGGCGGTCAATAGGGCCGCAAGGTCCGTCGCCCGCTGGCTCCCGGCCAGCGGGCGCCTTTGCATCAAGAGACCGCCCATTTGACCCGCCGAAACATCCGTAGGACGCGACGCGCTTGACAGGACCTCTAACGTTTTGCCACCGTGTCACGCAGCGGCTCTTTGCGGGTCGGCCGCCGATATCTTCTCACCAACTTGACCGTGCTAGTGTCGACCGTGAGGCGCCCCAGCACCTGTACTGTGACCCTGTTTAGATCCTCGTCGACGTGCACAACTTCCCCTTCGAACCTTATCCTGTCGCCAGGCTTCGCTCCGGGATCGATGGTCGAATAGTAGTGCAGAGCCGTCGGAATATGCAGGGACACGCGATCCTCGATGCGCTCGCCAACCGTGGCGATAATCGCCACCTTGTCACCGATATTGATTTCCCGTGCCATGCATAGAATTCTGGAGCAGCGCATCTGTTCGTCAATGGGTTGCTAATATATTGGCGGCGATCTGACTAACGCCCGGCCTCGCTGGCTGCCGCCCTGTCGTCTTCAGCTTCAAAGGGATCGCGATGAAAAAGACCTATAAGAAGCCGACACTGATCAAGCGCGAAAAGCTTTCGAATGTCACAGCGCTCAAGCAGATTTCGGGCCCTGTCAGCTAGCCTGTCGAGACAAGTCACTGTTTATCCGGTCCGGTCTCACGGGGTCGCAATATAACCGAAAACCAGCCCCTTCTCTTCGTCCGTGACGCGCACCCAGTCGCCCTCAAGCTGCTTCGTCAGCTTCACTTTTTGGCTAACGACTTTTCCCGCCGCTTCGAAAGGCGTCGGTGCTTTGATCGCATGCGACTTGCGAACCGTGTCATCTTCCATTTCGTCGACGCGATAGTTCTTCATTTGAGGGTCTCACGAGTAGCGAACAGGCCAATTGCGGCAGCGAAGCTGTATGCAGCCTTACGGCATCAATTTGATCGCCAAGTCTCGATAATAGTTCGGCTGATCTCTGCAATGATCCTGTCCACCCGCCCGGCAACTAACGACCATGATCCGGGCTATCATGCTCTCGTCGGGCTCGCCATCCGACATGTCCTAAGGTGCCAGGCGACAAGCAAACGGAGCGGCACAGCCCCGGCTGAGAGAGGCAAGTGAGTGCCGGTTCCATAGGGCACGTGCTGGCGCGCCGATAGGGATGGCCCATGGCCTATATCTCCATGGCCGCTACAGTTGCGAGCGTTTCATACGTCGATGGTAGCACGAAGTGTGGAACGTTCCTACGCCCCGCTTGTGAACCAATGCTGGATGAGCGAGGGGCGCGGGCCACGGGAACTTCCCTGTTCATCGCTGGTTAGATGCTGGCGGCGCATCCTTCCCGAGTCGCCGCTGCTGGGTTGGCACCCGTCGGTGCGGGGGTGACGGCCGGTGCTGGTGCATTCCTTAGGCCGAATGGCGGAAACGAAACCCAGTCCTGACTTGCCTTGGCTAACGCGGCGCCGTGGCCTTCTTCGCGGCAGGGTTGGCCTTCGCCGCCGCACGTTCCTTCGGCTGATGCGTGTGGGTCATGACCGTCTTAAGTTGGCCCTTGATCTTGGCGTGCAATTTGGCCTTGTCGACGCCTGCGGGGTAAATGCCCTTCTCGATACTAGTGGCCATGCGCTCCAGCAGATCGGTATCGTGTTCGTCGCGGTAGGGTTTTAGGTCGAGGTCTGCCGGCACTTTGGTAAGCCGTTCATCGTCCATCGTCTTCACGTACTTCTGCATGAAGCGGTCATAGTCACGCCAGGAGATGCCGGCCGCTCGCACTGCGGCTTCTTCCGCCCGAGTGGCGATTTGGTGGGCGTGCAGATAATGCAGGTCCAATTGGTCGATCAACGACTTCTCGACTTCCTCGTGCAACAATAGGAAACGGTCGGTGTTGATCTTGCGGCCTTTGTATTCCCATTCGCTGGGCATATGCCGGTCGATATAGATCGTCTTCCCATCTTTCGAATAGCCGGCGAGGTAGGGGATATCGTGCTTGCGGTCCAGCGTCTTGACCTTGCGCGCCACGGCATCGAGAGCCCGGTCCATCATCAGGCTAGACACGTACCAGTTGGGCAAGCGTAGCTTCTTGTGCGGTGCGGTCGGATGGCAATAATCGAACGCCATGGATGTTCCCCCTGCGAAGCGGTCGAATAATATTTGCACGTCATTCCATGTCGGGCAATTCGCATGCGTTGGATGGGCAGCCGGCAAGCGACGCAGCTATTCGGCGGATCCATTGTCGGTGAAGGGCGACGCGCTCGGCACGCACTGTATCGACCAGCCGGTGGGTGTCGGCTGCTTCTGATATTCGGCGATGGCGGCGGTGCACTGTTCGCGCTTGTCGAAAGTGGTGGGAAGCACAACCATGCCACCACCTGGACCTGCAATTATCATGTACCAAACCAACGCTACAGCCGTCGAAGCCATCAGAATTTCCTTTAATTGCGTTGGAGAACGTAGTTGAAGTCGAGGCAATCCTATCAACTTCGGGCCGGCGGCAAAAGCACGTCCGTCTCTCGAAGCGCTTACAAATCTGTAAGTCGCACATATGAGGAAATGTCTCATAGGCTTAAAACCGGAGCAACGAAACATTGCCCTTCGCCGCTCCGAGGGTGGCACACGCCCACAGCCCGCTGCCGTCCCCCAAAGTCTTTGGCAGCGGGCTGGCTCTGAGACAAGCCACTGCGCCTTCATTCGCTTGCGCGCCTGCCGACCGCTTCCCATATCGTATGACGTAGAGAGGTCGGCCCCATGGCACATGCAGCATCGTGGACTATAGGCGACGCGGAGGATCTGCGCGCACGAGTCGAAAGGCTTGACCGTTTTTCTCGTCTGCTGGATGTGGCATTCGCATTCCTGGGACCAAAGTCCGATTTGGTGTAGATGCCGTTTTGGGCCTTATCCCCGTCGTTGGCGATTCGGCGGGCGTTGCCCTTTCGAGCATAATCGTGGTGGAGGCTTTTCGAATTGGCGTACCCGTCGGCGTCCTCATCCGCATGATTGCAAACGTGCTCATTGAAGGTGTGATTGGTTCGATACCAATTGCCGGAGATGCGTTCGATGTCTTTTGGCGCGCTAATCGACGAAATATGGCCTTGCTAGTCAGGCATCTAGAGCGCGAGCGTCGAATTTAAACGGGAACTGGAGCGGTCAGGCGGCGCAAGTTCGCCGTTTCCAATGAAAGCTCAATTAATTGGATTCTGGTTAATCCAGCTGTGCGAGGATGCAGCCACGAGCCCGCAGCAGTGAGGCAGCGGGCCATCGGATCGGGTTGACCTTTCACCAGCCGTTGCGGTGCCAGTCAGGCCACCTCCTGTGGAATTTCGGTATCCAACGACCAGCAGCACGTTTCGCCGTCCGGTTGCGGCTCGCGCTCGTCGTCAAGCTCCCTATCATCATTGGCTCCGGACCAGCCCGTGAGGTACGCCTCTTCGTCGCCAGTCGATTCGAGATCAGGTTCGCCGTCCATGGCGTCGAGAAGAGCCACCATCATTTCAATTGTCCGCTCGATGCGCTGGCGCCGAGCCGTCGACAGTGGAAGAAAGTCAGATGGGTTTGCGAGAGCGTTCACGATGCCGCCCCCGCCCTGTTCAGCTCTTCACGGAGCGGCCGGAGCGTGTCTTGCGCATAGATGAGGACGTGTCAAAGGGAGCTTCGGGCCTAAACCCTGAGGTGACATTCAAATGAGCCCCATAGGCTATGCCCGCGTCAGCACCATCGACCAGGACCTCGAAACGCAAGTCGTCAATTGAAGACCGAAGGCTGCGGCATCATCCGCTCAGAGAAGGTCTCTGGGGCCAGCCGCGGCGATCGGGCTGAACTTGCCACCATCATCGACTTTTTGCGACCGGAGATGAACTGGTCGTCACGCGGCACGAGTGCGAGCAAAGAGAAGCCTTCGTCACCGTCCTGGACCCGCATGTATCGACCTGCGGTATATGGGCATATCGTCATGACGGTCCTAGAATGGTCGCTCAGATCGAACGCCGCCTTATAAAGTCGCCGGCAGCGTGAATGCATCAAAAAAGTCACGGCTTCGCCGGCGTATCGCGGAGGCAAGCGTCGCGGTGCAGCATTGCAAGTTTGCGCGATGAAGGCCTGAGAGGTACCGAGATCGCGCAGCGATTCGCCTGCTCCGAATGCAGGTCTATCGAATCCTCGCGGCCTATACCGCATGGATGCGGGCGCCCATCGCTTCTCAAAGGTGGTGGTCCGGCACGACCACCACCTTCACCGTTTTTGTTTGGCTTATTCGCCGAGCTGCTTGGTCATCTTGCAGAAATCAGCGTGCGGCTTGGACATTACGGCAGACGTTAGCCGCACACTCTCGTGCGCTCGACTACCCGGTGATGATGGCGCCAGTGCGTAGTTACAAATATGCGGCAACCATGGTGGTGGCGGTGATGCCGTCTATACTGTCCGTCGTTGTACTGGCTATCAGTGTTCTCACCATCGTTGTAGCTGTCTTGATAGTGATTCCGATGGTGGTGACGGTACTCGCCGCCATTGTCCGAGGAGTACTGGTCAGCGTAACCTCCGCCGTTGTCAGGCTGAATAATAACGCTTTGAGCATAGGCAGGCGCGAATGACATAAGTGTTGCCGCAGTCGCGATCGCAGCTCCCAATAAAAATTTCATCAATTTCCTCCGTTCTGGATTTACTTGCACCGCACAACGACGCGATGAATTGTATGTTCCAGCCATCTTGTTTACAAATTCGTAAGCCACGCTGGCGTCGCTGCGACGCTCCTTAGAATCTTACCGAACGCGAGGTGGAAGCCACAATCAGATACGAGCAATGGTTTCGGCTGGCTCCCGAAGCTGATAGTGGCGATGAAGTCTGGGAAGTGCGCAGGATAGTTCGTAATCGGAAGCTCAGGCCAATGAAACGCTTGCGAGCAGTTCGAGATCGAGGTTCGACCGACTCTGAAGCCGGCCACCACGAGCTACTGGTGCGATAATCGCATGGACGGGGTCATATACCGTAGATGAGCGCAATGCAGACAGCGGGAAGAAAGAGTATGCAAACTGCCATCGCAACAACCACCACAATGGCAGTACGCTCAGTCCGCCTGACAAGCGCTGCAACCTTCTCCTCGTCATCTGCCAACGAAATGATGTCGAGAACCGAGAGGGATCCAGGAACATGATCATGGTTGTCATTTGCAGCGTGGACGTCAGCGATATCTAATCTCTGGGTATAGGTCACTGGTTTAACTCTCCCGAACAATTTCGCCGATGAGGTTTGCCTCGACAGCGCGGTGCTAACGTCAATGCCGGAAACGGGTTGCTCACTAAGACCTCAGTCTGCGTCTCACCAGACCTTAGCCCTAGTACGGAACCCTAGGCGGCGGTGATCGTTGCTCTCTCGTAAGCAATTGAAAATAGGAGAGAAATCATGGCTGATGGCCCAACTGTTGTTAATTCGGGAGGAAATGGCGGCACCGCAGTCGCCGTTGTTCTTGGACTGATCGCGATCGTTGTCTTGCTTGTTTTTACCGGCGTCATCAACCTCCACGGAGGAGGCGGAAAGGAGATCAACGTCAAGGTTGAAGCGCCAAAAGTGGAGGCTCCGGCCGCGCCAGCTAAGCCAGCGGCACCGGCACCTGCCCCGGCCAACGGCGGCTAATGCCCCTGCGGTTACCGAGGCGATCTATGAGTTTAATCTAATTTCAGCCCACCGTTCCCTCGTCGGAACGGTGGGTTCTTCGCATTTCGCGAGAAGCGGGCCTGCACGAGAATCCGTTCTAAAAAGTTGAGGACTCGCCAGCCACCGCGAAGGGCTCGCGAGTCCTATCAGCACAGGATGGGACTTTAGCTGCGCCGATGCACGATAGGTCAGCCTAAAATCAATCCAGCCGCAAGAAAGGTGAGCGCTGCTACAAAGAGTGGCGCAAGCAACCATCGCGCTTGGCTGACACTTCTATCCATCTGATTTCTCCGACTTTCGGCAACAACCAACACAGAGGTGAGGCGTTCCGCGCAAGTCGAGTGGTAAGACCTTTGCGTCCTTTAATGGGACCTTAGTCCGATCGAGTCCAGACTGAAGACCGGCCCAGGAACGTTCCGTCTTGCAGCAAGTTCCAATGGCTGGCGAGCACAAATCGTGTCGCTAGATCACAAGAGGAAATAGATCATGAAAATATACCTCTCCAGCGCCGCAGCGGCGCTAGTCTTGCTCGCCGGCGTCGGCGCTGTCGCGGCCGATGAAATTCTTGTCTCGCCAGAACAGGACACCGTCGTACAAGAGTACGTGAAGAAGCAACCGTTGGCGTCGGTGAAGCTCCCCGGCGTGGAACTCAATGTCGGCACAGCTCTGCCTGATACCGTCGAGCTTCGCGAGGTCCCCAATGTCAAATACCGCTACGTTGTGATCGACAACCGGACGGTGCTTGTGGATCCGGGTACGCACAAAATCATCAAGGTCTACAACTGACCACGCTTTCAACGGAAAGCCCGTCACCCTTAAGAGGTGACGGGCTTTATGAAATGGACGATCATCACGATGTCGAAGTCTGAACCTCCACAATCACATGTCTTGGGAACCCGCGTTGCCCTCAAGAGGCGGCTCCAGGAGCCCACATACCGGCGGGACACAAAAGCCTTTCAGAGTTTCTGCCGTCGTGGAGAATGGCTCGATGCAATAAAGACGGCTGCGATCAACGCAACGGGCCAGCGTTTGCCAGCCGATTTTGAGGTCGGACTTGTCCAGCCGCGTCCAAGTCGGTGAAGGATGCTTTCCATGGTTGGTAGAAGTGAGAGCAGGCGGAAGAAAGTGGATCGGCTGGCGTCCTCAATACCAAAGCATGAGTTCGAGTTTTTGATGAAACTCGGCAAAATGACGCGACAGGAAACGTTGGACCTGATCGAAAAGCACGACGGCGACCGAACCGAAATTTACGCCGATCTGGCACGTAATAACGCTCGCCAAAGTTCAAGCTAGTCGATTCTCGGTTGCCCTATGGAAAATAGGAATTAAAATCGACCAGGTGGTATATTGATGGCGGCTGCCAATATATAAATCACCATTCTAACCTATTAGTCGTAATTATGAACAGTATCAACTAACTTCCTTTAACAAGTCGTCACGGGAAATATTATTTTGGACGTCTACTGGGAGAGATAGAGCATTATTCTCTCGAATGACTTGTTGATGAGCGTCGTACAGACGGCGCGCATCGCTATTCGCAAGAGAGGTAATCATGTTTTACCTTAGCTGGGGCTCAAGGAGTGTGTATGATGAGAGCGATTTTGGCACTGGTCGGCGGCTTCGTTCTGACCCTTGCTGTCTTTGCCAGCGGGCTGGCTTTCGCTGCCTGGTTGATTGTCGCCAAGCCCGTGCATCAGGCAAGTCCCGCCGACAGTGTCTCGCAGCTATGGACCAAGGACGCAAAGCCTGTGCGTAAGGCCGCGCAAGGCCTGGAGCGGGTTGCCGCCGTCCAGCCGGCGGTACTCGGCGTCGCGGCCAGGGTGCAAGCGCCCGACCCGACCAATACAGGCGCGGTGGCACCGGACGAGGGCGAGCAGCAGGCCAGGCTGCCACCTGCCCATGTCAACTGGTGCACGGAGCGCTACCGCTCCTACAATCCCAATGACAACAGCTACATGTCCTATAGAGGACAGCAGCGGCCCTGCGTGTCGCCCTATCTCGACACCACAGGCGCCAATCAGGCTGCGCATCCTGTCGAAGTCAGCTATGTCGAAGGCGGCGCCGGCCCTCTGGTTGCAACAGCGGATCTTTCGGACGACCACGTCCAATCCTGCTTCAGACGCTACCGCTCCTACCGTCCCGAAGACAACAGCTATCAGCCCTATTCAGGCGGGTCGAGACGCCAGTGCGAGTAGGCGATGCTGCTTGCCACCCAAGCAGCAGAACAACTATTGTCAGCGCGAGCACCACTAGCCGCGGTCGTTAGCTGCCTCCGCCAGACTGGGTAACCCGAACACTGAGTAATGAACCTGTGTCTAGGCTCACTTCATTGGGAATTTCTTGCGTATGAGCCAGTATCAGACCTAAGTCCTGGCGGGAGCGGGAAAGGTCTGAAGGCAGGAACCTATGCGTCACGAGCACATTGAAAGGCGGCGATCGTTAGAGGTTTCAAACGGGCGTGGTGCAGCAGTGGTTGGGCGATCTCGATTGTTAACAGCGACATGCGCGCGTCTTTTTCGATTTCAACCGCGAGCTGCCTTGAACTTTACAGAGCCCTCCGCTGATTGAAGACTCAAATGGATCCCAATACAAAGAGGCTTGCCGCTCAGAAAATATTTGGTTGCTAGACCTGCTGCCACCAGCCTCGCTATTGCAGTGGTTGTTGGAATGTCGATTCGCCTGGTGGTTGCACCGATAGTCTATGCATGAACTACGGCGTTGTGTGATTATATTGTTTTTCGAACCGCGAAATCTATGTACTGGCGATACAAGGCGATGCCTGAAATTAATTCTCCCCAACATTGGGAATTGCTCAAGTGGCGATAGCTTGACGGAAAGCTGGATCGGGCTTGGCGGGCATCCTGTCTGCCGCTAACGTCCATCCGCGCACCGAATTGCCAACGGTAGCCACGATCGTCACGGCGGTTGCAGCTCTGTATTTTGGTCGGGAGGTGTTCCTGCCAATCGCCATCGCGCTGTTGTTGACCTTTGCACTCGCGCCCGTCGCATCGGGGCTGAAGTGTGCCGGCATTCCCCGGGTAGCGGCTGTCATCGCAAGCGTGCTTGATGCCTTCGCAGCAGTAGCCCTTTCTCCTTCATCGTCGCCACGCAGGTCAGCGAACTGGCGCAGAACATCTCGACCTATCAGACCAATATTCTGACGAAGGTTCACTTTAAGCAGACGAGGGTCGGTGGAGGGATTATCGCCAGCTTCAACAGGGTGATTGAGCGGGTCAGCCAAGAGATCGACAAACAGGACCCCACGCTGCCGCGGACAAGCCATTGCGCGAGCCGGTGCCAGTCGAGGTGGTAGCCCACGAACGACCGCTGGAGATCCTGCAGAACCCGATTGGCTCGCTAATCAGCCCGCTCGGCTTCGCCGGTCTGGTGGTGATCGTCGTTCTCTTCATGCTTTTGGAGCGCGAGGGCCTGCGTGATCGTTTCATTCGCCTTGTCGGCTATGGCGATCTTCACCGCACTACGGAGGCCTTACAAGATGCTGGGCAAGCGGGTCGGGCAGTATCTAATTATGCAGCTGATCGTGAACACCGTTTACGTCATCCCATCGCCATCGGGCTCTGGATACTGAGCATCCCCAATGCGCTGCTGTGGGGGGTATTGGCGCTCGCGCTCCGCTTTGTTCCCTATATCGGCCCGGTCATAGGGGCCCTCCTACCATTGTTCCTGGCTCTGGCCGTGGCGCCAGGCTGGTCGCTGGTGCTGTGGACTCCCGGGCTGTTCGTGGTCATGGAGCTGGTCACCGGCAACGTCATTGTCGCGGCGATTTTCTGGACTTGGCTGTGGGGACCGCTCGGCCTGATCCTGTCGACACCGCTCACCGTCTGTCTCGTTGTGCTCGGACGACATGTCCCGCAGTTTGAATTCCCCGACGTGCTGTTCGGCAACGAGCCGGCGCTCGAACCGCACGCCCGGCTTTACCAGCGGCTGTTGGCCGGCGATCCCGACGAAGCCACCGACCATGCCGAGGAAATGCTGGAGGAAGATTATCTAGTAGATTTCTGCGATAAGGTCGCCATTCCCGCTTTGCTGCTCGGCGAGCAGGACCGCGTGCGCGGCGTCATGGCGAACAACAAAGGCGTCACGTCGCGGCCAACGCACAGACGCGTGTCGCAAGCCTCGACGACAACGCGCGCGCGGAAGCCGATGAAGACGAGGAACCGGCCGACGGCGCCAAGGGAAAAGTCTCGGCGGAAGAATGGGACGACGATACCGAACTGCCTGACGGGGCCGGGATGTCGGTGCTCTGTGCCGGCGGCCGCGGCGAACTCGACGATGCCGCCGCCGCAATGCTGGCGCAAGTGCTGGAAGTGCAAGGAGCGGCCACCTCGAAGGCCAGCTTTGCCGACATCGAAGCGGCCAACATTCGCCGCCTCGAACTCGGTGCTTTTGACACAATGGTAGTGGCTTCCTCAACAGCGACTCCGTTAATCACGCTCGCTTTCTGGTGCGCAGGGTGAAGCGCGCCCGGCCGGCACTCAGGGTCGGCATCGCGTTCTGGTCGGGGACCGGCAACAATGACAACGAGGCTGCCGCCAAACTGGACGGCGACCTCAATGCCGATTTCGTAGCCAACAACATGGTGAATGCGGCAATTGGGGCGCTGTCGAACGAGCCGCCGGTGGTTCTCAAAATGGCGGCCAAACGCCGCCTACTTCGGCGTCCGTCTAGACCAAGAAAAATTCAAGTTGAGCCGAAGCTTCCAAGTAGGTCATCGCCTATGAGACTTCGGGAATAACACCACAGCCCGGCGAGGTAATAGCCAAGGAAATGTGTGACTTGTCGAAGGTTGTAACGTACTTAGCAGAGGCGGATACGAATTTGCCTGCTGCGCTTGAACAATTTATGACGACAAGACTAAGCGGTTCCTAGATAATATTTCGGGCCTGCTCTTGCAATCTATATTGGATGAGATTGTCATGGCACTGATCCGGCACAAATAGACGGGATGCGGCCCGAAAGCCTTCACAGCTCTAGGCAATGCGTCACCCTTTTGGCCCGCAAAAACTATGTTCCAAACGTTTGCCCGCGTGGGATGTAAAAACTCATGGCGCATATATTTCGGCTTGATTAAAGCCCAGTAGAGAATGAATGGAAAAGGCGCTACTTGTTTTGAGCCTGCTCATCCCGCTAGGTGCGTGCTCCCGTACCTTGGAGACCGACCCGCTTACTGACGCAATCTTGGATATCAGGTCGAAGTTTCAACACGCTAAGGTACCCGACATGAAAGGTTTTTTTGTATCAGCAGGAACCGCTTGGCGTCGGCGAAGTTCAGCTGCTAGCAACAGGAGGAACTATCGTGAACACGCCAATCTCAAACGACTTCGCAGGATCCGGAATCGGTAACGATGATGGCGGGCATGGCAAATCGGATGCCGAACTTGCCGCGACCAGCAAGGAAGCCATCGGTAAGTTGAAGAAAAGTGCGGCAGAAACCGCGTCGCATCTCAAAAATGCCGCGGCTTCGGTGTCGAGCGACGCCAAGGACTATGCCGGGTCTGTAGCATCCAATGCAGCCGGCGCCTTCAAGGACGCTGTCGAGTCCAACAAGACCGCAGGCGCCGATGCCATCGCCAATATAGCCCACTCCGTGAAGGACGCGGCGGACGGTATCGAAAGCCAATCGCCGCAGGTTGCAAGCATGGTGCGCAGTGCTGCCGAAGGCGTCGAGCGGATCTCGACCGATATCCGGGACCGCAACGTCGGCGAATTGCTTGATTCCGTCACCAAGTTCGCACAACGCCAGCCGGCGGCCTTTTTCGGCGTCGGCATCCTCGCCGGCGTGGTGCTGACGCGGATCATGCGAAGCTCCGATCGGTCCTGAGAAGGATCAGTCTCATGGATGACGGAGCGGATCACCGGCCATTCGGGAGCGTGCTCAGCGAAGCGATAAGCCAAGTCGCTTCGTTGATACGCCTCGATCTTCGGTTGCTCGAAGCGGAAATGCGGGCCAAGACGACGACGATCGTGTCGTCCGGCGCCTGTGGCGTGGCCGCCGGCATGTTCTTTGTCCTGGCGGCATTCGCCTTGGTCCAGTTCTTCATCCTTGCGATGATCCATTTCGGGTTCGGGGCGATGTTTGCCTGCCTGATCGTTGGCGCCGTTTTGATCGGCGCAGGGATGCTATCCCTCTATTTGGCCAGGCGCGCTCTGATCGGATGGACCATCACGCCCGTCGAGACCGTCAATCAGGTGCGGTCAGACCTCGCAGCTCTGAAGCAGGGACTACGCTATGGCTCAACCCAGCAATGAGATCAGGGATATCCTGGTGCAAAGCCGCGCTGAACGGCAGGCGCTTTTTGGGCCGGTCAGCGAGTTGAGCCGCCGGCTGCAACCCAGCCATCTGGTGCAAGTCTCGACGCACTACGCCAAGCAGAAGGTGATGGGAGGCCTTGGTAGCGTCACGAATGCCGTCAAGGAGAATGGTGGCACTGCGGCGGCTGTGGCCTTGGGGGCCGTTGCTGTCTTCGATGCCGGACGGAGAAGCGCTGGCACCAATGTCCCCGCGGGAAGTGCCAGAGCGGACATTGAAACATTCACCAGCGGCGGGCATGCCGATGCTGGACCAAGCCGTTACGACACAGCTCAGAGTAGTGCCGTGTCAAACCTTGATCGGACAAAGGTGATAGCCGGCTCGGTTGCAGGTTTGTTGATAGGCCACGCCATCGGGCAGGCATTTCAGCCTACAGCCAAGGAGCAGGCTCTGTTCGGAAGCGCTGCGGACGAAGTTCGGGACGTGGCGTTGCAGTTTGTCAGTGAGCACAAGCGCGGTGCCAAAATTGCTGCGGCGGAGGCCTTTGGCTTCGCGCGTTACGGCGCCGCCTTCCTGGCTGTCCTGGCGATGGCCAGCGACTATTTTGTGCGCGATGACGAGGTGCGCAAGCCTTCCGACGCATGATTGCCGGATGGCGCACAATCCTTGCGATACGCCACCACGACGCCATGTCAACAAGCAGCCCCTCGCCTCGATCAAGATCCCGGGCGTGGAGCTGATCGTCGGTACGGCGCTCCCCGAAGGTTGAATTGTGGGAGGTGCCGAACGTCAAGTATCGCTACGTCTTAGTCGACGGTGAGACTGCTCTGGTCGACCCCGGCACGCGAAAAATGATAAAAGTGATTCAGTAACCTCTATTCCACCACCGCTTCTTTGGGCGGCGGTGGAATAGTCCCATCCGCATGCCTTAAGCGCTCGTGCTCATTGCCTGCGGCCATACCCGTTCTAGATCTTAAGATGTTAGACGGCCTTTTCCACAGGCGGTGCACAGACATGATTCCCAACCGTTATTTGTACCGTGCGTAAACTCGACCGGTTTCGTCAGTTTTGGGTCAAGCTATCGCTTGCTTGGCAATTCTTGATCGTCGGCGGGCTCGGCTTGCTCGCTGTCATGCTTGTTGTTGGCTTCTGGGTCACGTCGCAAATCAGGGAAGGGGTTATCCGCAACTCAGCGGGCACGACCGCGCTCTATGTGGACAGCGTGATAGCCCCGCTTTTACCCGATATGCGCAAAAGCCAGCAGCTTAGCAATAGTGTCAGGCAGGCGCTTGACGAAATTCTAGATCAAGGTGCGTTAGGAAAGCGCTTGGTGTCATTCAAACTCTGGCGACGCGACGGCACGATTTTATACGCGAAAGACCCTTCGTTGATCGGTCGCGTCGTTCAACCCGGCCCAAACCTTGTCCATGCCTTTGGTGGGAACGTCGTAGCGGAATTCGACAACCTTGATCCCCAAGAGAGAGATGAGCAGAAGGCGACTAGTGCGCCACTTCTCGAAATTTATAACCCTGTGCGTGAACCGTGGTCGGGCCAAGTCGTTGCGGTATCCGAGTTCTACGAGATTGCTGACGATCTACAGACAACCCTTTACGGGGCATTGTGGTCGAGCTGGTTGGTCGTGGCCGGCGCCACAGCGGCCGCGTTGTCTATGCTCTCAGGTATAGTATTGCGAGGAAGCCGAACCATTCAGAGGCAGCGGTCGACGCTTGAGGCGAAGCTGGCAGAGCTTCAGCTTCTGGTTTCGCAAAATTCTTCATTGCGCGTTCGCGCTCAGAGCGCATCGCGCCGGGCCACAGCAATCAATGAGCGTTACTTGCGTCGCATTGGTGCCGATCTCCACGACGGGCCAGCCCAAATGGTAGCGCTCGCGGCTCTTCGGATGGACAGCCCATTGCTGCTTGATCAGAACGCCTCCCTCAAAAATCGGAAAGCGGAAATCGCAGACATCCATCACACTTTGGATGAAGCAATGCGTGAGATACGCGCCATCTGCAACGGGCTGGTGCTGCCGCAAATTGAAACCGCGGACGTCGTAAACATATTACGGCTCGCCGTTTCCGAGCATGAGCGCCGGACGGCGTCGCAGGTTTTGATTTCACTTCCTGCAGCGCTTCCTGAACTAGGCCCATCTGAGAAAATAAGCATTTATCGCTTCGTTCAAGAGGGGCTGAACAATGCATGGCGCCACGGCGGAGGCAAAGACCAAGCCGTCAATGCCGGGCTTTCAGGAGGCAAATTAGTGGTTCAAGTGTCAGATGGCGGCCCTGGCTTTGACCCGGCCACCAGCCAAGGGCTTGGACTTGCTGGCCTGCGGGAACGGATCGAAAGCATTGGCGGATATTTCGAGACGTTATCAAATCGCAGAGGAACGCGATTGACCATCACTCTTTCGATCGAGGGGCAACAATGACGGCCGCTGTGCGCATCGCCATCGTAGACGATCATCCTTTGTTTCGTGCGGGCGTAGCACGCAGCTTGGGCGAGTTGGGCGGGTTCGAGATAGTCGGTGAAGGATCCAATGCGGGAGATGCAGAAAGGCTGGCCGAAGTTGCAAAGGCGCACATAATGCTCCTTGATATCAGCATGCCAGGAGGCGGCTTGGATGCCGCTGCCAAAATCCTCTCGATGCATCCGAACCTCAAGATCGTCATGCTGACTGTGTCGGAAGCAAACGCTGATGTGACGGCTGCGCTCAAAGCGGGTGTTCATGGCTATGTGCTGAAAGGCGTTGGTTCTGCCTCTCTGGGGGAGATACTCAACTCAGTGGCTGCCGGAGAGCGATATGTGTCGCCAGCTCTTTCAGCTCAGTTGTTGAATGATCTGATACGTCCAGAAAACAATAAAGCTGATATCATTTCGAAACTTTCCGATCGGGAAGTCGGTATACTGCAACTGGTGAGCGAGGGTTTAAGCAATAAGGAAGTCGCAAAAAGGCTTTTCCTTCAGGAGAAAACGGTCAAGCACCACATGACGCGAGTGTTGTCAAAGCTGAATGTACGAAATCGCACGGAGGCTGCGCTTTTCTTGCATGGGGCGATCACTGGCCCAAAGTGACCCACGGGACGTGCAGGATTACGATTTAGAGTCGCGACATTCGGTGCCCTTACAGGGCTTTCAGGCGTTTGATGTCCGCCGGTTTTGCCGGACGGTCTACAATTGTCCGTCCGAGTGCGTCGGTCATTTTGAAACGCCCTCCTTGGAGGGTTTCGCTAAGCCCATCGGGATGCACAACTTGAATTTTTGTGCCTTCGACCGTCACCCTGTCACCGGGATTGGCCTGGCTATTGTTGTCGTCGTTGGCCGCCGCGTTTCCATCGTCGGAACCATTTCCGCTGTTCCCGGGGCCGCCGTTCCCGTTCCCGTTCCCGTTGCCGCCGCCGTTCCCGTTCCCGTTCCCGTTACCGCCGCCGTTCCCGTTGCCGCCGCCATTTTTTGCATAAGCAGCAGTCAGTCCTAATCCATGGTCGTGACTGATTGCGCATGGCGCTAAAATGATCGAGATCACTGCGATAACGAGAACTGGAAATTGACGACGGCGACGAAACGGTAACTCTGACATCTGAACCTCCTGAACGTCGGGGTTCTCGCTGTTGACAACGAGAGTGTCGAAATTGCTCCCACCTTCTCGATCGAACATCTTTCAACAGGCTTATATAGACCTTTGTTCCACCGTGCAGGCCCATTGCGCCCTTTAGCAATTCACCGTCGGACCTTGGTCGCAATCAACTAAGCGCAGAGGTCTGACAGCGACAGGCTAGGGCTCAACAGCGGAACCGCCGGCAAGAGTCGGCGTTCTCGGATCGACGTAAACTGCTCGCGAGAAGTAGCCCGTGAAAAAAAAGCCTAGCTTCAGCGCAAGCCACGACGCCGACACTGCTATCAACGTGCTTCTGGCTGGATCGATAATGATCGGACTATTGGTCGTCTTGGCGAGCGTTATCTACTTGAGCCGAGATTCGACTGGTCTTAGTGCGATGCGACCCGCACCTGCCCGGGCGATCTCCGCAGCAAACCCGGGCCCAAGCTGACGTGATGGCCGATCTACGGCAGCAAAGGAACCACCGGAGGTTCCGCCCAAACGGGGCAACCGTCGCCAAGCTAGTCGTTTGGATATCGGTGATCGAGGTCATGTTGCTTATGACTGTCCGCAGCATTGGACTGTAGATCGCTGGGGGACTGACCAAGCGATCTTGAGAAAATGGTGGACAGCTCAAAAAGGAGACGGGTTATGCCGGAAGCGTCGCTAACACTTAAAACGCGGGTGGCCGATTTCCGGGCAAGAATGAGGGTCGCTGGCGTTACACAAACGGATGTGGTGACGTTTCAAAAAGTGGCGGCCATCATGGATAAAGGCCGAGGTGGAATCGATCTTGACGATCTTATCGCTGCTTCGTTCGTAACCGATATGGTGGACAAGTAATGCAGCCGGTTGGACTGCCTCTGGTGCGATAGACAGGCCCCGCCTATCCTTGGACTGATTTTCGACTCTCAAAAAGAGGTTGCTGGCGTTGTCGACGCTTTGCTTAGGATTGGCGTATTGCGGGAAAATATCACTATTTTTGGACCGCCGAGCCGTGATCTGGCCCTTTCGTCAGTCCCCACGATTGGGATCGTGCTTGGCGCCTCGGCTGGCCTGCTTAAGTCTACCTACTTGGTCATCGCTGGCGTGCTTCACGTCGGAGCCGGCTGGTTGCCGGCGACATAGCCGGATTGGTAAGTGGCGGCAGCGTCGCCGGCAGTTTCATTGGCACGGCTATGGGACAAAGCTGGCTCCTGTAGCAAACGATCGGCAGGCGGTTTATATGGTGATTGCTGAAGTAGAGGAGGGCTCCCGCCAGCTCAGCAAAGCCGAGTTCGCCACTTTGCGGCCCAGGCTCCTTAAGCTCGGCGCCCGCGTCACCGATACCGACTTGGGCGTCCGCCTGGCCTTCGCCGCCGCCTTTCCCGAAGACCGCTTTTGCGCGCGATCGCCATCACGTTGCAACCGGCCGCACCATGAGCGCCGAGGCATATCGAATGCCCCCGCCGAACCCCACATCGCTACCCTCAAGCGCGTTTAACAAGTCCAGCCAAGCCGCGGTGAAAAAGACGCCTCAATCATCCGCGGCGGCTCGCTGGCGGCAAACGCGCAATCGCGCTCATGGAAAAACCGGCTAGCTCCTTGGCCCTCTCAGCAAATCATCGATCTCCGCGGCCGAAACAGGCCTGCTGAAATAATAGCCTTGCATTGGCACGCCATAGCTGACCCAAATCCCCAGGTAGTGTTTGAGTAGGATTTTGTCTGTCAGGGGTGTTGCTTCGTAGGTATCAATGATCATGACGAAATCGCTCCGTTCCTGTAACCGGCTCGCCGGCGTGAATATTTGAAGAGGCCGGTTGAATACGGCGCGCGCCTCCACCCCTTTATGGCTAGGAGGCCACCGCCGAAGGCGGCGTGCGCACCATCTTCTCGGCGGAAGGAACGTCTTCCCTTGCACTTCCTGAGGACCCCTGCATTGCCAGATAGGCACCGACCAGCATCACAATCATGCCTATGATGCCGACGACGGTGACCGCTTCGTTCTCAACAATGACACCTAGCAAAACCGCAATGATCGGCGACACGAACGCATACGATCCTGCGCTAGAAGCTCCGATTTCACGGAGAAGGCGCATGTAAAGCGTGTAGCCGACCAGAGATCCGAACAGGACCAGGAAGAGCCACCCGATCCAGGCTGACGTGCCCCATCGTCCTGCCAAGGCCAGTCCTGCACCTGGCTCTACGAGGAGGGAACTTGCAATGAGAACGAGGCCGCCAACAAGCATGGTGGTTCCCGCAATAAAATTCGAAGGGTATCTATTCAGTAGAGGCTTTGCCAATACCGATCCCCAGGCGTAGGTAAAGGCGGCGGAAGCTACAGCGATGGTTCCCAAAAGCCATAGCATGGGATCGCTGCCGGCACGCTCTGCCGAGACTCCGAAGGCGTCCGGTCCAAACAAGATGACGAGGCCAACCACGCCGCAGCCAATACCCAGCACCCGACGCGGGTTGATTCTTTCCTGGCCCAGCAAGAGCGCAAAGGCCAGCAGCGCGATTGGCGTCAATGGCATCTCGAGCACTGCTGCCGTGCCCGAATTTATGTAAAGCATGCCCCAAAATAGTGGGCCGTAGCAGAGGGGTATCATCAGCAGGCTGACTACGCCGAGGCGAACCCGGTCGCCTTTAGCGACGCGTGGACGTTGTTTTGAGAAAGATGCCGCAATGAACAAAATTACTCCCGCTGCTGTGAAACGCGTCCCCGCAAACATGAGCGGTGGCACAGCGGCAATCCCAGCCTTGATGCCCAACCACGTACTGCCCCAGATCAGGCAGAGGGCGAGAAAGGACAGCACGTTGCGGTAAAGTTTCATGGACTGGCCTCATGCGTTCGTACGAACGTAACGGATAAACGCTTCTTATACCGTTACAACCTGGTCTTGCGTTTTAGGTTCCGCGACCGCATTCTCAAACCAATGAGTGACCAGAAAACGATCACCACGATGCGATTGGTTGGCGGCAGCCCGGCGCTGGACTTCGTCAACACGGTCGATATGCGCCGCGATCGGTGGGGTCCGGATTTGCTTCGAACCTATGAGGACCTGATTGAATGGGCGGTGAGGATCGAGCTGATCACGGGTGAGATCGGCGCTAACCTCGCGAAGGCGGCAGTTTCGAAACAATCAGCTGCGGAGAACGCGTTGGTGGCGGCGCAGGATCTTCGCGAAGCAATCTATGGTGTTTTTCAGGCCGAGGCGCGCGGAAGGTCTGCGCCGATGGCCCAGGGCAGGGTACTCAGCCATGCTGTTTCAGGCGCGCTCACGAATCGGAGGCTTAGCCAAGCGGGTGAACATTTCGTCTGGATGTGGAAGGAAGATGGCTTCAGCACGATCGCTAATCGCGTTGCCCTTGAGGCGGCCGAGCTTCTTGTTACGCGAGCGCAGAGAAGGCCGGTTCGCGAATGCCTTGGGCCGCACTGCGGATGGCTGTTTATCGACACCTCGCGAGGCGGCCATCGCCGCTGGTGTGCCGACGCAACTTGCGGCACCCAGATGAGGGTCAAGCGATTTAGGTCGACGCAGGCGAGGAGCGCGCAGGACTAGTCAGTCGACTGGACCGCGTATATGGCCCTCAGCTCGGCGATCGCTGCTTTCACGGCAGCTCGAAACTCCCGCGGCTCCAGCACCTGTGCCTCTGATCCGAAGTGCAAAACGTCGTGCATGCGTGCATGACTGCGCCTTCAGAACGGGCGGACACTGGCGGAGTTCCGCTTGGTAGGGTGCTTGTGGCCAGGTGGCCCAAAAAGCCCGCTGCCTACAGGTGCAAGCAGCGGGCGAGGTGTGGAACCGCTGCAAAGGTCAGCGATGCACATTTCTAGCACTGGGTTCTGTCTCTGCCAATCGGAGTGCTAATGCCACGGTTTCTGAAGGTGAACAGTTTTATGCTATGATTCGCCTTGTGGGAAAAAAGCAGAAGCAAAAGCATTGAGCCTGTCGCCGATCGTGAGATTACGACCGAGGCCGATTACTTTGCCCGCAAATGCGGCCTCACCCGAGAAGAAGCGCAGCGCATTCTTGACGAAGCCAATCGCAGTCCCGACGCATATCCTGGCGTCCGCAAAAAAGCCCGCCACCGGAGAGGTCTTGGTAGCGGGCTAGGTTCTGGAGTGTGCTGGGATCAACCAGCATGGGTCAACTTGCGGCGGCGAGGTTGGTTGCGCCCTCAGATTGGCCCGTTCCTTGCGGGTCGTAGCTAAACCCTATCGTCTTGCCTCTGCACTTTGTACAGCGAACTATTGCCGAAAGGTCCGGCGCCATAGCGGACGCTTTGGGACTTGAACTTCACACCATTTCATGAGGTCAAGCTTCACTATGTGACCGCAACGAGCGCAGTGCGCCGTCATTTCCATGCCCGCATCGATCAGACTCTGAAAGGTCCATTTCATCAGCTCGAACTCATTAATCGTTCGAGTTTTGCGGCCTCCTACCCGGCTGAGTTTCGGAGACAGACTGTCGCATGCTCAGCGCAAGACATGTCAGCCCGCCCCGGCGGCGTCTTCCGGCGCAACTCGTCAATCTCCCGCTTCATGTCTTGTCGCCCGGAATGTCGCTTGGCCCGGCGTTGTCAGTTCCTCTTGCGATCCAGATCGCGTTGCTGGGCGGTCACGGCATTGAGCGGGTGTACCCACCTAATAAGCGCTGGTGACCTATCCGAGCAGATTGACGTGAGCATGGGCTGGCTGGACCAGAGCGCCGTATCGATCACGCCGAAGACTTCTGCGTCCGTTCCTCTGCCGGCCAGCACCGCCATCGTTCTCGCGTCGTCCAAGGCAAGAAGCATCACGGACTCCCCCGTAACCAACCCCCCCGACTAACTAACGATGCGCGAAATTTGTTCTTGGCGTCCCTTGCCCGAAAAGCGTCATTCACGCGCTTCCGCTAATCCTCAATTCACCGCAGGGAGCCTCCCGGTGAAGGCCTCGCATGGACGCCAAAAATCCGCTCAAAAGTCGATTGCGCGGTTGAGATTGGCGGTCGACCGATCGAGAACCCGGACCAGGAGAGAGCCTTCTCCGAAATGCGTCGATGCGCTCCGTCGGCCAGTGATCGGCGACGCTTAGACCGCGCCGACCGATTTCCCGGCTTAAGCCGGCGGCTGCTTCCGACGTACCAAGTCCCGGCTCAGGTCGGAGCTTGACCCGTCCACCTAGCGCCATGCCTAAACAAATGTTGCTGTGATCCGGCATCCAAGGTGCCAGTCTGCCGGCCTGCAAGGAACTCATTTGGGCAGCGCCGCGTTCATTAGCGGATACTTAACAATGGTGGCTTGATGCAGCGCGGGTCGCCAGCAACTCCTATGCAACCACGCTTATGGTGGCGGTTGGCTTCATGCTGCCTGGCCAGATTCTACCTGACGCTGCCATAACCGCGTTCCGGAGAGGAAAAGACCGTATATGACCGACGTGAGTTCAAAGGTCGAAAAGGAACAGAGCAACGTTTTCGCCCAGGGGCCGTTTCAGAAGTTTCTGAAAACAATCGGCCCTGGTTTCATCACGGGGGCATCGGACGACGACCCTTCTGGCATCGGGACCTACAGCCAGGCCGGCGCCCAACTCGGCTTCAAGATCGGCTGGGCGATGCTGTTTACGCTGCCGCTGATGGCCGCAATCCAGGAGATTGCCGCCCGAATCGGCCGCACGACCGAGCAAGGAATTTCGGGCAACCTTCGAAAAAATTACCCGGTAACTCTGCTCTATTTCGTTGTGGCGCTGCTCTTCATCGCCAACGTAATCAACATTGGAGCGGACCTCGGCGCCATGGCCGACGCCCTGACCCTCCTGGTCGGAGGGCCGAGTTCGCTTTATGTGGTTCTGACCGCCTTGGGCAGGGGGACCCGAGCCTTGCAATCGTCGAGGGCCTGATTGACATCGCGCGTAAGCTCAACATCCGGGTGGTTGCCGAGGGCATTGAAAACGAACTGCAAGCCAGCATGCTCTTGGAAATCGGCTGCGAGCTTGGTCAGGGATTTCTGTTTTCACAAGCAGTCTCGCGCCAGATCGCTACGGGACTTCTTGTGCGTTTCGGGCAAACCGTCGGCGAGCGGAAGGGGCCGCAGGTACCGTTTTCGAGAGCAAACTGAAGGTCCACGGGCATAATGGCCCTGCGATCGATCCAAAGCAGTCAGAAGTCGGAGAAGCTGACCTCTAACTCCCATCGGCAACGGACGCCTCCACGGCGGCCAACGGCGCTTCCAAGCTCCACCTCACCCCACGCGGCCCGTACTCGAGACTGCCTTGCCCACTAACCGCCGCTGGCGCCACCCGCTTGAGGACCACGGTTCCGAAGCCGCCCTCTCCAATGGTCTGGACTTGCGGCCCATCGGTTTCGGCCCAGGTGAGCTGAAAAAGTCTCGATGCTCCGGAACCGGTGATGCTCCAGGTGACAGATATCTTCCCATCGTCCCCTGAAAGCACGCCGTATTTTGCCGAGTTTGTCGCCAATTCGTGAAAGGCAATCCCGAGATACTGCACCGCATTGGGGCTGAGGACCAATGATGGGCCCGACATATCGATCACGTCGCCCCTTGGGAAAGGCTGGGCCTGGGCCTTCAACAGCCCATCAACGGAGGCGCCCTTCCAGTCGGCTGATACAAGGAGATCGTGGGATCGAGACAGCGCCATGATGCGCTCGCGCACCTGGGATTCAAACTGCTTGGGTGTCTCCGACCGCTTGTTGGTTTCCCGGATCATCGACAGGATGACCGAGTACTGGTTTTTCACGCGGTGGTTGACCTCGCGCATCAGCATCCGGATGCGGTATTCATTCTCCTTCGCCGACGTGATGTCTCGCGCAATCTTCGATGCGCCGACGATCTGCCCGGTTGCGTTACGCACGGGCGATATCGTCAGCGAAACCGGAACCAGGCCGCCATCCTTGCGCTGTCGGGTCGTTTCGAAAGGTTCGACGCGTTCGCCACGCCGAATGCGTTCGAGAATACGGGGTTCTTCATGTTGGTGTTCCTCCGGGATCAGCATGGTCACCGAGTTGCCGATCGCTTCGGCGGCGGTATAGCCGAACAGTCGCTCGGCGCCTTGGTTCCAGCTCTTGATGATGGTGCTGAGATCCTTGCTGACGATTGCGTCGAACGAGGATTCCACTATCGCCGACAAATGTTGCCTGGCTTCTTCGGCACGCTGGCGGTCCGTCAGGTCGAGCAGCATATTGACCGCACCAATCAAGTGGCCCTGCTCATCCCGCAGAGGCGTGGGGTGAGGGAGGACCGGAAAAAACGATCCGTCGGGACGCCGCGCTACGGCGTGCTGGTTGCGGACCGGCCGGTTTTCCTTGAGCGCGATGGCCATCGGACACTCGTCGTGCGGCAGTTCCTTGCCGTCAGCCGTGAACAGCTTGAATATCACGCACCACTTGTCCTTGCCAATGTCAGGCTCCCGTCCTGCCAGATCGGCCGCGGCGCGGTTGTAGTAGGTAATCGTGCCATGCTGATCCGTCGTGTAGATGGCAACGGGAAGGCCGTCGAGAATCTGGCGATAAGTGCTGTCCTGCTGCTTGAGCTCAGAGCGGGTCTGTTCCAGATCGGTTACATCGGCTGTGAAGCACCTGGTGTGGATCAGCTTGCCGTCACGGAAATAACCGCTCGACGTGATTTCGACATGCTTTATCGAACCGTCACAGGCCCTCAACTGCGCCGGATATCTCGCGATCTTCTCGCCACTGATCAGCCGCTGGAGAATGTCATCGATGACGTGCCGGTCGGGATAGAATTCGGCAATGTGGCGGCCGACATAGTCTTCTGTGGGGTAACCGAGGAGATCGAGCTCAGCCTTATTGGCGTGTAGAATGATGCCGTTTGCGCTCACCAAGTGGAGCGCGACAGCGCCGTTTTCGAAAAAATCCTGATAGTCGAAATCCCGGCCGTTCTCGTCGGACACTTCGGGCCTCTTGAAGGGGATAACATTCGCCGGCGGTACTTCGTCCATCCCAATCCCCGTTTCGTCTTAACAAGCTATAACGTAGCTGGTGAACATCCGTTCCGGGGTCGCCGTCCCTGGGCACCAGTGCCCGAATCTCAACTTGACATCAAACAGCGGCGGCGCAAACTTGACCTTAGGGGGCAGCGGTCTCCACTCGTTTTTTAGCTAAAATGTGCAACTCTACGCTCATGGAAAAACCTCTGGCAAGTAGAGAGGTTCTCGCCATGTCCGGCTTGAGGGGACCCGTCGCCAAGCCTGCGAGGCACGGCGAGGCTCAACTGCCCTTTCGGGATGGCGATTCAGATTCTTCGAATTTTTTTGCAATTAGCCTCTTGAAGCCGTTTTGGTCCGCCCCTAACTCATCCGCCGTCGAGGCCGTATGGCTCGGCAAGACTGGCGGCGCCGCATAGGGCGGCGTCCCTTGTACCCATGTTGCTTTAAGGAGAATGTGGCTATGAGAACCTTTGACTCTCTATATCGCACCACCGTTGGTTTCGACCGTCTGTTCGACATGCTGAACAGCGGCACCCGGACCGACTGGCCGCCCTACAACATCGAGAAGGTCGGCGAGAATGACTATCGGATCGCCATGGCGATTGCGGGGTTCAGCCCGGACGAGGTTGAACTGACCCAGCACGGACCCGAACTGCTCGTTGTCGGCCAGAAGGCCGATGACCAGAGCGGTCGCCAGTTGCTTCACCAGGGGATCGCCTACCGCAGCTTCAGGCAGTCGTTCAGACTGGCCGACCACATGAAGATCAAGGCGGCAAGCCTTGAGAACGGCCTGCTCGCCATCGACATCGTCCGGGAGGTTCCCGAGGAGCTGAAGCCCCGCCGCATCAGCATCGGGTCAGGCGACGCGGCGGTCAGCAAGCAAATCTCGCAGGATACTGAGCGCGCACGCAAAGCCGCCTGATCAACGCGACTTTCACCATAATACTGCGGTCCGCCTCCCGGTCGCGGCCGGGAGGCCCAGATTGCGGAGAACGGAGATGAACACACGCTATCAGACACCGACACGCTTCTCGCCACGCCTTGGCAAGCTCGAAGCACTTTTCTGTCTGCTCGACGATCCGGCTAAGGTGGTTGACCATCCGCGTCTCTGTCGTGCCGAGAAACGGGCCTTGCTCGCCTCTTGGGCATCCGACGTGTATGGGGTGGAGAACCATCCAACCCTACGCCGGCTGGACAACGGTACGGTTATCCCTGTCGAGCGCATTCTGAGCGCTTTGAAGGCCTTGGATAAGACGCCCGAGGCCGTGGAGGAATTTTCGGCCCGCGTCCTGCCTTGGCGGGCGTCTTCACGTCGTGGCGCGGGCTGGCGAAGGAGCGGCCAGTTCTTCGGCCCCGATGATGACGATCCGCCGCCATGCCCTGCAGCAGTCGCGCCGCGTCCGCGCGCGCCAGGTGGAGTGGGCGCAACCGCCAGCGTCGAACTCGCCTGTGCCTGAATTTTTTTTACCATCCATACGGCTGCCTCGGGAGGGCAGCCGTATGGATGCAATCGCGGGAGAGGGGGCCTGGGCGCAGAGAAGGCCGCGAAAAGGCAAACGGAACAATTCCAAAGCGCACCTATCGTCTGCAGATCATGCTGAATGCCGACGAACTCGCGGTTCTGGACGCTTGGCGCTTCGAAAGACGCATGCCTAGCCGTTCCGACGCGGTGCGGAAGTTGATGCGACTTGGTCAGAATGCGCCGGGCAACAGCGCAGAGTGGCCCGCAAAATCCGCGGATTTCGGGATTAATGATCCGCCTATCGACTGAGCGGTAGGCGGGCCTGTTGGCGCCTATCGAAGGCGCCTGCGGTATATCACGCGCGCTTCGCGGAGCAGCGAATTGCGATCCGTACCAAGCATTTTGATGAGGTCTGCAGCTTGCGCTTCTGTGATCCGCGTCTCCTTGGCAAGTTGATCTGCAAGCTTGTTGCGCTCCGTCATCCGAGCGCCTTCGTCTTTATCGTCGCCCATGGTGAGATGTCCCTTCTCACGTTGGTATGCCATCCCCTCATGGATCGAACGACTGCCCACCCATTTCGTTCCGGCTGGTTGAAGAACGGATGCCCCTACAACCGGTGCCGACCGATTGGTCCGAAGTACGATCAATGCTACGCGCCAGCAGGGTTCTCCTGGAGCGTTCAATGCTGCGTCTTCAACCTCTTCGCTTCGCTCAGCAACAAGGCCCGGTCGCCCCCAACCATGTGGAAGAGTTCGCGGGCCTGAACCTCTGTAATACCCGTTTCCCGGGCGATGAACCGGACCAGAAAGTCCTCTTCCTCCTCCATTCGCGCGCGCTCCCGCCGCTTTTGATCGCTCGGTGATGGCGGCGCTGCCCGACGGTCGCCCGCCTGATCCAGGTCTGGGTCCTCATCCTCGTTCTTCACCAGGAGGTGAGCTTCCTTGGCTGCCGCCAGAAAGGCGCGGCGGGCGTTTTCGACATCGTCCTTGGACGTCAATCTCCCGGTACAGGCCTGGAGGGCGGCGCGATAGCGCGGACCATGGGGTTCGGGCCAGCGCTCTATCATGAATACGGCGGCCTGAGCCACACTGGCCAACCTCCGGAACTCTCCCGGCTTTGACGTCTCGACAATCAGGGGAACGTCAAAAAACGCATCGTTCGTGTACTGCCTCGTCCGGATGGGCAATGCGAACGATGGAGCGAGGTTTTCGTTCCATGTTGCAGCAAGGTGGGCTCTCGAGAGTTTTGGCCTTCGCGGACCCCAGTTCGGATAGGTAATCGGACAAACCTATGCTACAGATTGGCCGACCTCCTCATACAGAAGGGGAGGCAGGGCAAAGCGCCGCCAAGGCGCGGTCAGTCTCGCTCTACTGCATCCCCGAGCTCATCATCGCCGCCGCGCCACACGTCCAAGGCGTGCCTGAAAGCGAAGAAAGTATTCACATGGACGAAACCCACTCCAATGCGCGAGAGCATTTTTTCGCGGCGATACGCATCCTTGCGGCATCGCCGGACAGCATCCAGGCCCGCCTGATCGAGGCAACCCCAAACATCCTGCAGGTCACCATCACCGAATTCGAAGAGAACCGCGAACTCAAGATCAGGTTCGCCCGTATCCTCGACCTTCTGGCGGTCGATCAGGATGACCTGGAAACGACTGCGGTGGAAACAGCCGCGCATATGACGGATTTCGAGGCGGTTAAAGTTGCAGACCTGATCTGCGACTTCTTCACTGACCTGGAATGACCAGGTCGGCCAAGCCAGTTTTTGAGCATCGAATCCGGTTTGTTCGTTTCGACATCCTTGCGAGTTGCAATGACCACCAGCGCTGAACATCTCAAACCTCTCCTTTGGGAACCCAAGAACCTGATCCGAGCTGTCGAAGCCGCAGGCGTGACCCTTTGGTCCTGGAACGTGGACAGTGATGCGTTGGCCATGGATGACCGCGCTTATGACCTTTGGGGCATCCCGCGCACCAAAGACATCAAGTTTGAAGACTTGTCCGCACATCCATCCTGCCGACCGCGACAGGGTTCGAGCGGCCTTCAACGCCACCCGGTCGATCGTCGGCCCCTACGAGATCGATTTCCGGATCATGATCGGCGACGAACTCAAGTGGATCTCCGCCCGTGGCCAAGGCGACGACGAAGGAATGGTCCAGCGGCTGATGTTCGGTATCTTCATTGATGTGACCGGACGCAAACAGGCCGAAGAGAGCCGTGAGCTTCTCGCCGGGGAAATGAGCCACCGCGTCAAGAACCTGCTCACCATAGCATCGGGCCTTACGGCGATCAGCTCGCGTTCGACGACCACGACCAATGACATGGCCCGCGAGCTTACCCAGCGACTGACGGCTTTGGGGCGCGCCCACGATCTGGTGCGGCCGGTGCCCGGCCAAACCGAGGCCCTCGGCGCTGCTTGGCGATTTGTTGACTGTCCTGCTCGCGCCTTATGACGACCTGGGAGCGTTCAGTGGGCGCATCCGGGTGTCGGTGCCACGGATGAGCGTCGGTGAGTCCTCAGCAACCATTCTGGCGCTTATCATCCATGAACTTGCCACCAATTCTCTCAAATATGGTGCCCTGTCGGCCGAGGCCGGTACGCTTGATGCCTGCACGGCGCAGGACGAAGCGGTGATCATCGTCTGGACAGAAAATGGGGGGCCGCTCGTCGAGGCACCTTCCGCTGCGCCCGGCTATGGCAGCAGGCTGGTTGAGCGGAGTGTCATAGGACATCTGCGTGGGTCTATCGATTACGATTGGTCAAAACAGGGCCTGATTGTCACCCTCAAAGTCCGGCCAGAGCGCCTCGCACAATAGTTGGTTCGCTTCAGATGGACTTCCCCGAGAATGCCACCGACAGTACGCATAAACTGTCGACGCTCCCTCGACGACTGGGGGAGCTTCAAGACAACTCTCACAGGCAAGCCGGCGATACCCAGTGTTTCGACCTGAACCATGGCAGCATCACCAAAAAAAAATTGCGGCAAGAATGACATTTACCGCTGTGTAAACAACGGGCTGCAGGTACGCCCTTCGGTCTACAAATCCTGGCGGCCAAAAGTAGTGTCATATTCGCAGTCGTTGCATTCAGAGGTGTCCCCGCAGATATGGAGACATTACGCCAAGTTGCCTGGCCCAACGGGCGTCTTGGTTAATCGTCTATTGGGCCGACCATTCGGCTCTGCGCCCCAGGCAATTAGGTGCTGTAAGATGGCGAAGTGAGTCGCTTGGCAGTCAGGTACATTGATGCTGAAGCGGCACGATTCCGGACCCATCCCGCACCCTCTGCAAGGCTTATCAAATCATCGACGCGGGAGGCCAAGGCGGCTTGGCAGTCGGTGTCATTAGGGAGTTGCGTTTACTTCATAGATGGGCGCCCTGATCGCCGTTTCCTTTGTCATCAAGTTGCTCGCGAAAATGAATGACGGGAGGCGGCCAACCTGATGATGGCCGCCCGCTTTGCGGTGTTGTCAACGTGGGTCGACGCCAGTTTCCGAGAGGCGAGGGCGTGTCACGGTCCTGCATGAGAATGTCCTTCTTGCGAGCAAAGGCGAGAATATGCCTCGTCCAGTCTCCGCTTCGACTTCCCCAGTCAAAGCAGCCTTACACGCGCGTATAGCCGCTTTCTGCTCCGGGCTATTGCCGCAGCATCCGGCACAATGTCACCATCGACGATGCCGGGTTTCGGCGTGAGCGGCATGCCGAAGCTACCTGAAGCCGCCGGACGAGATGGCGCGGCTGTTTGGCCGCTATCCCGATGCGATCGCGCGAACCCTTGAGATCGCCGAGCGCTGCCGGTTTTCGCTGGACGAACTTGCCTATCAATATCCCGAAGAGCGGAGGCTGCCAGGTCTGACACCGCAGCAGGCCTTGGAGAAACTCACTTTCCAGCCTCTATGGCCGCGCGATGCAAGCACTGCTTAACGACTGGGTCGAGGTCGAGGAGCTTGAGGATCATCTGACCGCAGAGTACACCCAAGAAAACGCTGCAACTGGTACTTGATCCAATCGAGAAAAAACGAAGATTGTCAGCCAGCACACGCGACCGAGCAAACCCAATGGTTCATCTAGCGCAGCCCGCAACCGATCCGAATTGGACAAGGAGAGCGCAAGCAAACCAGATGCATCGCGCGTGATGATGCGCGTCTCGAACTCTGACCAGTCCGTGTGTTGCCCTGTCTTGCGTCCCAGAACCGTAAACGTTCGAGGCAACATAGTCCCTCTGGCCGGCACCTTCAACGGCTCGATAAAATACGGGAAAGGCGGCGTACAGACGCCGCCTTCCCTACACGGCTTCAGCCGCCCATCATCTTGGCCATCGCGCAGAAATCGGCATGCGACTTATTGATCGTGGTGTCGCCGCAGTCTTTCAGAACCGCTTTCTGTTCATCTGGCTTCATGGACTTCCATGCGGTCTTGAAATCAGCTTCCGACCTCAACGTCTTCATGCCAGCATCGGTGAAAAACGGCGACATCTTCGCCGGATCGTCGAGCGCGGAGGTTCCTCCATTGGAAGCGGCTAGCGCAGTTCCGGTTACCATACTGAGCGCCATCGCGCTCATAGCGAGCATTTTGAAGTTCATTTCTTATCTCCTCACACTAGGTCGATCGTCGCAACGATCATGCCTTCGCAACGTCCTCATGCAGGAAAAGTTGCCTGTTTTTTGCCGCTAAATGGAGAATTATTCCATCGCGTTTGGGGCGCAAATGGCGCAACTGGCATCCCCTAAAGCCGACCCTCGCAAACGAAGACGTCAGCCTCCTTCGCCGCAGCAGCAAACGCTTTCCGGACAACTGATACAGTCTTACGTTGAGCCATCACGTCCATAACGGCCTTCACCGCGGAACTATATCTGGGACCAGTCTTTCTGGGCCACTTCTCGATTAGCAGCGCTGCCGCCTGCGCAGTTCGCGTCACAGTCAGGTAGCGCCCGGTCTCGGCCGTTTCGATCGTCACAGGGTATCGAAAAACTCGTCTTTCACACGCAAACTCCGCAACTTCGGCGACTCGAACTTGCGGTTGCGGATTGGTTCCTCGTACCGCTATCGAATAGACGACGTGTACCCATGATCAGGCTGCGGCGGATGCGCTCGGTCAGAGACCGTGGCGAGCACGAACAACGCAACAGCTACCGCGAGTGGCGCGAGCAGGAGAGCGGCGCAAATCGGATTGATCTTCCACATCCGATGACCATCTGCGCTGCAATTTAATCAAATCCGAACAAACATCGTTAACGCGGACCAACCTGGCTCCGAAAGGATCAACAATGATTTCATCCCGTAACGGCGCCGGCAGCTAGTCCACGTTGCCGGCCTTACCAATCTGCGCAATCAGCGTGGTTGAAGCATCTAGATAGATGCGGCTGATCTGCTCGGCCATTGGAAGTCTGCACCATGCGGCTAGTTCGGCAACCAGGGCGTCGCTTAATCGCCGTCGACCGGCATCGAAGTGATATCAGCGTTGCCATCCATGAAAAACGCCACCACGCCATCGGCGCCGTAACCAATCGCAGCCATTCGCTGAATGCTATCGTTGCCATCTACCCGCACGTCGAACAGGACGGTGCCACCGGTTTTCTGATCAACTTCAGCAAGACGGTCAGCGAACGTGCTCTGAGACCGAAGTTTGGAGCGCCGGGAGCTGGAGTTTTCCGCCTGCGATCACGGTAACGGGCTGGCGGCGCCACCGGGATTTTGCAGTGCGATCGGGACATTATATCCGATCTGTGAGGACGAACCTCGTTGTAGTATCGACGCCAATCCTCCAACTTTTCACGGGAATCTGCAAGCGTCAGGAACCAGTGCGCGTTTAAGCATTCGGCCCTGAGCTTGCTATTGAAGGCCTCGATATAGCCGTTGTCGGTGGGCTTTCCCGGCCGTGAGAAGTCGAGCGTGACGTCGTTGGCGTAAGCCCACAGATCGAGATCCCGCGAGATAAACTCACTGCCATTGTCGACCCTAATCGTCTTCGGATAGCCAATCTGGCCGCATACGCGTTCGAGGGTCTGAACCACATCCTCGCCGCGATACGTGAAGCGCGGATCGGTCGCCGGACAATAGCGCGAATGGGTGTCGACGATGGTCAGGATGCGCAGCTTCTTGCCCGTCGCAAGCTGGTCATGAACAAAATCCATAGCCCAGACATCGTTCGGTCCGACAGCTTCCTGGCGGTCCTCCCTGAGCTTCGCCTTCACTCTTCGCTTGGGATGCTTGTTCCTGAGCTGAAGGCCCAACTCGTTGTAAATCCTGCGTGTCTTCTTCATGTTGACGATCCATCCCTCCCGGCGCAACAACACATGGACGCGACGGTAGCCGTAGCGCACCCGCGTCTCGCAAATCTCCCGAATCCGTCGTTCGAGCGCGGCCTGCCCGGTGCGGCGAGATTTGTAATGGTAGGTCGAGGTGTCGAACGTTAGCGCCTTGCAGGCCCGCCTGATCGATATCCCCCAATCCGCCAGCATCCCGTCGACCAGCTTGCGCTTCCAAGCAGGCCTTAGATTTTTCGGCGGATAACGTCCTGC
>NZ_AXAL01000043.1 GCF_000472785.1 Mesorhizobium loti CJ3sym
ACTTCTCCAAGCATCTCGCTCAGCCGTCCCTTGCGCTCCAAGAGAGGCACCTTTCGCAGATCGGCGCCATCGGCGAACAACAGATCGAAGGCAAAGAAGATCAAATCCTTTGTCCGGCGCTCCGATAATGCGACCTGCATGGCGGCAAAATCGGGTGCGCCATTCTCGCCCAGAGCCACGATCTCGCCGTCGACGATGACATTGGGGAAACTGGCCGCCTCTTTTGCAATGGCGCCAAACTTGTCCGTCCAGTCGAGGCCCTTGCGCGTCCTCAGAGTGGCGGTGCCTTCCTGGACGCGCAACTGGACGCGATACCCGTCGAACTTGATTTCGTGAACCCAGTTCGTTCCCGCAGGCGGGCGAGAAAGGGTCGCGCAAAGCTGTGGTGCGATGAAGTCGGGCATCTTGACCGCTTCAGCACGAACGGCGCGTTTCGGACGTGGCGATGCTTTCGGCGACGGCTTTGGCGATGCCTTTGACGACTTTGAGCGTTCCTCAGCGGCGAGCCCGCGATTGCTGTCCCACACGGCGTCCGCATCGGGCACCGATGAGCCTTGCATCATGAACGGCTTCGGGCCGGCCCCCTTCCCGGCAGCAATCTTTTCCATGCTCCGGCCCGAGGCGACGGACCTGTCCTGCGTCAGCACTGCGTCGCCATTGCCATCAGTCGCGTATTTGTCGCGGTGCTTGATCAAAAGCCAGTTGGTTCGCTTTCCGCCATTGCGGTCGTGCTTCATGCGCACGAGAACGAAACTTCCATGCAGGCGCTTGCCGTCAAGCGTGAATTTCAAATCGCCTTTCTCCAAGGCTTGTTCAGGAGACATAGCGCCTTCTGGCTCCCAGTATCCACGATCCCACAGCTGGACGGTGCCGCCACCATATTGCCCTTTGGGGATCGTGCCTTCGAAGTCGCCGTAGTCCAGCGGATGGTCCTCAACCTCTACCGCAAGGCGTTTATCCTGAGGATCGAGCGATGGACCTTTGGTGACGGCCCAGGACTTGAAGACACCGTCGAGCTCAAGGCGAAGATCGTAGTGGAGCCGTGTGGCTGCGTGTTTCTGGATTACAAACCGTAGCCGGTTTGATTTCGCGATCAAACGCTCGCCGCTGGGTTCTTTCGTTTTGGTGAAATCGCGTTTGGTCCGATAGGTATTTAGCTCGCCCTTCGTCATGGAAATGCCCCGGCTGATGACGCAACGCGACTCAACGCCTTTGGCGACATTTGGTTCGGTCCGCGGCGTTCCAGTCCGGTTTTGCCGTGTTTCGGTTGGAACTCTGGCGCCGCCTGCTTCGGAAACGGCGGCGCCGGATATTTTCGCGCACCGGCCTGCATCGCGCCGCCGAACTTGGTAATTCCGCATGAAAGCGGCCTGCTCGCCGCCACGCAGCTGCTTCCCTTTGTAAACTCGGTGTGGTCAGGCCGCTTGCAGGATTAGTGCAAACGCACACTACCCCTCGCCCGCGAGCGCGGCGAGAAATGATCGCCGCCATTCTGCTGCGTCATTGCGCCTGATGCGCTTGAGCAGTGCGCCGTGCCTAGCAATTCGTTCATCAAGGGGCATCACGAGCGCTTTTGCGATGGCATCGGCAACCTCGTCAACCGCATAAGGATTCACGATCAGGGACTCCGCAAGCTCTTCCGCCGCACCTGCAAAACGAGACAATACAAGCACTCCGGGATCGGCTGGATCCTGGGCGGCTATGTATTCCTTTGCCACAAGGTTCATCCCGTCACGCAAAGGCGTGACCAAGCCGACCTGGCTAGCGCGCAACAGACCAGCTAGCCGCGAGCGCGCTACGGCTCGGTGGATGTAGCGGATCGGGGTCCAGGCCAGATCGGCGTACTTCCCGTTCACCGCGCCAGCAGTTGCCTCTAGCTGTGACCGGATGTCAGCATAGGCGCTAACCTCCTCGCGCGTGGGCGACGCAATCTGCAAATAAGTTGCCGCCCGCTCTTGTTCAGGGTGCCTTTCCAGCAGGCGAGCGAAAGCCTGCATGCGGCCGGGCAGACCTTTGGAGTAGTCCAGCCGGTCGACGCCGATGATTTGTTTCAGTCCCAGAATCTGGCGGCGCATGGAATCAATCTGGACATCCTCGGCCGCGTCGTTGGCCATGCGGGAGAATGAATCGACGTCGATGCCTATTGGGAAGCACTTCGACAACACTGTCCGGCCATTTGCCTCAACTGCGCCGTTGGTATCAAAGGTCGTGGAATTGGTGGCTTGCACCGAGCGCCGAAAATTCGCCACGTCCGTTTCGGTCTGGAAACCCACAACGTCATACTGAAGCAGATCGCCGATGAGTTCTTCATGGTCGGGTGTGGCTACAAACAGGTCAGGCGGCGGGAACGGAATGTGCAGGAAAAAGCCGATCCGATTGCGGATTCCGAGCCGCCGCAACTCGGCGGCCAAGGGGATAAGATGGTAGTCGTGAATCCAGATTAGGTCGTCGTTGCCCGACAACAGTCCCACTAGCGCTTTCGCAAACCGCGCATTGATCTGCCGGTAGGCGGCTAGAAACTCTGCCCGGTGGTTCACCAAGTCTAGCCGATAATGGAACAGCGGCCATAGCGTACTGTTTGCGTAGCCGTTGTAATATAGCGAATAATCCTCGCGCGGCAGGATGAGCGCAGCCGTCTCGATCCTACCCAAGCGTTCGAGGCGGATCAGCGGTTGGTCGCTCGCGACAGAGTCCTGATGTTCGTCGCTTGCTCCGAGCCATAAGCCACCACGCTCGGCCAACGCATCCGCGACACCAACCGCCAGCCCGCCGGCTTGCGACAGATCGCGAATGTTACCTAACCTATTCGAGATGACAACCAGTCGGCGCGCAACGTTGGCGATTTGCCTGGGCTCGGCCAATCCGCCCTGGCCATGAGTGGCATCGCCAGACCTTTGCGAGGTATCGAGACTTTCGTTGGGTCGCTGAAACAAGGCAAATCCTGAGCTTGAAGACCGCTTGGCAACGGTCTGGGCATTCGATTGTTCCACGAAATTCGCCGTAGATTGTCTTGCTGTGCCACGCAAATTTTCGGCCTCGCGCCGGCCATGCCAGAAATGCGCACGCAACGACGAAAGACCTGCGCACGCCAGGGAGTTGGGCCGCAGCCAGCGTCCGCAATCCCAGTCGGCGTAGTGTCTCACATTATGGCGAGATGAACTTTTAGGTCGTTGCCCCCGCAATTGTCTGCCGGGAGAGGCTTACATGGAAAACGCAAAGCAGGCCGGATGGCTCGTATCGCAAGACAACTCCGCCAGATTGCTCATTGTCGAAAACGCGCGTCAGCAATTGCGTTCCAAAGCCCTTGCGCGTTGCAGGTATGACCGGAGGCCCTCCTGACTCACGCCATTTCAGCTTGAGTTTACGCCCATCCTCCTCGCCGGTAATCGTCCAGGCGATTGAAATTGTCCCGGCCCCGTTCGAGAGCGCCCCGTACTTGATGGCGTTGGTCGTGAGCTCATGAAGTGCCAAAGCAAATGAAAGCGCTACGGCTGGCGGAAGCCAGACATGCTCACCGCTGATCCGAAAACGGTCGAGCGGTGCGTGCGCGGTGATCGAGTTGGCGATCAGATCGCCGAGGTCCGCGCCGCTCCAATTTTGGCGTGTCAGGGCATCGTGAGCCTTCGCCAGCGAGACGAGCCGGGTCGACAGGTTGCGTCCTGCCTCCGGCAGATCCGCGGCGTTGCGGATTGTCTGGGTGGCGATCGACTGGACAACCGCCAGCGTGTTCTTCACCCGGTGATTGAGTTCGTTGAGCAGCAGCTGACGTTGCTCTTCGCCACGCTTACGCTCCGAGATATCCAAACTGATTTGCACGGCACCAATGATGGATCCGCTCGGATCGCGGATCGGACGTGCGCTGGAGAGCAGCTAACGGTGAACACCTGACGGCAGAATGTATGCAAATTCCTGGTTGTCGATCGTCTCACCGCGCATCGCCCGGCTCAAAGGACGATCTTCGCGAGCGACACGCTGCCCGTCCTTGACGGCCACCGTGTCAATAACGAGATCGGGTTCGCCGAATGACTTGGACGTTACCGTCGGTAGACCCATCAACTCGGCCGCGAAGCGATTTCGGATAACCTGGCGAGCTTGAGGGTCATAAGTAAACCATACGGCTGCCGGCACCGTATCAAGCACGGTCTGCAGCTCTCGCGTACGTTCCGTAATAGCGTGCTCTGCATTGACCATCGCCTGGGCGATCGTGGCGAACTCGGCCACCGAGGTGGACATTGGCCGAACTTCGCGGCCATTACCGAGCGACTCTGCGCGGCCAGCAAGATCAATCGTGGCTTGGGTCAGCCTTTTTCCAACAATGTAAGCGAGGGCAAGAGAGATAAGCAGCGCCGCCGCGCCAGTTCCACCAATCGCTGCGAGCGAACGCCAAAGCGGCGCCTGGACTTCCGAGAGCGGCACATTGGCGGTGTAAAACCATCCAGAGTACGTAGAACGGTAGTAACCTGCCAGCAGCGTTGTCCCTTCGAAATTGCGGGCCGTGAAACTGCCATGAGGCCTGACGATTTTTTCGACATACTCCGGCAACCCAGGCTTTCCCGTCATCTCCTCGTGTTGCTTCGACCGTGCGACGTAACTGCCGTGGCGATCGCCAATGCCCACAGTCCAGCCATGTGGTACGGCGGGCAACATGACATCGCGAATGCGGGCAGTCGGCACGGATACCGAAAGCAGCCACTCTTCACCGTTCGGTCCGGACACGCGTCTCTCGACCGCCACCCGATAGTCCGTGGTGTCTTTGGCCGCGAACACATTGCTGACCGAGATGCCGCCCGATTTCAGCTTTTCGCGTTCGTCGGTCGTCACAGGGTCGACGGGCGGCAATGGCTCTCCCGGTGCGACCTGCGTGTTTGCAAGTTGGCGGCCATCGAGGTCGCGCAATGCGATGATCTTATCCGTGCCCTGCGCAAGCCGACGCGCTTCATCCTCAAACGCTTTCAAATCCCCCTTTACGAGAGACCCCGATTTCGACAACCCATCGACGGTCGTCTGTAAATTGAGGAGTTCGGCCTCGACCACCAAGGAGACCTGTCGTGCCGTCTGCAAGGCATCCTGTTCAAAGCGGCTTTGTTCATGAAGCGCATATTCTACGAGGAGGTAGGCAGCAAACAGCCAGACTGGCAAAACGGCCACCGCGATAAGACCAAGCAAATGAGCCCGAGCCGATCGACGAGGCATGCTACCCTCCGGAAATGGGCTAACCATAGAGACAAGAAAACAAACAACAAGGGACAGCGCGGAGGCATGAAAGCGCCAGCGATACCCCGAGGTTTGGTTTGCTTTGATACTACCGACCGGCGGCTCTGCAACGGCTTGCGAGCTTTTCGCTCCATCAAGTGTTGATGGCAAGGGCAAATCTATCTGACGGGGAGCCCGTCACGTCCCGGGATTATTCCGAGGGGCACGGAGAAATGGCGATCCCGCCGTGAACCGTTCCTCGGTGAGAAGGTTCTATGGCTCATGGTTGACCTGTGGGTAGATGGTACATGTTCGACAACTTCGAGCTTGAAATGATTGATACCGAGGGCGGACCGATACGGCTTCGGCACGGCGGATCTGGGCCGCCGCTGCTTCTGATCCATGGCCATCCCCGCTCGCATATGACGTGGGGCCAAGTTGCGGACTTGCTGTCAGCAGATTTCAGAATTGTGTGCCCGGATCTTCCGGGGTTCGGGCGCTCCTACATACCGGCGGACGACCCAGAAAGCAGGTTCTCGTCCAAGCGGGCAAAGGCGGCGACGCTGGTGGAGGTCATGAAAGGGTTGGGCCACGACACTTTCTTCGTTGCGGGGCATGATCGTGGCAGCCTGGTCGCTTTCAGAATGGCGATGGACCATTCCGATTTGGTGCGAAAGTTGATTACGGTAGATGGATTGCCAGTTATCGAGCATCTAGAGCGTGCCGACTGGAAATTTGCCCGCGATTGGTACCACTGGTTCTTCTTCGCTCAACCCGAGAAGCCAGAACGGGCCATCCTGGCAGACCCAATGGCATGGTACAGCGCCTTGCGGCCAGATGAGATGGGACGTGAGGCCTATGACGAGTTGGTTTCCTTCATCCACGATCCTGCTGTCGTCCATGGGATGATTGAAGACTACCGCGCAGGTGTCAGGATCGACCATCGCCACGACCGTGATGATCGAGATGCAGGCCGGAAGGTGCGCTGTCCGATGCTTTGCCTCTGGTCGCTCGACGATGACTTGGAGCAGATCTATGGCGATCCGGTCGCAATATGGAAGCACTGGGCCGACGACGTGGGAGGCTTTGGGATAAAGAGTGGGCACCATGTCGCCGAAGAAAATCCAGCCGCTCTCGCGGCAGCATTCAAGGCCTTTCTCCAAAATGATAGCAATTTCGATCGCCGTTGCGTGCCAGGTACCTGATCGTCTGAAGCTAGACTGACAGGTGACGGACCTCAGCGTTCGACCCGCACGCTGGATTGCATTGCTGCGAGGTCCTGCTCGGAGCAGCGTAGGACCGGCCGCACGGGGTCGGAGATGTCAAGCTTGTCCCACGGAATCCGATAGATGCCTTCTCGATGGCGCAGCCGAATGAGGTCGAGGAGGGCCGTGCCGATCGACAAGGCTGACAGACGCTCGAACGCCGCGAAAATACCGACATGATACTCAGTGACGACAAGGTCGTCGCCATCTGCCTCGGCGACGATCTCTTCCAAGTGGCCGATGCATTGACCCTCCTTCGAGAATACGCGCCGGCCTGCCAGTTGGTCGAGATTTGCGGTTGCCATCGTCAAGCTCCCGGAATCCTTCCGACGATGTGGTCGCGCAACCAGTCCTGCCACTCAAAAATTGCAGTCTTGCGCACATCGACATCGATCTCGATGTCTAGGTCGATGTCGCGAACCTTGCTCCATGCCACCCGATGAGGCTTGGCATGGCGTTCGCCGCGCAGCTTGGCGACCAGAATGACCATCCAGCGTCCGGGGAGCGGTCCCAAGCGGCGCGCCAGCGCAATCGAGCCAATCTCGACGGCGATGACCCTTGGGGGCTTACCTTGTCTCAACTGGGCTACTATCCCGTCCACCTTGCCGATCTTGGCCTGATTGCGATCGACAACCTGCTTGTCCAAAACGTCGCGTATCATGTGCATCAGCCGCCTCCAAATATTTGTAGAGGAATGGTGACAACCGCAAGGATAAAGCCAAGCGCGATAATAAAGAGCACTGCCGCGTTGGAGATCACGCCGTTGCGATGTTCGCCTATATAAGACCGGTCATTGAGCAGGAAGAGAAATGGCACAACCGCCAGCGGCAGGCTTGCGGCCGTAAGGGCCATTGAAAAGATGGTAAGCTTCAGCGGATCAAGGCCGAGCGCAATCGGAATGGCGGCCGCGAAGATTGTGACGGTATAGACCATCGTGAAGCCTGGATCCTCGCGAGGCTTGCGGTCCTCGCCCCAATTCCACCCGAACCCCTGCGCGACGAGGTATGCCTGCTGAAGGGCGATCTCGACCGTGGCGCCGAAGCAGGCGATGCCAAGCGAGGCAACGAACAGCACAAAGCCCCAGAAACCGAACACCGGAGTCAGCATCAATGGCAATTGGTGGTAGTCGTCCACTTGGGTGATGCCGTTCGCTCCAAGCACCAACGCAGCGACGATAAGCACGGCTATGGAGATGGTCCCGCCGAAACTCATGCCGAGCCCGGCAATGGCGCGATTGATACCGAGATAACTCTTGTCCCACTTGTCCTCGATAGCTCCCGCGGAATAGAACATGAAGAGATATGGCGAGATGGAAGCACCCAGAATGCTGACAGCCATGAACCAGTAAGTAGCGGTGTCATGATGTGGCAAGGAGGGCACCGCACTGACGGCGACTCGGGTCCAGTCAGGCTTGAGGATGACCGCCGCTACGACGAAGCAGAGCGTCACCAGCCCCAACAGCGAAACGCCTTTTTCAATAAGGCCGAAAGTACCTTTCCACAGCAAGAGCCACGCAATGAAAGCTACCGGCAGCGCCCACCATTGGAAGCCGATCCCAGTGGCGAACTCGGCAGCAATGGAGACCCCACCGATTTCAGCAGACAGCACCAGGAAATTGACCAGCAACGTGCTGACCAGAGGCCAAAGGAACGCATTGAAGCCGAAGCGCTCGCGAATGCCGTCGGCTATCGTGTGCTTGCTGACGGCTGCGAAACGGCCGGCCATCTCCACCAGGAAAATAATGCAGATAGTCCCAAGGAGAATCGCCCAGACCAGCTGAAAGTGGAACAATGCACCGGTCTGGGCTGCTGTCGCCAACGATCCGACCTCAAGGAAACCGCCAACGCTGGTCACCACGCCGAGCGAGATTTCGAGCAATTTTTTCATGGATTTTTCGCTTGATCGGCGGGATCTGCCACAACGAACTTGGCAATGACAGTTCGAAGCTCCTGACCGGCTTGCCCCGCTTGTGCTCTGTCGCCGCTCGTGACGGCATTTTCGGCCCGCTCGGCAGCGGCTGTGAGTTGTCGCGCCAGTCGCTTGGAGGCGTCTGAAACGTCCGCCGTTTGTAGTTGCCGATCGTAGTCGGCTAACGCTTCGGCCAAAGACCGCAACGTGGCTCCCGCATAGTGGGATGGTGCGGCGCCGGCGGTCCAACTGTCGATGACCATGATCGCTGAATTGGCGGTGGACTTGGCGTTCTGCGCCTGCTTGTCTTCAGCATCGGATGAAGAACAGGCAGCTACGCCGGCGAGCAACAAAGCCGCCAGCAGACGCGACATGATGGTATTGGCGAACGTTACGACGCTCAGTGACATCGGATGCGTAAAGCATTGCGGTCGAAAAGGTTCCGCAAGCGTTCGGCTCAGGAACTACCCTCCCTGCTTGTGATCGTCACGTTCGCCGCGATGTCATTGCGGGCTTTGCTAACGACCGTATCCGGAGACCCGACTGCATCCTGCACGTCCTGCCGCCGAGGGGTCACTCGGCGAACGGTCGAAGAACCGCCAATCGCACGCTGTCCGTTGGCCGCCGCATTCGGGCTACACGCCTTCTTGAAGCGCGCCCGCGGCCTTTGGAACACACCGTGCGCAAGCTCGTTAGAAGCGGGCAACCTCGGACCGATACTTCATGAAACGACAAAAAAACTCAAAACCGCCGATCGACGTGGTTGGGTCGAGCACGCTTTCAGAATCGGGTGTTCCGAGCGAAGAACACGCAAAAAGATCGCGTCGAATACCAGCTGCGGCGATTGCCGCGCGGCTGGTCCAGGCCGTACGGGATGGCGGCGCGGACGACATGATTTTCATCGCACGGAGCGAGAACCAGGCAGAAGAAGTCTCAATTTCTTTCGCGCAGTTTATGCCGGAAACGCAGGTGATTTTACTGCCGCCGTGGGACTGCCTGCCGTACGATCGTATCAAGCCATCGCGTGAAAGCATGGGACGACGTGCAACCGCGCTTCTCGCTTTGGCCAAGCCGGCCAACACTCGTCCTCGCGTAGTGGTCATGTCCCCAGAGGCGGCGCTGCAGCGCTTTCTTCCTGCCGATGCCATTGCGAAGGCCTTCACATCCCTGGCCACCGGCGACCGCGTTGATGTTGAGGCATTTTGCGATCGCCTGCAGACTTATGGCTACCTGATGGACGACCGGGTCGACGAGCCTGGGGAATTCGCCTTGCTTGGTCAGGGCATCGAGGTGTTTCCATCAGGAGCGCCACATCCCTATCGCATTCTAATCGAGCGTGGGGTCGTCGACAGCATTCGGTCATACAACCCTGTGTCGCAACGCACAGATGAGAGTTTCGAGAACATCATGCTCGCGCCTTCGACGGAGTTGCTGGAATGCAGCTCAGCGCCGGCTGGACCTACGGAAGCACAATGCATGGAAATGCAGATGGTCGGGGCCGGCTACAAGCTCAACACCATCTTCGAACTCTTGTCGCACGCCCGTATCGCAATGGAGCCGGCCGTGGACGAACGCTTCGACGCCGCGATCGCGTTGATCGATGACGCCCGCCGGATGCGCGACAGGCAGCAAGGCCGCAAGCCGACCTCGGAGCGCTTCTACCTGGATCGCCCGACCCTTGATAAGCACCTCGCGAAACGTCGGATGAAGCTCGATTTGCAGGGCTTGTCGCCAACGCCGGATTTTATCGTTGAGGTCAACCCGTCAAAGGCCATGGGGAACTTTATTGCCGAACAGATCCAATGCGGTCGGCGCGTCGCCCTTGCCGGCCCTGCGGTGGACCTCGATCGAATGGTCAAGACGCTGCAACGGCATCTGACGCTTGATGTCGGCCACGCCGAAAGCTGGGCATCGGCACTGGGCGCCGAGCCCGCAACCTTGGCCAGCCTCAATGTCGATATCGATGACGGCTTTGTCGACGACAAGGCCGCTCTTGCGGTCGTATCGGCCGCCGACGTCTTCGGTACACGATTAAACCCGGGAGATCATGGAGCCCCCTCTCTCGCTCAGGAGCCAGAGTTGCGAATCGGCGACGTCGTTTTGCATGAAGGTCACGGCATCGCCGTTCTGCGAGACCTTGAAACCGTCGAGGTCGAGGGGATCGTCACCGATACCGTACGGCTTGAATATAATGGAGGAGCCACGCTTCTGGCGCCCGTAGAGGAATTCGGCCGCATCTGGCGTTACGGGGCCGATGAAGAGGCAGTGACACTCGACAGGTTGAAAGGGGATGGCTGGGCCAAGCGCCGGGCACAGCTCGACATGGAGATTGCTGAGGCGGCAGAACAGCTTGTCAGACTGGCTGCCGAGCGTGACAGAACTGGTGCCCGAGCGTTGAAACCACCGCGTATTCCTTATGCTCGTTTCGCCGGAAGGTTCCCCTATCCGGAGACCGCCGATCAGGCCGAGGCGATTGCCGCAGTCATCGACGACCTGTCATCTGGCAAGGCGATGAACAGGTTGATTTGCGGCGATGTTGGTTTCGGCAAGACTGAAGTGGCCTTGCGCGCTGCCGCCGTTGTCGCGTTGAATGGTTGTCAAGTCGCGGTCGTCGCACCGACTACAGTGCTGGCGCGCCAGCACTACGATACATTTTCCCGCAGATTTGAGGGCACCGAGGTGAGTGTGGCCCTTCTTTCGCGCGTCGTCAGCGAGGGCGAGTCAAGAAAGGTCAAGGCAGGGCTCGCCGACGGATCGCTTCGAGTCGTCGTTGGGACGCAGGCAATCGCGGCCAAGGACGTCACCTTTGCCGACCTCGGTCTGCTCGTTATCGACGAGGAGCACCGCTTCGGCGTCAAACTCAAGCAAACGCTTCGCGGCCTCGGCCAGAAGCTGCACGTTCTGTCGATGAGTGCCACTCCCATACCGCGTACGCTTGCGGCAGCCATGGTTGGTGTGCAGGAAGCCAGCCTGCTTTCTACGCCACCGGCAAGGCGGCGTCCGGTGCGCACAGAACTTGCCCCATTCGATAGAGCGTCGGTCAAGACAGCACTGATCCGCGAGCATCGACGGGCTGGCCAAAGTTTCTGCGTGGTCCCACGCATTGAGGACATCGAGCCCACGCTTGCTGAACTGCGCAAATTGCTGCCCGAATTATCCGTGCTAGTGGCCCATGGCGACATGAACACCGCCGAGATGGACGACGCTATCGTGACTTTCGCCAACGGGGATGGCGACATCCTTCTGTCGACAAACATCATCGAGAATGGCCTGGATGTGCCACGGGCCAACACCATCGTCGTGTTTCGAGCAGACCGGTTCGGGATGGCTCAACTGCACCAGTTGCGCGGCCGTGTCGGCAGGGGGCGGGTGCAAGGTTTGGCATACTTGTTAACCGAGGCTGGCAAGGACATCGCGCCGCAAACGCGCTCGCGGCTCTCGACACTGCTCGCTTTCGACCGGCTCGGTTCAGGGCTTGCCATCAGTGCCCGCGATCTCGACATGCGCGGCGCCGGCGATCTGGTTGGAGAGGAACAAGCCGGCCACATGAAGTTGATCGGGTTGAGTCTGTATCAGCGGCTGTTGGCGCGGGCGGTCGATAAGGTGCGGGGTAATAATGACACCTCGACCCTTGAAACCGAGATCGAACTGCAATTCTCGGGCACGCTTCCGTTCGACTATGTTCCCGAGGCTGTGGTGCGCCTCAACCTTTATTCGCGTTTGCAACGCTTTGAGACCCTCGCTGAAATCGATGCTTTTGCCGAGGAGCTTGAAGATCGGTTTGGAAAGCCGCCACCTGAGGCGACCATGCTAATCGATTTCGCACGCCTTAAGCTTGCGGCGGTGAAGGCCGGCCTCTCCAAGATCGGCGCTGGCCCCGTTGCCATAGCCATCGAATTTACAACGCCCGGTTCCAAATCCTACAGCCGCTTGGCCCAGCGCACCGACTGCGTTCGACGTGACGGGCGGCTCATCTTTAAGCTCGCCACCCAGCCCGGGCCGGAGCGGATAGCCGCTGTTCAAGGACTGGTGCTAGACGCTTTGCAATCGGCCCATCCGGCGTGATCGAAACTCAACACTGGCTGGGCAGGTCCACAGACGGTGCCTCGTCCCATTGAGGCGACGGGCCAGCCACGGCGAACGCCTAGGCAGATACTGCCTTGTCCGCTGGCAAATCCGACTGTACCTGGCTTCCTTCACTGATCGATATGATACCGTGCTTGAAAAAGACCGTGTTTGTCTCCCTGCCGGAATGCTCGAGCTCTCGCGGCCTGACAGCCAGTTCGCAATAGCCTTTCGTGCTGCACTGGTCTACGAGGCTCGACAACCGGGCGTTCTCGCTGTTGGCACGAAATTGCCTCCCGTCAATCGTAGTCACCACAAATTCAATCACCTTGTTCTCCCATCGTTGGTGAAATGTTTACTTGATTTCTCGGGTCGCTTGGCTTGCCAAACGGACCTCCCCGAGACTTCGGGTGAAGGACGATGCGTAACCCGCGCCGAAGCAGTTCGTTCCCCTGCAGCGTTGGTGAAGCCCCCGTATCAGGCCCTTCGTCGTGCATCACAGCGTTCATCCATTGAAAACGCCCAGCAGCAAAGGAGTTAACGATAGCACCGAGCAGGTGCGCCGAGCACAAAAGCCGGTCACGTTTCGCGTCGCTTTTGCAGGGCTTTTCGAGGCTAAAAAGAAAATTGATCACACCTGATTTCCGGAGGAACCCGGTGCGATCATCCGAGTTTGATTAGCACCCGAAGGGGTGATTTCAACCAAAGGAGATTGTCAGATGGCAGCCACCAAGAAAGCCAGTGCCGGCACCAAGGGCCTCGAGGATCTGTTCCTCGACGGCCTCAAGGACATTTACTACGCCGAAAAGAAAATTCTCAAAGCCCTGCCGAAGATGGCCAAGGGCGCGGAGGACCCCCAGGTGTCCGCCGCTTTCGAGAAACATCTTGTCGAGACGGAGGGCCAGGTCGAGCGACTTGAGCAGGTGTTTGATATCCTTGGCATTCCTGCGCGCGGCAAGACCTGCCCTGCCATCGACGGCATCATCGAGGAAGGATCCGAAATCCTGGAGGAATACAAGGGTTCGACCTCGATCGACGCAGGCCTTATCGCTGCCGCGCAGGCGGTCGAGCACTATGAGATCGCGCGCTATGGCACGCTGATCGCCTGGGCGACATCGCTGGGCAAGGATGACATCGTCGAACTCCTCAACGCCACACTCGAACAGGAGAAGGCCACCGACGATGCCCTGACCTCACTCGGTGAGTCCGGTGTGAACGACAGGGCGGCCGAGCAGCAAAAAGCGGCTTGATCCCACGCACTTAAAAAAGGGCCACGTCGATATCGTCGTGGCCCTTACCGTTAGGGTCGGTCACCCACCAATCCAACAGTTTACAAGCTGCTCAGTGGTCGCGGTCTCGATATGCTGGCCGTAGCGATTTCCGAACAGCCCGATCATGGCATCATGGGCCTCATCCGAGGCGCTGCAGACCGCATCCTGGACCACGATGGTACGCAAGCCATAGTCTGCCGCGCCCAACACCGTCGAAAGCACGCACATATCTGTTTCGCCGCCGGTGACGATTACGGTGTCGCAGCGCCGCTGCGCCAGTAGAGTGCGAAGGCTCGAGCCAAGCCAAGGCGAATACACCGGCTTGTCTACAACTGGCGCCGGCGGCGTAAACGCTCGAAGTTCCGGGACCAAGTCCACCTTTCGCGGGCCAAGGCGCTCAAGCGTCATGTCTGCCCATCGTTCATAGTAGCGTTTCCAAGTCCCCTGCCCGGCGCCGGGCCGCCTAGCCGGTATAAACCGCGTGAAGACCAATCTCGACGGCTGTGTGCTGCAAAGATCTACGATCCTGGGAAGCACACGGTCCATCCATGGCAACGACCATTGCGACGGTTCGCGGAACATCGCCTGCATGTCGACGCAGATGTGCACTGCGTTGCTGCCAATGGGTTCCTCGCGCAGCGTAGGGTCAGCGGCCATGTCAGCGCGAGGTCGAAAATTGCGACGGGGATTGCTGCGCATCGAACGCAACACCCAGGCCATGAGCCACGGCGCTTGCGGCGATCATGTCGTCGAGCTCGCTTCTGGAAACCGGACAGGTTTTCATGACAGTCAGGACAGCCGCTGCTGCCTGCCTCACCGACACAACATCGTGCCGCTTCTTCCGCACCTCGACGTACTGCTCGATAAGCATTTTGAGACGGCGCTCCTCTACCTCGTGTGACATCTTGATCCTCCACCCAGATCAACCGCGACCGGCGGTGCCCTTGTGGCACCCGCCGGGATTTCGATTGCTGTTAATTTGCGGCCCCGATCCTTGTTCCACCGCTCGGGCAGAAGGCGTCAACTTCGTCAACGATTGTCGCGACCAGATTGGCATCCGCAGCGAATTCGCCAACGATCGGCAACGCTTTAACGCCTCTCACGTTGAAGGTCTTAGTCGGCACCAAGGAAGCCTTAATGGACGAGAAAGATCTGTCCCATATTCACGGTGATCAGCCGGCCGCGGTGACGGCGGATGCGCTGCCAGACCGCAAAGAGTTGGCGGCCACAGCGTTTCAGCGGACACGCATGCCGATGGTGGTCACCGATGCCATCCAGCAGGATTATCCTATAGTCCTGGCAAACGAAGCTTTCCTGAAACTGACAGGATACGCTGCAGAAGAGGTTCTCGGCAAAAACTGCCGGTTCCTGCAGGGTCCGGCAACATCCAAAATCGCCGTTTCCGAAATACGAGCCGCGATAAGAGAGGAGCGCGAGGCCAGTGTCGAACTCCTCAACTATCGCAAGGATGGATCGGCCTTCTGGAACCAGCTTCACTTCAGCCCAATTCACGATGACAGCGGCCGTGTTGCGTATCACTTCGGCTCCCAGATCGACCGTACAGACTATCGGAGGATTCAGTCTCTCGAAGACTCCGAGCACCGGCTTCTTCTAGAGGTAGACCATCGGGCCAACAATGTGCTTGCGCTTGTCGACAGCATCGTTCGGCTTACTCGATCGGACGACGCTGCCTTGTATGCAGCCTCCGTACAGCGGCGTGTGCAATCTCTGGCCCGAGCCCACACTTTGCTTTCCCGACGCGGCTGGCATCACATCCCGCTACGGGAGGCCATTCGGACTCAGATAGAGCCCTACGGGGCGACACGGGCAATTTTGAGCGGCCCGGAGATCATGCTTGCAGCTCATGCGGTCCAACCGCTTGCGTTGTTCATTCATGAGCTCGCCGTAAACGCCGCGTCGCATGGCTCGCTCTCGCAGGACACCGGGCAGGTAGCCATCAGTTGGAACGAAATTCCGCAAACCAAAGGGCTTGCGCTCGTTTGGGAAGAAACGGGAGGCCCGCCGCCTGCGGGCATCCGGAAGGCGGGCTTTGGCACTGTGATCGCCGAGGCTACCATACGGCGGCAGCTTCAAGGGTTTACCGAGCGCGAATGGTTAGATCGCGGCGTGAGAGTCATCGTAGAGGTACCTAACGTCACGAGCGAGACCTAGCAACCCGTTCGGGCCATTCGGTGGTTACTATAAGAATTCGGGTTTCGCTCGTCGCGACAATTTCCAGGACGCCGCCTGCCGGCCACACCCCTAGGCCAACTTATGAGGCATCGGCGCTGAATCAGCCCCCAAGCTGAAGGCGATCGGCGCGGTGACCGTCGGGCAACTACGCGCCCAGAAAGGGCATCGCCATGCGCAGCTTCGGCGCCCAGTGACCTCGCTGGTCGAGATGCAGCAGGCCGTGGCGGCTTGCGCCATCCGCGCTGCCGAGAAACTGCGGCGCCACAAACATCGCATAGCTTCACGATACGATGGGATGAACTCCCGGAGATGGCCGCCCGGTAGGGCATAGGGCGTGAAACCAGTTGCGGCCATTGAAGTTCATGGTGGCCGCAGACCGGGCCAGCTAAAAAGCGGACGAATGGATCTGACTCTGAACCATAAGTGCGGGCGCAAATCTAGAAGATCTGATCCGCCTGCTCATCGCCTTACGAAAATACCGACTGGACCACGGAACTGCTGTCAAACCGCAAAGTTCTGCACCAGAGGGTCAATGAGTACGTCGGAAAATAACGAAGCCGTCTGCCATGGCGGCGCCCCGCAAGAGGTCACCCATGTCGAAGCCAACTGCGCCCCACATTGAACCTTATACCGGCCCAGCTGGTGGTTGGGGCTCCGCGAAGTCGGTGAGCGAGATCACACTTCGGGAACGCCTTCCTTTCCAAGGGCCAAGGGTTCTCGCGACCCAGAACAAGCCCGAAGGCTTCATGTGCGTCAGTTGCGCCTGGGCCAAGCCAGCCAAAGCGCATCCCCTCGAGTTCTGTGAAAACGGTGCTAAGGCGACAGCTTGGGAAATTACATCGAAGCGGGCCAGCCCCGCCTTCTTTGCCAAGCACCCGCTTGGCGAGCTTGAGCAATGGGAGGATCACGACCTTGAGGAACAAGGCCGCCTGACCCATCCGATGCGCTGGGATGCGGCCAGCGACAAGTATGTTCCGGTGCCTTGGAGAGAAGCTTTCGACGAGATCGGCAGGGAACTGCGCGCGCTGGATCCCCGCCAGGTCGACTTCTACACCTCTGGGCGCGCATCGCTTGAAACCAGCTACATGTACCAGCTCTTTGCCCGCATGTACGGCAGCAACAACATGCCGGACAGCTCCAACATGTGTCACGAGAGCTCTTCAGTAGCGCTGCCCGAGAGTATCGGGGCGGCGGTGGGCACGGCGATCCTGTCCGATTTCGAAAACACCGACTGCATTTTCTACATCGGCCAAAATGTCGGGACGTCGTCGCCGCGCCTCCTGCACGACCTCCAGGACGCCGTCGATCGCGGCGTGAAGATCGTGACCTTCAATCTGCTGCGTGAGCGCGGCCTTGAGCGTTTTATCAATCCGCAGTCCCCAGTCCAAATGGTGACTGGCAAAGAAACGCGAATTTCCTCGCAGTACTATCAGGTCAACAACGGCGGTGACATCGCCGCGCTGTTTGGTGTGTGCAAGGCCCTGATCGAGGCGGACGATGCACTGAAGGCGTCCGGTTCAACCCAGGTAGCGGGCGACGACGGCTTGCCCAGGGATCCAGAGAATGCGGCGATGTTCGCCTTTGCGGCATCAATCGCCTCCGCCGACAAGAAGCATGTGCTCGACCACGATTTCATTAAAGAACATACGGCCGGGTTTGAAGAGTTTGCGCAAGCGGCCCGAACTCATCGATGGGAGGATTTGGAGCGCGTCTCGGGCCTTAATCGGGAGCAGATGATGGAGGCGGCCGCGACCTACGCCAGGTCCGACGCCGTGCTGACGATCTACGGCATGGGCCTGACCCAACACCTGATGGGCGTTCAGAACGTGCATATGGTCTGCAACCTGGCACTGCTACGCGGCAACATCGGCAAGCCGGGAGCCAACATCTGCGCCGTGCGCGGACATTCCAATGTCCAGGGGCAGCGTACGGTGGGCATTACGGAAAAGCCCGGATTGGTGCCCCTAGACAAGCTTTCCGAGCTGTATGGTTTTGTCCCGCCCGACTGGACCGGCCGGTCGACTGTCGAAACCTGTGAAGCGATCATCAGCGGCGAGTCACGCGGGTTCATCAGTCTCGGCGGGAATTTTCTCAAGGCAGTGCCCGAGACCGGAGCTATGGAAGAGGGATGGCGCAAACTCAGGCTGACCGTCCAGATCGCCACCAAACTCAATCGTAGCCACGTCCTGCACGGACAGATCGCCTATCTTCTCCCATGCCTTGGCCGCATTGAGCTCGACCAACAAGCAAGCGGCCCGCAGTCGGTGTCGATAGAAAGCTCGATTGCGCATTTTCATGGATCGCGGGGCAAGACCAGGCCCGCGAGTCCCGAACTCCTCTCCGAGCCCGCCATTGTTGCCGGCATCGCCAAAGCCACGCTGGGCGACACCAAGGTTCCTTGGGACGCGTGGGTCGGCAACTATGCCGAGGTCCGCGATGCGATCGAACGGACTTATCCGGAAACCTTCAAGGATTTTAACAAACGGCTGTTCAAGCCGGGAGGGTTTGCGCGCCCGCTTCCGGCGCGGGAACGCAAATGGGTGACAAGAAGCGGCAAGGCGAACTTTATCACCCCGGAGAAACTGTTTCCGGAGCTGTCGACGGCGCAGAGCATCGATGTACTGCATCTCGCCACGCTTCGGTCGAATGACCAGTTCAACACGACGATTTACGGCTACAGCGACCGTTTTCGGGGAGTGAATGGCACCCGAAAGATTGTGTTCCTGAACCCCGTGGATATAGAGCGCCTCGGCTTTACTGATGGCGACAGTGTGGACATTGTCACAGCAATCGACGAGGCCACCGAGCGCAGGGTGACGGGCATGAAGATTGTCGCCTACCAGATACCAAAAGGATGTTGCGGGTCATACTTTCCGGAAACCAATCCGCTCTTTCCGACCGCTCATCACGACCCGAAATCGAAGACGCCTTCCTATAAGCTTTTGCCTGTCCGGCTTCGTCAATCTTCTCCAGCCGCTTAACCGAGGGGGCAGTAAACAAGGTGACAGGATCGCTGACCTGGTATCCAAAGTACCTGGTGGTGGGGGCGGGCTTTCTTCTGCTCGTAGGGGCCGCAGGTCTTGTCGGTGGGTTGGACCAGCCCCGAGAGCTTCGCCTTGATCCACCCCTCGGCGCCGACCTTGACCGGATCCGCCTCATGCCGAACGAGATTAGCGGCGCGCCGCCCGAAAGCTATTTCGCGCTCGGAAAGCCCTACGAGACTGACGCCTACAATCTAAGCCAAGGCAAACGGCTGTATTCCTGGTTTGGCTGCGGCTCCTGCCATGGCGATGACGGTCGCGGCGGGGTCGGGCCCTCTTTCCTCGACGGATGGTGGTTGTATGGCCCCGAAATGGTTTCGATCGTTGCGTCCATCCGGGACGGGCGCCCGCACGGCATGCCGGCTTTTCGTGACCGGATGCCAATCGAGCAGATCTGGCAACTGGCCGGCTATGTCCAGGCCATTGGCTCCTACAGGCCGAAGGTTGCGGCACCCAGCCGCAATGATGACAACCAGTCCCGGCCGGCCGAGAACCGCGGGCCGGCGAAGATCTTGTTCGACCCGGGCCCGGTCGGCGTACATCCGGACCAGGGACCTTCGCCATGAGAATTGTGCGGAACGGCCTCTTGGCCGTGGCATTGGCAGTGTCCGGCTGCAGTGGCAACCAGTCGGCGATGGATCCCGATGGGGGACCGGCGATCCATATCGCGCATCTCATCATCGGGATCGTTGCCGTGTGTGGTGTAGCATGGGTTTTAGTAATGGTGATGCTCGCGGCGGCGCTGCTGCGCGGACGCGGCCGCACCGGGCGCGAAATCACCAACGAACGGTCACTGATGCGGGCTGTGATCGCTGCGGTCGCGGTAACCGTGGTGATCGTAGCCGCTTTGACAGTGTCGAGTTTCTTTACGACACGGGGTATCGGGGTCCCCGAGCCTGCCGCCATGACCATTACAGTCAGGGGACAGCAGTGGTGGTGGCAGGTGATGTATGCCGATTCTGGCCCGAACGCGAGCTTTGAGACCGCCAACGAAATCCATATTCCCGTAGGCCGGGACGTACGTCTCGAGCTCCAGAGTGCCGACGTCATTCACTCGTTCTGGGTGCCCAGCCTGGCCGGCAAACAGGATCTTGTGCCGGGCCGATCCAACATCTTGTTGTTAAGGGCCGAGAAGCCGGGCATTTACCGTGGGCAATGCGCGGAGTTTTGTGGCCTGCAGCACGGTCATATGGCCGTGCTAGTGATCGCGGAGGCGCCCGCAGATTATGAGCGCTGGGCTGCGGGCCAGCGGCAGACTGCGTTGCTGCCGAGCAATCCTGAAGCTCTTGCGGGACAGGCCGTGTTCCTCGGCAAGCCCTGCGCTGCCTGCCACACCATTCGCGGCACCTCGGCCCACGGCAAGACAGGACCTGACCTGACGCATATCGGCAGCCGCCTGACGCTCGCGGCCGGGTTGGTGGAGACCACCCGCGGCTCGCTTGCTGCCTGGATTGCCGACCCGCAAACGGTCAAGCCAGGCAACAACATGCCCACGGTTGCGCTAACAGGTGTCGAGCTCCAACAGATCTCCACCTATATGGAGGGCCTGAAATGACCCGCCACAAAGAAGGCGATCGGCGGGACACGGCATTGAACGACGCCGAACTCCAGCGCTGTCTCACCGCGACTTGGTCCACACCGGCCGGACTGTGGGGTGCCCTATCGACGGTTGATCACAAAATCATTGGCCGTCGCTACATCACCACTGCGTTTGTGTTCCTCGCCCTTGGCGGAGTGCTGTCGCTGCTGATGCGGCTGCAGCTGGCGCAACCGGAAGCGCGCTTTATTGGGCCGGATCGCTACAACCAGATCTTCACAATGCACGGCACGAACATGATGTTCCTGTTTGCCGTACCAGTGATGCAGGCGATGGCCATCTACTTAGTCCCGCTGATGGTGGGGACCCGTAATATCGCCTTCCCGCGCCTCAATGCATTTTCTTACTGGATGTATCTGGCGGGCGGTCTGCTGTTGTGGGTCGCGTTCGCGCTCGATGTTGGCCCGGACGTCGGCTGGTTCGCCTATGTGCCCTTGTCCGGGCCGCAGTATGCAGCAGGCAAGCGTGCCGACATCTGGGCCCAGATGATCACGTTCACCGAAGTCTCGGCACTTGCCGTGGCTGTCGAGATCGTGGTGACGGTGTTTAAGCAGCGCGCGCCGGGCATGTCGCTCGACCGGATTCCTCTTTTCGTCTGGTCGATGCTTGTCACCTCATTTCTGATCATCCTCGCCATGCCGGCGATCATGATCGCTAGCACCGCGCTTATCCTCGACCGCCTGGTGGGAACACACTTCTTCAATCCGGCAGAGGGCGGCGATGTGCTGCTGTGGCAACACCTATTCTGGTTTTTCGGCCATCCGGAGGTCTACATCATCTTCCTGCCGGCAGTCGGCATGGTATCGACCATCGTCGCCACCTTCACGCGTCGGCCGGTTTTTGGTTATCTTGGCATGGTCATGGCGCTGATCGCCACCGGCATCCTGGCGTTCGGGTTGTGGGTCCACCACATGTTCGTTGCAGGCCTGCCGCGCCTTGGCGAGAGCTTCTTCACCGCATCGAGCATGGCCATCGCCGTGCCGGCGGGGCTGCAGATCTTCTGCTGGTTGGCGACGATGTGGGCGGGCCGACCGATCTTCAAGACGCCTTTCCTGTTCGTCATCGGCTTCATGGTGATTTTTGTCATCGGCGGAATGACCGGAGTGATGGTCGCTTCGGTGCCCTTCGACACACAGGTGCACGACACGTATTTCGTGGTCGCGCACTTTCATTATGTGCTGGTCGGCGGCGCGGTGTTCCCATTGCTGGGCGCCATCTATTACTGGTTTCCCAAGTTCACCGGCCGGATGATGAGCGAGACCCTCGGTCGCTGGACGTTTGGCCTGATGTTTACGGGCTTCAACCTGACCTTCTTCCCCATGCATATCCTCGGTTTGCAAGGCATGCCGCGCCGCATCTACACCTACCAGCCGGAGATGCCGTGGTCCGGCCTCAACATGTTCATCAGCCTCAGCGCCATTATCTTGGCGTTGGGATTCCTCATGTTTTTCGTCGATGCAATCCGCAGCGCCAGGTCAGGCTCTGCCGCACCTGCCAACCCTTGGGGCGCCCTGACCCTCGAGTGGGCGACGTCTTCGCCGCCGCCCGCCTATAATTTCATGCATTTGCCGGTGGTCAGCAGCCTCGAGCCCCTAGCGGACGATCCAGACATCCTGCCGGTCGCCTCTGGCCTTCGCATTGATCGCCGTGAGCTCCTGATCACCAGTGTCGTTCAGGCCGTGCCGGAAGCCCGGGAATCGTCGCCCGGGGACTCAATCTGGCCACTTTGGGCGGCGGCTGCGACATCTGTGACGCTGATCTGGTCGATCTTTACTCCTTGGGCGGTTGTCTGGGGCTCAATCCCGGTGGCGATCGCACTTATCGGGTGGTTCTGGCCCAAAGGCGTAGTGGAGGAAGATGCATGAACCACACCGTCGTGCTCGACGTCGCCGACCTTCCCGAACACGGCCTCGGCTCCGCCAGCCAGACCTACTGGGGAACTCTGGCTTTCATGCTCATTGAAGGGACGGGCTTTGCCCTGTCGATCGTCGTCTATCTCTATCTGATGAGCCTGGCTACGCAGTGGCCGCTGGGTACAGCGCCGCCCGACCTGTTGGCGGGTACGACCTTGACCGCGCTGCTGATTGTGAGCCTCGTGCCTAACCTGTTTCTCGCCCGCTGGGCGCGGCACCAGGATCTGTGGAAGGTGCGCATCGGTCTGATCGTCATGACGGTGCTCGGAGTGGCGCCGCTGGTGCTGCGCGCCTTCGAGTTCCCGGCCATGCACATCAAATGGGACCAGAACGCCTATGGCTCCATCGTCTGGGTGATGCTCGGCCTCCACACCACCCATATCATAACGAACCTGGTGGAAACGGCGGTCCTCACTGCGCTGATGTTTTCGCGGCATGGGGACAGCCCGCGGCGGTACGGCGACGTAAGCGACAACGCGATGTATTGGAACTTCGTCGTCATCACGTGGCTGCCGATGTACGCCTGTCTTTACTGGGTCCCACGTCTATGACCGGGGCATGGCTGCGCCGGACCGGGCTGCTCGTGCCATCCCTGGCTTGGGCGCTCAGCACCCAGTTTGGGCAGATGAGTCCTGGCTTGGATTGTCGCCATAAGGCATCCTGGACGGTCTTCTCCTGCGCGCTGCTGTTGGCGGTCTCGATCGCAGGCCTAGCAGTGGCGTGGGGAGCCCGGCGGCGAGCAGGCAGGACCGGGCGCTTTATTGTCACGACCGGCCTTCTTATTGCTTTGGCCTTCGTCTTCGCACTGCTGCTGCAGGGAGTGGCAACGATGCTGCTTGACCCATGCCAACGCTGATCCTGATGACGTTCCTGCTTATAGTGACCGGCCCGGCGCTCGCCCATGGCGACGAGGTCCACGGGCCAGGGATCCCGTGGACGTTCGACCTGTGGGTTGTCGTGCCGCTGGCAACACTGACCTGGCTGTACGGGGCTGGTATGCTCACGCTCGCGGGTCGCGGCCGACTGCTCGGCCGGCGGCGCGGCCGGCATCTCATGTTCGGGGTGGGAATGCTCACCCTCGCGGGCGCACTGCTGTCACCTCTTCACTGGCTTGGGGAGCGTTTGTTCAGTGTCCACATGGTCGAGCATGAGATCGTCATGGCGGTGTCAGCACCCCTGGTCGTGTTGGCGCGCCCGATCGGCATCCTGCTGTGGGGGATTCCGGGCACCGCGCGCCGGGTGGTGGCAACGTTGATCCGGTCTCCTCTAATCCGGGGTGCGTGGGACGGGTGCACCGGATCGACGACCGCGACGATAATCCACGGTGCGGCGATCTGGGCATGGCATATGCCCCTCCTGTTCGACGCGGCCGTCATCAACACGGCGCTGCACCGGTTGCAACACCTCAGCTTTTTTGCCACCGCGATCCTGTTCTGGTGGGCAATGCTCTGGCGCAGCGATTATGGCACGGCGGCATGGCATCTGTTCGTGACAATGCTCCATACCAGCCTGCTCGGCGCCCTGATGGCGCTCGCACCGCGTGTGCTTTACGTCGCCCAGACCCGGACTGCCATGGAATGGGGACTGACGCCGCTGGAAGACCAGCAGCTTGCTGGTATGATCATGTGGGTGCCGGCCGGGACGGTCTACGCGGGGGCGGCGCTGGCGATGCTGGCTCTGTGGATCGGTCGTTCGAGCGATAGGAGGATCCGCAATGGCTGATGTTCTTGCCTTTCCGGTCCGGGCCGCGCTGACAGTCGCCGCCTCGATCGCGGCTATCGCCGCGTTTGAGGCTGTCAACGCTGCTCGGTATAATGACCAGCACACGGAGACGGCCAGTAAAATGACCGGCGGGAATGCGGATCATGCCCCAGCGCTGTTTCGCCGCTACGGGTGTGCCGGTTGCCACACCATCCCCGGGATTCCCGGCGCGGACGGTCAGGCCGGGGCCCCGCTGAGTGGCCTTTCCAAGCGGGTCTACATCGCGGGGGTCCTGCAGAACACCCCTGACAACCTTGTCGCGTGGATCGTATCGCCGCACCGGTTTTCGCCACAGACGGCCATGCCGGAAACGGGGATCTCAGAGCAGGAGGCGAGGGACCTCGCCGCGTATCTTTATTCTCAGTGAGGCTACGGCTTCGGCGTTGCCACCGGCGCAAAGGACTTGACGTAACGTGCGATGGCCAGTCGATCGCTGTCAGGGAGCTTGGCGGTGTTCGTCACGACATCGGCCATTGAGGAGCCAACACGACCGTGGGTGTGTGTCACGGCCGTTTTGAGCATGGTCGCGATGTCGTCCTCGGTCCATTCTCCCAACCGTTCCTGGGTAATATTCGGCACGTATCCGGTCCCCTGGGGATCGACCCCGCCCGCAAAACGCGAGCTGGCCTTAATCGCGCCGAAGGGGTTGCGGGTCGAATGGCACTCTGCGCAGTGGGACAGCGTTTCTACGAGATAGGCGCCCCGGTCGTGCACCGGCTCGCCGGTGGTCCGGGCCTCGGTTGACCCTTCCTTGAAGAACAGCGCCTTCCAAAGCCCGATGGATCGACGCACGCGAAACAGCAATGCCGGGTCGTGAGGCGGGGCCCGGCCGGAAACCTTGGGGAGCGTCCGGAGATACGCATACAGGTCATTGATGTCGCCGGCTTTCATCCCGGTGTAGCTGGTATACGGGAAGGCCGGGTAATAGTGCTCACGCCGGGGCGACACGCCTCCGATCAGGGCGTTGGCGAGGTCGGCAGCCGACCAGTTCCCGATGCCATCCACCGGATCAGGTGAAATGTTCGGGGGTCGGAAAGTCCCGAACGGCGAAGCCAGTGCAAGGCCGCCGCCGAGTTTCAGCCGGTCGGGTTGTCCGGGCGTCGCGTGGCAGGAGGCACAGTCCCCTGCGTCGAACACGATCTTGCCGCGTGCGACATCACCCTGAGCCTGGAAATGGCCGTCCCGGCGGGAAAACGGTGGCACGGCTTCACTGATCCGCCACACGGCCGCCGTGCCAACGCCTCCGGCACCGACCGCTAGAGCTGCGGCCCATTTCAACCAGGTGCTGGTTTTCGCCATGACTCGCGACCGAATTAGTGATGCCAGAAGCCGCCGAAGATGAACAAAGCCGCCAGCGCGACCACCCCAATCAGGATGCCGAGAGGCCATGCGGCGCTGGCGCGCCGCGTTCCGTTGGGCCGCATCGCCGAGCCGTGGCTCGTGGCATTGACATCAGGCTGTGCCGCAACGCCGGGGTACAGCGTCGTCATATCCGGAACCGTGGGCGCCCCGCCCGCTTCCGCATCCGTCTCCATCGGCACGGCGGCCGGGTCGAAGCCTGTCACCTTGTCACGCGTCTCGCCAGCTTCTATCGCGCGTCGGTCATTTGCGGAAGTGATTGGATAGTCACGTTCTGATGGTGTTGGCATGATCGTTCCTCCATTGGCCCTTACCAGGGCGTAAAATCAGTGTCGGGCCGGACGCTACTGCAAAACGCGCAGACGAGGTCGATGGTCGCTGTGATGTCGCCGAGGCAAAGCACCTCGGAGGGCGTGTGCATGTAGCGTAGCGGGACGGAGAGAAGACCGGTGGCGACCCCGCCGCAGTTAGTCTGCAGAAGCCGCGCATCAGTCGGAATTTTATCGCCATAGGCTTGGAGCTGATAAGGGATCCGTTCGCGATCTGCCGCCGTCTTCAGGAGTTCGAACACGACCGGGTTTGTGCTCGGCTCCTGCGAGATGCCCGGACCTTTACCAAGATCCAGCTTGCCCTGGTGGGGAGCCAGGTTGAAAGCTGCAGTTTGGGCGCCCCGTGAACCGATCTCCTCCTGCACCGTGCCAAGCACATAGAGGCCAACATCCGGATGTAACCCGCCGTCTTCCTTGAGCCGGCGCACGATCTCACTGCCGATGAACAACCCGGCCTTTTTGTCAAACGCACGGTCGACAGCCTGGTCTCCGAGCAACCGGGTGAATTCGGCTTGAAGGCTGACCGGACTGCCGACCTTGACCGCGGCCTCCGCATCCTTCCGCGAGGCGGCTCCAATATCAATCCACAGGTCTTTCAGCGTTGGCGTCTGGCTGCCGTCGGCCAGCTTGAAGGTCTGGATCGCCTTGCGGCCGACCACACCCGCCACCCGCTCATGCCCATGCACCCACACCCGCTGGCCGATCTCGGTGGCGACATCGGTTCCACCGATGGTATCGAAGTACAGGAAGCCCTCCTCATCGATGTAATGGACGATGAACCCGATCTCATCCATATGTCCCACGTACATAATGCGCATGCCAGCGTCAGGATTGATGACCGCGCTGACGTTGCCCATAACATCCGTGGTCAGCTTATCGGCGAACTGGCTGACGTAGTCCCTGTAGAGGTTGGCGACCGGCTGCTCAAAGCCGCTCGGCGACGGTGTCGCAATCAATGCTTTGAGGTATGTGAGCGATTCATCGCGCAAGGGCTTACTCCGGCGTCAGTCGATTTCTGGCAGATGTAATTTGCCTGAAACCCCTTCGTTCCGCGCAGATGTGCTGCCTTCACGTAAATCCGCTCATTGCTTGGGCGAATGATTTCACCTCAGCGGATTGAGCCTTGTCCAATGCGACCTTGCCAACCACGATTTCGAAGAGTTGCCTGAGGAGGCTGTTGCGACAAACTCGAGGGGAGTGGCTACTTTCCGCAGTTCTATCTGCGTCACAGGAATCGTCGGAACCGCTTTTCCCGCCTTGGTTTGAACAAAGGCGAGCGGCGGTTAGGCGATTAAGTTCGAACCTTTGATTAGATTCCGGAACAAAATGCGCGGTTTTGAATTTCCTGCGATGAAACCCTATCGGAGAAGATCATGGGCTTTTTCGGGAAATTGTTCGCCGGCGTCACCCGCATTGCCGATAAGGTCGAGAAGAGTGGCGATATGCGCAAGGCCACAGGAGCCGGCCCTGCCCTCGCCGCCCATTCTAAAGATGCGAAGAGTGCCGCTCCGACGGGCCAGAAATGACAGGGAGTGGGACGTACGCCTCATCCTCCACGTTGCTCGCCAGCGCAGCTTCTGTAATGCTATTTGCAACGCCGAGTTTCAACAGGGCTACGATGTCGCTATCCCAAGCATTGAAAAGAATGACCATGTTTGATCATATTGGTTTCACCGTTTCCGACTTGATCGATCATCTGCCTTTTACAAGGGGGAACGCTGGGCCAACAGCGCCAGCACGGAACCTGAATTTCTCCATGGTGACCGGGCGATCCTCGAAGATTATCGGACTGCGAACGAACGCCTCCCTTACGACACCCCTTCGGGACGAATTCAAAGGCTGAGACGGTCAGGCGCCAAAGCCAAACGAGTAGGCTGCAAGCGGTCCCAAGGTCATCACGGCAGCGCCAATAAGCCCGGCCACGTCCTTCCGCTCGAACATGGGGCTGTTGAGAACATTTTGCGAGAAACGACGAAGCAGCCTGACAGAATTACGAACGCTCGGAGAACAGGCTGCGGACTGATCCGTTACACCCACGGGCACGTTGTCCATGGTCATCCCACTATTCCGGACGGCTCGGCTGGGATTTCTGCAGAGTGCCGGTTTGCGTGACGCGGCTAGTTGATGGTTTCCCCGTAACCAAGGTCCTTCAACTGGTCGGCACCGGTTTTCATCAGGGCGATGGCGACTTCAACGGGCGTCCACCCGGACGCAATAGCCTCCGTGGTGATATCCTCAATACGCGCACGCAAGGCATGTTCGCATTCGCTGCCCCGGAACTGATCGCCGGCAGGTTTTGCCGGCGCCCGTACATTTGTCTTATAGTGGCCCACCGTGGTTCTCACCAATACTTAGTGCTCACCCAAGCTACGCAACATGGCTGTATCCGTCGCGAACTACCTCGCCACCTGTCGGCTCAGCCGCCAGTTGAACGACCTCATATTGGTTGTGAAGGCCGGCCCGCTTAAGCTCGAAGATGCCCCGGCCGCCGTCGACCATCAAATCAAGAAAGGCATTGGCCACCGCCACTGAAGGGAGTGCCGTAGAAAACCGCAGCGTCATGTGACTCAAGTCTGAGTATGTACATTTAAGCCGGCCTGTTCTGTGACTAGTGGCGCCCTCGTCGATAACAATCGAAGCCCACGCGCCATGCAATGCAGTGGGACTCAGGAGTTGCTCAGGTGAAGCTTGCCGGACAGCCAGCCTGCGGCTCGCGCAACACGCCTCGATAACCGACGCTAAGCGGCCCCACCCATTCAACAATATCGTGCGGGCGGCAGCACGAGGCATTGGCTCGGAACGCCACCACCCTGATCGATCGAGCGCCGGATGGTCGAGAGCCTCCTGGCGCACTAGGCTCGCAATAGCAGCGGCGATCGCGGTCGGGCGTGGGCCGCCTCCCCGGATGTCGAACGCGCCACTCTCGTAATAGTGATCGCGGTTGAGCAGCATGGTGTTCCAATCCACCGCGCCAAATAGAGACCACGACGTGACTGCACGCACGTCTATGCCGCAGTCTTTCGCTGCCCGGGCACCGGTCCACCCTTCTATCAACCAGCGCAATTGCTCATCGCGCGTCGAGCCGTTGTGCAGTTCGGTCACCGCGATCGGCAAGTGATAGCGATCCCACGTTTCGGCAATCCGAGATCCTAAGCCGCTCTCCTCACGCCGGTCTGAGCGCACCGCCGCGATGTCGGCGTAAACATCAAAGCCGTTTCCGCCGGGATGTTCGAGGGGATACCGTTCCAGCCTGTCGTCCAGCATCCGGTCGCTGGTCAAGTAGTAGTCGATTCCTATGATATCTGGCGGGCATGGTGCGGCAGCGAGTTTGGCTAACAGGTCGTCGCCAATTCCGGCATCGCGCATTCGCTTGTGCAACAAGTGACCCCCGTCCACCCGTCCGGTCAGTAAGTCTAACGCCAACCATCGCCGCTGGTTTTCGTAGTCGGCTTGATAGGCAAGGCGCGGGTTCGCGAAGACGCGCCCGACGTCCTCTGTTTGTACCAACAGTGCGCCTGGCGTATGTTGACGGATGGCGTCCATGGCGAGCGCGATGGAACGGCATTGCGCAACGGTGAGGTGGAGGAATGTCGCTTCGTCACGTCCATGAGGGTGCCAGAGCCCATATAAACCGCTGATTCGGGCCGTGGTCTGGGGTTCGTTGATAGGGGTAAACATGTCCACCCATGGATAGCGCTGCGCGACCCGAGCGGCGAATTCGGAGAACCGCCTCGGAAAATCCTGATGGAGAAGGTCAATCCAGGCCGGTCCGTTACCGTGGTGAAGCAAACCCACAACGGGGCGTATGCCGAGTTCTCGGAGCCGATGTAAGCGCCGGTCGACCCAGGTCCAATCGTAGCCGCCAGCGGTGGGCTCCACCATCTCCCAGAGAACCGGATACCTCAGCGTGCGGATGCCCAAACCAGCGATGAGTTCAAGATCGTGGGCCCTTTGGTAATGCCCTGTCTCCAGGAGTTGGTTGCGCGTACGATCCCCTATTCGGACGACGCTACACTCGACACCGCCCCACATTTCGAGCGGGACGGTCACTCGGCCGCCTCCCACAATCTAGTGGTGCTCGCCGCCGGCACTGTTTTCTGGATCCGCGCGAATGTCGCCAACGCTTGGCCTACAACCTGATCCATGTTGTAGTAACGGTACGTTGCCAGACGCCCCACGAACCAGACGTCCGGGGTAGCCATCGCCAACGCTTCGTAGCGTTTATAGAGAGCCTCGTTTTCCGGCCGCGGCACGGGGTAATACGGGTCGCCCTCGTCGGTGGGGTATTCGTAGGTTAGGCTGGTCTTGGGATGCTGTTGTCCGGTAAGGTGCTTGTATTCGGTAATGCGGGTGTAATCCTCGGTCTGCGGATAGTTGATCACCGCCACCGGCTGGAACCTCTCGCAGTCGAGCGTGACGTGCTCGAAACGTAGCGACCGATAAGGCAGTCGACCCAGGCGCCAATCGAAATACTCGTCAACCGGCCCTGTAAAGATCATGCGCCGAAACGGAATTTTATTCCGTGCGTCCCGGTAGTCGGTTTGCAACATAATTTTGATGTTGGGGTGATCCAGCATCCGCTGGAACATGCGCGTGTATCCACCCTCCGGCATGTTCTGAAAGCTGTCGCCAAAATACCGGTCGTCACGATTCAAACGGGTCGGGACCCGCGCCGTCACCGATTTGCTTAGCAGCGACGGATCAACGCCCCATTGCTTCCTGGTGTAGCCTCGAAAGAACTTTTCGTAGAGTTCCCTACCGACCGTGCTCACGACCACGTCCTCAGCGGTACGGATTTCCTCGACGGGTTCCCGCCTTGACAGGAAAAACTGCTCCAGCTGCTCCGACGTCAGATCAAGGCCATAGAGACCGTTGATGGTGTCGAGGTTGATCGGAATCGGCAGCAGTTTGCCGTCAACCGAAGACAGCACCCGATGTTCGTAGGGACGCCACCGCGTAAAGCGCGAGAGATAGTCGACGATCGACTGGGCGTTGGTATGGAAAATATGCGGGCCGTAGCGGTGTATAAGGACCCCGGCTTCATCATAACAGTCGTAAGCATTGCCCCCGATGTGCCCACGCCGATCGATCAGTAACACACTCTCGTTGCGTTCCGACGCGATGCGTTCGGCAAGGACACTGCCGGCAAATCCGGCGCCGACGATCAGCCAGTCGAACATGATCACGCCCTCCGCCGCATCGGAATGACATTCTTGCTTGAGTAAGCCTGCTCGATGTGATTGGACATCGCGCGCCAAGTCTTCTCCCATGACATGTCCGCGAGATAGGCATCCACCTTTTGCCAGCGGTCCTCCCGAGGCCGGCCCAACACCGACCGCAGCTTCTGTTCAAAATCTTCGACGTCGATGATGTCGACCAGGCTTTGGGCGCCGTAGCTACGGACAACGTCCACGATCGCGGTCGATACTACCGGTAAGCCAGCGGCAAGAAATTCGGGTGTTTTCGTCGGGCTGATGAAGCGGGTAGCCTCGTTAAGCGCAAAAGGCATCCAGCCGGCATCCCAGTGCCTGAGGTAGTTTGGAAGGTCCGAATACGCCTTCCCACCTAGCCAGTGGATATTATTCGCACGGGGAAGCAAACTGGGGTCAATCTTGACCACCGGACCGATCATGACAAAATGAACGTCCTGCATCGCCAGCGCGGCCTGGGTGACCAAGTCAACGTCAAGCCGTTCGTCGATGACGCCGAAGTAGCCCACCCTCGGATGTGGGATTCCCCGCTGGTCTGCGGCGTCTTCGCCGTAGCCTCTCGCTTGATGAAAATGTGCGAGATCGATGCTGCTCGGGAAGGGGAATATCGAGCGGTGCAGGTTCCGCTTGGCTTCATAGAGGCTCAGTCCACCTGTGAAAACCACGTCAGCCCGATGAAACAGGGCTTTCTCGAACTGCGTCAGTTCGACAGGCGCATTCTTGAACGCGGAGAGTTCGTCCATGCAGTCGTATACGCAAACATCGCATTCCAGATGATGACTAAAGCGCAGCGCCATCGGCGTGTAGTACCAAGCGATCAATCGAACATGCGGCGTGTCGCCAACGATTTGATCGACAAACAACCGTTGAACAGCATCGGCCTTCGCCGCGCTGGTGCCGACCGGCAGGACCGGGGTCGCGATCCTGATGTGCTCGGCGGCGTCCTGCATGCGCAGTAGCGCGTAGGACACGTCTTCAAAAACCGGTTCCTCGAAATAGATCACCTTGTTACGGGCAGAGGCCAAGCTCAGCAAGTGTTGCGGCCGTTGAAATACAAAATTCCATCTGAGGTGCGAGAAGCACAGTAACAGGTCCCGTTCTACTGACACAGTTTTATGTGTCGTTTGGCCTTCTGCAATTCCCATGTGGTATCCTTTCGCGCAGGTTGGGCGCGCCAGAGACCAACAAATGTTAATCATTGGCTGCGATCCGGAGGTTCGACGACTCTGAACTTTCGGACGGTTAACTTGTTCCCAACCGGCGCGTCGCGCGCCGGCTTGTCTGAAACCCTGCGGTCCTGATAAAATGTTCGGGCTTGCGAGTCGGGCTGCTGCCTCGCGTTGTGGTCGGAATGGACTAAGTCGCCAATAAGTACGGTTCGCCAGTGCAACGACCGACAAGGTTGCGCCGGTGGCTAGTGACAGCCCCCAAGGAAATCCATGGCCCTTTTCTTCGATAGCAACGTCTTCCCTCTCTTCCACCCAGCCAACGTGGACGACCTCAAGGACCCCTGCCCGGTTTTTGATGGTGCGTTGTGGCACATCTTCGGCTCAAGCGGCACGGTCACAACGGAAAGCTGGTCCATATGCCACGGCACTGCCCCAGACCTTTATGGTCCCTGGACCATGCATGAAGCCATCGAACTGCCCTTGGTCGGAAGTGGGATCGCCGCGCCAGGGGTGATATACGAAGGCGGCGTGTTCCATATGTTTATCCAGACCGAATTTATGAAATCCGGCGGTCGTTGCGAGCACGCGGTCTCCGATGACGGCTTCGCCTGGACCCTGCAACCGCCAGCCATATTGTCGCTTCCCGACACCGACGAAGACGGGATTTATGATCCCCACCCGGCGGTGATTGGTGGCAGGCGTTACATTGTCTATTCGGGGATGCCGAAGTTTACCAAGGTGCCGCAACCTGACGTTTATCTGGCGCGCAGCCAGTCAGATTCTTGGTTTGGCCCTTGGAAGCGTGTGGGAAAGATACTTGACCACGTTCACGTGCCCCATCACAACGCCCGCGAACATCCCGACTATGAATGGGGCATCGAAGGTGCCCAACTCGTCGAGCTGCCCGATGGACGCGTGTTGCTCAACGCCACCTGCTTTTTACCGGAGGGCGCACGCGGCAACCGGCAGCGCGTTTTCTTTGCGGTGGCAAGTCGCGTCGAGGGACCTTACGTATCTGTTGGAACGGTGCTCGAGCCTGGTGAGCCTGGCGAAAACGGCCATTCGACCGTGATGGTCGAAGGTCGCGAGCTCACCCTGTTCTATCAAAGTAGGCAGGCCGCGACCGGTCACCGCTGGCGCTATGGCGTTGCGAAATGTGACCTGCTTGAGCAGATCCTGACGAAAGTGGCGTAGTCGACGGCTGGGCCTGTCTCCAGCGGCTGACAGCCTTCAGATCGGGATAGGCTTGGTGGCCAGCATCGAGGCACGAGCGGGCCGGAATGGTGCCGTTCCGGCGGCGGTTGTCGTTTGCCATCAGGCCATACCCCAGTCGCGCGGTTCTTGGCAGCGAAGGTCCAGTTGCTGCACGTGACGATGTTGTTTCTTCGTCACCCAGTGTGGTCACTTGTTCCACGGACCATACTTTGGCATCGGCATGCCCATTTTTGTAATGGTCGAGTCAGCTCTAATGACGGGTTCTAAGTCGTTGGGAAAGTCGTGCGCTCTAACCGGCAGGGGCGGCCCCCGGGAGCCTTGGTCGGAGGATCGCGACCGGAGCACGTCAACTACTTCGGCCAGTATGTCTTTCACAAATTCTTGCATCGGCTTGCCTGCCAGGCTGTTGTCGGGACGAACTTCGCGACTGTCCCAATGTTCTATTGCAACGGGCTAGATGGTGCTTTCCGTACCGAGTTGGACTTTATTGCTGGTTTGCCACCTGACGATGGAACGGTCTCCAACTGCGCAAGTTGTCGCGCAGACGGAGAGCTGACAATGATCATCGACGCCCATCTTCACACGTCCGGGAGGGAAAAGTCCCGGGAGGTTTTGCAAGCCCTCGATGATGCCGGCGTGGATATTGCATTTCTTTTAGCGCCGTTTCTGACTGATCCATATTCGCTCGACGACCGGAACTCCCTGAAGGAGGGAAACAAGTATCTGTCGCGGCTCATCGAGGGTCATTCCGATCGGTTGCTGGGGTTCGCTGTCGTGAACCCGCTTCACCCCCAGGCCGCCGAGGATCTTGAAGAAGCCGCCGGGCTGCCGGGGATTCGTGGCCTGAAGATGGTGCCAACCGGCTGGTTCCCGTACGACGACTGTGCCCATCGCGTGTACGAGGTTGCGGCGCGCTTCGACCTGCCAGTGCTCTTTCACAGCGGCATCTTCATCGACGGAAGGTCCGGTAGATTTTGCCGGCCGGCCTTCTACGAAGCTAT
>NZ_AXAL01000044.1 GCF_000472785.1 Mesorhizobium loti CJ3sym
TGACAAAAGTCGCATTTGGCAGCAGCGCCTGCAGCATCTTCCACCGTTCTAGTGTCAAGAACCATGAGTGCTCATCCACGCCGACACGCCCGGCCGCCAAGCCCAAGCCCTCGAGGGCTCTCCGCGCCGCGTCGAGTGAAACGCGGATCGGATCGGATGAATCTGCGTAGCTCGTGTGGCTCGTGACCCAAGACGTGAGGTNCGCTGCTGGGATTTCTACATCGCGCAAGATCAGCACTGGATCGCGATGGCTCGGAACCGCTACGGCGTGATATGAGAAAAAGCCCGCCCCAGCGTCGAGACCTGTCAGATATTGAATGTTCTCGGGCTGATGCAGGAGTAACACGTCCAGATCATGCTTTGCCATTTCCTCCTGCGTGCGTTGAAGGCGTGTCTTATATTCTTCAACAGGGAAATCCATCCCGCTATTCGTATGCTCGGTCACCGTCGTGGCTCCTTCATTGCCAAACTACATCACCTTTATTCGGTCAGCCGCTCCTCCCTCTGGCGGATTGCTTCAAATCTGACGTAGAAACAGATTGCAAATGCGATCAGTATACTTGATACCTCAGTAATCGTGGGTGTGATCTCTTCCCGAATTCCCGACCACACCTTCCTGGCAGGGCCATCGTGTCTGGCCCGCTCACGCACCACCGGAAGGCAAAGAACCCAGCGATGATTAACGCCGGACAGATGAACAGGAGTACGATTGGCGAAATCGTAACAAGTCGCGGGGCGCTCAAACTCAAGGCAACGTGCTCGAGTCTTATGTTCTGGGCCTGCATGGCGAGTTGCAGTGGCTCAAAGAGGAAGTAGATCGCTACCGCACTAATGATTACCAGCGCGATCAGCGGTGCGAGCAATAGCTGGTACCCGACGCGGCGCATTCGCCGACTGCCGCGAACGAATCCTATCGCAGCCGCTGAACCGGGGGACAGGCGCGCAAACACGATAGAGATCGCAACTGCCAAACTCTCAAACGTAGCGGAGACCCAGGCCTCGCTTGTGACATAGGCATCGTACCATTGCACTGACAGGCCCGGAGGGGGGAAATCGAGGAAGCGTGAAGAGCTGGATGAGATCTGGACGATGATCAGGATGGGACTAACCAAGAGGAACACAGCAACGATCACGCTAAAGTCCCATAATAGCTTACCACCAAGCGCAGCCCGCTCACAACGCCTGGGGAGGCCGGCCGGAAAGCAGACACTACCTCCGACGGCGCGCACCAAGACCGGGGCGAGGTCAACGAGTTGCAAGTAAGCGCTGGTTGAATGGCGAAGGGTAGAGCCTGCTGATTGGCCAACGCCTCGCTGAGAGCCGAGCAGCGGTTCGATTCCCACGAAATAGTTGGATATTGCGTAGTGCACGAGCGTGATCGCGAGCAACACGGTGGCAACGGTGGCCGCAAGCGGCCAGTTAGGCGTCGCGTTCATCAGCTTCCGTGGTACGATTGTGTTCCGATCGCCTAGCAGTGAGGGTGTGATGTAGAACTCAAGTGCGAACACGAAGAGGAGCAGCCCGGTCGCTCTTACGCCTGGCGCGCTTATGAGAAAGAACATGCGCCAAAAATTCTGGGCCGGGGAGGCTCCCAGAGAGGCAGCAGCGCACGTCAGACTGTCCATGACAGGCTCAGAGCACTTCGCGTGACGGTGCGGAGATGTAGCAGGACGCGTAGATATAGCCGGTCGTGCGCTCTAGGCGATCCTCCATGCCGAGTTTGGCCATAGCCTTCAGGATTGCTTGCCGTTCCGTTGGTGTGGAGAAGCGGCGCTGGCGTTGTCTTAACCGATCTACAACCTTGGTTTCCAAAGCGAAACCCCGAAGTGTCCGCGCGATGTCGTCATAACTGAAGGGGTGCATTGCAAAGGCGACGACCCATGGGTGTGACGTCGCGGAGGCCTTATACACGCGTGCAAAGGTTCGCGCCGTGGCGTAGCCCACACAGCCTGTGCTGATGATAATATCCGCACCCGCAAGGGCGCAACGTTCATTGGGGGTCAAGTCACGGGTTTCCAAATCCCCCGTGATGCCAGCCTTCAGCAGCCCCAGATTCCGTGCATATCTAACAGCCCGGAACGATGGATCCACGCCGACGAACTGAATGTCGTCACGGAGGCCGCGATCGCGAAAGAAAGCGCGATGCTCAGTCTCCTGTCGGCGCGAGAGAGATCCGCTGGGTTCCAGATAGGCAGCATACAGATCGTCGAGATCGAGATCGGTGCGCAGCAAGGCGGCGTTGACGCCATAGGAGCAACCGACATCGATAATTTTCAACCAAGTCTTGTTTCGAACGCGTCGATAATCGGCGAAGATCCTTTCGAAGACCGGCTTGGCCCGATCTGGGATCATATAGTCCAAGGCCAAATGCGCGCGAAAATAGGCGTGCGGCCACTTGCGATTATAGGCTGCCGTGAAGTCTTGCTTCGCCCCCTGAATGCTGCTGTGCAGTCCACTTGCTGGCGCCATTGTCCACCTCATTGCCCCGTGGCCTTGGGTCACAGCCGACCGTCAAGAGCGCTCAGTCTGAAGCTGAGACCGGCGACATGGACCTGACATGCTGCTTTCCTTCATTCCATCGATCGCGATCTGATCCAAGACATGAACATCCGTTGGCGCCCTGCCGCCTTATGTTGAAGGAGTTTCAAAAGTCGTACCAACTGCTCAGAAAAGCCCAGAAAACTTTTCTCTTAGGGATCATGGGTTACATGAGAGTGCGGCCGGTATCCGAGCCGAACACTACCGTGTCTGATACTTGACAACCTACAGCAGGTGTCGAAAGCCCAGCGCCGTCCCAGGATCGCACGTTCAGACCGTTCGACGGAAGCCTTGCGCTAAAGGGAGCATTTATATGCATAGATCGCTGATCGGCGTCCTCTGACGCAATTTCCATGATCGTGCTGCACCGATCGGCCTTGTCTAAAGGAGATCGATTTTGCCGCAGCGGTACATCTTTTGAGGCTCGCGATCTGTCGTTCCGTCTAGCCGTTGGGCCATGTTCAGCTGATTGCGGCTCGAACGAAAGGTTTGTCGCGCGCAATCGGGTTGGACAAGTGGCAGTCAAAGGGCAATGCAACAGTTCTGAAGTCATACGCTTAGGCCCCTTTTGCGAAGGGAAAACATCCTGTTGATCTGGCTCACACGAGGATGGTTGCCGGCCCCGAGAAATTCGGCGGTGAGATCGTTTGCGCCGATAATTTCCGAGAGGAGATCGTCCCGCGCACCACCGGGGAAGCCTAAGAGGATGCTGCCCGCCTCTGTGAGGAATTTTGGGCCTTCCGATAGATAGCGGCAGAGCAATCCATAACCCGGGTCGATGGCTCCTCGCTCGATGTTGTCCTCATACTGGTAGTCATCCGGCGCAAAGACCGACGGATAGTTCCAAAATATGAAATCGAATTTTCGGTGCGGTGGAACATTTGTAAAGATGTCGCTTTCGATTACCTCAACGTTCTTGATGCCGTTTCTTGCAGCATTTTCTAACGCGTTCGCGACCGCCTTAGGATCGATATCACAGGCAACCAACGACGCAGCGCCGAGTTTTGCGAGGTATAGTCCCGGAAGGCCGAAGCCGCAGCCGATCTCCAAAATGCTTTTTCCTTCAACGGGAGGAAAATTGTCAGTATACCAACGCCAACTGTGGAAATCTTGTGGGGGATAGACACCTTCGTGAACGGCCAAGTCCAGTCCAAATTCCTGCATCCGCAGCGGGAAAGTGCGCTGTTGGCTAAGTTTGAGTCTCGTCTTTATCCGGTCAATTTCCGTCATATTCCTGCTCTCCTCGAGCTAGACACGATAGACACTGCGATCGGCTCAGGACCGTCTGGGAGACTTCAGAGTCGTAAAAAAACCGCCTCATTCAGTTTCGAGTCCTCAGAGCCCGAGGATGGATAGAATAAATTATGATGTCAATCATCAAAATGAGTATATTTTGTAGTACAAATTCTACAAAGAGCGACAGTACGGTAATATTTATAGCCTGCTTGTGAAATATTCGTAAAATATATTAACAAATATGTCATATCTGTAAGGCAACGGGTTGAGCCGTTGGAGTCAAAAAACAGTGCGCCTTCCCGTGCTCGCCATGGATCGTGCCGGTTGGCCACACTACCACCAACCTCGTGGTAGGCGGCATTGACCAAGTCCGTCATTGAGGGACTGCGAAATCACCTGATCGAGACGGCGGCGACGCGCCCCAAGCCGCGATCGACCTCGGCAACGAGGTGATCGTCGGCGTCAATAAGTACCGGTTGGAGACTGAGTCCGACAATGCGGCGGTGCGAGACGCGCAGATCCGTCGTCTAGAACAAACAAAACGCGTCAGCGCGATCCCAAGCGCGTTGACGCAGCCCTTGCCGCGCTTGGTGAGACTGCGGCCAATGGCAAGGGCAATACGCTCAAAGCGGCGATCGAAGCGGTGCGCACTCGCACGGCGGTTGGGGAGATTTTCCAACACTTTGCGCCGCGCCTTCGGCGATTACGCGGCTGTACGCCGAAGTGATCTCGAAGGCGCCGCCTTTCCGTCCGCTCGGCCGTCAACCGAAGCTGATGGTGGCCAAGCTCGGCCAGGATGGCCTGTGACTGGGGCGCCAAAGTAATCGCATCTGCGTTTGGCGATCTCGGCTTCGACCTGGTCGCGGGGCCGCTCTTCCAACCCCGCAAGAAGCAGCAAGCATGGCCGTGGCCGCCGATCGCGACCTCGGACCGATCACCACGCTCGCCATCACAGGCATCTCGGTCGTGGTCTTCATCATCTCGATGTATGTGCCGTCGATCGCCCAAGGGGGTCGTGCAGGGCGCGTCGGTCGCCGGCGGCATGGAGCGATCCGGCAGGGCGGGCGGACCCCAACCTTCGCCGAAGACGGCGCATTCTTGGAGCGAGGGCCGTGTCCAGGGCGCGCAGACGGCGAGCGACGCAAGAGCTGGCGGGTCTCGTCCATGCGGGTGCTGCACTTCGAGATATGGCTTCATCGGCAGCGCCGGATGGGCGGCCGGCTCGGCGGCAAAGGAAAGAGCAATCGCGTCGCCCGGCACCTTTGCGGGCTCTCTCCTGGGGCTTGCCGATGCCAAGCTAGATCAGAGCCGGCATCGGGCGGGCGTACAGCCTTCCGGCCGGGTCCGCCGATCGACGACACTAAGTGAGGAAACTACTCGGCATGGCCTCAGGCAACCCGCCCGACAACCCCTTATCTTGCCGCGCGGCAGGAGCGGAACGAACGCTATGGCTCTTATGTGAAGGCGGCGGCCGCCTGGCGTCTTGTCAGCATCGCCGGCATTGCCATGGCGGTGATCGGATTTTCCTATGCGCTCTTCCAGAGCACGCAGGTCAACCATGGTGAACCGTACATCGTCAAGGTCTTTAAGCTCGGCACGGCCTCGAGCGCGGGCTTCCCGCAACAGATCGAGTATGCCGATCCCCGCGTCGTCAGGGCAAGACGACCCTGATCGCCGCCCTATACAGCTCTTTTTGCAGAGGGCCGTTCGCGGGATTCGAGTTTCGCTCCAGTCGAACGCTGACAGCGTTCGCCAGGGCGTCACCACCGCGCCCTCGAACGATCTAGGGAGCCGCTCCCCGTCACGGATCGAACTAGCCGCTGCTAAGAAGGCGTCAGGTTCGTCCACCTGAATGTGGTCGGCGCGGCAGAGCAGCGACATCTCCTAATTGCGGATCGCTCTGGCGAGGACTTCCGCGACGCGCGCCGGGACACCAGCCTGATCCCGAATTTGAGCTCGAAATGACGGACCGAGTTTGCTTCACCCTGGCGCGGGCAAGCTGGCGAGGCCCGAGACACGCACAGGGTACAAGCGAAAATTCAAACAGCTGATTTGGGCACTTCTGAATAACGGCGCCATTCCCGACAGCGCCATCCTTGAAATTCTATCGACGAAACTCGACAAGCTTGCGCCTAAGCCGGGCAAGGTCCCGGTTGTGGACGAGGTTGAGGAATTCGAGGGTGCGATCGTGCAGGAATTTGCAGCCGACGGACGCGCGATTGCCCTTCGCCACATCTGCGCTTACCGCGATCGAACTTCGAAGTCGGTCTTATCGGGCTCGAAGAACTATTCAAAGCCTGGCTGGAGCCTCGGCCAGTCAAGGACGTCCGGCCCCTGGCCGGGGTCGATCCGGCGCGTTGGTCGACAGAATGCTTCCAGCTGAGGAAGAGGCTTGGAATGGTTGACATCGGCATGTCGTGATCGGGTTCCAGGGATGAGAAAAACGACCTTGCGGCCGCGCTCTGGTATCTCGTCGACTCTCGGGCGCCAGAGGTCCCGACCGCGCTTTCCAAGCGACGGCGCACCGGTGATTACAAATATCTTGAAGCGATCGCGGCCGCGTGGGAAAGCGGGTGGCAGGTCAAGCGCACCGGCGTCGGTACCTGGCGGTCGGTGAGACGTTTGAACAGGTCTTCACCTCCCGGGAGTATGACAGCGCGTCGAGGACGTGCGTCCGGATCTTAATTGAGACGTTTAACGCCGAGCGTCTTGAGTTAGATGATGTCCTGAAACTGCTTGCTGTGCCCACGAGCAGAACGGCCGTTCGGCGCTTTATTAGCTCGCTTATGCCGCGCCCGCCGTCAGCGACATCACAGTAAGTTGTCAATCGTTGGATGGGCGCAGTGTTTGCGGAGGCGGCCAAGCATTCGACAGAAAAAACGCTGCACGAACTCTGGGGGCGGGTTTTTCCGCATAAAACCAACGAGGCGATTTCTAAAGGTCTCGGTGAACTGAACGGCTCGAAGGAAGTTAGCCACGCCGCCAGACTGATCGATTTTTCAAAAGATCACCAAGCGACGCCGTTCGAATTCGTCGAGGCGTGCAGCCGCGAGAGCCCTACCGCAACGGCGGCGGAACGAACCGAACTCAACGCTTATCTGCTTATAATGTGCAGCCAATGGGATCTGGCAGATCGATAACGATCGTGGCCGATGTGCTCCCCCGTCTACGTCGCGTCGCGCTTGCTAATGGCTTTTCCGATCGCACCCGCGCGTTGTTGGATCGGCGGCTTCCTACTTGTCGCACACGTGGGACCTCAACAAACGGCTATTGAAGTTGCTCCGCAATGCCTGTCGCGACGGGGCGAATATTGAGGGGTTGATCGAGCCCCTGGCGTTTTCCGAGATCGAGTTGCTGTATGTCTTTGATGAAGACAACAACAACGATCTTAAGACCCTCATTTCAAGGTTCCTTTGGCCGGTCTACCGCGCATGAGCAATTCCAATCAGCCACGAACGCCCCGGCCGATCGCACGCATTGGATCGATGAATGTCGGCGCGATCGAGATTGACTTCGAACTCGCCCGCTCGATCAGGCCAAAGGATCATCGGATACCATCAGAGCCAGCGAGCACAAGATCACAGCAACGGGCCGGAGACGCGACCGCACCCGCACCATCCCATTGCCGTCCAGACACAACTATTTTGTATTGCTCGACGGACTGCCTCTGCCGTCGTGGCGCGGCCATGTAGAACTTTCCCATAGTACCTCGTTCGACTCGGAAGAAAATGTAGAATCAAAGCATGGGATCAAACATATGGCCCCAGCTACTCGCGGACACCTGACCTGCCACTGAACCTTATCCAGCGGCGATTAGAGCCTGGACCGTTTCTGTTACGCCGTGGGGCGCGGGATGAGCAACCGGCGAAGACGCGGAGCCTTCGATTAGCGCAGCGTCGGAGCCGGTTACGGTGATGACCTCGGCATAGGCCGCCGGGGTCTGGTAGCCGAGCGAGGAATGTGGCCTTGCAGAGTTGAACAACACGACGAGAGAACCCCCACGGGACCGAGGAACGCGAGCTTCTTTATCCATGGCATCCCTGGGCCAGGCGTCGTGTTCACGTTCATGAGGTGATCGAGAAGGTTGACCGGGAGGTTTTCCGCTGCAGTCTCTCTGGCCACGCCTCCGATCGGTGGCTGGAGGTTCCGGCCTGGATGTTTGATCGCGCGGTCTGCACCGCGTGGCGCATTGCCGCTGCCCCACATGTCGATCCCAGAACGCTTGGCGTCTTGGTGACACTGCTGCAGGACGCGACGGCCAATTCCCACACCCCATCGCAATTGGAGGATTCGGGCGCAGCATCGGGTCCTCACGACGCGAATCGGGGAGAGGTCCATGCCGCGCCAGCCCACGACATATCAGTTCGATCTGTTCTCCAACCCGCACGATGCGCCGACCGCGCAGATGCCACCATGGCAGGCGCTGCCGGAAGAGACGCGCCTGACGCTTAGAACGCTGATGGTGCGCCTGATCCTCGACCACGTCGACGGCGAGCGCGCCGTTCCACGGGAGGAGGCGCGCCATGGTGCATGAGAAGATCCGGCCCCACCATCTGGAGCGCAAGGCGATCCTGTATGTGCGGCAATCCTCGGCCCATCAGGTTCTGCACAATCGTGAGAGCCGCGCCCTGCAGTGTGCGATGCGCGATCGCCTGGTGGCACTCGGCTGGTCTTGCATCGAGACGGTCGATGACGATCTCGGCCGCTCTGCCGCAGGCGGCGTCACACGTGCCGGATTCGACCGAATGGTAGCCGAAGTCTGCCTCGGCAAGGTCGGTGCGGTCGCGGCGCGGGAAGTATCGGGCTTCGCCCGCAACAGCCGTGACTGGCAGCAACTCAAAGATGTGCCGCGTCGTCGATACCGTGCTGGTCGATCAGGAGACGGTCTATGCGCCGCGTCAGGGTAATGACCGGCTGCTGCTGGGACTGAAGGGCAGCCTCAACGAATATGAGCTTGATCTTCTGCGTCAGCGTTCCCTGTCGGCACGCTACGAGAAGGCCCGGCGCGGCGAGCTCATTGTCACGGCCCCGGTCGGCTTCGTGAAGGTCGGCGACAGGCTTGAGAAGGATCCCGATCGCCGTGTCCAGGACGCCATCATTCTCGTCTTCGACAAGGTGGCCGAACTCGGCAGCGCCCGGCAGGCCCTGCTCTGGTTCCTCGAGCATGGGCTGGATTTGCCAGCCAAGCGCAACAATGGCGATGTGGTCTGGCGCAGGCCAAGCTATGCGACCATCCACCGAATGATCGAGAACCCGATCTACGGCGGCGCCTACGCCTATGGTAAGACTCGTGCTGCGTCGGGATATGATGCAACAGCCATTCGCTCGCGCAGCCGCCGTAAGGCGCGTGATGAATGGCTGGCGCTGATCCCGGGTGCACACGAAGGCTACGTCGGCTGGGAACGGGCGGAAGCGATCCGCAAGATGGTGAGCGACAACGTACCCACGAGCGGGCATCACGGGGCGCCCAAGCATGGCAACGCTCTGCTCGCCGGCCTTGTCCGCTGCCGGCGCTGTGGACGCAAGCTGACGGTCCGGTACACAGGGACCAAACATAACATTCCGCGCTATTCGTGTTAGCGGGGCTTGCTCGACAATGGCGAGCCGCGCTGCATCGCATTCGGAGGATTGCGCGTCGACGACGCCATCGAGGAAGCTCTTCTGCGGGTTGTCGAGCCGGGAGCGATTACCGCTGCCGTCGAGGCCGAAGCACAAGCGGCCAGTCGCCGCGATCAGGTTCGTGATGCGCTGGTGCGCGATCTCGAGGCGGCACGCTACAGCGCTGATCGGGCATTCCGGCAGTACGACGCCATCGATCCGCAGAACCGGCTGGTCGCGGCGGAACTGGAGTTGCGATGGAACCGGGCGCTCACGCGTGTCGGCGAGATAGAGAGCCGGATTGCCGCGCATGATGGCTCGACATTGGAACCATCACTTCTGTCGCCAATACACGTCGCCGCGCTCGCCGCCGATCTCAAGACTGTCTGGTCGGCGCCGACGACCGACGCGAGGCTCAAGAAGCGCATCGTGCGCACCGTCATCCACGAGGTGGTCGCCGATATCGATGAAGAAGCGTCAGATATCGTTCTCCTGATCCATTGGGTTGGCGGCGTCCATACTGAACTGCGCCTGCCAAAGCGGCGCCGTGGACAGCGCAACAGCACGTCCGGCGATATCATCTCGGCCGTCCGCCAACTGGTGCTCATCGCCAATGATGATCTGATTGCCGGCATCCTCAACCGCAATGGACTGGTGACCGGCCACGGCAATCGATGGACACGCGAACGGGTCACCGCACACAGGTCGCATCATAAGATCCCTGTCTTCCGGCCAGCGGCGGACGGCAAAGAGCCATGGCTTAACCTGAACAAGGCGGCGCGCCTTCTCGGCGTAGCACCGAAGACCCTCAGGCTCGCCGCCGAGGCGGGCGAGATCGAAGGCGTTCATCCTCTGCCGGATGGCCCGTGGATCTTCAGCCGATCAACGCTCGGCGAACCGGCGGCTCAGAGCATCGTTCATCGTGCGCGGCAGAATCCAAAATACCCCACAAGATCGCATCCCGATCAACAAAACCTATTTACTTCAACGACATAGACAGATGGGCGTTATGAAACAGGATTTAAGTCCCCCGTCCATTCAGCGATGGCACTGCGGGCGTGATCCAGGCCGAAGAACAGGCTCTCGTTCAGGAGCTCATCGCGCATCCATCCATTGAATGACTCGACATAGCCGTTCTGCATCGACTTGCCCGGCGCGATGTAGTGCCATTCCACCCGATGATCCTTCGACCAGGCGAGGATGGCGTTCGAGGTGAACTCGGTGCCGTGGTCGGAGACGATCATACCCGGCTTGCCGCGCTGGGTGATCAGTTCCGTCAGTTCACGCGCCACCCGGCGGCCGGAATCGCCGCCAGGCATTCGAGCGTCACGTCGTCGACGATGTTGAGCACGCGGAACCTCCGGCCGCAGGCGAACTGGTCATGCACGAAATCCAGCGACCAGCGTGCATTCGGCTTCGCCTGGACCAGGATCGGAGCCCGCGTCCCTACCGCTCGGCGCCTGGAGCGTCGCTTGCGCACGGCCAGTCCTTCTTCGCGGTACAGCCGGTAGATGCGGTTGACCCCAGATGCCTCGCCCTCGCGCCCGAGCAGGATGAACAGCCGCCGGTAGCCGAAGCGTCGGCGCTAGTTGGCGAGGTCACGCAGCCGACCACGCAGCTCCGTCTCGGGCGGACGCCGGGACTGGTAGCGGATCATCTTGCGATCAGCGCCCACAAAGGAACAGGCCGGCGCTCCGACAGGCCCATGACGGCCTGCAGATGCGCGACGGGTTCGCGCTTGGCGGCGGGCCCTACCATTAATGGGATGGTCCGCCCCGTCCTCCCGCAGCATCATCTGGGCAGTCACAACAAAGGAGGTTGCAATGTCCCCACGCAATGCGCCGCGCCCTGCGGCCGTCTCTGGTGGCGATATCGGCAAGAACATCTTCCACGTCGTGGGCTTGGACAGCGACGGCGAGCCGTCCAGCGAGTTCGCTTCCGACGCGATACGTTGATGAAGTTCTTTGAGCGGGCAGCGCCGGCAATCGTCGGGTTGGAATCGTGCGCTGGATCGCAATGGATCGCCAGGAGACTTCAGGCACTGAGGCACAAGGGTCGCCTGATCCCAGCGCAGTTCGTGAAGCCATACGTCAAGTCGAACAAGAGCGACATCATCGATGCCGCTGCTATCGCCGAAGCAGCCACGCGACCGACGATGCGATTTGCCGCGATCAAGAGCGAGGAGCAATCCGACCTCCAAGCTTTGCATCGGGTGCGCGACCAGATGATCGGCACGCGAACCCGTCTGATCAACCAGATGCGAGCATTTTGCCTGGAATACGGCATCGCATTGAGACAGGGCGCCGGACTGTTCAAGCTCGACTTGCCACTGGTTCTCGATGACCTTTCGAATGACCTCTCGCCGGCAATGCGCAAACTGCTCGTGGACCTGTTCGCAGATCTGCGCCAGTTGGAGCAGCGCATCAACGACGTGACGAGGGAGATCGCAGCGATCGCAGACCGAGAAGATGTGGCCCGCCGGCTCATGACGATCCCCGGAATCGGAGCATTGGGAGCCACCGCGCTACTAGCGGCCGTCGGCACCGGATGCCAGTTCCAGAAGGCTCGCGAGCTGGCCGCATGGCTGGGGCTGGTCCCTCGAGAATACTCGACCGGAGGCAAGCAGAAGCTACTCGGTATCAGCAACGCGCGGGAACCGCTACGTTCGCAAGCTGCTCGTTCATGGCGCGCGATCATGCTTCCGTCACCTGGATCGAACCCAGGATCGCCTGGGAAGCTGGCTTGACGGGTTGCAGGGCCGTATGCACCCGAACAAAGCTGTTGTCGCACTTGCCGCCAAGATGGCGCGCATTGTCTGGGTTGTCCTGACCAAGCCGGGAGCGCTCTACGAACGCAGGGGCCCTGCTTTCGCCTGACGCTCCGGCTCGATTGCAAGGCTCGGGAATAGTGATGACGAAACAATGGATCAGCATGCCGTAAGCCCTGTGCAAAAAAGTGGGCTTCGTGCCCGAACCATTTATTGGGAACGGCGTGCGCGGATCTCATCATGGCCTGGCTGCAACAGCAGCTCACTCGCGAGAGGCCGGATACATTTATGCAACTGGAATCGTCATCGGCGATGTCGCGAACCCTTGCACGGACGGGCGGACCGTACATTTTTTGACAGAAGCTCACGCAGCGCCGAGGCTTCAGGCATCTGGTCTGCGAGCAGCTTCTTCAGCTTGGCATTCTCGTCTTCCAAGGCCTTCAGGTGCGCATTTCGCAAAAGCCGGACAGGGGTTCCGCTAATTCCCGGACAGCGATTTCGCTAATGTCGGGACAGTTTGGCGGCGACGGTCCTCGGGTGCCTTGTTGCATTCATGGATGATTGATTTCGCCGTTTTCGACGCCGGTCAAGAGGGGCGCGGCCTTTTGCTTTCGCATGCTATCGCCCTGGAGCACGATGCGGTGGGCGTTGTGCACGATCCGGTCGAGAATGGCGTCGGCGACGGTGGGTCTGCGATCAGGTCATGCCATCTGGCCACCGGGACCTGGGCGGTGATCAGGGTGGATTTGCGGCGATAGCGTTCCTCGACGATTTCGAACAGATGGAAGCGCTGTTGGTCGGTGAGGGAGTGGGTTCCGAAGTCATCGAGGATGAGCAGTTGCGCGCGGGTGAGCTTGTCAATGAGGCGTGGGAAGCGGCCATCGAGACGAGCGAGCGCCAAATCCTCGAACAGGCGCGGCACGCGCACATAGAGCACGGAATGATCGAGCCGTGCCGCTTGCCGGCCGAAGGCGCAGGCCAGCCACGACTTGCCGGTTCCGGTCTGGCCGGTGACGATCAGGTTCTCATGCGCTTTCAGCCATTCGCCCTGGGCGAGCGCCATGGTGCCGCGCCGGTCGAGCCCGCGCGGCGCGGCAAAGTCGATGTCCTCGATGCAGGCTTCGGGAAAGCGCAGCCTGGCTGAGGCGAGCCGGTTCCGGACGCGCTTGTCGGCCCGTATAGCGACCTCGCGGTCGAGCATCAGGCCGAGCCACTCGTCACGGCTGAGCTCGTTGGCGTTGTTCTGTTCGGCCAGCTCGCGCCAGGCGGTGGCCATGCCGGCCAGACCGAGGGCCTGCATCTGGTCGAGGGTGGGGTTCGTCAGCATTCTTTCTTCCTTTCCTTCACTGGTAATAGGTGGAGCCGCGGATGTTGGCGTGCTGGGGTGTCGGCTTTGCCGGTTCTGCGGAGCTGGCCCGGTCGAGGCCGGCTTTGAGGATGGCGGTGACGGAGGTGTAGGCGATCGCGTTGATCAGCAGCGCCCGCTCGCAGGCGGCATCGAGACGCTCCGGCCCATAGCGCGGCGCCAGCGACAGGATGCCCATGGCCGAGCGGTATCCCTGTTCCGGATGCGGCCGGTCGCGCATCATGCGCTCGACCAGAATGGCGGCGTTGGGGCCGATCCCGGCCGCCCGGCTGATCAGGCTGGCCGGCGTGGTGTTGGCGTAGCGCTGATGCGCCTTGGGCATGTGTTCATTGACGGTGACCTGGCCGGAACGCTGCGAGCGACGGACATGGCAGGCGACACGCTGGTGATCGTGGAAGATCTCGACCACTCGATGAGTAAGCCGCACCTCGACGGTGCGCCCGATCAGCCGGTGCGGCACCGAGTAGAAGGTCTTGTCGACCTCGACATGGTAGTCAGGATGCACCTTCGCCGACTTCCACTCGGCGTATTCGAACGGTGCTGCCGGCAGCGGTTTCAAGGCAGCCCGCTCGATCTCCTCGAACAGTTCGCGGCGGCTTTGGCCGACATGGCGCATCGGCCGGTTGTTCAACTCCTCGAGCAGTTCGGCGATCGCCGCGTTGAGCTCGGCGATCGAGAAGAAGGATCGATTCCTCAGCCGTGCCAGAATCCAGCGCTCGACGATCAGCACCGCGCCCTCGACCTTGGCCTTGTCGCGCGGCTTGCGGCTGCGGGTCGGCAGGATGGTGGTATCGTAGTGCTCGGCCATGGCGGCAAAGGTCGCGTTCAGCGTCGGCTCGAACCACAGCGCCTTGACGACACCGGCCTTCAGGTTGTCGCACACGATCGCTCTGGTGACGCCGCCGAAGAAGGCGAGCGCTCGCACCTGGCCCTCGATCCAGTCCGGCAGCTTTTGGCTAGAGCTGGCAAAGGCGAAGGTCAGATTGGAGGCGCCCAGCACCGCGACAAAAATCTGCGTCGGGTAAATGGCGCCGGTCGCCGGATCGATCACCGACACCGTCTGCCCGGCATAGTCCGTCTGCATCCGCGCCCGCCGCATGCCGGTTGCGGAATGTCGCGCTCGTCCGGCGCTCGAAAGCGGCGAAGTGCTCGCAGAACCAGGTGTAGCCGTAACCGTCGGGATGGGCGGCGCGATACTCCTGCCACAACAGCGTCAGCGTCACCCCCTTGCGCTTCAACTCCCTGGCGATCAGCGCAAAGTCCGGTTCGCTCAGGTCTTGCGGCGGACGACCGGCACGGCCAAACAGCAGCCGCTCAAGCGTCGCCTCGTCGTGGCCGGGCGGCAGCGGCCAGCATGCCAGCCCGGCCTCCCGCGCCCGCAGCAAATAGGTCGATACCGTCGTCTTGCTGACCTTCAGCCGTTCCGACACCTCACGCACCGAAAGACCCTGCTCATGGGTCAGGCGCAAGATCGCTTGGATATCCCTCACGCTCGTTCGTCTCGCTTGCTTCCGTCTCGGCATGGCCCCTCTCAACGTCATCGTGAGAGGCCAAACTGCCAGAACGGCGCAGCCGAGAACCGACCGTTAAATCCGCTCCCGAAAACTGTCCGGGATTTAGCGGAATCGCTGTCCGCGAATTACTGAAATCACTGTCCGGGATTTAGCGAAAAGGGTGTCCGGGAATTACCGAAACACGCACTTCAGGCGCTTGGCGTCCGACACGTCCATCCCGCCATACTTCGCCTTCCAGTTATACAGCGTCGCCTCGGAGACCCCGTGCTTGCGGGCCAGATCGCCCGCTTTGCACCGCCTCGTGCTCGCGCAGAGAACCGCGATGATCTGCTCTTCCGTAAACCGCTTTCTCTTCATCAGTCCGTCCTTCAATCAAGGCCCGGACTCTAATCTCAGATGGTGGAAATTCTCAGTGGCAGGTCACACCGTCGATGAGAAGGTAAGATTGCAACTTCTGCCAGCACCTCTCGCGGCATCGGCTCGCTGGCCGATCTCCACTGGAGAGATTGAGAAAAAATCGCCAAACGGAGAAGTCGTTGATTGGGAGTCGGCTGCACCAACCGCCGGCTATCTTTGCGGCAGCCTCCGAGGGGACTGTCGCCTGATAATGGGAGAGTCTCTCGCCGGCCTGCGACGTTTGCAATACCCATTCCAAGCCGTACCAGCTTTTGGCGATAACTCGCTTGCGATCAGGATAATATTAGCCTGTCACGTGGAGAGGGCTAACAGTCTCAAAGCGGGGGTCGAGATCCGTAGCGAACAGAGTTGAGGAGCTAACATCTCATAGGGTCCTAGGCTATTCGAGCTTAAGACTGCCGGCATTTGCCTAGCGGCTTCCAAAACTTCGCGTCGGACGAACCCTCAGGGCCTCTTGCATCGAAGCCTCGTATGGGACGGCGACCAGGCTCCCTGGCGGACATCGAACAATCCTTTGGGGGTGGCGTCTGTCCAATCCTAACGAGTTACCCGGGCACAAAGAATGTACTCACGATCGTGGCTAAGGCATTCATTTTTGCAACAACTGACCGCACCTCAACCCGCGCGAGGCTCGAAGTGTCGATAAACGAGGCCCTAATGCGAAACATGCAGACGGCATCCTTTAGATGCAACTTCTATCTGCTTCCGGCCTTCTCACTCTATGCTTTTTCCTCTGCGATCGAAGTGCTTACGCTGGCGAATGAAGCGACCGGGCAAAACGCCTACAGTTGTCAGGTTGTTTCGGGTGACGGACAACCGGTAACGTCGAGCTGCGGCATTACCATAAGTCCGGCGGTGGGTTTGCGCTCGGAGCGTGACCGCAACCTGCGATCAACTCCAGCTCCCATCGCCATAGTGTGCGGAGGCCGTTCCCTCCCTCGCAATGACAGCAAGTTGGAGGCTTGGCTCAGAGAGTGCCGCCACCGTCGCGCACGCCTCGTCGGCATAGGCGGCGGAACCTTTGTCCTTGCTCGAGCGGGGGTTGCGGAGGGTCGCCGCTGCGCAGTGCACTGGGAGCAATTCCCGCTATTTCAGGAGCAATTTCTAAGCGTTATAGCTACACAAGCCGCATTTGAAAGAGACGGTGACCTGTATACCTGCTCTGGCGGAGACGCATCGTTTGACACATTTCTAGATCTAGTTGGACGCGACCATGGAGTTGCCGTCGTAAATCGCATCTGCGAGAAGGCCGTTGCATGTCGTGTTCGCTCGGCTGGAGATCGTCAACGCCTCCCCCCAAATTCCCGCATACGTTTCAATCACAAGGCAGTCGTCCAAATCATCGATCAGATGGAGGCACATATCTGCGACCCCAAATCAATCAATGGATTGGTGGCAGCGATTGGACTTACGCGCCGCCAAGTCGAGCGACTCTTTAAGCGGGAATTAGGACGTACTCCGAGCCGCTACTACCTAGAACTTCGTCTGGAACGCGCTCAGTTGCTGCTTCGCACCTCGAGGCTATCAGTTATCGAGATAGCGATAGCGTGCGGATTCGTTTCGGCATCACATTTCGCGAAAGTTTATCGAATCATGCACGGCTGCGCCCCACATCAAACTCGGTTGTTTTTGCGCGAAGTCGGACAAGATCACCCGTATAATCCGCTCGTCGGAGGGCAGCTCGGCGAAAAACCGGGGCACATCCCTGCTACTGCTAATCGCCGACTTGGCGACGATATTGCGGAGGTTGCTGCTTGCGCTTCTAGACTGAGTTCCAATACTCAGCGCTCATCCTAGCGAGATCTCCCCAAGGGCTCTCTGCGAAGCCTCTGAGCACGATTAACTCGAAGGAGTCGCTGTGTTGTGAGCGGTAACGTGACCGATCAGGATTGTTGCCCATCGGCAGACGAGAAACGCGGCGGCGAATAGGTTGAGGGCGCGTTCGCAGGCGTTGTTCGTTGCGTCGACCATTCCTGGCCATTGGGCAAAGGTCAAAAGTTGATCGCGAGCTCGCCTGAACTTGTTTTGGATGTCGCGGGCCAGATCGCACGACGTTGTGGTGGCGAAGTTGTCGTCCAGACTTCGCTCCAGTGCGCGACGCTTGCCGGCGATGGTCGAGGCGGCGAAGGTTTCGATACCGTCGGCTAGGGCGAAGGCCCTTTGCAGGCAACGCTTGAGCCGTGGCCGAGTACGCGCTGACCCGCATCAAGCAGGGCGAGCGGGTCTTTGCCGATGAGACCACGCTGCCAACGCTGGCGCCGGGATCGGGTAAGGCCAAGATGGCTTATTCGTGGGCCTATCTGCGCGATTATGCGCACCCGTTGATTATGCGCAGCTCACCGGGACAGGACCCGCTAACCATCGGCTTCCCAGACTATTTCGAAGAGGCGAACTGCGCATAACTCTTAAAGGCTCAACAGGAACTGCATGAGCTGGTCCGGCGGCCGATATCGGCCTTGACTGGCCGTCATGGGCAACAGTCGGTTGAGCGTAGCGCTCCTTCATGGCAAGATCCGCCTAAGGTACATGTGCGTCGTGGCGGGTTGGCGGTCGTACGCCAGAGCGGCACGCTGCGGTCTTTGCGCCCCTTGCCATGCAGGTGCGCGACCGCCGAGCCGTCGACGACGACCTCGCCGACGCGCAGACCGATGGCTTCAGACACGCGGGCGCCGGTGTTGTACATCATGCTGAACAGCGCGCGATCCCGCTCACCCGCCCAGATCCGCGCATCCGGTGCGTCAAGGATCGCCTGCATATCCTCGCGTGACAAAAATCCCAGGACCGGCCGGTCGAACCGTTTCATCGGAAGGGCTAGCACCTGTTCGATGACGGGCAGCGCGGTTAGGTCGTAGTGGGCGGCATACTTGAGGAAAGAGCGGAGCGCCGCCAGGCGGGCGTTGCGCGTGCGGGCGCCGTTGCTCCGCTCCTTCTCCAAGTGGTCGAGGAAGCCGAGGATCAACTGCGCATCGAGGTCGGTCAGAGTCAGCCGGGTGGGTGCCGTCGCCTCGGCGAAGCCGAGCAACAATCGGAAGGTATCGCGATAGGCGGCGATGGTGCGCGAACTGACGGCTCGCTGATTGCCGAGATGCGCGATGAAAAAGCGTTGAAGCAGGCTGGGGAAGGACGGTGTCAGCTTGGAATCAGACATGACGATCCCTCCAACCGTAGAGGCGAAGAACTCGAACCGTTTGCCCGCGATCGCCATGAGTTCCGGGACGCCGGCAAGATACCAATAGGTATCGGAGATCTTGGCGTGGCCGACGTAGGTCGAGAGCGCCGCCATGGCGTTATCGATATCGGCGCCATGTTCGTGCCAGAGCTGGATACGACGACAAACGAAAGTGTGGCGCAGGTCGTGAAGGCGCACCGCGCCATGGCCGCCCCGCGCGGGTCCAACCAAGGTTGGTGCGAAGCTTCTGGAAAGCCTTATTGATGCGCCGCTTGGCGATAAATCCGCCCGCCGGAGACAGAAATAGGGGTGAGTCCTCGGTAAGCGCACCATGACGCGCCCGAACCGCCAGATAGCGCCGTAGCTCGGCTACGACGGTGGCGTGTATGGGCACATGCCTCGACTTGCGGAACTTGGTGTTCCGTATCGTGAGGAAGACTCCATCGAGATCGACATCGCTGCAGCGCAGGTGGAGTGCTTCTGACCGGCGCAGACCCGTAGCGGCGATCAGCCCGAAGATTGTCGCGTAGGTTGCCGGCCGCAATCCGCCCTCGGGGCCCAGGCGCCAAGCGGCGGCCACAAGGTCGCAGATCTCCCGCTCTGAATAGATGTGCGGTGCGAGGCGGCGGTGTGAACGACCAAAGGTCGCGGTCTGGGGGAACTCGGTGTCGGGATCGAGCCGGGCCAGATACCTCGCGAACGGGCGAAGGACTTCGAGGCGTCGGGCCCATGAGAAGGGACTGGTCCGCTTGGCCTGGCCTTGCACCCAGTTCAGGACGATATCGTTGGTGAGCGGGCCACTATGGCCGCGCCCGTCGGCGAACAGGGCGAAAGAGGTGATTTGATGACCCTCCATCCTGAGGGCGAAACCAAGGGCGCGGCGTTCGGACAAATAGTCCTTTGCCAGTGAGAGCAGTGCGCGCGCCGGTCATTGCGCGCTCCCCGGCCACGGCAAGGCCACGGCTCCAAGGTTGGTCAGATCGACTTTTGCGTAGATGGCGGACGTATCGAGGCTTCGATGCCGCAGGATGTCCGCAATCTCCTTCATCGGCGCGCCAGTGCGCAGAAGTCGGCTGGCCATGCTGTGGCGGAGAATGTGGACGCCGGTTCGCATCCATCCACATCTTCGGTAGCCGGCCAGTACCGCGCGTTTGACGCTCTTGGTCGTAATCGGTTCTGGCGAACAAATATGGCCCGGTTCGACGTCGCGGGCCGCTCCTCGTGCAGATAGGCCGCAATCGCCGCTCCCGTAGCGGACGGCAGGGGCAGAGCATCGGCGCGTCGGCTCTTGGTGCCGACAAGCTTGATCGTGCCACCGGCCCAGTTGATGTCGTCGAGCTGCAGCTTGACGACTTCGCTGGAACGCAGACCGAGATCGATCAGACACCGCACCATCGCATAAGCCCGCAGGCGCGACGGGAACGTCTGATCAAAGGAACTCAGCAGTTCGTCGATCTCGGCGTCGGTCAGCACCTCAGGCAGTGATGCCAACCGCCAGTGTGCGACCCTGGGGATCGCGGCCTTCAGATCGCCTACCCAGTCGCCGGACATGCTGCGGAAGCGCAGATAGCAGACCAATGATGACGCCGTTCGCGGCGACGGTGGCGGGTCTTCGCCCCTGTTTGCCAAGGACGAAGCGGCGGATGGATGTGGCGCTGACGGTCGCCATGGAGATCGGCTGCTCGTCGAAATGCTCGACAAGAAATCCTTCGACCACTCGGCAACGCTTCCGACGCGTGTTGTCCGAGACGTAGCGCATGTGGGCATCGAAGCGCGTCAGCTCCTGTTCGATGGCGGATTTGCGGGCCGGATACTGGAGCACCACGCCGCCAGCTTTGAGCACCTCGAGAAGATGACCCAGAGCCGCCTGCAGCTCATGACGCAAACGACGGACCGGGTCGGGGCAGGCGCACGCCGGCTGGTGTTCCGAAAGCGCATAACAGCGCCCTGGCCGATCGCTTTTAGGTCGTACCTTTCTTGAGTCAGCCAATGGGCGAAGTGGGCGACGCAGCACAGATAGGCGCGCTGCGTGCTCGGCGCATATCGCCTTCGCTGCAACTGCTCACCGTACTGCGAAACAAAGGGCCGAAGAATACTGTCTTCCAACCAAGCGCGGGGCTGTGGCTGAAGGATGATCGCTTTTTGCATGTAGATCTCCTACCGAGTTGAGTGCGCTCGGAAGGAAGCACTAGGATTATGCGCATCGCATAGCTCGAATGCCGGCTACCATCTTACTGATCTACCGAAGAAAACTGGCTAGCTGTCCCGGTGAGCTGCGCATAATCAACGGGTGCGCATAATCGCGCTTATGGAGAGATCTACATAACAGGGATGATCGGCCCTTTGGCGGCAGCGGACCGCCCATCGTTGTCTATCGCTTCAAGGACAGCCGCACCGGCGAATGTGTTGCCCGCCATCTGGACGGCTATCGCGGCATCCTGCAGGTCGACGGATACGCCGCCTATGACCGGCTGGCCAAGCCCGATCGGGCCAATGACGCGGTGACGATCGCGGCCTGTTGGTCACACGCGGCGCAAGTTCTACGAACTGCATGCCGCGAGCTCGTCCACCATCGCCTCGCAGACCGTGGTGCATATGGCCCCGCTGTGGGCCATCGAGGAGGCCGTCCGGCCAGGACCCGGCAGCACGAATAGCAGCGCGTCAGGAGAAATCCGCCGCCATCGTCGCCGCGCTCTTCAGGCCGTGGGAAAACGAGCTGCCGAAGCTGTCGGGTAAATCGAAGCCCGCCGAGGCGATCCGCTATGCGCTCGGTCGGCGTGCCGCGCTCGAGCGCTTCCTCGCCGACGGCCGTATCGAGCTCGACTCCAACGCCGTCGAACGTGCGATCAGGCCGCAGACAATTACACGAAAGACCAGCCTCTTCGCTGGCAGCGACGGCGGCGGGCGGACATAGGCCACCATCGCTACGCTGCTGGCCACCTGCTTATGCCGCGCGCGGCATAAGCAGCTTTTTGCCGACCGTCGAACTATGCCGAGTGAGCAAGTTTTTACCAACACTTTCCTCAACGTAGCGGTAGCTGGATCGGCATAGCTTAGGCTCTCTCCGTCGCAATAGACGCGAAGGAGAGGACACATGAACGCAAGTGACTATCTGCAACGCAGCACACTGTATCGGAAGCTGATCCACGGGCCGTATGGCGAGTTTGCACGCGTTTATGCGGGCAGATTGTCGGACGAAGGCTTCGGTCGGCAATGCACCTGGCGATCGCTAAGCCTATTTCGTGAGTTGAGAGACTGGCATGTCGGCAACGGGCACGATCTCCAGGATTTAAGCGAAGTTCATGTTGAGCGGTTTCTTGAGCACCGTTCCAAACACTGGAGCATCGATTCGGGCGACCGATCGGCGCTCCGGCGCTTGCTTGCCGCGTTACGGCAAGAAGGTTTGATACCAACCGCCCTTCCGATTGAGCGCACGGAGTACGAGCAGATTGTTGATGTGTTCGCGGCTTACCTCACGAATGAGAGAGGGCTCGCCGCCTCGACGGTGGAAAGCCACAAGCTGCTCTCACGCCGATTTCTGCAGGAGGTCTGTCCGGCTGGCGCAGATGGGTTTGCAGCGCTCACCCCGGAGATCGTCATCGGTTATGTCGAGCGACATGCTCTCGATGGCTCCGCCGACAGCGGCAAGGCGATGTGCGGGGTGGTGCGCGCCTTCCTGCGCTATTTGCATCTGAAGGGCTTCATTTCGGTGGCCTTGGCCGATTGTGTGCCGTCGATCCGTCGCTGGCGGCTTGCTGGCCTACCAACCTTCCTGCCACCACAGAAGGTTCAGGTGGTTCTCGATGCCTGCGATCTGACCACGGCAATGGGGCTTCGCGACTATGCGGTTTTGATGGCGCTGGCCAAGCTGGGCTTGCGCGCCGGCGAGGTTGCCGCGCTCAGTCTTGACGATATCGATTGGCAGTTGGGCAGTGTCCTCATCCATGGCAAGGGACGGCGGCAAGCGATGATGCCGCTACGCCACGACGTCGGTGCAGCTATCGTCGCCTACATCCGGCATGGGCGGCCGGCTTCACCGTGTCGCCGGTTATTTCTGCGAATGCTTGCTCCGCACGTCGGCTTTGCCTCAGGCTGCGCCATCACGATGATCGCGAAGGAGGCCCTCGAGCGGGCGGGTATTCACGGCTATGCGCACCACGGCGCGCACCTCTTCCGCCACAGCCTTGCGACCGACCTGCTGCGGTCGGGGGCCAGCTTTGCCGAGATCGGCCAGTTGCTTCGTCACCGGAGCATCGACAGCACAAGGATCTATGCCAAGCTCGACATCGAGAAGCTGCGCGAACTGAGCCTGCCCTGGCCGGGAGGTGTCCAATGAGCCGTCTTCGAACAGCGCTCGAGCGCTATGTGGGCATGCGCCAGGGATTGGGATACAAGTATCATGGCCCCGCTCGACGGTTGTCGGATTTCGTCACCTTCATGGAGGCTCGCGGCGCCGAGACCGTCACCACGGCGCTGGCAATGAAGTGGGTGACGTTGATCGGCCAACAACCGAGTTGGTCCATCCGCCTAACCGATGTGCGCTGCTTCGCTCAGCACCTCGCTCATTTCGACCCCATGACGGAAGTGCCACCTCAAGACGCTGTGTCGCCGGCGCGGCGTGCAAAGCCCTACATCTATAACGATGCTGAGATCACGGCGCTTCTGGCGGCGGCACTGTCGCTGCCGCCGGCCAACGCCCTGCGTCGCTGGACATATCATTGTCTGTTCGGATTGATAGCGGTCGCCGGGCTACGCCATTCCGAAGCGCTCGACCTGCGCCGAGACGACGTCGATCTCGACCAAGGTATCCTCACCATTCGGGAGACGAAGTTCGGCAAGTCGCGGCTGGTCCCGCTCCATGCCACGACGGTCGCCGTGCTGTCGGACTATGCCGCGCGACGCGACGTGCATCTCGTCGCACCTCGTAGCCCCTATTTCTTTGTCGCCGAGCAGGGCGGCAGATTGCTGCACCAATACGTGCACCGGGTGTTCTGGCAGCTGTCGCGACAGATCGGTCTGCGGCAGCGGGGGCAGCGCAATGGTCCGCGGATTCACGATCTTCGTCACCGTTTCGCTGTCCAGGCCCTGACCAACTGGTATCGTGCGGGCGAAGATGTCGAGCGGGAACTGCCAGTCCTCTCGACCTTTCTCGGCCACGCCAATGTTCGCGACACCTACTGGTATCTATCCGCCGCGCCGGAGCTAATGACCCATGCCGCGCGACTGCTGGATGAGCGGTGGGAGGTTCGCTCATGAGTGCCTCGAACGATCTGGCCGTGCTGATCGAGCGGTGGTTCACCGATCGGCTCATGCGACATCGAGGCGTAAGCTCCAACACCATCGCCTCCTACCGCGACACCTTCCGGCTCCTGTTTGCATTCGCGCAGACACGCCTTGGCAGGTCTCCGTCGCAGTTGACACTGCGGGATTTGGACGCGCCTTTCATCGGCGCATTCCTGGAGGACCTCGAGACACTGCGATCCGCCTCAGTGAGGACCCGGAACCTCCGCCTCACGGCCATTCGGTCTTTCTTCAGATATGCGTCGTTCGAGGAGCCGGCCCATAGCGCCCAGATTCATCGCGTGCTCGCGATCCCGAGCAAGCGATGCGACAAGCGACAGCTTCAGTTTCTCACCAGGCCCGAGATTGAAGCGATCCTGGCCTGTCCGGATCGCAGCACATGGCTGGGACGGCGTGATCACACTCTGCTGTTGCTGGCCGCGCAAACGGGGTTGCGGGTCTCGGAGATCATCGATCTCGACCGGCACTCGGTGATGCTGGGGCACGGTGCCCACGTGCGATGCGTTGGCAAGGGCCGCAAGGAGCGAAGTACGCCGCTCACCAAGGTTGCACAGCAAGCCCTTCGGGGCTGGCTCAACGAGCCCAGGAAGCGGGGTGCAACGGCTCTCTTCCCGAACATGCACGGCAGCAAGCTGAGCGCCGACGGCGTGCAGGCGCTGCTGAACAAATATGTCGCCAAGGCTCGCGAACACTGCGTCACCCTCCGCTCGAAGCGGGTGTCGCCCCATGTTTTGAGGCACAGCGCTGCCATGGAGCTGCTGCAGGCGGGCGTCGATTGTTCGGTCATCGCCCTATGGCTGGGCCATGAGGCGATGGAAACGACGCTGACCTATCTTCACGCACATCTTGAGCTGAAGGAATCCGCACTTGCCAAGCTGAAGCCATACGAACGCGCAAAGGCCGAACGATTTCGACCAAACGACCGGCTTCTTGAGTTCCTGAACGCCCTTTGAGCATGAGAACTATGCCGAGTGTCAACGACCGGTTCTTGGTCGAAATGGCGGGCAAAGCGCTTCATACCGCCATGATCGGAAGAGGCGCTCGGCATAGTTCGGCAGTCGGCATAAACCGCCAAGATGAACCTGGTCGATCCGCACGCCTGGCTCCCCCAGACCCTCGATCGCATCGCTGATGGCTGGCCAAACAGCGGTATCGACGCCCTCATGCCCTGGAATTGCCAAAGCTGAACGGCCTCAACTGCCCGCTTACGGCCGATCACGGCGCTCGCCTTCCGCGCCACGATCGACCGGCCTGAGCGGTTCGGCTCGTCGCAGGCGGTGGGGGCGCATCTGGGACTGACGCCGGCACGCTACCAGTCCGGCGAAACCGACATCCAGGGAAAGGTCAGCCGATGCGGCGACGAACTTGCACGCACCGCGCTTTATGAGGCGGCCCACACACTGCTGGTGCGATCGAAGAAGTGGTCGAGCCTCAGAGCATGGGGCATGAACATCGCCAGGCGGCGCGGCATGGCACGAGCCCGAGTCGCGGTCGCCCGCAAACTGGCCGTCATTCTGCATGGCATGTGGGCCGACGCGACCGAGCGCTTTGGAAAGGGCGACGCCCGGATCGTTCCCTGGGGGACGATGGGCGAGGCGATCTCGTTGAGAGTCCCGAACCTGCCGGCCCAAGCGCGGCAAGGTCGTGAAACAGATTGAGACGTCGGCGGCCCAAGCGCTGACCGCGAAAAGAAGCGAGTGACCCACGGAACGGTCAAGAAAAAAGTGCAGGAGCATCTTGACCAAACGACCCCACAGAGAAGGCTCTCAGATTTAAGTGGACGCTTGGCGAATGAAGTATCTGGCTATGGAGCAGCCGTCGACGGTTGATGCGAGAAGGCCGTCTTCAGACAAAAGACCAGGATATCACTTGAGCGATGGCTATGTCGGTTTGAATTTAGTCATCGTTGGTGGGTTCTCAAGTGCATGAGAAGAGCTTGCGCTCCATGCAGGTTAGGCGTTCCGGGCCTTGTTCCGTCACCAGCACGGTCTCGCTAAAGCCCATACCGGCTGCCATCATCAGCATATGAAATACCATTCCCGGCTCCAGGACCCATTCCACGCCCGGCACGAACTCGCGGATAAATTCGCCGGCGGAGGGGCGGTAGTTGAGACCAAGCGAATAACCGGAACGGTTGGTATATGTCTTGCGAAGCCCCGTTGCCAGCAGCGGCTCGCGGCAAGCTCGGTCAATCACGCTGGCTGGTGTGCCCGGCCGCATCAACGCGATGGCATCGTCTTGCACGCGGATGATTGTCTCAGCGATGTGCTGCTGCTCAGCGCTGGGCTGCCCAACAATGGCGGTACGCATCAAACGTGCCCAGTAATGTTGATGTAGCCCGTTGAGCTCAAAGTAGACAGTATCACCTCGTTCCAAGCGACGGTCCGAATAGCCGCCATGTATGAGATTTGTTCGATTGCCGGAAGTGATGACACCGCCCAGCCCCATCGCCGGCGACCCGCCTTTCACCAATGCGCTCCACACCTCATTGGCAATCTGCCGCTCCGTGACACCGAGTGCGATAGCCTCGATGCCAGCATGCATGCCTGCTTCAACCAAGCGCGAGGCGCCCCGCAGATAATCTATTTCTCGCGGCGATTTTATCAGGCGGAGGTGGTCGACAATGCGCGGCTCTGCGACAACGCTTGCATCGCACAGCACCCTCTGCAGTACCGTCCGTCGTTCCGGTGTCAAGAACCATGAGTGGTCATCCACACCTACCCGTCCTTCTGCCGAGCCGAGGCCTTCCAGAGCTCTGCGCGCCGTGTCGAGCCAAGCGGCGAGCGGATCTGCAACATCTGAATAGGTCGCGTGGCTTTTCACCCAGGACGTACTTTGCGCCGCCGGGACTTCCACATCACGCAAGATCAGCACCGGGTCGCCGCTGCCGGGAACCGCTAAAGCATGGTAGGAAAAATAACCAACACCATGTAGACCACTGAGATAGTAGATGTTTTCAGGCTGATGTAGGAGTAGCACTGGAAGATCGTGCTTTACCATCTCTTCCTGCGTGCGCTGCACCCGCGCCCGATATTCCTCTGCAGGGAAATTCATCTCGGTGTTAACAGGTTCATTCAGCGTCGGAGATGTATTCATTGGAGACTATCTCACTTGTTGGGCTTGCCGTTCACCCGCTTGGCGGAATATGGCCACACTGACATAGATAAAAATCGTGAACGCGATCAATAGACTGGACACCGCAGCAATCGTTGGCGTGATCTCTTCCCGAATTCCCGACCACATTTTGATCGGCAGAGTAGTAGTATCTGGGCCACTCAAGTAAAGTGATAGCACGACCTCATCGAACGATGATAAGAATGCAAAAAATCCGGAGACTATCAAAGCTGGACGAATAAGAGGGAGCACGATTCGCCATATCGTAACGACCCTTGACGCTCCCAAACTAGCAGCCGCATATTCAAGTATTATATTTTGTGATTGTAGACTTGCGGCGACGATCAACACTACTAGTGGAACGGCGCCTATGCTGTGCGCCGTCACAAGCGCGAACGACGTGTTGATAAGATGCAGTCGCGCAAAGAGAAAGTAGAGAGCCACCGCATTAACAATCGACGGCACGATCATCGGTGCGAGCAAGAGCTGGTATCCGATTCGGCGCATTCGCGGGCTGCCGCGCACGAGTGCCATTGCAGCCGCTGAACCAATGGCAAGACTTAGACATGCCACAGCTATTCCAACTCCCAAACTCTCCCAGGTCGCAGAAACCCACGCAGCGCTAGTGAAATAGGCCTGGTACCATTGCAGCGACAGGCCGGGGGGCGGAAAGTCGAGGAAGCGCGAAGAGCTGAATGAGATCGGGACAATGATTAGGATCGGGCTGACAAGGAAGGCAACAAGGAGCAAGCTTAATCCGCGCAGCAGCTTTCTGCCCGGCGCCAGACGCTCCCAGCCTCTACCGATACCGGCGGGAAAGCGGATTCCATGTCCGACGCCACGCACTAAGGCGGCAACGAAATCAATGAGTTGAATGTATGCGCTAGTTGAATGACGCGCGGTGTGGCCCGCAGAGTGGGCAGTACTCTGATTAGAACTGAGCAGGCGCTCGCTATCGACGAAACGGTTGGAAATCGAATAAAGTACGAGCGTGATCGCAAGCAGCACGGTGGCAGCGGTGGCCGCAAGCGGCCAATTGAGCGTGCCGTTTACATAACTGTCGATTTGCATTGGCAGTATCATCGTGTTCGGACCGTCGAGCAGTACGGGCGTGATGTAGAACCCAAGTGCGAACACGAAGACCAGTAGGCCGGCTGCGATAACACCCGGAGCGCTCAACGGAAAGAACACGCGCCAAAAATTTTGTGCCGCGGAGGCTCCTAGAGAGGCAGCAGCACGCGTCAGACTGTATGGAATCCCTTTCATCACGCTAATGAGCACCAGCACCGTATAGGGCATGAGGATGTAGACCATAGCTACGAGTACGCTGAACTGATTGTAGATAAGGTCGACAGGGCGCTCAGTAAGGCCAGTTGCCATTAGCAGCTGATTGATTACACCAAAACGCCCCAGAAGCACCATCCATGCATATGTGCGCACGAGGTAGCTGGTAAAGAACGGCAGAACGACCGCAAGCAGTAGCGCCGCGGCGACCCAAGTGCGCGCCGAGACTATCCAGTAGGCTAGCGGATAGCCTAGTAGAAGGCAGATCAATGTAACCTTTGTTGCGAGTGCGAAGGTGCGGGCTAGAATAATCCAGTTCGTTGGGTTATCCAAAAACTCGTGGTAATGCGCGAAGGTTGGCCCGGGATCGAGCAGGCTGAGAGAGAGCAGACCGGAAAGCGGGATGAAGAAGAAAACCCCAAGCAGAAGCGCTGCTGGAGCAAGTAAGAGCGAGGCTTCCCGGTTGTTGACCGGCCATGCGATGGCCGATCTCACAACATGGTATGGAGTAGCCATTAGCTAGCCGTCCATTTTATCCAGCGCTCAACGAGAATTTCTGTATTAGATTTGCCAGATAAATCTTTAGTTTCCCAGTATGACAGGTCGCGGAAGAACTGTTTAGCAATGTTCTCAGGAGTTGTGGGAAGGTCTGCAGCAACCTTTGGGTCGATGTACTTGAAAGCCGCACGGTTCATTGGACCATAGAAGATGAGATTGTTTAGACGCGCTTGCGCCTGCGCGGAGGCTTGGTAGGCCACAAACCGCATGGCCGCGGCCCGATTTTTTGCTCCCCGCGGCACGACCCAGTAGACCGGGCTAAGCTCCCCCTCATTCCATTGGTAATCAACGGCGGCACCCTGTGTCTTCAGGGCTGCCATTCGACCATTATATGCCGAGGACATCGAGACTTCACGGTTCGACAGGAGCTGACCGGGTTCGGCTCCGACACTCCAGAATTTGGTTATGTGCGACTTGATGCGATCGAGGGACGCGAATCCGGAGTCGAAGTCGATTGGATACAGCTTGTCCTTCGGCACCCCGGCCGCCAGCAATGCAAATTCGATTGTCGTGACATCCGAGTTCGAACACGTTTTAAGAGAGCGTGGCCCCGGAAACTTGTCGGCGTCCCAAAACTCAGCCCATGAGCGCGGGCGTGGCTTGTTCGCCGGGTATTCGGTCGTCGAGAACGCCATAACGGTGCTATAGACGTACGAGCCTACGCCGTATGTTGTCTTTGCTTCCGGCACAAGGTTGTCCAGTGTTTCCTTATCGAAAACGCCATAGTCTATTTCCTCGAGGTACTTTGACGCATCCGGTCGAAAAGCGAAGGTGTCGACCTCCGCTACATCCCACTGCACGTTGTTGCTGTCGACCTGCGCCTTGAGTTTCGCGTCATCTTCCGGGGACACGTAAGTCACCGTGATCCCTGTTTCTTGCTGGAAGGGATCAATTATTGCCTTGCGGATCGACTCCTCATAGGATCCACCGCCGGAGACTACGACAAGTTTCGATTCTTGCGCCCGTAAAATGCCTGGAGCGCCAATCGCAAGCGCCGCTCCGCTGGTCGCAGTACCAATTAGCTTTAACGTCTGACGCCGGGTCGGTCGGCTGGGGTTGATGTTGTACGTCATGAGATCATTCCCTTATAAAGATACGATTGCCATACGATCTGCAGTTGCAGTAACGCCCGCGAAAGCTGACACCGCGACGCGATTATTGGGTTTGCCGGGGATTGATTGTTCCCCCTCATCAGAAAGAAGTCGTCCATCCCGCGCGTCCCAGCCAATTCTAACTTGTTGGTCGACATGGAATCGCTGAGATCGGGCGTGGCTCGGTGCTGCTAAAGTGAGAAACACTGGAATCTTTGCACGTAACCGAATACGATACTTAATGACATTTCCCTGGTAGACGGCCTCTTCGACCACACCTTCGAATTCATTATCAGTGCGAACGCCGGGGTCGAGAGGGATGATCTTGTCGGGTCGGATCATGAGGGTCACAGCCCCCTGCAGGCTATCGGATCCCTGCCACATCGCTCGAATTTGCAGGCCGGCCAGGTCAAGGAGAGGGCCGTCTTTTCTACTTTCAACAATATGAGTGCGAAGGAAATTGGACTCGCCGATGAAACCTGCAACGAAGCGCGTTTGCGGAGTCTCATATATTTCTTCAGGCGTCCCGATTTGCTCGACGTTGCCCTTATTCATCACCACGATTCGATCAGACATCGTGAGCGCTTCACTTTGATCGTGTGTGACGAAGACCACAGTTATTCCAAGGGACTTCTGAAGGCGCTTCAGCTCAAGCTGCATATGCTCGCGAAGCTGTTTGTCAAGCGCACCAAGCGGTTCGTCCATGAGGACTACGCCTGGGCGAAACACAAGTGCGCGAGCCAAGGCAACTCGCTGCTGTTGGCCGCCGGATAACTCGTGCGGCATCCGCGCTTCATAGCCGCTCAGTTGAACAAGATCGAGCGCTTCGGCGACACCGGCTCGAAGTTCAGAGCCGGATACTCTGCGCATCTTGAGCGCAAATGCCACGTTCTCGAAAACGGATAGATGTGGAAATAGCGCATAATTCTGGAATACAACTCCGATGTTGCGTCTAGGCACGGGTAGCCCGGTTATTGGTCGGGCGCCGACAAAGATTTGGCCGGAGGTGGGCGTTTCGAACCCCGCGACCATCATCAACGTTGTCGTCTTGCCGGAACCACTTGGTCCGAGAAATGAGACAAATTCGCCGGCCTCGATTTGAACCGACAAGTCATTAACCCCTCGCACGCTGCCGTACTGTTTACAAAGTCGCTCTAACCGCAGCGGTTCACCTCTGGGCATCGACGCCTCCACGTGAGGCTAATGGATGTGAATGAGACGTCATGTCCCAGTTCTCCTCTTTTAGGCTATCGGCGCGGTTGATCCGCACTCCTTCGGCGATCACGAGCGAAAGTATCGGTGATCATTTTCCACAACATCAACCTGCATTAAGCATCCTCTCCGAGGCGAAATGGCGTCAATGTGGGCGGCCTGTTGAAGAAAAATTCGCAAAAGAGCGTTGTGATTGAAATTTCTTAGAGTCCGTTTGGAAATTCATGGATGAGCGGTTCTTCGTAGCAGGTTGCCGCCCATGGCGACGAGGATCATGGCGTGAGAGACATCGATGCGCTGCTCGTACGAGGCGTCGCCATCGGGTCATCCAGCCGAAGGTGCGCTCGACGACCCAGCGACGGGGCAGAGCGTGGAAGCCCTTCTGGTCGTCGGATCGGCGGATGATGTCGATGACGAAGTCGAGATAGGCGGCCTTGTCCATGAGCTTGAGCCGATCGTAGGCGCCGTCGGCGAACAGATGCTTCACCCAGGGCCAGCGCTTGCGGATGCCGTCGAGAACGGCCTGCGCGCCGGCGCTGTCGGAGATGTCGGCTGGCGTCAGGTTGACCATCAAGAGCCGCCCGTCGGTATCGACTGCAATGTGGCGCTTGCGGCCGACGATCTTCTTGCCGGCGTCATAGCCTCTTTGCGCGCCAGGGGCCGAAGCCTTCACCGACTGGCTGTCGATCACGCCCGCCGTGGGACTGGCCTCGCGCCCAGCCCGTTCGCGATCCAGCATCAGCGTCACGTCGTGGATGGTCTGGAACAGAAAGCGCCGCGCCAGTTCACGGAACCAGCCATAGACCGTCTGCCAAGGCCCGAAGTGGATCGGCAGCATCCGCCAGCCGCAACCGGAGCGGACCAGGTAGCGCACGGCGTTGATCACCTCCCGGAAATCAGCCTCGCGCGGACGGCCCCGACGCCGCCCGGGCTTGGGCATCAGCGGGGCGATCTGGTACCATTCTTCGTCCGTCAAATCAGACGGGTAACGCTTGGTCTTCTTGGCGATCTGGGCCATCCGCCCACGGCTCTGTTTGGTCCACATCCACAGCTTGAATCACAAATAGCCTCACCGCAAAACCCCAACCCTCGATTTTCCAAACGGCCTCTTAGCCGTCGGAGGCCTACACGCAGCAGGTCATACTCGATCGTATAGACACGCCCCTAGCAATGGAACCCAGCAAGTCGGCGAACCAAGGCATTCAGAGGCTCGGTGACCGCGTTTTGGCCACCAGCGCCTCGTTGTACATAGGCGTCACCCCTTTGACCCAAGACTTGTCAACTCTCTCACGATGGTAGATCACATTTGCAAGCTTATGGAGAGTATGGGGATAGATCGCGCCTCTTGCTAAAACGCGCAAAGTGTATCCCGGCAAATTCCTGTATAATATGGACCGACTGAGCGCTGCAATGGCATACGTGAATTTGAAGTTAATTCGCTCTGGTATTATTCGTGGAACAGCACGGCGCGGAGCTGAGCCAAAAACTCTGTCGAAAACTTTCCACCGCCTCTAAGCACGACGCTAAAAATACAATGAAGTACCGTCATTACTTCCTCTGCCTTAAGTAGGGAAAATGATCGGAAGTGCGTCAGCTTTTTCGATTGGCGCAGATAGGGGAGCCGGACAAAAGTAACCTCCTGCCCTCCCTTGTTCTTGTTTACATTGCTAACGATACCTATGACCGGTCGCATGAGTTTAGCCATCTTCTGGGATTTCAGGTGCACGAGAAGAGCTTGCGCTCCATGCAGGTTAGGCGTTCCGGGCCTTGTTCCGTCACCAGCACCATGTCGCTGAAGCCCATCCCGCCTGCCATCATCAGCATATCAAACACCATTCCCGGCTCCAGGACCCATTCCACGCCCGGCACGAACTCGCGGATAAATTCGCCGGCGGAGGGGCGGTAGTTGAGACCAAGCGAATAGCCGGAACGGTTGGTATATGTCTTGCGCAGCCCCGTTGCCAGCAGCGGCTCGCGGCAAGCTCGGTCAATCACACTGGCTGGTGTGCCCGGCCGCATCAACGCGATGGCATCGTCTTGCACGCGGATGATTGTCTCAGCGATGTGCTGCTGCTCAGCGCTGGGCAGCCCAACAATGGCGGTACGCATCAAACGTGCCCAGTAATGTCGATGAATCCCGCTGAGCTCAAGATAGACCGTATCGCCACGCTCCAATTGCCGGTCGGTATAGGATCCGTGTAAAAGATTTGTCCGATTGCCGGAAGTGATGACACCGCTAAGCGGCATTTCCGCCCCGGCGTTCACCAATGCGCCGAACACGGTG
>NZ_AXAL01000045.1 GCF_000472785.1 Mesorhizobium loti CJ3sym
CGCCCCTTGCAGGAACCATCAACCGACATGCCGGCCACCATGGTGCTCGAAGTTCCGGGCGGCGACATGATTGGATGGGTAGCGGCTCTGGTCGATGCCGGACCGACGGGGATGGTCGATCGCGACACTCTGGATTTCGCGCGCGATCGCCGCGAGATCGTCGTGGAAGGGCACGTCGTCGAATTGACCAGCCTGGAGGCGCAAGTCCTTGGTGAACTGATCGACCATGCGCCCGCGGTGGTCCGACGCGAGGACCTGATCGAACGCATCTGGCGACGCACCAATGTCGGCAGCAACGTCGTCGATACGGTCGTGCGGACGTTGCGCAAAAAGCTGGGGCCCAGGCGCGATTGCATCCAGACGGTCCCGAAGACCGGCTATCGATACGTCAGCGCGGCACGCCTGCCCCACTTAGCCCATAGAGTGCCAGACTAGACATTCTAGCAGATGGTATCGAGCCGGTACCTGCGCCAAGGCTAATGCCGTCTTCCGATCCAAAGCCGGCCTGTTTGAAAAGCGCTTGATATTGGTCGTTGATGTCAGCTTCGCCTTTTGCTGACAGCAGGCATTATCGAAGAGTTCTCTGGAGGTCGCTGACGCTAGGCTTCCTACGGTGATCAGAACGGCCCTTGCGCCGAGAGCACGCGATCCTCGGGTTTGTTGTTATGGCGGGTTTGTTCTGGCATGCTAGCGCCTGGGAATGCGGGGCTCGACGTACAGCCAGTCCGTCTTGATAGCAGCCGAAAGATTTAAGCTGCGGATATGAAGCCATTGATCGTCATCTGCTCGCAGGATGCGGAGTTCTATCTGCTCCTCAGCCACATTCTCGAGGTTGACGGCTTCGCCAACACGTTGGCCAGCTCCGTCGAAGAAACGCTGATGCTTGCCTCGAAGAAGGCAGTCAAGGTCGTCGTGCTGGACTGCCGGCCGGACAATCAGTTAGCGGCAGGCAGCGCCAGACTTAAGCAGGATGCCCGCACTGCCGCCCTTCCCTGTGTCGCCCTGGTGTCGCCCGGCGCAGAGGTCCAACATATCCAGCTGCTACGATCTGGAATTGACGAGCTCTTTGTCAGACCATTTGCGCCGGCCAAGCTGCTCGAGTATCTGCGCTCCAGACTAGGGGCAGGACAGCGATCCCAGCGGGGCAATTCGCTGACATACAGCGATGTCGAAATGCAGATCGATACGCATCGCGTTCGCTGCGCCGGCAGGGAGATCCAGCTTGGGCCGATCGAATTCAAATTACTGCGTCACTTGCTTGAAAACCCGGAGAAGGTCATCAGCCGCGATGAGCTGCTAGAGGTGGCCTGGCCAAACAGCGCCAGTGTCGGCACGCGCATGGTCGATGTTCACATCAGCCAGCTGCGTAAGCTATTCAAACAATCCTCGCACAGCGCCGCTATTCGCACCGTCCGGCTCGCGGGGTATGCCCTGGAACATAGATCAGGCTGATTGTTTCAGCAGGCTAATCGAGCAACTGCTGGCGTGATGACGATATCAGCCATTCCTCTGATTCGGGCCTGTTTGTTTGAGCCGTTACATGTGTGACGAATGCGTAGGATGTATGCGCCGGGCGTATTGTATTTGCAATTATCTCGAAACAAAAGATTATTAGTTTGATTGTTGCTTGAGGAAGCTTCATCTGCGAAAGTAATATCTTGGTTCAACAAGAAGATACCAATGTATATCGCGGGAGGACTCCTCATGCCTATTGGCGCGGGATATGCCGAGGCCATCGGCCACCACGGCGAGCTGGTTCAAGGCCTCTTCGAAGACGACGGCGTCCAGATGCGGCGTGCGCTCGTTTCGCTGCCTTGCCGTCAGCTGAGATCGAAAGTCAGGTTCACCCCGAATAGCAGCGACCAGTTGATTGTCATGCCGGCCTCGCGGGAGAAGGCCAAACGCGCGGCCGAGTTGACCGTCAACGCATTCGGCCGCCCAGGCACCGGTGCCAATCTTGAGATTGACAGCAACATCCCCTTGAGCCGCGGCATGGGATCGTCAACCGCCGACGTCCTGGCGAGCATTCTTGCAGTCCTGGATTGGTTGGGAATAGAGGCCGCGTCGCACGATGTGATGCAGATTGCAGTCAGCGCGGAGACCGCTTGTGACTCTACCTTGTTCAGGCAGCAGGCCGTTCTGTTTGCACACCGTGACGGTGTCGTCATGGAGGCCTTTCGCCGGCCTCTGCCACCGATCGACTTCATCAGCATCGACACAACCCCTGGTGCAACGGTCGATACGCTTGAATTCGCGACGGCGCGTTATGACCAGCTTGAGATTGAAAGCTTTCGCCCCCTGCGCGGCCTGTTGCGAACAGCCATCAAGAGTGCCGATGCGCGGATGCTGGGCAGGGTTGCCACGGCCAGCGCCCGGATCAACGAACGTTTTTTGCCAAAGCCACGGCTGGCCGAGATCGAAACGATCGGTGTCCGTTTTGACGCCATTGGCATCCAGGTTGCGCATAGCGGCACGGTGGTTGGCCTGATGTTCGATGCGATGGATCAAAAAGCATCCGAGAACATCAAGCGCGCAACAGCTGCGTTGAAACAGTCTGGTTTCGAGCCGGCAGTCTTCCGTCACTGACGGTTTGGCCCTCAGGAGAAGCCCATGTCTACGCGTGCCTTGATGCGCAAGCTGGAAGATTTCGAAGGTCCTCGCCTTGTTCCCCTGGGCGGCGATCTCTACGGCGCGAGCTTCTTTTTGATGAAGCTGCTGCCGGCCCGCTTCATGCTTGAACGCGCTACCGAACGCGGCCTGTTGAGGCCGGGGGGCACCGTCTGTGAATCCTCGTCGGGAACCTTTGGCCTTGCTCTGGCGATGCTGGCCGTCCAACACGGCTACAAGCTGATCCTGGTCAGCGACTGGGCGCTTGATCGTCACCTTCATCGACGGCTGATTGAGCTCGGCGCCGAAGTGACGATCGTCGATCGGCCCGCTCTCACGGGAGGACTTCAACAGGCGCGGCTCGACCGTCTGCAGGAATATCTGCAAGAGGCTTCCGGCAGCTTTTGGCCGTCGCAATACTACAATTCCGACAATCCGCTGTCTTACGGCAAGGTAGCCGAACAGTTTGTCGATAGACTGGGCAAAGTTGATTGCCTGGTCGGTCCTGTCGGATCGGGCGGGTCCATGAGCGGAACATCCCGCTATCTGCGCACTTTGTTTCCCGACCTTTACGCAATCGGCGTCGATACGCCAAACAGCGTGCTGTTTGGCCAGCCAAGCGGCAAGCTGAACCTTAGCGGCCTTGGTGGAAACATTCTCCCGACCAATGTCGACCATAGTCAGTTCGACGAAGTTCACTGGCTTGTTCCGGCGGAGGCTTTCCACGCCACGCATGATCTTCATCGCAAACACGGGCTTTTCATGGGGCCGACCAGCGGCGCCGCCTACCGGGTCGCCCAATGGTGGTCGCGCAACAATCCCGGAAAGACGGTGGTCGCGCTGTTTCCCGATGAAGGACATCGATATGCCGAGACGGTCTATGACGAGAAATGGCTTGAGAAAATTACCGGGTGGTCCGAGCTGCCAAAGGCAAGCCCGCTCGCCGTTGGCACGCCAAGGGCGCCGATGTCGGGATGGTCGCGTTTTGCCTGGGGCCGAAGATCTTTCGATGACGTGTTGGGGCAGGCAAACGACTAACGCGACACCGCCGAAGGGCCTGGCTGCTGGATCGATCCGCTAGGCGCGCCAGCGGCCCTTCAGGCCCCTTGCGCGCCTCGACAGGCATTCTGCAAAGGGATGGGTCATGTTGTTTGGAGGCGTGCCAGTCTACGCGATGCTGTTTTCCATGCAATGCGCGCGAAGCATGTACATCGTCCTGGTCTCCTGGTTTGTGCTGCAGATCACCGGTGACATCGCTTCCGTCGGCAAGGTTCTGATCTGCTGGCAATTGCTGGCTTTCGCCGTTGGGCCGTTCATAGGACCGCTGATAGATCGCTCCCGTCGTCGCACGCTGTTTGCAATCGGGGAAACCATTCATGGTTCGGGCGTCGGATTCTTGGCCCTCATCGCCCTGGTCTATTCTCCTGACCGCCCCCCGATCTCTGTCCTCTACGCCACGGCATGCTTCGTCTCCGTCGGCTCCCTGCTGTCCTACCCCAGCAGTCAGGCCTTGCTGCAGGTGGCAGGCAAACGATCGCTGATGCGGACCGTGTCCTTCGGCATTCTCTTCGGCCAGGTCGGTAACATTGTTGGCGCAACCGCGGGCGGATTGTGTTTGGCGTTGGTTGGCGTCGCCGGCAGCCTGACCATCTGCGCGGCCTCATCCTTCCTAGCCGCTTTGTTCGCCAGCCTTCTCCCCAATGACGATCGCATGCTCCAAACGCGGCCTGCCCCTCATATGCAGGATCTGATTGCAGGATTGACGAGGACTGTAACCAACCCGCGTCTCAAAGTGGCGGGCTGCGCTTTGCTCATGGCCTATGCCTCGGCGCACGCGTCGAACGCGCTTCTCGCCGGGTTCGCACGATACGATTTGAAATTGCCACCAAACCAATATGGCTGGATCGCTGCGATGTATTCGGGCGGTGGCTTGATCGGGAGCATCGCTTTTGTGGGGTTTTGCGGCATGGCAAGTGAGAGGCTCCTGATTGCTTTGGGAGCGGTGCTCCTCGCCTGCGCGACTGCCGCTTTTTCCACGGCTCATACCGTAGCTCAGGCTCTGCTGTGGCAAGGTCTCATAGGTCTGTCCTTCATGATGGTTCGTACCGGAAGCGATGCAACAATCCTGAAGACCGTAGCCAACCGCATGGTTGGTCGTATCCGGGCGAACATCGACGCCGCGATCGGGCTTGTCGCCGTCGTAATCTATGCGCTCCCCAGTCTCCTCCCGGGTGTTTCCGCCAGGCATATTTTTGTCGGCCTCGCCTGCCTCTTTGCCGGCGCAAGCTGTGCAATTTTTTGGATGCAATGGAGCGCGACAAAAACCGTGCGCCCGCCGTGTCGCCATGAATAGGTCGGCACGACTTGCCCAATCACCGACCGGTCGATTTGAAGGAGACATCAATTCATGAAGTCGCGATCGGACGACCAAAGGATCATATTGCCAAACTCGCGGATAGCGCGCATCAGGCCCAAGCTCGATGACATCGACCTGCGCCCCGTATCGATCTTCGATCGGGCCGCCATCAGACGGTTGGTGCTTGATCCCGAACAAGAGCAGTTCGCCGGCTCTGTGGACGCCATCTTCGATGGCCTGCAAAACAGCCGACATCCAGATCTGGAACATCCTTTCGCAATTGTCGCCCTTGGGCTGAGGATAGGTTTCTTCATCCTGCGCGAGAAAGAGGCGCTGCCCGACTGGGCGCCTCGCGAGGTGATCACCATGCACAGCTTTCGGATCTGCCGCACCCATCAAGGGAAGGGTTATGGGCGTGCAGGATCGGATTTGGCCATTGCCTGGATGCGGCACAACAGGACCGACGTCAGGCAACTGATGTTGGCGGTCAACGCCCGCAATGCGCTCGCAAGAGCGGTGTATCTCAAATCGGGGTTCATCGACACAGGAGCGATCTTTCGTGGTCCGATCGGCGACCAGCACCTCCTTAGTCTTGATGTCCAGCGCCAGGAGGATGACCAGAAATTTCACGGGTACGGCTTCTCCATTTAACTAAACCAGGTATACTAGGTCTACCTAGCTTGGAGAAAGTGATGAAGTTTGTTACGGAACGCCTGTCGGATTTTGTCAGCAATGTGCGCTACGGGCAGCTATCGGATCTGGTCGTAGAGAAGACTGAACGCGCCATTCTCGACACGCTCGCCTCGGTTATCGGGGGTGTCCCAACAGACAATGCGAGGCTCTCGCGTTTGGCCGCGAAGGCCTGTTTCGGTGCTGGCTCCGCTCCGGCATGGTTCGCCGAAGCCGGACTGCATCCGCTTGGCGCGTTGTTTGCCAATTGCGCGGCAGCGAGTTCTCTCGATGTCGATGATGGTCATTGTCTCGCGGCAGGCCACCCGGGTGCTGCCATCATTCCCGCCGTGCTGATGGAAGCGGAAGGTCTCAGCAGCGACGGCCATGACGTGCTGGCTGCTACCGCCATCGGATATGATGTTGCCTTGCGGATCGCCGCCGCCCGCCGGTTCTCGGACACGATGAGCTTTGCCAGCGGCCAATGGACCGGATTGGGCGTGGCTGCCGCCATTGGATGGCTGCGCGGCATGCGGGCGGATCAGATCGCGCATGCAATCGCGATCGCCGGCGCCGAGGCGCCGCAAAACCTGCCTCAAGGGGCGTGCCAGGCCAGTTCTGTCAAGGGGAGCAGCCCGTGGTCGACGGTAACGGCGCTGTTTGCGGCCGAGCGCGCCGGCTGTGGCATGAGTGGCTCGATCGATATGCTGGATCGCGACCATGCCTACAATGTCGCAGCGATCACTGCCGAACTTGGAAGCCGATGGCTGGTCAGCGAGACGTATCTGAAGCCCTACGCATCCTGCCGCTATACACATCCCGTTATCGACGCCGTGCTCACTTTGGTTGCGGGCCGTGGCCACGACGAGCCGATTGGCCGCATGGTGGTGGAGATCTTTCCTGAAGCGAGAAAACTCCCCAATGAAATCGCGCCGAAGTCGCTTGAGGGGGCGCAGTTCTCAGTCCCCTTTGCCGCCGCGCTCGCAGCGTTGCGCGGTGCGGAGGCGTTCCGGCCTTTGCGTCCTCGATCGCTTTCAGACGCGGCGGTGGTGGCGCTCGCTGGGAGAGTGGAAATCCGCTACCCCAACGAATTTGCCGGCATCTTTCCCCAACGCACGCCGGCGCGCGTGACAATGGTCATTGGCGGGCGGGAACGTGCCGTTGACGTGCCCCGTCCTCTTGGCGACGCCAACAATCCGATGGACCAGTCCGCGGTTGAAGACAAGCTCCACGACCTGGGGCGCGACATCCTTTCGCATTCCGAACGCGAGAAACTGATCCGGTCGGTGGCTCGGCTCAAACAAGGGAAAATCGAGCCGCTCTTCGCCTGCCTTGCCGCACAACCGGATGCGGTCAGACGGGCATCTTAAGCGGGGTGGCGCCGACCTCTGCGACACGGCCCTCGCCGCTTGGTTGTGACGGAAGGTGCCTGCCTCTGACGGTACCAATCGAACGCTGCATTTCCTGCGAGATCGTGGATAGGAAATGGCAGACCTATCTATCCGAATCTGACATCTGGAGTGCGTAGCGCGTGTACCTGCGCTCCCCAGCTTTTACCAGTGCGCCGTTGGGAACCAGATCCTGCAAATCTCTTGTCGCCGTCGCGCGCGATGCCTGGGTGATGGCCGTGCCATCGATGTTCTGTGCTATGAACCCGGCTACACGTTTGTCAAAAAGCTGCAGACCCTTTCCACCAAATTCCAGCAACGGCAGGCTTCTGGGGAGATGCCCGTCAACTTCGTACGTCACTACTACGACGTCTCCTGTCTTTTGGACGACGAAGGCGTCAAGGCCTTCATAGGTAGCCAGGAATACCACGCCCACAGGACTGATCGGTTCCGAGGCGGGGATGAACCGGATCTGCGGCGCAACGAGGCTTTTCGTCCCAGCGACCCCGCGACCCGACAACTCTACGGTGAAGCCTATGAGCGAACCCGCGCCCTCTACTACAGGGAGCGGCCATCGCTCGACGCAATCCTGGCTCAACTGGACGCGCATCTCGATCGCTTGTGATCGCTGAAGGTCGCCGCTGCGCCCTGGTCGAAATGCGCGGCCCAAAGCAGCTGAAGCCGGCTTAGCGATCATCCGACGAGCCCGCGTCCCCAGGCATGCGCCTCTGGTCTAGCCAACAAAGGCAATAGGACGCGTGAATGGCTGGAATTCAGAAAACCCGCTGGCTGTGCCGACAAGCACGACTGCGGCATCCGATGCGATCACGCCTTGAGAGACAAGTTTTCGCAAGCCAGTCAAGGCCGCGGCGCTCGATAGCTCGAGATAGAGCCCGCAATGCGCCAACTGCCTTTGGTCGTCGCGTGCGGCCTTATCCTTGATGACGGCCGCCGATCCATTGCACGATGCGATTGCGTCGAGCGCCTGATAGGTCACGGTCGCCCCCCCGATCGAGATCAAGGCCGAGTGGCCTGGAAAACTGCCGCGATAATCCTGTCCTGCGAGGGCTTTCGATATTCGCCCGAAGGGCTCGACGGCATGAATGCGGGGTGGTTTCTCGACAAGGCCGGCCGTCTGTAAATCGCAATATCCCCGCGCGATCCCCCACAACAGATCCGCTCGCGATGTCGGGACGAGGATGTCGCTGCATGCACTGGTGCCCAGCTCGCGAAAAATCTCGAAAGCAATCGATCTGTAGCCATCCACCCCGAACGGATTGCTGCCCACTGGCGGAACGGAGAAATTGGTGGCTGGATACCAGTCACCGGCTCGCACTCGATCGGCGAGCACCTGCCAGCGCCGCTCCGGCGTTTCCGTGGCCAGCAATGTCGCCCCGTGCATTTCGATTGCGCGGCGCCAGTTTGGGTTCATTTCCGGCGTGGTTACAATCACGCAATTCAGCCCGACATGCGCCGCGTAGGCCGCCAGCGATACACCGGCGTTACCGCTTGAAGCAGCGGCAACCGTCGAAGCGCCAATCGCCAACGCACGCTCAACGACGAACCGGCTCATGCGGTCTTTCTGTGACCCGGTCGGATTGGCGCCTTCATTCTTGAGGCAGAGCGCGCGAACGCCGATCTCCTTGGCTAACCCTTCCAGCGGGACGAGAGGTGTATTGCCCTCGCCCAGCGTTGGGTGATCAGGATAGACCTGCCAGTCAGCGAGGCGTGTCATGGATTTGGGGAATTCGTGATATGCGATCGCGAGGCTCGCCGGCATGTTCTGGCCGAGGCAGATCGGACAGCCCTCGAAATAGTCCGCGATCGGAAAGACCGCCCGGCAACGAATGCAGCGCAGGCCGATGACACGCGGATTGAGCCTCGGAAGCTCTCTAAGCATGCAAAGCGAGACCTGGGCTGCCGGCCTCGATATCAGCCATGAGCTTGAAGAGACAATCTCCGCGATCGGTAAGCGACGGAACTCTGCGGCAGGCAACCAGGCCCGACGATTCAAAGAACAATGTTACCGGTTCGCGCGCCGGTAGATCTGGAAAGTGGATACGGCCGGCGATCTGACCCTTTGTGACCTCATCACCTATGTTCGCAGCCGGTTCGAAAATGCCGCGGTCGTGGGCGTAGACGAAGGCGCTATGGCCCTTGACCGTCATCAGGCGCGTGGATGAAGCGGGCTCGATCGCGATATCGCGCAAGATCCCCTGGTCTTTCAACAGCCGCTTCAGTCCGGCCTCGGCGAAAGACAACCCCTCTTGCGACAAGGTTGCACCACCGCCAAGTTCCGTTGTCAAAGCCAGGGCGCCCCGCTCCTGTGCCGCTGCAGCCAACGTCGTGAGACCGCCACCGCCGGTTCCGTCACTAACGAAGCCGATTGGCGCTCCAAACAAGCGCATGAGCCTGAGCAGCGCTTCATGCTCATCGACGGTTCGCCCCGGACGCACCAGCGTGCTCACGACATAGTCGAGCGACCGTCCACCGGAATGAAGATCGACGACCACATCCGCCATCGGGATCAACACCTCGCAGACATAGTGAGCGATCATTTCGGTCGGGGAACCGGCGGCATTGCCAGGGAACAAACGGTTGAGATTGCCTTCGTCGAGCGGAGAGACGCGGCGGCCCGCAGCGACGGCAGGAGAATTGAGCGCCGGCAGGATCAGAAGCCGCCCCGAAACCTGGTGCGCCTGGATTTCGCGTGCCAGATTGGAAAGCGCGATCTGGCCTTCATATTCGTCGCCATGGTTGCCGGCGACCAGCAACGCCGTCGGGCCGGAGCCGTTCTTGATGCACACCAGCGGGATAGGAATCCAGCCATAGGCCGACAGGTCGGTAGAATGCGGTAGCCTCAGACAGTCCGACTGCTTTCCGTCGGCGTGATAATCGATCGGAGTCCAAATCCGTGTTTGAACGCTCATGGTCCGTCCCTTCATTCAACGAAGCATCTTGTTCAGGAAGAGCCGCGTTCGCTCCTGGCTCGGCGCGGCAAAGAAAGTGGCAGGGGAAGCTGTCTCGACGATGCGGCCCTGATCCATGAACACCACCTGATCGGCTGCCTCGCGAGCGAAGCCCATTTCGTGGGTGACGCAAAGCATCGTCATGCCGTCCGCGGCGAGGTCGATCATCACGTCGAGCACTTCCTTGACCATCTCGGGATCAAGGGAAGATGTTGGCTCGTCGAAGAGCATGATCCTGGGGTTCATGCAGAGCGCACGCGCTATGGCGACGCGTTGCTGCTGGCCGCCGGAAAGCTGTGCTGGATATTTGTGCGCCTGCTCCGGTATTCGAACACGTTCAAGGTAATGGACGGCAATGCCGACAGCCTCGCTCCTCGATTTGCCAAGGACACGTCGCAGAGCCAGGGTGCAGTTGGCCATGACCGTCAGATGCGGGAACAGATTGAATTGCTGGAACACCATTCCGACGGTACGCCGGATTTTCTGGAGCTGTTTCTCGTCCCCGGTGAGTTCGGCACCGCCAATACGAATGGTTCCACCTTGGAACGTCTCCAGTCCGTTTGCACACCTGATCAACGTAGACTTTCCCGACCCAGACGGACCGCAAATCACGATTCGGCTGCCCTGCGGCACGGCAAGATTGATGTCCTTGAGGGCATGGAAGCTTCCAAACCACTTGTTGAGCGCAGCGGCTTCCACCGCCACCGTTCGATCAGGCGGGTGTGCGCTGTGATGTTGGCTGATTTCCACTGGCCAAGGGGCTGTCTGTCGCATTGGCTGACCATCGCTGTTCATCGGTTAGTCGGCCCATGAAGCTTGCGTTCAAGCAGCCTGACCCCCTGCGCAATCGTCAGAGCCAAGACGAGAAACACGATGCCGACGACTGTCAGCGGTTCGGCGTAACGATAGGTGTTGGAGGCAATGTCGAGCGCGCTGCCCAGCATCTCCGGGACAGCGATGGCAGCCAGGTAGGGTGTGGCTTTCAGGATAGAGACGAAATGGTTTCCGACAGGAGCCGCGACGTTGCGCAGCATTTGAGGAGCCAGGACGAAAGACACGACATCGATCCGGTTCAAACCCAGGGCCTTCGCGGCTTCGGCTTGACCTTTCGGGATGGCGTCGATTCCTGCCTTGAACACCTCGGCGAGATATCCGCTGAAATAGATGCTCAGGCCCAGTATGCCGACCACTAGCGCTGGCAAGGTGAAGCCCCAATGTGGAAGAACGAAATAGAGGAAATAGAGCCAGGCCAGCACCGGTGTTGACCGGATGAAGTCGATCGTAAACCGCATCAGATAGGCGGGTAAGGAGCCCGCCCGTCGAGCGATCTCAAAGCTGAACCCGAGGATCGAGGCGCCGGCGCAACTCAGCAGGGCAACGCTGATCGTGGTTCCGATGACACCCAGGATCGTGGGAAGCGTCGTGGCGGCAAAGGCAAAATCAAAATTCATTTGTGAGGCCCTTCCGCCCGCCGATGCGTTGCTCGACCCACCGGCCAAAAACCGTGACGGGATAACAAATGACGAAATAGGCGAGCAGAAGCGATGTGTAGACGCCAACGGGGTTGTATTCGGATTCGGCGATTTCCTTGGCCCGGAACGTCATGTCTGTCAGGGTCACGAGAGACACCAGGGCGGTGCCTTTGATCAACTGGATGAGCTGGTTGATGAAGGTCGGCGCCATCCTGGTCAGGGCTTGCGGCAGCTCGATCAAGGCGAGGATATGGCGGCGCGGCAATCCAAGGGCCGCGGCGGCTTCGAACTGGCCCCGATCGAGTGACTGAAGGCCGGCTCTGACGGCCTGGCTTCCATATCCACCCGCATTCAACCCCAGCACCATCGCAGCCACGGTGATCGCTGGCAGTTGGATATCGATGACAGGAAGCACGTAGTAAAAGACAAACAGCAATATGATCACTGCCGAGCTGCGCCAGAACTCTATGACCGCTGTGATCGCCAGGCGCGCCATACCCTTGGTCAGATATTGCGCCACGCCAAAGACCAAGGCGAACGGCACGGCATACAACAGTCCCAGTGCGGTCACGGTTGCCGTAACGCGGAACCCTTCAAAAATGCCGACGAATATCTCAACAGTGGTCACGTTCGAATATCCTTGATCGTGGGCTCTTGACGGCGCCCGAGGCGCTTATTGCCTGCTGATGCGCGTTGCTGTTGGCTTGGCGTCGGGATAACGGCTGGTCCCTTATGTTGCAGCCGTTCAGCCTTGCCCGGCGCAAACCTGATCGCCGGTCAGATCCGGCGCCCGCTCCTGATCGCTGAAGCCGTTCTCTCTCATGATGCGTGCGACCGTACCGTCGAGTTTAAGCGCCTTGAGACGGGAATTGTACAAGTCGCGAAGGTCAGCATCCTCCTTGCGAAACGCAATGGCCGAATAGCCGTACTGTTGCGTCCCGTTCTGCTGCACTCCCTGGAAGGGCAATGCGCGTTCGATTCCATGAATGTTTTCGTCCGACAGGATGCGCGCCACTGTCGGCGCCGAGAATGCCGCGACGTCGATCCTGCCCGTGAGCAGCGCCGAGACATTTGACTGGATGTCGGGGAAGAGCAGCGTGTGCTCGGCGAGCACGCCGGCAGCGGCCGCATTCTTCGCCGTCGTGCTGCCGCGTCCCACGCCAAATCTTATCTCTGGGTCCGCGGCGATTTGGGCGTAGCTGTGGATACGCTTCGGATTGCCCTCCACGACGAGCGCTGCATCCGCAAGCTTGAGATCCGGGTCGCTGAACGCGACGAGCGCGCAACGCTCCGGCGTGATGTAGAGCCCGGCGGCGATGGCATCAAAACGCCGTGCTGAAAGTGCGGGTATCAAGGCGCCGAATTCGGTGACCACGATTTCGATGTTGCTGACCCCAAGGCTCTTGAAGGCCGCTCTGATCAGTTCGGGATCGAAGCCCGCCGCATCGCCATTCTTGTCGCGAAATCCCCAGGGCGCGCCATTGGAAATGCCAATGACAATCTTGCCCTCGCGCAAGACCCGCTCGCGTGTTGTCTCAGCCCTCAACGCGCCCGTGGTTGCAAGCAGGAGGGCGCCGCTGGTTGCAACGGAGGTCATCGCCTTCAAGAGCCGCGCCACGCCTGCCATACCATTCTCCCGTGCCCATTGATCAGTAAGGTAATCCAGGTATAACAGGTGTATCAATTTTTTGTAAAGCCGGTGTTTGAAATTTGTGAAGCACTGGCTCCGGCCTCGCTGCATCTTCGCAAGGGGATAGACATCTTCGTGTCGATGCGATAGGTAATCCTGGTATACCTAATTGCGGGGCTCAAATGACTGGACAGACCTGGACCGCTCTTCATGAAAACGTGCGGCAGGAAATCATGCGCCGCGTGCGCACGGGAGAGTACGTCGCGGGCAAGGCGCTGCCGTCCGCCGCTGCTTTGGCGGAGGAGTTCGCCGTAAGCTCGGTGACCATCAAGCGCGCGTTGCGCGACCTTCAGCCGGCCGGGATCTTACGGGCGGTGCCTGGGCTTGGCACCTTTGTCCGCGACCAGCGAAGGTTCATTCGCGATCTCGATTTCTCTCTCACCTCCTTCGATGACGCGCTGCGGCTTGGCCTGAAGCCCTCGATCCAGCTCATCTCAATAACGACGGAAAAGATCGACGATCCAGCCTTTGACGTCCTCGATCCGCCGGATGGGCTGATGTTGTGCGTTCGCAAGGTGATTTCCACCGATGGCACGCCGATCATGTATGACACATCCTACCTGCCGCGCTCATTGAGCGATGAAGTCATTGGCGAGTTTGGGGAAAAGTTCATCGGTGACGCGCTACGCGGTCACGGAACAGAATTCACCAAGACCAAGTTGCTGATCGATGCCGCACCGGCCTCCGAGCAAGCCCAGCAAACCTTCACGATCAAGAACGGATATCCAACACTGCGTCGCCTCTATCGGCTGAACACGACCGACAAGTCCTTCTCGGTCTTCGGCCTGACGGAATCGCCCTTCGATCGTTTGGCCTGCGTGGTCGAACTGGACGCCGGGGGCAAAGGCTCGAAGCCGAAAAAATAGCAGCGGCGATCACTTGGGGAACCGGGTGCGCGAAGCAACAAAAATCACAGGCAGTCCAGGAGCAGATGACGACCATGCTTCCAGCACCACCATCTCCAGATGTGCCCCTTGACGAGCAAGCCATGCGGCTTGCTGCGGTCCGCCGAGAAATGGCCCGCGATGCAGTCGAGTTCCTGGTTCTCACCAATCAGAAAAACGTCGAGTATTTCACCGATTACCGCACATTGTCCTGGGGCTATCACTCGCGGCCGTTGTTCTTGGTGATCGACCAGCGAGACATTCTCGTCATCGCCAACAGGATCGAATCCAGAAACCTTGAATCGAAACCAAGGGCTTTTTCAATTGTCTACTACGCTGGCTATCTCGCGGAAGGAGCGCGCGCCATCGTCCAGGAGATTTCCGTTCGCAATCCGGCTGCCGGGGCAAAGGCGGCTATCGACTATGGACAGGATATGCTCGGTCGCGGCTCGCTGGAAATCGTTGATGGCTTGAGAGCGCGCGGCGGCCGGCTGGAGAGCGCCACGGATCTGTTGTGGCGAACCCGCGTCATCAAATCGCCGTTCGAAGCTGACCTCAAGCGGATATCGTTCGAGATCGTCAACGCTGCCTTCGACCATGCCGTTTCGCAGGCACGTTTGGGCATTACCGAAGTCGAGCTTTGTCGGCAGATCCAGTCTCGCATTATCATGAACGGAGCAGAATGCGCCGATCCGATTGCGATGACCTTCTGCCGGGGTGAGTTCAATTACGGCCGCCCACCCCAGATGCAGCCATTGAAGGTCGGCCAGTACGCGTGGACGGATTTTCGTTCCACCTATGGTGGCTATCCCGCCGATAGGAACCGCATCGCCCGCGGCGGTCTGCCCGAACCTTGGGAGATTGATGCTTACGAACGAACGCGTGGACTTACGGTAGCGCTTGCAAACAGCGTAAAGGCCGGAATGACCTGCGGCGACGTTTTTGGGGTTTTTGAGCGGCTTTGGCGCGATGCAGGCTTGCCCCCCGCCTACGGGCTGGTTTCTCGAATTGGTCACGGCGGAGGCCTTGATGTCACCGAGCCGCCATCGATTTCCAGAGACAATCCCGAAATTATAAGGCCAGGCATGATCCTGCATCTGGAGCCCAAGCTGGAACTCGATGGCGCCGTCTTTCAGTTCGAGGAAGTCATCTATGTTCGCGAGACGGAAATCGAGTTTTTGAGCGAACTCTCGCCGGAGCGGTTACCCGTAATCAATTGAGGGATTTAGAGGGCTCGCAAGTCGTGCGGCGGCACGAAGTCAATTGACCGAAAGCCGGGGACGTTTCGGAAATCCGGCAGTTGCCTGACGGATGGGGTGTGCCAAGAGACGCGCATCGCGCCATGCCGCCTGAGAGATTTGAACAGCGCCTATGAAGCCACTGATCGTCATATGTTCGCATGACGCGGAGTTCTATCTGGTGCTTAGCCACATCCTTGCCGTGGACGGCTTCACCAGTGCGCTGGCCAGCAACGTCGATGAGATGTTCGAGTTGGCCGCCGCAACACCGGTCCAGGCTTGGGTGCTGGATTGCCGGTCAGACAATCGGATGGCGGATAACTGTGGCCGGCTCAGGCACGACCCGCGGACAAGCGCCCTCCCCGTCGTGGCGCTGATCGCAGCCGGGGCCGAAAGCCAGCATCTGGCGTTGTTGAAGGCAGGGATCAACGAAAGTTTTATGCGGCCATTGGCGCCGGCTAAGCTGCTTGACTACCTGCATACCAAACTTGAGACCGGCCGACAGTCGGGAACACGAGCGCAGGCTGCTATGTCGCTGAGCTATGGCGACATCGAAATGAAGGTCGACAGCCATCACGTGCGTTGCAACGGCAGAGAAATTCTGCTGGGACCGATCGAGTTCAGGCTGCTGCGTCACATGCTTGAGAACCCGGAAAAAGTGCTCAGCCGCGACGAATTAATCGCGGCGGCCTGGCCGGGCAATGTCTATGTCGGTCCGCGCACCGTGGATGTTCATATCAGCCGGCTGCGAAAGTCGCTCCAGCATTCCACACGCGGCGACATCATCCGAACTGTAAGGCTCGGTGGATACGCGCTGGAACATCACACAGTTTGATCGATGACATGCAGAGGCTGCTACGCTCATGCCGCATAGCCGGCGAAACCGGCGAGCTCCAAGCCCCTCCAAAGCTAACGAGTCTAGAAACGGCTTTCGCTCGGTTGCCGCTCTTTTATCAAGGTCACATCTTCTTTTACCAATCCTGAGTTATTCCGAAGTTGTCCGGCAATCCGCTGCTATGCATTAAGGCCGGGTATCCTATCGGTTTCATTTGGTGCCGTCGGAGCCAGACGCCAAGGGAGATGCGCTCGCACAGCGTCGCAGCCTGTTGCCCAAGACTGAATGCGAACGGCCGGCGCATGCCATCAAGGCTGCCAACCTCATCCTTTGGCCCAAACTGTTCGGAGGGAGCTTTGCTTTCCTGCAGATCGACGATGAGGATATTGCCGACCGGGTCGAAGACCATCTGTGCGACGAGGACTTCTGGCTGCGGACAAGGCTGCTGGAGGAGCCAAAATTTACCTCTAACATCATCTCTGGTAGCGAGAGGCTGACCACCGGCCCCTTAGAGTGGCTGGCTCGCGCGGCACCGATTTTTTCTGGCTCTATGAAAATGGCAAACGCCTTCCGCTGCGTTTGGTCGCCGGAGAACTGGTCAATCCAGCGACCGGCGGGGAGGTCACCCGTTTCACGGCCCTGACATCCTCGAGCGGCTGGCAAACCGCAGCCTCATCAATCTCCTCCTGATGTCCTGTTTTCGTCGATCCTGCCTGGCTTGCGCGCGCTTGGAGGGTAGCTACCAGGCGCTCGATTACCCCTTGATGCGCTTATCGTATGCCGGGCGCTCGAGGCTTCAGGCGTGGATAAGGATCTTGGGCTGGTTCACCCGCCTATAACTCATGATGTCCGGGTAATGAGGCATAGCGATCTTCGCTATGCCTTGGAATCAGGTCCAGGTCATACGGTCGGCAGCGCAGCTTCTCGCGGATATCGTCGACCAAATGGTCGGTGCGGCAGCTTTTGCCGACGATCCGCGCCAGCGCCTCGCGGCCGACCGGCTCGCTGGCCGCAAAATTGTCGACTCGACGCGCTGCATCCATTCGCGCCAGCGCGCGTCCGGCGGCAGGTGATCCAAATCGCGGTCGAACAAATAGTCATTTGATCGACCGTCGTCTGACCGTCCTATTCGATCCGGTTATTCAGGTATTTACGTTCTCGACGTGCTGGTGCAAAGCCGCCGCAATGCCAAAGCTGCCAAGCGGTTGATACCAAAAGCTTCTGAAAGGGCAAGGCCGTTCGCCACGTGTCATGATCACCGACAAGCTTCGATCCTACGGTGCGGCGAGGCGGGAGATCACGCGGCGTCGAGCATCGCTCGCACAAGGGCCTGAACAATCGGGCGAAGAACTCTCATCAACCCGTCCGACGACCGGAGAGGACCATGACGCGCTTCAAGTCAGCGCGCCAGCTTCAGCGTTTTGTTTCCGTCCACGACCCGATTGCCAACCTCTTTCACATTCCCCGCCACGCCATTCCATCCAACCACCATCGCCGACTGCGAGCAGAAGCCTTTGGATACTTGGTGCCAAATCGCACGCCTTCACGCCGCATGAACCAAAGCCGAGCTCCCAGATCTCGTCTGCGGAGCGGTAAGTTTACGGTGCAGGCCTTTGAAAAGGGCTCTATCCCTCCGTCGGGCACGTGTTTCATTGCTGGGGTTCGATCAACAATGTGTCGCATTGTGCGCTCTGATTACTCCAATCGATAACGAGCTAATACCTTTAGAGGAAACCGTTACCCAAAGAAGCAATCGTCATCGGAGCCATCATGCTTGATGATGTAATCGAGAAAAATGTGAACACTGGCGGCGTCAGGCGGAACTGTCGTGGACGAATTGAACAAACGGCGGAGAAACTCCCTCACGGATCAGGGACTATTATCCGTCGAGAATGTGTCCTCTCGCGGTCACGAGCCCGGTCGGTTGCAAGCAAAAGTCAGCATCCCAACCCAAACGGCCGCCAAATCGAAACCAGGCGCGTCTGAAAGTGAATCGCGGTCACGAGTTGTCCCCTCGGTATCGGCAGAACGGGCAAGAGACAGAGCGCGCGAAGGCGCAAACCTGCCATCGACTTACTCATTGTCAGGGGCCCCCGATAAATCGACCGCTCCGGGCTCCTTGGAATTGGCACCCGTAAGTTCTTGGCTGGTATCGGCCCAACCCGATGATGGTGCATCCGGTCGAGCGGGTGTCGGCGAGATTTCAGGGTCGTCCGCTTCACTTGTCGCGACGGCAACCCACCTAAAGTTGGATAGCTCCTCGTTATCGGAGGCGGTCGACGCCGTGGTCCTGGCGCCCGCGGAAGTGACCGCGACGGCACCGCTTCGAACGTCAATGCCGACAGGTTTCATCACGCCTACACTTTTGCTTCAAGCAAGCCCTATCTTGGAGACCGCCGCCGCGACGGGGACCCCCATTACCGACAGAACGGCTGAAACTGGGGGCCGGGTAGTACCGGGAAGCACGGTTACGGCTACCTTCGGAGCCGCACCCTTGTCCCTGGCGGATGCTTCGACGGGCGGCGGTAGAGAAAGCGGGCTCGGCCCTTCGACCAACGCTCCATTCATTCCGACGCAGACCTTGATCGTGGATCCGACGGCGCCGACGAAGACCCCGTCCGTAGCACTGGAGACACCGACCGAAATGCAAACGATGCCATTCGTTGAGGCCGTCTCGTCCAACCCGATCGTGGCCGAAAACCAGAAGCCCGGCACGCCTGTCAGTGTGTGGGGCTTACACGGAAGCCTGGATGGCGTTGGTGATAGCAACATCGAAGGCTTTGCCACCCAGATCAGCATCAATCACGGCCAGACCGTCAATTTCAAGATCGATACCAGTGCCACGAAGTACAGGATCGATATCTACCGGCTGGGTTATTATGGCGGCGATGGTGCGACGCTGGTAACAAGTTTCGGCGAGAACCTGGCTTCGCCACAGATCCAGCCCAATCCACTGTTCGACCCGCAGACCAACGAAATCGACGCCGGCAACTGGGACGTGTCAGCGTCGTGGTCGGTTCCCGTTGATGCGACCTCAGGCGTCTACATCGCCAAGCTGACACGCACTGACGGCATCACTGGCCAGAACATCATTCCCTTTATTGTCAGGGCTGACGACGCAACCTCGGACATCACATTCCAGACAAGTGATTCAACCTGGCAAGCCTATAATTCCTGGGGCGGATACAATTTCTACGCCGGCCCCGGCGGCCGCGATGATCGTGCCTACGCAATCAGCTACAACCGGCCGATCGAAACCAACTCGACGGACAATTTTGCTGGTCCGCAAGACTTCGTCTTTGGTGAAGAGTTCCCAGCGATCCAATGGCTGGAGCAGAACGGCTACAACGTTTCATACATCTCGTCGGTCGATGCGGCGACAAATCCCGCTTCGGTCCTGAGCGGCAAGGCCTACTTGGATGTCGGCCATGACGAATATTGGTCGGCATCGCAGTACAACAATGTCCAGGCGGCGGCCAACGCCGGCGTCAATCTTGCATTCTTGAGCGGCAACGAAACATATTGGGATATCAGTTACGCACCGAGTATCGATGCAAGTGCCACAGCCAACAGGACGATGGTGGAATACAAGGATCCGTGGGACGCTCAGCAGTTGAATCCAAACGGGACCGCTGGTGGCGGCAGTTCGACCTTTCGAGATCCGGTCTATGGACCGGGTACCCCGGAAAACGGGCTGACCGGTTCGATTTTCCAGGTCGACGACGACGGCACTCTCGGCAACATCACGCTGACCTCCCAATATTCGAAGCTGGCTATCTGGCAGAACACTGCCGTGGCCAACCTTACTGGCAACCAGACCGTCACCTTGACCAACTTGCTCGGCTACGAGTGGGATGCCGACAACAACAATGGATTCAGGCCAGCCGGCCTGATCGATCTGTCATCGACTACTGTGCCCGTAGGATCGCTGATCATCGATCAGCCTGGTACCGAGGAGGGGTCCGGCACGGCCACGCACAACCTCACTCTTTACAGGAATACCCAGAGTGGCGCTCTGATCTTTGGCACCGGCACGGTGATGTGGTCATGGGGTTTGAACGGCAATCATGCTCATTTCGATGGCCTGACGGCCCCGACCAATCCCGTCGTACAGCAATCAATGGTGAACGTGCTGGCGGAGATGGGCGTCCTGCCGGCGACGCTCCAGGCAAGCTTGGTGTTTGCATCGCAATCGGCCGACATGAGTCCGCCGGTCTCGACGATTAGTCTGATTGCGGGCGGCCAGCCGATATCCAGCAACCAGATCGCGACCATCAGCGGCACGGCAAATGATGTCGGCGGTGGCCACGTCGCGATCGTCGAGATTTCCACCGATGGCGGTGCCAACTGGAGCCGTGCGACGGGTACGACGAACTGGACCTATAGCTGGATTGCTCCAGCGGCGGGAACCTATACCGTCGAGACGCGCGCCGTCGATGACAACGCCTATCTGGAGACTCCGAGTGACGCGATCACCGTCTCTGTCAGTGCCTCGACCTCGACCAGCCTGTTCAAGAATTCGCCAGGAGACACGATAACATACTCCACCGTGTCGCATAACGACAACAGCGGCTCCCCGACTGCCGAGCTCGGCGTGAAGCTGAGTGTACTTGCATCCGGGACGATTTCCGCTATTCGCTTCTATAAGGCAGTGACCGACACCGGCGCCCATAGTGTCACACTGTGGACAAGCAGCGGCGCCCAGCTTGCGACCGCCGTGTCGACCAACGAGACGGCCAGCGGATGGCAGACCGTGACCTTTGCGCAGCCGGTGTCGGTTGTCGCTGGACAGACCTATGTCGCAAGCTATCACAGCAGCGGCAACTATGTGCTCGATACGAATTATTTCGTCGACCCAGTCAGTACGCCTTTGCTGTCAACCGGCGCAAATGCCGGTGTGACGCGCGCGGGGAGCGCGAGCGCCTTTCCCAACCAGGCCACCTCGGCCGGAGAGAATTTCTGGGTTGACGTCAATTTCACACCCGGTGTCCTGCAGCAGCTGCCGCCGGTAGCCAACAACGATAGCGGCTTCACAACGGTCCAGAACACAGCGCTGTCGATTACCGCCGCCTCGCTGCTTGCCAACGACACCGATCCCAATGGCGACCCGCTGATGGTTACAGGCGTGGGCACACCGACGAATGGCATCGTCAGTTTCAACGCGCAGACGAACGTCGTCACCTTCACGCCGACCAGTGGCTTCACTGGCAATGGCGGATTCAGCTACTCCCTCTCGGACGGCCATGGCGGAACCGCTAGCGCTCAAGTTGTCGTCGCTGTCAATCCGCTCGGAACAGTCGAAAACTTGTTCCCGACGAGCACGACACCAACCGTCCTTGCCGATAGCGATTCCAACGCAGTCGAACTTGGCGTCAAATTTTCCGCGACGGTGACCGGCAAGATCATCGGCGTCAGCTTCTACAAGAGCGCCACCGATACCGGCACGCATACCGGCACGCTTTGGAGTTCAACTGGCACGGTGCTTGCCACAGGCACTTTTGCTGGAGAGACGTCGAGCGGCTGGCAGACGCTGACCTTCTCGAGCCCCGTCTCGATTGCTGCAGGCGCCACCTATGTGGCCGGCTTCCACTCGAATGGCCACTATGCCGCGACGCCGAGCTTCTTCACCACCGCCTACGCCAACGGCGACCTGTCAGCTCCGGTCAATGCCGGCGTCTACACGTATGGCGCATCGGGCGCTTTCCCCACCAGTACGTATCAAGGGGCCAGCTACGAGGTCAGCGTCCTTTTCGTGCCCAACACGCAGACCAACCAACCGCCCGTGGCCAACAACGACAGCGGCTTCACCACGGTCCAGAACACGGCGCTTGCGATCGCCGCCGCCTCGCTGCTTGGCAACGATACCGACCCCGATGGCGATGCGCTGATAGTGACAAACGTGAGCACCCCGACGAACGGCGTCGTCAGTCTCAATTCGCAGACGAATGTCGTCACCTTCACGCCGACCAGCGGTTACACCGGCAATGGCGGCTTCAGCTATTCGATTTCCGACGGCCATGGCGGATCCGCTTCGGCCCAGGTGGCGCTGACGGTTACCAGTTCGGCCAACCAGCCGCCTGTGGCCAACAACGATAGCGGCTTCACCACGGTCCAGAACACAGCGCTGTCGATTACCGCCGCCTCGCTGCTTGCCAACGACACCGATCCCAATGGCGACCTGCTGACGGTGACAGGTGTGGGCACACCGACGAATGGCATCGTCAGTTTCAACGCGCAGACGAATGTCGTCACCTTCACGCCGACCAGTGGCTTCACTGGCAATGGCGGCTTCAGCTACTCGATTTCCGACGGCCATGGCGGATCCGCTTCGGCCCAGGTGGCGCTGACGGTTACCAGTCCGGCCAACCAGCCGCCTGTGGCCAACAACGATAGCGGCTTCACCACGGTCCAGAGTACGGCGCTGTCGATTACCGCCGCCTCGCTGCTTGCCAACGACACCGATCCCAATGGCGACCTGCTGACGGTGACAGGCGTGGGCACACCGACGAACGGCGTCGTCAGTTTCAATTCGCAGACGAATGTCGTCACCTTCACGCCGACCAGTGGCTTCACTGGCAATGGCGGCTTCAGCTACTCGATTTCCGATGGCCATGGCGGGTCTGCCAGCGCCAATGTTGGCTTGACCGTTACGCCGCCGGCGGTCACACAGAGCCTATTCGCCGCCAATGCAACGCCATCGACGACAACGGAAAACGACCCGAATTCGGTTGAATTAGGAATGAAGTTCACCGCTTCGGCTGCGGGCGTCATAGATGGAATCCGGTTTTACAAGGGACCGCAAAACACGGGCGCTCACACGGGCAGCCTGTGGACAAGCACCGGCACTTTGCTAGGCTCGCTGACCTTCACGAACGAGACGACAAGCGGGTGGCAATCGACAAATTTCTCGAATCCGATTTCTGTCACGGCAGGGACAACGTATATCGTGTCCTACCACAGCGCAGGTTCTTATTCGGCCGACAGCAATTATTTCTCCTCGGCAGTCTCCAGCGGCAATCTAACGGCTCCATCAAGCGCGGCGAGTGGTGGGAACGGCGTCTACGCCTATGGCTCGGGCAGCGCGTTTCCCACGAGTTCCTACAATGCGTCCAACTATTGGGTCGACGTTATCTACAGTCCTGCCGACGCCTTGCCGAACCAGCCACCGGTTGCCGCCAACGATAGCGGATTCACGACCCAGCAAAACACAGCTTTAAACATTGCGCCGGCCTCGCTGCTTGCCAATGACACCGATCCTAACGGCGATCCCTTGACGATCAGTGGAGTTTCGGCCCCGACCAACGGCGCCGTCGCCTTCAACGCCCAGACCAACACCATCATCTTTACGCCGACAACCGGATTTACAGGCAATGGCGGTTTCAGCTATTCGATTTCCGACGGACGCGGCGGCACGGCAAGCGCCAACGTTGCACTCACCGTCACGGCTCCGGCTACCACAGAGCATCTTTTCGCCGCCAGTTCGACGCCGGCAACCGTCAACGTGAACGACACTTCTCCCGTCGAGCTAGGCATGAAGTTCTCCGCGTCCACTAGCGGTTCGGTTACAGGGGTGAGCTTCTACAAGGGAGCCCAGAATACAGGAACCCATACCGGAAGTCTGTGGACCAGCACGGGGACGCGACTGGCGACCGCGACATTCACGAACGAGACGTCAAGTGGATGGCAGACGGCGAATTTCTCGAGTGCCGTGCCGATTACCGCGGGCACGACGTACATCATCTCCTACCACACGAGCGGCCATTACTCGGCGAACAACAACTACTTCACCAATACAGTCACAACCGGATCGTTGACGGCGCCCTCAAGCGCGTCCTCCGGCGGTAATGGTGTCTATGCCTACGGTTCGGCGAGCGCTTTCCCGACAAGTTCCTTCAACTCATCCAACTACTGGGTAGACGTACTCTTCAACGGCCAGCTGGCAGCCTGACCGGTCAACGATTTCGGCGCGATCAGAGCCGAACAACCCGAATGGAAGTGGACCACAATGCATAACGAAATCTATGCGGACGGCATCGGCGAGATTACGGTCAGCGGGACCACCGTGCGCGTCGATCTGGTCAGCCTTTCGCCGACCGAGCGCGATCAGTCCAATGCGCCGAGGCCGGTCTTTCGCCAACGCATCGTCATGTCTGTCGAAGGCTTCGCCAACAGCGTCGAACTCCTGCAGAAGGCGTTGCGAGGCCTGATTGAAGGCGGTGCCATCAAGCGTACACCGCCAGTCGGCGCCGACCAGGATGAATCTCGCGGAGCGCCAAGCGACGTTTCTCCGACCAGCGTCGACGCGAAGCAGAATGGCTCGCCGAATTTCAACTAACCGATCGGGCGTAAGGAAACGGCCCCGTTTTCACATCAATTAGATGGCGAGCGACGGATAAAGTGTTTCTTGCATGACCGGTCTCAGGCACCACAATCTAGCGATCAGGGGAAGGCTTCGCAGCATGGAGGGGGGGCCGCAATCGGGGCTGCAATGCTTGGCAGCCGTCCTGCGTCATCACGGGCTCGCAACCACGCCTGAACGGCTTGCCGCAATCCATGCCGTGGGCAGCGACCCCGTGTCGCCTTCTCTAATGCTGCGGATGGCCCAGGAGGCCGGGCTTCGGGCGCGTCTTGCGAAGGTCGGGCGATCGGGGCTTGCAAGACTGGGCACCGCCTATCCAGCTCTGGCGCCGCTCGACAATGGCAACTGGGTCTCGGTTGTGTCTGTAGGTCAAAACGAAGCGGGCGAAGAGATCGTCAGGCTATTCGATCCGCTCGCTAAGCAGCCGGAACTGCTTGAGGTATCGGTCGAACGGTTCTGTGCCAGATGGCGCGGAGAGTTACTGTTGGCTAAACGCAGCTATGCGCTCAATGACCCAGATCAGCCCTTCGGCTTTCGCTGGTTCTTCCCCGATATCATGCGCCAGCGGCGGCTTCTGTTCGATGTAGCTGTGGCGGTCCTATTCCTATACGCCCTTGGTCTTGCGACGCCCATTTACTTTCAGTTGGTCATCGACAAGGTGCTTGTCCATCAGAGTTATGCAACCCTCTATGTCCTCAGTGTGGGCATGGGGGTTGCGTTGCTTTTCGATGCGGCATTTGTCTTCCTGCGCCGGTACTTGCTCATCTATGCCACCAACCGGGTAGATATCCGCGTGGCGACCCGCACCTTCAGGCATCTGCTTGACCTTCCCATAACGTTCTTTGAGCAAGGTTCCGCAGGTGTGTTGGTCAGGCACATGCAACAGGCGGGCCGCATCCGCGAGTTCATGACCGGCCGTCTGTTTCTGACGATCCTGGACTCATTTTCCCTCTTTGTATTCGTGCCGGTCCTCTTTCTCTACAGCGCTGAATTGGCCACGATGGTGCTCCTTTTCAGCGCCGCTCTTGCGATCGTGGTTGCGCTGCTAGTCGGTCCGTTCAGGCGTCGCCTTAAAGTACTGTATGAAGCGGAGGGCGCGCGACAGGGACTGCTTGTCGAAACGGTCCATGGCATGCGCACCGTCAAGTCGCTGGCAATGGAACCATTACAGCGGCGAGTTTGGGACGATCGGTCGGCACAGACCATAAACAGCCGTTTCGAGGTCGAAAAAATCTCGACGGCCGCTCAATCCATCACCGGCCTGATGGAAAAGCTGATGAGCGTGTCAATCGTAGGTCTCGGCGCACTGGCAGTATTCCATGGCGACATGACGATCGGTGCCTTGGTGGCCTTCAACATGTTGGCGGGTCGAGTTTCCGGACCTTTGGTCCAGATCGTGACAATGGTCCATGAATATCAGGAAGTTGCTCTTTCCGTGCGAATGCTCGGCGAAATCATGAATCAACGTGTAGAGCGTAGCGGCCGCGCCGACGGACTGACGCCGCTCATCGGCGGTGAGATCGATTTCCAGAACGTCTCGTTCCGGTACCGGCCAGACCTGCCGCTGGCCCTCAATGACGTTTCCTTTTCAATCGAGCCGGGCAGCATCTTTGGTGTCGTCGGCCGCAGCGGCTCAGGAAAGACAACGATTACCCGCCTGCTCCAGGGACTCTATCCGGTGCAGGAGGGTATCATCCGCATTGGCGGGCACGATGTCAGAGAGCTCGACCTGATCCATCTGCGCAAGAGCGTCGGCGTGGTCCTCCAGGATAACTTCTTGTTCCGTGGCACGATCCGCGAAAATGTCGCCGCAGCGAGACCGGACGCCAGTTTCGAGCAAATAGTGAGGGCGGCGCAACTGGCGGGAGCTGACGAGTTCATCGAGCAAATGCCCCGCGGTTTCGACACGATGATTGAGGAGAACGCCGAAAACCTGTCAGGCGGCCAGAAGCAGCGTCTGTCCATTGCACGGGCGCTGGTCAATGATCCACGCATCCTCATCTTTGACGAAGCGACTAGCGCGCTCGATCCCGAAAGTGAAATGATTGTACGGAGAAGCATACGCGCCATCGCCGAAGGTCGGACCGTCATCATCGTCTCGCACAGGCTCTCCACCCTCGCCGATGCCCATGCCATCCTTGTCCTGGACAAGGGTCAACTCGCCGATATCGGCGGACACGACCAACTGCTCACCCGCTGCACGACATACCGGCAGTTGTGGAACCAGCAGACGAGGCTGGCTGGATGAAAAACCCGCCTGTCAGGCTCGCCATATCGAAGAACGACGTCCGCCCCGACGAGGCTTCCGTCAAGCCACCGCTGAAGGTCGTCCATACGGCACCAATGCAGACCGTCCTCGAGTTTCAGCCTGACGCGGCGGAACTCGAGGCGCGGACACCGCCACGGATGGCACGGTTGACGCTTTACGCGGTCGTCCTATTTATCGGCCTCGCCATCACATGGGCCTCTCTCGCCACAATCGATGAAATCGTGGTGGCGCCAGGCAGACTTCTCACAACGCGGCCGATGCTGATCGTCCAGCCGCTGGAAACGTCGGCCATTCGCTCAATTGCCGTGAAGGTCGGCGACACCGTGCAAGCCGGACAGACGCTCGCTACATTGGATCCGACTTTCGCCACATCCGACGGCGAACAATTGCAAGACAAGATCGATGGCTATGACTCCCAGATCGATCGCATAAGCGCCGAACTGGCCGAGAGGCGCTATGTTGCACCGCCCGGAGCAAGGTCAGACGAAACGCTTCAGGCAGAACTCTTCGATCAGCGCCAAGCCTATTTTGCGGCCAAATTGCTTGATTTCGACACCCAAGTTGCCCATGCCGAGGCGACCTTGGCAGCCAGCCGTGAGCAGGAGGCGGCGTTGGGAAGGCGGCTTGACGGTCTGCACCAGATCGATCAAATGCGCAAGACGCTGCTGGACCAAGGCACAGGCTCGCGTTTGAGCTATTTGCAGGGGCGCGATGTGAGCCTGGACATCGAGGCCAATCTAGAGGCTGTTCGCGGTAGCCAGCGGGAGACTGCCCAAACCATTGAGCAAACCAACGCGGAACGACAGGCATTCGTCGAAGACTTCCGCAGGACGTCCGTGGAGAAACTTGTCGAGTTGCATGGCGATCGCTCGGTTGCCGCGGAACAATTGAAGAAGGCAAGGCTCCGTCAGAGAATGGCGGTGCTGACTGCGCCTGCCGATGCAGCGGTTCTGGAGATTGCCCAGCGCTCGATCGGCTCCGTGGTGCGCGAGGCAGAACCACTGTTCACATTGGTTCCACTCAATGTGCCGCTGGAAGCCGAAGTCTCCGTCGCAGCGAAGGATATTGGCCGGCTGGCGGGCGATGAACCGGTCAAGATCAAGTTCGATGCGTTTCCGTTCCAGATGCACGGAACGGCAAGCGGCAGAATTCGGATGATAAGCCAGGACAGCTTTGCACCTGAGGAAAAAGGCCAGGCGGCGGCGCCCTTCTACAAGGCAAGAGTCGCTCTTGGGGACGTGACGCTCCGCGCTTTGCCGCCAGGCTTCCATCTCATTCCGGGCATGACCGTCCAGGCCGAAATCAATGTCGGCCGGCGCACAGTCATTTCCTATTTCCTCTACCCGCTTATACGTGGCTTTGATGAAAGTCTTCGCGAGCCATAACCATCTCACATCAAATCGCGGGACGAAGCTTCCGGTGAGGGCCGCGGCGCTCTTCAGCTGTCTGGCTGCGGCTCTTCTCGAAGCCGGCCTTGCCGAGAGCGCGGCGTCTGGCGAGCTTTCTGATCCGGGTTTGGATTTCCTCATCAACGACATTTTCGGCGGCATCGTGATTTTCCGTCGGTATCATGACCTTTTGTTGGAGTGCGCCGAGGTAGAGATAGTAGCGATCCCACAGGTCAGCTTGGAACTGTCCCGAACGCCTGCTGTGAAGCCATTGGAGAGGTAGGACTTTGGACCAATTCGATCATTACCTATGAGGCGCTAGCTGTGCAAATTCCCCGCTATCTGATGGTTTGCAGGATCCGCGCGGAAGCTGTCCGAGGATCGACAGCCGCAGGTCCCCATGGGGCGGCCAAGAGACCGACTCGTTTATTTATCCATCTCGCTGGGGTCTGCGTTGCGCCGGCGGGCGACCGCCAAAACAACTCCACAATCCTGACCGCTCACTCCTCCCCGCGCCGTCGCCTCCTGCCGCTGCGGGCAAGAGCTGAGTTGAGCCTGTCCTGATCAGTGTCTATCTGGCTGCCAGGCGTGCGGCTGAAATGTAGTCGAGCGGCGGCTGAGTGATGTTGACCGTGTAGTTGGTGATCGTAGATGCTGCGAGAACGGCGACCACCTCCAGCAACCGGCTTTCATCATAGCCCGCATCGAGGAATTCGCGCTTCTCCACCGAGCCAAGACCACCGCGCTTCTCGATGAGCGTACGCGTCAGTTTTGACAGCGCCGCATACTTTGAGGGAGCAGCTATATCGGTGCGGATTTCGTTTGAATACAAACAATCGTTCCCGAACATGCCGAAATGCCAATGTGTGGCGATTAGGCGACAGGTCAGGTAGAGGTCGTCTTTAGCTTCTTAAGGTTCTCGGTCGCCAAAGCGAGCAGCGTTTCTGCAGTCTCCTGCGCCGACCATCCTTTAGCGACTGCAGATTCTGCAAGAGCCGCGAAAGCGCTCTCCAATGCCACCAAGCAGTTCACTTCACGGTCGGGGCAGCCCTCGGAAAGGATTGGCGGGGTGACTTCTGCGGTTTGGGACATTCACAGGAATCAGCGAAGCGGGAAAAGGTTCCAGTTATTGGCACCATGCCTAGCTCGCTCTCAACCATCACGCTTTGGGGGTATGGAGATAGTGAATGACGGCGGTGACCAGCGAGGCCAGCGCCGTCGCCCGCAGCAGCTATCTCGAATCAATGAATTGCTCAGGCTCTATGCTGATGGTGTCGCCATCGCGGCGGACCGCATCACGCCCAATCGTTCGCCTTGTGGGGGCCGTTCAGTCTGTGACGGGCGAGGAAAGTTTCTACCGGGCCGACCAGAGCGTCGCTTTCGGCCATGATCTTGTCGTCATCCCAATCCCACCAGCGCAGCGACATCAGGTGCTCGATTGTTTCCGGCGGAAATCGGTACCGCAAAATCTTCGCTGGCATTCCGACAACCATCGCGTAGGGCGGAACGTCTTTCGTGAAAAGCGCATTCGTCCCGACGACAGCGCCGTCGCCAATCGTTACCCCAGGCAGGACAACGGCGCCGAAGCCGATCCAGACATCGTCGCCGATCTTGACACCGCGCGGCCTCCCCGCGTTTGGCAGAGCCGCCGGCCTTATCTAGCAGGCGGTTTTCGATCGGGAAGGTTGTCGCGGAAACGGTGGGGTGCTGGCCGGCGCACAAAATCTTGACACCGGGCGCGATCGAGCAAAAAGCACCGAGGCTCAAACGCGCATCTTTTTCGGCAAACAAGCCGTTTTCCGGGTGGATTCCGTATGAGTGGCGACCAATGGTGACGTGCGGCGGCAACCGCTTCTTTTTTTTCGGCAACATTCCCTTAGCGCGCAGCCAAATCTTCCAAGTCTTTAAAGTCTTGTTTTGCATAAATGGGCACCCTTTACGAACCGCACTAAGCAAAGCTTACTGATCTGTCAAACCAGCGCGGCAGCGGAGGTTTCCCGCGCTCGGTCAGCCCTATTATCCAGGGTTGGTTCGGATCCGATTGGCGATGTCAAAGTGCCCTCGGCGCCGTACCTTCACGGAGCGCGTTGCAGGCCCCTGCCCTCGCGGTAGCCGTCATACACGCGCCGCGTTACGTCGCGACTGACCCTGGCACGTTCTACCTCGGCGATGCGGCCGTGGCGCGCCATGTCAAGGACCCCAGGCCCGTTTCGGCCTTTCAATAGCCGGGCGATACAACATTAGGTGTTGGCTTGATATTCGTTGTTTGTGGACGACGTAGGAGACTCAAGGCGCTCGGCTGGTCGGCATGGGGGGTAGCGCCGGCTGTCGCCTGGGATCACCCTTGGCTTACGCGCCGCACACGCATGACCCGCCTCGGTGTAACGGCGTAGCCTGCCGGCTATCGCCTCAACAACTCGTGTGCCTCGACACCCAAAACAGTGGCAATCCTGTCAACCACATCAATACTCGCTGCGTACACACAGCGCTCCTGCGAACTGATGTAGGTACGATCTAAGTCTGCTTGATTGGCAAGCTCCCCCTGCGAGAGGCGTTTCGCCCGTCTCGCAGCCTTCAAATTTTGCGCAAACACCTCTCGAATCTCCACGATCGAGAGCACAACCGCTTGAATCGCGAGTGCGCAATTGCGATGCTGAATCTACGACATTTTCTCGAGATAATCGCACTTATCAAGAGTTAGGGGTGGAAAGGCGTTCGTCGCGTCGACCATCGAGGGGATACCATGGAGCATCTGTGGCTATGCTTGAAACCTCGACACTCATCGCTCGCTCGCACCTTTGCCAAAGTCTATTCCGGGGACGCTCCTCATCCCGCCGATCAGCATGTCGGCAGCCAGATTGCGACGGTTCGTGCCCAATCAGACGTGTCGCAGGGCCAGCTCGCCCGATGCATAGGCGTCAGCTTCCAGCAACTTTAGAAATATGAGAACGCGAAGAACCGCGTGAGTGCGTCGATGCTTTACGAGATTGCCAAGGCGCTGGATGTCCCCGTCAGCCGCTTCTTTGAAGGCTTGCCTGGAAATCCGCCAGCGAATGGCGAGGCGCGGCCTCTGCCTGTCGATGAGCGTCTGAATTTTATCGCCAGCGCGGAAGGACGGCGCCTGATCGAAGGTGTGATGACGCTGCCTCGGCGTGTGCGGGGCCGCGTCTCCGCCCTGATTGCAGCCTTGGGCGAGGAATTGATCGATGGAAAGTCCGATATGACGGGAAGGAATACCCTTATGAATCCAATGTCGATGCGGTGACGGCTGCGGTTAAAGCCGCAAACAGTGCAACGTCCAATGGCTTCGATGCCGAAGTTTTAGTCCAAGGTATCGACCTGGAGTGGCGCACCGAGTGGGCGAGCGAATGAATCAGCGCTTCACTTCCCCCGGTCCAAGGTCGCAGGCTTGCCCCGCTGGGTTCCTCTCCGGATCGAGCGAAATCCTTTGGAGCGTAGCCCAGGTGAGCGCTGAAGAGCCGGGGCAAAGGGCGTTCTGAAAGATCGAGTTTTACAGATTTGGGCAATCTGACGTTACAGAAACAGCTCTATAAGCATTTGCTGATGGATAGCGAAAGCCAACTGCATGACGTCAGCGGCAAACCCCATTGCGATCCGGAAAGTACAGGACGTCTGGGTCGTTCAAGTTCTGGAAAACGGGGAAATAAAGTCACGGAACTTCGATACCGAGATACTCGCGAGCAACTACGCGGCCGGGCAGCGCCTCCGGTTCCAGCAACTAGCCACCAAGAGGGCACGCGAGTTCCACCGAGAGGCCGAGAAAAATCGGCTGTGACCCGTCGACAGAACTGCCGAATGTGTTGCCGAGAGAAAATCGCACGCGGCTGTCTGTCGCCTCAACAAGGTGATGTTTTGATCGCTTGCAGCTTGGCAATGTCATTCGCAACGCGGATCTTGGCAGCACGACGGATACGACATGGATCGCATTGATTGCAAGGCTGCGTAGCGCCGCCTGCCTCGACCGCGCGCAACCGCACCTTGCAGCTCTCGAACGGTTGCCCTGTCATCGAGAAACGCTGCTAGGCCCACTTGGGCCGCTTCTCCGCGGTTACTGCATAAGCGTGCGGCGGTCGACGCTGACCTCGACTGCGGCAACAGCCGAAACAACTAGACCATCCGCTGACCCCCGATGGTCTCGCCCGCGGCAGTGGTCGTATCAGGGCCCAGACGCCAAATCACGGGCTATGCGCTCACGATTTCAATGGCGGATTAGGCAGGCATATCTCTACGCAGCGCCACGGTAACGGCGGCCATCGGGCCTGGCCTTCTACGTCACCAGTATGCGCGCAGCAGCTTCTTATATTGGGGAGGGACTTGCCGCACGGTGCGGTCGTAAACATCTGGGCTAAGTAAGACCCCGAATCTGCTCCTCAGCAATGAGCGGTCCATCACCGTAGGGTTTTTCCGCACTACCGCGATTCCTGGAAACGCGGTCGTTGCGCGATAGAGGATTTGGTCAATGTCAGCCCAACGTGCCTCTTGCCAACCTAGGACGCTCTTCGCGCGTATCCCGTCCATTCTGAATTCGACGTTGGCCTGCTGCCGGTTTTTCGGACACGAGGTTAAGCTAGCATAGCTTGTTCCTCGAACTCGACGGGGCTCAGATAGCCGAGCGTCGAGTGCCTTCGCCGAGGGTTATAGAAGCGCTCGATGTAATCGAACACATCCGCCCTGGCGTCATCCCTCGTCCTGTAGACCTTGCGCGCCGTGCGCTCGGTCTTAAGCGACGAGAAGAAGCTCTCCATCGCAGCATTATCCCAGACATTGCCCGACCTGCTCATTGAGCGGTGATG
>NZ_AXAL01000046.1 GCF_000472785.1 Mesorhizobium loti CJ3sym
GGATCAACCAGGTTGAACGGTGGTTTGCCGAACTCACCCGCAAGCAACTGCGCCGTGGTGTCCATACCTCCACCAGCCAGCTTGAGGCCGATATTCGCGCCTTCATCCAGCGCCACAACGAGAACCCCAAGCCATATCGATGGACCAAGTCCGCAGACGACATTCTCGCCTCCGTCAAACGCTTCTGCCAGAGGGCGGAACACTCCTTATGCCACGAAATTTAGATTCAGATGACTAGCTCACGATCCGGCAGTTCCTCGTACGCGACATCGTGCAAGATGCGGAGTGCTTCTTTCCGGGCCCTTTCCCGCGACTCCAGCAGCTGCCCGTCGTCGTCAAGAACGTGGCTGTCGGTGTTATAGACATCGAAAAAGTAGCGGTGCATAGCTCGGCCGTTTAGGTTCTTCTCGCGGCGTAATCTCCGGGTCTGACGTTGGTTCCGCTGGTATTTGCCATGAAAACGGCGCAAACCTGCGCGCCGCAGATCGTCATCGGCCGCCCCCGGTGAACGAAACAAATATCTACCGACGTTCGAGACCGAGAGGCCAGAGATGCTTGAACCGTTGTATCTGCAACTTCAGCAACATGACGCGCTTTCCGACGATGAAAGGGCGATGTTGGCGGATGTGATCGTCAGAGAAAAGGATTTTGAGGTTGGACAAGACCTCGTGGTGGCCGGCTCCCGGCCTGCCTACAGCACGGTCTTGGTCGAGGGGCTCGCAGCCCGCTACAAAGTGTTGCAGAACGGTGGCCGGCAGTTTACTGCCTTTCAGGTGCCAGGCGATTTCGTCGACCTTCATGCGTTTCTGCTGAAAACCATGGATCACGGCATTGTGGCCCTTTCGCCATGCCGTGTCATGTTAGCCGACCACGCCAAGCTCCGAGCCGTTACCGAACAGGCTCCGCATCTGACACGCCTATTGTGGCTGGACACCCTCGTTGACGGTGCGATCCACCGTGAATGGATTGTCGCCATGGGGCGCCGTTCCAGTGCCTCGCACCTCGCCCATCTGATCTGCGAACTTTATGTCCGCCTGCAGGTGGTGAAGCAGACCGAGGGTATGTCCTTTCGGTTCCCCCTGTCGCAGGCGGAAATGGCTGATGTCATGGGATTGTCGGTTGTGCACATGAACCGGGTGATCGCGGAGCTGCGCAAGACGGAAGCGATCAGCTGGGTAAACCACACCATCTCGATACTGGACTGGGACCGGCTGGCTGCAATCGCCGAATTCGACCCAACATACCTCAGCATGACCACCGAGCCGAGGTGATGCGTTTTGCTGCTACCTCGAAACGCAAGCCAGCTGGAACCCATGTGTTGCGAGACTGTTAAATCTTGCAACCAGGACCTTTCCAGATGCTTCTAGAGAACCCTGGCGAGACGCTCCGTCTGATCATCGGAACAGTCAAAACATTGCGAAGCCGAATTGCCGAGGCCGGTGGCACTCTTCATGTACTGGAGGTGGACACGCTACTGAACGTGGCTGGTCTTGTTGCTGAAATACGGGGCGCCTCTAAAGGTGCGGGCGACTAGCTTGCCTTCCGGAACTGCTCCGGTTCCCTTGCAAGCAAATTACCGAGGCTCTCGTCGTCAGTGATTCCTGCCCTGAACCACAAAATCAGCTTGAACGCTGCTGCGTCGGCCATGTCAGAGGTCAGTCCAAAACCTCCAGCGGTGCAATGGGTGTTTAACACTCTCTGGAGCATCTCAAGGTCGTCGGGGTAGATTGCGTCGTTGCTAATCTGACGAAAGAGCATGCCATCCTCCTTGATAGCCAATGCTCCCGATAGAGCAAACACGGCGGTTGGACTCGGTTCTAAGCCCCTCAGTGATTGCCGTCATTTAACAATGATGTAATGTAGCTCATTACAGAATCCGTGAGCGCTGCCGCGTGCATCAACCATCTGACTGCCTGCGCGAGCTGCGTGTCGAGGTCTTGGTCAGCTGTGCTGACACGAGCGTAACGATACGAGCCATAGCCTGTCATCTCTAGGGTTAGGCCCAACGCTACCCTGTTATAAATAGTCGATGGAAACCCAGATGTTACGCCTGTAGCCGACGAAAATGTTACGACGCGGGGGTATTCCCTGAAGTGCGGCGTGCTGTACGCCATAATGCGAACCTTCGTCAGCGCCGGATGACCATAGAGAGTCAAAGTGCGAGACGGGAACCGCACCGAAACTGAGCAGGAAACGACTTGCGCTCTCTCCGCCAATCACTTTGCTTTTATTGACTTTTCTGGCAGAATTAGCCCGTTGCTATAACGCATAAAAAAGCCCGCGCTACCCCTCGGCTTTGAACTTCTTCGCTTCTCTCTTGCCCTTTTCCTTTCCGTCCTCCGCCACAAGATCTTTCGCCTGCTTCGGCGATACCTCAGTGCTCGCAGCGATTTCCAGCGCTTCCTTGTCGCTTAAGTCAGTATCGGTCCTGGCGGGATTTTTGGCGGCCATAGTGGAATCTCCTGATGTTCTGAGACAACATCTTCAAAGCGGTCCCGTTCCACAAGATCGATCGTATACCCCCGATGTTCGCTGTCACGCCCAACAAAACAACGCCGAAGCGGAGCTTTCCGTATGCGATGGGTGGCCTTGCCCCAGCGTGTCGACTGGATCTTGCGCCATGAGAACAGAAAAGGAACAAATTCCTTGCCCGTCAAGGGTCTTATGAAAATCTATTCAGTATGAACGACGAACCATCATTTGCCGACGGCATGACGCTGGCGCCGCGAAACCGCGCCCGAGTGCTGGGCACATCTGCGAGCATGCGGGATGCAACAGGTATGCGGGCTTGGCTTTTCCCGCCGCGGCGGGATTCGCATTGGTTCTGTTTCGAGCACAACCAGATGCATAGTCGGCTTCTAATAGAGGGCGGTGTTACCCAGTTCGCACTTAGCAAGCAAGGAGCCAAGACCACGATGCTGGCACTTCAGACCTTTCGACAGGGTCGACGCTCCGAAGCGTGAGGCGGCCATCAAACGTCAAACAGGTCGCTAGGCCCTCGACCGATCTCGTGATGATGTGTTGTTGCGCGGCGATCGGACCTTGCTGTCGATCGGCCACATCTTCATCAAATGGGAAGGGAACGGCTTCATCAGATCGCGCGGATCGGGCCCCGGCCCGAGCCAGCGCATGTAATCGGACGGCGCCAAGATCACCGGCATGCGGTCATGGAACGTCGCCATCAACTCGTTCGGCTCACAGGTTGCTGTGGCAAACATCCGGGAAAGGCGGCACCGTCGGCAGGATCTACCTGTTCGAAAACGGTCTAAGTTCAGGCCACGTGAGCTCATCACGGCGAGCCTCAAGATTGTAAATCGGTTCCGCGAGCTTGTGCCCTGCGCGCTATCGTCCGCCCTTCGCCTTGGCGTAGAGGTTTTGTCCCATGCCCGACTTCTTCGTGGAGTCGGGCGAGTAGATCAGGCCTACGTCCTTCGACTCACACACCTCGCACTTCAGACGCGGCCGCAGATCCCACTCCATCGCCGGGGTGTCGGGGCCGAACCGGTCTCGCAGGCATTCGAGATCAAGCGTCTTGGTGTGTCCGCAAGCGGCCACATTGCAGAACGCCGTGACCGACATCTTCGCATCGATCAGGGATTGGAGCGTCCAGCCTTTGCCGACGTTGTCCGTAGGACGCATGGCTGTTCAATCCGCCACTCCGGCGTCGTGGTGTACGATAGCGTCAAGGATCGCATCATAAATGCTGCCGGTATCTTCCTGGATTTCTTCGCTACTGATGCCCAGGGCCCTGGCTTCGGCAAACAGCTTCTGGATCGCTTCGCTGACTGAAATCACGTCCATGCGCGCGATGTCGGACAGGTTGCTGCGGATCCACTGGTCCAGGAAATTTGTGCCGCGCGTGCTCATCCGAACCAACCGAACGTAGGGCTGACGATCACCACCGCGACCAGGATTGAGAGCGGCACTGCGGCTACCAGGGCCGCTTCGAGTCCTCGTGTCTCTTTATTCCTGAACATTAGTCGCGGCTCATAAAAGCTTCATCGAAGCTAACAAGTTCCAAGCCCGAATTCGGTTCCGATTGCTACCCTCACACAGCGTGCGAGAAAGCAAAACCCCGTCGACTGGGGGTCAGCGGAGCCTTGAAACCTGTCACCAGCGATCAGTTTGCCAATTGAGGGCAGGCGAATAGAAACTCCCGCCGGTGCGCGGGTCCAGACATGCGTTCGAGGTCCACTTGTGAAGGAAGTTGATGCCGTGCCGTGCTCATTACCCAGCCGGCCTTTTTAGAATCCGGGCCTCGCGCACGATGGAAGAATGATCATAGCCAACCATCGAAATGATGTCCCTGATCTGCGCCTCCGAAACGCCGGTCTCTTTCGCCATTTTGCGCACAAACTCGGCCTTTGGATCAATTGGCTTTGGGAGGTCGTCCTGCATGACCGAATCCTTTGTCGCGAAACAAAGCGTTCGGAGAGCCATACTGTTCCTTCGAGCAGCGAAAAGATTGAGATCAAGCTTGCGCGAGCAGCGAACCTGCTAGATCGAGGATGTCTGATGATGTGGCAGGTTTGCTAAGCAAGGTACCCGAATTGAATATCGGGTCATGGGAGTCATCAAGCATGCCCGAATAGACGATGAAGGGAACACCTTGCTCGACAAGCTTTTTGGCCGCAGCGTCGCATTCTCCGTCAGTCAGGCGAACATCGAGCACGGCCAAGTCAGGGCGATTGATGGCCAAATAGTCGAGTGCTTCCTCACAAGTGCGGAACAGAATGGCGCGGTAACCGGCCTCTATCAGCGAGTCGGCCAGATCAAGGCCCACCAAAACCTCATCCTCAAGGATTATGATCGTCTTGCTAGACGCTTGCACCGCCGCCCCCCACGCACGAAAACCAAGTCACAAGCGAGTCTTGGTATAACCGAAAGTGCGGAAGCGCAAGGATCGGGTCAATGGTCTCTCGCGTTGCTCGACGGCTCCGGTAACTTCGAAAACCCTACCGCAAGTCGCTGCTCTTTGAGCCGCGCGGTCTTCGCCTCCCTGGCCCGCCGTTCGGCATCTAGCACAACCCTGCTTTCCCGATCTGCTCTCTCAATCTTTTCGCGATCAATCGTTCGACGTTTCAAGACAACCTCCCTTGGCCTGTCCCGCCAAAAAAGGCTTGGCTTGGAAAATGGTTCCCGACGCTCGACAAGGGGCGCCGCTTCGTTACAAACGTACAATGGACTCCGATTGTCCCCGTCTCCGAAAGGCGTATAAATCGGAGGTCACAAGGGGCTTGTTGAGGCGTATATTTTTAAGGGCTTCTGCCATGGACGATGTGGAAGGTGCAGGCTTTTCGGCATTTGAATTTGATATTTTACGCGAGGCATTCCGAAAATCAGTGACGGAAATGAGAATCGCCGAAGAGCATTGGCCGGAACATGCCAGGCGGCTCTATCAGGAGATGTCCGAGGGAGAGCCCGACGAGCAGATGATCGCTCGCATCATCGGTCGTTAGTTCCCGGCGGCTGTTCAATAGCCGCTTCCTCCACCTCTGCTTCCATCTGGTCACTGACCGGAATGGCCTTTACGCCACCGGAGCAGGACACCGTCGAAACCCTGCAGCCAAGCGTCTCGCCGCTCTCGTTCCTTGCCGTCCTTGCGCGCCTGAGCACCGTACATCCACGCATAGCCGGCGCGCCCTTGATTCTTTAGCCACCGCCATTTTCATTCTCCCAGAAATCCAGCAGCTTTGCGTGGCGCAAGTTCTCTTCGCCCTTCAAGGTCTGCACTAGTCCGACCAGGCCGGGTTTAAGCCATTCAGCCTTGTCGTTCTTAAGCCCTTTCGGGACCGGTCCGCCCACCCTGCGCTGCACGCGATCCCAGAGGGCTTTGCGTTTGTCAGCTTTAAAGGTGACGAAGGCACCACCAGCATAACGGCCCTTTTCGGCCATCAGCACCATCGCGGGCTTACCCCTCTCTCGCTGGGCGCCGACGATTTCCATCTCTTTTTTTTCATAGCACTTGATCTTGCGCCAGTTCATCGTCGGACCGCTTCGATACACGCTGTCGGCTCGCTTCGATACCATCCCTTCAAGGTTCGCTTCACAAGCCAGATGGTAGACGGCATCGCCAGTGCCTGGCATCGCCTCGCTGAATTGTACCTGCAGGCCGTCCGGGATCATCCGGTGAAGCTTCTCACGACGGTCCGTCAGCTTGATTCCGCGCAGGTCTTTGCCGTTGAGGTGCAGCAGATCAAAAGCCACCAGATACAAATCCTGTGGACGCCGGGTGATGGCAGAGCGGAGGGCGTGAAAATCGGACAGGCCAGCTTCGTTGGTGACGATTGTCTCACCCTCGATGATAAAGCTTTTCCCCCTGATAGCCTTCGCTGCTTCCGCGAGCGGCTTGTATTTGCCGGTCCAGTCGAAGCCGTTTTTGGTGAACAAGCGGATACCGGCTTCATCCTTGATGACCTGGGTGCGGTAACCGTCGAACTTGATTTCGTGAATCCATTCCTCACCCGCAGGCGGGGTGTCGACAAGCTCGGGCTCCATTGGCGGGATGAACTTCAAACGCATGGACTGACTCGCAAACCCGCGACTCAATCAGCTTTAGCTAAAATAGTTCCAAATTTGGAAATAAGCGGCCCTGCAACAAAGTGCGACGAGCGGCGTTTGTTGTAGCCTGTCAACCGAGGAGCACCGATATGCGACCCGCGACCCCTTTAACTCGTCAGAGACTATAGAACAGTTTGTCCCCTCGGGGCCCTGCCGAGCGAAGAATACGTAACTGGAATTTATGGTCCGGAACCCGTCCACGAAGCCGGGGCGTGAGGAGGACGGACCCGGCTGCCTTCGCTCAGTGACAACGTTGAAGTGCAATGCGACTTCTAATATCTCGAAGCCAGCATCGTCGCGGACCTTTATTGAGAGCTGATGATGGTCCCCGTCCGGCAGGCTTTCTCGGATCATATCTATCAGAGCCGAGATGGCTTCCTTCTTCACCTTGGCGAAATCCTTGCAATCTGTTCCATGGTCGTCGTGAAACACCTGACCGTTGTCGTCGACGTCGAAATAATAGAGAGCCATGGGTCCTCCCGTATGCTCGAAATGGATGGCCCTGCCTTCCATCTGCGCGGGGCGAGCAAATCAGCCTTGGTCAGCGGTGGCCCCTGAAGCGCCCACCGCCATGTCATCAACAAACAGACTATTTCTAAGTTCCGATCGAATGAAAAAAAGCCGCCCAGCTGCGCCGACAAAGGCTGAAATTCGTCATGGGTGGTATAGAGTGGGCCCGCTTCGACTTGGGCATAAGCGGGCCCGGCGAAGCCTTGCGGGATCTTGGCCAGCAGCTACGCGGCCGTATCCTGAAACCAACGGGAGCATATCAGGTTCCGCTTATGCTTGAAAAAGGCCCGCCCGAATGGAGCAACCGGAGGGCCATTGTCTGATTCGGATCTAGCGGCTAACTAGCGAGCTAAGAAGATAGCTTCTCCCTCCTCATCGCGTTGCCTCCCGCCTAGAGCCGCCGCAGCGCTGGCCACGAAGGCGCCGATGACTAAGGACAAAGCACTCAGAAGCGCAAGGGTTATAGTTGCCTTCCTGGCGGTATCGGCCACTTGCTTTGCCCTTACTTTTGCGTCTTGCACCTTGGCAAGCACTGCATCGACGCGCGCCTTGGCGTCCGCCTCCGACAATCCTGTCCTCGCCGAAACCAGTTGAGACAGATAGGTCTTGTCATCGGCAGAAACGTCGCCGGCAGCCGCGCCAGCGATCAGGATATGAGTTGCCTGTGCGGTCGCCGCCGCGTCGCTTTGGGGGTTTGCGGCGGCAAGCTTGGAAGGGTCGTTCGGTCGAAACAGTGAATCCACGAAGTACGACGTTGCGTTGTCGGCCGCCCCTCCGGCGTTGGCCGACGCACCAGCCGAAGCGCCCATGGTCGCGTCCGAAGCGATAGTCGTTACCGCCTGCGCACCCGAGCCGACCGCTCCAGAGAGGGCTGATCCGAGAACGCCGACGACAAGCAGCGTCGCAAGCGCCCAGGCAAGAAAGCCGTGCGCGGTATCACGGAAGTAAACCTCATCCGTGTGAACGTTCACCCATTTGGTACGCAACCGTCCTGCAAGATATCCACCGACGCCAGCGGACAGCCATTGGACGATTACCAGCCAGACTGCAGTGGAGACCGCAAAAGTCGTTACCGATGCGCCGGACCCGGACCATGGCGAAACCATCGTCAGTCCCAGGCCCGACCCGAGAAGCATTAGGGTGAAGGTGAGCGTGCAGGCCGCAAAAGCACCTGCAATGATCGGCCCCCAGTTGACGGCGGTGGACGAGGATTCGGTGGGCCGGGAAACCTCTACGTCTGAAAGGACTGGTTGCATGACAGCCACCTATCGAACAAAAAGCATTATGAGAATAATAATTGGAATCGGAATCCCAATGAGCCAGAGCAAGATTCCACGTCCCATGAAAACCTCCCGTAAATTGTGAGGACGCAATACCAATTCCTTGCTGGACGTTTCGTTCCCGAAGTTGTCCCCCGACGAAAAGCCAGTGCCTCGGAGCGCATCCGGCCCCGCAATGCTGGCGAAAGTGGTGGGTCATCAGCCAACTAACGGGTAGCCGGAACCAGATGCCCTCAACGAAATTGCATAAGCCTCTACCGAAATTACGGCATCGGGAGGTGAGCTTGAATCTCGACAGGGAAGTTCGACATAACTGCGAAAACGTTGATGACAAAGTCTTAGCCGATGTCTTGGTCGCGTTACAAAAGCGTGTGAAGATCAGCCACGATTTCGATATTCCCTATATTGCTGGATACAGTGGTGATGCGACGACCGTCTGTATAGACCGCCATCTGCCGCGAACGATGGCATGGAAAGGTCGGGAAGTCCGGCTGGCGTCACGCACGAAATCGTGGAAAAGGCGTTGCTAGACGAGCTTCGGCTCCATTATCTCCATGCTCACATGTAAGCGTTGTCCTGCTCGCCATCGTGAGCTGGAAGAGCGCTTCGCAAAGCCCACTATTCATCGCCTGTCTGCTCGTCGGCGCCACCGCATCAATTGCTGGCATGTTATGTCGATGGCTCACGTACGAAATCGAAAAGCGTCGGGAAGGGAAATAGATGCCGTCAGGAGTCGTCTAGCGTTGCCCTATGTTTTCGGACGGCTGCTGAAGGCGCGGTTTCTGTTGCCTCGTCCCGCTGGCCGACATGGCTAAGGTCAAAATATGGGGTCCTTTGCGCGCCCATTTCTTCGGTGCCCGAGCCGAGGGCCTACAGACCGAACAGGTCAGATGGCCCCAGCCCGATCTCGTCGATGATGTCTGGGGTGTTCCGCGTGCCGACATAGGCAATCGGCCAAATCTTCATTAGGTCAGACGGGTAAGGTTTCATAAGATCTCCAGGAGCGAGTTCCGGGCCGAGCCAACACATGTAGTCTTCAGGCGCCAAGATCACCGGCATCCGGTCATGAATGGTTGCCATGAGACTGTTCGGCTCGCACGTTACAATCGCGAACGTGCGGATCAATTCGCCGGTGGTCTTGTCGGCGTATTCTTCCCAAATGCCGGCCATAGCAAACGGCTGGTCTGAGTTCATCGCGATGGCATAGGGCTGCTTCTTCTTGCCCGACGCGTCCAGCTTCTGCCATTCGAAATAGCCATCCACCGGCACCAGGCATCGCCGTGACGCATAGGCTCTGCGGAACATGCCATTGGTCGCGACCGTCTCGCAACGTGCGTTGACGGGCGGCGGACGGCCGCTGCCATCACGAGCCCAGCCGGGGACCAGACCCCATTTGGCAGAGACGAAGCGGCCATTGAGGTGGACAGTTCTTCCCGAATGATTACGGGTAGCGATCTGCCGGCCGGCCGTTCCAGACTGGGAAGCGATTGCTCAAATGTTCGACGTCGCCGGGATGGGCGAACTCGAACCGCTGCACCATGTCCGGGATTGTTGTTTTGACGAAAACGCGTCCACACATGAGATCACCAGCCTGTCGTTGCGGAAGACCAAAATGGGAACGCTTCGTGAACGAGTCAAGCAGTGCCCATCTGGGTCATGGCGTACCGCCTTCGCGATGGTCCATTGCTTCGGCGATAACCTCGAACACGCTCGGGACCTCCTCGCTGATTTCGGGGATGGAAAGGCCTTCCTTTCGGGCGGCTTCCATCGCTCGTTCCGCCAGAACGCCGATCGCCATCGGGTCGTCGATCATGGTGTCTGGCAGTTGTTCTGCCATCCATTTGTCGAGGAAATTGATGCCGCGTGTGCTCATTCGTTTTCATCTCAGCTCGGGGAATGATTCCGGCGGATTGTCCCGTTTGCCTTCTAGTCGTAACGGCCTCAGCCGCGCGCTGTTCTATCACTGCGTGATCTTGGACCACTTCGTAGGCGTTGTCGGCCTGGCGAACCTTCAAACTATCAGCCGGCATATCCTTTCCGTCAATCCAGTGTGCTAGAAGTCCGGCTTCCTGGTGGCTGCAAGGCATCGGCGTGGTCGGCGGCAGCTTCATGACCGGCCAGTCGCAATGGCTTTATATCGGTCTCTTTGCCATGCAGGCCGGCCTGGCCGGGCGGGTGTGGCGAACCGTTCACACCATTGAGGCCCAACAGAAGGCTCTTTGTTTTGCTCGATTTCCAGATATAATCGGTTATAAGCTCTGGGGTGACTTCGCTGGCGGATGCCGTGCTGCTTTGCTAGCCCCAGTAAGACATGAGGTCCGAAGTGCACAAGCTTTCAAACGATTGGGCAATTGCGGCGGCATTGCTTCTTGGGGCGGTCACCATCTTGCTGACCGACGCTCGTAGCGAAGTATCGGCGCGAGCAATGCTGGTGAAAAACCGTCAGCTCGAAACCCATAGCGCTTCCGCACCTGGCTTCGGTTCGCCGAAGCCACGCACGCTCCCTGGCGGGGTCTGGGTTTTAGCGGCGTCGTCCTCGAAACCAACAAATCGCTTTTCATGGGCTGGCGGCACCTCTAGCCGCGTCGGCGATCGAGGAGGCAGCACCGGCGGCGGCGCGGATGGCGGTGGAGCCACGGGTGGTATTGGCGGGGCCGGCGGGGGAGGCACGGGCGGGACCGGAGGTACTGGCGCAAATGGTGCCGGAGGCACGGGGGCTGGGGGTGCCAGCAGCACGGGCGGCGGCGTTCTCGGTAATGGTGGTGCTGGCGGGACCGGCGGAATAGGAGGTGCGGGCGGAACAGGAGGTACCGGCGGCACGGGTGGCAACGGAGGTACCGGTGGCACAGTTGGTACTGGAGGCACGGGAATCGGAGGTAGTGGTGGCTCGGGCGGCTTGTTCGGTAATGGCGGTGCTGGCGGAATAGGAGGTGCCGGTGGCGCGGGTGGTACCGGAGGCACGGGAATCGGAGGTAGTGGTGGCACGGGCGGCGGCTTGTTCGGCAATGGCGGCACCGGCGGCGCGGGCGGGTTCGGAGGTACTGGCGGTTCGTTCGGTAGTGGTGGCGCGGGTGGCAGGGGCGGCAATGGTGGGGCCGGCGGTACCTAGAACCGGGAGTAGCGCCGAAATCGACCCGAATGAGATCGAGACAGTCTGTCAGGTGGCGGATCATCGAGCGGTGTTTCCTCGTTTATCTCGATGCACTTGATGCCGAGCGCTTTGGCGTCGGCAAAGAGCTTGTGGGTCAGCTCGTCAACCCCATCGGCCTTCGTCGTCTCGGGTACGTTGTTCCTGATCCATTCGTCGAGGAAGTTGATGCCGCGCGTGCTCATTACCCAGCCGGCCTTTTTAGAATCCGGGCCTCGCGCACGATGGAAGAATGATCATAGCCAACCATCGAAATGATGTCCCTGATCTGCGCCTCCGAAACGCCGGTCTCTTTCGCCATTTTGCGCACAAACTCGGCCTTGGGATCGATTGGCTTTGGGAGGTCGTCCTGCATGACCGAATCCTTTGTCGCGAAACAAAGCGTCCGGAGCGTCCTACTGTTCCTTCGGGCAGCGAAAAGATTGAGAGCAGTGTTTTGGCATGAAGAGCCAGGCCATGAACCTCTTGAGCCCGAGGAAACCGCTCAGGTCATCGAATTTCCCCGACGCAAATAAAAGCCCGCCTGGCGAACCGAGGCGGGCTCATCGATCATCGAATTGTTGGTTAGTCCGAGGCTTGCTGTGAAATCGGAATGAGCTGCGCCGTAATCGTCGGCAGACGCTGACGTTTGGTCAAAACTGGCTTTTGATAGGTCTTCTTCATAAGTGTCCTCGCTCTTCCCCTCGACGCGAAATTGTTTGGGGCGCCGGCGTTTGTCAACACGCGTTCATCACTTTGCCGCCGGTTGTGCTGGCTGTACACCCTGTTGATCGCCGCCTGTGCTTGACTGAGGCGTCGGGTTACGATCGACCTTGGGATTTTGATCCACGGGCTGGCCGTTCATCTCGTCTGCCTTGGCCTTCATTGGGTCCGTCTCACCTGGATTGTCCCCGGCAGCGGTCGCAGCCGTGCCCGTACCACTCTGCGTCGTCGCTGTCTTCGCCTGCTCTCCGTAGATCTCGGCAATCCCCCACGCAATGATTGCCAGGAACAGTCCGCCCAGCAGAATGCCGAGCACCGGTCGGCCGAGGCCGCCTTGGCGAGCCTTCTTTTCGGAAATGTTCTTGGTCATCGATTTTCCACCTTGAGAGGATGGCCCGCGAACCTCGGCAGATGCGCGGGCCGACCAAGTTTGCCCTTGATCAGCGACAAGCCTGGAGCTGCAGAGACCGTCGCTGGGTCAGCAACTTGCGACCGCACGTCAGGTTCCGATAATCGAAAAGCCCGCCACCGAGGAAGCAGTGACGGGCCTTTGTTTGTCGCCCGGCCGAGGGACAACCGAGCACCTTTAGAACTTCACCAGCTGTCATCAGTTCCACCAAAAAACCCGCGCCTGGAAAGGCAGCGGGCTAGCTTGGGGAGCGCTGTTGGGAAACAGTGCGCCTTCAAAACGGGCGGACACTCGCGGAGTTCCGCTTGGTAGGGTGCTTGTGGCCCGGTGGCCCAAAAAGGCCCGCTGTCTTTGGGGAGAGCAGCGGGCAGGGTCTGGAGTGTGCTGGGATCATCCAGCTTGGGTCAACGAGCGTCGGAGAGGTTGGTTGCAGGGAGGCAAGACATCAGTTGATCAGCTGGAGAGTAGTGAACTTGCTAGCGATTTCCTGAAATACGTTCGGCAACTTGGTCGGATCGTTTACTGCGTAATAGTTGGTTGGATCAGTGGCGCATTTGCCATAGAGCGTCCGGTTGGCCGCCGTGTCCGATTGCAGAGTAATAGTATAGATTTGAACCTGCTGCGCCTTCAGCTTTTGACACACGTCAAGAGTCCATCGGTCTACCGCGCGCGCGGCGTCCGTCTGGTTGCTCGACCCAAAGCGCCCCGAAGACAGAAAGCCGTAAGATGTGTAGTCTGACTGCTCCGGTTCGTTGCCGGCCCCGAACACCACATTCTCCCCGTCGGTTAGCAACACGACAATCTTGGTCGTGTTTGGTGCCCTCCATGCGGCTCCATCGGTATACGGTGGATCGGGCGACAGCACCCGCATTCCCCATGAAAGCCCCTCGGAAACGTTGGTGCCAGAGCCGTTCCACTCTTGCATCTGCGATGCGGCAGTTCGCAATTTATCGAGGTCGGTGGTCAAAGGGACCACCGGTGTTGGGCAGGCGCGGTTAGGGCCGACGGTCAACGGGCCATTTTTGTCGTTGATCTTTTTCACCTTAGGGTTTTTGTACTTGGCAATTATCTTGTCTTTCCCTTTTTTATCCGTGCCGTCCTCGACGTCATCGGAGAGATAGGAATTGTTGTAGACCTTGGCATCGTTGCCGTAGCTCGCCGATGGAGCCGTGGCGTCGCCAGGGTCGTCTGGAGCAAGATACGGTACGAACAAGGTGTCAGCATCAGCCTGGTCCGGGGACACGTCGGAAATGCCAGCGCTGCCCGGTCGGGCCTCAACGCAGCCTTTCCAGCCCGTCCCCTTCCAACCGGTTCCCTCTGCAAGGTCCCTGAACAGATCCATGTGATTGACGCGGCTGCCATCGGGCAACAGGGGGAAGTTGACGCCGTTGTTGGGCGACTTGCCGTCCATGTCGATCCAGGCCGGATCAAACTCGTCGCCATTGACATTCACGGCGGTGACAAAGGGGACAAGCGCGGCGGTGATCTTGCGGTTCGGCGACTTGGCTCCATCCAAATTGTCGAGCAGTGCTTTCGTTGCGTCTCGAAGGGCTTGGATCTTGGCGCCGGCCATTGAACCTGTGTTGTCCAACACCATAACGACTTCGAGATTGTTCGTGGCCTCTACCGCGCCAGCGTCAACCTCGATGTGCTGGTTTGCACCGAACAGGAAAGCAAAGTTGAGGGCCACGTCGGCGGAAGCGACGGCCTTGGTCTTGACGTAGTTGAGCCCCTTGTCGACGGACAGGGTCACTTTCGCATTCGACAACTCGCCGTGGTTCGCCACGTTGACCTGAAAATAGCGATCAAACGCAGCCTTACGGTCCGCCTCGCTGTCCGTCAGGTGCGATGAAGCAAGAGTAGCAGCGTCCAGCGAGGACTGAAGGTCGACCTTTGCTCGCATGATGGTAGTGACATCCGTCGCGAAACCGATAGCGGCCAGGATCGCAGGCAATGCTAACCCCATCATGAGCGCGAAATTTCCACTCCGAGAACGCCAAAAGTCGTCGAAAAGCATCCAGACCCCCTTGCTTAACCAGTTTGTTTCTTACGGGAGGCACGGTTTACCAGTGGTATAAATGCCCTGGTTGCCGACGAAAAGGCGCCGATTAGTTAACGATACTTCAACCCGATCATTTGAGATGAGTATCATCCGCCTCGGATCACGCGCCAGATGTCGTGCCAATGTGCGGTGACAAGCGGTGCCAGCGCCGCCGCAGCCATGCCAGTGATACCCAAGGCGCCAAGCCCCATGAGCTTCCAGCGCGACACCTCGGTGGTGACTTCCTTGACGCTGGTCATATCAGCATTGAGCTTGCTGACCGCGCTCTCGGGGGCGGTCACTCGGTCCACCGTTCGTCGGTCTTCTGATACATCTTCGCACGGCTGGCGGCGGCGCGCTGGTGCGATTGCTCGTAGCTCAAAGCTGCGCGCGCATCGCTGTCCTTGATATCGCGTCGGATCTCGGTGATGTCGCGCTGCATGTCCTGCGTGGCTTGCAGCAGGCCGCCGATCATCATTTTCGAGACTTTTATTTCCGGATGCCGGCATTGCCCCTGCCCTGCTATGATTTCAGTTCGGCCCGGCGCGCGGCGCTGGCCTTGGTATGGCGGTCGCACGGCGGCGTGTAGAGCTTCACAGCGCAAACGGGCGCCATGGTGCGGTCGATTCTGTTCTGATCCTCGAGCGTCTTGCCCTTCGCCCGCAAGGCTGCTACCGATCGCCGCCCGCAGGGCTGGAACACCGTTGACGCGGAAGTCCCACGGCCCGCCAGCAGAATTTGCAGTCATCAAAATTACGGCTGGCATCAATGCCTTTTGCGTATCGCATCGGTATTTTCCTTTTCGACCTTGACGCGGAGTTCGTCGGCACCCCGATGTTCGATAAGTTCGTAGTCGCCGCGCGCCGCACCCGATGCGACCAGGGCGATGAACGCCCAGCCGATGATGCCGCCGACCAGGCGCGATACGCCAAGCCGGTCGACGAGGAAGGTGATGAGCAAGGTCATGCCGGCACGATGCCGAGCGCCGCGGCGAGGTGCTTGGCCTTCCTGTTCGCATAGGCCAGCGCGTGCCGGTGACCGGCACCTGGACGCCGCTGAAAGTGAACACCGTTTTGAAGCCGTCACGGCGGTCACAGCCTTCAAACCGGCGACAGGAGGGGCGAGGCAGGCAGCGCGAGCGGCGGGACGGGAAAGCGTCCGGGGAAGACCTCGGGTCATGGCAGTGTCTCTGTTCTGGGGGAGAGTTTCGGCTAACCCGCCGTGGGCAGATTTCTGGTTGAACCCGGCCAGTTGGCTTGCCTTGGGATCAATTCCACGCAATGCTGGCCGGTGGTTAAGGGGAGGACGACGTGCGTACGTTTATGATGCTCGGGCTCACCGGGCTGGCTTTTTCTGCCCCTTCGTGGGCAGACCCGATTGTGCTGCAGTGTGAGATCCAATCCGGCGGCAGCAAGATTTACGGCAAGGCGGATCAGATCGTAATCGACCTGGATAAGCAGTACGTGGAATTGCGGGTGGCCCGCACAATCGGCACCGACTATGAGGTGAACTGGGATTTCACAACGCAAACGAAACCGGGAATAGAGGACCACTTCGGCGTAAGGCGTTTTACCGATGATGGCACGATTTTTGGAGGTGGTGTACGCGCCGCCTCTGGTGAGGCTTTCGAGCTCGTTGGCGGAGTCTTGACTTGGACAGCTCTATATCAGGGCAAGGTTGACACCATGCGATGGCGTTGCCGATAGCTACGTTTCCATACGTGCAGCCCTTGCGATGGCGATGAGCTGGTCGGCATCGAGCGTCAGAAGATTCATGTGCTGCACGACTTCGGCCCTGGCATTCGAGAGTGCCCTGCGCAGCTCGGAGCCCTGCAGCGACTTTTTGTCATGCATCCATTGGCCGTCTGACGGAGGCCGGCAATAGCCGGTGACGTCGACGAGATCGACCAGCACCATATCCGCGTCCTGCTTCGAGCCGTTGCGCCGAGGACGCGAAGATAGGCAGTTGTGTGCGCCTGCTGTGCTTTGATGGGTCCACCAGCCTGGCCAGCAGGCAAACGTCTTTGGCTTACTGCCAGCCTTGAGGCATCATCTGTTGCAAATTGGCCGAGGAGACCACTGTCACAGCCCTGCACCGCGGCGGGTACCGCATCCTTGGCCGCGCCGGCCACTTGCCTGGCCGGCACGAAATTGGAATTGGCCGAGTACCTTGGCGAGAAGAGGAAGTCGCGGAGGTCTTCCGCCCATTCCTTTTCTTCGTCGGTCTCCTCATCGTTCATCGCAGCAGTCGAGATGCGATGCCATTTTTCCGATTGCGGAATGATCAGGCTTTCAAGTCCAGCGGCCAGCCGGTTGGCGGCCGAGTTGATCGTGTTGGCATTGACGCGCAAGGTAACCGCTGTTCTCAGGCCACGGCCTTGAGTGGCGCGGGGGCATAGGCCCAGGGCAGCAGGTCGTCGAGCTGGCTCTGTGGATGGCCGGCGACGATGCGGGTGATGACGTCGGCGAGGTAGGCGTACGGGTCGACGCCGTTGAGTTTCGCGGTTTCTACGAGCGAGGCGATGGTCGCCCAGTGCTCGCCACCGCCGTCGGAACCGGCGAAGAGCCCATTCTTGCGATTGAGGGCGATTGGCCTGATCGAGCGCTCAACGACGTTCCAACAACCCAACCGTCGCGCAGTTTCTGGATCACGACGGGGTTCTCGGCTGACACGGGCACTTCCCCGACCTCTTAGCTTTATGAGGCTGAGCTTATATAGGTTTCGCTAAACACCGATTGCTGATGTACGAAAGACTTTAGCGTTTGGGATTACAATCTGTTCGGGCTGTGGCTAGTCGCATCTGCTTTTCGCGCGGCCGATTATCCGTAGTGGAGCCTCGGCTTGGGCTCGACACCATCGAACCGTACACCCACCCTATCATTCCGGCGCCAGCGAACCTCGCAACGATAGGCAACGCCGTCGGAAGCCACGTACAGGAGAAAGCGCTCCGGCACCCAAGCATCGGCGGCAACTCGCAGTTCCGCGCCGTTGTCGTGCTGATTTTTGATAAAGCAGCTAATTTCCGAATTCTGGATCCCGGTAATGATTGCAGCGCCCTTCAGCACCCGCTGACGATGCTGGCGACGCTGATCATTCTGCGGGTCTACCACGGACATTTCTATTAACGGAACTGCCACACAGTTGATCCCCAGCGTCTGCCGTATTGGTTAAGAAAGACTTGCCCTGGCTTTTCATCGCCGATGTCGGCTAAGCGTCCCAAAGGCTTTCGCTTTATCCTGAGAAGAACCCGGCGGGGCAAGGCTGTGACCTTGGACCGGAGAAGCGAAAGCGCCGACCCGACAAGGAGATCCTCATGTCGACACGATATGCGACTATCATCCCGAACGATGACGGCCCGGAGGGCGTTTCCAACATTGCCCAAATCGAGGGAGCTGCGCTGCAGGTGAGTTCGAGAAGGTCGCCGACGGCGTGCTTATCGGCATGATTTGTAGCGGCCCGGTCGGTGTGGGCGGAGGCTTTGGCTTGCCGGAAGGCACGCCAGGTACCGGTGAGCGTGGTCTTGGCATCGCCAAGGCCGAACCGAAGGACAATCGCGCCAAGGCGAAGGAAAAAGCCCGCCGCAGACGATCCTCCGGCGAGCCGTCTGCCGATCCGATCACGCCGGAAGCCTGACGATGCCTGCGCCTGCGAGAAATTTGGGAGGCCCGAGGCTACCACGGGCGCAAGCGGATCTTCGCGACTGCTGGCGATCTGTGGGCTGCTGCTGCCGAGTTTTGAGTGGGTGGAAGAAAACCGCTCTATGAGGTCAAGGCGTTCGCCTACCAAGCGGACGTGAAGATCGAGAACTGCTCGTAAGATGGGCTTTTGTAATGGTCTCCCTGGCTTGTCTCTACAGCAAGATCAGGCTGGCCCAACTGATCTAACCGGTTTTCAGACTTCATCGATTGCCTGAAGACAGGAATCGATTCATCGGTCACCTCTGCACAGCGTTACGGGTCCGGTCGGCGCTGTCGATCTCAAATAATGCGCCAGCACACTTTCTTAGTCTCTCCTAGGCCGCAAAGGGGGTTCCATCTGGGGCACGGCGGTAATCCGGTTTTCGCCAAAGTCCTTCGCGCTTTTGGAGCCGTTCATATCCTCCTTCGCCCGTTTCCGATGCTGGAGACCCGCAGGGTCATCTCGTCGTAATGCTGCCTATCGGGGCAATCACGCACGCATGCAGCGATGGATTGCGCTTCGGATCGGTAGCAGAGGTGCTCGAGCCGCCGGAACGTCGGGTTGCGTGAAAGCAGCGATCGCCAAATTGAGGGCCATATACGCGCTCCAGAGATTGACTATTAGCTCTACGCACTCTTCGCCTGCGTCGACCTAAATCGCTTGACCCTCATCTGGGTGCCGCAAGTTGCGTCGGCACACCAGCGACGATGGCCGCCGCGCGAGGTGTCGATAAACAGCCATCCGCAGTACGGCCCAAGGCATTCGCGAACCGGCCTTCTCTGCGCTCGCGTAACGAGAAGCTCTGCCGCTTCAAGGGCAACGCGATCAGCGATCGTGCTGAAGCCATCTTCCTTCCACATCCAGACGAAATGTTCACCCGCTTGGCTAAGCCTCCGATTCGTGAGCGCGCCTGAAACAGCATCGCTGAGTACCCTGCCCTGGGCCATCGGCGCAGACCGTCCGCGCGCCTCGGCCTGAAAAACACTATAGATTGCTTCGCGAGGATCCTGCGCCGCCACCAACGCGTTCTCCGCAGCTGATTGTTTCGAAACTGCTGCCTTCGCGAGGTTAGCGCCGATCTCACCCGTGATCAGCTCGATCCTCACCGCCCATTCAATCAGGTCCTCATAGGTTCGAAGCAAATCCGGACCCCACCGATCGCTGCGCATTTCGACCGTGTTGACGAAGTCCAGCGCCGGGCTACCGCCAACCAATCGCATCGTGGTGATCGTTTTCTGGTCACTCATGGTTTGAGAATGGGTTTCGCGGAACTTAAAACGCAAGACCAGGTTGTAGCGGTATAAGAAGCGTTTATCCGTTACGTTTCGTACGAACGCATGAGACAGATTGACCGGCGATTGCAAAGCGCTTCGCGCGCGTGACGTTCCTCTCCGACAATCGCGCTGATCTTCACGGCCTACTGCGCAACGCGGCTCGCTTGACCACACCTCTGTCGAAACTTACGAAGTGGACAAGACGCTTGCTTAGCTAATTGCATTTCATGCCTTTCAATGTAAGCAAGATATCCTCTGCGCACGTCGAGTGCGGTTGGGACCGTACGTAATGCAGCACAGAACGCTCTTCGACGGCAAAGTCATCCTAATACCGACCACGGCACGAAGCGATCCCAGAGGTCTGCTGACTGCCATCCAGTTTGGCGATTACAATTTCCAAGCCATTCGGGCGTTCGTCGTTACCGCGCCTCCCGGCACTTCCAGAGGAGGACATGCACACCGTTCTGGCCGGCAATTGATGATGCAACTGTCGGGCGAGATTGTAATCGAATTCCGGTATCATGAGCGGGTCGAGCGCCTATCGCTTACTGCATCGAACCGTGCAGTCCTGGTTGATGCCCAAGTGTGGGCCCTGCAGACTTATGAAGGCGAGAACCCTTCGCTTTTGGTTTTCTGCGACACCGAATACGACGCCGAAGACTACGTATTCGATCCCGTTCGACAGCCCCTGGGAGTCGGGAGGCCCTGATGTGCGTCGGCAAATGAAGAATGAACGTGGCAGAATGGCCATTCTAGGGGCCGGCATCATGGGCTCTAGCCTGGCTATCACGATGGCGCGAAAAGGCTATGCGGTGTCCCTGTTCGATAAGGAAAACGAGCCGCTGGCCTGCGCAAGCCGCTGGAACGAGGGCAAGATCCATCTTGGCTATCTCTACGGTGCTGATCCATCAATGCAGACCGCCCGACACCTGATCTCGGGAGGATTGTGTTTCGGCGCGCTTGTCTCCGAGTTAATCGAAACCGATCTGAAAGCGCACACAACATCTTCGGACGACCTTTATTTGGTTCATCGCGATTCTGTCGTCGACGCCGACACGCTGAGGACGACCTTTGAGCGCGTCGATGCCCTACTACAAAGTCATCCGGACGCACCCAGCTACCTTGTTGATGTGTCGGCGGCCCGCGTGAAAAGGCTCTCCAAAGGGGAATTAGCCAATATCAACGGCTCGGAGAAGATTGTCGCCGCCTTCCAGGTGCCGGAGCGTTCAGTCAACACGCGATGGATTGCTGATAGACTTTGTGATGCAATCCGGGCTGAACCAAATATTAGCTTGCGAATGGCTGCCAAAGTCTGTGCGACAACACCCATCGACGGAGTTGACGGCCCATGGCTCGTTGCGGTCGAGGGTGAGAAAAACGAGACCTTTGACGTCGTGGTCAATTGCCTCTGGGAGGGACGATTAGCTATCGATCGGACAGCTGGCCTGGAGCCGGTTCCGGGCTGGTCGCACAGATATCGGCTTTGCCTGTTCGGCCGCACGAAGCGGTCGGTAGATGTGCCATGCGCGGTCGTCGCTCTCGGCCCATTTGGTGACATAAAGAACTATGACGGGTGCAACTTCTATATCTCGTGGTATCCGAGCGGCCTTCTTGCTGAGACCAGCGCATTGTCCATCGAAATGCCCAAGGCGCTGGATGCGGCGGAACGGCACCAGTTCATCAATGACGTTCGCGCGAGGATCACCGAGCTCGTGCCTGCTGTTTCCAGTATGTTTGACTATGCCCAAGAGCTTGAAGTGCGTGGCGGGTTTGTGTTTGCGCAGGGCCGCGGTTCGCTGAGCGATCCGAAAGCCACAATTCATCGCCGGGACCAATTCGGAGTCAATCGTCTGGGCGGCTACATCTCGGTCGACACGGGAAAATACTCAACGGCGCCGTGGCTCGCAGACAGGCTAGCAAAGCAAATATCTGGGGTCGACTGAATGGATAAGACGGCGCGGGCCTGCGTGAGTCAGGTGGAAGCGGGCTGGAAGCCCAAGGTCACCGCCTTGGTGCCCTGCTACAATTCCGCGACGTTCATTTCGCGTACGCTGGACAGTCTTGCTGCTCAGACTTGGGACAACCTCGAGATTCTGGTCGGCGAGGACAATTCGACCGATGAGACGTTCGAAATAGTGTCCGCATTCGCGGGCGGCCGTGATGATGTCCGCATCATGCGCCGGACCAAGAATCTAGGATGGCTTAGAAACTCCAACGACCTCATGGCCAACGCCAGCGGTGAGTTGATGTTCTTTGCCTTCCATGACGACACCATCGATCCAACCTATGTGGAAGCGCTGGTGCGCGCTTTGGACGGCAATCCCGATGCAGTGCTGTCATTCAGCGATGTCGAGGTGATCGAACTCAGCGGTGAGCGTGCTTATTGGAAATTCGACCTTCTGTCGGGGTTGCAGAGCAGTCTCGCGCGTGGCCGGGCCATGGCGCGACAACCGCATGGATGGTGGATTCCCAACCGCGGACTGTTCAGAGCATCAGCGTTCCACCGCAGCGGGGGGATCAAGCCCAACAGCCAAGGCGAATTCAGCGCCGACTGGACTTGGCTGTTGCATCTATCGCTGCTTGGCGGCTTTATCCGGGTGCCCGAACTGCTTTGCCACAAGCACTACCGTCCGGGCAGCATCAGCAAGCTCTGGGATCGCACCAGCGTCCAACGTAAAGCGTTGCGGGCAGCTGGTGCGAGGGAGGTCTGGAATAGCGATGCGGACCTGGCGCTAAGAGCGTTTCTCGCTACATACATTGCGCTTCGGCCGTGGCATTGGGTTCCGCGGTCACTACGCCACCGCCGACGTTAAGGCTGAGGTTGTGGAGACGTATGCTTCCCGTTTTGGTTACTGCAGGACGGCCAGTATCTGTCTACACGGCCGGATCTCCATCTCGGGTCATTCCGATTTTCAGACTAGCACTACTTTGCCGCCAGATTTTTAGTGGTGATCGATCGGCGGCAATGCGGACAACGCGTTAGAGGCGGCTGTTTCGAGTATGGCGACGATGGCTGCCCGAATTGCTAGAAGGGTCGGCTTCGGTGGTGGGCTATGGCTTCTTTTTCCCGGTTCGCCTACTTGAGGCGACGGGATAGGAGAAAGGCGTAGACGAGATCATGGTCATGAGCGCATGTCGATTCAGCCCTGTCCATGATCGTCCCTCGAAGTGATCGAGGCCCAGTTCTCCGTCAGTTGCTGATGGGCCTGCTCGCAAATCTAGCGCGCCTTGATGGCGCGGGCCGGACGCTTGAGCGGGGTGTCGGCGGGTAGGTTGGACAGATAGTCTTACGCTTGCCGTTCGAGCGATGTTCTCTACGTTTGCCCGAATTCAGAAGGGCCTTCCCGCAACGGGGTTGACGAAGCAGGTCGAGGCTGCTGAGTGAACGACGCGCTTGAGATGGGGGGCGGTGGAGTGTAGCCACGTCCGCATCCACACGACGGTGCGTGACCAGTTGGAAGAGACCGGTCACGTCCACCGCATTGACGATATGGTCCTGATTGCGGGTCTCCGCATCCGAACGCTTCGATACCCTGTGCTATGGGAGATGGTTGAGAGCGACGCCGGCTCCTACGATTGGAGTTGGACCGATGCCAGGCTGGAGCGCATCCGTGATCGGATAGCTCAGGCTGGGCGCGCCGTTCCAGATCGGGAAGCCATTACCCATGCGCTCGATGTCGCCGGCATGGGCGAACTCGAAACGCCGCACCATGTCGGGGATCGTCGACTTTAAGAAAACGCGTCCACACATTATCTCGATCTCACACCATCACGCTATGGAAGACCAAAATGGGAACGGATTGCGAACGAGTCAACCGGCTCCCTCACGCTGACTTCCAGCCGTTTTGACACAGCAACGAACACCATCGGCTCGCTCGTGCCCTCGCTGGATTTGGAGCGTTCACGTTCCCACGATCGGTCCCACGCTAACTCCCACGTCGCGCTATCGGCGAGTGTGCTTTAGCAGCGGTGTCGAGGAGAGCTTCAATCCAGATGTATCCGCGGCACCAAGCCAATGGATCAACAACTTTCCTGGCCAATTTGCCTGGTAATTCACAATGGAGAGTTCACATGTTCAAATTCACATCGGCCGTATTGCTCCTGCTGGTCAGCACGGCGCCGGTTCTCGCCGACGATATGCCGGTTAATGCCGACGCGATCAAATGGGGTCCGGTTCCGCCATTTCTCCCTGCAGGCGCTAAAATGGCGGTCATCGCCGGAGACCCGTCGAAAGACGGCATTTATGTTCTTAGGTTGCAGATGCCAGCCAACTACAAGATTCCCGCTCACAACCATCCGACGTCGGAATATGTCACGGTGCTGTCCGGGGATTTTAACATTGGCATAGGCGACAAGCTTGATGAGGCAAAGGGCATGCACCTGACGGCGGGCGGCTTTGGCGTTGCACTGGCTCAGATGAACCACTTTGCCTGGACCACCAGCGCGACGATCGTTCAGGTGCACGGCGAAGGTCCGTTTGCGATTACATATGTCAATCCGGCGGATGACCCGAGCAAGAAATGATCCGCCGTTGCCCACAATAGGCAGCAGGGTCAAAGGTGCGCTGTCCCGAGACCGGACAGCGCACGTAGCTAGCTGAACCGGCGAACGAATTCCTTTGCGGGCAGGTCGAAGGCGGACTTCTCCTGCTTGATGCGCTCGATGGGCCAGTCCCACCTGGATTTTCTGCATGGCCGCGATGGTATCCGCCGAGAAGCGGTGTCTTACGAGCCGTGCTGGGTTGCCGGCCACGATCGCGTAGGGCTCAACATCCTTGGTGACGACACTGCAAGCCGCAACAACGGCGCCATCGCCGATGGTGACGCCAGATAGGATGGTTGCCCGCACGCCTACCCAAACGTCGTTGCCCAGGATGATTGGACCTTTTGTCCTAAGGTATTCCATAGTCGTTTTGGTTTTGAGGATCTGGTCTTGCAATCCAAAATTCGAGGCCGTTTCTGTTGGGTGGTCGGCGTGACAAATGAAGCGGACTTCGGCGGCAATGGCGCAGAAGGCGCCAATCCTGACTGAGGATTCTTCCGAAAGGAACAAAAAAGATCCGCTATGAACGCCATGCGAGTACGGGCCCAGCGTAACAAAATGAGGGAGCGCGACTTTCGGTCCGAGCAACCCACGAGCGCGCATCCAATCCGTCAATCTTGACATTCATCCCCCTTACGCATGCAATGCGTCATTCCTCCCGGAAATCCTGCAGCGAAGCGTGCCGCAAATTCTCCTCGCCGCGCAAGCGCTTCACGCGCCCAATCAGCCCGGCTTGACCCACTGTGTCGCCGGTCGCTTCATGCCCTTCGGCGCCGGCCCGGCAGGGTTCTAGACGCGCTTCCACAGCCGCTCGCGGATGGCACGGCTGGATTGATGAAGGCCGAGCCAACATATTTGCCCATGGCACGATCGGCTTTCAGTGCAAAGGCGTGCTTGCCCATTTCGCGCTCGACGCCGAGCAGATCACACTCCTCGACCGCGTAGGTTTTGATCTTGAGCCAGTTCGTCGACCGGCCGCTGCGATGTTTGCTGTCGCGGCGCTTGGAAACCATGCCCTCGATGTCGGCTTCGTCGATCAGGTGGAAGATCGATTTGGCATCGCCTGGCATGGGCCTGCTAAACTGGATATGGTCACCAGGTTCGATTAGGCCATCCAGAATATCGCGGCGGTCCTCCAGTGCTATGTCGTACAGATCGTGCCCATTAAGACGCAGGAGGTCGAACGCGACGAAGTATAGGTCTCTCTCCCGCCGCGTGATCGCCGTGCGCAGCGCTGCGAAGTCAGACAGGTCGGCCTCGTTGAGAACGACGATTTCACCATCGATGATGGCACTCTTGACACCCGGCCGTTTTGAAGCGCCGACCAGGTTGCGGTATTTCAGCGTCCAGTTATGGCCGTTGCGGTGAAGATGCGCACGTCATGGTCGATAATAATCTGGGAGCGGTAGCCGTGGAACTTGATCTCATGAACCCATTCGTCGCCTTCGGGATGCTTTTCGACAAGGGTCGGGAGCAGAGGCTCGACGAACTTCAAACGCATGAACTGACTCACGAAAACGCGATTCAATTAGCATGCGCTTAAATGGTCCCAAATCTTGAAACTCGCGGCCTTGCAACAAAGCGAGGGCGTCGGACGTTGGACCGGGATCAAATTTTCAGGAGTCCCACTTGCCGAAATACCACGTCGAGGAAATGGACGGCGAAACCGTCACGGCTACTCACGTCGTCCATGCTACTACGCCGCTCAGGGCCGCTAGAGAAGCAACAGAGCGGGACGTCACCTTGCGCACAAGCGAGCCTATTTGGATTCGGGTCACTGACGAACAGCAAGGACACGTTTTCAAATACAGTTACAATCTCTAGTCGGGCGATGACTAAGCTATCCGACCTTGTCCCACCCATTCTCGGCATCCTTCACGGCGACGATCTGATCCGTGAGGAAGGCCATTTCTACAACTGCCCAAATTGCTGACAGAAGGTCGACTAGCGGGACTTGCGGCAGGTGTTTGGGCATGAAGAGCCGGGCCATGAACCTCTTGAGCCCAAGGAAACCACTCAGGTCATCGAATTCCGAAGGAGCAAATAGAAACCCGCCGGCCGGAGCCAGCGGGCTTTGTTTTATAAACAAACTTAGATCAGGTGGCGCAGTTCGAGACGCAAACCGCGACGACCGCGCTAAGCTTCTCGCGCTTCGTCAGTACCGGCTTCTGATAGGTCTTTTTCATCGTATCCCCTTCTTGAACTGAATCCCTCACCCAACGCTTAGCAAGCAGTCGCTAAAATGAAAAGCCCGCCACCTTTCGGCAGCGGGCCTTTACGCAGGCCTTTGGAGAGTGCTGCTAAGCCCTGCGTAGAGCCTATCGGCGAGCGATGAGCAGGCAGAGCTGGCGCAAGTCGCGATCATAGGTGCCCTCGCTGCTGAGAACGTCCGCACAACGCTTCTTCATCCTCGCCAGCTGGGTACCCGACATCTGGGCAACAGTGCGTGTCATGCCTGGTTGAGTGGGGGTGCTCGGGTTGCTGGGATTCGAGGGATTGGACGGGTTGCTGGGATTAGTGCCGCCGATCCCGACGCCGACGCCAACGCCAACACCGCCTGTCCCACCAACGGTAGCGCCAAGTCCGGCAGTGACACCGCCGGTACCACCGACGTTGGCGCCCAGGCCTGCATTGACACCATTGCTGCCGCCCACCGAAGCGCCAAGCCCGGCGCTAACGCCGTTCGAGCCACCGACATTGGCGCCCGCACCAGCATTTACACCACCGGCACCACCGACCGAGGCTCCCGCGCCAGCACTCACGCCACCACTTCCGCCAATCGACGCGCCAACACCAGCGTTAACCCCGCCGGCTCCGCCGACCGAAGCCCCGGCACCGACGCCGATCCCGCCTGCCGTTGCAGGAAGAGAAATTGCTATAACGAATGCACTGCTGGCCAGAGTTCTGGCGAAGGTCTTCACGAAAGAATTCATGGTACTCTCCCTGTTTTCTTTGCTTCACCAGCCATTGATTGGCTGCACAGTAATAAGGACAGGGAGTCCTATTAGGGTTCTTAACGTAGGTGCTTTCTTCGGGACAGGGCAACTAGCCCATCAACCCTTCCCTAAACTCTGGGTTGATTTGAGTTGTAGGCCAAGCCAAAATTTCGCGCTTCATCTACTGGATGTCGCCCGTTGCGCGGCGAGACACCTAAATATAAGCTTCCGCTTATGGAATGGGACCGATCCATGATCACGCTGGCAGTTATGCTGCTGGCAGTCGCCGGCGTTGCGATCTATCTGCTCGTTTAGCGTTGACCGCGCGCTCCGTCGGAGCGCCTCGACCTTTTCCACGCAAGACTTTTCAGCCCGCCGGCGGCACCTTGCGTTCATCAAAATTCCAGCTGGCATCAATGCCTTTGCGTATCGCATCGGTGTTCTCCTTTTCGATCTTGGCGCGGAGTTCGTCGGCGCCCCAATGTTTGATGATTTCGTAACCGCCGAGTGCCGCACCCGACGCGACTAGGGCGATGACCGCCCAGCCGATGATGCCGCCGACCAGGCGCGACGCCAAGCCGGTCGACAAGGCAGGTGATGAGCAAAATCATGCCGGCACCGCGCCAAGCGCAGCCGCCAGGCGCTTGGCCTTCCGGTTGGCGTACCAGCGATAGCCGGCGCCGCCGATCAGCAGCACGGCGCTGATGACCGCCAGGATCAAGACCACCTTCATGATGAACTCGCTGCCGTAGGACATCGGCGAGAGCTGGTTTTGCAGATCCTGTAGCGTGCCGCTACACCGCCGCCGCCGAGGCCGGCGCCCATCGCCGCGTCGGCTGGCGCAGTCGAGGGGCGGGGTGTCGGCGTCTTCGACGAACGCCTTCGCCTGCCCGCCGTCATAAAAGTTGGCCGCCTGCGGTACCTGACCGGTTGCCCATGCCTGGCCTATTGCGCGAACCTCCCGCACGCGCGCGCTCCAGCCGTTGCCGAAGGTGCCGAACGTGCTCAGATGCTTCAGGAAGGCCATGCGCGCGTTGACGTGCTCAGATGCTTCAGGAAGGCCATGCGCGCGTTGACGTGCTCAGATGCTTCAGGAAGGCCATGCGCGAGTTGCAGATGCGGTCGATCAGCGCGTCGTTGGCCTTCTCGGCCTTCAGCGCCGCCAGCGTGCCCATGCCAAGCACGCCATCAATGCCGCCGGTGCGTGCGGGTCGCAGCGCCTGCTGAAGCCACATGATAGGCCGGATGGGGCCTGAATTCACCGCGCCGTCAAAGAGCACGTAATCGACGCAGGCGGGCAGTGCATCACCCTGCACCGCGTCCCAAATACTGGTGATCGTAGATGGCGTTGATCTCTCGGTGGTGATGCCCTTCACCGACCGGGTGGCGAGGCCCCTGCCCTGCGATAGCCGTCATAGACGCGCTGTGTGACGCCTTTCATGGTCGGGCCGCCAGGGTCGCTTGGATGGTTCGAATAGCCGCCTTCGTGCGCAAGCAGGCGGGCAAGCGCCCCCTTTTCACGCGAAACAGCCATTTGTTAGTCATTCTTTTTAGACGAAGTGTTACTTTCGGCAGCGAGGAGCGAGCAGATGGAAAGCTTTCGGATTGATCTGATGAATGGTCGGAAAGTCGTGCGCACCGTTTCGGTTGCTGCGCAGAGCCCCGTTCATGCGGTGGTGAAGACCATCCCGAAGCCGCTGATGCCGGGCAAGGCTCCGGGGAAACCTTGGATCCGAGTTAGGAACGCGGCCGGTGGAAAATCCAGCGCGTTTCGGGTCGTTGATTAGGGTCCGGACTCATAACTCGTAGCTGATGGTCGCTGCGACGCAGATCGCGGCAAGAAGGTCGTCGGCGTTTTGGTCGTAGCGCGTCGCCGCGCGGGAAAATCTATCAAGTGGCGACCGTAATTTTAGTCTAATGGCCGATGGGTTTTGAGGGTGCAGACGCAATGTCCTTGGCGCTAAACCGGCTTATTCTTTACGCCCGCGACGTAGAAGGGACGGTCGCCTTCTACGAAAAGCACTTTGGTTTCAAAGTGCTTCGCCTCCCTGGCGACAGAATTGTTGACCTTGCGGTTCTTACGGGGCGGTATGACGGGCTCGGTGCCGCGTTCGACCAGCCACTCACGTAGCGCTTGGCTATCATAGCCCTTGTCAGCGACAAGCTCGGCAGATGGCGGCATCATCTCGATGCAGAGCTTGGCGACCTTGCAATCGCGAACGTTTCCCGGCGTCAGGAGCAGGACGCAGGGTCGCCCCTTCTCGTCGCAGACGGCGTGGAGTTTGGTGTTTCGTCCGCCTTTCGTGCGGCAAATACCATGAGCCAAGGCCCCCCTTTTCCGCCGCCCGCTCAGCGGTGGACCTTGATGCAGCTGCTGTCGATGAAGAGCCTGTCCGGCGCATCTCCCGCTCCCGCCAGTGCGCTGAAGATGCTCTCTCAGATCCCGCGCTCAGACCAGCGAACGAACCTGTTGTACAGCGTCTTCTTCGGGCCGTAGACATCGGCACAGTCGGCCCAACGGCCACCGCTACGAACCGCACGAACGATGCCGCTCAACACGCGGTCATCCACGCGCGGCATGCCCCGCACATCGGTTGGAAGCACTGGCTCGATCCGGGCCCACTGCGTATCGGAAAACCAGAAGAAATCCGCCATTCCACCGCCTCCTCGTCGAGGCACTGAATCACGATCGGGCGAAATGGGAATCCGGTTATTGGGTCCGGACCTAATGTTTCAATTCAAGCAGACCGAGCCGGTCCACCATTCAGGTCACGCATACCCCAGTGTTTTGGCTTGCCGCAGGGCCGCCACTGTTCTCGTGGCCGACGTTTTGTCGTATGCAGCCAACGCCGGTTTGATCTCTTCGCCGCAGCGAAGGAGCGAGGACCGACGCGATCGGCGGCAAAGGTCAATAGACCGTGCGCAGGCGTCCTGTGATGAGCAAATGGCTATGGAGATGCTTGGCTACGGCAAGGAAGCTTGGCTGCAAAAGCCAGATCCGAAAGCGACAAAGGGCATAAAGTCCAAAGCCCACGCCACTGGGCATTCTGCGGATAAGGGTCTGCACGCCTGCAAGCAGGCTGACCGTGATTGGATCGCTGAAGCCATAACCGCGGAGCGTTTCGATATGGCCGGCTGTCGCAGTGGAGGATTACGGCGTTTTCCATCGCGTCTAGGAGGGCCTGGTCTGGTTTGGGCGCTCGATGGCGCCGCGCTGAGGCGCGTCTTCATGACATGTGATTCCTGTGCGTAAGTTGTTGGAAGGATTGCCGATTACGGCGGCGCGCCCATACTTGACGAATGGGGGCGCAACACGTCGATCTCGTTTTGCTGGAGCAATCTGTGGCGAATGCCGGAGGTATGAACCTCCCGTTGCTCTGATCCCCGATAACTGGATCGTTTTTGGTTAGAGTTTTTCGCTGTATTTTCCTGGCTGGGAGAAGGAGCGGAGACGATGAAAGCATCGAAGTTTTCGGACGCGCAGAAGGCGTTCATTTTGAAGCAGGGNGATGACGGTGTGACCGTGGCGGAGATCTGCCGCAAGGCCGGGATCAGCCAGGCGACGTATCAACTGGCGTAAGAAGTATGCTGGCTTGCTGCCCGATGAGATGCGTCGGCTCAAGGCGCTGGAAGATGAGAATGGGCGCCTGAAGAAGATCGTTGCCGACCTGACGCTCGATCGCG
>NZ_AXAL01000047.1 GCF_000472785.1 Mesorhizobium loti CJ3sym
TAAAGCGTGTCGCGATTAATTGGCCTCATATCCGGCAGCTTTGAAGAAGTTTCTGCATTCGGCTGGCTGGAACAGATGGCAGATATCGCCGAGAGCCTCGCAGAGGGCATCGAAGCTTCTGGCCGCCTTCTTTCGCAGCCTCGCCTTGAGTTTTGAATAGGCCATCTCGATCGGGTTGAGGTCTGGCGAGTATGGCGGCAGGAACAGGAGCCATGCGCCCCTTTGGCGAACCAGTTGCGCGGCGCGCTCGTTCTTGTGGAAGCCGACATTGTCGAGAATGACGACATCGCCGGGCGACAGTTCGGGAGCGAGCTGAGTTTCGACGTAGCGTTCGAAGATGGCGGCATTCATCGGCGCGTTGACGATCCATGGCGCGACAAGACCGTGGCATCGCAGCCCGGCGATGAAGGTTTGCGTCTGCCATTTGCCGAATGGCGCATGCGTCCTGAAGCGCTCGCCCTTCGGCGCCCAGCCGGTGCGGGCGCAGGTTAATCAGATTGTTCACAAAGCGAGGCGAAACGCGGAAATGACGCGCGGCCTCGCGGTGGCCATGTCCCTCATCGACATACGCAACAACACGCCGACGCAACTCAAGCGGTAGCGGCTTGCTTTAGACGACATACTTGTAGCTTGATCGCAGTTCGCCAAGCATCGCGGTCATCCCCAATTTATGAGTTCACGACCTAATTGAGAACTGCTGACGAAAGCTCGTTGCAGCTTGCTGGTAATTGTATGGTGTTGAGCAGAAAACGTGAGCCGCGGTTATTCAGAAATCGGCGTTAAGATGAGCTATCTCGTCCCACAGACTTTGACCAAAGCCGCGAAGCACAATCAGCTCAAAACGATTCAAAGCGACGCGCGTGATGTGCACGGAAATGTGTCCCATCAGCGTCATCGCGGACTGTCCCACGGCCACGGCGTTAAGATCGATAGCGGTACCTTTTGCCAGCAGCGATTGGACAGCGCGGCCCGCGACTTCAATCCTGATGCGTCCATGGGTCTGGTCGACCGCAAATGCCCGTGTGTCGAGTCTTTCGAAGAGGGCCTGCATATCTGAGCGGGATGTCGGCTCATCCCTGACGACCAGCCATTGGCCGGGGCCGAAGGTGCGGATCCTGTTGGCCTCGCCGCCGAACAGGCCTTGCAGCGTGGCCGTAAGATTCTCTGCGCCGGGCTTGCCGAGTATGTGGATCAGGGTGCCCTCGGGCATCGCCTTCATAGCGAAGGCGTCGGAGCTCCCTACCGGTTTGGTGCTGATCGCCGGACGGTGGATGAGTTCGAAATCAGACATGGAGCTTCTCGTTTGCTGGATCGAAGAAGACCGGATTGCAAAGACGTGCGACGGTAAATTCCTTGCTCAGGCCGTTCCACACCACCACCTCTTCGCCATGCCTGGCATGGCCACTCTTCACCAGCGCCAACCCGATAGTCGAGCCGACGTGGGGTGAAAAGGCACTCGACGAGACATAGCCCTGGTCGTTCTCGAGCGTCTGCGCGGCCCCCTTGGCGAGAATGTGCGAGCCGGTGCGGAATGTGGTCGTTGGATCGAGCGGGACGACGCCGACAAGGCTCGGGCGATCCTGGGCCACCAGTCCCTCGCGGCCGAGCATCGCCTTGCCGATGAAATCCGGCTTGGCTGTCGACACCATCTTTGCGAAACCGAGATCCGAGGGGATCACAGTACCGTTGATCTCGTTATGCGTCACATGGCCCTTCTCGATGCGCAGTACGCTGAGCGCCTCCACGCCATAAGGCTGGATGCCATGTTCCTTGCCTGCCTGGAGAACGCCGTCGGCGACGCTCTCGCAATAGCCGGCCGGCACGGCAAGCTCATAAGCCAGTTCGCCCGAGAACGAGATACGAAACAGGCGGCCATGCAGCCGGCCGCCGAAGAGCGAGACCTCCTTTGCGGCAAGAAAGGGGAAGGCAGTGTCGGAAATATCACCATCGACGATCGCCTGCAGCGTCGCGCGCGCCTTGGGCCCGACCACGGACATCTGTCCCCATTGGTCCGTCACCGAGGCGAGTCGTACGTCGAGCTCCGGCCACAGCCCCTGGGCGCAGAATTCGAGATGCGTCATGACGCCGGCGGCATAGGCCGTGGTCGTGGTCATGAAGAAGCGGTCGTCAGCCAGGCGGCTCGTCGTGCCGTCATCATAGATGAAGCCGTCCTCGCGCAGCATCAGACCATAGCGCGCCTTGCCGACTGGCAGTTTCAGGAAGGCGTTCGAATAGACCCGATTGAGGAACTCCGCCGCATCCTTGCCGCAGACCTCGATCTTGCCGAGCATCGACACATCACAAATCCCGACATTCGTTCGAACGTTCAGGACCTCGCGATCGACGCTCTGTCGCCAGCTGGTTTCACCCGCGCGCGGGAACCAGGATGAGCGATACCAGAGACCGGTCTCGACGAAGACCGCGCCGTGCTTCTTGGCCCAGTCATGCAGAGGCGACTTGCGCACCGGCTGGAAATGATGGCCGTGATGCGGGCCGGTCAGCGCGCCGAAGCTGATCGGCGTATAGAAGGGCCGGAAGGTCGTCGTGCCGACTTCGGCGGGAGAGACGCCACGCGCTTCGGCCAGCAGGCCAATTGCGGTGACATTGGAGAGCTTGCCCTGGTCAGTGGCCATGCCCGATGTCGTGTAGCGCTTGGCAAGTTCGACATCGCCATAGCCTTCCTGCACGGCAAGGCCGAGATCCTTGCGGCCGACATCGTTCTGGAAGTCGACGAAGGCCTTGCCCTTCACGCCACGGATATTCCAGAGCGGGCTGGCCGGCGAAGCAACGATGTCGCCATCGACAGGACCGGCGTCGAATGGTTGGGCGGCGAACCCGAGATCTTGGGCCATGGTAGCGCCGCGCGCAGCGCCCTCTGCAAAGCTTGCCGACAATCCGGTTGTGCCCGTGACTGCGCCTGCGAGCACGAGGCCCCTGGTTTCCGACGGGGCCATGAAGGCGCCATGCACATCCGACCATTGCGGCTTGCCGCCGCGATGGCAGGCAAGGTGAATAATCGGGCTGAAGCCGCCGGACATGGCGAGCGCATCCACAGCAATGGCTTCGGTCGCGCCGTTTGCGGCCGTGACGTTGACGCTGGAGAGCGCTTTGCCGCCCTTGGCATCAGACACGACGGCGCCCTTGAGAAGGCGAGCCTTGCCGGTATACACGAACTGGGATTCGGCGCGGCTGTCGATGATTGCGGTAAGCTGGACACCCGCCGCCTCGAGGTCGCGGGCGAGTGCATATCCGCTGTCATTGGTGGTGAAGATGGCGGTGCGCTGGCCGGGGGCCACGGCAAAGCGGTTGAGATAGCAGCGCATCGCACCCGCGATCATCACACCGGGAATATCGTTGCCGCCGAACACGAGCGGCCGCTCCTCGGTACCGGTGGCGAGAAGCGCCTTTTTGGCGACGATGCGCCACATGCGCTCGACCGGCTTGTTCGGATCGGGGTGGCGCACATGCTTCTGGGCGCGCTCCACAGCGCCAACGACATTGCCGTCATACCAGCCGAAAGCGGTTGTGCGGGTCAGTACGCGTACATTCGGCAGCGTTTCCAGCTCGTCGGCGAGCCGCTTGGCAAATGCCGGCGCGCTTTCCCCGCCGATGGTCGCGGCCTCCGACAGCAACGATCCGCCCGCCAGGCTGTGTTCGTCGAGGATGATGACACGTGCCCCTGCACGGCCGGCGGACAGCGCGGCGGCCAGCCCGGCTGGGCCGGCGCCGATCACCAGCAGGTCGCAATGCGCCCAGCGCTTCTCGTAGCGGTCGGGATCGGCTTCGTAGGTCGCCTTGCCGAGACCGGCGGCGCGGCGGATAAAGGGCTCGTAGAGACCTTCCCAGAGCTTCGCCGGCCACATGAAGGTCTTGTAGTAGAAGCCCGCGGCGAGGAAGGGTGAGAGCAGGCCGTTCAGCGAACCGATATCGAAATCGAGCGAAGGCCAGCGGTTCTGGCTGCGGGCTTCGAGACCGTCGTAAAGGTCCTGCATCGTAGCCCGGGTATTGGCCTCCGTGCGCCCTCCGCTGCCGATGGTCATCAATGCATTCGGTTCCGCCGCGCCCGCGGTTAGGATGCCGCGCGGCCGATGGTATTTAAAGCTGCGGCCCACTAGCTGGCGGCCATTGGCGAGCAAGGCGGAGGCCAGCGTATCGCCGGCATGGCCCGTGACCGACTGGCCGTCGAAGCTGAAGCCGAGGCGTGACTGGCGATCGATCAGGCCACCCTTGGGCAGTCGATAGGAGGTCATCAGAGCGCCTCCGCCGATAGCTTGAGTACCACGTCGCGGGAGCCCGAGATTTCATGCGTTGCCGTATTGCGGCTCACCACCAGCCAGCGCCGGCAGCCGGACGTATGATGCCAATATTCCTCATAGGCGCCGCGCGGATTGTCGCGCAGATAGACATAGTCGATCCACGCCGCCGTGCCGGCATCAGGTGCGGGTCGGGCGAGTGCCGCCCCCTTCACAGTGAACTCTTCTTTCGGTCGAGAGCCGCAATGGGGACACGGGATCAGGCTTGCCATGTTCAGGTACCCTGCAAATTAGTGGAGGTTGGGCTGGGCGCCCTGGCCCTTTTCGTCGAGGATATGGCCGCGCGCGAAACGGTCGAGCCGGAAGGCGCGAGCGGTCTCGTGCGGCGTGCCGCGTGCGATGAGATGCGCAAAGCAGAGGCCCGATGCGGGGGTTGCCTTAAAGCCGCCGTAGCACCAGCCGGCATTGAGGTAGAGATTGTTGATGTGGGTGCGGTCGATGATCGGCGAGCCGTCCATCGACATGTCCATGATTCCGCCCCAGGACCGCAGCACGCGGACGCGGGAAATGCCGGGGATCATCGCCTTACCCGCCTCGGCGACATGCTCGACGGTGGCGAGATTGCCGCGTTGGGCATAGGAATTGTAGCCATCGATGTCTCCGCCGAAGACGAGCCCGCCCTTGTCGGACTGCGAGACGTAGAAATGGCCCGCGCCGAAAGTCACGACGCAATCGATGAAGGGCTTCAGGCCCTCGGAGACGAAGGCCTGCAGCACATGGCTTTCCAGCGGCAGCTTGATATCGGCCATCTCGGCAACGCGCGAGGAATTGCCGGCGGCCGCAAGCGCCAGCTTGCCGCAGCCGATGAAGCCGCGCGTGGTCTCGACGCCGAGGACCTTGCCGTTTTCGCGGCGAATGCCGGTCACTTCGCAATGCTGGATGATGTCGACGCCGCGCATGTCGGCGCCGCGCGCATAGCCCCAGGCCACCGCGTCATGCCGCACAGTACCGCCGCGCCTCTGCAGCAGACCGCCCTGGATCGGGAAGCGTGCATTGTCGAAATCGAGGAATGGCAGCTTGGCGCGCACCGCCTCGCGGTCGAGCAGTTCCGCATCGACGCCATGCAGCAGCATCGCATTGCCGCGCCGCGTATAGGCGTCGCGTTGCGCGTCGGAATGATAGAGATTCAGTACGCCGCGCTGAGAGACCATCGCGTTGAAATTGAAATCCTGCTCCAGTCCTTCCCAGAGTTTCATCGACAATTCGTAGAAGGGGTTGTTGCCCGGCAGCAGGTAGTTGGAGCGGATGATCGTCGTGTTGCGGCCGACGTTTCCGCTGCCGATGTAGCTTTTTTCCAGCACTGCGACATTGGCGACGCCAAATTCCTTAGCGAGATAATAGGCCGTCGATAGGCCATGCCCGCCACCGCCAACGATAATCACGTCGTAGTGGGATTTGGGCTGCGGCGCGCGCCAGGCCGGACCCCAGCCGGTATTGCCGCGAAGGCCGTTGAGAAAAATCGAGAGAGCGGAGTATCGCATCGCTGGCCATGTCCAAGCTGGGGAGTCGGTGCAACCTATGCCCGTCGACAACAATTTAGTTCCAAAAATGGGACGATTAGTTATATAGATCGGACATGACGGTTGAATTGGATCGACAAACTCAGCGGTTTGGTTTTCTCCTGCTACCGAATTTCGCGCTCATGTCCTACGCATCGGCGACCGAACCCTTACGCGCCGCCAATCTGCTCGCGGGCCGCAGCCTTTACACTATCAGGCAGCTTTCGCAGGGTGGCCTGCCTGTGCAGAGCTCCGGCGGCATCGACATTGCCTGCGATGATCTCTCGTCCGCGGGTGCGGAATTTCATACAGTGTTCATCTGTGCGGGCGGCGATCCAAGCAACTGGGCGGAAGCGGACAGGCTGTTCAGGGCGTTGCGGCGGCTGTCTCGTCTCGGCGTCCGTCTCGGCGCGATCTCGAGCGGCGCGTATATCCTGGCCGCCGCCGGTCTGCTCGACAACAGGGACTTCACCATTCATTGGGAGCATGCCCCGATCTTGCGCGAGGCCTATCCGGCTCTAGCGCTTAGGCAAGCCCGCTACGTCATCGACGGCGATCGTATAACCTGTGGCGGCGGCGTGGCTCCGCTCGACATGATGCATGCGCTGATCGCCGAACGCATGGGCGCGCATTTCGCGAGCCGCGTCAGCGACTGGTACCTTCACACTGCGATTGCCGACCCATCCGACCCGCAACGCGGTTCTGCGGCTGAGCGATTTGGCACTCACAATCCGATCCTGCTGGCCGCGCTTGAAAAGATGGAAGCGACGATCGAAAATCCGCTCGATCGCGAAGCAATGGCGCATTTCCTCTCGATCAGCTCCCGCCATCTGGATCGCCTCTTCACCCAGCATCTGAGCGCCGGCTTCTTGCAAACCTACCGCCGGATCCGGCTGGATCACGCGCGGCGGCTGATCGAACAGAGCCCGCTTGCGATCGCCGAAATTGCCTTTGCCACCGGGTTCTCCAGCACCGGACACTTTTCCCAGGCATTCAAGGCCCATTACGGCAGGGCTCCTAGCTCTTTGCGATAAACTCCTCCGAATGCACAGGTCTCCTTCGGAATAGATGCATCGCCTCGCCACGAACTGTCGGCCTGCTTGCGAACGGGGCGCGTGTTGCGGGTCCCCAGGGCACGGGTACGCAGGCGAGGCAAGAGCTTTGTCTCGCCGGAGATCATGATTAGTCAACGCCCCGCCGAAGCGGCCGATCGCGGAGTGCCGGGCCACTGGGAGCGAGACCTCATCCTTGGTCTTGGCAGCTCGGCGATCGGCACGCTGGTTGAGCGTACGACACGCTTCACGATGTTGCCGCATCTTCCGCGGCTTGCGGGGCATGGCGAAGCTCCGCGCATGAAGAATGGCCCTGCTCTCGCGGGACACGGGGCCGAAGCCGTGCGCGACGCGATTACGCGCACCATCATCACCTTGCCCGAAGAGATGCGTCGTTCGCTGACCTGGATCAGGGAGCCGAAATGGCTCAGCACGATCGTCTCAAGATCGACGCGGGTGTCCAAGTCTATTTCTGCGATCCGCAAAGCCCCTGGCAGCGTGGCACCAACGAGAACACCAATGGGCTGCTGCGTCAGTACTTCCCGAAAGGCACCGACCTGAGCGTCCACAGCGCCGACGAGATCGCCGCCGTGGCCGCGGCCCTCAATGCTCGACCGAGAAAAACTTTGGGTTGGAAAACGCCAGCAGAGACGCTTGACGAGTTGCTGTCATGAGTGAACACAATCGGTGTTGCGACGATCGCTTGAATCCGCCCAATACGCCTGCGGGGCCTACTCCGAACTTCTGCATCGTCACGGTATCCAGGCGAGCATGAGACGCTCAAACCGACCGAGGAAATCGCTGTCGGGTGAGATACTGCGCAGATCGCGCCTTGCAAAAGGACATCAGAGCGATGCGCCACGGCACCTTGCAATAGCTCGATGAACATGGAGCTTACGCGCAATGACATTGGAACATGCAGACGGCGATGTGGTCCCCGAGAGCAGCGGCGCTGCGGCGTGCGACGACGGTGTAACGATGCCCGGCCGCGCGGCAACAAATGCATTAGCTCGGGTGAGGTGGATTACGAAGGCCATATCTCCCGCCGTGGAAATACACACATGTGCGTTCACTTCTCTATGAAGGCTGCAGTTGTGAGCCTGACTGGGAAAAGATCGGCTTCAGAGGTACCGCCGTCGCTGTCGCCCCCTAACTCGCTGTGGCATGCGATGCTTCGATCCGCCGAATTCCTTGAGGCGACAGCCATCAGCTATCGTTCGAGCTCTGCAGCACCCATACCGTGCGGATACGTCCCTGCCGGGGCCGAAGCTGGTTCATTCCGTTAAGACGGTTGCGCCACGAATTTACCTGGAACGTGCGAGACATACACCGGAAGGACTTCCCCACGAAGTGACCTGCCACTGAGTTTTTCCTCCACTTGGAGTTAGAGTCCGGCCTCATTTGAAGGACGGACAGATGAAGCGGAAGCGGTTCACGGAAGAACAGATCATTGCGGTTCTGCGCGAGCACGAGGCGGGTGCGAAGGCGGGCGATCTTGCGCGCAAGCACGCGATCAGCGAGGCGACGCTGTATAACTGGAAGGCGAAGTATGGCGGGATGGACGTGTCCGACGCCAAGCGCCTGAAGGCCCTGGAAGACGAGAACGCGAAGCTGAAGAAGCTGCTCGCCGACCAGATGCTGGAGGCGGCGGCGCTGAAGGAGCTCCTGTCAAAAAAATGGTAGGGCCCGCCGCCAGGCGCGAAGCCGTCGCGCATCTGCAGGCCGTCATGGGTCTGTCGGAACGCCGGGCCTGTTCCATCGTCGGCGCCGATCGGAAGATGGTGCGCTACCGGTCCTGCCGGCCGCCGGAGACAGAGCTGCGCGGCAGGCTTCGCGAGCTCGCCAACGAACGCCGCCGCTTGGGCTATCGGCGGCTGTTCATTCTGCTCCGGCGGGAGGGCGAGGCATCAGGGGTCAACCGCATCTACCGGCTCTACCGCGAGGAGGGACTGACGGTGCGCAAGCGCCGGGCACGGCGACGAGCGGTCGGAACGCGGGCACCGATCCTGGTCGAGGCGAGGCCGAATGCCCGCTGGTCGCTGGACTTCGTGCATGATCAGTTCGCCTGCGGCAGGCGGTTCCGGGTGATGAACATAGTTGATGACGTGACCCGGGAGTGCCTGGCCGCGATCCCCGACACCTCGATCTCCGGTCGCCGAGTGGCACGCGAGCTGACCGATCTGATCAGCCTTCGCGGCAAGCCCGACATGATCGTTTCCGACCATGGCACCGAGTTCACCTCGAACGCCATCCTGGCCTGGTCGAAGGATCACCGTGTCGAATGGCATTACATCGCGCCGGGAAAGCCGATGCAGAACGGCTACATCGAGAGCTTCAACGGCCGGATGCGCGATGAGCTCCTGAACGAGAGCCTGTTCTTTGGCCTCGATCACGCCCGCTGCGCCATAACCGAATGGGTGGAGGACTACAACACCGCGAGGCCTCACTCCTCGCTCGGCTACCAGACCCCGGCGGCGTTCGCCGAGGTCCTCACCGCAACCGGCTCCAACGCTGCGCTCGATGTGGGCTTCGCGTCTCCGCCGGTTGCTCAACCCGCGCCCTACGGCGTAACTGAAACGGTCGAGGCTCTAATCGCCGCTGGATGACAGTTCAGGGGCAGGTCAGAAGCAGCACGTGGCCATGTTCGCGGCAATCAGCCAACCGTAGCTAAAAGGCGCCTGCTCAATCAGCTCCGATATGTCCTACCTTAAGAAATACTATCTAATGCGACAAGATCTGGCTAAGGAACAGCCTGGTCCGTTCATGGTGGGGGTTGGTGAAGAAGTCGTTCGGATTGGCCTCCTCAACAATCCGGCCTTTATCCATAAAGATAATCCTATCGGCGACGGCACGTGCAAAGCCCATCTCGTGGGTAACGCAGACCATGGTCATGCCATCGCGTGCCAAGCTCGTCATGGTTTCCAACACTTCCGACACCATCTCAGGATCAAGTGCCGATGTAGGTTCATCGAATAACATGACCGCGGGCTCCATGCACAGCGAGCGGGCAATGGCCACGCGCTGCTGCTGTCCGCCCGAGAGTTGAACCGGGTATTTATTTGCCTGTTCTGGAATTCGCACGCGTTCGAGATATTTTAGCGCAGTCTGTTTAGCTTGGGCTTCGGGTACCCCCTTGATCCACATTGGGCCCGCCATGCAGTTCATCAGCACAGTCATGTGAGGGAACAGATTGAAATGCTGGAATACCATTCCTACGTTCTTGCGAACTTCGGTCACATTCCGCATCTTGTTGTGCAATAGCATCCCATTCACCCTGATCTCGCCCTCCTGATTCGCTTCGAGCCGGTTGAAGCAGCGGATCAAGGTGGACTTGCCCGAGCCGGAGGGACCACAGATGACGATGCGTTCGCCTTTGCGGACGGTAAGGTTGACATCAGTTAATGCTCTGAAGCTGCCGTACCATTTAGAGACGTGCGTCGCTTCGATAATTTTGTCAGCACTCATTGGCACCTGCTTCTGGCCGGATAACGCCTGCGATGATACTGGTATGCGCCGCACATTGCCTGTCGCCATCGAGGAATCGCCTCCATTGAGGCCTATCAAATGATCTATGTCGGTAGCGGTCATCGCACTTTACTCCTTGCGAAGTGGTGCTCAAGCCGTGATTGGAGCACCTCGAGGCAGGCGGACAGGATCCAATAGATCATCGCCGCTGTTATCAGCATCTCCATATGATGAAAGGTCGGCTGGCCGATCGTGCGAGCAAGGAATGTCAACTCCCATACGCCGAGGACCGAGACAAGCGAGCTGTCTTTCAGCATTGCAATGAACGTGTTGCCCATGGGGGGAATGATGACTGGAAGCGCCTGCGGCAGGATTATCTTGCGTATGGTAAGGCCGAAGCCAAAGCCGATCGAACGGGATGCTTCCCATTGGCCGCGGTCAATGCTCTGGATACCCGCGCGGAAGATTTCCGTCATATAAGCTCCTACGCAAAGCGACAGTGCCAATATACCCGAAGGAACTGCATTGATCACGATACCCAGCTGCGGCAGCCCCAGGTAAATCAGGTAAATCTGGATAAGAAGCGGCAGACCGCGGAAAAACGAGGTGTAAAAGCTGGCGAGGGCATAGGCGAAGCCATTGCTTGAAAGCTTTGCAATAGCAGCGATCATCGCGATGATTGATGCGAAAATAAGTGAAACTGCCGAAACATAAATCGTGGTCACCACACCCTGCGTGATCAGGTATGGCAGATGCTCCCAGATGAACGGCATGTTAAGGTTAAATGCGTTGAAGAAGCCGAGAAACAGCAGCAGCAGCTCGGCCCATACAATGCCGATCTGCACCCTCAAGGGGGCAAACCCGATCAGCACGATGTTGACGCAGAACATCACCGCAATGACGAAGGCGATTGCGACACGCCCATAAATGCCGCTCTGCAGCGGGTCGCCGATAACAGGCCGCATAAGGTCGCCGAACGCTGTGCCCGAAAGGTTGAACATCAGAGAAACTGCGAGCACGGCGGCGAAGATCGACGCAACAAACCAAGGTCGATGGACTAGTACCTCGGAATCAACAGTATCTTGGTAAAGCAAGAGAGATCCTCCAACCAGGCGGCTCGGTTTGACCCGAGCCGCACAATGTTCACGAAGCTACTTACTTCGCGACAGAGTGGTCCGATCCATACCACTTCACTGATAGCTTCGACAGTGTCCCGTCATCCCTCATGCTTTTGATCGCGGCAGAGACCTTTTCTACCAGTTCTTTATCGCCCTTCATCATCGGGATTGCCGCAGGCAAGGCAAAGAGCCTATCGATAATCTTGATTGGATAACCTGACTTGATTGCACCTTCCGTGAAGGTTTCGTCTGTAATGACAGCGTCGAGACGGACGCCATCGCCCAGTCGAAGATCATCAAAGGCGATAGTCGAATTGCCATACGTTTTGACCTCGCCAGCTTTGAAATCGTAGGGAACGGGCGCCGCATTGGGGTCATCCGGCGTGTAGGTTTGGTTTGCATAAGCTTCTGCAACAGTTCCACCGTTTACGCCAATCTTCTTGCCCTCAAGATCGGAACCTTTTGTTGCCTTGCTATCCTTGTGGACGACAATCACCGTGCGGTCGTAGAAGTATGGCACAGAGAAATCGAACTTATCCGCGCGAGCCTTGGTAGGTGCCATTTGTCCTGTACCAATGTCCCACCGACCTGCCCAGTTACCGGCCGCAATCAAGTCCCAGCCGGGCGTTACAAATTCAGCGTTTACGCCCAAATACTTCGCAATTCCTTTGGCAACATCGATATCGTAGCCGACTAGTTCGTTCTTTTCGTCCAGGTGAGCAATTAGCCCCCAATCGGCACCCGCAGCAACCCTGAGGGTTTTAGAGGTAAGGATGCGATCCAGAACCTCTCCCGCGTGAGCCGAAGGGCCAAAAGCCACTGACGTGAGAGCGATTAACACCGCTGTTACAGCCATCTTAATCTTTTTCATGCTCGTTCCCCTTGTTAGGTTAGTTTTTTCGATCTCCGGCCGACATTCTACTACTCAGATTTCTGAGCCGGCCTCCTCATGGTACGAGGTCTCAGAATCGTGTGGGTAAACACTAAGCCAATGGCTACCTATGCTGACGAGGTCCCAGGCGAGATGTGAACGCACGGTATCGAGCCGTTCACACATCGCCCCGGAAGTTTTTGTCTCCAGTCCCAACAGGCTTTCGTTGGCCGTCGTCATATGGCCATGAATAGTACATGATGGCATGGGATGTGCGCCAGAATGTGCCCGAGGCCGAAATGGCCATTTCAAAAGGCGCCTTTGTTTGAAATCCGTTGATGTCACTGTTCAAGAACTTGGATAGGCGGTCATTCTCCCGCTTCCACGTTGCAGGCCTTAGATGTCCAAGTCATTTTGCATCCCCAGGAATGGCGGAATGGCAGCCACCTAGTCTAGACTAGGCGCGTCCATAAACGGCAAGCTGCTGATATTATTGAATGAATCCTGATTTTGGGTAGGCAAGGCCCGGCGGGTTCAGATACACTTCGAGATCAAGCCACTGATTCCAAAGCGTTTCTGCCACCGCCGGAGCCGACAATGCGCCAAGAACGCACCGTCCAATCCAGTGTATTTGATCTTTTCGCCGGACACGAGATCGGCTGTGAATTGAAAGCCATGTCGCAATGGCTGGACGGGCATCGCGAGCTTTTGAGCCTGGTGACGCGGGACCTGCGCCGGCACGATCTCAAGGAGACCGGCCGCGAGGGCCTGCCGGCGGAGGCTGTGCTGCGCTGCGCGCTGCTCAAGCAGCACCGCCAACTAAGCTATCAGGAACTGGCCTTTCACTTGGAGGATTCCGCCTCGTTCCGGGCTTTTGCCCGGCTGCCATGGGGGTGGAGCCCAAAGAAATCAGTCCTGCACAAGACGATCAGCGCGATCCAAGCGCCGACCTGGGAAGAAATCAACAAAGTACTGCTGGCAAGCGCCGGGCGAGAGAAGCTGGAAGGCGGCAAGGTCGTGCGCGTGGACAGCACCGTCACCGCCGCACTCGTCCACGAGCCGAGCGACAGCAGCCTGTTATGGGACGCTGTGCGGGTGATGGTGCGGCTGTTGCAGCACGCGGATGCACTGGGCAGCGCCATCCCATGGCACGATCACTGCCGCGCGGCGAAGAAGCGGTCCCGGTCGATCGAATATACCCGCGGCCGCCCGAAACGGGTGAAGCACTACCGCGAGCTGCTCAGGATCACACGCACCACCTTGGGCTATCTCCAGCAGGCGGCTGAGCAGCTGACCCTGGCGGCGTGCCCGGCCGTTGAACTGTGGCAGGCCCAAGTCCGCCATTACCGGCCGCTGATCGAGCGGATCATCGCCCAGACCGAACGGCGGGTCCTGGCAGGCGAACCGGTCCCGGCCGGCGAGAAGCTGGTGAGCCTGTTCGAGCCGCATGCCGATATCATCGTCAAGGGCAGCCGCGACGTCGATTATGGTCACAAGATCAATCTGACGACCGGTCGCAGCGGACTGATCCTCGATCTCGTCATCGAAGCGGGCAACCCAGCCGACAGCGAGCGTCTGCTGCTAATGCTGGAGCGCCACATCGCGTTTTACGGCGAGCCGCCGCGTCAGGCGGCGGCCGACGGCGGCTATGCCAGCCGCCCCAATCTGCGCCAGGCCAAGGCTTGGGGCGTGCGCGATATGGCGTTCCACAAGAAGAGCGCCCTCAGGATCGAAGACATGGTCAGCAGCCGCTGGGTCTATCGCAAGCTGCGCAACTTCCGCGCTGGTATCGAGGCCAGCATCTCCTGCCTGAAGCGCGCCTATGGCTTGGCCCGCTGCACCTGGCGCGGGCTCAACCACTTCAAGGCTTACGTCTGGTCCTCGGTGGTCGCTTACAATCTCGCCCTCTTCACCCGCCTCAGATCGAACTGACCCCAGTCATCGGGCTGCGTTCAGGAGCACGCCGGCGAGCGCCGGCCGATACCCCTATGACCCCATTGCCGCCAGATCGACCCCCGGCCGCAACCTCCATGCCCTTGTACCATCACGCCTCCCCAAAACATCGCTTCAGCAGGCCAAAGACCACTGAAAACTCCGGAAAAACAGCCGTTTATGGACGCGCACTAGACTAGACTAGAGGCTGGATCGATTTTCTCACATGGCGCCCAACAACCTATTGAATTCCGAGTCTCAAAGGCTCAAGCACAGGCTTATGTCTTTGATGTTACCCGCAAGCCATTAATAAGAGGGAGTAGCGGCTGCCGTGGATTCAGATGAACGTGTCGGCAGCAATTCTGAGCTTAGGACGCTTGAGGACCGCCTTCGCGTGCTCCGCCGCTAGACGATGGAGGTTGAGGTGCTCCGCGGCGCCCTTTCAACTTTCAAAGCAGGCCGAAAACAGATATCGTGGCCTGTCTTTTTTGCCGAAGGGCGGTCGCCGATGAAGACCGCGGCCGACGTTCTGGGAGTCTCTCGTTCCAAATTCGCTGAGAGCCTGAGGAGCGTATTAAACTCGCGCGGTGATTGTCATAGGCCGAGGATGCTGAATTCCCGCAGCTTTCGCACATTGATAGAACGGTATGTCCTCCGGCTCGCCCTCGAGGACGGCAACGAAATCTCTCCGATACCTCGCTCAAGATGGCTCCCAGGGCAGTTCCTACTGGCAATATCAACCTGGCTGACTTTCCCCCGGTGAAACAAGGAGCATTCCAGTCAGAGACGCCACCTGCCGATCTGGATAGCGGAACTATGGCTGACAAATCTCATACAGAACATCCATCTAGTCCTGCCAACTCTCCTTAGACAGTGCCGGGATTCTGATCGAGGTGCGGCAGTCTTAGTGGGATGACTCCCAGTTCTTTACCGACCTCCACAAAGCATTCCACCGCGAAATCGACATCCGCCAGAGTATGTGCTGCTGACATCTGAGTGCGGATGCGCGCTTGGCCTTTCGGAACGACAGGAAAGGAGAAGCCTATCACATAGATGCCCCGGAGGAGCATCATTTCGGCCATCTGCTGCGCTACGCTCGCATCGCCCAGCATCACCGGTATTATGGGATGGTCCGCGCCGACCAACGTAAAGCCCGCCTTGGTCATTTCGGACCGAAAACGACGGCCATTATCGTAAAGCTTCTGGCGCAAAACCCCCGCACGATCGACAATGTCGAATACCTTCAGCGAGGCAGCGGCGATCACCGGCGCCAGCGTGTTGGAGAAGAGATAGGGCCGAGAACGCTGGCGCAGCCAATCAATCACTTCTGAATTGCCGGACGTGTAGCCGCCGGAAGCACCGCCGAGCGCCTTGCCGAGCGTGCCCGTGATAATGTCCACCCGACCCTCCACGCCGCAGTATTCGGCAGAGCCGCGCCCATGCTCCCCGACGAGGCCGACGGCGTGGCTATCGTCCACCATGACCATCGCATCGTACCGGTCCGCGAGGTCGCAAACGCCCCTCAGATTTGCGATGATGCCATCCATCGAGAACACGCCATCAGTCGCGATCAACTTGAAGCGCGCACCGTCCGCCTTTTTCAGTTCTTCCTCCAGCGCCTTCATATCGTTGTTGGCGTAACGAAAGCGCCTTGCCTTCGAAAGGCGCGCGCCATCGATGATCGAGGCGTGGTTCAAGGCGTCGGAAATGATAGCGTCCTCCTCACCAAGCAGCGTCTCGAAGAGGCCTCCGTTCGCATCGAAGCAGGAGGAATAAAGGATCGTATCCTCCATGCCGAGAAAGCCGGAGATGCGCGCTTCCAGTTGTTTGTGCTCTTCCTGTGTGCCGCAGATGAAGCGTACCGAGGCCATGCCAAAACCATAACGGTCAAGCGCCTTTTTGGCGGCGTCAGCAATCTCTTCGTTGTCCGCCAGGCCTAGATAGTTGTTCGCACAAAAATTCAGTACACTATTCCCGTTGGCAACCCTGATCTCTCGAGACTGCCGCGAGCTAATCACCCGTTCGGATTTGTAGAGACCGCCGGACTTAAGATCCGCCAGTTCACGTCGAAGATGCGCAAGAAAGGTTTGGGTCATCGATGTATCCGACGTTCAGCCTTGCGCAACTCCCCCGAGATCGGAGCCGTCTGCTTAACGCTCGACTAGTTACGCATATTTAACGGGGGTAGACCAAGCATCATCGGAATGCTTTTGCCAGTAGAGGTCCATCAGCTGCCGGGTCACGACGCCAACTTTACCGCTGCCGATGGATGAACCATCAACGCGCGTCACGGGCATGATCCCCCCTGCGGTGGAGGTGATGAACACCTCATCGGCTTCGCCCAGTTCAAGACGAGGTAGGTCTGCAGCCGTCACCGCAAGTCCCACTTCCCCACACAGGTCGAAAACGGACTGCCGCGTTATTCCTGGAAGCACCCCAAAGGCTGGTGTCTTCAGCTGACGGTTCTTAACGGTGAAGACATTAAAGCCGGGACCTTCCGCAATATTGCCGTTGGTGTCCATTATGAGCGCCGTTTCCGCCCCCACATCGTAAGCATCGTAAAGACCTCTGACCAAGTCAAGCCAGTGGTAATTCTTGATCGTCGGATCCACTGACTTCGGCGGAATTCGGACAGTTTCGCTTACGCCAACGTGGAGACCACGCTCCAACTGTTCTTTGTTGGCAACCGAACCAAACGGCACAGCAAAGGCAATGAACCGATTCTCGGCCTCGCGCGGATCGCGGCTAAATGTCGGCGAACCTCCCCGCGTGCAGATCATCTCAACATAGGCTGATTTATGTCCAGACAGAGCGACGCAGTTTGAAAGAACCCGTTCGACCTCTCGGCGATGATAGGGCAGCTTCATTCGGAGACGATCCATCCCCCTGAAGAAGCGATCAAGATGAAGGTCCAGTCTGAAGAATCGCCCTTCCCAGACGTGCACGGTATCGTAAGTAGCGTCAGAGTGCAGGAAACCCCAGTCAAGGACAGAGATCTTCGCTTCAGACATTGGGAGGTACTGTCCGTCCATGAAGGCGACACCGTGAGGATAACGCCGGGTATCCTTATGGGTAGTTTCGACTTCCGGAACTCCCACCGTCGCGTCTGTCGTGGCAAGTGTCATGTTTTCTTCCTCTAAACGTGGCTACGCCAAGATCTCTGCGCGCGTCTGACCTCATGCCGTCCCAAGGGACCTCATGTACTTTCCACGCGAAACCTTGTTGCTGCTAATGGGTCGCTCTAAGATCCCGTTAGGTCTGGAATGTCTAACGTTCGCGTGACGAACAAGAGGACCGAAGCCGCTAGTTCATACATGCTGGCAAAACGCCAGTGCACCTATTCATTGCATCAAATTATGCGCACGCACGATCAAATCGGCACCGCAAGCGCAATAGGCGCTTCAAAAAACACCGTCTGCTGGCAAAAAAAATCAGCGTAAATAAGCCTTAGACCAAAATGCGAGGTTCGAACTTCACACGGTCGAGCGTGATCATACTTCTAAACTTGCGAACGTTTGGATTAGTATAGAGCTTGGTCTTCACAAACACATCGAACGCTTCTACGTCCTCCACTGTGACGATCAGAACGAAATCTGCCTCGCCCGTTACCATGTAACATTGAGTTACCTCCTTTGCGGCGCGCATGGCGCGCTTGAACTCGTCGACAAGATCTAAGCGTTCCCGGTCTAGTTCCACATTTACAACAACGGTCAGGGATTTCCCAAGCGCTTTCGGATCGACTAGCGCTATATCGGCTATTATCACTCCGTCCGCTCGGAGCTTATTGACGCGCCGCATGCACGAGGCTGCCGAAGAACCTACGAGCTCAGCCAGTTCCGCAAAGGACAATCTATTGTTCTTCTGAAGTGCGGCGATGAGGCGTCGATCGAGATCATCCAACATGTTCGTGCAGCTCCGGCATTATACTCGGCAAACTATCGACAGCGCCGAGGTACCGCAAACTATCTTAACGCATGGTTTTCTACAAAGCACGCGCCACCTTTTGCCAGGCGATGCAATGTAGGTTTCAAGTCGACTGGAATCATGCAACGATGTCAGCGAGTGCTTTCGACAGGGTGGTTGAATACCAGCTGCCGGTTTGGCTACCAACCTTGGAGTTTGGTCAGCTAGGCGTATCGGCGAAATTCTCACCTCGCGCCGCTTCCGAGTGTGGCTGGTCGCCTCGGAGTGAGGATATTGGCCAAGTTAAGGGCGTTGCGGGACACGTCGGCAATAACTGACAGTCGCATTTTGGAGTCTGCTCCTGTTTATGGAGAAGGGTAGTGGTTTTGAATCGGATGCCATGAGGTGACGATCATCGGCCAGCAAAAGGTCCGGCGCTGGAACCCTGCTTTGCCCATGCCGGCGTAGTTTCGTGCGGCTATTGTTCACCCTAGGCCGCCCCTGGTACTCCGCAGAAAGCCATCAAGTGGCTATTCATGGAACATGCACCGATCATCCAGCGGCCCAAGATCGTCCACGCCATGCTCTCCTGGCTGGTGAAGATATTGTTCAACTGCACGTCCGGACGGTATGCCATCAACTTGCCGCTCTCCGGCAAGCAGAGCGCTCAACTTAGACACTCTGCCTCCGTGAAGTCGACCCCGGCGCGGGTCACAGAAGGCACGCCCGTATCGTCAACCAATCGAGGTCAGTAATTCACGAGCAGTTTACGCGACATGTTGCTCAGCGACTTCGCACCAGTCTCAGTGACGCGGACGGTCTCACTGAAGATGTAGCCGTCTTCTTTCTCCCAAATGCCAATAAGGACATGGAAGGTCATGTTAGCTTCGATCACGGTGTGATCGTCGGGATTGAAGCTGAGATCACCACTCCAGTCGATACCCGTGGAGTAACCGCTCCTGGACTCTTTACGCACGCCATAGGGTTCGAATGCTCGCTTAAACGCGTGGGAGACATCGGAGCACTTAACGCCCGGCCGAATTGCGTCGAACTCCGAGAGAAAGCCGTCCAGCGCTGCTCGATGTAGATGTTGTGCGCGAGCGCTTGGCTCACCCAAGAAAATCGTCCTCGACAATGCGCATGCATAACGGTGTCGAAAGGCGCCAATCTCAAAATTTGTCTGACATCCCAACCTGTAGGTGGCATCGGACCACTTGAGATGAGGTGCATTGGCCGGGGAGCCAACGGGCATGGTGAGAGCGCCATAGCAAGGCCCGCCAGGGAATTCTGGAGTTCCTCTAATGAGAGCACTTTGAACTGCGGCAGCCACGTCACACTCGCGCGCGCCCACAGAAATCTCAAGCCGACCGGCTTGCAAGGCCCTGTCGGCAATCTTCCCAGCCTGTTCCATGTAGGCGAGTTCTGCCGGCGATTTTACTCGATGCAGCGTGGCAACCATGCCATCCGCATCAATCGCTTTCGACATGTCAAGATTGTTGGCAAGAGCGGCATAAGATTTCATGCCAAGAATTTTCGCCCCCATTTCAACGCCGAGCCGATTAGATTTGGAACGCTCCCTGATAAGATCGGCTATCGGTTGCCACGGCGTGCGCTCGCTGGAACCAATATATTGCTCGGGATAGCTTAGGACGCGCGACTCCGGCAGGTAGGAGGTCGGTGTCGCGCAAAATGTATCAATCTCGCGCAAGATGAGCCACGGATCTTCTTCGTCTTGAGACACCAGAGCGAGTTGCGGAACGTAATCTGAATACCCCTCATAGCCAGTGAGATAGTTCATATTTGACTCGTTCAGGACGAGCAGCGTGTCAATGCCGCGCTCGGCCATCCGCTGGCGAAGTCGACGTGTGCGTTGGCGATATTCTTCTCGAGTGAATGCGGCGGACATCAATGGTTCTCCTAGTTGTGTCTGATAGCGATTCGCCAAACTGCGCCACCCTGACATGCGTGGCGGCAGGGTCATTGCCGGGCGCCGACCGGATCGAGGTTGTCAGCGCGAATAGGCGCCGCGTGGTCGTGGACCACGATGTCCAGTTGAAGCGCTGCTTGGGATCATGTGCCAATTGGATGCGCTGCGGTGAATCCGTTTTCCGATGGGAACAAGGCGGGCGAATCGAGGTCGCCTCGGGCGATAGCGCCTAACACTCTTAGGCTGCCGAGAACGGCCAGTTGGCCGAACCGGCAAAAGGCTCTCAACCGTTACAGCTATGGTATTTGCGTCGGTCCGCTTCACATGCGGCACATAGGTCGCGCATAAGCAGCTCGAGGCGCGCTCGTCGTTCCTTCGTGTGGGAGACACGATCCTCTACTCCTCTTGCTTCGACGCGAACGGCAGCCTATTCGAAGCGATTTTCATCTCCGACTCGCTCAACTGTGCCGCGATCATAGACAGCGTGCGCATCTCTAAGGCCAAGGGCTTTCGCTATGCCAATAACGACATGGGCCGCTGCAAGTTGAACTGCAGAAAGCCAAGGAGCGGAGTTGCAGGAAGCGAGGCGAAGCCGTCCGACATCCCCAATCGGGAAGTTCGGAATCCTTCAGGCATGTGAAGGCCCAAGGAGCGGCTGGTGGAAATGGACCGTCAATCCAACACGCCAAGGTTCGGCTCGCCGACGACCTCTCAAGTTCTGTAGCCGGCTGTCCTTTCCAGCATCAATAGGTCGCTCGGATCGCCACGGCTCCCCCGCGCCGTCGGATAGGCATGTTGCCTGGGAGCGGCCAGGGATGAAACGAGATATGACAGTCCCCCCTCCTCGAAATTCAATGCTGCGGCAACAAGGTCCTCCTGCCATTCGCGCCCGAGATTTTCGGTGATGTTCATGAACTTGTGAATGACTTGCTCTCTCGACATCGGATTTGCCACATCTCCAAGCGGATGCAGTACAAGCATTTCTTGAACCCCATCACCCTGATCGAGGAAGACCCTAGCCGGTGTACCAAAAGGAAATGCCGTGGCGAATTCCGGCGACGGGACGAGTTCGATGAGGTTAGCAATTTCGAGAACCCTCTCGTCAGTGAGTCTCTCTAAGGCGACCGGTTGAAGTTCCTCAGCGCCGTAAAGAGAAGCGAGCGCGCAATTGAAATAGAAGCTGTACTGAGCCCCCTCTAGGTTGGTTGGGGCGCGCTCGTTTGCCAAGCGCATTGCTTGGGGAAACGTGTTGATTCGAAGCGTCTTGATCTCAGTTCCACGTCTACGCATCGAGATGATAGCGTCAACGGCTGCATGCATGTATCGGCAACACGCGTAAGGTTTCAGATAGCAATTTTGCGCCTCCCAAGACGATCCCAGACCGCCCAAAAGAACGTTGCGATCAAAACGAACCTCGTCGTTGAAGAGGTCGAGCGGGCCGGTCGCTCCCTCTCGAGCCCGATAAGCAGCAGTAATACCTGCCACGACGGCAGGAGGAATACCTTCTTTGATCGTGCTGCCTTCGAACTTTGGAGACGGGGCCGTGAAGACGATTGGGCCTTCGCCGCCCGCGATACCAAGCGCATGAGCGGTCTCGTTAGCGGTTAACTTGAGCAGGCGGGCTGCAGCGGCTGCAGCGCCATAGTTTACCCATCGCCCACTAGCATAGGTATCCACCGATTCCGCGGGGCGGGAACTTGCGACGCGCAAAGCGATCTCGTAACCGAGCGCAATTGCTTCCGATACTTCCGATGATGATCCACCAACGGCTTCGGCGACTGCCAGAGCAGCAGGTATAACGCCGGCGCCAGCGTGACCCGCAGCGCCGCGGTGACCGTCATCGATATCAAGCGCGCTGGCGGCAGCGCTGTTGGCCATGGCAGCGCCTACAACACTTGATGTCCGATTAGTCAGCCAAATCCTCACAGACCCTTCACCATATGCATTAAGGGCGGATGCTCTGGCAGCCCTCGCAAGCGGCGAATGTAAGCCCGCTCCTGCAGCACCGATCAGATCGAGCATCAGGGTGGAGATCGTCTGCGTGGTTGGCACAGGCAAACTTTTCGGCGGAAAGGTAGCCACGAAGTCGGCGAGTTTTAAAAGGGGCTGCACGATGTGCTCCAATATTCATGATAAGCCGCCTTAGCAGTCGTAAGAAAAAGTATCTTGCGCTCAACCCATAGTCATTACTCGCGCGGCTATTGATGTGAGTGAGCGGGTTGCCATCCTAAAGGAAGCTGAGCGTTTTGCAACATGCGTCTACCTGCCGCTATAGTGAAACGACGATACTGCTGCTCTTTGGCCTTATGGATTTTACTTGACCCCGCAAGCTTTGGCGAAGTTCTGAATCAGTGACCGGCACGCAGGCTCGCTCTCGAACATCGCCTCGGGATGCCACTGCACACCGATGACAAAGGGCCGATCCGGCGCCTCGATTGCCTCGACGATACCGTCGTCGGCTCGTGCCGAAACGACGAAACCAGGTGCCAGCCTGTCAATAGCCTGGTGATGCGAGCTGTTGACCCGGAATGACAAATTTGGGCTTTCGACAAGTCGCGAGAGGTATGTATTTGGCTCAATGTTAATCCCATGGACTGTCTGTTCAAGCGGGGTCCCATCACGATGGTCGCCGACTTCAGGGAGAGCGTCCCGAGTATGGGGATAGATAGTTCCTCCCGCGACAACATTCAGTATCTGCATGCCACGGCAAATACCGAGTACCGGCACCGGCCGTTCAAACGCTGCCCGGGCGAGAGCGAACTCGAATCGATCACGCTCGGGGATCATTCGCTGTACAGTTGGGTGTGGATCCGCACCGTAGAACTCGGTTGGAAAGTCCCCACCGCCGGTCAGAACTATTCCCGACAATGTGTCGAGCAACTGCCCAACATCGCCTTCACTAACATAAGGCAGGATGATTGGAAGCGCTCCGGATTGCTCGATCGCACGAACATAATTTTCTAAACAGAAGTAACCCTTCTTATCGACTTCAAAGTTGCTGACAATTCCAACAAGTGGTCGCATTTTGTTCCCCAGGGTAAGCCGTCAGGCACTCTCAAAAAGTCTACGGTCCAAGCCCGTCAGGCGTTCAGGCCCATCTTCCGTTACCAGAACAGTCTCGCTGAATCCCATGCCGCCGGCGATCGCCACCATATGGAACACCATTCCGGGCTGCAGCACCCATTTCACATCCGGCAGGAACTCTCGGATCAATTCGGCGGTGGAGGGCCGTTGATTGAGCCCCAGCGAATAGCCAGTACGGTTGGTGTAGGTCTGGCGAAGACCCGCCACTAAGATCGGTTCGCGGCAAGCTTGATCGACTACGCTGGCCGGTATGCCCGGGCGCATCAGCGCGATAGCCTCGTCTTGAATGCCGATGATTTTCTCCGCTACACGGCGCTGCTGCGCAGTCGCCGGGCCAACGACCGCGGTACGCATCAAGCGCGCCCAGTATCCTTTGTGAATTCCGTTGAGCTCAAAATAAACAGGATCGCCGCGTTCCAAGCGTCGGTCAGTGGACCACCCGTGTATGAGATTTGTTCGGTCACCAGAGGTGATTTGACAGCCGTCTGGCACCTGTGTGCAAGCGCGTGTCAATTCGCTATAGACTGCGACAGCCAACTCTCGCTCCGACACGCCGCCCTTGATCGCATCAAGACCCACTCGCATCCCCGCGTCAACGCTCCGAGCAGCGCCACGTAGATAATCTATTTCCCGCTGTGACTTGATCAGGCGGAGGTGATCGACAATCAGCGGTTCTGCGACTAAGTTTGCATGAGGCAGCACCGTTTGAAGCATTTTCCAACGTTCTGCGGTCAAGAACCACGAGTGGTCATCTAGACCAATCCGTCCGCCTGCCAAACCTAGGCCATGTAGGGCCTTGTGTGCTGCATCGAGAGAAACACGGAGCGGATCGATAGCAGCATCTGGATATACCACGTAGTCTTTTACCCACGATGTGTTTTGTGCTGCCGGAACTTCCATGTCGCGAATGACAAGCACCGGGTTTCCGCGGCTGGGAACAACTAAGGCAAGATAGGAGACGTACATAACGTCATCCAAACCGGTAAGATAGTTGATGTTTTCTGGTTGGTGCAGCAAGAGGACAGGAAGATGGTATTTCGCCATTTCCTCCTGGGTACGGTGCAACCGTGCACGATACTCCTCGAGTGGGAAATCCATCCTGCTATTCGCCGCCTCAGTCACTGTTCTCAGCTCCGTTGAAAGTTAGTGCCAGTTTGTGGTTCCGGGACCGATGGTTCAGCCAACCCTCATATGTTAATATCGAAACAAGACGCGTTTCCGTCAAAACTTAGTGCTTGTTGAAATTCGGTTGCAGAAGTTGGCCCAATTTGAAATCGGCGCTCAACGTACGAGGTTTCGCTGGTGAAGATCGCTCACACGCACATGCCCAAGCTATGGAGTTTTGACGGCCCGACAGCGATCTTCTGTCACGACTGCAGCCGAGTATCCCGGCGACCCCGACAAACAGCGCTACTTTGTCGGAAGAGTTTTTAAGTCCTCCTAGTCTAATAGCCGCTTCGTACGCCCTCGGGTGAAGGGCACGCGGCGTCAGCCGTATAAAGTCGAGCCCAGCCAGAAGCGCGCCCGCCGTGCATTTCTGCAATCTCGAACATTGCCTCCGTCCGCCGCCTAAAGCGTGTCGCGATTTAAGGGATTCAGGATTCCCCTTGATTTGAGATCGTGATTCATTGCGGTTGAAAGGAGACCGCGATGGGCAAGCCGCTACCGCTTGAGTTGCGTCGTCGTGTTGTTGCGTATGTCGATGAGGGACATGGTCACCGTGAGGCTGCGCGCCATTTCCGCGTTTCGCCTCGCTTTGTGAACAATCTGATCAACCTGCGCAGGCAGACCGGTTCGCTTGAAGCGCGCCGGCAGGGCCATGTGGGCGGCGGGAAGCTTGAGCCGCATGCCGAGTTTGTCCGCTTGCGGTTGGCCGAGGCCGGCGAACTGACGCTGGATGAGCTTTGCGTCGAACTGGAAGTGCGCGGGGTGAGCGTGCACCGCTCCAATGTCGGGCGCCTGCTCAATCGCCTGGGGCTCAGTCATAAAAAAAACTCTGCAGGCCAGCGAGCAGCAGCGAGCCGACGTGCGCCAGGCGCGTGAGCTGTGGATCGGACGGCGAAAGCGCTTCTTCAACAAGGCTTTGGCGCGGCTGATCTTCATTGATGAGACGTCGACCACACCAAGCTGACCAAACGCACCGGCTGGGCGCCGAAGGGCGAGCGCTTCAGGACGCATGCGCCATTCGGCAAATGGCAGACGCAGACCTTCATCGCCGGGCTGCGATGCCACGGTCTTGTCGCGCCATGGATCGTCAACGCGCCGATGAATGCCGCCATCTTCGAACGCTACGTCGAAACTCAGCTCGCTCCCGAACTGTCGCCCGGCGATGTCGTCATTCTCGACAATGTCGGCTTCCACAAGAACGAGCGCGCCGCGCAACTGGTTCGCCAAAGGGGCGCATGGCTCCTGTTCCTGCCGCCATACTCGCCAGACCTCAACCCGATCGAGATGGCCTATTCAAAACTCAAGGCGAGGCTGCGAAAGAAGGCGGCCAGAAGCTTCGATGCCCTCTGCGAGGCTCTCGGCGATATCTGCCATCTGTTCCAGCCAGCCGAATGCAGAAACTTCTTCAAAGCTGCCGGATATGAGGCCAATTAATCGCGACACGCTTTA
>NZ_AXAL01000048.1 GCF_000472785.1 Mesorhizobium loti CJ3sym
CGGTCGGCAAATGCGTCAAGCCTGCTCGGCCGCTCTGGAACCTTGAACTTCGGCTCTACCTCGCCCACCCGCAGGTATTTGCGCACCGTATTCCGAGACAGGCCGGTCCTACGGCTAATCTCTCGGATCGATAAATGTTCTCGATAATGCCAGCGTCGGATCACGCTCAATAATGCCATGTCGATCACTCCGTAATCCCCGCTGAAAAAACGCAGGGTAAGGGTCAAACATGGGTCAATTCTCGGTGGAAATATCCTGGGTTGCCGGGTCAGTTCTCAGTGGCAATCAACACGCAGGCATGCCTCAGACCGTCGCTGCCGCGACCAGCCTGGTGTCGGTGAACTGCTCGAAACTGAGCGCCTTGCCGTCCTCCATTTCCCAGACATGGACGACGCGCGCCGACATCGGCTTGCCGGTCTTTTTGTAGGTGCCCGAATAGGTGCCGATACCGACAATGGTGGTGCCGCCATCGACCAGTTTTTCGAGCTTCAGGGCGTAGCCGTCCCACTCCTCGCCAATACGCTTGAAGACGCCTTCGATGATGGCGTCAGGGCCGACATAGGTGCCGGCATAGGGAAACCCTGCCATCTCGGTCCAGGCAGTGCGGCTGGTGACCGTCGCCATCATCGCCGAGAGATCCTTGGCGTCGGAGCCGGCATAGTGCGCCTTGATCGCTTCGTAGTTTTTATTCATGGCGTTCTCCCGCGCGGTCAGACCGGCGCCTCGTCCTTGTGGTAGGCGGTTCTGGATTTCTTCTCGATCCGGGCGCCGGCCGGCTTGTTCTCGATCTTGCCCTGGCTGGTCACGCCGAGGAATTTCCCCGTCGAGTGCATGACGTCCCAATTGTAGAAGAACAGCGAAGCGACCGGGATGATGAACTCGCGGAAGCCGAACACATACTGGTTGTCGGCGAACTTCCAGGTCGTCGCCAGATCGACATCGCCATGGCCGCGCTGGATGCCGACGAGGTTCTGCCAGGCATAGCGCTCGGAGGAGAGATAAATGTGCTCGTAGACGTGGTTGGGGCTGTATGTGTAATGCGCGGTCAGCCCGATCAGATCCCGGGTCGGCGACGGCGCGACGCCGGTTGGCGCCACGGAGGGGTCACCCAGCACGCCGGCCGACCAGGTCTGCGCCACGCGCGGCTCGCCGGGCGCCTCGCCGGCGTCACGCACTCGTTCGCGCACCGACAGCACGCGGCGCGTGCTGGTGTTGACGATGAAGGCCTCGTCCTCCGTTGGCCGGGCCGAGAAGATCATGTTGATGAAGAACACGTTGGACGCGACTTCCAGCGCCTCGTACCAGTCGGCGCCTGCCTCGCTGCCCTCGCTCCACGCCACCGTGTCATCGGATGTGAAGGCAAGGTCGATGGTGCGGCCGGTGTCGAGCGTGACCTTGAAGGTCTGGCCGCGCAGCGATGTCGTCGCCAGCCGGTTGGTGGCGATGCCGGCGGCAAAATCGTCAAAATGCTTCCAGTCCGCCGGTCTGTTCTGGTCGTTCATCGCACTCTCCACATCAATCGACAAAGGCCCCAATCAATCCACAAAAGCGAGCGTGGGCAGGTCGACGACGGTGGCGCCGCCATCGACCGTCAGGATCGAACCGTTCATCATCGCCGCCTCGCTGGAGGCAACGAAGCAGATGACGTTGGACACCTCTTCCGGCGTCGCCGGCCGGCCAAGCGGGACGTCCTTGGTGACGAGGCGATAGGCTTCCTCGATCGAGCCAAGCCCGTGCTTCTCGACGATCACCTCCATCTGCTCGTCGGCCATGTCGGTCGACACCCATCCGGGGCAAATGATGTTGGTGCGCACGCCCTTGCGGCCATAGTCGCGCGCCAGCGATTTGCCGAAGCCGATGCAGGCATGTTTCATGGTGACGTAGCCGGCTGCGTCCGGCCCAGCGAACAGGCCGGCGATCGAGGCGACGACGACGATGTTGCCCTTGCGCTCGATCAGGTCGGGCAGGCATTCGCGGGCGCAGACGAAGGTGGTGTCGAGGTTGCTGCGTGTCGCCAGGCTCCAGGTCTCATCGCTCATCGAAATGGTCGGGCCGACGCCATGGCCGCCGGCATTGGCGACGAGGATGTCGACCGGTCCTATCTTGTCATGCACTTCGGCCAGCGCCGCACGCACGGCTTTCGGATTGGCAGCATCGCCCTGCACCACAAGCCCGCCAATATCCCTGGTCACGGCCTCCAGCGGCTCGCGCCGCCGGCCCATAAGCACCACTTTGGCGCCATCGGCCGCCATGCGCCTGGCCACCGCCGCGCCGATGCCGGTGCCGCCGCCGGTGATGAAAGCCGTCTTTCCAAGAAATCGCATGGTTCCGTCCCGATTGCTGAGCGCGCCGGCTATGCGCCGATCTTCGCTGGGATAGTGCAGCATCAGTCATTCTGCGTCTTGTCCGAGCGGGAACTTTGTTTTGACTGAGCGCGCACTTTGCGCCTTCGGTAGAAGTGCCGCGCGACCCTTGCGAGCCACGCGGCGACCGCCACACCCCCGCCAAAGCAATTCCAGGAAAAGTGTGAAGCGGTTTTCCGCCCGGGATTGCGTCAAGACAAAGAGGTCGGCCTATTTCTTGACGGCTTCCAAATCGATGACGATGTCGACATCCGGGCCGAGGCCGAAACCGGCAGCGGCCTTCGCCATCGGGAAATCAGCCGTGCTGACCTTTCCGGTGGCGGTGAAGGCCGCCTTGGTCAGCGTCGCATCCCACGGCGCCGGCGCCTCGTTGACCAGCGTCACGTCGAGCGTGATCTCCTTGGACACGCCGCTGATGGTGAGATTGCCTGTCACCTTGCCGGTGATGTCGCTGACCTTCTCGACCTTGGTGCTTTCAAACGAGATCGCCGGGAATTCGGCGGCGTTGAAGAAGTCGGGACCTTTCAGATCGCTGTCGCGCTGATCATAGGCGGTGTGCACCGAGCCGACATCGAGCTCGGCCTTAACGCTGCTCTTCGACGGATCGGCCTTGTCCATCACGATGGCGCCCTTCACCGCGTCGAACTGGCCATGCGCGGTGCCATAGATGCCGTGCTTGATGGTGAAGGTGACCCAGGCATGCTGGCCATCGATCTCGTAATTGTCGGCATAAGCGGCCGAGGCGAAGGCGCATACCGAGGCAAAGGCAAGCGCGGCCGTCAGGTTTCTCATCGTCACGTAACTCTCCCCATTGTTGGTTGTCATTTCTGGCTCAGGAAAAGCCGAGAGCGGCTCCGTGCGGCGCAAACAGCATCGCCGTCAGGATGGCCAGTATCGCCGTCATGGCGATCAGCAGACCGGCAACCAGCGGCCGTAACGGCCGGGCGCCGGGAACAAGGCCCCGCAGCAGACCGGGCACCAGCGCGGCCACGGCGAGCGGCAAGGGCGAAAGCATGAGCGCCACCGGGTTCGCCTTCGGCGCCAGCAGCGCCACCTGGATCAGCACGGTGGCGGCGGCAAAGGTGAGGAGCAACTCGGTGCCCTTGTTCCAGGCAATGGCCGTGCCGCCGCGCAACACCGCAATGTACTGGACCAGGCACCAGCCGCCCACGAGCGCGGCCAGCGAGCCCAGCAACTGCCCAGTGACGATCGAGGCGCCGAGCACCGAGATGATGGCGCCGGCCAGGCACAAAGCGAGCACCGCAGCCGGCACCAGGAACGGCTCCTCGACGGGAGGCGATGGCGAAGCTTTCAGGGACAGCAGCATCGCGGCGCCGACGATCGCCAGCAGGCCGGCGACGAGTGCGGCGATCATCTGCAGATCGAACGAGCCGCCGGCAAGGCGACGCCAGCCAAGCCACAGCAGCGCGGCCGCGAGCGCTGCGGCGACAAGCTTGCTCGCCAAGGAAGCGCCGAGCAGGCGGTCAGGCAACAGACCCATGACGATGCCGGCAAAGGCGAGATAGATCAGCTTCTGGCTCGCGGCGACCGGCGGCACCACCGGCGGACCAAGCGTGTCCCAGTAGAAGAACAGCAGCAGAGCGGCCGACACCAGCGAAAGAACAGGCGGCGGCAGGGCAAATCGCGCTAGCAGCGCCATCACCATGCCGAGCAGGAACGGCGGCGCCGCCGTCGTGACCATCGGATTGCCCAGCAATGCGTTCAATTACACCCCTCCGAGCCAGCCCCCTCACACAGCCTCCGCTTCGCTCGGCTGACCTCTCCCCGAGGGGGAGAGGAGACTTGCAGCGCCAGCGCCCTGCTCTTCTCCCCCACGGGGAGAAGGTGGCCGCGGAGCGGCCGGATGAAGGGGCGGCGCGGCGAGACCGGGTTGGCGTTCTTCAATCTTGACCGGCGAAGTACCGACCGTCTTGTCCGAGCGGGAACTTTGTCTTGACTGAAAGCGCACTCGTGCTGCCTTCGGCTTGAAGCCGGCCGATGCGCTCCATAACCCTCGGCACAACTGTTCATCAGCAATAGAGGAGGATGGCGTGAACGAGAGAATTGTGCCGCCGATCAGCGCTGCCGCCGCTGCTTTCCTGGCGCGTTCGCACCGCCCGTTCATCAATGGCCGTTTCGTCGACGGCCCCTTTGTGGGTGGCTTGGCCGGTGAAGGCCTCGCCGTCGACGACTCCGCGTCCGGCGAGATCGTCGCGCATGTGCCCGAGAGCGGCCCCGAGCTTGTCGACCAGGCGGTGCGCGCGGCGCGTGCCGCGCTCGAAGGCCCATGGGCGTCGATGCGCCCGGTCGACCGCCAGAACCTGATGCTGAAACTCGCCGACGCTGTTGAGGCCGACGCCGACCTGCTGGCCGAAATCGAAAGCATCGAGAATGGCAAGTCGCTGGGCGTCGCGCGCATGCTGAGCGCCGGCGGCACCGTCGACTGGCTGCGCTACTATGCAGGCTGGGTGACCAAGATCGAGGGCTCGACCTTCCAGGTCTCCATACCCGTGCCGCCGGGCGCGAAACACCAGGCGATGACGGTGATGGAACCGGTCGGTGTCGTCGGCGCCATCGTGCCGTGGAATTTTCCGCTTTTGATCGGCATGTGGAAGATCGCCCCGGCGCTTGCCTGCGGCTGCACGGTGGTGCTGAAGCCGCCGCAGGAAACGCCGCTCGGTCTGCTCAGGCTCGCCGAGCTGATCGAAGCGGTCGGTTTCCCGCCCGGCGTCGTCAACATCGTCACCGGCAGCGGCTCCGTCACCGGCGAAGCGCTGATCCGCCATCCCGGCATCGACAAACTGACCTTCACCGGTTCGACGGAAGTCGGCAAGCGCGTCGGCCATGCGGCGGTCGACCGTGTTGCCCGCTTCACGCTGGAGCTCGGCTCGAAATCGCCGATGATCTTGCTTGCCGACATGGAGGAAGGCATCGAGCCGCTGATCGCCGGCCTCGGCATGTTCTTCAACCAGGGCCAGGTCTGCACCTCGGCCTCGCGGCTCCTCATCGAAAAGTCGATCTATGACCGCACGCTTTCGCGCCTTGCCGAGATCGCGGACGGCATGACGCTGGGCGCCGGCCGCGACGCGGGGGCGCAGATCAACCCGCTGGTCTCGGCCAAGCACCGCAGAAGCGTCGAAGGTTTTGTCGAGCGTGGCCTGGCAGCGGGTGGCGAGCGCGTCAGCGGCGCGCGGCCGGTGCCGGCCAGGGGCCATTACGTGGCGCCGACCATCCTGCACAATGTGCGGCCTGACATGGAGATCGTGCGCGAGGAGGTGTTCGGGCCGGTGGTGGCGGCGATGCCGGTCGCCGATCTCGACGACGCGATCCGCATCGCCAACGACACGCGCTACGGTCTCTCGGCCTCGATCTGGACCCGCGACATGGGCAAGGCGATGACCGCTATCCACGGCCTCAAGGCCGGCACGGTGTGGGTCAATTCGCACAACACGCTCGACCCCGCGGCACCTTTCGGCGGTTTCAAGCAGTCGGGCATCGGCCGCGAGCATGGCCGTGCGGCGATCGACGGCTATCTCGAGACCAAGACCGTCATCATGCGGTATGCCTGACACGATGAGCGCCGCGTACGACTACATCATCGCCGGCGCCGGCTCGGCCGGCTGCACGCTGGCCAACCGGCTGATCAATGCGGGCAAGCGCGTGCTGGTGGTCGAGGCCGGTCCGGCCGACAACACGCGCCTCATCGACATGCCCGCCACCTTCGCCAAGGTGATCGGCACGGCGCGCAGCTGGATCTATGAATCCGAGCCGGAACCCAGCGTCGGCGGCCGCCGGCTGCCGGTGCCGCAGGGCCGCACGCTGGGCGGCGGCTCCTCCATCAACGCCATGCTCTACATCAGGGGCCAGCCGCAGGACTATGATGGCTGGCGCGACCTCGGCTGCCCCGGCTGGGGCTGGGACGAGGTGCTGCCCGTGTTCCGGCGGCTGGAGTGCAATGAGCGCCTCGCCGGCGAGCGCCACGGCACCGAGGGACCATTGCCGGTCTCCGACCCGCGCCACCGCCACCCGCTGTCATTGGCCTATGTGCAAGCCGCGCAACAGGCCGGCTACCGCTACAATGACGACTTCAACGGCGCCGAGCAGGAAGGCGTCGGCTTCTACCAGACGACCACGGCGAATGGAGAAAGACAGTCGGCGGCAAAGGTGTTCCTGAGGCCGCTGGCCGGCAACGCCAACCTCACCGTCATCACCGATGCGCTGGTCACCGGCGTCACCCTCGAAAACGGCGCGGCAAGCGGCCTTGCCTACACCACGTCGGACGGCCAGAACCACACGGCAACGGCAAAGGCCGAAGTGATCCTCACCGCCGGTGCGCTGGCGACGCCAAAGCTGATGATGCTGTCGGGCTTGGGACCGGCCGAACACCTGGCCGGGCTTGGCATTCCCGTCATCCGTGACATGCCGTCGGTCGGCCGCGACCTGCAGGACCATGTCGCCGCGCCCGTCTATGCGCTGACGCGCCAGCCGATCTCGCTTCTCGGACAGGATCGTGGCCTGAAGGCACTGCGCCATGGCCTGCAATACCTGATGTTCCGCACCGGCCTGCTCACCTCCAACGTCGTCGAGAGCGGCGGCTTCTTCGACACCGATGGCGACGGAAGGCCCGATATCCAGTTCCACGTCCTGCCGGTGATGATCGCAAGCGCCGAGCACGGTTCGATCGAGCGCCACGGCATGGAGCTCAACCCTTGTGTGCTCAGGCCAAAGTCACGCGGCACGGTCAGGCTGCGCTCGCGCGACACGGCCGACCCGATCCGCTTCACCACCGGCTTCCTGTCCGACCCGGACGATCTTGCCTTGCTGCTCGCCGGCATGAAGATCGCCCGCAATATCCTGCGCCAGCCGGCGCTGCGGGCCGTGGTCGCCGAGGAGCTGTCGCCGGGCGAGGACGCCGACCTCTCCGACCAGGCGATTACAGACCACATCCTCGAACATGCCAAGACCGTTTATCACCCCTGCGGCACCTGCCGCATGGGCAGCGATGACGACGCCGTGGTTGATGCTGAGCTGCGCGTGCGCGGCGTGCCGCGCCTGCGTATCTGCGACGCCTCGATCATGCCGAGGCTCATCAGCGGCAACACCAACGCCCCGGTGATCATGATCGCCGACCGCTGCGCCGATTTCATCCTCGGCGGGTAATTCGACTGGTCACTCCTTGGCATTCGCCGCTTCCGCCAGCACGTTAAGCAACCCGCTGTCCGTGGGGCCGGTCCTGATGCTACTCCTGCTCGCGCAGCGCTTCATCGTAGATGCGCCGCGCGAAAAGCAGGGACCATGAGCACAGTCATCGTAATCGGCCATGTCAATTACGACCAGGTCTGGTCGCTGTCCTCGCCCCTCGTCCCGGGCGCGCGCATCGTCTATTCCAACCGCAGCGTCAGGCTCGGTGGCGGCGGCTTCCACACCAGCACCCAATTGGCGAAGCTCGGCAACGATGTGCGGCTGGTCAGCAATCTGATGGACGACGACCATGGACGGGCAGCACTTGCGACCTTGCGAGGCGCCGGCATCGATACCCGCTATGTCACCATGCGAGCCGGCGAAACCCAATTCACCGAGATCCTCCTCGAGCCGGGTGGTGAACGCACCATTCTGAACAGCGGCGGCCAGATGCGCCCGCCCTACGCCGCGCCCGAACCAGTCACCGGCCATGCCGCCTATCTCAACGCCCTGGTGCTCGATGAGGGCATCGTCGCCTCGCTGAAGACGATCCCACTGGTGATCTCGCAGTTTCCGCTGCGGAGCGCCTCACCGCGCCCGGCCGACATCGTCATCGGATCGCGCGCCGATTTTCCCGGCGAGGACACGCGAGCGATCTGGGAGCGAGCATCCCTGATTGCCGGGCCGCGCCTGAAGACGCTGGTGCTGACTGATGGAACACGCCCGATCTCGCTCTATGACGGCAAGGCACTGGACCACGTCACGCCGCTGAAGCAGGTTTCCGTGCCCGACACGATCGGCGCCGGCGACTGCTTTACCGGGATCTTCCTGCACGGCCTGCTCAAAGGGCACAGCCTCGAGGCTTCCGCCGAACAGGCCAGCCAGCAAACCGCCGAATGGCTGTCGGAACGATCCCGTACCGGCTGAGCCAAGCGCTCCGGGAAGGCCGGCTTTCATGGAAATGTCATAAAAATCAAATGGAAACCGGCATTCGAGTGAACTAGAAAACATCGCAATGTCCTGGACGGATCATGATCGAGGCGCGGCAACCCGGCGCATCATCGCCATGATCCAGTCTTCCACACCCCGACGATGTCGCCGCGATCGAAGAGAACCCTGATGTGGCTGAGTGAATTCGAAATTGTCCTGCGCGACCGCGTCATCCCGAGCGGCGCGATCAGGATCGAGAATGGCCGGATCGCCGAGATCCGCGACAAGCCTGTCGAGCATGCCGACATCGAGGGTGGCGGCCGCCTGCTGCTGCCCGGCTTCATCGACATGCATGGCGACATGGTGGAGAAGGAAGTCGAGCCGCGCATCGGCGTCCACGTGCCGATGCCGATCGGCATTGCCGAGCTCGACAAGAAGCTCGCCTCCTGCGGCGTCACCACGGCCTATGCCGCGCTCTCCTTCATCGGCACGAGCGTCACCAGCGGCGTGCTGCGATCTGAAGATCATACGACCGCGATCATCGACACCATTGCCGGGATGAAGGACGATCTGCTGGTCGACCACCGCATCCATGCCCGCTTCGAGGTGACCTTTACCCCGGCCATTCCCATGCTGCAGAAGCTGATGGACGCTGGCAGGCTGCATCTGATCTCGCTGATGGACCACACCCCCGGGCAGGGGCAGTATCGTGACGTCGAACTCTACATCGCCCGCATTGCCAAGGAGCGCGGCATGTCCGTTGCCGCGGCCTCCGAGGTCGTCGGCAAGCGCATGGCCGGCCGCCAGGGCCAGGGCGATGTGCTGAACGCCCTGCAGGACTTGTCGGCGCGTGCGCAGGCCGCCGGCATCGTACTCGCCTCGCATGACGACGACACGCTGGAAAAGGTGGAACTGGTGCATGGCCTGGGTGCCGCGCTCTCGGAATTCCCGGTTGCCCTGGAAGCGGCGCAGGAAGCGCGCAGGCTCGGCATGTACACAGCGATGGGCGCGCCCAACGCGCTTCGCGGAGAATCCTATTCCGGCAATCTTTCCGCCCGGCAGGCCTATCAGGCCGGGCTGCTCGACATGCTGGCCAGCGACTATCACCCGGCCTCGATCCTGCCGGCCGTGCTTGGCCTGGCCAAGCTGCGTGGCGATGGTCTGGCGGCGGCGGCAGCACTCACAAGCGCCAATCCGGCCAGGGCCCTCGGGCTTACCGACCGCGGCGCCATCGAACCCGGCCTTCTGGCCGATCTTGTCGTGGCCGACCGCCAGCCGGTGCCACGTGTCCGCGCCACCTTCCGCGCCGGCCACATGATCTACGGCGACGGCACGCTGGCGTCGGCCCGGAAGGCGGGACGCCTTGACCATGCCATGGCTGAGCGGGTACCCGCCGCGCTCTGATGAATGTCGCCCAAAAGTGACCTCGGCTTTGGGAGAACGGCATGCATAAACAGACCTCTAAACGTCGAGCGCGACCATCATGCCGCGCACTTCGGCCATTTCCAGCAGCATGTCCTGCAGGGTTTCGACGGCCAGCGTCGCACCGGTTATGGCCAGCAGCTCGGTAATACTCTCTCTCATGGAGATGACCGCCATTCCGGTTTTCTCGGAAAGCAGCCGGCCGATGGCCGCTCGGATCAGAGCATTCTGGTCAGGCATGATTCCCCTTTCATGCTGGATGACGGTATGGTTTTTCTCCAACGGTATGCTTTTTGCGCAACTTCTGCGAGCCATAGCTTACGCTTACAAGCCGTTTTGGTTTGTCGGATCTGTATTATTTGTCTGACAGTTGCTCAGCGATGACAGCGAAGGCAGCACCCACGGCTTGCCGTCCGCTTCCATGGCTGCAAACCGAGCCAGCGGCACTTCGTGCCGGTGGAGCCCGATGAGGGGCCCGCCTCCCGCCATTGCCGGCAATTCCGTGTCGAAAATGGAATACATGCCCGGCGGCTCGTTCAGGATCTCGAAGCGGTCCAATGCAAACCTCGTATACCCCCTGGAAAACCAGCAACGCAAACCGCCCCCCGAAGGTTGCAACGGGTGGTGCTTTTTTTATGGCCCTGGAACGGATGTGCCACTGCGCTGGCCGACATCCCAGCGATGTCGTGCGGCGGAGCGGTGAAAATCACTTCGCATCATTTTAAATCTTAACGCATGTAAATTTTTTCTGAAACATGCGCAAACGCCGGTAAGGCATCAGCCGGCGCTCTGGGAGGAGCAATGCCTGACATGAACGAGCGCCCGCACCGGGCCACGAGCCGCATATCCAGCGGCTGGCAGCGACGTGTCGGCGGTTCGTGACACCAAGCGTTGGGGTCGCCTGCGTGCTGTCGGCCATTTCGTTCGCCGAACACCGAAACTGATGCAACGGCACATCGAACAATAAGGAGGAGGAAAACCATGAGCGTATCTAATGGCTTAAAGCTCGGCACAGGCCTGCTTGGCGCGGGCCGGCTGGCAACCATTGTCTCGGCCCGCTTGTCTCACCGTGCGCGAGATCGACGAATTGCTGGCGCTGATGCCGTCTTACCGAAAGACCCTTTTCGTCGGCTATATGCGCCGCTACGCACCAGCCTATCTGGCAGCGAGAGACGAATTGCCTGACCACGCCGACATTACCCATGTCCGCATCTTCGACCTGATCTCGGAAGGCCGGCATTTCCTCAAGAAGAGCCAGAATGTCCTTTATCCCCGGGATATCGACCCTGCCCTTCTGGCGCACGGCGCCAGGGAGCAGGACGCGCTGATCCGCGAAGTTGTCGGTGCCGATGCCCCAGCCGACCTGGTGCGTGCCTATCGCGGACTGACAGCACTCTCCTCGCACCACATCTCGGCGATGCGCGGGCTCATTGGCGAGCCCAATGGCGTGGTGTCAGCGCACCGCACCAATGGCGGCGCCAACACCAGCATCACCTTCGACTACGGAAATTTCGCTTGTCTCTATGACGCTGTGGTCGACGATCTCGGCCTGTTCGACGCCATGATCGAGGTGCGCTCCAATACCAGGCGCGTGCGCATCATCTACGACACGCCCTATATCCGCAGCCTGCCGACCCGGCTTGAGGTCACCGACGCCGGCCCGCTCGGTCCGATGACGAAAAGCTTTGGCCCGCTCTATGGCGACGCCTTCTCCAATGAGCTGGAGATTTTCCACCGCCGTATCGCGGAAGGCACCAGGCCGCTGACCGACCTCGCCGACTCGCGCAGCGACCTGGCGCTGATGGCGCAGATCATCGAGAGGATGAAGCAGACGGGCGCCCACGCCTGAACCGCGCCTGGAGGATCGACGCAGGGACAACACGTTGCGACAAGACTGCTGATTGGCCCTTGCCGAAGCCCTCGGCCTCGCTCATCCATGGCAGGCGAACAACAGCCTGGGACCAGTGATGACCGATGCCAGCCTTCATCTCGTCGAAGCGACGATCGACCAACTGCGCCGCGCGCTTGAGGACGGCGTAGTCACCAGCGTCGAGCTGGTCGCGGCGTATCTCAGGCGCCTCGCGCATTTCGACCGCCATGGCATCAGCCTCAACGCGGTTCCCGTACTCAATCCGGCAATGTTCGAGGAGGCCGCCGCTTCCGACCAGCGTCGGCGCAATGGCGCCCTGCTCGGGCCGCTCGACGGCATCCCCTACACCGCCAAGGACAGCTACAAGGTCAAAGGCCTGACGGTCGCCGCCGGCTCGCCCGCCTTCGAGCATCTCGTCGCCAATGAGGACGCCTTCACCATCGCCCGGCTGCGGGCTGGCGGCGCGGTGCTGATCGGCCTCACCAACATGCCGCCGATGGCCAATGGCGGCATGCAGCGCGGCGTCTATGGCCGCGCCGAAAGCCCCTACAATGCCGACTTCTTGACCGCCGCCTTCGCGTCGGGCTCGTCCAACGGCTCCGGCACCGCGACATCGGCCAGCTTCTGCGCCTTCGGGCTCGGCGAGGAAACCTGGTCGTCCGGCCGCGCGCCGGCCACCAACAACGCGCTGGTCGCCTACACACCGTCGCGCGGCGTCATTTCCGTGCGCGGCAACTGGCCGCTGGTGCCGACCATGGATGTCGTGGTGCCGCACACGCGCAGCGTGCCCGACATGCTCGAACTGCTCGACGTGATCGTCGCCGACGATCGGGAGACGCGGGGCGATTTCTGGCGCGCCCAGCCCTGGGTCGCCCTGCCGAAAAGCTCCGAGATACGGCCGCCACGCTATACCGAGCTGGCGCTTGCCGGATCGCTGAAAGGCAAACGGCTCGGCGTGCCCAGAATGTATATCGGCCGCGACACCAAAGCCGACCGGCCGATCGAAACCCGCGCCTCGGTGCTGGCGCTGTGGGAGCAGGCGGCGGCCGATCTCCGACGGCTTGGCGCCGAAGTGGTGGAGGTCGATTTTCCCATCGTCTCCAACTATGAGCGCGATCGCCCCGGCGCGCGCACCATGGTCGAGCGCGGTCTGGTGCCGAAAGAGTTCGCCGAGCGCGAACTCTGGGATCTCTGCATCTGGGGCTGGGACGACTTTTTGCGCGCCAATTCCGATCCTGCTTTGCCCGATCTCGCCTCGGTCGATGGCCCGAAAATCTTCCCGCAGCCGCCGGGCACCCTGCCCGACCGCTATGAAGGCGGCTTCGACCTCAGGGAATATGTCGAGCGCGCCAAATCAGGCGTCACGCCCTTCAGGGATATCCCGACGCTGGAAGAGGGTCTGAAAGGTCTGGAAGCGACAAGGCGGATCGATTTCGAGGACTGGCTCGACGCGCAAGGCATCGACGCCGTGGTGCTACCCGCCGCCGCCGATGTCGGCCCGGCCGACGCCGACATCAACGAGGCGTCGCCAGACCTCGCCTGGCGCAACGGCACCTGGGTCGCCAACGGCAATCTGGTCTGGCGCCATTTTGGTATCCCGACCGTCACAGTGCCGATGGGCACGATGGCCGACATCGGCATGCCGGTCGGCCTCACCTTCGCCGGCAAAGCCTATGACGATGAAAGCCTGCTGCGCATGGCAGGCGATTACGAAAGCGCCACGCAGCGCCGCACGAGCCCGCCACGCACGCCTGAACTGGCCGACGATGTGTTTTCGGGTCGGCACGTGCAAGCCGACGATGGCAACGCGGTTCCGCTGACAATCACGCTCGCCGCCGAGGCGCGGGCTTCGGGCGATCAGGATGAGATCGCGATAACGCTCGACCTGCCCGGCGGCGCAGAGGCGGAGATCGCCGGCATCAAGGTGCATGTCAACGGAGAGGCCGTGGCGATGCAACGGAGCGGCGCGGGCTTCAGCGGGAGCGTCCTCATCCCGGTCGCAGAGCATCAGCGCTTTCACAGCGTCTGGCGCGGCCCCTATGGTTCGATCGTCTCAGCGGTGGTGCGGATGGCGGATGGGCGCACCGGCGGCGCCTATGTGGTTACGGGTGGGATTGGGTAAGGGAGCTGCCTCCCCTTTCTTCGTCATCCTAGGGCGGAGCAAGGAGCGAAGCGACGCGGCGCAGACCCTAGGATGACGAAGGCGTGGGGATCTGGCGCCAATTGACAGCGGCACCCCCTCCGTCGTCATCCGCTGGCCGAGCGTCCCGCCACAAAGGCAAGATCTCGCCGAATGACGTCCAATTTGTCTTGCGACAAACCGGCAAGCAGCTTTTTATCGAGATATCCTGCGCGAATGAGCTGCGCAAAGACGTAGAGAAGCTGGGAATAGCGATAGTCGAACGTCTGATCGATTTCCCGTCGCTGTTCACGCAAATAGTCTTCCAGCTCCCACATCTCGGAGGGCTGCGTCACCGCACTGGCCTTGCTTTTGAAGTCGGCCATCGTCTTTGCCAGGGCCGCCTCAAGAGCGGTATCGTAGGCATGGCGCGCGAGCTTCTTTTCGGATGCGGACCAATCGAAAGCATTCATTGGATATCTCCGTAGATGTCCCAGCGAATTCGGGCCAGATTTTCACGAAAACGCGCCTGACGCTACCCCCGCGCCGCCCACACCAACCCGCGCTCCACAATCAGCGCCATTTCCGGCACCGCGAACTCATCCGCGGTGTGCCCAAGCGAACTGTAGAACACCTTCCCCGCGCCATACCTGCGCTTCCATACCACCGGCATGACGACGCCGCCAATGCCTGGGAAATGCGCGTCGGTGAAAGTCGTGGTCGCCAGCACTTCGTTGCTCGGGTCGACATGCATGTAATACTGCTCCGACCGGTAGGCGAAGTCGCTGATACCCCTGGTGATCGGATCATCCGGTTGTGTGATCACCACACGATAATCGATGATGTTGCCGGGATGCGCGACCCATTGGCCGCCGGTCATGAACTGGTAGTCGGGCTCATTGCGAAAACTGTCGCCCATCGTGCCGTGAAAGCCGCCAAGCCCGCTTCCCTCGCGAACCGCACGCGTCAGGTTCTGCAGCTCGGCCTTTTCGATCGTCGACATGGTGATGACCGGCACGATGAGATCGAAGGACGGCAATTCCGGATCGGCGAACAGCGCCGTGCCTTCGCCGAGCGTGACGGCAAAGCCGTTGCGCTGAAGCAGCGCGCGGATGGTATGGGCGCTGCGCTCGGGCGTATGGCCTTCCCAGCCGCCCCAGGCAATCAGGGCCGTCTTCGCCATGCCGTCAACCTCCGTGAACCACCTGCCATGGCGGATGGTTACACGGAGCGGCGGTCAGCGCCAGCCCAGTCCCGGCGCGACGTGCTTCAGGATCGCCTCGATGACATGGGCATTGTAGTCGACGCCGAGCTGGTTGGGCACGGTGAGCAGCAGCGTGTCGGCCTCGGCGATCGCCTCGTCCTGCGCCAGCTCCTTGATCAGCACGTCCGGCTCGGCGGCATAGCTGCGGCCGAAGATCGCCCTGGTGTTTTCCTCGATGAAGCCTATCTGGTCGCGGCTTTCGTTGCCGCGTTCGAAATAGGCACGGTCGCGATCATCGACCAGCGCGAAGATGCTGCGGCTGACGGAGACGCGCGGTTCGTGCTTATGGCCAGCGGCCTTCCACGCTTCGCGATAGATGCGGATCTGCTCGGCCTGCTGGATGTGGAAAGGCTTGCCGGTCTCGTCGAATTTGAGCGTCGAACTCTGCAAATTCATGCCGAGCTTGGCAGCCCATTCCGAGGTGGCGTTGGTGGCGGCACCCCACCAGATGCGTTCACGCAAACCCTCCGAATGCGGCTCGAGCCTGAGCAAGCCGGGCGGGTTGGGGAACATCGGCCTTGGATTGGGCTGGGCAAAACCCTCGCCGCGCAGCGTGTCGAGAAAAACCTCGGCGTGATGCCGCGCCATGTCGGCGTCGGTCTGGCCTTCCTGCGGCTGGTAGCCGAAATAGCGCCAGCCATCGATCACCTGCTCGGGCGAGCCACGGCTGATGCCGAGCTGCAGGCGCCCGCCGGCGATGATGTCGGCCGCCCCCGCATCCTCGGCCATGTAGAGCGGATTCTCATAGCGCATGTCGATGACCGCCGTGCCGATCTCGATGCGGCTGGTCTTGGCACCCACGGCCGCCAGCAGCGGGAATGGCGAGGCAAGCTGGCGGGCAAAGTGGTGTACGCGGAAGTAAGCGCCGTCAGCGCCCAGTTGCTCGGCGGCGACCGCGAGATCGATGGACTGCAGCAGCGCGTCCGAAGCGGAGCGCACCTGCGATTGCGACGAGGGCGTCCAATGCCCGAATGACAGGAAACCGATTTTTTTCATGGCCCTGAAGTATAGGCGAGCGGCACGTGCTTCAATGCCAAAACAGCGAGGTTACACACTGTCGCCCCGTGCACGCCAAAAGTGCGCCATGCCAAAGGGTTGAACGCCGTGGAGGGTGGAATGCTGAAGGGGACCCGCATCATCGAGATCGAGGCGCTTGGGCCCGCACCCTTCGCCGGCATGCTGCTTGCCGATCTCGGCGCCGATGTCATCGTCGTCCACCGCAAGCAGGCGCCCGTCCCGGGTCTGCCCGAACGCTCGCTGCTCGATCGTGGCAAGCGCTCCATCGCGCTCGATCTAAGGGATGCCGGGGACGTCGCCGTGCTGATGCGCCTGATCGCCACCGCCGATGGCTTGATCGAGGGGTTTCGGCCTGGTGTCATGGAGCGCCTCGGCCTTGGCCCGGATGCCTGCCGCGCGGTCAACCCAAGGCTGGTCTATGGGCGCATGACCGGCTGGGGTCAGGATGGACCGCTGGCCCACACGGCCGGGCATGATTTGAACTATATCGGCGTGTCCGGCGCGCTCTGGTACGCCTCCTTGCCAGGCGAGCCGCCCATGGCGCCGCCGACGCTCACCGGCGACATTGGCGGCGGCGCGCTCTATCTGGTGATCGGCATGCTCGCCGGCATCATCAACGCGCGAGCGAGCGGTCAAGGCACCGTGGTCGATGCGGCGATCGTCGACGGTTCGGCCCACATGATGAACCTGTTGATGGCGCTTGGCCAACTCGACGGGCTTGCCGCCGAACGCGGCCAAAGCCTTCTCGACGGGCCGCATTGGTGCCGCGTCTACCGCACATCGGATGGCGGCTTCATCAGCGTCCAGTGCATCGAGCCGAAATTCTACGCACTGTTCCTCGACCGGCTTGGCCACGCCGCCGATCCGCAATTCGCCAACCAATTCGATCGCGATCTCTGGCCGGAGCTCGGCGAGCGGCTGGCGGCGATCTTTGGCGGCAAATCCCGTGACGAATGGACCAGTCTGTTCGAGGGCTCGGACGCTTGTGTCTCGCCGGTGCTCAACCCGTGGGAGGCGGCGCTGCATCCGCACATGGCCGCGCGCGGCTCCTGGCTGACGGTGGACGGCACGTTGCAGGCAGCTGCCGCGCCGCGCTTTTCCGAGCGCACCGCTTGGACGCCGGCGAAAAGTCCGGCGCGCGGCGAGCACGATGCCGAGATCCGTGCCGAGCTTGACGAAACCGTGACAATGTCGTGAAGCGTCGCCTGCGGCACTCGACGAAGGTGATTGGCAGTTAGGACGAGATCCATGGCGGTTCGGCCGATCATCAAGTTTCCCAATCGTCTCCTGCGCACCGTCGCGGAGCCGGTGACGCTGTTCGACGCCGAATTGCAGCGACTGGCGGATGATCTCATCGACACCATGCACGCGGCACCTGGGATCGGCATCACCGGCCCGCATGTCGGCATCTTGCTACGCCTGGTCGTGATCCAGCTGCCATCCGCCGCAAAGCCGGGGATTTACGCCAATCCATCTGTCATCCATGCCTCTACCGACATGATCCGTCATGCGGAAGGCAGCGTTTCGATGCCAGGCGTCACGGACGACGTCGAGCGGCATGCAAGCGTCCGCGTCCGCTTTCAGGATCTGGATGGTATCGAGCAATATGAGGACGCCGAGGGGCTGCTGGCGGTTTGCCACCAGCATGAGATCGACCAACTCGACGGGCTTTTCTGGACGCACAGGCTGTCGCGCCTGAAGCGCGAGCGCCTGACCAAACGCTGCGAAAAGCTGATGCGCTAGCCCAAGCCAGGCGCAGGCATGCCGAGCCGCGAACGAGGCGATTCGCCGCTACTTCCCGCAATAGTGACCGTTGATCGCGTTCGATGCGTTGGCGTCCGGTCCCACCCGATCGTACGCACAGGCGCCGGCCGCTGTGGTGAACAGCTGCTGGTCGTAATAGCGCGGGCCGCCAAACAGGAAGCCGATAACATCGTCATCGGCGGGAACATAGCGTTCACGCTCGGCCTGAGTGTAGTGCTCCTGATAATGGTGATGCCTGTGGTGGTGGTGATGCTTGGCCCCGGCGAATGCCGAACTGGACACGCCGCAACCAATGGCGAGAGCCAGGGCGCAGATCGCAAAGCGTTTCGTCATCATCGGCAACACCTCATGGCCATTCCACCTGCTTATACGAATATATAGGCAAAATCGCCAGTTGGGCAAAAGTTCCCCAGTCGCGATTCCCCGGGTTGTGGCTTGTCTCACCCGTGATTTGCCGGCTGCCCGAGGCTGCGGTCGGATCGAACTGCACGGCACATCAGAAAATCGAAATTGCCCCTGCCGCCTTGAGCCGCAATCATGTTTGCGGAGGCAGCCAGCTTAGTCGGTCTGGATCCAGACTGACTTGGTTTCGAGATACTCATGCAGATGTTCGATGCCACCCTCGCGGCCGTAGCCGGACATCTTCATGCCGCCGAACGGCACGGCCGGGTCGATGGCATGGTACATGTTGACCCAGACCGAGCCGGCTTTGATGCGGCGCGCCAGCTTGTGCGCGGTGCCGAGATGGGTGGTGAAGATACCGGCCGCCAGACCATAGGGCGTAGCATTGGCGCGCGCCACCGCTTCATCTAGCGTATCGAACGGCATCGCTGAAATGACCGGCCCAAAAATCTCTTCCCGCGCAATGGTCATCTTGTCGGACACCGAACCGAAGACCGTCGGCGCGATGAAATTGCCGCCATCATAGAGCGCGCCGGTCAACCGTGAGCCGCCGGCGACCAGTTCCGCGCCTTCATCGCTGCCGGCCTTGATATAGCCCTCCACCTTGCCGGCCTGCCGGGCATTGATCAGCGGTCCGATTTCCGTCTCCACCTCGATGCCGTGGCCGATGCGCAATTTACCGGCAAACTCGGCGACCCGGCGCACGAACTCGTCGTGGATTTCGCGCGCCACGAACAGCCGCGAGCCGGCGATGCAGATCTGGCCCGAATGCACGAAGACCGCCATCGCCGCGACCGGCACGGCCTTGTCGATGTCGGCGTCGCGGCAGACGATGATTGGCGACTTGCCGCCGAGCTCCAGCGACACGCGCTTAAGGTTGGTCACGCTTGCGCGCGCGATAGCCTGGCCGGTCAGTGTCGAACCAGTGAAGACGATCTTGTTGACGTCGGGATGTTCGGCGAGCCGCGCACCGGCTTCCGCGCCGGTGCCGGTGACGATGTTGACGACGCCGTCGGGAACGCCGGCTTCCTGCATAAGCCTGGCGATCAGCAGCGGCGTCAGCGACGCATCCTCGGAGGGCTTCAGCACGATGGTGCAGCCGGTGGCGAGCGCCGGCGCGATCTTCCAGATCGAGGCGGCGGTCGGCGCGTTCCAGGGGATGATGGCGCCGACGACACCCACCGGCTCGCGCCTTGTGAAGGAGACGATCTCGCCGGGAATGGAATTGTCGATCGCCTCGCCATGCAGCCCCGTCGCCATGCCGCCATAGAAGCGCAGCATGCCTATGACCCGGCGCCGGTTGGCCAGCGTCCGGGTGATCGGCAGCCCCATGTCGAGCGTGTCGGAAACGCTGAGCTCTTCCCAATGCGTTTCGAACAGATCGGCGATGCGCAACAGCACGCACTGCCGCTCATAGGGCGAGAATTTCGACCACGGACCGTCGAAGGCCGCGCGCGCGGCCGCCACCGCCGCATCGATATCCGCGGCACCCCCTCGCGGCACCGTCGCCAGCACTTCGCCCGTCGCTGGGTTGAGCGCCTGCATCACCTCACCGGACTGCGCCGGAACCCACTTGCCGCCGATGAACATCGGCCGGAATTCGCCATGGTAGAGCGTCGTGGCCTTCGCCCTCGGGTCGAAATTCAACGTCATCGCTTCCTCCTCACGAATTCCGCCGCGACTATTACTCCCGCCGCCGGCGACCTCAAACAAGGAAAGCTCACTGGCGACGCCTGAACAGCCCCGGCGCTTTGGGCCATTGCGTTCTGCTATATCAGCGAATATGCTTGTTGTACGATCGTTCAACAAGCACATTTGCGAAGCCCTGATGACCTGCAATCCTCGCTATGAAATCCTGTTCGAGCCGATGCGGATCGGGCCCGTCACCGCGCCAAACCGCTTCTATCAGGTCCCGCATGCAAGCGGCATGACCAACGCCCTGCCGCGCGTTCGCGCCGCCTTTCGCGAAGCCAAGGCCGAGGGCGGCTGGGGCGTGATCTGCACCGGCGCTTGTTCGATCGATCCGAGCTCGGACGACGCGCCGCTGCCTTTCGCCACGTTATGGGACGATAATGATATCCGCGCCCATGCGCTGATGACCGAAGCCGTGCACCGCCATGGTTCGCTGGCCGGCGTGGAACTGTGGCACGGCGGCGCCTCCGTCATGAACCGGGCGAGCCGCCTGCCGCCGCTGTCGCCGTCGGGAATTCCCTGGATGGCCACCCATGTCGGCTTCATGGGCAATCTGCGGCCGAAGACCATGGACAAGGCCGACATAAAAGAGGTGCTGCGGTGCCAGGCCGAAGCGGCGCGCAAGGCGCGCACGGCCGGCTTCGATGTGGTCTACGTCTATGCCGGCATGGGCTATCTCGGCTACGAATTCCTGCTGCCGGAATACAATCACCGCGTCGACGAATACGGCGGACCAATCGAGAACCGGGTGCGCTTCGTGCGCGAGATGATCGAGGTGACCAAGGATGCTGTCGGCAAGGATTGCGGCGTCGCGCTGCGGGTCAGCCTCGAGGAACTTCGCGGCCGGCCCGGCCGACATCAACCGTCCGAGGCACACGAACTGATCGAGCTGCTGGCCGACCTGCCCGACCTCTTCGACGTCAAGATGGATTCCAGCCCGACCGACTGCTCGGCGTCGCGCTTCACCGGCGAAGGCAGCCACGAGCCGGTGATCGATTTCGTCAAATCGCTGACCAAAAAGCCGGTCGTCGGCGTCGGTCGCTTCACGTCGCCCGACACCATGGTCTCGCAGATCAAGCGCGGCGTGCTCGACTTCATCGGCGGTGCACGGCCCTCGATCGCCGACCCCTTCCTGCCGGCCAAGATCCGCGAAGGCCGCGAGGCCGAGATCCGCGAATGCATCGGCTGCAACATCTGCATTTCAAGCTGGCATGACGGCGTGCCGGTGCGCTGCACGCAGAACCCGACCGCAGGCGAGGAATGGCGACGCGGCTGGCACCCCGAACGCACCGACCGTACCGACAGACCGGAGCGCATCCTGATCGTCGGCGGCGGGCCGGCCGGGCTGGAATGCGCCCTGACCCTCGGCCGTCGCGGCCATGAGGTGATGCTCGCCGACAAAAGCCGCAGCTTCGGTGGACGGCTGACCTTCGAGAAGACCTTGCCCGGCCTGTCGGCGTGGAACCGTGTCGTCGACTACCGCCTCGGGCGTCTGGGCGAGATGAGCAATGTCTCGCTCTATCCCGAGAGTGTTCTGGGCGCCGACGAGATCATCGATCTGGCGCCCGACCGCGTTGTGCTGGCGACCGGCGCGCGCTGGACCAACATGCTCTATTCCTCGATGGAGATTCCGGTCGACCGGCTCGACCACGCGGAAGTGTTCACGCCCGACGACATCGCCGCCGGCCGGCTCCCGCAGGGGCCGACGCTGGTCTTCGATTTCGATAATTACTACATGGGCGGCGTGCTGACGGAGCATCTGGCGGCACAGGGTATTCCGGTCAGCTACGTCACCCCCGCCGGCCAGGCGTCGGCCTGGACGATCATGACCAATGAGCTGCCGCTGGTGCATCGCGCGCTGGCGCGGCGCAAGGTGCCGGTAACGACGCTGCATCTCCTGAAATCCTTCGACGGCGAGACGGCGACGATGGCGCATCTGTTCACCGGCGAGGAGAGCCGCGTTGCCTGCCGCTCGGTGCTGATCGTCGGTCTGCGCCTGCCACGCAACGAGCTGTTCGAGGCGGTGACGGAACGAATGGGCGGCCTCACCGCCGCCGGCATCAAAAGTGTCGATCGTATCGGCGACGCACTGGCGCCCGGCGCCATTGCTCATGCAGTGCATAGCGGCCACAAGCTGGCTCAAGAGATCGGCGCGAAGGTCCGCTGGCGACCATACCGGCGCGACACGCCGATCGTCGATGCGGTTGAGAATTTCGATATGCGGACGGCAGCCGAATAGGAGAATTTATGGAGCGCATCACGGCACGTCGCAGACCCGGCCGCCCGCAGCGCGAGATCGGCGGTATCGAGCAGCGGCCGTGGAAGCAGCTGACGCGGCCCTATGCGCCGATCGAGATCCTGTCGGCCGATCAGGTGCAGACGATCCACGAAATGGGGCTCACCATCCTCGAAGAGATCGGCATGCGGGTGCTGCAGCCGCGGGCGCGCCAGTTCTATCGCGCCGCCGGCTGCGATGTCGACGAAGGCGAAATGCGGGTTCGCTTCGACCGGTCCATGGTCATGGAGCGCGTTGCCACGGCGCCGTCATCGTTCGAATTACGCGCCCGCAATCCGGCAAAGAACGTCAAGGTCGGCGGGCGGAATTGCATCCTGTCCTCGGTCGGCGGTCCGGCCTATGTCATGGACAATGATAAAGGACGCCGCCCTGGCACCTATGCCGAGATGTGCGATTATCTGAAGCTCGTCCAGTCGTTCAACGTGCTGCATCAGGAAGGCGGCGGGCCGTTCGAGCCGCTCGACCTGCACCAGAACACGCGCCATCTCGATCTCTACTATGCCGAGATCACCTTGCTCGACAAGAATTGGCAGCCGCAGACGCTCGGCCGTGGTCGCGCCATCGACGCGCTGGAAATGGTGGCGATTTCGCTTGGCACGACGCGCGAAAATCTTGCGCGGGAGATGCCTGTCTTCACCGGCATCATCAACACCAATTCGCCGCTGCAGCTCGACGAGCCGATGGCCGAAGGCCTGATCACCCTGGCCGAGCATGGTCAGGTCAATGTCATCACGCCGTTCACGCTGGCCGGCGCGATGAGCCCGGTGACACTGGCCGGCGCGCTGTCGCAGCAGCACGCCGAGGCGCTGGCCGGCATTGTGCTGACGCAGATCGTTCGCCCCGGCGTGCCGGTGATGTATGGCGGCTTCACCTCCAATGTCGACATGAAGACCGGCGCGCCCGCCTTCGGCACGCCTGAATATACGCAGGCCGCACAGATCACCGGCCAGCTCTGCCGGCTGATCGGCGTGCCGTTCCGCTCCAGCAATGTCACCGCCGCCAATTCAGTCGACGCGCAGGCCGCCTATGAGAGTGCGATGTCGCTGTGGGGCTGCCTGATGGGCGGCGCCAATTTGGTGCTGCATGCCGCCGGCTGGCTCGGCGGTGGGCTGACCGCATCGTTCGAAAAACTGGTCATCGATGCCGAGATGCTGCAGATGATGTCGGCCTATTTCGACCCGCCGGTGGTCGACATCGACACGCTGGCGCTGGAAGCGGTGCGCGAGGTCGGCCCGGCCGGGCATTTCTTCGGCGCCGCGCACACGATGCAGCGCTACGAGCGCGCCTTCTATTCGCCGATGGTGTCCAACTGGGACAACTACGACACCTGGATGGAGCGCGGCCAGATCACCGCGCGCGAGCGGGCCAATGTCGTCTGGAAGCGGATGGTCGCCGAGTACGAGCAGCCACCGATCGACCCGGGCATCGACGAGGCCTTGCGCGACTATATGGAGCGGCGCAAACGCGAAGGTGGTTCGCCGCTGAACTAAGAGGCGAGCTGATTTTCGAGGTCAGCGCGAGGCCCCCCTCTCTGCCCTGCCGGGCATCTCCCCCTCAAGGGGGTGTTTGGACCGGAGACATCGCGAACAGGTGTGCGAAGACATCGCGAACAGTTTCCCATGCTATCGGCTGATTGCGTTGAGGTCGATGGTTTGGATTTTCTGGTGGCGGAAGTAGACGTCGAAGACACCGTCCTGTCCGGTCGGTCTGAAAGCGACAGTCCTGCCGGCGAAGGCGTTGCAGATTTTGAATGCGCGTCCGAACAACGAGGT
>NZ_AXAL01000049.1 GCF_000472785.1 Mesorhizobium loti CJ3sym
CCGGTGATCATGTTCTTCACATAGTCGGCGTGGCCGGGGCAGTCGACGTGGGCGTAGTGGCGGGCAGCCGTCTCGTATTCGACGTGAGCCGTCGAAATGGTGATGCCACGGGCCTTTTCCTCAGGCGCCGCATCGATCTGGTCGTAGCGCTTGTATTCGCCAAAATACTTCGTGATCGCCGCCGTCAGCGACGTCTTGCCATGATCGACGTGACCAATCGTGCCGATGTTCACATGAGGCTTGTTACGCTCGAATTTACCTTTTGCCATGTGATGTCTCCAATCCTGCTCGCCCGTGCGGGCCTTGAATTAAGTTACCGATGCAACCCGTCGGGGTTACGCGTATTTCTTCTGGACTTCCTGGGCGACCGCGGTCGGCACAGGCTCATAGTGATCGAACTGCATCGTGTAGGCCGCGCGGCCCTGGCTCATCGAGCGCAGGTTGTCGACGTACTTGAACATGTTGGCGAGCGGCACCATCGCGTTGATGACGACGGCCACGCCGCGCGCTTCCTGGCCCTGGATCTGGCCGCGACGGCCGTTCAGGTCACCGATGACGCTGCCGACATAATCTTCCGGCGTGACGACCTCGACCTTCATGATCGGCTCGAGCAGCTGCACGCCAAGCTTGGGTGCGGCTTCACGGAAGCAAGCGCGACCGGCGATTTCGAAGGCCAGAACGCTCGAGTCCACATCGTGGTAAGCGCCGTCGATCAGCGTTGCCTTGACACCGATCATCGGGAAGCCGGCGAACGGACCCGAAGTCATGACGCTGTTGATGCCTTTTTCGACACCGGGGATGTATTCCTTCGGCACGGCGCCGCCGACGATCTTGGTTTCGAACTCGAACTCGCTGCTTTCCGGGTTCGGTTCGAAGACGATCTTGACGCGAGCGAACTGACCGGTACCGCCGGTCTGCTTCTTATGCGTGTAGTCCTGCTCGTGCCTACGGGTGATCGTCTCGCGATAGGCCACCTGCGGCGCGCCGACATTGGCCTCGACCTTGAACTCGCGACGCATGCGGTCAACGATGATGTCGAGGTGGAGTTCGCCCATGCCGGAAATGATGGTCTGGCCGGATTCCTCGTCGGTCTTGACGCGGAAGGACGGATCCTCGGCGGCCAGGCGGTGAAGGGCGAGGCCCATCTTTTCCTGGTCGTTCTTGGTCTTCGGCTCGATCGCGATCTGGATGACCGGATCGGGGAATTCCATGCGCTCGAGGATGACCGGGTGCAGCGGATCGCTCAGCGTGTCGCCGGTGGTCGTGTCCTTGAGACCAGCCAGAGCGACGATGTCGCCGGCAAAAGCCTCTTCGACGTCGGCGCGCGAATTCGCATGCATCTGCAGCATGCGGCCGATGCGCTCTTTCTTGCCCTTGACGGTGTTGTCGACCGAGATGCCCTTGGTCAGCTTGCCCGAGTAGATGCGGGCAAAGGTGAGCGAACCGACGAACGGGTCGTTCATGATCTTGAAGGCGAGCATCGAAAGCGGCTCGTTGTCGTCGGCATGACGCTCGATATCAGCGTCGGTCTTGGCATCGACGCCCTTGATGGCGGGAACATCGGCCGGCGAAGGCAGATATTCGACGACGGCGTCGAGCAACGGCTGCACGCCCTTGTTCTTGAAGGCCGAGCCGCAGAACATCGGGTAAAACTTGACCGCGATTGTGCCCTTACGGATCAGCGCGCGAATCTCGTCATTCGACGGCATCTTGCCTTCGAGGTAATTCTCAAGCGCCGTCTCGTCCATTTCGACGGCGGCCTCGATCATCTTCTCGCGGTATTCTTCCGCACGAGCCTGAAGGTCGGCCGGGATCTCGACGACGTCCCAGGCAGCCCCCAGCGTCTCGTCGCGCCAGACCAGCGCGTTCATCTCGACGAGGTCGACAACGCCCTTGAACTCGGTCTCGGCACCGATCGGCAGCTGCATGACGACGGCATGCGCGCCAAGGCGCGAACCGATCATCTCGACCGAGCGGTAGAAGTCGGCGCCGATCTTGTCCATCTTGTTGCAGAAGATCATGCGCGGGACGCGGTACTTGTCGGCCTGGCGCCAGACGGTTTCCGTCTGCGGCTCAACACCGGCATTGGCATCCAGTAGCGCGATAGCGCCGTCGAGCACACGCAGCGAACGCTCGACTTCGATGGTGAAGTCGACGTGTCCGGGGGTGTCGATGATGTTGAAACGGTACATCTTGCCGCTGCGACCCTTCCAGAAGGTCGTGGTCGCGGCGGACGTGATGGTGATGCCGCGCTCCTGCTCCTGCTCCATCCAGTCCATGGTGGCAGCGCCGTCGTGCACTTCGCCGATCTTGTGCGACTTGCCCGTGTAATAGAGGACGCGCTCGGTGGTCGTCGTCTTGCCGGCGTCAATATGCGCCATGATACCGAAATTGCGGTAGTCTTCGATTTTGTATTCGCGGGCCATCGTAGCTGCCTCTCAGTCTCGTTCGCGCTTTACCAGCGGTAGTGCGCGAAAGCGCGGTTGGCTTCAGCCATCTTGTGGGTGTCTTCACGCTTCTTGACGGCCGTGCCGCGGTTGTTGGCCGCGTCCATCAGCTCGCCGGAGAGGCGGTCGACCATGGTGGTCTCGTTGCGGTTGCGGGCAGCAGCGATCAGCCAGCGGATGGCCAACGCCTGACGACGCTCGGGGCGCACATCGACCGGAACCTGGTAGGTGGCGCCGCCGACACGACGCGAACGCACTTCCACATGCGGCGCGACATTGTCGAGCGCCTGATGGAAGACGGTGACCGGCTCCTGCTTGGTCTTGGACTGAACCTGGTCGAGCGCGCCGTAGACGATGGTCTCGGCAACCGACTTCTTGCCGTCATACATGACGGCGTTCATGAACTTGGTGACAATCAGATCGCCGAACTTCGGGTCCGGATTGATCTCACGCTTTTCTGCACTGTGACGACGCGACATGGCTTTTGTCTCTCAATCTCATAGCCCGACGCATTCAAGCGCCAGGGCCGGAAAATCTTACTTCGGACGCTTGGCGCCGTACTTCGAACGGCGCTGCTTGCGGTTCTTCACGCCCTGCGTGTCGAGGACGCCGCGGATGATGTGGTAGCGAACGCCCGGAAGATCCTTGACGCGGCCGCCGCGGATCATGACCACGGAGTGTTCCTGAAGGTTGTGACCTTCGCCGGGGATGTACCCGATCACTTCAAAACCATTGGTCAGGCGGATCTTGGCCACCTTGCGCAGCGCCGAGTTCGGCTTCCTCGGCGTCGTTGTATAGACGCGCGTGCAGACGCCCCGCTTCTGCGGGTTCTGCTGCATGGCCGGGACCTTGTTGCGCTTCACCGGCGCTATGCGCGGCTTGCGGATCAGCTGGTTGACGGTAGGCATTAAACCCTCTTGTCTCTCAATTCCGTGTCTCGCCCGGTCAGGGCCGCTCAAAGCGTCATTTCCATACGCAAATTCGGGCCATAAACCGCGCCTCGCGGTCTTGCCCGAACAAATGGCAGAGGAAGCGGAACCCGCTTCGTGCACGCCGGAAATGTCTTTTCGCTCGTAAAACGAACCCTGTTTGAGGCAAACTCCAAAGCGTGTCGCTTCGGAAGGGAGAGCCTCACATCGGTTCTGACTGGGCGGCTTCTACTCGTAAGCCCGCGAACCGTCAACCCCGGAGTGCCAAATATTGCATCGAAGCCGGGGCTTTGCGGCTATGCGAAAACCGCATGTAATTTTCTTTCGCCGTTTTGCAAGTGCGAGGAAGAAAGTGACCGGCTTTCGACTGTCGCAAAGCCATGCTTCATGCGAAAAAGCCGCATGAGCAGCCCCAATCCCCTCATTCGGAGGAATCGACCCGTGAACGACAATGAGGAACGGCCGGTCACCATCGTCACCGGCCGCGTGTGGAAGAAGAAGGGCGGCAAGCCGGAAGGCGTGCATGTGATGCTGGTTGCGCCCGATGACGATTCGGCGGTGCGCCGCGTGCTCGAATCGCTCGCCGCGGAGGGTTACGCCGAGGCCGAACTCGACCAGATCGGCGACATGGAAGGCGTACCGGATGACGAGCCGCATCTGTCGGCTTTCCAGGGCGCGCTCGAAGGCGAAGTCTCGATCGTCACCTTCGACGTACCGATCTGAAACCAAGATGCCCATGGCCCAACCAAAAGCGAGTGGACCTGCATCCCGGACCTGGGCCGACGGGGCGGTCGCTGCTATCGAAGCCGACCAGCATCGTTCGGCCGACACACACCTCTGGAAACTCGACCTGCCGGCGCTGACTGGAATCGACTTCTATCTCAAGGACGAATCCACCCATCCGACCGGCAGCCTGAAGCACCGGCTGGCGCGTTCGCTGTTTCTCTATGCTCTGTGCAATGGCCTGGTCCGCGAAGGCACGCCGGTGGTCGAGGCCTCATCAGGCTCAACAGCGGTGTCGGAAGCGTATTTCGCCCGCATGATCGGCGTGCCGTTCTATGCGGTGATGCCCCGATCGACGTCGCGCGAAAAGATCGCCGCGATCGAGCATTATGGCGGCAACTGCCATTTCATCGACGACGGCAGACGCATCTATGCCGAGTCGGCCGAGCTCACCGAACGGCTCGGCGGCCATTTCATGGACCAGTTCACCCATGCCGAGCGCGCCACCGACTGGCGCGGCAACAACAACATTGCTGATTCCATCTTCGGACAGATGCGCGAGGAGCGGCATCCCATCCCAAGCTGGATCGTGATGAGTGCCGGTACGGGCGGCACCACCGCCACGATTGGCCGATACCTGCGCTACAAGCGGCACGCCACGCGGCTGTCGGTTGCGGACGTAGAGCGCTCCGCCTTCTTCGAAGGCTTTGCCACGCACGATCGCGATTGTCGCTGCGAACAGCCGTCGCGCATCGAGGGCATTGGCCGACCGCGCATGGAGCCGTCCTTCGTGCCTGGCGTGATCGATCACATGCTGCGGGTGCCGGATGCCGTATCGCTGGCGGCGATGCGGGTTTTGTCGCGCCGGCTTGGCCGCCGCGTCGGCGGCTCGACCGGCACCAACTTCATCGCCATGTGCTTTCAGGCCGCGCGCATGATCGAGCATGGCAAGACGGGTTCGCTGGTGACGCTGATCTGCGATTCCGGCGACCGCTATGCCAACACCTACTATTCGGATGAATGGCTGACAGCCAACGACCTCGACCCCTCGCCTTTCGAACCGGCGATCGAGGCCTTTCTGGCGGGCGGAAAGCTCGCGCTGCAATTCGAGGAAAGCTGGGGCTGAGCTTTCGGCTGCCACCCGGCGGCTTCGGCTTGCCGGGGCCAAGTGTTCTGATAGAAACGCTCAAAATCATCAAACAGACGGAGCGTCCGTGTCCCAGCCCATCAAGATAGGTATTGTCGGCGTCGGCAAGATCGTCCGCGACCAGCACCTGCCGGCCCTGGCGAAAGACCAGGACTATCGCCTGGTCGCGGCTGCCAGCCGGCACGGCAAGGTCGACGGCATCCCGAATTTCCCGACCATCGAAGCAATGCTCGACGCGGTGCCGGAGCTCGAGGCCGTCTCGCTCTGCATGCCGCCGCAATTCCGTTACGATGCCGCGCGCACCGCGCTCGAGGCGAAAAAACATGTCTTTCTGGAGAAGCCGCCGGGCGCCACGGTCAGCGAGGTCGAGGACCTCAAGGTGCTGGCCACGAAAAACGGCGTCTCGCTGTTCGCCAGCTGGCATTCGCGCTACGCGCCGGCGGTGGAGGCCGCGCGCGCCTTCCTGGCTTCGGCCCGAATCCGGTCAGCTGCGATTGTCTGGAAAGAGGACGTGCGCCGCTGGCATCCGAATCAGGACTGGATCTGGGCGCCTGGCGGCTTCGGTGTCTTCGATCCCGGCATCAACGCGCTGTCGATCGCGACCCACATCCTGCCGGCGATGTTCATCACCGCGGCCGTGCTCGACTTTCCAGAAAACCGCGCTGCCCCCGTCGCGGCGCAGGTCACCTTCCGCACCTCGAACGGATTGCCGGTGACAATGGACCTAGACTGGCTGCAGACCGGCCCGCAAAGCTGGGACATCCTGGCCGATACGGATGCCGGTAAGATGGTGCTGTCGGGCGGTGGTTCGAAGCTCGCGGTCGACGGCCAGGTCGTGCACGAGGAGCCGGAAGCGGAATACCCGATGCTTTACAAGCGTTTCGCCGAGATCGTGCGCGCCGGTGCCTCAGATGTCGATCTCGCGCCGCTGCAGCATGTCGCCGACGCCTTCATGCTCGGCAAGCGCAACGTGGTCGAGGCGTTTTTCGACTGAAGAATACCTGAGCAAGTGACGGAGCCGTTTCCTAGGGCCATTTGTCCGCCTCTTCCCACATGCGCTCAAGTATTTTCCGTTGAAGCGAGCCCCAATAGGAAACGGTAGTTACCCATAGGCGGTCTCCGTAACCGACTACTAGCTCTTCCAATGGTCGCTTTTGGACTTCAGCAATGGGGCGCCGATCAAAATGAACGATCAATCCATCAAAATAGAAGCGGTAGAAGGGAACTTGATGGTCCGGCTCGCCGCCAACTCCAGGTGCCGTTTTAACTCTGGCGATTGGGGTTTGGTTGTGTTCGAACCCAAATGTTGAAAGCTGGGTTAGCTCAATCTGAAAATAATCGATCGGCTCGGGGTTCTCATTAAGGATCATCGTGCGCAGCGCTTTTAGGTCACTATCAGAAAGCTGCACATCCGAAAACTCCTCCCTCGTCGAAGCCCCTGCCCGCCACAACAAACTTAGGAAAAAGATTCGGAGCCGCTTCCAGTCCTTTCCTTCGACGCGGCGAATACCCCAATCGGTTCCCGGGATTAGCTCATTGTCGGTGAGGGTCATCATCGGACCCCACCCACTCCATATCAGCTTGGCGTCTCGCAGTTCCCGAATAGCCCAGTCGTCGAGCTTGGCGAGTATCGCTTCACCTTCCTCTGTCACAAGTCGTTGGTCGTACCAACTGCTATGCCGCGTGACCGGTCGTCTTCCAATACCACCTTGAGTGAACGGCTCACCTAAGCCGCCCGCCTTGGTAAGCGCTTTCGGGATAAGGTGAGAATCTACAAACTTTCCAGTCGATCCGGTCAGTTTGCAAACGCCTTCCACCAATTTTGCCACCTGCCCAGTCCTCAAATCGGCAACTGTTGTAGCAACATCGTTGACTCACTCGACTATCGCAATCGCAAAGCCGTCATAGCCCTTGGCGCCGACCATCTGGATAGCGGTGCCGTCAAGGCGCTTGTCGCCGCCGATGAACGAGAACGCTGCCCGAGCCCCCACGACATTGGCGTCATGGCCACCCTCATCGAGCACGGCGCCGTCGCGAATGACGTTGTCACAGATAATGACCGTTCCCGGCCGCGAAAGCCGCATCGCCCAGGACAAATAATTCGGGTTGTTCGGCTTGTCGGCGTCGATGAAGATGAGATCGAACGGCCCGGCGTTCTCAGCGCTTAAAGCGGCGAGCGACTGAAGGGCCGGCCCGACCCGCAGTTCCACCCGCTCCGACACGCCTGCCCGTCTGAAATTCGACTGCGCGACCTTGGCGTGGTGCGAATCGAGTTCAAGCGTCACGATCTTGCCGTCCATCCGCAACGCTCGCGCCATCCAGATCGTGGAGTAGCCCCCCAGCGTGCCGATTTCGAGGATTTTCCTAGCTCCCTGAATTCGCGCAAGAAGCGAAAGCAGCTTGCCTTGCGCCGGCGAGACGTCGATCGGCGGCAAACCCTGGTCACGGTTGGCGGCCAGAACAGCGTCGAGGGCGGGATCCGCTTCGAACAGGGCATCAACGATGTAGTCGTCTACAGCAGCCCAAATCTTCTTGCTCATCGTTCTCGTCTCCGATCGAGAGCCGAAACGCGAAAGGGTAGGAACGCGTGGACCTCTCACCGCCATCGATACCAACTTCGCCATGCCCAGGAAAACAAAAAGGCCGCCGGGTTGCCCCGACGGCCTTGTTGCCTGAGATTTTTGGCCGCCGCGCTTACTGCGCGGCGGTTGTCATGTCGGCCAGCATCGGCTCGGCCACTTCCACACCGGAGGCCTTGCGGCGCTCGTCGATGATCAGTTCGTCACGCGAGGTGGCGATGCGCCGGATCTGGCTCATCGTGCCGCCGGTGCCGGCCGGGATAAGCCGGCCGACGATGACGTTTTCCTTCAAGCCCTGGAGCATGTCGGTCTTGCCGGCAACCGCGGCTTCCGTCAGCACCCTGGTCGTCTCCTGGAAGGAGGCGGCCGAGATGAAGGACGGCGTCTGCAGCGAGGCCTTGGTGATGCCCAGGAGCACCGGCAGACCTTCGGCCGGCTTCTTGCCGTCCTCGACCAAGCGCTCGTTGACCTCTTCCAACTCGATCACGTCGACGTGGTCGCCCGGAATGTAGGTCGAGTCGCCCTGCACCGTGATCTCGACCTTCTGCAGCATCTGGCGAACGATCACCTCGATGTGCTTGTCGTTGATCTGCACGCCCTGCAGGCGGTAGACTTCCTGGATTTCGTTGACGAGGTAGGAAGCAAGTGCCTCCACGCCCTTGATCGCCAGGATGTCGTGCGGCGCCGGATTGCCGTCGAGGATGTAGTCGCCCTTCTCGATGACGTCGCCGTCCTGGAGATGGAACGGCTTGCCCTTCGGGATCAGGTATTCGACCGGCTCAAGCGTCGAGTCATGCGGCTCGATGATGATGCGGCGCTTGTTCTTGTAGTCGCGGCCGAAGCGGATCGTGCCATCGATCTCGGCGATGATGGCGTGATCCTTCGGACGACGTGCCTCGAAGAGTTCGGCAACACGCGGCAGACCGCCGGTGATGTCCTTGGTCTTGGCGCTTTCCATCGGGATACGCGCCAGAACGTCGCCAGGACGAACCTGCGAGCCCGGCTCGACCGAGAGAATGGCCTCGACCGAGAGCAGGAAGCGGGCGTCGCCGCCCTTCGACAGCTTGCCGACCTTGCCCTTGGCGTCCTGGATGGCGATCGCCGGCTTGAGGTCGTTGCCGCGTGGCGTCGAGCGCCAGTCGATGACCTCACGCTTGGTGATGCCGGTCGACTCGTCGGCCGTTTCCTGAACGGAGATGCCGTCGACCAGATCCTCGTACGACACCCTGCCCTCGATTTCGGTGAGGACCGGACGTGTATAGGGATCCCACTCGGCGATACGCTGGCCGCGCTTCACCTTGTCACCATCGTCCACGAAGATGCGCGAACCGTAGGTGAGGCGGTGCGAGGCACGCTCCTTGCCGGCTTCGTCGAGGATCAGAACCGCCATGTTGCGGCCCATGACCATCTGCTGGCCGTCGGAGTTGCGCACCACGTTGCGGTTGCGGATCTCGACCTTGCCCTCATAGGAGGCTTCAAGGAACGAGCTATCCACCACCTGCGCGGTACCGCCCATGTGGAAGGTACGCATGGTGAGCTGGGTACCCGGCTCACCGATCGACTGCGCCGCGATGACGCCGACGGCTTCACCCTGGTTGACCGGGGTGCCGCGAGCCAGATCGCGCCCGTAGCAGACCGCGCAGACGCCGATCCTGACTTCGCAGGTCAGTGCCGAACGAATGCGGACCGACTGCACGCCGGCCTTTTCGATCTTCTCCACGTCACGCTCGTCCATCAGCGTTCCGGCCTTGACCAGAACATCGCCCGACACCGGATGCGTGATGTCGTCGAGCGAGGTACGGCCCAGCACGCGCTGACCCACCGAAGCAACGACCTGACCGGCATCGACGATCGGCTGCATGGTGAGGCCCTTGTCGGTGCCGCAATCCACGGAGTTGACGATGCAGTCCTGCGCCACGTCGACCAGACGACGGGTGAGGTAGCCCGAGTTCGCCGTCTTCAAGGCGGTGTCGGCCAGACCCTTGCGGGCGCCGTGGGTCGAGTTGAAGTACTCGAGCACGGTCAGGCCTTCCTTGAAGTTCGAGATGATCGGCGTCTCGATGATTTCACCCGACGGCTTGGCCATCAGGCCGCGCATGCCGGCGAGCTGACGCATCTGGGTGGGCGAGCCACGCGCACCGGAGTGCGACATCATGTAGATCGAGTTCATCGGCTTCTGACGGCCATTGTCCTCGAACTCGACCGCCTTGATGCGGGCCATCATTTCGTCGGCGACCTTTTCCGAGCACTTGGCCCAGGCGTCGACGACCTTGTTGTACTTCTCGCCCTGCGTGATCAGGCCGTCATTGTACTGCTGCTCGTATTCCTTGGCCAACGCCTCGGTGTCCGACACCAGCTTGATCTTGGCGTCCGGGATCAGCATGTCGTCCTTGCCGAACGAAATGCCGGCACGGCAGGCATGGCTGAAGCCAAGGGCCATGATGCGATCGCAGAAAATGACCGTCTCCTTCTGACCGCAATGGCGGTAGACGGTGTCGATCATCTTGGAGATGTTCTTCTTGGTCATCTCCTGGTTGGCGGTGTCGTAAGGCACGTTGACGTTCTTCGGCAGAAGCTCGCCGATGATCATGCGGCCAGGCGTGGTGTCATGGATCTTCGACACGACCTTGCCTTCGGCATCGACCGTGCGGAAGCGGCCCCTGATCTTGGAATGCAGCGTCACGGCCTTGGTCTCGAGCGCGTGCTGGAGTTCGCCCATGTCGGCAAACACCATGCCTTCGCCCGGCTCGTTCTGGTTGACGATCGAGAGATAGTAGAGACCGAGAACCATGTCCTGCGACGGCACGATGATCGGCGCGCCCGAAGCCGGGTGCAGGATGTTGTTGGTCGACATCATCAGCACGCGGGCTTCAAGCTGCGCTTCCAGCGACAACGGCACGTGAACGGCCATCTGGTCGCCGTCGAAGTCGGCGTTGAAGGCCGTGCAGACCAGCGGATGCAGCTGGATCGCCTTGCCTTCGATCAGGATCGGCTCGAACGCCTGGATACCGAGGCGGTGCAGCGTCGGCGCGCGGTTAAGCAGAACCGGGTGCTCACGGATGACCTCATCGAGGATATCCCAGACCTCCGGACGCTCCTTCTCGACCAGCTTCTTCGCCTGCTTGACGGTCGAGGAGTAACCCTTGGCGTCGAGACGGGCATAGATGAAGGGCTTGAACAGTTCGAGCGCCATCTTCTTCGGCAGGCCGCACTGGTGCAGCTTGAGCTCCGGACCGGTGACGATGACCGAACGGCCGGAATAGTCGACGCGCTTGCCGAGCAGGTTCTGACGGAACCGGCCCTGCTTGCCCTTCAACATGTCGGACAGCGACTTCAGCGGGCGCTTGTTGGCGCCGGTGATGACGCGGCCGCGACGGCCGTTGTCGAACAGCGCATCGACGGCTTCCTGCAGCATGCGCTTTTCATTGCGCACGATGATGCCGGGAGCGCGCAGCTCGATCAGCCGCTTCAGACGGTTGTTGCGGTTGATGACGCGACGATAGAGGTCGTTCAGGTCGGACGTGGCGAAACGGCCGCCGTCCAGCGGGACGAGCGGGCGCAGGTCCGGCGGGATCACCGGAACCACCTTCATGATCATCCATTCCGGACGGTTGCCGGATTCCATGAAGTTCTCGACGACCTTGAGCCGCTTGAGATACTTCTTCTGCTTCAGCTCGGACGTGGTCGAAGCCAGTTCCGAACGCAGGTCGCCAGCGATCTTCTCCAGGTCCATGCCGGCCAGAAGGTCATGAATGGCCTCGGCGCCGATCATGGCGGTGAACGAATCCTCGCCATATTCGTCGACGGCGATCATGTACTCTTCCTCGCTGAGCAGCTGGTGCTCCTTCAGCGCGGTGAGGCCAGGCTCGGTGACAATGTAGTTCTCGAAGTAGAGGACGCGCTCGATGTCCTTCAGGGTCATGTCGAGCAGCGTGCCGATGCGCGAGGGCAGCGACTTCAGGAACCAGATGTGAGCGACCGGTGCCGCGAGCTCGATATGGCCCATGCGCTCGCGACGGACGCGCGACAGCGTGACTTCGACGCCGCACTTTTCGCAGATGACGCCCTTGTACTTCATGCGCTTGTACTTGCCGCACAGGCACTCATAGTCCTTGATCGGGCCGAAAATGCGCGCGCAGAACAGACCGTCACGCTCCGGCTTGAAGGTGCGGTAGTTGATGGTCTCCGGCTTCTTGATCTCGCCGAACGACCAGGACAGAATCTTCTCAGGGCTGGCCAGTGAGATCCGGATGGAATCGAACACCTGCGCAGGCGCCTGCGGATTGAAGAGATTCATGACCTCTTGGTTCATGCCGTTCTCCTTTTCGGGGTCCTCGAAAACCCCTTGCATCTAACGCGGACCAAACGCCCGCCGTCTTTGTCGGCCACTGGCCGTCGAATTCGATAGGCGCGTCGCAGGCTTCCGCGACGCGCCATGTCTTGGTCTTACTCGGCCGCGTCGGGCAGCCGGATCGGGTTGTCGTCGAGCTTGGTGTTCTCCAGCTCGACATTAAGGCCGAGAGACCGCATTTCCTTGACGAGAACGTTGAAGCTCTCGGGGATGCCGGCCTCGAAGGTGTCGTCGCCGCGCACGATCGCCTCGTAGACCTTGGTGCGGCCGGCGACGTCGTCGGACTTCACCGTCAGCATTTCCTGCAGCGTGTAGGCGGCGCCATAGGCTTCCAGCGCCCAGACCTCCATCTCGCCGAAGCGCTGGCCACCGAACTGCGCCTTGCCGCCCAGCGGCTGCTGGGTGACGAGCGAGTACGGACCGATCGAACGCGCGTGGATCTTGTCGTCCACGAGATGGTGAAGCTTGAGCATATAGATATAGCCCATCGTCACCTTGCGATCGAACGGCTCGCCTGTACGTCCGTCATAGAGCTGCGACTGACCTGATGTGTGCAGGCCCGCCTGCTCCAGCATGATGTTGATGTCAGCCTCATGCGCGCCGTCGAACACCGGGGTAGCGATCGAGACGCCGCGGCGCATCTGCTCGCTGAGGCGAACAATGCTCTCGTCGTCATATTCGCGGACCGGCTCGTTGCGGTCGTTGGCCGGGATGAAGCTCTCGAGCGTCTTGCGCAGCGGCTTGATATCACCCGCCACCTTATACGCGTCGATCAGCTCGCCGATCTTCTTGCCCATGCCAGCGCAAGCCCAGCCCAGATGCGTTTCCAGGATCTGGCCGACATTCATGCGGCTCGGCACACCCAGCGGGTTGAGCACGATATCGGCATGCGTGCCGTCCTCGAGGAAAGGCATGTCCTCGACCGGAACGATGCGCGACACGACACCCTTGTTGCCGTGACGGCCGGCCATCTTGTCGCCCGGCTGCATCTTGCGCTTCACCGCCACGAAGACCTTGACCATCTTCATGACGCCCGGAGGCATTTCGTCGCCGCGCTGGACCTTCTCGACCTTGTCCATGAAGCGCTGTTCGAGCGCCTTCTTGGAGTCGTCGTACTGGCCACGCAGGGCTTCCAGTTCGCTCTGGAGCTTTTCGTTCTCCACGGCAAACTGCCACCACTGCGAACGCGGATACTCGTCGAGCGTATCCTTGGACAGCGTCGAGCCCTTCTTGAAGCCCTTCGGTCCAGCGATCGCTTCCTTGCCGACGAGCACGTCGGAAAGACGCGCGTAGACGTTACGGTCCAGGATCGCCTGCTCGTCGTCGCGGTCCTTGGCGAGGCGTTCGATCTCCTCGCGCTCGATCGCCATGGCGCGCTCGTCCTTCTCCACACCGTGGCGATTGAACACGCGCACCTCGACGACGGTGCCGAAGGTGCCCGGAGGCATGCGCATCGAGGTGTCGCGCACGTCCGAAGCCTTTTCGCCGAAGATGGCGCGCAGAAGCTTTTCTTCCGGCGTCATCGGGCTTTCGCCCTTCGGCGTGATCTTGCCGACCAGGATGTCGCCCGGCTGAACTTCCGCACCGATATAGACGATGCCGGCTTCGTCGAGGTTCTTCAGCGCTTCTTCCGAGACGTTGGGAATATCACGCGTGATTTCCTCCGGTCCGAGCTTGGTATCGCGCGCCATGACCTCGAACTCCTCGATATGGATCGAGGTGAAGACGTCGTCGGCCACGATGCGCTCGGAGAGCAGGATCGAGTCCTCGTAGTTGTAGCCGTTCCACGGCATGAACGCGACCAGCACGTTGCGGCCGAGCGCCAGATCACCGAGTTCGGTCGACGGACCGTCGGCAATGATGTCGCCCTTGTTGACCCGGTCACCCATACGCACCAGCGGACGCTGGTTGATGCAGGTGTTCTGGTTCGAACGCTGGAACTTCATCAGCCGGTAGATGTCGACGCCGGACTTGCCCGGATCGAGATCTTCGGTGGCGCGGATAACGATACGCGTCGCGTCCACCTGGTCGACGATGCCGCCGCGACGGGCGCCGATGGCGGCGCCCGAGTCACGGGCAACGATCGGTTCCATGCCGGTGCCGACGAACGGCGCCTCGGCGCGCACCAGCGGCACGGCCTGACGCTGCATGTTCGAGCCCATCAGCGCGCGGTTGGCGTCGTCGTTCTCGAGGAACGGGATCAGAGCCGCGGCCACCGACACCATCTGCTTGGGCGACACGTCCATCAGGTCGACGTTTTCGCGCGGCGCCATCATCACTTCGCCGGCGCTGCGACAAATGACGAACTCGTCGACGAAGCCGCCATTCTTGTCGAGTTCGGCGTTGGCCTGCGCGACATGGTGCTTGGCTTCTTCCATCGCCGAGAGATAGACGACGTCATTGGTCAGCTTGCCGTCGACGATCTTGCGGTACGGGCTCTCGATGAAGCCGTACTTGTTGACGCGCGCGAAGGTCGCCAGCGAGTTGATCAGACCGATATTCGGGCCTTCCGGCGTCTCGATCGGGCAGATACGGCCGTAATGCGTCGGGTGCACGTCGCGCACTTCGAAGCCGGCACGCTCGCGGGTCAGACCGCCCGGTCCAAGCGCCGACAGGCGACGCTTGTGGGTGATCTCCGACAGCGGGTTGGTCTGGTCCATGAACTGCGACAGCTGCGAGGAACCGAAGAACTCGCGCACGGCGGCAGCCGCCGGCTTGGCGTTGATCAGGTCCTGCGGCATGACAGTGTCGATCTCGATCGAGGACATACGCTCCTTGATCGCGCGCTCCATGCGCAGCAGGCCGACGCGGTACTGGTTTTCCATCAGCTCGCCGACAGAACGCACGCGGCGGTTGCCGAGATTGTCGATGTCGTCGATCTCGCCCTTGCCGTCGCGCAGTTCAACCAGCGTCTTGACCACGGCCAGGATGTCATCCTTGCGCAGCACGCGCACGGTATCCTCGGCCTTGAGTTCGAGGCGCATGTTCATCTTGACGCGGCCAACGGCCGACAGATCGTAGCGCTCTGAGTCGAAGAACAGCGAGTTGAACATGGCTTCGGCGGTTTCGAGCGTCGGCGGCTCGCCGGGGCGCATGACACGATAAATGTCGAACAGCGCGTCCTGGCGGCTCTCGTTCTTGTCGACGTTGAGCGTGTTGCGGATGTAGGCGCCGACATTGACGTGGTCGATGTCGAGAACCTTGATCTCGTTCTCGCCCGTACCAAGCAACACTTTCAGCGTCTTTTCGTCGATCTCGTCGCCGGCTTCGAGGAAGATCTCGCCGGTGGCGTAGTTGACGATGTCCTCGGCGAGGTAATTGCCGAGCAGATCCTCGTCGGTCGCCTTGATTGCCTTGAGACCCTTTTCGCCGAGCGCCCTGGCCTGGCGGGCGGTGATCTTCTTGCCTTGCTCGACAACGATCTCGCCCGTATCGGCGTCGACCAGATCGCCGACGGCCTTGAGGCCGCGGAAACGCTCGACGTTGAACGGGATGCGCCAGTGATCGCCGGCCCGCTTGTAGGTGATCTTGTTGTAGAAGGTCGACAGGATCTCTTCGCCGTCCATGCCGAGCGCCATCAGCAGCGAGGTCGCCGGAATCTTGCGACGACGGTCGATGCGGGCGTGCACGACGTCCTTGGAATCGAACTCGATATCGAGCCACGACCCGCGATAGGGGATGACGCGCGCGGCAAACAGAAGCTTGCCCGACGAGTGCGACTTGCCCTTGTCATGGTCGAAGAAGACGCCCGGCGAGCGGTGCATCTGCGAGACGATGACGCGCTCGGTGCCGTTGACGATAAAGGTGCCGTTCAAGGTCATGAGCGGCATGTCGCCCATGTAGACGTCCTGCTCCTTGATGTCCTTGATCGACTTGGCGCCGGTATCTTCGTCGATATCGAACACGATGAGGCGCAGCGTCACCTTCAGCGGCGCGGCATAGGTCAGGTCGCGCTGACGGCATTCGTCAACGTCGAATTTCGGTCCTTCGAACTCGTACTTCACGAACTCCAGCATGGAGGAGCCGGAAAAGTCCTGAATCGGGAAGACCGACTTGAAAACGGCCTGGAGTCCCTCGTCCGGACGCCCACCCTTGGGCTCCGCCACCATCAGGAACTGGTCATAGGATGCCTTCTGAACCTCGATCAGGTTCGGCATCTCCGCAACTTCCGGAATCTTTCCGAAGAATTTGCGTACGCGTCTGCGGCCATTGAAAGTCTGGGTCTGGGCCATCGTCGCTCCTTAGCTCTAAACTCGGGACGAACCTCGCCGCGGCTCGCCTTGCATACCGAGCCGCCTGGGCGGCGGCCCTCTGTCTGTTCTCCGGCAGCCCTGACCAATTGCTTGGCGGCGACCGGCTAAAACGGTAGAAAACCCGTTTCCTGAAGGCCGTTTACGGCCCTCAGGAAAGAGGTTCTCGTACATCTCGCGCTACGCGTGCTCCCTTCCGACTGAAGGGAGTGGCGGACGGCGCGAGGCCGCCCGCCGCTTTTACGCTTACTTCAGTTCGACCTTGGCGCCGGCTGCTTCCAGCTGGGCCTTGAACTTGTCAGCGTCGGCCTTGGAAACAGCTTCCTTGACCGGCTTCGGAGCCGCTTCGACCAGGTCCTTGGCTTCCTTGAGGCCAAGACCGGTGATGGCGCGGACTTCTTTGATGACGTTGATCTTCTGAGCGCCGGCCTCGACGAGAACGACGTCGAATTCGGTCTTCTCTTCAACCGGAGCCGCGGCAGCAGCGCCACCGCCAGCAGCGGCAACAGCCACCGGAGCAGCAGCCGAAACGCCCCACTTTTCTTCCAGAAGCTTCGACAGCTCGGCCGCCTCGAGGACGGTCAGCTTCGAAAGGTCGTCTACGATCTTTGCGAGATCAGCCATTGTTGTATTCCTTCATAAGGTTCGAACGTGTGTTTGTGATAGCGAGGAACGGCCTCATGCCGCCTCGTCCTTCCGGGCGTAAGCGCCGATGACGCGCGCGACCGAAGCCGCTGGCGCATTGACGATCTGGGCGATCCGGGTTGCCGGCGTGGCGATCATGCCAACCAGCCTGGCGCGCAGCTCATTGAGCGACGGAAGTGTGGCGAGTGCCTTCACACCGTCGGCATTGAGCGAGGTTGTGCCCATTGCACCGCCGAGAATGATCAACTTGTCATTCCCCTTGGCGAAATCGGACGCGACCTTCGGCGCCGCAATCGGATCCTCCGAATAAGCAATCAGCGTCTGTCCCTTGAACAGGTCGATGATCGATGCGGAGTCCGTGCCCTGAAGAGCGATTTTGGCGAGACGGTTCTTCGCGACTTTAACGGTGCCACCGGCAGCGCGCATTTTCGACCGAAGGTCGTTCATTTGCGCGACGGTGATACCGGCATAGTGGGCCACTACGACTGAACCTGCGCCCGAAAACGCATGATTCAGGCCCGTGACGAGTTCGCGTTTTTCCGCTCTGTCCACTGCCTATCTCCAGTTGACCCCTATCCTGTTAATGGGAACATCCCATTCACGAGGACAGGCGTCGGGTTGCCTTTTGCCGGTCGGGCCATCCAGTAACGGATCTCCCGAACGACGCTCGAGGATCCTGCCCCCTTTCGCCACACCACCGGCCAGGCCGACGATGCGCAGACAAAAGGCAAACACGGTTCGAACCTTTCATTGGAGCAGTCGCTCCGTTGTCCGGTTTTCACCCGTCTCATGCAGGCCCAATTGAATTAAGGCTTCTGGGCCGCCTGCAATCTCGGACAGGATGTCCGGAAGCCTCTCGGCTTCCGGTACCGGGCCACCAACAAAGTCGGAGGCCCGGAATTCACTTGCGGATCAGCAGCTTAGCAGCCGATCTAATATGTTCGTATCAGGACGCGGTGAGCGTCGAGACGTCGAGCTTGAGGCCCGGGCCCATCGTCGAGGTGACCGACACCTTCTTGACGTAGTTGCCCTTGGCGCCAGCCGGCTTTGCCTTGGTCACCGCATCTGTGAAGGCGCGGATATTCTCTTCCAGCGCCTTGACGTCGAACGAGACCTTGCCGACGCCGGCATGAACGATGCCGGCCTTCTCGACGCGGAACTCGACAGCGCCGCCCTTCGATGCCTTGACGGCAGCGGCGACGTCGGTGGTGACGGTGCCGACCTTGGGGTTCGGCATCATGCCGCGCGGGCCAAGCACCTTACCGAGACGACCGACCAGCGGCATCATGTCCGGCGTAGCGATGCAGCGATCGAAATCGATCGTGCCCTTCTGGACGATGTCGACCAGGTCCTCGGCACCAACGATGTCGGCACCGGCGGCCTTGGCCTCTTCCGCCTTGTCGCCACGGGCGAACACGGCAACGCGAACCGAGCGGCCGGTGCCGTTCGGCAAATTGACCACGCCGCGGACCATCTGGTCGGCATGGCGCGGGTCGACGCCGAGGTTCATCGCGACTTCGATGGTCTCGTCGAACTTGACCGAGGAACGGTCCTTGAGCAGCTTCAACGCATCGCCCAGGGCATAAGCCTTATTGGGATCAACGCCTTCGCGGGTCTTCGATACGCGCTTTGCAATCTTTGCCATGATCTCAGCCCACCACTTCCAGACCCATCGAGCGGGCGGAGCCCTCGACCATGCGCATGGCCGCCTCGACGTCGTTTGCGTTCAGATCCTTCATCTTGGCAGTGGCGATCTCGCGAACCTTGTCGCGCGAAACGGTGCCAGCCTTGACCTTGCCCGGCTCCTTCGAACCTGACGTGAGGTTCGCCGCCTTCTTCAGGAAGTAGCTCACCGGAGCCGTCTTCATGACAAAGGTGAACGACTTGTCCTGGTAATAGGTGATGACGACCGGAACCGGCGATCCCTTTTCCATTTCCTGGGTCTGCGCGTTGAACGCCTTGCAGAATTCCATGATGTTGATGCCACGCTGACCAAGCGCCGGGCCGATCGGGGGAGACGGCGTAGCCGATCCCGCTTTCACCTGGAGCTTGAGCTGGCCTGCAATTTTCTTAGCCATCTCTTTTCCTGCCTTTGTCTATGCCGGCCCCAATCATCTGGGAAAACCGGCGGTTGCAGTCTGGTGGTGCGATCCATGCAGCCGGCTAAAGCCGCACTCGTCTCCCACCGTTCTCGAGGCTGCACGTTTCCGCGCCGCCTCCCCTGATCGCCGAACCGGCACCAGGAGTTTCGGATCAGCCTTTTTCGACCTGTCCGAATTCCAGATCGACAGGCACGGCGCGCCCGAAGATCGACACTTCCACCTTGAGCCGCGCCCGCTCCTCGTCCACTTCCTGGACGAAGCCGTTGAACGACGCGAAGGGACCATCCGAAACGCGGATCGCCTCGCCTATTTCGAAGGTGACCGAGGGCTTCGGCCGCTCGACACCTTCCTGCACCTGGTTCAGGATGCGCTGCGCTTCCGCCTCGGTGATCGGCACCGGCTTGGAGTCCCCCAGGAAACCGGTGACCTTCGGGGTGTTCTTGACCAGCGAGAACACGGCGTCGGTCAGGTTGGCCTTCAAGAGCACGTAGCCCGGGAAGAACTTGCGCTCGGCATCGACCTTGCGGCCGCGACGAACCTCGACGACCTTCTCGGTCGGCACCACGATCTGCTCGATATCGGCGGACAGGCCCTTTTGCTTGGCCTTGTTGACGATGTCTTCAGCAACCTTCTTTTCAAAATTCGAATAAGCGTGGACGATGTACCAGCGCGCAGTCATTTTTTCGACTTCTCCGTAATCGCCGGACTTAACGTCCAATTCCCAGAAGCTGTTCGACAGCGAGGCCCATCAGCTGATCGGCGCTGAAGAAAAAGATCATCGCGATCACAGCAAAGGCCAGAACCATGATCGTCGAGATCATCGTCTCGCGACGCGACGGCCAAGTCACCTTGGCTGTCTCCGCGCGGACCTGCTGGAGAAAGACGAAAGGATTTGTGGTTTTCGAAGCCATATGCCGCCTGTCTTCAAGACCCGTTGGCCGGGCCCCCTGGATGATCCCGCTGACCGGGACGTGCCGCCTGAGCCAATCTCGCGCCGAATCAGCGCAATCGTTTCGCCCATGCAAATCAGACGCGTAAAGCCGGCTTCCCAGCTCCACGCGTCGCGTGTCTGTTCTGTCTACATAAAACCGATTCTTGATCCACGCAAGTGGCAAGTGCCCGCTTTATGACCAAACACCGCCTCGGAACCATCCAGTCGTTCCGTCCCGGCTATGGCGCCCTTATGCCTCAACTGGCCTAATATGGCAAGCGGGTCGCCGATTTTCAAAGGTCAACCCGCAAAAATCTCGTTTTGATGGCCATTTCGGGAAATGGCACGGGCAGCAGGGCTCGAACCTACGACCTGCGGTTTTGGAGACCGCCGCTCTACCAACTGAGCTATGCCCGTATCGCGCGCCTCGGCGCAGCAGGGGCTTCCTAAAAGCTTCCGCGCTCTGTGTAAAGAGTGGTTTGCACGCAAACGCGCCTTCATTCCCTCTGCCAGAAATCGGGATAGGTGACGACCAGCCCGTCAGCGTCGATCTCGAGTTCCCGCCTGAAGTCGCTGGCACGCGATTCATAGAGATATCGCCTGCCCTCCTCGAGGCATGTGTAGCGTTGCGGGTTGGCGACGACCGTGAGCGCAGGGAGCCTTATGAAGGCGGTGGTGATGTCGGCGCTCTGTCCGGTGGAAAGCCGCAAGCGCCGGATCGGCAGCGTGTTGGTGAAAGGCGTGACGGTGAGATCAGGGTCGACCACCCCATCGAGCTCGGGCACGGCCAAGCCGTCCCGAATCCAGTGACCTTCACGATCGGAGACAAGGATAAGGGTCTGGCCAGAGCCGATCATGTCGACCGTGACACTCCTGGCGCGCCAGTTCGCATCGCATTCTATGCGATAGCGGACGGCAAACGACGTTTGGCCGGAGCAAATGACGACGGAGTCGGCCAAGACCTCCCCTGCCCGCTCCCGCAACACAAGATGTTCAAGGCCGGGTCCCTCCCGCTCGCGCCAGCGCACGATCTTCATATCTTCCGGCATCAGTCCTGCACTCCGGGGCGGCAAGGAAGCTACTTTGTTTCCGGCGGCGTATACGGCCCGCCGGGCACGCCCCAACCCCACGCCGGCATCGGTTCGGTTTTCGGATCGCAGGTCTCACCGAGATTCGAGTTCATCTTGGCCAGCCGCGATCCCCATTCGACATAGCCCATGAAAGCAGAACGGAATTCGGGATCGTCGGGCAGACCGACGGTGTCGGCGGCGTCGGCAAGGAGATTGATCCAACGGCGGCGCTGTTCTTCGGTCAGATGCTTGCCCAGATGATGCATGACCATCTCGCGGTGGCCGCCAAATTTCTCGCTGTAGGTTTTAGGCCCACCAAACACCTCGCCGATGAAGGCCGCGACATGGGCGGGATGATCCGGCGACATCGCCTTGAACACCGGCCCGACGATCGGGTCCTGCGCCACCTGGTCATAGAAGGTCTGTGTCAGCCGGTTCAGGGCGTCGCTGCCACCGGCCCATTCGTAGAGTGTTGGATCCTTGCGCATGGCGGCCACCTGTCCTCGATCACCGCAGACGATAACGGAAAGACCCGGCAGGCCTCAACCTGCCTCGATGGTCAGTTCAAAAGATGCAGCGCTACAGTTTGGCCGGCATGTCGGCTTCTGCGTTGGCTGACGGCATGACCCGGCAATTGGCCGGCCTTGGAGCAGACCTGCATATGGTGGCGCCTGTCATTTCATCGGCGGACTGACGTCCGGTCGCCAGCCCGAATTTCAGTATCGCCTGCGGATAGAGCTGCCGGCTGGATGAGGAGAGCTGTATGGCGGCGAACAGGCCGGGTCCGATCGCCATCTCCTCAAGATAAGCCTTGACCTTGTCCCCAGGCCCAACGGAACTCACGCTGAGGCGAATGGCCGGGCCGATGATGCGTTTGACGCCACCGGCAACCATGATCGGACAGGCCGAAGCACATTCGCCCTCCGATTCGACGGTGAGCCCGGTGTGGATGCCGTCCTTGGCCAGGCAATCCGCCGAGGGATCACAATCCACGAAATCGGTGTGGGCGACGACAACGTCGAGCTTGTGCTCGCGGATCAGCCTGCCGGCGGCAAGCGCGCCCTCTACATCGCCTCCTTGCGAGCTGATGACGATCGGCAGCCGTCGGCCGGCGACGGCATCGAGCGCCTGGCGCAGCTTTTCCGGCGACTGCGCGGTGATCGTACCCTCCGCCGAGATCCATTCCGGGCAATCGGGATTGCAAAGCGGGTTGCTGCCGCGGACAAGAACGAAGCGCATGTCCGCGCCCTTCGGCGTCGTCGCTTCAGCCGGGTTTGCCTGGGCGGTCGGGAGGTCCGCCGGCTTCGTATCTTTGCCCGCCGGGATCTCCCGGCAATTCGCCGTCATCGGATCTGCCTTGCAGATGGTTGCGGCGGTGAAAAGCTCGACGGTGTCCAGGGAGGTGACGAGGTTCATCCGAAGCATGTTTGCGAGAACCAGCTGATGGATTTCGCTGGCCGGCGTGTTCTTCATCGTCAGGAACACACCATCGCCTATCCCCATCTCTTGCAGATAGGCCGAAAGCTTCTTCTCGACCGCCTTGCTCATTTCATAGGTCTTGTAGCTGCCCGCGTTCTTGCGGCTGACGACCTTGGTGCTGAGGATCTTCTTCTTGCCGTTCACGATCCGGTAGGTGGTCCGATAGAGCAGCTTCTCGCGCCTGAAGGTGGTGGTGACCTGGTGGACGCCGAGATAGGCGAAATCCCCGACGACGCGGCGAACACCGCCGGAAAACATCAGCGGGCAGGCAGAATTGCACATGGCGCCGTCGTCATGGGCCGTGCCGAAATAGTCGGCGCTCTTGCCTTTGTTATTCCCGCAATCCTTCATCTCCGTCTCACAGCCGGAAAAAACCGTCGTGCCGACGGCGATGTCGAGCTTGTTCTTGCGGATCAACTGGCCAAGCGCCACCGCCGCATCGACATTGCCGCCGGGGGAATTGACGACCACCGGCAATTGCCGGCCTTTGAGCGTCTTGAGCGTGCGCTTGAGCAGCGACGGCGTCTCAGCCTCGATGGTGCCTTCCGCCGATATCCATTCCGGACAATTGGGCTCGCAGCCCGGCGCATTGCTGCGCACGACAGCGAACCGCATCGACGGGATGTCCAGCGACTGCTCCTGACCCTGCGCCGGCAGGACGGACAGGACGATGGCAATCAATAGCGCCAGACCAGCCAGCGCTTGCAACCACCATGCATCCCTGTCCAAACGGCGCTCCAGAACCACTGTAAGCAAAGCTCCCTCGGTGCAACCTATACTAGACAAGGTCCAAGGGCTTGCAACAGGGTTCGAGATCGCTGACACGTGGTATCGCTGAGGTGAAAAGAGCAAAAAGGCAGTCTGAGAGCCGCCTTGTCATTTGTCGCCGAGGACGGCTACTGAGGTGTTGAAAGGGGCGTCTGGCCTTTGGCTTTTTTGGGAGCCAGGGCGCAGTCATGGTTCGCTCCGGTGCCAGGCGCGTTCTCGAAAATGCACCGCGTTTCCGGCGGCACGCCGCAGATCTTGTCCAGTGCCTTGAACCCGACACACTTGCCGTCAGGCCCACGATAACCAGGCCCTCCTTTGCAGCCGCACCCCTTGCAGGCCGGGCGTTCGGGACAGCCGGTTCCAAACGCCGGATTTTGAAACGCCAGCGCTGCTGTCAGCAGAACCAATAGAGCTACGGCTTGGCGCGTTCTGGCCCAACCATGCAAACGGCGCGCTGCAACCATTTGAACAGCCCCCTCGACAATACGGGTGCCGATCGCCTACCCAAAAGAAAAAGGGCGGCCCAAAGACCGCCCTTTCCTTATCTGACCGGCAGCGCCGGATCGATTATTCCTTGATGGTGACGACGATGCCGGCACCGACGGTGCGGCCGCCTTCACGGATGGCGAAGCGCAGCTTCTCTTCCATGGCGATCGGCACGATCAGCTC
>NZ_AXAL01000050.1 GCF_000472785.1 Mesorhizobium loti CJ3sym
TGGCGAGGCCGAGCAGTATCTGTGCCCACTCTCGCACCGGCATGGCCAGCGTGCGGCGTTGGTAGAGCGCCAGCAGCGACAGAACGAGATGCGTGGCGACCGCGCCGTAGAGGAGCAGCGTGCCGGCCGGGTTGCGCCAGATCAGCAGGAACACNGCGCGCCCCTTATCCGCTGCTTCAAGCGAGATCAGGAGCAACGCATGGTTCAGGAAATGCAGCGTCACGAAGGCCATCAGCACGAGGCCGGACACCAGCCGTGCGTTGCGGAGCCACGCGTCCGGCAGCCATCCGGGCGGTGCTGCTGGGACCTGCGATTGGCTCATTTCCAGTGCCTTAAACGATTCGCTAGCCAAAACACGCCGGCAATAGCGCCTTCCGGTCAAGATTTGCCGGCGGCGACAATCAGTCAATCAAGCCTTGCCGCCTGCCATTCCACGACGTGGTGGCAGTTCGATACGGCCAAATCGCCTGGGGTTCCTGGAAGCTTTTCGAACTTTCTGGATCGCTCAGCAGCCTGAACTGCGTGGGCTAATAGGACAAGTTGGGACGTAGATTCCTTATGAGCCATCGACTTTCTTACCGATGGGCGCTGTGAGGACGAACCGCGTTGCAGTCTCGACGCCATTTCTCCATTTTCTGACGGACGTCTCCGCAACACGTGCCGGTGCAGCTCGATTTCGGCCCTTCTACCGCCCCGCTGCGATACAGTGCCGGCAACAAAGCTCGCCTCGGCACCCTGCTTCATCACCTCGATGATCTACGAGGCCGACGGGCAGACAAAAGAAATCAAACACTTGAATGGCGTAAAGCCCAGCTTCACCTATTCGCCGACCCGGCGCTGGGTGACGCATGTCACCACGGGGAGGGGCGCCGCCGTGCTGCTCGTTGACGCCAATTTTTCATTTTATCGATATTATTGCATTTCTTACAAGATTTTATATTTGGAATAACAATGATTTGCCCTTGACAGCTCTGTCCAATTTCAAGCTGTATAACACGATGTTTTGCGACCTGATGGTGGCACCCAAGATACGTGCAGAGATCTTATTTTTAAGAGAACGTTGTTGACAATATCAACGCGTACACAGGTGAGATCTTGGAAAACATCAGTGGGATATTGAAACTTCAAGTAGGTCGTCTGAGTAACAGCGTCAATCAGTTCACCAATCGATTGTTGCCTGAAGCACTGCTTTTCAGAAGATTCGCGACAGGCGAGGCAAGCCGGCATCCCAAGCTTCTATGCGCGCTCGACATTCCGGCCGGTCGGTCGTTTCATGTCGGTAAAGGGCTTGCGCTGTTTTTGCAGGGCTGGGCTTTCTGTCCCGGCAATTCGATCAAGCGGCTCTATGTTCTGGATGGAACAAGGCGCTATGAAATCCAAAACCACTCCGGGGCTCGGCCGGACGTCCTACGCAGCTTTTATCCAGCGCAAGATCCGAGCGGCGACAGCCTGTTTTCCGAGTTTATTACGATATTGCCGATCCACGACATTACCAAACCGGAAAGACGCGAACTGCGGCTTCTTGCCGAGCTGAAATCGGGAGAGACCGTAGAGCAGCCTCTCGCCGCCTTCGAGCTTCTGCCGGGCAGCAACCGGCGGCCGGTGAAAGCGAAGTGGCCGGCCAGCGGGCCCAGAGTCGCTATTTGTATGGCAACCTACAATCCTCCCTTGGACCTCCTCCAGAAGCAGATCGCGTCGATCATCCGGCAGGATCACCAGAACTGGATCTGCATCATCACCGATGACAGCTCGATTGCCAGTTCCTCCCTCGATATTCTCGATCTGATCGGAAACGACAGCCGGTTTATCTATTTTCGAAATAAGTATCGGAAAGGTTTTTACAACAACTTTGAAGAATGCCTCTCTCTCGTGCCCAAGGATACGGAGTTCGTCGCCCTGGCAGATCAGGATGACGTTTGGCGCGTCGATAAACTGAAGAAACTTATTCAAGCATTGCCCGAGACCAAAAAACTTGCTTTCAGCGATTGTCGCATCGTTGCAGGCGACACGGTTGTCGCCGAAACATACTGGGCTCATCGAAAAAATGAATATGTCGACTTTCGGTCTTTGTTCTTGGCCAATTGCGTAACTGGTGCGGCCAGTCTGTTTCGCAGCGATATCCTCGACCGAGTGTTGCCGTTTCCGCAACGGCTCGTCGGTGTCTACCATGATCAATGGATTGCGCTTACAGCCGAGGTTGTTGCTGGAATTGCCTACACCGACGAGCCTCTGTACGATTATCATCAGCACGGCGCCCAAGTGGTGGGGCAAGTTGTCAAGCGCTACCCCGGTGTTTCCCATACCCTGGCGGTTCTTCTGAAAAACGCAGGCAACAAACGCGCGTTGCTCCATACGGGTCGAGCTTTGTTGCAGCAGGCACGCGAGGATTTTACAGGCGCGCTTGAGAAAGCCATATTCGCTGAGACGCTTCGGTTGCGTAACCCCGGAATGCCGGCACGGCTGGAGAAGATTACCAACCAGATATCGCGCTTGACGAACAGTGTCGTAGAACCGGTCCTTTTGAAGCTTTTGAGCGCGTTGCGGCGGCGTTCGACATTGAACGTCGAAGGCCTAGTGATGAACGCGGCCCTTGGTGTCAGAGTAAGAAATCTTGCCTATCGGCTGAAGAAGGCCCGCTACCTCCAATATGTCGAGAAGATCACCGCGGGAACCGAAACTTTGACGAGCGCAGAGGCTTCCGGCGGGATACCGCATGTTCAGGATATCGGGTCAAACTGGATTTTTCATAACATCGAGGCGCTTTCGCTGCGCGTATCGAAGCGCGAGCCAAAGCGTGTCAACATCCTTCTAGCGACAATCGATTTTAAATACATCTTCGGCGGCTATATTGGTATGTTCAGCTTGGCGCTTCGGCTGCGCCGCGAAGGCTTTCTCGTACGTATCGTAACGCTCGAATATACGGAACTCGACATGGCGCTAGCCCGCGAGCGCATCAAGGGTTACCCCTGCGTCGAGAACCTGTTCGACGAAATCGAAATTGAGAACAGGCACGATCGCAAGGAGGAATTGTTAGTCAATCCCGACGACCGCTTCATCGCCACCAATGGCTGGGGCGCGCATGTCGCACACCATGCCAGCCACCAATTGGGCCAGGACCGGTTCATGTTCATGGTGCAGGAATACGAACCCTATTTCCTGCCGATGAACACGATCGCAGCGCTGTTCCAGCAATCCTACCGCTTTCCGCAATTCCAGCTTTTTTCGACGTCTTTGCTGCGTGATTTCTTCAGGCAGAACAAGATCGGCGTGTTCTCGCAACCGGGTGCCGACAGAAATCATGCCGTGTTCCGCAATGCCATCCAGAAGTTCACACCCTCCAAGGACGACATGCTCGACCGCGAGCGTCGCATTCTTTTCTATGCCCGCCCGGAAGCGCATGCTTCGCGCAATCTTTTCGAACTGGGCATGATGGCGCTTGCCGAGCTTGCCCGTTCCCCGGATTTCGACGCCGACAAGTGGAAATTCTACGGCATGGGTTCGATTGGTGGTGCCAGCAAGATCAGGCTGGGGCGTGGTGTGGTCATGGAGATGATGCCTAAGACCGACCTTCAGACCTATTGCGAACGGTTGCCTCACCATGATGTTGGCCTGTCGTTGATGTTGACGCCTCACCCCAGTCTGGTGCCCCTGGAAATGGCCTCGGCGGGTATGTGGACTGTGACCAATACGTTTGAGAACAAGACGGCGAAGAGCCTGCGGGATATATCGACCAACCTAATCGCTGTGGAGCCGACGCTGGAAGGCGTGGTCGCTGGGCTCAAGGACGCGATATCGCGCGTCGACCAATACGACCTACGCCTGCAAGGCTCACATCTCGATTGGCCGACCGATTGGAACGATGCGTTCTCAAACGCGACCATGAAGAAGATGGTCGACTTCCTGTCCAACGGCCCGTCTCTTCCGTTGCAAGTTGCTCGCACCAGAAAAAGGGCGAACCGCGTTGCCGCCGCCGGCATTTCCGTCTCAGCCCCGTAGGGCGCGCCGAATGGCACCGGCAGCAAGACCGCCGAATGCGCTGTCGAAGTCAAATCAAAAGGGAAGACAAGTCAGGGAACTCGGATGATCCACTCGTCCTGTAAGCCCCACCATCCGGCCGACTTGAACGACACGATGCGCGCGTTGGTCGCGTCATAGATCGCCTTGATGACATAAGTCGGCAAGACGACTGTGGAGCCATAGATCGACGGATCAAGATCCTTCTGATCCGACCCGTCCAGATAGCCGTATTGCTGCCCATCCTTGAGCACTTCGGCAAGCTGTGGAACGACGCTGGCCGCATGTGCCCCATGCGTGGAGAACATCAGATAGCCGTCCGGTTTGAGCGCCGCGCAAACCGAAGACAACCAGCGCTGGAACAAGCCGTCTGGCAGATGGGACCATAGCGAGATGGCGAAGATGAAATCGTACTTTTCGCCCGGCTCCCAATCCTCGGGAGCGCTAGCTGAAGGAATGGCCGGGACAGCCAAGACGTCCTCGCAGAAGGACACCGCTTCGGGATGAATGTCACACGCGACTAGATTCAAGTCCTTCAAATGACGCGTAACGCGGCCATAGCCGCTTGCGAATTCCAGCACCTTGGCATCCTTAGGCAAGCCCAATGATGTCATGAGTTCGCGCACCTGTTGCGCGTTGGCGGCGCCGTTCTCGAAATAGTGCTTCAGCGCCTCGAAGACCTTCATCTCCTCACCCGTCGATAACCGGGCGACGAGATGGCCGAAAATGTGGTCGTACTCATGAAGTTCCGGGCTGACCGAATATCTGTCCGCCCATACCTTGGCGAGGGCCTGCAGAAAATCGCTCGTTTCAAACGCCTGCGACGACCGGACCGGCGTGCTGTTCCGGCCGAGTTCCTTCACCAGCCCCAAGGTTGAATCCTTCCCTATGCTTTTTATCCACCGCAACATAGCGAGAACCGATCAAGCAGGTTTTTGGACAATGTACTGATCCTGGTATTTCCACCACAAACCGGCCTCGTAGGATATCAGGCGCGCTCCAGGTATCCTGCCGATCTGAGCGCCGACATAATGCGGGTGAACTGTTGAATTGCCGTAGTCCTGCGTGTCCAGGTCTATCTGTTCCGATCCGGTCTCGAAGGCGTATCCGTCTGGGCCAGGTGTGGGTATTTGCGCGTTGATCGCACGAGCGGATTCGCCGATCGTCGTGAAGATCAGATAACCGCCTGGCGCCACCAGCGCATAGAGCGCGGACAGCCATCTGCCAAAAGTTCGATCCGGAAGATGGGAAAAAAGCGATATGACCGCCACGATATTGAACTGGCCCGGGATTTTGAGTTGCTCGGGATCATTCGACGACAGATAAGCTGGACATCCGCAATTTTTGCGAACGAATTCCACCGCTTCGGGGTGGATGTCGCTCACCGTCAAGTCGCATAATTTCTGCAGATGGCGGGTGAGCCGCCCATAGCCAGCGGCAAATTCGAGAACCCTCAGATTTTCCATGTCGATGCCGAGGCCTTCGATTGTCGTCATCAACTGTTCTGCGTCCGCCAGCCCGCCCTTGAAATAGAACTTCAAGCCGCCTTCGGCGCTCAACTTCAGGAAATGCGCCAACATATGATCTTCCGAGTGAAGCGCCGGGCTTACCCGATAGATCGCCGAATATCGTTTTGCGGCAGCATCCATCTCACCAATGGCAACGGTTCCCACGACGCGCTCATCCTCACTCTCTGTCACCGGGAGTTGTTGGGCTTGCGCCCTGTTGTCTGGCACATGGGCCGCGGCTTTCGGAAGGCGACCCTCATGGCGGCCGGTACGCAGATAGTGCAGGAGTGGATTCACACCTGCGCTTGCAACATCGGGGTTGTTTCTGAGGTAATATTCTGAATCGAAAAAACGCACTGTATCGTGTTCCTCCCAGTCGGCATGGGCAAGATTTTCGGCAGCAAATGTCAAAGCTTCATCCAAGAACATGTTTTTGGTTGCGAGTTTGTCTCTCTCCGCGCTCAGATCATCGATCATGGCGACAAGCTCGCCCCTTTCGCCTCTCAAGGCTTTGACTTCCTGCATGAGCTGGTCGTTCTGCGCGCCCGCTCCTGCCATCTGGTCGCGGAGTTTCCAGTAGACGTCATAACTTGCGCTGACCAGAAAAGACGCTTCCAGCGCTGGTAGGCGATCCTCGTTCGCGGCGGCCACGCCGATATAGTACATGGTCTCGGGGATTTCGCGCGCGCTCTTCTCGACGGTACTTTCATCGCGAAAAACGCTGGCCACCCCGGCCGCGTCGCCCTGACAGGATAGGATCGACGACGCCACGGACAATCGCTGACCAAAAAGCCGGAGTGCAGGAAACTGCTCTCCCAGAAGGTTCTCGAACTCCTGGCGGGTCAATTCCTTGGCGTGCAACTCGTTAACGTGGCCCTGTCGTTGCGAGTAAACCTCGGTGTTGGGCGAGGACATCACCAGAAACCCGCCGGGTCTAAGAACGCGCCGGATTTCGGCCATCATGCCGGCCTGATCGGCCAGATGCTCAACGGTCTCAAAGGAAACGACCACATCGGCGCAACGATCGGCCAATGGCAATTTGACGGCGTCGGCGCAAATGAAAGAAAGATTTTGTGCCCGATATCGTGCCTCCGCATGCCTGACAGCGCCGTCTGAAATATCGATGCCGGTCACCTGCCGGGCAGACGCGGCGAGCGTGGCCGAACCAAAGCCCTCGCCACAAGCGAGGTCGATGACGTCAAGTCCGTCAACCAGGCCACGCGCCCACATATAGCGATGCATGTGCTCCTGGCGAATTTCGTTCAGCTGCTCCGGATGATACCGCTCGCCGGTGTAATTCAGCGCGGATTTCCCGGTCATCTCCATGGTCCTCCCCAAGTTCGACAGAAGAATTACACCATCAGAAATTTGTCGTTAGATTGAGCCAGTTTCGCATCATATCGCTCTCAATCGAGAGCGCTAGTTCCTATTTGCATAATCGAGACAGTATTCGCGCCCATAAGACTCAACGAACGACATGCCTCAGCCTCATTTGAAAATTGTCCAGCCCTGTGAACAGGATCATCGGGCCGTTCCGCCGGCCGCGGAACGCCAGCCAAACTGTACATCTCTCATGGTCGTCTGCTGCCCGGAATCGCCTGGGTCGATACGAATGGAACGCCCAGCCAGGTAGTCGGGAAGAACCAGTTCAATTGCGTGGTCGCCGGCGTCGAGCGGCAGCTGAATCGAACGGCCGGCCACAAAGGCTCCATCTTCGCCTGCGTGAGGTGAAAAAAAGATCTCGAATACATCGGGGATTTTCAAGGTCAGTTGTAGGCGAATGCAAGGGGTTTTTCGGCCGGTGGCCGGTATTGGCACAGTGGCGACCATTTGCGGATCAGGGGTTGTCGTGCGAAAGCCGCTCGCGTCGACAACGATGCCTCGCAGCGTTGATTTGCCAGAGGAAGCAAAACCCTCGCATTCCCTGGCAGCTAACTCGTCGCGTGCGACCAAGGACTGACCCAGCGTGCTGGACCATGAAAGAGGGCCGGTCAACGCCGAATCAACTACCGCTCGCTCGATGCGACTGACGATCAGCCTGTTGCTGCCGAGTACTGCATTCGTGATCTCCTTTGGATCAGCACCAAGAGTGTATTCGACGCCGTTGCGGAAAGGGTCCGTCAGGCCTCTGATCTTGCTATAGAATGAATCATGCAAGATGACGGTGGAATTCGCCTGATCGAACTGCTTGATCGAAGACAGCGCCTTTGTTTCCACCGAACTGTCGATGTCACTTTCCGCTTCGCCGTTACCAACTAACAGCATAAGTGTTTCAAGATCTGCCGGTCGCAGAGTCATTTTCTCGGTCGGCGCGGGCGGCTGCATTCCGCTTGCCTCTGGAAAAATCGTGGTAAGCAATTGTCGGAAAGCGATCGCTCCGCCGAAGTAGGTCCAGTGGGTGTCTACCTTGCCGTAGAGATTATTTCCGGGTGAGTTTCTTTTTGCATCCTGCAGCGCGGTTAGATGGTCAATGATCCGGGACGCTTTGGTCCGAATCGTCGACCGCAAGAGGTCGGCGCTCTGCTGTTTACAGACCCAGAACTTTTTAAAATGAGGGTCGAGAAACTCTGGATAAAGCGTCGATTTGTCCGATGGAATCGCAAAATACATCTCAATTCCAGAAGCGGCGGCAACGTCGAGCATGGCCTCCATACGGGAGACGGCCATTTCTACGTCATATTTGGTTTGGCACTGCCCGCCAAACCAATCGCCCTTCCAAAAGAGCCAGCCGTCCTTCCCGGTAACAACGTTGTTCTGGTCATATTGGTGAACGATTTTCAACAAAATGGTATTTCGAACGGAAATGGCAGATTTCTTGAGCTGTGAACGTTCAAGAAGAGCCGAAGCCACCTGATCGAACGCGCCGCTTGAGCCGGTAGAAAGCGCTTCCATTGGGGGAAAAAGAGTAAACTCTCTCTGACCATAGGGTTCGACAGCACCGCGAAAGCCAAGCACCAACAGCGGTGACGCGATCATGGCCACGAAAGCCGTGGTGACAATGGCGCTGCCTATTTTCTTTGCTTTTGACATCAGAATTGGAAGTACAAAAACGGGGTGTAGCCACCGCTCAGCGCCACCACTTGACAGACCACCAGGGCAACAACTGTGTAGCAGGCGCCGGCGATATAAAGTCTATCGCCGATGGTCTCGCTTGTCAGCAACTGGCCGAACGAGAGTCGGCCAGGCAGAACGTAGATGGCCGCACCGATCGCAAGTGCGATTATGCTGGTTGTGGCTAGCGGGGATACTGCGTCCAGGCTGAACGCGTCGGCGGCACCCGGCAAACCCATCGCCTTCCACAATGAAATTGCCTGCTCGAGCGATGTCGAACGGAACAGCGGCCAGCTGAACGTTACGACAGGCAGGAAGTAGACATATCGCAGCCATCCTTTTTCGAGCACCTTGGGCCACCTACCGGTCGCGACACGCTCGCCTAGGATAAACAAGCCGTGGAACAGACCCCAGCACAAGAATGTCCACGAGGCGCCGTGCCAGAGGCCGGTTACCGCGAAAACGATCAACAGGTTTCGATAGGTCGCGATCCTGCCATGCCGACTTCCGCCCATGGGTATGTACAGATAGTCGCGAAACCAGGTCGACAGCGAGATGTGCCAAAGCCGCCAGAATTCGGTGATCGAGCGGCTGGCATAGGGTCTCTTAAAGTTCTCGGCAAAGCGGATGCCGAACATGCGGGCAAGGCCGATGGCCATGTCCGAATAGCCTGAGAAGTCAAAGTACAACTGGATGCCATAGGCAGCGGCCGCCAGCCAAGCTGAGATGAAGGAAATGGAATCGTGCGGGGCCGCAAAAATGGCGTCCGGAATAGGCGCGACGCCATCGGCGATCATCACCTTTTTCATCAGGCCATGAGCGAAGCGGGTGGCACCGACTGAGAAGCTCGCAAGGGATATCTTCGGCTCTCGAAAGTCTTCGACAACGTCGCGGTAGCGCACAATTGGTCCAGCGATCAAATGGGGAAAAAACGTGAAGTAAGTGCTAAAAAGCACGACATTGGGTTCGGCCGGGATGGCGCGACGGTGGACGTCGATCAGGTAGGACAATGCCTGAAAGGTAAAAAAGGATATCCCAATCGGGAGAACGATGCCTGTGAATTTCATCGGCAGCTTGCTGCCGGAGATGAGATCAACGTTCATCACGATGAAATCGAGATATTTGAAGAACACGAGAATGCCGACAAGGATTACAACTGCTGACGTAGCAACTGCGTTTCTCGATCGCGTACTCCCGCAAACATCGAGAGCGAGCGCCCCGAGATAGGCGACAACTACATCCGCGACGAGTATGATGACGTAAGTGTCAGAGGACCAGTAGTAGAATACCAAACTCAAAACAAGAAGGCTTGGCCTAAAGGCAGACGGCTTGGCGAAAAGAGCGACGGAAAGCGCGATGGGAAGAAAGAAAAAGAGAAAATTGCTCGCCGAAAATACCACCTTGTCCTCGATCGCATCGGTGTCTTCGTTTAAAGTCCAGCACTGTCCGTACCAATCTTCGGCCAGCCCCTCAATCGAGATTTTGTCACCGCTGGGATCTGATATTCCGAGCGCAGAAAAAATTCTCGAACGGGCGGTCCCACAGGCGCGGCTTTACAAGTCGGTTCTTTCGATCCTGAACCACCTCCAGAAACCGTCTCTTCGAGAAAATGCGGTAAAGCGGGTGCGTCGGGATCGGAGATATCCAACATATCATTTGACTTCATAAAACCGTGCCTTCTTCACAATGGGAGCCCGCATCTCAGCGCGGAAGCTGTCTATCCGGCAAGAGTGGAAAGGCAAGTTGCATCAAGGTCGGCACGAGCCCTTGGTCTCGATCGAATTATGGGAGCGGGTCCAAGGCGTTTCGGCCGGCAGGAACACAGTGCCAAACCATCCGCAGGGCAACGAATTTGCCTTCTCCGGCCTGATGACCTGCACCAATTGTGGTTGTGCGGTCGTGGTGGAGATCAAGAAAGGGAAGTACGTCTACTACCACTGTGCCGGACATGCCGACAAAGGCCGGGGCGGATATGCCGAATGCCGGCGCAAGTACGTTCGTGAGGAAGTGCTTGATCTGGCCTTCGCCAATTTGCTCGACCAGTTGCATTTCGATGAGGAGGTGTTGGATAAAGGCAGCCCTTAAGGCCAGTCATGCCGATGAGCGCCGGGAGCACGAACAGGCAATTCACCGGTCTCAAGTTGAGTGCAAGCGATTGGAAGATCGCCTTCACGCCATGTATCTCGATAAGGTCGATGGCCGCATCGACAACATTTTTACGACCGGATGTCGGCACAGTGGCGGTGCGGACCTCGCCTTGGTCCCACATGCAGTTCGACAGCACCAGGTTCAGGAGCCTCTTTTTCTCGTGAGCGGGCTGTTTTAGAAACAGCCGACTGGCATTTCGCGCCAGTTCCAAAAGGCGAATGCCATATCCATGTAGGATTCCTCAGCGCTATCGTGGCGCTCAATCTCGCGAAGCAGGCGCGTTTGCTCGGTTCGCCCTCAGGCAACCATTTGATTTGTTGTGGGAAACTATCGCATAGGCAAAGAGACTAGGTGCGCACAAATCGAATTTGTCCACAGGGCACACAATTTGGCTGGGCTTCCTGGAAGCTTTTCGAACTTTCTGGGTCGCGCCTAAGCCGGAATTGCGGGTGCTTATGGATAAAGCGGGATACTAAATTCGGCTTTTAGGACCGCTTACCGATTCGCATCCCGGCTTGGATCTCCCAACAGCCAATTGGATTAGCGAGGCGGTTCGATCGCGAAGTCAACAGCAAGGTGATCGCTGCATCGGGTGTAAGAGAGGGTTCACTAACTGTCACATGTGGCAGGCCTACGACGTCAAGGCCCCGATATGGAGTCCGATGTATGAAATCAACAGCCATGCACTCCCAGTCTCCTCGAATGGACAACCTCCCGAAAGCTCACACCTATTTCAGAGTTGCCAGCACGCGTGCGGCTGACTGCAGGTCTGCAGTTTCCAAGCCTTCCCCAAATCGCGCGAAAATCGGCAGGAGAAGAGCCCGTGCGTCCCGGTGTCGTCCCCGAGCGGCCAACAGAGAGGCAAGGTCGACAGCGGTCCGCAACTCCCATGCGCGCGCGCCCTGACGATCACTGAGCTCCAACGACCGCCGAAAACACATTTCCGCCTCTTCGTCGGCGCCAGGGCGCTGGGCCGCGAGAACAAGGCTTCCCTTTACGCGCAGCAGTTCCGGCATATAGCAAAGATCGCCACTTGCCTCGACGTCACGGATCGTCTCCTCGATCAGTGAAAGTGCCTCCGCGGATCGGCCCGCCGCAGCCAAGCCCAGAACGAACGAGATATTGAGCGGAGTGGTGAGCAGTTCGTAAGGCGCGGCGTGGAGTTCGCAAAGGCAGCGTCGAAGGCCTTCAACACCGCTGCTTGCGCTGCCGCGACGAATAGCGATCTCCCCTGTGAAGCCGCCTCCCAGTGCGAGATAGGGCCCGAGAGAATGAAATTCGGCACGAGAGAAAAGACGATTGATGTGTTTCTCAGCGAGCTCCAGGTCCCCGACCCAGAGGAACACGGAAACCGCCCAGACAAGTGCAATGGAGAGAGACAGGGGATGGTTCAGAACTTCCGCCTCCTCGATCGTCAGCAGCGCGCGCTCCGCGGCCCGATCCGGATGACCTTGCAGCCACAGTGTCCTTGCCAAAATCGATCCGGCCAGAATCTTGCCGTCAAAGCCGAGATAGTTCGTCGTGGTCCGGTTGGAGCGCGGCCCGTATCGCAACGCCGCTTCGAGCGCGGTCTGGGCACGGCCGAGCTCTCCGCTGAGGTGAAGCGAAATCCCCATCAAGGAATGCGCCAAAGAGGTGGAGACAGAATCCTCAAGGGTTCCGGCGATGACGGAACAGCGCTCCGCATAATGCAACGCGGTCCTGAACTCTCCCGTACGCAGGTGGAACATCTGCAGCGGGCCTAGAATCCGAAGCTGATCGAGCGCGTTGCCACTCCGGTCGGCAATGACCAGGCTTCTGTTCAAGGCCACGCGCGCCGCATCTCTTCCACCACGCGTGAACATCAGGGAGACCCCCAGGGCGGCCTGAAGATGCATCTCCTCCAATCCGCCTCTGGTAGCATCATCAAGAGTAAGGACCGCCTGCGCCGCCCAACGATGACATTCGGTGAGCAAGGACATCGACAGAAAAAACGGGGCCGCGGCGGCAGCCAGACGGACGCCGACGTCAGTGTTCCCGTCAAGTCCGAAGCACCAGTCTAGAGCCGCTCGCACATTGGCAAGGCCCGCTAGGTGAAGTGACCGTTGCACGCCGCTCGATAGAGTAGGCCACTCGGCTCCTGTCTCCTCCAACCAGCGCAGATAATGCGTCGCGTGACGCGCAGCCAGGCTCGCGTGCTCGGCATCGTCGACGTCGAGCTGAAGGGCGTAAGCCCGCGTCGTGTCGAGCAGGCGGTAACGCATCGTTGCCCCGGCAGGCCTTACCGCTATCATCGACTTGGCAACCAGGCTGTCGATAGCGCCAAATACGAGAGCGTCATCGACGGTTGCGCTCGTCACAACTTCCAGTGCGGCCTCGATCGAAAAGTGGCCAACGAAGATCGCGAGCCGGCGAAGCAGAAGACGTTCGAACTCCGATAGCAGTCCGTAGCTCCAGTCTAAAGTGGCCTGGAGGGTCTTCTGCCGCGGCGGCGCGGTACGTTGTCCCGGCCACAACAGGGTCAGCCGTTCGTCGAGAAGCTCCGCGGTTTTCTGGAGGCCATAAGTCGCAACCCGTCCGGCCGCCAGCTCAATCGCGAGCGGCACGCCATCGAGCTTGCGGCAGATGCCGGCCACGATGGCGGCATCCGCGTCCTGGAGATCAAGCCCGGCACCGCTGGCCGCGGCGCGTTCCAGGAACAGCTGGATCGCAGGGAAGCGGCGCGCCGTGGACGCGGTGAGTTCCAGATCGGTCGGCGCGCATGCGAGCGGTCCCAGCTTGTAAACGTGCTCGCCTTCGACTTGAAGGGGCTCGCGGCTCGTTGCCAGCAGGTGGGCTTGCGGTGCGGCGGCGAAGATGCGGGCCGCCAGGTCCGCCGCAGCGTCAATGACATGCTCGCAAGTGTCAAGAATCAGGAGGATCCGCTTGTCCGCCAGATAGGCGACCAGACTGGGCGTCGCGTCGTCGGACTGAAGAGACAGCCCTAGCATCGAGGCCACGGTCGTCGCAACCAAGCCGGGATCACTCACCGCCCCGAGATCGACGAAATGCACAGCACCCGCGAATGCTTCGACCAGATCGTGGCCCACCGCCAGAGCAACAGCGGTCTTGCCGACACCGCCCGTGCCAACGATCGTAATGAAACGCATCTCGGCCAGTTGAGTTGAAAGTCGGACAGTGTCGTCAGTCCGGCCGACCATCCGGATCAGGCGGCTTGGGAGATTGGCTTGAGGATAGCTGGCGACGGCCTCCCTTTGCCCATTGTCTTGACCTTTTGATCGCGAGACCGGGGCCACAAAGCAGTAGCCGCGCCCCGTCAGGGTGGCGATGTAGCGCGCGCCGTCCGCGCCATCGCCCAACGCCTTTCTGAGGTTGGCGATGTGAAACCGCAAACTGCCTTCTTCAACGGTAACGTCGGGCCAGACGTGAGCCAGCAGATCCTTCTTGCTCACGATTTCGTTGGGGCGCGCAGCCAAGGTTGTCAGGATGTCGAAAGAGCGCGTGCCCAGATTGACAGGCACGCCTTGCCGCAGCAGGAGCCTCTCGCCCGCCGCCAACGTAAAGGGACCAAACGATATCCTGTCGCTCGTCTTCGCGGTTGGCGATGTCATGGCATCATTCTTTGTTGCTTCCTGATGGCTGGGACAGACCTGGTTCCAAGTCCGGGAGCTACGTAACAAAAAGTCGATTTCGTCGCCCCGAGGGACGATTGAGGCAGGACATAATAGCAGCTCAGGCCATGTTCCAGGACGTGCGGCCACTGGCGAGCGCTAACACCGCATCATAGTGTATAACGGGTGCTCCGGGCGATCTCTCTCTATGTGTCGAAGCAGCAAACACTTTTGCTGACCAGCCCCGGGAGAATGATCATGCTTGCAGTGTCGCTTTCGCTCGTGCCGCAAAATTTGCTTCGGCCTCAAGCTCTTTAAGTGCGTTTCCGCGCTCGTCGAGAGCGAAGCCGCGCGTCAATTTCCCATCGAATTCAAAGTGCCCTTTTGCGAGGACCGCAGACATCATGACCCAATCTGAAAAGCTACTGTATACCGCCAAGGTCCGCACCACTGGCGGCAGGGACGGCACATCGCGCAGTTCCGACGGTCGACTGGACATCGGGCTTTCCACGCCCGGCGGCCCAGGCGGCGGCACCAATCCGGAGCAGCTGTTCGCGGCCGGCTGGTCAGCTTGCTTCGAAGGTGCGATGGCAATCGCCGCCCGCAAGATGAACATCAGACTGCCGACGGGCATCGCAATCGATGCGGAAGTGGATCTGAACGTTGCCGACGCCGCTTTTTTCCTCAGCGCGCGCCTCAATGTGAGCGTGCCCGGGCTCGACCGCGGCGTTGCCCAGGCTGTTGTGGACGCAGCACATCAGACCTGCCCCTACTCGAAGGCAACGCGCGGCAATATCGAAGTCGCAATCAACCTGAACTAGCCACCGATCACATTGATCGAGCTTGCATGTCACTCTAGGCAAAATGTCATCACGACAAGGCAGTGCACCAATGAACGCGATCAAAGCCCCGGAAAAAATCAACCATCATCGTCGTCGCCTCTTCGGTGTTGCTGCCGCGACGGTCGCCGCGGCGCAACTTGGCGCGATCGGGATTGTGGAGGCGCACGGTGTCGGGACGGAAACGACCGCTTCCCGCACTCTGAAACCGCGGACCTCGTTCTCCTTAATGAAGCAGATCGACGCGGGTCTGCTGAGCGTCGGATATGCCGAGGATGGTCCTGCCGATGGCCCCCCAGTTATCCTTCTGCACGGATGGCCCTATGACATTTACAGCTATGTCGATGTCGCGCCGCTGCTTGCCGACGCAGGGTACCGGGTCATCGTGCCGTATCTGCGCGGTTACGGTACGACGCGGTTCCTGTCAGACGTAACCTCCAGGAACGGTCAGCAGGCGGCGCTTGCGTCCGACATCGTTGCTTTGATGAATGTGCTGGACATCCAGAAAGCGGTCGTCGCCGGCTATGACTGGGGCGCGCGCACGGCCAACATCATCGCCGCGCTCTGGCCCGAGCGCTGCAAGGCCATGGTGTCGGTCAGCGGCTATCTCATAGGCAGTCAGCAGTTGAACCAGGCGCCGCTGCCGCCGAAAGCCGAATTGCAATGGTGGTATCAATATTACTTCGCCACCGAAAGGGGGCGGGCGGGCTATGAGAAGTACACCCGGGAATTCACGCGCCTCATCTGGGAGCTTGCCTCGCCAAAATGGGCTTTCGACAATGCAATTTTTGAACGCTCCGCTGCCGCGTTCGACAATCCCGACCACGTCGCCATCTCGATCCATAATTATCGCTGGCGACTGGGTTTGGCGCCAGGTGAGCCAGAATATGATGCTTTGGAAAAGAAGCTCGCCGCGTTTCCAGCGATCGATGTGCCGACGATTACGATGGAGGGCGACGCAAACGGCGCGCCGCATCCCGATCCGGCAAATTACGCCAAGAAGTTCTCCGGCAAATACGAACACCGGCTGATCTCGGGCGGCATCGGTCACAACCTGCCGCAGGAGGCTCCGCAGGCCTTTGCGCAGGCGGTCATCGACGTCAACAAGTTCTGACAACCTGTCTGAATACTCCGCAGGGTATGTCTCTCAACGGACTTTCGGCAAGCGGATCGGCTCGCTGCAGCCTTGTCAAGGAACCATCTGAAATATCCACATCTTAGCCCTGCCCATCGCAATGAGACCACACTAAGCAAAACCATCGAAAGGATGTGTGAAATGAAAAGACTGCTGGCAGGATTGGCAATCGCCATGGCCGTATCAGGCAGCGTTTACGCGCAGCCAGAAAAGCCCGCCACCGTTCAGCCCACCATCGTTCTGGTTCACGGCGCGTTCGCCGATTCGTCGAGCTGGAACGGCGTCGTCAAGATCCTCGAGAAGGATGGATATCCCGTAGTGGCCGCTGCCAACCCCTTGCGGGGTGTTTCCAGTGACGCGCAGTATGTTGCCGACGTTGTGTCCGGCATATCATCGCCTGTCATCCTGGTCGGACATTCCTATGGCGGCTCGGTCATCAGCGAAGCCGCCGATGGCCATGCCAATGTCAAGGCGCTCGTCTACGTTGCGGCGTTTGCACCCGAGGTCGGCGAGACGACCGCCGGGCTTGCGGGCAAGTTCCCAGGCAGCACCCTTGCACCCACTCTCGCTCCGCCCGTTCCGCTTTCAGGCGGCGGGAAGGATCTCTACATCCAGCAGGACAAGTTCCGCGATCAGTTCGCGGCCGACGTTTCCGGCCCCGAGGCAAAGCTGATGGCCGCTACGCAACGGCCCATCACGGAAGCTGCGCTGAACGAGGCCCAGACCGCGGCGGCGTGGAAGAAGATTCCGAGCTGGTTCATCTACGGCGACAAGGACAAGAACATCCCACCGCAAGCTTCCGCCTTCATGGCCGCGCGGGCTCACGCGCGGGATACTGTCGTGATCAAGGGCGCCTCGCATGTGGCGATGGTGTCGAACCCTGAACCTGTCGCGCGACTAATCGAAAAGGCGGCTACGGAGGCATCGCGATGAAAGCCGTCGTGATGAACCGATGGGGCGGACCGGACGTCATCGAGTTTGTGGAGGTGTTCGAGCCAGTGCCGGGTCCGGGACAAGCTCTGGTTGAAGTAGCCGCTGCTGGCGTGAACTTCATGGACACGGGCGTGCGGCGCGGACTTGCTTGGAACGACGTGCCGGATCCGAAGATTTTGGGCGTAGAGGGCGCGGGCCGCGTGATCGCGGTCGGGGATGGGGTCGGCGATCTTTGGCCGGGCCGTCGTGTTGCCTGGGTCTATTCGCCAGGGAGCTATGCCGAGAGGGCGGTGATACGTGCCGATGCGCTGGTGCCGATACCGGATGCGATCGACGACCGCACCGCGGCAGCTGTGATGATGCAGGGGCTCACAGCCAGCCATTTCGCGACGGATTTCTATCCCGTGCGGCCCGGCGACATCGCGCTTGTCCATGCGGCTGCCGGTGGAGTCGGTCTACTGCTTACCCAGATCATCAAGCTGAGGGGCGGGCATGTCATCGGTCGCGTTTCCTCGGCAGACAAGCTAGCGATCGCCAAGGAGATGGGCGCCGATCATGTCATTGTGGATACCGAAGGACAGTTCGCCGACGAAGTAATTCGCCTGTCGGGAGGCGAAGGGGTGCACGTGGTTTATGACGGCTCAGGTCCCAAGACGTTCCAGGGCTCGCTCGACGCGCTCCGCCTGTCGGGCACCTTCTGCTGGTATGGACCCGTCCTAGGCGGTCCTGGTCCGATCGACATCATGAAGCTCCCGAAGAGCATCAAGATAGGCTACGCCACCTTTTTCGATCATATCCATACACCGGGACTGCTTCGCTCGCGCTCGGCCCGACTTTTCGACTGGATCGTCGAGGGCAAGCTCAAGATCAGGATCGGCGGCGAATATCGGCTGGCGGATGCACGGAATGCCCATGCCGACATGGAAAGCCGAACGACCACGGGAAAGCTGCTACTCATACCGTAGAACCGCGAACAAAGGTTAGCCCCAAAGACTGCCGCGTTTGCACCGGGGGCGCATGAGCGCGCGGTCATGGGCGGGCAGGCCCACTTCGACGGCCTCGATCGAGTCGATATCCATCGGCTTGGTGGCTTGTCGAGGATAAGCAACTGAGGTGGCTGCGCCCGCCCGGCGCGCCTGCCAGACCCCCTGCGGATCGTCTGTCCGCCGCCCAGAGAGCCGACCCGCTGAAGCGCGGCGTCGGCCCGAAACAGGAGCCTGCGAGCTGCGATCGGCTGCGTTCTTAATTGAGACCGGGTTCAACCGCATGAAGTTGTCGAGGATCGACGCCGCGGCATCGAGATACTCCTACTCTGATCGAGCATCGCGAGGGATACCAAGCAGTTGGCCGGGCGCAATGCAGCCTGCCTATCATCGTCTGGGGCACAACGCTCGTGACCGGCCGCCAGCGCGAATCGCCTGAAATCGATGTCGCCAGCGTTCGCCAGAAACTTGATGTCACGACGCTGCCTTTCAATGCGCTGGACCAAGGGTTCGAGCTTTGCACGACCTTGTTCGGCGATCGTTTCGTCAAGCGCGACGGCCTGCTTGCGATCGCTATCAGCAACCTCAATCCGCAGAACCATCTGGGAATTGCCCTTCTCAGTCTCACACGCATGGAGAAGGCCGAGCAGTGGAGTCAGGGTGGAAACGTCACCCCGGCCGTTGGCCGCGTTATCGAGGCTCTGGACGCCGAGCGATTGGCGATCGCGGCCCATTTTGGCATAGCCGTACGCACCGTCGAAGAGCATTTTTCATTGTCGTTCCACGTCCCAATGAGCACTGTTTCGAAAATGAACCAGGAGATGGATCGTCAAGGCCGTGGCCGCTTTGGTCCGACAACGATCGAAAGCCGCTATATTCTCGAGGATGTTCCGTTCGGACTGCTACCGACCGTATTGTTGGGGAAGATCAGCGGAAATCCAGCCGTTCTCCATGAATCTGGAATTTCCATACTGTCGGCGGCTTATGGCCGCGATCTCAAGGGAGACAATGATATTCTTCCTGCGCTAAGCGTCGAGGGAATCGCGAAAGCCGATCTGGAAAACCTTTGCCGGAAGGGCTTTTAACAACTCTTCACAGTGGATTGCACAATGCGGGAAACCGATAAGCGGCCAGCAGTACCCCGAGGTGATGTCCAGTTTTCAGCATTTCTTTTGCCAAACTGCCTTCCACAAAATCAACGAGTGGCCAGCATTTCGTTACCACGACGGCAATCAGGCGGCAGCCCGGCGTTCTTCACGCGCTGCTTCCCACACTTCGCGAGCCGCGTCAGCGTTCAAAGCAGCGATGCCCAGTCCCACCACCAGATCTGGCCACGCCGACCGCCAAACGAAAGCCGTCACCAGCCCTTCAGCAATAATGGCAACGTTGGCGAACGCGTCATTGCGAGCCGACAGGAACGCCGCTCGCGTCAGGCTACCGCTGTGGTGGCGATACGCAGCGAGCATGTAGGCACAAGAAAGGTTGACAGCGAGCGCACCCAGACCCGTCAGCGTCAGGGCGAGGGCTTGCGGGGGCACTGGCGAGTTGAACTTTTGCCACGCCGTCCAAAGGGTCGCAAGGCCCGGCACAAGCAGGATGAGTGCCAGCGCCATGCCTACCCGCGATCGGGCGCGCATCGACCAGCCTAGCGCGGCTAAAATGAGGAGGTTCACCGAGGCATCCTCCAAAAAGTCGATGCTGTCGGCGAATAGCGAAACCGAGCCGATGGCGAGCGCCACAGCGAACTCAATTCCAAAATAGCCGAGATTCAGCATCGCGACGAGCAAGACGACGCGGCGGAGAGCATTATGAGATTTCATGTCTAAACTCTGTCACCGTTTAGCCTCTCCGACTGTCAACGGTTCGCCCGATCCCGAAGCGGGCTGACCGGGCGGCGATAAACGCTGTCGGATTGTGCGAGATCAAATAGCCGAAAGGACGCAACTCGAACGTCATCGCGAAGGCGATGACGAGGCAAAGTGCTACGCTGCAGGCCTGATTTGGCATGAAAGAAGACTATTCTCCAAAATCCCAGCGAATGGTTGTCTGCATCGGAATCAATTCAAGAAACGGCAGATGATCGAAGCCACGATCGAACGTGCGAGAGATGATACGTGCTGTGACAAACGTTCGTGACGATCTTGCGATGTTGGGGCGCATTGGTCAGCTTTATGGTCCAGCCGTCCCGCAAAAGGACAGTCCGGTTGCGTGAAGAGTTTCGGGCGCCGGCAGGCGTACGAAAGTCACCGAGGAAGGAACCCGCGGGCCACAGGCGATGGTTATGGGGGATTTCGATTTGCGGCTGGCCTTCTACCAATCCCGCCGATCCGGACATGACGCTCGCAGAGTGTGAGGATTCACTGGAGGCAGCCACGCCTGCCTTGTTGCACGGCTTGGCGCAGCATCCCGATACGGCCGGCGCCAAGATACTCGCATCGAAATGCGTGTGCTTCAGGACCTTACCGAAGGTGAGTTGGTAGACGCTGGTTGCGCAGTACGCGGGCCTCGCGCCGGATGGAGCTGCGATCCGTCCCAACTAACCGAACAATGGCGCGAACCTCGTCCTCGGTTATCCCGGTATCGAGCGCGAGGCCGCTAACGGTATCCTGGCTGAGTGTCGGTTGCTTCGGTTCGTCGGCCATAACAGAGCCTCCTGTTCCCGCGATCACAACTTCTGCGAGTTGCATTGGTTCCGTTCGCTCGAAGCTGACTAAGCGGAAGGCGAGTCCAGCGGTCGCTTATTCCACCCGGACGAACTGACCATCATCGAGCGCGAACACGCCGTTGCCCGCCTGCCGCACATAGTCATATTTGAGCTTGCCCCATGTTCCCATGGGCTTTTGGCAGGTCGAGCAGGTGATGGGGTGTCGGAATCGGGCTGTTCTGGAATATCGAGCCGGACGGTCCGCACTCGGAACATGCCAGGGAGCTATTCAGCTGGTGCTGTGTCATCGCATCTCTCCAGAAACGTCGGCAGACCGGTGGTCAGGCGTAGCGAGGCGAATAGAGAAATAGGCGGTTGGATGTTATCAAACGGCTGAAATATGATACGGATTTCTGCCGAGTCAAGCCGCTGATTGCCCGATATTTCAAGCCGTAGTTTACCAACCCCGAATGGTCACCGCTTAAGGGGCGGCAGGGGTACTGGCGACCGCAGGGCGGTGCGAAGGATACTGCCCCAATCTACAGCAATTCGCCTATAAGGCACGGACTGTGAAACCCTCGCTGAGGCGCGTAGTAAAAATCGTAAATCTGTTTTTACGACGCCTCCCATGATCAGTCCGCCCGTTGGCCTACTCCTTGCCGACCAGGTCCGCAGGTACGGCTTCACAGCGAAGCTCAACAGCCTTGGCTCTGGGCGAGGGTGATCTGCTCCTGAAAAAAATCGCAATGCAACTGGTTGTCGTTGGCCCCTGGCGTATTGGAGCCGGAGAATATCTGGACAAGCACGCTGGGTTTCTGGCCGACTATGTCGGCCAGCTTGTTCGCGGTCACGGGAGCGCCGGTAACATGAACGGTTTGGTTGGCGACAGCGACCGGTATGGTTTCGGTGCCTATGTCCAGCTCGGAGAATGGCTTGAGGTTCAGCCGCGCTGCAGCTTCAGGGCTTGCGTCGCCGTAAAAGTGATTAGCAAGCGTGACCTGCCGATGCAGGCTCTTCATTCTTGCCATGGCCTCCGGGCTAAGACTGATTTCCACATCATAGAAGTAGGGCGGGGCGGAAGGTGTTGCGGCGGCCGCATTGGCAGCCTCGGAGCCAAGTGGCGCCAGGGTCCTACCAAAAACAGCGGCCAGAGCAACAACGGCAACTCGGTGAAAAGGTATGGTCACAGGCAATTTCCTCCTGAAGATGGGCGATAAGAGCTGGTGGTTGGTTCCTAGCGGTTAGCCTAGGCTCGGCCCTCTTGCGGACGGGAGGGGCGGTGCCCCTTAGAACCGAGAAACCACTTGATTCACCCCTAGCGTAGGATAGCTTATCGACCTATCTACCGCGAAAAAAGCGATCTTCGTTTGTCCCAAATTTCGGGGGTTATTCTATGGACACCGAAACCGCTGTTTCTGTCGTCCTTTTGGAAGATGAGCCGCTTATCGCGATTGACATTGAAGACCAGCTTCAAAGCGCGGGCTTCAACATCGTGAAAGTCCTGTCGACATGCGCCGAGGCTTTGGAGTGGTTGCAAGACCACTCTCCCGACATCGCCATCCTCGACCTCGAACGGAGCCTGCGAAGCGGTTGCGCATATGCTTATGGATCGCAAGATCCCGTTCATTATCCATTCGGGCATTCTACCCCAGCTCCATGACCCGATTTTCCTCAGTGGTCAGTGGGTGATGAAACCCGGCGCACCGGAGGAACTTTCAAAGGCCATTCACGTGGCCCTAGGGCAACCAGCTTCGTTTTGAGCACAGCGAGGCGAGCCCCCTGCGCTCGCAAAGGCCTTGCATGGCCAGCATCTCAATGCTGGGCTTTCAAGCGCCTCGCTTCTTTCAGCAGCGACGCCCGGTCAATGCCTATCATGTGAATCAGCTCACGGGCCTGCACTTCCGTGATGCCCGTTTCGCGTGCCAGGAATCTGACCAGAAATTCCTCCTCCTCCACCATGCGAGCGCGCTCCCGCCGCTTCTGGTCACCTGGTGACGGCGGCGCGCCCTGGAGGTCTCCCGGCTGCTCCAGATCCGCGTCTTCATCCTCATCCTTCACTGCCAAGCCAGCTTCCCTTGCTGCCGCCAGGAAGGCGCGTCGGGCATTCTCGACGTCATCGGTCGAGGCTAGGCGCCCGGTACAGGCCCGGAGCGCTGCGCGATATCGCGGCCCATGTTCTTCGGGCCAGCGCTCCATCATGAATACGGCGGCCTGCGACACGCTGGCCAACCTCCGGAACTCGCCTGGCTTTGACTCGACAATCAGCGGAACGTCGAAAAAGGCGTCGTTCATGAACAGCACCCTTTGGATTGATGAAGCGAACGAAAGTGCATGAAAATCGTTCCAGTGAGTGCCGGACGCTGCGCGACGTCAAGCGTTATGGAGGGATCATGACCCCGCTGCAGAAAGTGATTTTTTTGACCGGGGATGCCGTCGCAATCGCACTGGCCAGTACCGTGAGCGTCCTGATCTTGGAGCGGGTACTCCCCGGCTACCCCAACCTTACCATGGTCGGACCCCTGCTTTGCGCCGGTTCAGCCCTGATTTTTTGCAAATGGTTCTATGGCAGGCTGTGAGTGGAGCTTTTCCCAATATGCGGAGTTACTAACGCAATTGGGGCAGGGGAGGCGTCATGAGCACGAAAACACGTAAATCGGTCGTTGGACCTTCGAAGCCACGGCTGCTTGGGGTCCTCGGTCCTGGCCTTATTACGGGTGCCTCTGACGATGATCCGAGCGGCATCGCTACCTATTCTCAGGCTGGCGCTCAGTTCGGGTTCGGCCTGGCCTGGACGATGCTTTTCAGTTATCCACTGATGTCCGTCGTACAGGAAATCAGCGCCCGGATCGGCCGCACCACCGGGCGCGGTATCGCCGGCAACATGCGCGAGTATTATCCAAACTGGCTGCTGCAGTCGGTCGTCGTGCTGCTGATCATCGCCAACATCATCAACATCGGCGCCGATCTCGGTGCCATGGGCGATGCCCTGAAACTCATCATCGGCGGCCCCGCGCTGCTCTACGTCATCCTGTTTGGCGCCGTTTCCGTCGTGCTGCAGGTGTTCCTTAAATATAGCCGTTATGTCTCCATCCTGAAGTGGCTGACCCTGTCGCTATTCGCCTATTTTGGCAC
>NZ_AXAL01000051.1 GCF_000472785.1 Mesorhizobium loti CJ3sym
CGGATGAGCTTATCCTCGCCACGCTCGACTTCTCCAAGCATCTCGCTCAGCCGTCCCTTGCGCTCCAAGAGAGGCACCTTTCGCAGATCGGCGCCATCGGCGAACAACAGATCGAAGGCAAAGAAGATCAAATCCTTTGTCCGGCGCTCCGACAATGCGGCCTGCATGGCGGCAAAATCGGGTGCGCCATTCTCGCCCAGAGCCACGATCTCGCCGTCGACGATGACATTGGGGAAACTGGCCGCCTCTTTTGCAATGGCGCCAAACTTGTCCGTCCAGTCGAGGCCCTTGCGAGTCCTCAGAGTGGCGGTGCCTTCCCGGACGCGCAACTGGACGCGATAGCCGTCGAACTTGATTTCGTGAACCCAGTTCGTTCCCGCAGGCGGGCGAGAAAGGGGCGCGCAAAGCTGTGGCGCGACGAAGTCGGGCATCGCAACCGCCGAGCCGCGAGCGGCTGGTTTTGCAGGGGACGACGGCTTTGACGATGTCTTTGCCGGCTTGGCGCGCTCCTCGGCGGCATGGCCGCGATTGCTGTCCCACACGGCATCGGCATTCGCCGCGGCGGAGCCTTGCATCATGAACGGCTTCGGCCCGGACCCCTTTCCGGCAGCAATCTTGTCCATACTTCGCCCGGAGGCCACGGACCGGTCCTGTGCCAACACCGCGTCGCCATTGCCGTCCGTGGCGTATTTGTCGCGGTGCTTGATCAGCAGCCAGTTGGTCCGCTTCCCGCCGTTGCGGTCGTGCTTCATGCGCACCAGAACAAAACTTCCGTGCAGACGCTTGCCGTCGAGCGTGAATTTCAGATCGCCTTTTTCCAAGGCTTGTTCAGGAGACATGGCGCCCTCGGGCTCCCAGTAGCCGCGATCCCACAGCTGTACGGTGCCGCCGCCATACTGCCTCTTGGGGATCGTGCCTTCGAAATCGCCGTAATCCAGCGGATGATCCTCAACCTCGACCGCCAGGCGCTTGTCCTGCGGATCCAGGGACGGCCCTTTGGTGACAGCCCACGACTTGAAGACACCACCGAGCTCGAGCCGCAGATCGTAGTGCAGCCGCGTGGCCGCGTGTTTCTGAATGACAAAGCGAAGCCGGTTCGATTTCGCAATCGAGTTCTCGCCGCTGGGCTCTTTCGTCTTGGTGAAATCGCGTTTGGCGCGATAGGTGGAAAGTTCGCCCTTTGTCATGAAAATGCCCCGGCTGATGACGCAACGCGCGACTCAACGCCGTCGGGGCGGTTTGGTTCGATAGGTCATCGGGCGAAGAAAGGCTGGAGATTGCGGGTCTGAAACTGTCGCAAGCGACTCGGCCAAAGTCCCGCGCGACGGTCCGCTGGAGCCATTGTCTCGATCAATCGTTCTAGGAGAACCTCAACGCGAACTGGCAACTGAAAGGTCGGCGGGATGTATTTCATTGCATTGGCAACAGACTATGACGGTACGCTGGCGCATCACGGGGTTCGTCACCAAGAAAACGCTCGGTGCCCTCGAGCGATTCAAGAAAAGCGGCCGCAAGCTGATCCTGGTTACCGGGCGCGAGCTGTCCGACCTCTTGCGCGTCTTTCCCGAAGTCAGCCTGTTCGACAAGGTCGTCGCCGAGAACGGCGCGCTGATCTACACGCCGGCAAGCGAGGAGGACGATCGCGCCGTCGCCGGATCCCGAATTCGTCGCCAGACTGAAAAAGGCGGGCGTCAAGCCACTGTCGGTCGGCAGTTCGATCGTCGCCACCTGGGACCGCATTAGGAGAGCGGATCTGGCTTGCTCTCTGCTTCATGGCCCGGTTTGGGGTGATGCTGTTTCGGAAACGGCGGCGCGGGATAATTTCGTGCACCGGCCTGCGTGGCGCCGGGGGGTTTCGATTTCGGTTTCGCCCGATCATCAGCATCGACCTTGCGTTGGATGCGCCGCTGTTTCTGGGTCGCCTTGGAACTGTCGGTCTTCGTCGCGATCGGCATTGTCTATGTCCTTGGTTGCCGACGGAGAACATGCGGTGAGCGAAAAGGTTGGCCTTGCTTGTCACGAAACGGCGCGATGCAGCGAGAGCGAGACTTTTCCGCGCCTGAGCAAAGGAACGACGCTTCGGAAATTCGGCAATGCAACCAAAATCAGCTTCCATCGTTTTGTCCGGTTCGATATTGGGGGATATCTTGGCAGCAACCAACCACGACTGCGCGAGCGCCGCGTTTCGCAGCGCCGGCGAGATGGCCGAGCGGATAGGATCGCTCGGCTGGAGCGAGACCCCGATCGGACCCGTTACGTCGTGGCCAGCAGAGCTCAAAACACTCGTCGATCTGATCCTTAATTCTGCTCAGCCCATGTTTGTTGTCTGGGGAGCGGAGCGCATCTGGCTCTACAACGACGCCTTCATTCCAATCCTTGGCCGCAAGCATCCGACGGCTCTCGGCATACCCAGCCAACAGGTTTGGGCCGAGGCTTGGAACATGATCCAACCGATGTTCGATCAGGTCTTCGAGGGCCAGTGCGTGCACATGGACGACATCGAGATCCGGATAGACAAGCGCGGCGCGCCAGAGGAAACGCACTTCGCGTTCTCCTATAACCCTGTCATCCAGTCCGCCACCGGTAAGGTAGGCGGCATCCTTGGCGTCTGCACGGAAACGACCGACAGATTCCTTGCTGAAAGACGAGAGCGCCTCGCCGCGGAACGCCAGATCAATCTGTTCGAACAGGCGCCCGGTTTCATCATCATCATGCGTGGACCCGACCACGTGGTCGAGTTTCTCAACGACGCCCATCGCCTTGTATTCAACAGCGACGGCTGGTTGGGACAACCAATCCGCAGTGCCATTCCGAGCCTCGAGGGCCAAGGGTTCTTCGAACGTCTGGACGACGTGTTCAGCAGCGGAAAGACATTCGAGGCGCAGGGCGTTCCGGTTCGCTTTCGTCGATCACCGGAGACCCCTGAAGAGAGCCGATACCTGACGTTCATCTACGCGCCGCTCTACGACGGCAACAGCACCGTGACCGGAATATTCTGCGAGGGGTTCGACGTCACCGAAACATATCGCGCGCGAAAACGCGGTGCTGCGCTTGCCGAGCTCGGTGACGTTGTTCGCCAGATCGACGACCCGGACGATCTCGCCTACGCGGCGGCCGAAATCATTGGTCGAGAACTCGAGGTAAGCCGGGCCGGTTACGGCACGATCGATCTGGCGAAAGAGACCATTTCGATCGAACGCGACTGGAATGCGCCTGGCATTAAAAGCCTGGCCGGCGTCCTGCATTTTCGTGACTATGGTTCCTACATCGAGGATCTCAAACGAGGCATCACCGTTGTCTGTGAAGATGCCGACAAGGATTCGCGCACCAGGCACAATGCGGAGGCGCTGAAGGCAATCAGCGCGCAGTCCTTCATCAACATGCCGGTCACGGAACAGGGCGGTTTCGTCGCGCTGCTTTACCTCAACCATGACCAGCCGCGCTCCTGGTCGGGGGAAGAGGTCGAATTCGTCCGTGAGATGGCCGAGCGAATGCGCACAGCGGTTGAACGACGGCGCGCGCAGGCGGAATTGCGCCAGAACGAAAGCCGTCTACGCTTCCTCGATGGCCTTGGAAAAGAAACTGCAAAAAGCGCGGACGCAGACGCTGTTCTGGAGATCACCACAAGGAAGCTTGGCGAGCATCTCGGCGTGGCAATCTGTGCCTATGCCGATATGGAGCCTGATCAGGACCACTTCACCATCCGGGGCGATTGGCACAGACAGGGCTCGTCCAGCATCACCGGCTATTACAGCCTGCAAGACTTCGGCCAGCTTGCCGTCCTAAGACTTCATCAGGGCTTACCCCTGATCATCAATGACAATGTTGCCGAACTGCCGCCGGAAGAGGCCGCCGCGTTCCAAAATATCGGCGTTGCCGCGACGATCTGCATGCCGCTCGTCAAGGAGGGGCGGCTGACGGCGTTGATGGCGATCCACGACAGCGTTGCACGCACATGGACGCAGAACGAACTTGCGCTTCTCACTGAGGTCACTGAACGATCCTGGGCGCATATCGAAAGGGTAAGATCGGATCAAAGTGCTGCGGAGACCGCGGAGAGGCTAAGCCTTGCAACCCAGGCAGCGGCAATCGGAACCTGGGACTACGACCCGGTGGCCAACCATTTGCGATGGGACAGGCAATGCAGGGCGCTGTTTGGGATTCTGTCGGATTGCGGCGTCTCCTATGAGGGCTCCTTTATCGCTGGCTTGCATCCCGATGACCGAGACCAGGCAGACAAGGCTGTGCGCCAGGCGCTGTCTCCTGACAATCCGCAACCGTTCAACATTGAATACAGAACAATCGGGCTCGAGGATCGCATCGAGCGTTGGGTAGCAGCGAGCGGCCATGCCATTTTCGAGGGCAAGAAAGCTGTCCGTTTCATCGGCACCGTCATCGACATTTCCGACCGCAAGAAAGCCGAGCATCATCTCACGATCATGAACGATACCGGAGCGGCGGTGGCGGCCGAGCTCAATCTCGACAAGATCGTTCAGATCAGTACCGATGCGGGCGTGCAGCTGTCCGGGGCACAGTTCGGCGCCTTCTTCTACAACGTGCTCGATGATCAGGGCGGCAGCTACATGCTCTATGCCCTTTCCGGTGTCCCCCGTTCGGCTTTCGAACATTACCCGATGCCACGTGCGACGGCGGTGTTCGAACCGACCTTTCTCGGGACGGCCGTCGTTCGATCCGATGACATCCTGCAGGATCCGCGCTACGGCAAGAACGCGCCACGCAAAGGCATGCCGGAAGGCCACCTGCCGGTGCGCTCCTATCTGGCGGTGCCCGTCGTCTCCAATTCTGGCGAGGTTCTGGGCGGCCTGTTCTTCGGCCACGCAGAAACCGGCAAGTTCCTGCCTGAACACGAGACTGCTCTACTAGGTGTTGCCGGCCATGCCGCGACGGCGATCGACAACGCCCGCCTGTTCCAGGCGGCCGAACGTGAACTCACCGAGCGACGCCGCGCGGAAGCCGCGCTGCAGACGCTCAATTCCACGCTTGAACAGAGGGTCATCGAGGAAGTTGCCGAGCGTTCGAAGGCAGAAGAGCAGTTGCGCCAGGTGCAGAAGATGGAGGCGGTGGGCCAGCTGACAGGCGGCATCGCGCATGACTTCAACAACATGCTTGCGGTGATCATTGGCGGACTCAATCTGCTTCAGCGCAAATTGTCGAAAGGCGAGACGGACGTTGGCCGATTTGTCGAAGGTGCCATGGACGGCGCTCACCGCGCCGCGGCCCTGACGCAGCGGTTGCTGGCTTTCTCGCGGCAGCAGCCTCTCAAGCCCGAACCCATCAACGCAAACCGCCTGGTCGGCGGGATGACCGATCTTTTGATGCGGACGCTCGGCGAGACGATCACGGTGGAAACGGCTTTCGGCGCCGGCCTCTGGCAAGTCAGGGCTGATCCCAGTCAGCTGGAAAGCGCCCTGCTCAACCTCTCGGTCAATGCGCGCGATGCCATGCCTGATGGTGGCAAGCTGACAATTGAGACATCGAACGCCTATGTCGACGAGCGATACGCGCGCGAGTCCGCGATCGCCGCCGGGCAGTTCGTGCTGATCGCGGCCACCGATACGGGCACGGGAATGGCAGCGGACGTTCTCGCCAAAGCGTTCGACCCTTTTTACACGACCAAGGGCGTCGGCAAGGGAACCGGGCTTGGCCTCAGCCAAGTCTACGGGTTCGTCCGGCAGTCCGGCGGAAATGTGAAGATCTACTCGGAGCTGGGAGTTGGTACGACGGTCAAGATCTACTTGCCGAGACACTACGGCACCTCGGAGCAGGATGCTGACAAAACCAAGCCGAGATCAATCGACGGCGGCCTCCTAAGTGAAATTATCATGGTGGTAGAGGACGAGGACCGTGTGCGCGCTGTGTCGGCTGAAGCGCTGCGCGAGCTTGGCTACACCGTAGTCGAGGCCAACGGGCCTAAAGAAGCCATCAGGATGATCGAGGCCGGGCAGCAATTGTCCTTGCTGTTCACCGATGTCGTCATGCCTGACATGTCAGGGCGGCAGCTTGTCGACATGCTGCGCAAAAAGAACCCGAAGCTCAAGGTCCTCTACACCACCGGCTACACACGCAATGCCATCGTCCATAACGGCATTCTGGACCCAGGTACGCAGCTGTTGCCCAAACCATTCAGCCTGGAAGATCTGGCCGAAAAGGTACGATCAATCCTGGACGACCCTTCATGAGCGCGCTGGTCTCCCGCAGGATCGCCAGACGTCGGGCGCCCAGGGCAAGCCCCGATCAACTGACAGTGCGCATTTTCCTCACCAGACGGAACTCAGAACAAAGGCTTTTGAGACCAACTGATCGATTTCAAGACACGCACTGACCTTTCGCAATCCCTTTTGCGCCGGCGCGCATCTGCGACGTCGACGCGAATTCTGAAACGCTTGTCGACAAGGATCTCGATCATCTGAAGACCAGGCAGACACCTGCGTACTGCCCGCTCAAAAGGCATGAGCGGAGGGCCTGGAAATGCTGGGTGACGAGATCTGGCCGTATCCTCATCGACAACGCGTCACAACCTTCCGGGAACCTCCCTGCCGTGAGGGGGTTGATTTGCGTCGCCCGTCCGCAACCGGATTGCTTCCATGCTTAAAGAAACTCCCCAACAGCTGCCTATCATTGTCGAGCGGCGCCCTTTACACGCACTCCTCGTCCCCTTCCCCATCGTTTGTTTCACCGGCTCTCTACTCACTGACATTGCATACTGGCGAACGGCCGAGATGATGTGGGCAGATTTTTCGGCCTGGCTGCTGACGTTCGGACTGGGGTTCGGGGTTCTTGCGGCGCTGGCTGGCCTGTTCGATTTCTTCACCAATCGGCTCGTGCGCCGCTATTCGCGGGGATGGCTGCACATGCTCGGCAACATCGCCGTGCTGGTGCTGTCTGTCCTCAACGCTTTCGTCCATAGCCGCGACGCATGGACGTCGGTCGTCCCAACCGGACTGACGCTTTCTGCAGTGGTGGTCGTCTTGATGATTGTCACCGCATCGATTGGCCGGTCCCTTGCAACAACTGAAGTGGCGGGAGTGACCCGGTGATGCTTGTCTCTGTGCCGGCCATAAAAATTTTGCGCGCCACAACCGTCATCCTGTTGAGTGCCACCGCTTTCGGCCTGACAGGCTGTAGCGACGACGCAGCCGATCCGAGCACACAGATCGGTCCTAACCCAACACTGCCGGAACCGCAGCAATATCTCATTCCGCCGATGAACCTCGCCAAGGTCGTCGGCTGGTCCAAGGATGAAACGCCAACGGTCCCGCAGGGGCTGCAGATCCACGCCATGGCAAGCGATCTCTCGCACCCACGTTCGCTGTACACGCTGCCCAACGGCGACGTTCTGGTGATCGAGTCTCAAGGTCCCGGTAGCGAACCGATCAAACGGCCGAAAGACCTGATCATGGGCTTCCTGCAATCGCTGGCGAGCTCCGGTGGGGGCGATGAAAAGAAGCCGACCAATCAGATCACGCTGCTGCGCGATACGGATGGTGACGGCGTTCCGGAAACCAAGACCGTGTTTCTCGACCACCTGAACTCACCTTTCGGCGTCGCCTTGGTGGCCAATGATTTCTATGTCGCCAACACCGATGCGATCGTGCGCTATCCCTACACACCTGGCGCAACGAAGATCTCCGAACAGGGAACGGTTCTGACGCCCCTGCCCGGCGGCCCCATTGATCACCACTGGACAAAGAGCCTCGTTGCCAGTCGGGATGGCACGTTGCTCTATGTCGGCGTCGGCTCGAACAGCAACATCACTGAAAACGGCATCCAGGCGGAGAAGGACCGCGCGGCGATCTGGGAGGTCGATCGGGCAACCGGGCGTTCGAGGATCTTCGCCAGTGGCCTGCGCAATCCAAACGGCCTCACCTGGGAACCGAAGACGGGCGCGCTGTGGGCCGTCGTCAACGAGCGCGACGAACTCGGCCCAAACTTGGTCCCGGACTATATGACCTCGGTCAAGGACGGTGCCTTCTACGGTTGGCCTTACAGCTACTATGGCCAGCATGTCGATCCACGCGTCATGCCGCAGCGGCCTGATCTGGTCGCCAAGGCGATACCGCCTGATTATGCGCTGAGCTCACATGTGGCGCCGTTGGGACTTGCCTTCTACACCGGCAACGCTCTGCCGCAGGTCTATCAGGGCGGTGCGTTCGTCGGCGAGCATGGCAGTTGGGATCGGCCCGCGCTGAATGGCTACAAGGTGGTCTTCGTGCCGTTCAAAGACGGGCATCCCGATGGCATGGCACAGGATTTCGTGACCGGCTTTCTCAACGCCAAGGATGAAGCCCGTGGTCGTCCGGTCGGGCTGGCGGTCGACAAATCTGGCGCGTTGCTGATTGCCGATGACGTCGGCAACAAGGTCTGGCGCGTCACGGCAGCAGCCAAATGACAGGCGTCACCGGCCACCGTCTGCTGATAAGGTAGCCCGATGCATGACACGTGGTCGTGGCTTTCGGGAATTCTGGCTCCGCAGGGACCAATCGCCGCCAGCGAGTTGAAAATCCTGCTCAATGCAACGGCGATCATGCTGGCAGTGATTGTGCCGGTGATTGTCCTGACACTCGGCTTTGCCTGGTGGTTTCGCGTCGGCAACAAGAATGCCCAACGGCTCCCCGACTGGTCATATTCGGGGCGCATCGAGTTGGTGATCTGGTCGATCCCGACGCTGATCGTCGTCTTTCTCGGCGGCATTGCCTGGCTTGGCAGCCACGACCTTGATCCCTATCGCGAGATCCAGTCGAAGACGCCACCTCTGACTGTCCAGGTCGTATCGCTCGATTGGAAATGGCTGTTCATTTATCCAGACAAGAACCTGGCGAGCGTCAACCAGCTGGTCCTCCCAGCCAACACGCCGATCAATTTCCAGCTGACATCGGCCAGCGTGATGAACAGCTTTTTCGTGCCGCAGCTTGGCAGCCAGATTTACACAATGGCCGGCATGACGACCCGTCTGAGTTTACTGGCGGACAGGACGGGCATTTTCCCGGGTATCTCCGCGCAATTCAGCGGTGCCGGGTTTTCCGACATGCGCTTCGATGTGGTGGTGAAATCCAGCGACGACTTCGAGGCCTGGGTCAACACCACACGTCAAGGCAAAGGTGTTCTGGATCCGGCGGCTTTTGCCAAGCTTGCCCAGCAGAGCTCCAACGTGACGCCGACGACCTTTGCCGGTGTTGAACCGCGACTGTTCGATCCGATCGTCGCCGGTACCGCCCACGCGGCTGACGCGCAGACGATGCAGTCCAACCAGATGCCAAGCACCGGAGAGTGAGCATGTTCGGCAAACTCACCTGGATCGCCATTCCCTTCGACCAACCGATCCCTCTGGCCGCCTCGCTGCTGGTGGTCGTTGCGATAGCCACGATAGCCGGCCTTGTCACCTGGCGCGGCTGGTGGCCGTATCTGTGGCGGGAATGGATCACCAGCGTCGATCACAAGCGTATCGGCGTGATGTATGTCGTGCTGGCATTGGTCATGCTGCTGCGCGGCTTTATCGACGCCATCATGATGCGCACGCAACTGGCATTCGCCGCTGCGGGTGCCCAGGGCTATCTCACCCCCGATCACTACGACCAGATCTTCTCGGCGCATGGCACGATCATGATCTTCTTCGTGGCCATGACGTTCATGGTCGGGCTGATGAATTTCGCCGTGCCGCTGCAGCTGGGTGTTCGCGACGTCGCCTTTCCGGTGTTGAATTCGGTCAGCTTCTGGCTGACCGCTGCGGGCGTCCTGCTCGTCAACCTCTCGCTCGTTGTCGGAGAGTTCGCCAAGACCGGCTGGCTTGCCTATCCGCCGCTGTCGGAGCTCGCCTATTCACCAGGCGTGGGCGTCGACTATTATCTGTGGGCGCTGCAGATATCAGGCGTCGGCACGCTGTTGTCGGGCATCAACCTCACCACCACCATCCTGAAGCTGCGCGCCAAGGGCATGGGCTACATGCGCATGCCGATCTTCTGCTGGACGGCACTGGCGTCGAACCTGCTGATCATCGCCGCCTTTCCGATCCTGACCGCAACCTTCGCCATGCTTCTGGTCGACCGTTATCTTGGCTTCCATTTCTTCACCAACGAACTTGGCGGCAACGCCATGATGTACATCAACCTGATCTGGGCGTGGGGGCATCCCGAAGTCTACATTCTCATCCTGCCGGCCTTTGGCGTTTTCTCCGAAGTCATCGCGACGTTTTCGGAAAAGCCCCTCTTTGGCTATCGCTCTATGGTCATCGCGACCATGGCCATCTGCATGCTGTCGTTCATGGTCTGGCTGCACCACTTCTTCACCATGGGCGCCGGTGCCGACGTCAACGCCTTCTTTGGCATCATGACCATGATCATCGCCGTCCCGACCGGCGTGAAAATCTTCAACTGGCTGTTCACGCTCTATGGCGGCAATATCCGCTTCGAGGCGCCGCTCTACTGGGCTCTGGGCTTCATAGTCACCTTCGTCATCGGCGGCATGACCGGCGTCCTGTTGGCCATTCCGCCAGTCGATTTCGTCACCCACAACAGCCTGTTCCTCGTCGCCCATTTTCACAACGTGATCATCGGCGGCGTGCTGTTCGGCGCCTTCGCCGGCTACACATTCTGGTTTCCGAAGGCCTTTGGATTTTCCCTGCACGAGGGTTTGGGCAAGGCGATCTTCTGGTGCTGGCTCATCGGCTTCTATCTCGCCTTCATGCCACTCTACGTGCTCGGCCTGATGGGCGCGACCCGCCGCATGCAGCACTACGCCGAAGCCGGGTGGCAACCCCTGATGATCGCGGCACTTGTCGGCGCTGTCGTCATCGCCGTTGGTGTTCTCCTCACCATTGTTCAGCTTGTGGTCAGCGTCCGCGGCCGCGACCAGCGGCGCGATGTCAGCGGCGATCCGTGGAACGGCCGGACGCTGGAATGGTCGACGCCCTCGCCGCCGCCTCCGTGGAACTTCACCATCGCGCCAACTGTCGATGGACTGGACGCCAATTGGGCAGCGAAGCAACAGGCGCTATCCCAAGATAGAGACAAAGCTGAACTTGAGCCCATACTCATGCCGAAAAACAGCCCCATCGGTGTGATTGTGGCATTCTTCGCCGTGGCCACCGGCTTCGCTTTGGTGTGGCACATCTGGTGGATGGCAATCGTTGGGCTGATCGGCATCCTCACCGCGTGCCTTGCCCGCGCCTGGCAAGTTTCGACGGACGAAGAGATACCGCCCGAGACGATCGAAGCATTCCACCAGTCTGGGTACCAGCAATGACGCACGCCGATGTCGTGGTCTCGGGAGCAGACATGGACCCACCCGCAGTTCCCTTGTCGCAACGCGGTCCGGCTTCGACCGACGTCGTCGTGCGTTTCGGCTTCTGGCTGTTTCTGCTGAGCGACATCGTGGTGTTTTCAGCCTTGTTCGCGGCCTACGCCGTTCTTTCACATCAGACGGCCGGTGGCCCGACCGGCCCGCAACTTTTCGAGCGCGGGCGCACGCTTCTCGAAACCGGATGCCTGCTCACCTCGAGCTTCACGTGCGGTGTCATGTCCCTGGCGGTGCAACGCCGCAGCGCCTTGCAGGTCTATGGCTGGGCAGCCGCAACCTTTGCGCTTGGATGTGTCTTCGTCGGGCTGGAGGTCTCGGAATTCGCCGGCCTGATCGCTGCCGGCGCCGGACCGACCAGAAGTGCCTTCCTGTCCGCGTTCTTCACCCTGGTCGGCACACACGGTCTGCATGTCAGTCTCGGCCTGTGCTGGCTGCTGGTGATGATGGCGCAGGTGGCTACCATCGGTTTCCGTCCCATGGTCATGCGCAGGCTGCTTTGCTTCAGCCTGTTCTGGCATGCGCTCGACATCGTATGGATCGGCGTTTTCACCATCGTTTATCTTGGAGCCCGTTGATGGAACAGGACGACAGCGCATCGGCCAATGACCGCGCACCGGGCGAACATCGCGACGGACAACATAGCATCAGAAGCTATCTGCTCGGCTTCGGCCTGGCAGGGGTGCTGACGCTGGCCTCCTTCTGGGCGGCCCAGACGGGGTTCGTCTACGCACCGGCCGTGCCCATACTTCTTGCCGCACTCGCCGTCGGGCAAATGGGCGTCCACCTGGTTTTCTTCCTGCACATCTCGAGCGGCCCGGAAGACACCAACAACATCCTAGCCTTGGCATTTGGCGTGTTCGTCGTGGGCTTGATTGTGTTCGGATCGATGCTGATCATGGCCAACCTCAACGCAAACATGATGCCAGCGGGCCAATTGATGCAGATGTAGCCGCAGCAACGACGGCGACATGACTTTGTCTTCCACAACTTGCCGAAAATCAAAGAGCATCGGCAACTGCCGCAACGTAGCCGTCTCCAGATCAGCTCTTCAATGCCAAAGGTGGCCCAGTCTTGACCCTGCACCGGATGATCGAGGCGAATTTGCGAACCGGCACAGGCGCCGAGTGCGCAGGATCCCCCATGTAACTGCTCATTTCGACGATTACGTCTGCACCAACGCGCTTGGGGAGTTTGCGCATCAAGCTTTCCTTTGCCCTCATCATGCGCTGAGCCGAGAGCATGAGTCTCGCAGAGAATTCCGAGGCGTTCATGACTTCGTTTTCGTGGTAAGTTTCGAGCGTTGGCCACGGAAAACAGGTGCACTAGGTATGTTGATCAACGAAAGGCGCCAGTGTTCTTTCGCTCGCTTTGGGTAGATGCAATGGCAATCACGGGCACCGTATCTCCCGAAGATCTAGCCGCGCTAACCAACGCTCTTGACGATCGATGCCGCGAGTTGGGCTTGGCGAACGGCGACCCCGGCCGAGAACAGCTCGGCCGAAGGATAATGAATCTGCTCGAAACTGGCGCCCTCAGCGCCGATGACTTGAAGCTCGTCCTGTCCCAGACCCTTCCCTGACAGATCGCTGACACCGGGTGAAAGAAAGCCTGCTCGACGCAGCTGACGGCAAATTCGATGGACTTTGTCGCAACCGCACCTCTCGACACTCGTTGCTTGTGACCGGATCGAGGCGCGATCGGAGGATGGAGAGCGTATTCCCTTTTTCAACCTCGTTCGAAATCTGCTAATTCATCGGCGGCTTCATCAAGACCCTGGGCGGCGGCTCGCTTGAGCCACATGCGGCCGGCAACTGGATCGCGCTCTCCGGCAATACCGTTGCTGAGATAGCGACCAAGCATGAGTTGGGCGTGTCCATGCCCTCGTTCGGCGGCGGCTGCGAACCATTTCTGTGCGGCCTTGCGATCGAGAGAGAGGCCCTGCCCGCTCTCGAATAGCGCTCCGATTGCATACATCGCGCCAACATGTCCCGCCGCGGCCGCCTGCTTGAAAAGGCGAGCCGCGGCAATGGGCGAGCGTTCTCCGCCGCGGCCGTTATAGAGCATCTCGGCAAGAGCCACCTGGGCATCCGCCATGCCAGTCTTGGCCGCGCGCTCAAACCAGACCCGGGCCTGCTTCTGATCAGCGACCATACCGCGCCCATCCTGAAGCATGCGCGCATACATATACTGCGCCTGAGCCATGCCTTCGGCCGCGCGCCTCATCCAAATCGCTGCCTGTTCCTGGTCCTTGCTGACGCCAATCCCCTCGGAAAAGCACAGTCCAAGATTGAAAGCTGCGACGGCGTCTCCTGATGACGCATTTGTACCGAACCACTCCACAGCATTCACACCGTCTGTGCGATCGCCGCCGCTTTCCAAGACAAGATTTGCAAGGTCAACCTGGGATTCGCGATTGCCACCATTTGCGGCAACGCGCAGCCAGCGCTTGCCTTCATCGGGGTCCAGAGCCACTCCATTGCCGGAAAAATAAAGTGAAGCCAGCGAACGGGCCGCGACCTGATGGCCCGCTTCCGCGGCACGTCGATACCACGCCGCGGATTCAACATAGTCGGGTTGGGGACCCTTCATGCGCAATTCGGCTACATGATAGGCGGCCTCGCGATTTCCGGCCAACGCGGCGCGGCGCAGCCACGCTTCGCCAGCTGCGGGATCCTGGCGCGACAAGGTCCCCTCAATAAGGGAAAGGCCCAGCCTGAATTGGGCGGAGGCAAGACCCTTTTCAGCGGCAAGCTGATACAGTTCGGCAGCTGACTCAAGATCGACGGGTACCCCCATTCCGCGTTCGGTAAGGGCGGCAAGAAGATAGATCGCCGTTGGCAGCCCGGCGTCGGCCGCGCGCCGCAGCGCCTCGGCAATTCTTGTCCGGTGCTCAGGCTGCTTGCGTTGGATAAGTGATAGAGCCAAGCCAAGGCACCCTTCCGGACAGCCGGCGGCTGCGGATTTCTCATACCAGAAATGCGCGGTATCGAGGTCGCGTAAGGTCGTTGGACCTTTGCTCAGAATGTAGCCGAGTATGGCTTGCCCGGTTGCCGACCCTGCCTCCGCGGCTTTTTGAGCGAGCGGAAGGGCCGTCTCGAAATCAGGCTTTCGCGACGATTGCGAATTGAACATGCTTTCCGAGCTGACGGGGCCTACGGTGTCCTCGTTTTCAGCCAGGCCGGTGGTGTAAAGCGCCGCAAGCAGAGCCTGCGCATCGGCGTTGCCGCCGTCCGCAGCGCGGCGCAACCAACGTGCACCTTCCAATCTGCTTGGGGGCACACCCAAGCCCTCGAGATAACATCGCGCGACGCGGTACTGTGCCTCTGGAATGCCGGCACGAGCGGCGGTCGCCATCAGACGAAAGGCTTCGGCAAGCTTTCCAGTTTCGGCCAGACGAATTGCTCTACGCAGCGCCAGCGGCGGGTGTATGCGCCCGGCCAACCGGTCCATCATTGCCATTTCACGGCTCCCGCATCGCTTCTTGGCCGATCGGCAGCACCGTGCCGAGAATGTATTTGAGCACCGTCCGACGGCCGACTTTGACATCCGCAGTGACCGGCATGCCAGGTACTATCGAGAAGCCGGCGGGCACGCCGTGGAGGGCGACGTCGTCGATTGAGATCTGCGTACGGTAGAACAGGTCAGCGTCTGAGGGCAGGATTGCCAAAGAGCTGTTTGGATCGCGCGCCTGGTCCCTGGCCGAGAACGAGTCCGGGCTCACCCGCCGAACGGTGCCGTGAGCTAGGCCGTATTGCGAATAGGGAAAAGTATCGAATTTGATTGCCACGGGGTCGCCGGTATGGACGAATCCGCTGCTGCGGCCGACAATATTCGTCTCGACTTCGAGCACCGCATCGGCCGGCACCAGCGTAAACAGCCGCTCTCCAGACTGCAGGACCGAGCCCACAGAGACTTTGGCTACGGATTGAACGGTAGCGTCGGCCTCGCTTCTAAGTTCCACCAACTTTTTGCGCAGCATCGCCTTGTTCAGGAGCTCACGGGCGTCGGATATGCGCGAGCTGGTGTCTGACAAGCTCTGCGAGACCTCCGCATGCCAGTTCTGAATGTAACCGTCACGCTCTGCCGCAACGCCCGCCTGCTGGCGCTTGGCGGCTTCGGATGTCTGTTCGGCATTGGCGAGAGCGCGCTGCATCTCGGCCGTGTTGTCCTCAGCAAGAAGCGTGTTGAGGCGGCTCCCGACTTGTTTCGCTTCGAGTTGCTTGCGCATCTTCTCGACGGACCCCGCAACAGCCAAACGTTGCCTGTAGCCGGCGGCATCGGACTGGGAGCGCAAGATGACGGAGCTGAGTTCGTCATTCTGTTGATCGAAGCTGTTCATCTTGGCATCGTAAACCGCCTTGCGACGATCAAAGATCGAGCCCTGCAACGTCCAGCTCGGGTCAAGTCCGTTATAGTTGAATGGCTTTCCATCGGCCTCCGCCTTCAGTCGGGCCATCTGGGCCTCGAGGGTCGAGACCTGAGCGGTCAGCGCGGTCTGATCGGCAGAGGCGAAGGTCGAGTCGAGGCGAGCCAGCAACTGACCGGCTTTTACAAGCTGTCCTTCTCGCACCTCGATCGAACGGACAATCGCTGTCTCCAGCGGCTGAACAACGATGTTGGGTGATTGCGAAACCACCATGCCTCTGGTTATGACGACCTGGTCAACCGGTATGACCGCAGCCAGTGTTATCAACGCGACGACCAGGCTCGATATGATCCAGATGATGTTGCGCGCCACCCGCGGAATGGGTGCGTTGGCGACCGCCGTCGACGGCCACTGAAACTCGAGAATGGCGGGCGCGGTCGGATCGCTGCGCTCTTCTCGGCGCCGACGCGTAACCATGGGGGAATTGGCGGTGATGCTCATGGCCATCCAGCTCAAGTAAGTCCGGGCGGCACAGCCGCCAGCCGGCCATGTCGGCCCTCAAGATGGCGATTCTGCTGCGACCAAAGCTGGCGATAAACCCCGCATCGTTCCAGCAGGATCGAATGTGGCGCAACATCGAGAACCTTGCCCTGATCCACAACAAGGATCTGGTCGCACTCGGTGAGCGATGCCAGCCGATGCGAAACAATGATCATCGTGCGACCGCTTGCGATGCGCATGAGGTTGGCGCTGACCACCGCTTCACTCTCGGGATCGAGCGCACTTGTCGCTTCATCCAGTATAAGGATGGTCGGGTCGTGAATGAGCGCGCGGGCAATCGCCAGCCGCTGCTTCTGTCCGCCCGACAGGTTAGGCGAGCCTTCCTCGATATATGTATCGTAGCCATTCGGCATGCGTTCGATGAATTCGGCGGCGCCGGCAAGCTGTGCAGCGCGCATGACGTCGGACAACGTCAATCCCTGTCGTCCAGCAGTGATATTGTCGCTTATGGAGCCGCGGAAAAGGAAGTTGTCTTGGAGCACGACGCCCAGGCCCTGACGCAGGTGGCGAAGGTTGATTTCCTTGAGATCGACCCCATCAAGCTTGAGGAATCCGCTGTAGTCCCGGTTGATACCCTGCAACAGCCGCGCAATGGTCGATTTTCCCGAGCCGCTGCGCCCGACTATGCCGAACATGCTGCCGGCCGCGATATCGAAACTTACCCGGTCGAGTGCGGGCGTTTTTGTGCCTATGTAACTGAAGGTCAGGTCGCTGAACTTGATTTCGCCGACAAGTTTTGGTCTCAGCCCGGTGGAATTAGAGCTGCTTTCCAATGGCCGGTTGAGAACTGAGGCCGCCTCACCGATGGCGGCGCCGACCTCTTCGTAGTCCTCGACCAGCTTTGCCAGGCCGACAAGCGGTTGTGCCACGCGCTGGGCGATCATCATGAAGGCGAACAGGCTGCCGACCATGTAGCCGGTGGTGTCGTTCATGGCGAGATAAGCCCCGATCAGCATTGTCCCGAGCACCATGGTCCGCTCGACGGGCGTGACGAGGGTCTGTGGCCAGTTCGCGAGTTGCCCGAATGCGAGGCGCGCCTTGCCAGCGTCAGCCACTCGCTCGTCCCACAGCGCCTTGCGTTGCGGTTCCAGACCAAGCGCCTTTACCGTCTTGATGCCGACGACGGTTTCGCCAAGCGCCGCCGACTTCCAGGTCTCGGCGTCAACCACGTGCTGGTATCTGCGCCGTAGCGGCCCAAGGAATGCAAAGATGATCAACATGATTACGACAGCGCAACCGAGCACCATCCAGGCGAGCGTCGGATTTATGTAGAACATCACGGGAACCAGCACGCAAAGCGTGATCAGATCTAGAAATGTGCTGAGAAGCTTACCGGTGAGAAACTCGCGGATGCGATAGACCTGTGCCAGATGGTACAATGTCTCCCCGGCTGGATGACGCTCGAAGTAGTCAAGGGGCAGACGCAGGAGCCGGCCGAAGACGTGCAGGTTCAGCTTGGTGTCGAGGCGTGTGCCGACCACATTTATGATCAGCCGTCGCGCGTGACCCAGCAGCGTTTCATAGGCGAATACCACGACGATCACCGCACTTAGCAAAGCCAACGTCGAGATGCTGTTGTACTGCAATACCTTGTTGACCACCGTCATAACGATCAGAGGCGGCAGAATGGTCAGGATGCTGAGGGCGAACGAAGCAATGCCAATGTCGCGTAATGGCTTGCCCTCAAGCCGCACAAGATCTACCAGCCAGCGGAACGTGAAGGGCGCGTCGGCGGCGACGAAGGATCGCTCAGGACGCAGCAGCACCGCCTCACCCGACCAGACTCGTGACAGCCTCAATTCGTCGATCGCAATCGCCTCGGCGTCATCAGGCGCATCGACGCTCTTCAGGAACACGAGATTGCGTTCAGCACTGGCGCCGGTAAGAAGACCAGCGCGGCCGTCGCTGAAGAGCAATACCACGGGTCCGTTTTGCTCCAGACGCAGCAGGTGCGACCAGCGCACACGAACTGCGCGCGACCACATCCCGCTGTCGTTCGCCCATTGAGCGAGATCGGCAGCGGTTGGGATGCTACCTGAGGTCGCGGCCCTGAATTCATTGGGGTCGAGCTCGACACCGTGATAACGGGCGACCCTGATCATAGCCCGGAGTCGCGCACCGACGACCCGACCCGTTTCGTCGGGAGCCGCCGGAATCTGTCGCGCCTTATCATCCATCGCAAGCTTGCCGGCAGCGTCTGTATGGTTTGGGTCCGGCTTTGCCCCTGAGCTATAATATGCGGTCACCTGGCATAGCTCCTGCGGACCAATAGCGGGCGTTCGAGGAAGGCCCCTGCACATTGTTGCAACTGGGGTTTCCGGCAATACCCGCCACGGACCGAAGAGGACCTCGGCGGGAGCCCGTTGCTACCGCAAGAAACCCGTACATGCGGGCCTGGCTTTTCAGCCAGGTCCGCAAGCACTGTCTTCAACCGACGCTCAGTCATGAGGCTTCAGGATATTGTTCAGAGCCTTCTTCAGCGAGTCGTCGGTCTGAGCATAGCCGGTGCTCTGTTTGTCAGACGTCAGGTCGATGGTCGAACCGGACGGCTTGTTCTGCGTGTGACCGAAGCCTGCGACAGAAGAGAGCAGGTTCAGGAGGTCGGCAGCAATCGAAACAACAACGAGGCTGATGAACTGCCTGAACAAGTCTGGACTGTCAGAGAGGCCGCCCGACTGCAGGAACTGCGTGATATCTTTCAGTCCGAGCGTGTCGGTCGAGATGCTGCCGCCCTGGCTGCTGGTCGTTTCGTGCCCGTTGTTGCCACGCCCGCCATGATCATTGTGATGGTGGTTGTCGTGATTGCCATGGTGGCCGTTGTGATGCTGGTTGCCGTTGTGGCCGTGATGGTCATGGTCGTGGTTACCATCACCGGTAGCTCCTGTAGGACCAGTGTCACCGGTCGCCCCGGTGGCGCCTGTATGCCCGGTGGCACCCGTAGCTCCGGTTGCACCCGTTTGACCAGTGGCCCCGGTTGCGCCTGTTGCACCCGTAGCGCCGGTCGCCCCTGTAGCTCCGGTTGCACCCGTTTGACCAGTGGCCCCGGTTGCGCCTGTTGCACCCGTAGCGCCGGTCGCCCCTGTAGCCCCTGTCGCGCCGGTAGCGCCGGTTTCACCTGTTGCGCCGGTAGCTCCAGTTTCACCCGTTGCCCCAGTCGCCCCGGTTTCGCCCGTTGCCCCGGTTTCGCCTGTGGCACCAGGATCGCCAGTGGCGCCGGTAGCTCCAGTCGCTCCGGTTTCGCCAGT
>NZ_AXAL01000007.1 GCF_000472785.1 Mesorhizobium loti CJ3sym
CGTCTTGTGGGGACCATACTCGCTGGGCGCGTCGCGCCACCGAAGGCCGTTCCTGATCACGAAGATGATGCCACTGACGATCCGCCGATCATCGACCCTGGGCACTCCGTGAGACAGCGGGAAATGCCGCTCGATCCGGCGCATCTGCGCCTCCGACAGCCAGATCAAATCACTCATTGCAGCGCCTCCTCGCACCGCCAATGAATCAGCCGTTTGCTGTCTCCGCAAGAACTTTAATAGGTCCTGACCCTAGCAGATTGAGACTGCTATAGAGCACCGAAAATTCGTTTGTGAAGGTTTCTGGTACGCCCAAGGGGAATCGAACCCCTGTTACCGCCGTGAAAGGGCGGTGTCCTAACCGCTAGACGATGGGCGCGCTCAGACGATGCGGCTTATACTGACGTTGTGCGCAACCGGCAACCCGTCAGTTGCCGCCTTGGACAACTTTTTTCCAAGCCTGCCGGATTGGCGATTTGGCCGGAGTTGGATATCATGGCCACGCGCCTTGGCGATTAGCAGAAACGCCCCATCGCTTCGTCATTCTAGGGCGGAGCAAGGAGCGAATCGACGCGGCGCAGACCCTAGAATCCATGCCGCGACGTTGAAGCGCCGCAACGGTGCGAAATTCTGCTCCGGTGTGCTCCCGGTTGACTCCCGGCATGGATCCTCGGGTCTCCGCGACGGAGCGTCGCTCCTGCTACGCCCGTGGATGACTAAGTTGGGGACGATTCGGCAAATCTCGAACGTCTGGAATTGTCCGCTGGAACGACATTGCCTAAAGGCCTTGGCTGCCAACAGGCTCCGGCGCGTGCGCGCCGTTAGCCGTCGCCGCCACCGTCACCACCGCCGCTGCGCCGGCGGCAGCGCCAGTTCCAGTCGCGCTCGGGGCCGACGTCGACGTGGACCGAATCGGTGTGGCAGTAGGTGCCGACGCCGCCACGGCCAGGCATGGTCCTGATGTAGCTGGCCAGCTCCCATTTGGAGACGCCGGGCACCTGGATGTCGGCGGCGGCGCAGTACATGTGCAGCGAATTCTTGGCGCCGTTGGCGCGGCGGTTGCGGGCCGGGTCGCGGTAGCCCGACGTCACCATCATCTTGCGGCCATAATGGCCTTCAATCGTCTTCAGCACGCGCACCAGCGACGGCTTCAGGCAGGCGACGTCGACGGTTTCGTTCTGCTTGAGCAGCCCGTTGGGCGCGAGCCTGGCCATGCCGGCGGCGGATGCCACCTGGTAGGAGCCGCCCGAACCTTCGTCCTCGTTGAGGTCGACGTCGCTTTCGTCGTCGAGGCCGGACTTGCGCTTGATTTCGAACAGGGCTGTCTGGCGCACGCCGGGTAGGGCATCGCTGCCCGTGATGTGACCGGCTTCGTCACCGGTCGAAGCCAACTGTATCGGCTTTGCCGTGGAGTCGGCGGATGCCAAGGTGATGATCGGCCTTGCCGCTGCCGGCGCGGGCGCCGGCTTGGCCTGTGCGATTGGCTGTTCGCCTGAACGCGTGTTGATCAGCGGGGCTGATGTCGCCGAAGCCGGCGTGGCGCCAAACATCGAGGCCAGGAAGCCTCTTTTCTTCGGCGCGTCGGCTTGCGGCGCTTCGCCAGCTGTCACATAGACCGGATTGTTCATCACCGGTGCGGCGGCAGGCTTCGGCGCGGTCACGGTGGCATCGGCGGCGGCGATCTTCTGGGCGACCGCGTCGGTCTGCTGCGCCGTCTGTATCGGCTGCTGCAAGGCCTGCGGCGTTTGTCCCACGATCGTCTCAGCGCCGGCGGGCGTTGTCAGCGGAAAGGCGGCTTCGGGCTTGGCCACCGGCACGTAGGCGACCGTTTCGGGCAGTGCCGTATCGCCTTCGCTCATCACGGTTGTCTGCGTGGCCGTCGTTTGCGATGTCGAATCGGCGGTGGCGATCGGCTTGCCGGTGGCGGCCGCGCTGATGTCCGAGGAAGAGGCATTGTAGCCAGGCATTCCAACCGACTGTGTCGGGTCGCCGGCCGATGTGCAGGAGGCCAGGAGCACGGAGCAGAGCGCTGCCACGATGGCGCGGCGTTCTCCCTTTGCGAGGCTCCACCCTGCTGATTTCAAAGTCAAATTCCCCCTCGATGCCCGGTCGGTATGTCCTTGGCGCGGCGCCGAAGCATCGCTGCCCAAGGTGACCTTTGTCTCCGATCCGGAAACGAGACCTGTGTCAAATCCGCAAGCCTTGAAGTATTTTTGCCGTGATTGCCGAATTACGGCTGCTTGATGGTTGACGACACCATTTCGCCCGGTTTTGGCGGGCCGTCAACTCACCAGACATTACAGTCCGTTACACACGCACCTTCACATAGGTACCGGGAGCATCGCCCAAGGTTTTCATATGCTTGCCGGGTTTGCGGGCCGGCACGCGGGTGTTCTCCTTGGCCTCTATCCAGCTTTGCCAGTGCGGCCACCAGGAGCCGGGATGGTCGGTGGCATTGGTAAACCACTGGCCGAAATCACCTGTCGGCGGGCCGCCGGTCCAGTACTGGTATTTGTTGGATGCCGGCGGATTGACGACGCCTGCGATATGGCCCGATGCAGCCATGACATAGTCGACCTTGCCGCCGAAATATTTCGAGCCGAGGAACACCGAAAGCGCCGGCGCGATGTGGTCTTCCTTGGAGGCGAGATTGTAGACCGGGATGGTGACATCGCCGAGCGAGACCGTGTGCCCCGCCAGCTCCATCGTGCCTTGCGAGAGATTGTTCTCGAGATAGCAGTTGCGCAGGTAGAAAGAGTGATTGGCCGCGGCCATGCGGGTCGAATCGGCGTTCCAGTAGAGCAGGTCGAAGGGCAGGGGATCCTTGCCGCGCATGTAGTTGTTGACGACATAGGGCCAGATCAGGTCGCCGGAGCGCAGCATGTTGAAGGCGGTCGCCATCTTGGTGCCGTCGAGATAGCCCTTTTCGTTCATGGACTTTTCCACCGCCGCGACCTGGTCCTCGTCGACGAACACTTTCAGGTCGCCGGCATGGGTGAAGTCGACCTGGGTGGTGAAGAAAGTGGCCGATCGGATGCGGTCGTCGCCCTCCTGCGCCATCAGCGCCAATGCCGCCGCCAGCAATGTGCCGCCAACGCAGTAACCGATCGCGTTGACGTCGCGTTCGCCGGTGGCCTTTTCGATCGTGTCGAGGCCGTATTGCAGGCCCTCGCGGATATAGGCCTCCCAACCCTTGGCGCCGTGGCGTTCATCCGGATTGATCCATGAGATGACGAACACGGTATGGCCCTGTTCGATCGCCCAGCGGATGAAGGATTTCTGCGGGTTGAGGTCGAGGATATAGAACTTGTTGATCCAGGGCGGGCAGATCAGCAGTGGCCGCTTGAGCACCGTCTCGGTCGTCGGATCATACTGGATGATCTCGGCGACATCGCTGCGGCCGACCACCTTGCCGGGCGTCATCGCGATGTTCCTGCCGATCTCGAAGGGCGAGTAATCAGCCTGGCGCATTTTCAGGTCGCCCTTACCGGCGGCGATGTCCTCGGCCAGCATCTTCATGCCGCGCACCAGGTTCTCGCCATTGGAGGCAACGGTTTCGCGGAACAGTTCCGGGTTGGTCAGGATGAAATTCGACGGCGAGATGGCGTTGGACACCTGCTTGACGTAGAAGCTGGCCTTATGGCGGGTGTGCTCGTCAAGACCTTCGGCGTGATCGACCAGTTCGGACGCCCAGCGCGAGGTGACGAGATAGGCCTGCTTGAGGAAATCGAAGAAGGCGTTGCGGCCCCATTCCGGATCCTGGAAGCGCTTGTCGCCGCGCTCCGGCTTGACGGCATCGTCGGGAGCCTCGGTGTTGGGGCTGACGCGCTGTATGGCGTTCGCCCACACGGTCATGTAGCCGGCAAACAGCCGCGTCTGTGCTTCCAGCGCGCGCTGCGGGTCGGCAAGCCAGTATTCGCTGAGCTTGGAGAAGGTCTTGACCATGTCGACGACCGGTTCGGCGACGTGGTCGCGCAGTTCGCCTTTTTCGCGCGGTTCGGCCCAGGCGGAAGCCGCCTTGCCGGCCTGCTCGACCATGCGCGCCATGTTCAGGGCGAAGCGTTCCGGGTCCTTCACCAGATATTGCTCGACGGTCGAAGGCTCGTCATCTTCCGTTTTGCCCGAATCGGGTGTTTTGGACATTGTGCGCGGGGTTCCTCCCGAAGCGATTTCTTGACATATTAACATGGGACATCCGACAGGGTCCAATCCCGCTCTACCTCGGCTGCCAAGGAAACAATATGACGATTAATGTTGGCGAGACTGTTTTTTTCGGTGCCGCACGCTTTTGCCGCATCGGCGCGGCGATCGTCCTCGTTGGGATCGCCGGGTGTTCGAGCACGAATACCGGCGGTCCGGTGCCGATGGCCGAGACTGCCGGGCCAAAGGATACGGGCACCTTTCCGAACCTGAATATCCCGCCGAAGGTGGCAGCCAAGCAGTTCACCAATGAGGAGCGGGATGCCAAGCTTGCCCAGTTGAAGGCGGATGAAAACCGGCAAGGCGCCAAAAAAGGCGGCGGCCCACCGGTTTCCAACCAGGCGGCGCTGACGGATCTGGCCAAGAAGCATGGCCCGCAGACGCTGAAGCAGATCGAAGGCAAATGCGATCCCGCCCTCGACCCTACCTGCAAATGAGTATATAGCGCGCGCCCAACGCCCCCGATGTCTGGAACTGCCATGGAAGAATTTTACAAGGTCCGCCGGCTTCCGCCCTACGTGTTCGAGCAGGTCAACCGGCTCAAGGCCAGCGCCCGTTCGCGCGGCGCCGACATCATCGACCTCGGCATGGGCAATCCGGACCTGCCGACGCCAAAAGCCATCGTCGACAAATTGTGCGAAGTGGTGCGCGACCCGCGCACGCATCGCTATTCCTCCTCGCGCGGCATTCCGGGCCTGCGCCGTGCCCAGGCCGCCTATTACCAGCGCCGCTTCGGCGTGAAGCTCAATCCCGACACGCAAGTGGTGGCCACGCTCGGTTCGAAGGAAGGCTTCGCCAACATGGCGCAGGCGATCACAGCGCCCGGCGACGTCATCTTGTGCCCGAACCCGACCTATCCGATCCACGCCTTCGGTTTCATCATGTCGGGCGGCGTCATCCGCTCACTGCAGGTCGAGCCTGATGACGGCTTCATCCCGGCGCTGGAGCGCGGTGTTCGCCATTCCATCCCGAAGCCGTTGGCGCTGATCCTCAACTATCCGTCGAACCCGACGGCACTGGTCGCTTCGCTCGATTTCTACAAGGACGTGGTCGCCTTCGCGAAGAAGAACGACATCATCATCCTGTCCGACCTTGCCTATTCCGAAATCTATTTCGACGGCAATCCGCCGCCTTCGGTGCTGCAGGTTCCTGGCGCCATGGATGTCTGCGTCGAATTCACCTCGATGTCGAAGACCTTCTCCATGCCCGGCTGGCGCATGGGTTTTGCCGTCGGCAATGAGCGGCTGATCTCGGCGTTGACCCGGGTAAAGTCCTATCTCGATTACGGCGCCTTCACGCCGATCCAGGTGGCGGCGGCCCATGCGCTCAATGGCGACGGCGCCGATATCGCCGAGGTGCGTGACATCTACCACAAGCGCCGCGACGTGATGGTCGATTCGTTCGGTCGCGCCGGCTGGACCATTCCGGCGCCGGCCGCCTCGATGTTCGCCTGGGCGCCAATCCCGGAGCCGTTCAAGCATCTCGGCTCGCTCGAATTCTCCAAGCTGCTCATCGAGCACGCCGACGTGGCGGTGGCGCCTGGTGTCGGCTTCGGCGAACATGGCGATAATTTCGTGCGCGTTGCGCTGGTCGAGAATGAGCACCGGATCCGCCAGGCGGCACGCAACATCAAGCGCTTCCTGTCGAGCAGCGCCAAGCAGCCCAACAATGTGGTGCCGCTGTCCGCCCACCGGTAAGCAAAAATTCGATCTGATTTGAGGGACGTCGCCTTCCATGGCTGAAGCACTGCGTGTTGGAATTGCCGGACTTGGCACGGTCGGCGCGTCGGTGGCGCGGGTGCTGCGCGAGAAGGCTGCGGAACTGACCCGGCAGTGCGGGCGCGAGATTGTCGTCACCGCGGTCTCGGCGCGTGATCCGAAACGCGACCGTGGCGTCGATGTCAGTTCGGCAAAATGGTTCGACGACCCGGTCAAGCTGGCGCAGAGTGCCGACATTGACGTGTTCATCGAATTGATCGGCGGCGATGAAGGGCCGGCGCGCCTGTCGGTGAAGGCGGCGCTTGAAGCCGGCCGCCACGTCGTTACCGCCAACAAGGCGCTGCTCGCAAAGCATGGTGTAGCGCTGGCCGAGATCGCCGAGAAGAAGGGCGTGCTGCTCAACTACGAAGCGGCGGTAGCCGGCGGCATTCCCGTCATCAAGACGATGCGTGAGGCGATGGCCGGCAATTCGGTCACCCGCGTGTTCGGCATTCTCAACGGCACCTGCAACTACATCCTGACCCGCATGGAGGCCGAGGGCATCTCGTTTGATGAATGCCTGAAGGACGCGCAGCGGCTGGGCTACGCCGAGGCGGACCCGACTTTCGATATCGAGGGCCATGACACCGCGCACAAGCTGTCGATCCTGACCAGCCTTGCCTTCGGTACGAAGATCGCGGCCAACGACATCTATATGGAAGGCATTTCCAACATCACGCAGGCCGACATCCGCGCGGCCGGCGACCTCGGCTACCGGATCAAGCTGCTCGGCGTTGCCCAGCGCACCGAAAGCGGTATCGAGCAGCGCGTGCATCCGACCATGGTGCCGACCGCCTCGGTCATAGCGCAGGTGCACGGCGTCACCAATGCGGTGGCGATCGAGACCGACATTCTTGGCGAGCTGCTGCTGTCAGGCCCCGGCGCCGGTGGCAATGCCACGGCCTCGGCCGTCATCGGCGACATCGCCGACATCGCCAAGAGCCGGCCTGGCTTCCAGCACGGCCCGGTCTTCGGCCGGCCGGCGAAGGAGTTGAGGCCTTACAAGAAAGCGCAGATGCGCAGCCATGCCGGCGGCTATTTTATCCGGCTGACCGTGCACGACCGCATCGGCGTCTTCGCCGCGATCGCCAAGCGCATGGCCGACAATGATATTTCGCTGGAATCGATCGTCCAGCACGCGGTCAGCGGCGAGGCCGCCGTGCAGAAGACGGTGATCCTCGTCACGCATGAGACCACCGAGGCCGCCGTGCGCAAGGCCGTCGACGGCATCACCAAGGACGGTCACCTGACCGACAAGCCACAGGTCATCCGCATCGAGCGGGCAGGGTAGCTCTCAATTCGCTTGTAGCGCGGGAACCCCTGCAAGCGTTTTGCCCGGCTGATGGCAAACAGCCGCGATCCGCCGGAACGAATTCGCGTCGACGCCGTTCTCTTGGTCAACAACCAAGGGAGCCAATTCATGGCCGATACCAACAAGTCCGACCTGCCCGATATCGACGATATCCAGAAGACGCTGGAAAAGCAGATCGCCGAACTGCGCAAGGAGATCACCAAGATCAACAAGAGCATTTCGGCAAGGGGCGCTGAGTTGCTCGATGACGCCAGCGAGCAGGCTTCGGATTTCTACGACACCGCCGCGGCCCGCGCGTCACGAACCGCGCAGCAGCTGCGCAGCCAGGCCCAGGCGGTCTCGGACGTCGCGCGCGAAAACCCGGGCACGACGACAGCCGTGATCGGTGTGATCGGCCTGCTCGGCTTCCTGGCCGGCTTTGCCATCGGTCAATCGACGAACGACACGTCGCGCCGCTGGTATTGACCGCGCCGGCATCGAGCCGGCGTCGCCGGCTCGATTCTCCATTTCAGGCAATCATTTCTAGGAGGGCACCGTGGCTTCATCCATGTTGATCAGCATCCTGATCACATTCCTCGTCATCATTCTCGTTCTCTATCTGGTGCAGCGCCTGCCGCTCGACGCCAGGATGCGGCAGATCGTGCAGGTTGTCGTCATCATCATCGGCATCATTTCGCTGCTCAGATATCTCGCGGTTTTCTAGATCGCGACAGCCATCATCTGTACTTCTTCAAGGCGGCTCGGTCGGAAACGACCGGGCCGACTTTTTGTTGGAAATAGGGTTCAATCGATTGATATTGCAGAGTTTTCGATAAAATTTTTACCAGGTCTTGCCGTTGTCATGCTCGTTTGACAAAACAGGCGCGCCTCCGGCGGGAGGCGCTTGTGAACGAGGATTTTCCCCCAATGAATGTGGCCCAGAACATCGTCGCCGGCCTTGACCGGATACTCACCATGGAACTGGTGCGCGTCACCGAAAGGGCCGCCGTGGCGGCAGCCAGGCTGCGCGGGCGCGGCGACGAGAAGGCTGCCGACCAGGTCGCGGTCGATGCCATGCGCCAGGAGCTCAACCGCCTTGCCATCAAGGGCACGGTGGTGATCGGCGAGGGCGAGCGCGACGAGGCGCCGATGCTCTACATCGGCGAGGAAGTCGGTACCGGCAAAGGTCCGGCGGTCGACATCGCGCTCGATCCACTCGAAGGCACGACGATCTGCGCCAAGAACCTGCCCAACGCGCTTGCGGCCATCGCCATCGCCGAGAAGGGTAGCCTGCTGTTCGCGCCCGACGTCTATATGGACAAGATCGCCATTGGTCCGGGCTATGCCGATGGCGTCATCGACATCGATGCTTCGCCGGCCGAGAACATCGCGAGCCTCGCCCGGGCCAAGGGCGTCGCGGTATCCGATATCACCGCCTGCATCCTCGATCGGCCGCGCCATGCCAAGCTGATCGATGCGGTGCGCGCCACGGGCGCTGCGATCCGGCTGATTGGCGATGGCGACGTGGCTGGCGTCATCCACACCACCGATCCGGAGGAGACCGGCATCGATCTCTATCTCGGCACCGGCGGTGCGCCGGAGGGCGTGCTGGCGGCGGCCGCACTGCGTTGCACCGGCGGCCAGATGCAGGGCCGGCTGATCCTCGATACGCCGGAAAAAGTCGCGCGCGCGGCGAAGATGGGCATTTCGAACCCGAAGCGGGTCTATCACGCGGAAGACATGGCGCGCGGCGATGTGCTGTTCGCGGCAACCGGCGTCACCGACGGCAACATGCTGGCCGGCGTCAAGTTCGGCCGCACCTTCATCACCACGCACACGATCGTGCTGCGCTCCTCATCTCGGACCGTGCGCGAGATCAAGGCCCGGCACCAGGATCTGGACAAGTTCTAGAGCTGCTTGCGAAGCCGCGCCGCAGTTGCTAGCCCTTGGCTGCATCTGAACTTGGCGGCGCAAGGATTGATGATGAAAGCGTTCGACTGGCACGCGGATCCGATTTCGCGTGCCACGCCCATCACCAAATCCTACCGCAACACCCAGAATGTGCGCCGCTTTTTCACCCGCGAATGCGGCGATGGGTTCAGGTTCGATCGAACTTTCATGGCCTGGCTCAAGGATGGCCAGGAAAAGACGATGGGGGATGCAGCCGACGAATGGGTCCGGCGCCAGGCTGAAAAGCGGAAAGCGTAGTTCTTAGTTGAAATCCTCCGTGACGGCGCATCATAGCGAACCGCTTGGCTTTGCCCGCCTTTGGGCTGTTGTTTGTGCATGTCGTTATCCCAAAACCGCTGCACACTTTTGGGCGACATGCACTATCCTGTCGCCAACCATGAGTTGGCAAAGCACATGATGGGCGACAAGCGCCTCTTCCTCGATGTCAGGCAGTCGGCGACCGGTCTCTCCTGGGAGCACCGGCTGACCGAGCGGCAGGACATGGTCGCGCTGGCCATCGCCCAAGGCCATGGCGTGCCCGACATCGTCGCGCGCGTTCTTGCCGGACGCGGCGTTACCGCCGATGAGACCGAGCGGTTTCTCGACCCGACGATCCGCGACCTGTTGCCCAATCCAGCCTCGCTGACCGATATGGACAAAGCCGCCAACCGCATCGCGGCGGCGGTGATGACCAGGGAGAAGGTGGCGATCTTCGGCGACTATGATGTCGATGGCGCAGCCTCGTCTGCCTTGCTGAAGCGGTTTCTGACGCATTTCTCCATACCGTCGGAAATCTATATTCCGGATCGTATTTTCGAGGGCTATGGCCCGAATCCCGATGCCATGCGCGAACTTGTTTCGCGTGGCGCGACGCTGATCGTCACTGTCGATTGCGGCACCAACAGCGCCGTTTCCGTCGATGCCGCCAATGCGGCCGGCGCCGATGTGGTGGTGCTCGACCACCATCAGGTCGGCGGCGCGTTGCCGGCCGCGATTGCCGTCGTCAATCCAAACCGCGATGACGATCTTTCAGGCCAGGGGCATCTGTGCGCCGCCGGTGTCGTCTTCCTTGCCCTGGTGCAGACCGCAAAGGTCCTGCGTGGCCTGAGCGATGTGGCGCCGCCCGACCTGCTTTCGCTGGTTGATCTCGTTGCATTGGCGACCGTTTGCGACGTGGTGCCGCTCATCGGCGTCAACCGTGCCTTCGTCGTCAAAGGGCTGCAAGTGGCCCGCCAGCAGAAGAATGAAGGGATGGCCGCATTGGCACGGGTTTCGCGCATCGGCGAGCCGATCAGCACCTTTCATCTCTCGTATCTGATCGGTCCACGCATCAATGCCGGCGGTCGCATCGGCGATGCGGCGCTCGGCAGCCGGTTGCTTGCGACGGACGATCCGGTCGAGGCACGGACCATCGCCGAGACGCTCGACCGGCTGAACCAGGAGCGGCAGCTGATGGAGCAGGAGATGCTGGCCGCGGCGCGTGCCGAGGCCGATGCCGAGCTTGCCGGCGGCAACGGTCCGGCGATTATCGTCACCGCCAGCAACAATTGGCATCCCGGCATTGTCGGCCTGCTCGCATCAAGGCTTAAGGACCATGCGCGTCGGCCGGCTTTCGCCATTGCCTTCAATGCCAATGGCGTTGGCACCGGTTCGGGCCGCTCCGTTTCGGGCTTCGATCTTGGCCGATTGGTGCGCGAAGCCGCCGATGCCGGGCTGATCGTCAAGGGCGGCGGCCATGGCATGGCGGCCGGCATCACCGTCGAACGCGCCAGGCTGGGCGAACTCAGGGCGTTCTTCGAAGAACGGGCGGCCACCGAGGTGTTTCGGCTGCAGGACGAGGAAAGCCTGGCGATTGACGGCGCGCTTGCCGCGGAGGGCGCGACGCTTGGCCTGCTCGAGGCACTCGACAAGGCCGGTCCCTTTGGCGCCGGCCATGTCGCGCCGGTCTTCGTGCTGCCTCGCCATCGGCTGGCAGACGCCAGGCCGGTCGGCACCAACCATATCCGCTGCGAATTGCAGTCGGACAGCGGTGGCCGCATCCAGGCGATCGCCTTTCGCGCCGTCGATACGGTGCTTGGCGAATTCCTGTTCAAGAACCGGGGCAAGACGGTCCATGTCGCCGGCTCGCTGTCGGGCAATTACTGGAACGGCAACCGCACCGTGCAGTTTCGCGTCATCGATGCGGCGCGGGCGTGAGAGCTATCCTGATTTGATCAGGCGAGAACCGCCTGCAGCCGGGTCAGTTCGCCGATCTGCGCCATCGTCGCCTGATAGCCGAGCTGGATCGCCTCGTCGGCGCGATGGAATTCCGTGAGGCCGATATGGCTGAGCTTGGGCTGCAGCGACATGTCGGGTGGATCGCCGGCAAGCCTGGCACGCGAAATACGGTCCTGGATGATGTTGAAGGCCTCGACCATGACGCCGGTGATGCCGAGGCGCGTCTGATGCGACTGATGGTTCGGGTCCAGGTGGCCAGCGCGGGGCGCGTCCTTTTCGACAACCAGTTCGCCGGCGCTGTGTTTGATCACGGCGGCGCGGCCGAAAAGATCGTAGTGAAGGTTGACCGCCACGACGAGCGGCTGCTCATAGGCGCGGCAGACCGAAACCGGTACCGGATTGACCAGCGCACCGTCGACGAGCACGCGGCCGTTGCAGTTCACCGGCTCGAACACGCCGGGCAGTGCATAGGAGGCACGCATCGCGGTGATCAGCGAGCCGCTCGACAGCCAGATCTCGTGGCCGGTGCGGATTTCCGATGCGACGCAGACGAATGGCTTGGGCAGCTCCTCGAAGCGGATGCCCGCCACATGCTCGCGCAGCCGGGCATCGAGCTTCATGCCGCCGAACAGGCCGCTGCCGCGCAGATTGAGATCGAGCAGGCCAAAAATGCGCCGCTTGGTGAGGCTGCGGGCGAACGCTTCCAGCTCATCCAGTTTGCCGGCGAGATAACAGCCGCCGACCAGCGCGCCGATCGAGGTGCCGGCGATCATCGAGACTTCAATGCCGGCTTCATCGAGCGCGCGCAGCACGCCGATATGGGCCCAGCCTCTGGCACAGCCACCGCCAAGGGCGAGCGAAATGCCTGTTTTCTTCGCCGGTTTTTGCTCGGACGCGCCGCCGGACGAAGCGGGGCCGTTGGCCTCTCTTACATCCGGTCTGTTACGCAATGACGCCCACTCGAGCATCACGATCTCCCTTGTCCCAAGGCTAATATACGGACGGGCCGTATCGAAATGATGAATCTGTGTGGTTGGTGTGAGGCAGAAGGTTCAAGACTATGGCTTCCGATACGTGGTTTCCGCATCGAACAGCGGCTTGCTGCCATCGTCGGCAAGCGTCGTCTTGCCGTCAACCAGCCCCACCGTCCGATAAAAGCAGGAACGCCGGCCGGTGTGGCAGGTTGCGTCGTGGCCTAACACTTTCACGCTAAGCCACAATGCGTCCTGATCGCAGTCGGTTCGCATCTCGACGACGTGCTGGAAATTGCCCGAGGTCTCGCCCTTTTTCCAAAGCGCATTGCGCGAGCGCGACCAGTAATGGGCGGTACCCGTTTCCAGAGTCAGCGCCAATGCCTGCGCATTCATGTGCGCCACCATCAACAGCATGCCATCCTTGATATCGGTGACCACAACCGTGACGAGCCCGGCTGCGTCGAAGCGCGGCGAGAACACCGCTCCTTCTTCGAGAACCTGCTTGTCTGACGGAGCTTTGGGAAATTCCAGTGCCGACATTGCCGGTCTATTTTCCTGTTGACCGTGATGCCGGCGAGGGGCTTACGCCCCGCCGCGCACCATGGTGACAAAACGAACCTGCTCTTCGGGCGTATCCTTGAAGACGCCGGTGAAGGTGGAGGTCAGCGTGGTCGAGCCCTGCTTGCGGATGCCGCGCATGGCCATGCACATGTGCTCGGCCTCGATCATGACGGCGACGCCGCGAGGGTTGAGCACATCCTGGATGACGCCGGCGATCTGAGCGGTCAGCGCTTCCTGCGTCTGCAGGCGATGGGCAAAGATATCGACCACACGGGCGATCTTGGACAGGCCGACCACTTTGCCGTCCGGCAGATAGCCGACATGCGCCTTGCCGATGATCGGCACCATGTGATGCTCGCAATGCGAGTGGAACTGAATGTCCTTGACGATGACGAGGTCATCATAGCCGGCGACCTCCTCGAAGGTGCGGCCGAGCTCATCCGCCGGGCACATGTCATAGCCGCCGAACATTTCGCGGTAGGCCTTGGCCACACGCTTGGGCGTATCGATCAGCCCTTCGCGGTCCGGATTGTCGCCTGTCCAGCGCAAAAGCGTGTGCACCGCGGCTTCAACTTCGGCTTCGCTCGGCCGGTCGGTGACAGGCTTGTCCATATACGCCGACTGCGGCATGAGCTTCTTGATAACGGCATCCATAAAGGCGTCTCCCGTAGTTCCTCTCTGCGGAGGAACGAGTTGAACGGACCACGACTTTTCGGTGTCGGAACCCGCCCGGTTTCCAGCCCCGCAAGTGGCGTGAACAGATCAGGTAAAGGCACCCGCTTCGGTTGCCTTGTCGATACCCAACTGCCAGCATTATATATGGTCTGGCGCAGCGAAAGGAAGACGCTATAGCGGCAAACGCTGTTCGCTTGGCGGCGACGGATTGGAAAAGAATGATCAACGACGTCTATAATGCGAAAATTCTCGGTTTTGCCGGAAACATCGCACGCATCGGCCGGCTCGATCATCCCGACGCGAGCGCAAAGGCGCATTCCAAGCTGTGCGGCTCGACCGTTACCGTCGACCTCAAGATGCAGGATGGCGTGGTCACCGACTTCGCCCATGACGTGAAGGCATGCGCGCTTGGGCAGGCGTCGTCCTCGATCATGGCGCAGCATGTCGTCGGCGCGAGTGCCGAGGAATTGCGCGCGGTGCGCGATACCATGCTGAAGATGCTGAAGGACAATGGCGCGCCGCCGGAGGGACGCTTCGCCGACCTCAGATATCTGGAGCCGGTGCGCGACTACAAGGCACGCCATGCCTCGACCATGCTGACCTTCGATGCCGTGGTCGACGCCATCGGCCAGATCGAGAAAAAGCGCGGCGAAGAAGCGGCTTAAGTCGTATTGTCCTGCACGCCCAGCGCCCGCCTGCTTTTAGCAAACTCACTTCTCAGCCAATCTGCGAAAGCTGCGGCCGGTTCCGAGAGATCGCGTAGATTTCTGGCCACCAGCCAATAGGCGCCGGATGCGACATCGATTTCGAAGGGCTTGACCAGCTCGCCGGATGCGACTTCTCCGCCGATCTGCAGGAGATCGCCCAGCGCCACGCCATGCCCGAGCAGCGCGGCCTGTTTCGAAAGCGATGCGTCGGCCAGCATGGGGCCCCGCCCCGGCACGGCATCGGCAGGCACGCCGGCTGCCTCGAACCAGCGCGCCCAGCCCTGGCGATTCTCCTCATGCAAAAGCGTGTAGCGAGCAAGGTCGATCGGCTTCTCAAGGGGAGGACCCAAGGCGAGCAGCGCCGGCGACAGAACCGGCGAATCGACCGTCGAGGCAAGCCGCTCGGCCTGGCTGCGGGGCCAGGAGTTTGCGTTCGCGCTGAAGCGCAAGGCAAGCTCGGGCTGATCGCTGCGGAACTCGATCAGCCTCGGATCGACTTCGAGGGAGACGTCGATGTCAGGCCGTAATTGGCGAAACCGGTTGAGGCGGGGCACCAGCCATACGGAGGCAAGCGACGGCTCAACGCTGACACGAACCACGGACTGCACGGGGGCGGCGACCAGTTCTGAAAGCAGTTTGTCGATGTCATCGAAACTCCTGACCAATTGGGCGAGCAACCGGCCGCCCGCATTCGTCAGTTCGACGCGGCGATGGTGGCGTTCGAACAAGGGCTGGCGCAGGAAGGTTTCGAGCTCGCGGATCTGCCGGCTGATCGCCGCCTGCGAAACAAACAGCTCCTCGGCGGCCCGGCTGAAACTCAGATGCCGGCCCGCTACCTCGAAACTCCTCAATGCCGTCAACGGCATGCGTCCGCGCTTCATTTTCGCATAACCCAGGATTATCTGAAGTGGAAATTATACTCGTTTGAAGGCGAAGGCCAGCGGCGGTCTAATCGCATCAAAGGAGACGCGACCATGATCCAGTTCCTGAACATTTTCGGCGATGTCATGCGGATCGCAACGTTCCAATGGCGTGACGAAAGGCATGGTGCAAAGCGCAGCGAAGAGCCGGCCAGCTCTGGCCGGTGGCCAGCTCCGGTTGACAGGCAGCCATTTCGCCGCTCTCGCCCATGACAGCAGGCAGACAAGGGATGGGATTGCGTTCTCCCACGGAAGCCCACATCTATCGAGTTGGAACGCGATACGGAGAATGCGGTGCACGACCCGCTTGGGCATGCCCATACTGCCAAACCGCCGGGGCGTGGCCGCAACTGGCCCGGCCCGTGGCGCAAGACGCCCGGGCGTCTGCTAGGCACGTCGTTCGTGCGCCTTTACCAGCTGATGCTTTCCGGCTTTGTCGGCAATTCGTGCCGGCATCTGCCGACCTGCTCCGAATACGCGCATGAGGCGATCGCCCGCCATGGCCTGTGGGCCGGCGGCTGGATGGGATTTTTCCGGGTGCTGCGCTGCGGACCGTTCGGCACGCATGGCATCGATCTGGTGCCGGAAGTGCTGGCGGATCGTTATGTCTGGTTCATGCCGTGGCGATATTGGCGGATCGGCCGCAAGCACGCCGAAACCAAGGCATGATTGCGCCGGTCACGCCTCGGGCGACAGTGCGTGTTTACGATCCGGTAGGGTTAACGCAAGCCTGCACAAAGACTGCGCATTTGAGACAAAATCGAGACAAGAGACCTCGCTAAGCCCGCTCGCGAACACACCCTTCTGGAGCGAGCATCAATGCGTAACATCGACCGTCTTCCCTTTATCCTGGCTGGAGTCCTGTTCCTGCTCGCCTGGTTGCTGGGGTTCCCGATGCGCGCGCAGTCGGCGCCGCTTGGGGATGTGCGGTGCACGCTGATCGCCGATGCGGCGAGCGGCAAGACGCTTTATCAGGACGGCACTTGCGACCAGCGGTTCAGCCCGGCCTCGACGTTCAAGGTACCGCTGTCGCTGATCGGCTACGATGCCGGCATCCTGAGCAACGAGCACACGCCGACCTGGGACTACAAGCCGGAATTCAACGCGGTGAAGCGGGATCAGAAGACCGTCGATCCGGTGATCTGGGAACGCGATTCAATTATCTGGTTCTCCCGCGAGATCACGCGACGGCTCGGCGGCGAAAAGTTTGCCGGCTACGTCTCGAAACTCGACTACGGCAACAAAGATGTTTCGGGCAATCCCGGCAAGAATGACGGCCTTACCCATTCCTGGGTGAATTCCTCGCTCAAGATCACGCCGGTCCAGCAGGTCGACTTCCTGCGCAAGCTGCTTGCCCGCAAGCTGCCGGTCTCGGCCAAGGCCTATGACATGACATCGGCCATCATCCCGACCTTCCAGGCGGGAGGCTGGACCGTGCAAGGCAAGACCGGCAGCACCAGGCTGGCCAATGATGCCGACAAGGTCAGGGACAAGCGTTCGCTCGGCTGGTTCGTCGGGTGGGCGAAAAAGGACGGCCAGCAGATTGTCTTTGCCCGGCTGATCGTCGACACCAAGCGCACCGATGTGCCGAAGGGCTGGAGCACTCGTTCCGGGTTCCTGAAGGATCTGCCGCAGCTGGTGAAATGAGTCTGGTCAGACGCTTCGGCGGGCACGGATGATGTGGCCGCCGGAATTGTTCGTGGTTCCCTTCGAGGCCCTGGAAAAGCGGGCGGCGATATCGCCGCTCTCGAGGTCTTCGATCTCGTCGAATCCGAGGTCATTCAGGGATTTCGCCAGTTCGGTCGGAACAAAGAAGCTGATCCATGGCTCGCCGACAGAAGCGACGCGCGCCGCATGAAAGGCCAGGGCGGCCTGGCCCGCCGCATCGCGGTTCTCAGCCGGTTCGCTATAATCGAACACGACCTCCGAGCCCGGGACACCGGCTATCCAGGACAGCGTGTTGAAGATCGCTTCTTTCGTCAGATAGGGGACAACGCCCAGCCAGATGAAGAAGCTCGGCTCGGTCGACTGCAAACCGGCCGCAGCCAGTTCCACGGACAGACTTTGCCGCTCGAAATTGACCGGCACGAATGTGGTCGCGTGCGGCTCTGCAAGACCGCTATCGGCAATGCATTTGCGTTTCCAGGCTTGCGTGGCCGGGTGGTCGACTTCGAACACCTTGAGATCCGGATACGGATTTCGCAGTGAAAAAGTGTCGAGGCCGGCGCCAAGCACGACGAGCTGGCGGATGCCGCGACGGACCGCCGCCGCAAGCCAGTCCTCGGCGAACCGGGCCCGCGCGGTCACGAACAGGCGCATGCGCCGGCGGCGCTCGTCTTCCTGTTCGAGCTCGTGCGCCGCGGGAGCAGCCCCACCCAGGATCGCGATCGCGTAGGGATCGCGAAACAGCCCTGCCTGCGGTGAAAACTGATGCAAGGCCCTCATGCGTGCGACGCCAAGGGCAGTTCGGCTGGGTGTAGCGTTTTCCATATCGGCGATTCCAGACGATTGCGGCGCTATTCGCAAGGCCTGATGGCCGCCTGCGACATCTCTGGCGACATTTCCTGACAGCCGGGCCGATCAGCACTCTTTACCTGACGCGGCACTGCCTCTAAAACCCGCCCGCTGCCGTTTGTCCCTGTGATTGGCGCATCCGGCTTTACCCCACGACCACCCGCGCTCGTTTGCGGGACTGGATAGGAGAACCATGATGCTGAATTCCGTTTCCCTGACATTTCCCGATGGCTCCGTCCGCGACTACGACGCGGCGATGACCGGTGCCGGCCTCGCCGAATCGATCTCGAAGTCGCTGGCCAAGAAGGCTGTCGCCTACGCCATCGACGGTACCGTGCGCGACCTCAGCGATCCGCTGGGCAAGTCCGGCAAGGTCGAGATCATCACCCGCGACGATACGCGCGCGCTGGAGCTTATCCGTCACGACACCGCCCACGTGCTGGCGGAAGCCGTGCAGGAGATATGGCCGGGCACGCAGGTGACCATCGGACCGGTGATCGAGAACGGATTCTATTACGACTTCGCCCGCAACGAGCCGTTCACCCCCGATGATTTCCCGGTGATCGAGAAGAAGATGCGCGAGATCATTGCGCGCAACAAGCCGTTCACCAAGGAAGTCTGGTCGCGCGACCGGGCGAAAAAGGTCTTCGCCGACAAGGGCGAGCGCTACAAGCTGGAGTTGATCGACGCCATTCCCGAGGACCAGGATCTCAAGATCTATGCCCAGGGCGACTGGTTCGATCTCTGCCGTGGTCCGCACATGGCCTCGACCGGCCAGATCGGCAACGCCTTCAAGCTGATGAAGGTGGCCGGTGCTTATTGGCGTGGTGACTCGAACAATCCGATGCTGACGCGCATCTACGGCACGGCCTGGGCTGACCAGGCGCAGCTCGACGCCTATCAGACGATGCTGGAGGAGGCCGAGAAGCGCGACCACCGCAAGGTCGGCCGCGAGATGGACCTGTTCCATTTCCAGGAAGAGGGGCCGGGCGTCGTCTTCTGGCATGCCAAGGGCTGGAAGATGTTCCAGAACCTGGTCAATTACATGCGCCGGCGCCTCGACGAGCAAGGCTACCAAGAGGTCAACGCGCCGCAGGTGCTTGACAAGAGCCTGTGGGAGACGTCGGGCCACTGGGGCTGGTACCGCGACGCGATGTTCAAAGTGACTGTCGCCGGCGACGATACCGACGACGACCGAGTCTTTGCGCTGAAGCCGATGAACTGCCCGGGCCACGTGCAGATTTTCAAGCATGGGTTGAAATCCTATCGCGATCTGCCCGTAAAGCTTGCGGAATTCGGCAATGTGCATCGCTACGAACCGTCCGGCGCGCTGCACGGGCTGATGCGCGTGCGCGGCTTCACGCAGGACGACGCCCATATCTTCTGCACCGAAGAGCAACTCGCGGCCGAATGCCTGCGCATCAATGATCTGATCCTGTCGACCTATGCCGATTTCGGTTTTGAAGAGGTCAGCGTAAAACTGTCGACGCGGCCGGAAAAGCGCGTCGGCACCGATGAGGCGTGGGATCATGCCGAAGCGATCATGGGTAACGTGCTGGAGACGATCAGGACGCGGTCCGGCAACCGGATCAAGACCTCGATCAATCCGGGCGAGGGCGCCTTCTACGGGCCAAAGTTCGAATATGTGTTGAAGGACGCCATCGGCCGCGAATGGCAATGCGGCACGACGCAGGTCGACTTCAACCTGCCGGAACGCTTTGGTGCCTTCTATATCGGCTCGGGTTCGGAGAAGAAACAGCCTGTCATGGTGCACCGCGCCATCTGCGGTTCGATGGAGCGTTTCCTCGGCATCCTGATCGAGAACTATTCCGGCCATTTCCCGCTGTGGTTCGCGCCGCTGCAAGTGGTGGTGGCGACGATCACCTCCGAGGCGGACGTCTATGCGACCGAGGTGGTGGCGAAGCTGAAGGCCGCCGGGCTGCTGGCGGAGGCCGATTTGCGCAACGAGAAGATCAACTACAAGGTCCGCGAACACAGCCTAGCCAAGGTGCCGGTCATCCTCGTCTGCGGCAAGCGCGAGGCGGAAGAGCAGACGGTCAATATCCGCCGGCTCGGCTCGCGCGACCAGGAATCGCTCGGGCTTGCCGAGGCGATCGAACGGCTGACCGAAGAAGCGATCACACCCGATCGCCGGCGCAAGCGCGCCGCCTGATTGAACAGCCCTTTGGTGATGGCGGTGGAGCGGTCCACCGCCATTTTCATATCCTTGTCACGCCGATCTTGTAACGAGCCCCCATGCTCAAGCTGAAATTGCGCGAAAAACCGTTTCCCGAGCTTTCCTATGCCAACCCGCATCAGCCGGCGCTGACGCGCTGGGTCATTCATTCCATTGAAGGCCTGTCGGGACGCGACCGGTATGCCGCGCTCTATGATTTCTGGCGCCGCCAGGTGGTGCCATCAGGCGAGCGCATATTCAGCCGCATGCTCGACCTGATCGATGTGCGGATACGGACCGCCGACCAATGGCCGCCCACGCCATTGCCGGACACGCCGCTGGTGATCGTGGCCAACCATCCGTTCGGCATAGGCGACGGGATTGCCGTGTTGTCACTGGTAGAGCAACTTGGGCGGCCGTTCCGGGTGATGATCCACAAGGATCTGCTCAAGATCCGCGAGATGGAACCCTATTCGCTGCCGATCGACTTTTCCGAGACCAAGGACGCGCTGAAGAACAACATGGCCGTGCGCCACGAGGCGGTGCGGCTGCTCAAGGAGGGCGTCACCATCGTGGTGTTTCCCGCCGGTGGCGTCGCCACCGCGCCGAAGGGCTTTGGCCGGGCGCGCGACCTGCCATGGAAGATGTTTCCGGCACGCCTGGTCCAGGATGCCAAGGCGTCCGTCATTCCGATGCATTTTTCCGGGCAGAATGGCCGGCTGTTCCATCTGGTCAGCGGGCCGATGAACATGGCGGAGCGCGATGGCCGCGTGGCCAAATTCGTCGGCAAGGCATCGCTGACATTGCGCCTTTCGATGCTCATCCACGAATTCGCGCGGCTGTCCGGCAAGGCGATCGACGTGCGCGTCGGCGAGGTGCTGAGCTGGAGTGAACTGGAGCCGCTGCGCGATCGCAAGGCATTGCTCGACCGGCTTTACCGCGGCGTGTTCGACCTGGCGCCGCAGCTGCCGCGCCGCCGGATTCCCTTCCTGCCGGCCCGGATGAAACTGGCCGCCTGAAGACTAATCCGCGCCTTCTTCGGGATCCATCGCCGCGGCTTCCGTCGCCAGAACCTCGATCTCCAGGTTCTGTCCGGCCACGACCGTGAAATCCTTCTGGTAGATGCGGTCGCGGTTCTTGGCGATGATGGTGTAGTCACCTTCGGCAAGCACCATCGAGGCGAAGGCGCCGACGGTTTCCTTGATCGGATCGCCGGATTCGTTGAGCAGCGACCACGACGTGTCGGCGATCGCTTCACCACCGGCCTCGCGCACCAGCTTCATCGTGATCTCGGCAGCGTGGTGCTCGACGGTGGCTTCGGTCAGCTTGCCGGCCTCGACGCGGATATCGGAGCGGATGACCGCATTGACCGCGCCGTAGGTCGAGACGACGTGGTAGATGCCGGCATTGAGCCGCACGACGCTGTTAGGCTCGACATCGGGAATGATCAGAGCGCGGTCGCCATTGGCTTCGGCGGTGCCCTCATAGATCGAGAAGCGCAGTTTTTTCGGGGGAATGCGCACGCCGCCGGACAGAACCGCGTCAAGCTTCAGGCCACCGGCATCGAGCACCAGGCTTTCGCGCTTGGCTTCCTTGCCGACTGTGATGCGCTTGGTGGCGCCGGCGCGGCCATAAGAGGCGTGGACCAGATAGCTGCCGGGTTCGAGTTGGAAGACAGCGCTGCCGCCATGCGCGGAGGCGACCATAGGCAATTTGCCGTTGACGGCTTCAGGCTTGAAGACGCGCCAGACCAGGCCGCGGGTGATGTCGGTGCCCTTGTCGGTCAACTGGGCCGACAAGGTGAGGGCGCCACCGCCTCCGAGCGCCAGCGGGGTTTCGCTTTTGGGCGTCGCGTAACTCGAAATTCCGGGAAGTTTCAGGTCGCTGACACCGTCCTTTTCCTGCGCGACAGCCAGCGAAACCGGCGCCAAGAACAGCGCGGCGCAGAGCCAGACCAGGAAAAGACGCAGTCGCCCCTCAAACATGCCTTGCTTTGAAGCCCATGGCGGTGGCAATTTCAAGGCTTAAGAGTCCAATCCATGGCTCTTCCGCCCGGCGCTTGCGCGCCTTTGCCCGAGCCGCCCGAATTCCCGATGGTGCGCTTCAGCTCAAAACAGAGTGTCTAGGAGACTTGCGCCCATGGCGTCGCCGATCATCGACTTCCTGCTGACCCGAAATTCAGCGCCAATTCCGGACCTCAGGGAGCCCGCACCGAGCGATGCCGATATCGCAACGATGGTCGCCGCTGCCACGCGCGTGCCCGACCACGGCCGGCTCGAGCCCTGGCGCTTCATCCTCTATCGCGGCGATGTTCGCATCGCGATCGGCAGACAGTTGGCCACGCTTGCCGAACAACGCGAAGGGCCGCTACCGGAAGGCCGCCGCAACCAGGAACTGGCGCGCTTTTCCCGTGCGCCGCTGGTGATCGGCGTTGTGTCGGTGCCCAGGGAAAATCCAAAAATCCCGCAATGGGAGATGTTCCTGTCCGGCGGTATGGCGGCGATGAATTTGATGATTGCCGCCAATGCGCTGGGCTACGGCACCAACATGATCAGCAACTGGTATTCCGACGTGCCGGAGGGCAGGGCGATCCTTGGACTGGCGCCGCAGGAGCGCGTCGTCGGTTTCATCCATATCGGCTCCTATGCTGGCCCGGCGCCGGAGCGGCCACGGCCCGATCCGGCCAAGCTCTGTGCCGATTATTCAGGACCCTGGGCGGGCTGAATGTTCTACGAACCGTCCAAGGGGCACGGGCTGCCGCACGATCCGTCGAAGGCGATCGTCGCGCCACGCCCGATCGGCTGGATATCGACGCTGAACGAGGCGGGCGAGGTCAATCTCGCGCCATACTCCTTCTTCAACGCCGTTTCGACGCGGCCCTTCATCGTCTGGTTTTCCTCGGAGGGCGAGAAGGACAGCGCCTCTTTCGCTCAGGAGACCGGCGAGTTCGTCGCCAATCTGGTCAGCCGCGATCTTGCGGAGAAAATGAACTACACATCCGTCAACGCGCCGCGCGGCATCAACGAATTCGTCTATGCCGATCTCGCCATGGCGCCTTCGCGCCTCGTCAAGCCACCGCGCGTGGCGGCAGCGCCCGCGGCGCTGGAATGCCGGGTGACGGAGGTCTTTCGCCCAAAGGCGCTGGACGGAACCCCGACGAGCGCCGTCATCGTCGCCGGTGAAGTGGTCGGCGTGCACATTGACGACGCCTTCCTGAAAGACGGCCTGTTCGACATCACCAAGGCCGGCAATGTCGCTCGTCTCGGCTACATGGACTATGCCAGCGTCAGCGAGGTCTTTTCGATGCGCCGGCCACGCTGGGGCAAGGAGTAGGCTCGAGCCTGGCAAATCACCGCGCCTTGCCGGCTTGTCGTCGCGGGGGCCAACCGTGGAAGGTCGATCATGATCGCGAAATTGGTTCTTCAGACATTCATCTGGTTCGGCGTCATGGGCGCCTTGCTCTTCCTGTCGGCCGGCACGCTGCATTGGCCGGGGGCCTGGGTCTATCTTTTGGGGATGGTGGGGCTCAGTCTCATCATGGGAATTACGCTGGCGCAGCGCGACCCCGGCCTGATGAATGAGCGGCTGAGCCCTCCCATCCAGAAGAACCAGACGGCGGCCGACAAGGTCCTGCTGTCCATATTTCTGCTCGCCATGCTTGGCTGGCAGATTTTCATGGGACTGGACATCCGTTACGGCTGGTCGACGGTTCCGGTCTGGGCACAGGTGGTCGGCACGCTGGTCCTGCTGGTCGGCATCTGGATCTGCTATCTGACCATGCTAGAGAACAGTTTTGCTGCACCCGTCGTGAAAATCCAGGATGAGCGTGGACAGCGCGTGATCACCACGGGGCCTTACAGTTATGTCCGCCACCCGATGTATGCCGGCGCCATTCTCTTTCTCGCCGGCACGGCGCTTCTGCTTGGCTCCTGGTGGGGGCTGGCATTGGTGCTCGTGTTCATCGCTCTCCTGGCCATCCGTACCTTCATCGAAGAGAAAACGCTTCGCACCGGCCTGCGCGGCTATGACAATTATGCAAATGAGGTTCGCTACCGCCTGATCCCGATGGTCTGGTAGCGGCCAGGCGGAATGCCTGCCCCCTCGCGCGGTTCGTCATCGTGGTGGATTCCTTAGCCGTGAACACGCGAATAGCGATTCCCCTTCACCTGAACACAGGCTAAGAGAGCGACTTCGGCGTTGCGTTGGCGCATCGACCTTGGGGATAGTGCGGGGGCACCGGCGACATGAATAAACGAGACTCGCTGGCAACCCGGCTGCGCTACCAGTTCGACAGGAGCATGGCCGCCGGCCCGATCGCGCTGATCGGCTGGCTTGCTATCGTTTCGCTGCTGATCATCATCGCCGCAGCGGCTTTCCTTGCGGTGACCCGTATTGCGCCGGAGGGCGGTGAGCCGCTGGGCTTCTTCGAAGCGTTCTGGGAATCGCTGATGCGCACGCTCGATTCCGGCACGATGGGCGGGGACACCGGCTGGGCCTTCCGTCTCGTCATGCTGGTCGTCACGCTTGCCGGCATCTTCGTCGTGTCGGCCCTCATCGGCGTGCTCAGCGCCGGTGTCGACGGCAAGCTCGATGAATTGCGCAAGGGCCGCTCGCGCGTGCTGGAGGCCGATCACACCATCATCCTCAACTGGTCGCCATCGATCTTCGACGTCATCTCCGAACTCGTCGTTGCCAATGCCAGCCGCCGCCGCCCGCGTATCGTCGTCATGGCCAATATGGACAAGGTCGAGATGGAGGACGAAATCGCGGCCAAGGTCGGCAAACTGTGCAACACGCGCGTCATCTGCCGCAGCGGCGACCCAACCGATCTCTATGATCTGGCCATCGTCAACCCGCAGACCTCGCGGTCAGTCGTGGTGCTGTCGCCGCAAGGCGACGATCCCGATTCGCAGGTCATCAAGACGGTGCTGGCGCTGGTCAACGACCCGGGCCGGCGCACCGACCCTTACAATATCGCCGCCGAGATCCGCGACGGCAGAAATGCCGAGGTCGCCCGCGTCGTCGGCGGAGCCGAGGTGCAACTCGTGCTGGCCGACCAGCTGATCTCACGCATCGTCGTGCATTCGAGCCGGCAGTCGGGTCTGAGCGGCGTCTATTCGGAGCTGCTCGATTTCGACGGCTGCGAAATCTACACGACCGAGCAGCCTGATCTCACCGGCAAGACCTTCGGCGAGGCGGTGATGGCGTATGAACACTGCGCGCTGATCGGGCTTTGCGACCAGAAGGGGCGCGTCAATCTCAACCCTCCGTCGGACCTCGTGATCGGCGGGGACATGCGCGCCATTATCATCGCCGAGGACGATGCAGCAATTAAGCTCGGAAGCACCGTGATCAAGATTGACGCGGCGGCGATCCGCAGCCCGCGCTCCATCGAGCCGAAGCCGGAGCGCACCCTGATCCTCGGCTGGAACCGGCGTGGCCCGATCATCACCTATGAACTGTCGCGCTACGTCGCGCCTGGGTCGATCCTGACCATCGCTGCCGACACGCCTGGCCTCGGGCAGGAAGTGGCCGAACTGCCGGTCGCCGGCGACAATCTGTCGGTTTCCTGCCGCATCACCGACACGTCGAGCAGCACGGCATTGGCAAGCCTGGACGTGCCTTCTTACGACCACGTGCTCGTCCTCGGCTACAGCGAAACCATGGCCGCGCAGCCGGCCGATACGCGCACGCTGGTGACGCTGCTGCATCTGCGCAAGATCGCGGACGATGCCGGTGTGCATATCAGCATCGTCAGCGAGATGATCGACGTGCGCAACCGCGAGCTTGCGGCTGTGACCAAGGCCGATGATTTCGTCGTCAGCAACAGGCTGGTCAGCCTGATGCTGGCGCAGGCGTCGGAGAACCAGTACCTCGCCGCGATCTTCGATGATCTGCTCGATGAACAGGGCTCCGAAATTTACATGCGCCCGGTCGGCGACTATGTCGCCATCGATCAGCCTGTGACGTTCTGGACGATCGCGGAATCGGCGCGGTTGCGCGGCGAGATTGCGATTGGTTACCGGCGCATCCGTGCCGGGGACACTGACCATCGGGCGCTGGGAGGCGTCACCGTCAATCCGTCGAAGTCGGAAGCGCTGGCCTATCTGCCCGAGGACCGGATCATCGTGCTGGCGCGGGACTAAGGCTAGCCGACATCCCAGCCGCCCGGGCCCTCGCCAGCAGCCGTTCGGCCAGCCGCAGATGCGGGCGGTCGAACATCTTGCCGTCAATGCCGACGACGCCGGGATTTCCCGCTGCTTCGAACGCTGCGACGATCGCCGTTGACTGTTTCACCGCCTCCGCCGAGGGCGTGAAGGCGGCGTTGATGACGGGCACCTGATCAGGGTGGATCGCCATTTTGCCAGTGAAGCCATCGCGCTCGGCTTCAGTGCATTCCACGGCGAAGGCCGCCATGTCGCGAAAATTCGGAAACACGGTGTCGATCGCATCGACCTCCGCCGCACCAGCGGCGAGGATGGTCATCAGGCGAGCGTGGCGAAATACATCGGTGTAGCGGCCGCGCTCGTCGCGGGCAGAGCGCGCGCCGATCGCGGCCGACAAGTCTTCCGCGCCCCAGGTGAGACCGGCGAGCCGCGCGCTTGCCCCGGCATAGGTCGCCGCGGCAAGCACGCCGGCCGGTGTTTCGGTAATGATCGGCAGGATTTTTGTCACGCCATCAGGCAGGCCGTTCTCGGCCTCGCGCACCCTGAGTTTTGCCGCGAGTTGCTGGACGTCTTGGCCGCTGTTGGACTTGGGCAGCATGATGCCATCCGGCTTCAGCGGAACGAGCGCGGCAAGATCGTCATCCGTCAGCCCGGTCGACAGGTCGTTGACCCTGATATAGATCGCCGAGCTGGTTTGCCCACTGCGTTCGGCGATGAAGCGTGCCGCGATTTCACGCGCCTGCGCCTTGTTCTGCGGCGCTACGGAATCCTCGAGGTCGACGATCACCACGTCGGCCCCGGCGCCAAAACCCTTTTCCAGCTTTCGCTCGGAATCGCCGGGAACGAAAAGCAGCGAGCGCATTCAAGCGGCTTTCTTCAGCATCATCGCTTGCCTCGTGCATTTGGCGACGAGATCGCCATGCTGGTTGTAGGCGCGGTGCTCGAACTCGACGATGCCGCGATCCGGCTTCGATTTGGACTCCCGCGCCGAGATGACAGTGGTCTCGACGCGGATGGTGTCGCCGTGGAAGACCGGATGCGGAAACACGGTTTCCTTCATGCCGAGATTGGCCACCGTCGTGCCGACCGTGATGTCGTTGACCGAAATGCCGATCATCAGGCCGAGCGTGAACAGCGAGTTGACCAGCGGCTTGCCCCATTCGCTTCTGGCGGCGAAATCGAAGTCGATATGCAGCGGCTGCGGATTCAGCGTCATCACCGAAAACAGCATGTTGTCGCTCTCGGTGACGGTCTTGCGCAGCGTGTGCTGGAAGACATGGCCGACCACGAACTCTTCGAGATATAGCCCTGCCATTTCTGTCTCCTGCGCTGTTTGACGGTTGATAGGCGCTGCATCCAGCGCTCGCAAGCCAGTTAATGAACATGGTGAACCGTTCGTAAACCATTTCTGCCTACGGTCATGAGCGGGGTCAGAAAGCTTCTGACAAGGGGCGTAAGCAGGCGGGCATGGTTGTTGTTTCGCATTTCCTGAAATGGATCTACACGGCCAGGGTGTCGGAGCGCGCGGCTGCTGCCAATGCGCTGGCTCGGGCCTATGTCAATTCCGAATTGCCGTTCGAGGATCGCTGTGCTGCCGAGGCAGCGCTGACGCTGCTGCTCGACGACGCCTCGTCGAAAGTGCGACTGGCAATGGCCGAAGCGCTCTCCATGAGCCACCACGCGCCGCTGCAGATCATCAGCGTTCTGGCCTCTGACCAGCCGGAAGTCGCCGGCGTCGTGCTGGCGCGTTCGCCGCTGCTCACCGATGCCGACCTGATCAACCGCGTGGCGGCGAGCCAGAAGGCGACACAGAAGCTTATCGCCGATCGTCCTGTTGTCTCGATGGCGCTGTCGGCGGCGATCGCCGAGATCGGCGAGGCGGAAGCCTGCGCCGTCCTGCTCGCCAACAGCGGCGCCGAGATTGCTTCACTCAGTTTCCGCCGCATGGCGGAACGCCACGGGCATCTGCCGCTGGTGCGCGAGGCACTGATATCGGATGTCAGACTGCCTGCCGACTGCCGGCATATGCTGCTCATCAAGCTCGGCGAGACATTGAAGACATCGCCGCTGGTCATGGCGTTGATGGGCGCCGCCCGGGCCGAGCGCGTCATGCGGGACGCTTGCGTCAAGGCCTCGGTGACACTGATCGAGGGTACGCGCCAGGAAGAACATGCCGCGTTGATCGAGCATCTGCGCCTGCGCGGCGACCTGACCGCCAGCTTCCTCATCCGCACCATCGCGCATGGCAAGGTCGATTTCTTCGGCTCGGCGCTGGTCGCGCTCAGCCAGCAATCCGAACAAAGGGTGAGGGCGCTGCTGGCCGGCGGGAATGACGTCGCCTTGCAGGCGCTGTTTCGCGGTGCCGGTCTGGCTGCCGCCACCCACCCGGTCATCCTGCGCGCGCTGAAGATCTGGCGCGAGGTCGCCAACGGCAAGCGCGTCGCCGGCGTGCAGGAAGTCAGCTGGCTGATGCTAAAGGAATTGGGCGGGCAATCCGCGGAAGGCGATCTCGCCGCTCTGGTCAAGTCGATCCATCTCGACGCGCTGCGCGAGAATGCGCGCGGGCACGCGCTGGCGATCGCCGCCGCATAGTAAGGAAGCTCAGCCTCGTTGCCTGGCGAAGAATTCGGGAAAATCCTCCATACCGGCTGCGATGATGCGCAGCGAAGCCGCGATCTGGAGCATTTCGCCGCTGTCACTGCGCTCGGCTATGCCCGCCGCGTACTGCCTGGCGACAGTTATGGTGGAGGTCTGCGGCTCGCCAGGCGCGCGGAACAGCAATTCACGCGCCAGCCCGCGCAGGAAATTCGCGATGGACTGCGTGGTCTCGTGCGGGATTGCCGAATTGTGCTGGGCTGCGCGCAACCGCAGGACTTCAAGGCCGACGGTGACAGCGACAACGCTGCCGCCGAGGACAGGATCGCCTTTCTTGCCGGTCTGCTGCACGAGCGGCATCAGCTGGTTGATCCGGTCGTAGGCGAGACTCTCATAGGCTGAGCGCCTTGGCACACGTTCATGCAGGCAAAGCCGCGCCAGATCCTCGCGCATGGCGCGCACGATGCGGTTTACGGTAATCCATGGGTCGGCTGGCAGCACGACAATAAAGACACCGATCGCCAAAAGGATGCCGACGAGAACCGATGCCGAGCCGGCGAAGAAGGGTCCGGGGTCGTAGGTCATCGCCTGATGCGGACTGAGGAACGCAAGAAAGTTGATCGCGAAGGCCGTGGCTACGCCGACGTAGCGTGGATTGGCCATCGCCAGTGCGGTGGGTAGCAGGATCGGCACGACGAAGACAGCGAACCAGCCGAAGCCAGGCAGTATGGGAAGCGCGAGCTGACCGACAAGAAACGCAAAGGGCAGGGCCAGCAACGTTCCCTTGAAGAAACCCCAGGAAACCTGCACGGGATCGGGGCGGGAGGCGAAAAGGCTTGAGACAACGGCGACAAGGATAACCGTGCCCGCTGCCTCAGACCATTTGGTCGTCAACCAGAAGGCCGTCACCAGGAGCGTGGCAAGGGCAGCGCGTACGGCGTTGCGCCATGCGCCATGATAGTCACGATGCACCACCAGCGCCGGCTGCCGGCGGTCGCGGGCCGGGCGGGTGGCGGGAATGCGCAAGGCATCAAGGCCACGCAACACCTGCTTCAGGGCTTCGGCGAAGTCGGCGGCGATGGTGAGGCGGGTGACGGTGCCAACCTTGTCGTCGCCTTGTTCGTTCGGCGCAAAAGGCATCTCCCGAGCCTTGCTCGCGATCACATCGAGACGAGCCACCCAGGGCGCGGTGTCATCCAGTGCGCCCGGTTTGGCCGCCAGTTCGCCGACAAGATCGTGCAACTCGGTGCGTACGGGCATAAGTGCGGCGTTCTTAGGCGCGGCATGGGCATGCAAGGCGCGCGCCGCCGAGAGCGCCGACAGAAGCTGGCCGATGGTGCGCCGGACCGGATGCGCGCGGGTGGCAAAACTCGGTGCTTCAAGCCGTGCATAGGTCCGCATTTCGCCGAGGGTCTGGGCGTCGGCCACCAGTTTTCGATGCTGGCCGATGAGCGTTGCCCGATCGCCGCCGGAAAAAGCGCCGGCGGCGTAGATGGCGAGGTCGAGAATACAACGCTTCAATCGCGAAATGATGGCTTCGCTCGCCAGGCTGGGCAGTATCAGCCGGCTGGTCAGGCCGGCGCAGACGATGCCGAGCACGATCTCGGCACAGCGCGCGACCGCGAGGTCGACGACGAGATGCGGCTGACCGAACGCCGGCAGGCCGATGATCATCGCGGTATAGCCGGCAAGGGCCGCACCATAGGCTTCCGGATTGCGCAACAGCGAGGAGACGAAGGTGCAGATGCCGATCCAGACGGCCAGCACCGTCACCAGCACCCATGGATTGGTGCCGAAGGCCGTTGTGATGGCGATTGCCGCAATGCCGCCCGCCAGTGTCCCGAGCAAGCGATAGAAGCCCTTGGCCAGCACCATGCCGGCGACCGGCTGGGCAACGATGAACACCGTCATCATGGCCCATTGCGGGTGGTCGAGCTTGAGCGCGTAGGCGGCGAGAAGTGCGATGAGGCCGGCCGAAACCGTGCGCAGCGCGAAAATCCAGTCCGACCGTGTTGGTTGCGTCAGTCCGGCCAAACTTGTTTCGTAATAGGTTTTCAGCCGCGCCCAGGTCACATGCTGGTCTCCATATCGGAAGCGCAAGCTAAACCGGCCAGCGGCTAGATATCCAGCACTTCCGTCTCGGCGAATTCAGCGCGTTCCTGGATGAAGCGGAAGCGGGCTTCCGGCTTGGTGCCCATCAGCGCGTCGACCGCGTCCTTGGTCGCGGCCTCGGCATCGATCACGTCGATCCGAAGCAACGTGCGCTTCCTTGGGTCCATGGTGGTCTCCTTGAGCTGCGAGGCCATCATCTCGCCCAGGCCCTTGAAGCGGCCGAGCTCAACCTTGCCGCGCCCGGCGAATTCGGTGCGCAGCAGCTCGTCCTTGTGCGCATCGTCACGGGCATAGGCGACCTTGCCGCCTTGCCTGATCGAGTAAAGCGGTGGCACCGCCAGATAGAGATGGCCGCCGCGCACCAACGCCGGCATCTCCTGGTAGAAGAAGGTGATCAAAAGCGAAGCGATGTGGGCGCCGTCGACATCGGCGTCGGTCATGATGATGACGCGGTCATAGCGCAGATCCTCGTCACGGTACTTCGAACGCGTGCCGCAGCCGAGCGCCTGGATCAGGTCCGATATCTGCTGGTTGGCTGCCAGCTTGTCATTGCCGGCGCTGGCGACGTTGAGGATCTTGCCGCGTAGCGGCAATATGGCTTGGCTGGCGCGGTCGCGCGCCTGCTTGGCCGAGCCGCCGGCGGAATCACCTTCGACGATGAAGAGTTCGGCGCCGGCCGCGGCATTCTGCGTGCAGTCGGCGAGCTTGCCGGGCAGGCGCAGCTTGCGCACCGCGCTCTTGCGCGACACTTCCTTTTCCTGCCGCCGGCGCACCCGCTCGTCGGCGCGCGCGATCACCCATTCGAGAAGCTTCGAGGCTTCCTGCGGATTGTCGGCCAGCCAATGGTCGAAGGGGTCGCGGATCGCCGTCTCGACAATGCGGATCGCTTCGATCGTCGCCAGCCTGTCCTTGGTCTGGCCAACGAATTCCGGCTCGCGGATGAACACCGACAACATGCCAGCCGCCGAGATCATGACGTCTTCCGAGGTGACGATCGAAGCCCGCTTGTTGCCGACGAGATCGGCATAGGCGCGAAGCCCGCGCGTCAGCACGTTGCGGAAGCCGGCCTCGTGTGTGCCGCCTTCACCGGTCGGGATGGTGTTGCAGTAGGAATTCACGAAGCCGTCGCCGCCGAACCAGGTTACCGCCCATTCCAGCGAGCCATGACCGCCCTGCTTCTCGCTCTTGCCGGCGAAGATTTCACGGGTAACCTGGAAGTCGTCGCCCAGTGATGCTTTCAAATAGTCCTTGAGGCCGCCCGGAAAATGGAACGCCGCCTTCGCCGGTGTCTGGTCCTTTTCCTTGATCAGCGAGGGATCGCAGGTCCAGCGGATTTCGACACCGCCGAACAGATAGGCTTTCGAGCGCGTCATGCGGTAGAGCCGCGCCGGCTCGAAGGCGCAGCCCTTGCCGAAGATCTGCTCGTCGGGATGGAAGCGGATTTTGGTGCCGCGCCGGTTGTGGACCTCGCCAAGCTGCTCCAGGCCAGTTACGGGAACACCGCGCGAAAAACGCTGGCGATAAAGCTGGCGGCCGCGTGCGACCTCGACCTCGAGATGGTCCGACAGCGCATTGACCACGGACACGCCGACGCCATGCAGGCCGCCTGATGTCTCGTACACCTTGGAGTCGAATTTGCCGCCCGAATGCAGCGTCGTCATGATCACTTCGAGCGCCGGCTTCTTGAACTTCGGATGCGGGTCGACCGGAATGCCCCGGCCATTGTCGGTGACGGCAAGATAGCCGTCGGCCGAAAGCTCGACGTCGATGAAGGTGGCATGGCCGGCGACCGCCTCGTCCATCGAATTGTCGATAACCTCGGCGAACAGATGGTGCATCGCCTTGTCGTCGGTGCCGCCAATATACATGCCTGGCCGGCGGCGCACCGGCTCCAGGCCTTCGAGCACCTCGATGTCGGCGGCGCTATAGCCCTCGCTGCCATCCTTGGTCGCGGCGGGACGCTTGGCGGCCTGCACCAGCGGGTCCGCCGGGCGCGCCGGTGTGCGAACTGGCTGCGGCTCCTTGCCCAGATTGCCGAAAAGATCGTTGTTGTCGTCCATGCCTGCCATCGGGTCCGATGCTGCGAATCACCCGTCGATACTGCCACGCTTTGCGGCGCCAGGCGACGGAGGTTCCTGTTACGTTCGGGGATTTGACCCCTCTTATCCTAAAACCATTCGATAACCAACCGGGCGGAAATAGGTCTGCTACCGCCGCACAAGATTCCTCATTCTTTAACAATGCGGCCTAGCGTGAGCCCAATATAACAAGAAACTGCGGGCATCAGGGGTTTCGGCGTGAGGGGCAAGGCCATAACGATGATCGGCATCGCCGCTGTTTTCGGCGCGATATCGATCTTTGCCGCGGATTTCTGGGTCAAAAGCCAGGCCAAGGCCGATGCCGGGGAGAAGACGGCCTTTATCGTTGCTCCGGCGCCTCCGAAGATCGAGTTCAAGACGATCGTGGTGGCAAACGCGTCCCTGCGCTACGGCATGGAACTCGACCGCGCCAAGCTCAGCGAAATCCCCTGGCCGCAGGATTCCCTGCCGCAAGGTGCGTTTCCCACCATCGATGGGTTGCTCGGCCAAGGCAGCCGCGTCGTGCTGTCGCCGATCGATATCAACGAACCGGTGCTGCTGACCAAATTGTCGGGGCCGAATGGCCGCGCGACGCTTTCCAACATGATGACACCCGGAATGCGGGCGGTGACCATCCGCACCGACGAGATCGCCGGTGTCGGCGGCTTCGTCACACCGGGCGACCGCGTCGATATCGTGCTGACGCGCGATGCCGGCGAAATCCAGGAAGTCGCCAAGAACGCGCAAGGGGCGGCCGGTTCGACCGTCACCTCCGAGATCGTCGTTGCCGACGCCAAGGTGCTGAGCGTCGGCCAGGGCGCCGACGTGCGCCAGACGACGCCGCAGGTTGCCAATTCCGTGACCATCGAGGTGACGACCGAAGGCGCGCAGAAAGTAGCGCTTGCCCGCACCGTCGGCACGCTGTCGCTGTCTTTGCGTTCCGCCAGCGAAGGCGGCGACGGCAACAACGGCGTCACCACCATCTCTTCCTTCGGCGGATCGGTGGCGGCCAAGGCCGAGGCCGCGGCCGGCTCGCTATTCGGCGCCATGACCAAGGAGCCGGAGAAGCCGAAATTCAAGACGGTCATCGTGACGCGCGGCACGAAGGCCGAGGAATATCAGGTTCCCGCGCGGGACCAGAACCAGAAGTAAGGGCCGGTGGGGACCGGGCGGGACGGGACAATGCTGATGCGTAGCCTATATCGAATGACGGACCGGTCGCGCCTCGCGCGGGCCCTGGTGACGATGGTTGCACTGGTTGCGAGTGGCACGCTCGCCTTGCCCGGCGCGGCCAAGGCGGACAATGACGTGGTCTATGTCTCGTCGACCAAGAATGCCTCGATCAAGGTTGCCAAGGGCAAGCCCAAGACGATCGTGACGAGCGCCGCGTTCTACCAGATCGTGATCGGCGATCCGGACATCGCCAACGTCAACCCGCTGACCGACAAATCCTTCTATGTGCTGGGCAATAATCTCGGCACCACCGGCATCGCGCTGTTCGACGAGAAAAAGCAGCTCGTTGGCACCGTCGACATTGAGGTGACGCTCGACACGGATCAATTGGCGAGCACCATCCGCGCCAGCGTGCCGGACGCCAAGATCAAGGTCGGCTCGGCCAATGGCCGTGTGGTGCTGTCGGGCGAGGCCGATGACGCGGTCGCCGCCGAGAAGGCGAACCAGATCGCCACGCGCTTTTCTGGCAAAGAGGACGTGATCAACTCGGTCAATATATCGTCGTCGCAGCAGGTCCAGCTCAATGTCCGCTTCGTCGAGATCAACCGCCAGGCGGGGCAGGACCTCGGCGCCAAATACAGCGCCAATTTCGCCTACGGTCTTGGCGGGCGCAACGTCACCCTCGATCCAGGCACAGTGCCTGCCGCAGGGACCGGCGAGATCATTGGCAGCCTGCTGTCGAACGGCGTTTCAATCGATATCGCGGTCAAGGCGCTGGAGGAGCGCGGTCTTGCCCGGATGCTGGCCGAACCCAACCTGATTGCCCGCTCCGGCCAGACGGCGAGCTTCCTCGCCGGTGGCGAATTCCCGATCCCGGTTTCGGAGGACAACGGCAAGATATCCGTCACCTACAAAAAATACGGCGTCAGCCTGGACTTCACCCCGACCGTGCTGAAGGACGGGCTGGTCAGCCTCGACATCGCGCCGGAAGTCTCCTCGATCGATGCGTCGGCGTCCTACAACATCGGCAACATTTCGGTACCGGGCTTCATTGTCCGCCGCGCCAAGACCTCGGTTGACCTGAAGAACGGCCAGAGCTTCATGATCGCGGGGCTGCTGCAGACACAAAACGACGTCACCACGTCGCGCATCCCCGGCCTCGGAAAGATGCCCGTTCTTGGACCGCTGTTCTCGTCGAAATCCTACCAGCGGCGCGAGACCGACCTGGTCATCCTGGTCACGCCCTATCTGGTCAAGCCGGTCGATCCGTCGAAGAAAATGGTTGAACCCACCGATGGCACGCAGCCACCCAGCAATGCCGACTACTTCCTCAACAACACCGAGGAAGTGAAGGCGTCGGACACGAGCCGCGCGCTGGCGATGGCTGATGGCAATGCCGCACGGGCCGCTCCCACCACAACGGTCGGGCATTTCCTCGACCTGCCGAAGGACTAAAGCCATGCGTCTGGTCCTGAGATCGAGCATTGCCCTGCTTCTTGCCGGTTTGGCCGGCGGCTGCACCAGCGACGATTATACACGCAGCGAAGGGGTGACGACCGGCGCCGGCAACGCCCAGGCCGCCAACACCGTCATGCAGATGGTCGATCCGTGGAAGTACGGCGTCCAGAACACCAGGCTTCTCGTGCCGGCCAAGCGTGACAATGCGGGAGCCGTCACACCCGATCAGGCGGCGGGCGCGAAGGCATCGCAGGCAAGCACCGAAAACTGATCCACAAGGCTATCTGACAGGCGGCGAGAATGGCAAACGGCATCAAGACCAGGAAGATCCTGCTCGTATCGACGGACAGGACCTTCGTGCAGGACACGAAGACCGCGTTCGCCGCCTCCGAGATCATCCAACTCTCGACGGTGGAAAAGAGCGTCACCGAACTGCGCGGCGAGGTCCAGGAGACCGATTTCGGCGCCATCATCGTCGACATGGACGCGGCGAGGCTGGAGGAGGTCGAGTCGCTGCAGCGCATCATGCGCCGGCTGGAGGGCAAGGCGCCGGTGGTCGTGGTCACCCAGGAGTTCAATGCCGCCGCCGTGCGCATCCTGGTGCAACTCAAGGTCGCCGATTTTCTGGTCAAGCCGATCACCACGGCCGATCTCGTCCGCTCGGTCGTGCGGACCCTGCAAGGGCCGGGGCGTGAGGAAAACACCGAGTCGCAGATCTACACCTTCATGCCGGCCGCCGGCGGCGTCGGCACCACGACGCTGGCGCTGCAGACGGCATTCCAGTTGCATCACTCGGTGACGCGCGGCGCCTCGACCTGCGTCGTCGATCTCAATTTCCAGCAGGGCGCCTGCGCCGAATATCTCGACCTCGAGCCGCGTTTCGACATCACCGAGATCGAGAACCAGCCCGAGCGCCTCGACCGGCAACTGCTCGACGTGATGCTGTCCAAGCATGCCAGCGGGCTGTGCGTGCTGGCGGCGCCGACGCACCCGGCGGAGATGCGCTCGTTCAAGACCGATGTCGTGGTGCGCATGCTGGACCTCGTCTCGGCCTATTTCGACAATGTCGTCATCGATATGCCGCGCACCTGGTTCCCGTGGACGGAGACCGTGCTGCTCGGTTCCAACAAGCTCTACATCGTCGCCGAGATGACGGTGCCGTGCCTGCGCCACACGCAAAGGCTGATCCAGGCGGTCTACGAGACCGCTGGCAAGGAAGTGAAGCCCAACGTCATCGTCAACCGTTTCGAGCAGAAGATGTTCGACAACGGCATCAAGCAGGCGGATGTCCAGGAAATCCTCGGCGAGCATTTCGTCGGCGGCATCGCCAACAATTATCGGCTGGTGCGCGAGGCGGTCGACCGCGGCGTGCCGCTGCACGAGATCGATCCCAACGCCAATGTCATCAACGATTTGAAGAAGATCATCCTTCCGGAAGAGGTTGCCGCGACCGCGAGTAAATCGAAGTCGCTGTTCGGTCTCGGCAGGGGCCTGTTGAAGAGGAAGGCCGGATGACCAGCCGTTTCTCCAATCTGCAGAATCGCGACGCGCGCCCGCAGCGTCCGTCGGACCCAGTGCCGGTCGCGCACCATGCGGTCGTCATTCCGTCCAGCCGAAAGGCTTTGCCGGCAAAACCTGACGTCGCACCGGCAAAGAACGCCAACAAGGTGCTCGATGCGCGCGTGCGCATTCACCGCATGCTGCTCGAGGAGATCAATCTCGTCGCACTGGAGCGTCTGCCCAAGGATGAAATGCGCCGGCAAGTGCATGATTTCGTTTCGGAAAAAACCCGCCAGGAGCGGATGGCGATCAACACCGCCGAACTCGACGCGCTGGTCGACGATATCGTCGACGAGATGGTCGGCCTCGGTCCGCTCGAGCCGCTGCTCAAGGACCCAGACATCAACGACATCCTGATCAACGGCCACCAGAATTGCTTCGTCGAAAAGAAGGGCAAGCTGCAGCAGGTCCACATTCCGTTCAAGGACGAGGCGCATCTCTTGCGCATCGTCAACAAGATCGTCGCCGCCGTCGGCCGCCGTGTCGACGAATCGCAGCCGATGGTCGATGCGCGCATGCTGGACGGCTCGCGCTTCAACGCCGCCATCCGCCCGGTGGCCGTCGACGGACCGCTGGTGTCGATCCGCAAATTCTCCAAGAACAAGCTTGGCCTGCACAGGCTGGTCGAGTTCGGCGCCATCACCCAGAACATGGCCGAAGTGCTGGCGGCGGCGGTCCACGCCCGCAAGACGACGATCATTTCAGGCGGCACCGGCACCGGCAAGACGACGATGCTCAACGCGCTGTCGGCCTTCATTTCCGAAGATGAGCGGCTGATTACCATCGAGGACGCGGCCGAACTTCAGCTGCAGCAGCCGCATGTCGCGCGCATGGAGACGCGCCCCGCCAACATCGAGGGCCATGGCGAACTGAAGCAACGCGATCTCGTCAAGAACGCGCTGCGCATGCGACCCGACCGTGTCATCCTCGGCGAGTGCCGCGGCGAGGAAGCTTTCGACATGCTTCAGGCGATGAACACCGGCCATGAAGGCTCGATGGCGACCATCCACGCCAACACGCCGCGCGATGCCATTTCGCGTCTCGAACAGATGCTGGGCATGACCGGCATGCCGATGACGGTGCAGTCGATCCGCAGCCAGATCTCCAGCGCTCTCGACCTGATCGTCCAGCTGACCCGGCTTTCCGACGGCAAGCGCAAGGTGACGAGCGTCGCCGAGGTGACCGGCATGGAAGGCGACGTCATCCAGATGCAGGAGATCTTCCGCTTCGTGCGCACCGGCATGGACGCCGACGGCGGGATTCTCGGTTATTTCGAGGCGACGGGCATTCGGCCACGCTTCCTCGAGGATCTGCGCGCCATGGGCATCGAGTTTCCCGGACGCTATTTCGAACCCGGCCGACCGCAGGAGTAGCCAAGGTGTCCGACGGGTTCAGCGCGATCTATGTCATCTATGCCGGGGCAGCGCTCACCGGCATTATGATCGCCGAGGCCTGCTATCTTCTCTATGCCGGCCGCAGTGACAAGCGAACCGCCATCAACCGGCGCATGAAGCTGCAGGAAAGCAAGATCAGCCAGGAGCAGGTGCTGATCCAGCTGCGCAAGGAGCGCGGCCTGGATGCGGGCACATCGCTGTTCTCGCCGGATCGGTTTCGCGCCTTGCGCACGCAGTCGGGCATGATCATGCCGATGTCGAAGTTCCTGATGATCACGTCAGGCGTAGCGCTGGCGATGGCCCTGGTCGCCATGTGGTATGGCTTGCCGCCGCCGATGGGGCTTCTGTTGTTCGTCGTGCTGGTGCCGTTGGTGCCGGTGATGGTGATGCGCTTCAAGCGCAAGCGCCGGCTCAAGCGGTTCGGCACCCAACTGCCCGAGGCGCTGGAGCTGATCACGCGCGGTCTCAAGGCCGGTCACCCGGTGCCTGTGGCCATTGCCATGGTGTCGCGCGAGATGCCTGATCCGATCGGCACCGAATTCGGCGTCATCGCCGATGAGGTCACCTATGGTTCCGACCTCGTCTCGGCGTTGAATTCGCTGTTCGACAGGGTCGGCCATGAGGATCTGCCGCTGTTCATCACCGCCGTCTCGATCCAGTCCAGTTCGGGCGGCAATCTGCGCGAGATCCTCGACGGCCTGGCGTTGACGATCCGCGAGCGCGGCAAGCTGCGCCGCAAGGTGCGCGCCATCTCGACCGAAGGTCGCATGTCGGCCTACATCCTGACGGCGATACCGGCACTGCTGTTTGCCGCCATCATGGCGCTGATGCCGGGCTTCTACCGCGACGTCTGGGGCGAGGCGAAAACCTGGTACCTGATCGGCGGGTCGGTGACCTGGCTGATGCTGGGCAATCTGATCATGTTCAAGATGTCGAATTTCAGGTTCTGACATGCAGGGCTTCGTCGAATTCCTCGCCTCGCTTGCACCGACCTCATTGATGCCGGTGGCCATCCTGCTGTTGGCCCTGGGCACCGTCGCGGTCGCCTGGCCGATGGTGACGGCGAAGGGCGACCGCAACGACGTGAAGCGCCGTCTCAAGGTCGACCATGGCCCGGTGGCGACGAAACCCGAACCCGTGCAGAAGAAGAACACCGACGTCGTGCGCGACAAGGCGGTGAAGCGGGCGCAGGCGTTTTACGCCAAAAGCGATCCGGAAAATGTCGCTCGGCTGCGCATGAAGCTGATCCAGGCCGGCTATATGGAGCCGCGCGCCGTCGGCATGTTCTTCATCATACGCTTTTCGGCGCTGGTCGGCGGGGCGCTTGGCGCGTTTGTGCTCAACCAGTTGATGGCCAGTGCCGACGCGACGATGGCCAGCCGCTGGGCGTTCATCATCCTGTCGGGCGTGGCCGGCTACTTCCTGCCCAGCCTGGTGCTGACCCAGAAAACGCGGGAGAAAATGCGCGAATACCGCAACGGCTTTCCCGATTTCATGGACCTGATGATCGTCTGCTCGGATGCCGGCATGAGCATGGAGGCCGGCATCGAGCGCGTCTCGAGGGAACTCGCCCGAACCTATCCGGCGCTGAGCCAGAACCTTCAGCTTGTGTCGCTGGAACTGAGGGCGGGGCGCAGCCTCGACGATGCGCTGAAAGCGCTCGCCGAGCGCCTCAGCCTGGACGAGGTGCGCTCCTTCGCCACGCTGTTGCAGCAGTCGAAGGAACTCGGCACCAGCCTGTCGGGCGCGTTGCGCGTCTTCTCCGACGAAATGCGCCACAAACGCATGTCGCTGGCCGAGGAAAAGGCGCATGCTTTGCCGGCCAAGATGTCGATACCGGTGACGGTGTGCATCCTGCCGGTGGTGCTGATGATCGCGATCATCCCGATCATCGTAAAGATGACGGGCGCGCATTAGCTTGGGTTGATATTCAGCCGGGCACGCCGATAACTCTCATCTTGCTCCAACCCGGCGCCGCGAGGATATAATGCGAATGCTGTTGCGCACCCTTTTCCTCGGTCTCGCCGCCATCAGTTGGGGACCCGCCCAGGCTCGGCGATGCTGCTGCGCTGTTGCGGCAGGCTTATCCCAAGGTTCAGAAAAGCGCCGACGGCGGCTCGTTCACGCTCGAACCACATACCAGCATCGCGCTCGCGCTCCCGCAGGATCTTACGCCCGGCCTGGTCTGCAAGGTCTGGCCTGCCCATGACGATCTGCTGCTGGTCGCGGTGCCGCTGATCGACAGCGCCCAGTCCATCGACGGCCAGCACATCGGCGATATCGAGCTTCTGGTCGTCGACAGGAAGAGCCTGCAAGTGCGCCAGCGCCTGCTCCAGCCCGGGTTGATGAACGACGATGCCATCGCGATCCGCGACATCGCACTCGACACTGGCCGCTATGGGCTGGCGCCGGGTGTCACCGCCTTTGGCCTGCGCATCGAGATGGCAAACCATTCGCAGCCCAATCCCTTCAGCGAAACCGACCTGCGGCTCTACGCCGTCGCCGGCAATGCGCTGCGACTGGTGCTCGACGGTCTTGTGGTGGCCGGCAATGGCGGCGAAGGCGACACCAATTGCGCGGGATCCTTTCATTCGAACCAGGTCAGCCTGGCGATGAGCCCGACGGTCCATCACGGCTACCATGACATCACCGCGGTCGAGCGGAAGGATACCGACGAGCCAGCTCCCGACAAGGATGGCGAGTGCCAGTCCCATCCCGGCAAGTCCGTGAGCCGGACCTACCGGCTGCGCTATGACGGCAGCCGCTATCGGGCTCCGGCAGCGCTCAAGGCCCTGGATCCGCCGTGAGAGCAGCCGCCCGCGTCTGCCGTGATTGAGGCGTTGCGTGCCAATGGTTAATGGCCGGTATTGTGGAAACCAAATCTTAGGTGCATTTCGGCACTGAAGTTTAATTGCTCTTCTGTACCGTGATTTCTGAAGAACGACCCGGCAAATCGGGCGACGGGGCAGGGCATGCGTCAGACAAAATTTGCGGCGGTCGCCACGATGGCAGCCGTCCTGATGATCACCGGGTGCACGACGAACAGCAACGTCGACACAACCAAGACGACCGCGATCCCACCGGCGGCGAAGGCCGTCGACACGTCCGATCTGGCGCAAGGCAAGGCGCAGTTTCGCGATGCCAATTACGGCCTCGCCGAACAGCATTTCCGCAAGGCCGTCGAGCTGAAGGCCGACAATGCGGAGGCCTGGATGGGGCTCGCTGCTTCCTATGACGAGCTCGGCCGCTTCGACTTTGCCGACCGCGCCTACAGCCAGCTCCTGAAGGTCGCCGGCCGCAAACCGCAAATCGTCAACAATATGGGCTATTCGCAACTGTTGCGTGGCAACAAGAAGAAAGCCCGGGCGCTGCTGCTCGAAGCCAAGGCCGGCATGGCCGACTCCGCGGTCGTCAACGCCAATATCGCCTTGCTCAGCAAGGGCTGATGCCCGTCCGGTCCTCGCGCCGGGCAAAAGGTGCGGTTTCCAGGCAGGTGGTATCGACGCTTTGTAAACCCTAACCGCAGCTTGGGTCGAAAGATCGGCTGAAAACCATGTTCGAGCGCTGCCGCTGACCTAGAATGTGGCGCAACCGCTGACGCTCGAGAGGCCCCCGCCCGACATGCTGGATTTCAGTTCGCTCTTGCTCGCAGCCGCGCTGTCGGGTACTTGCCTGGCGCTCACCATGTTTGCGATCTGGTTCACCGCGCCGCGCGCGGGCTTTGTGCTGACGGTGGCGAGCGGCATTCTCGTGCTCGTCGCGCATGTGATCCTGTTCTGGCGATATACGAGGGATCCCGATCCGCTGCTTTGCCAGATCGCGCTTGCCCTGCTCAGCCTGGGTTTCCTGATCCTCTGCCTTTCGGCGATGCAGTATCTCGGCGTGTCGGACTACAGGCGTGCGGTTGTGCCGACATTCGCGGCCATGGCTGTCTGCGCGGCCTTGACCTTTCTCGGCCTTGACGGTGTCGGCTTCATCGTCACCTACGCAGTGGTGACCGTGCTGCTCTCGACGATCGGGGCCATGTTCTGGATCAATGGCAGTCACGATCGCCGGATCCTGCTGGTGGTGTCGTTCCTGAGCGGCAGCTGCGCGGTGTCGTTTGCCCTTTGCGGCGTGGTTCTGATGGCCAAGGGGCAATGGACGCTCGGCGCTGCGCCCGACAACTGGGCCGAACGCCTGAATTCCGTCGTGTCCGTCGCCTGCATGACCGGTCTCGGCGCCTTGACGCTCTCGCTGCACCATCTGCAGGCGCAGATCGAGCTGAAGGCCGAGACCATGACTGATCCGTTGACCGGGCTGATGAACCGCCGCGGGCTGACGTCGCTCTATGGCGAACGGACCTTTGGTCCGTTCATGGCGATCGTCATGTTTGACCTCGATCACTTCAAGAGGACCAACGACATCTACGGTCATCCCGTCGGGGACCAGGTGCTGTGCCGCTTCGCCGCCGTCATCCGCAAATATGCCAGGACCGGCGTCGACGCCTTTCGCCTGGGCGGCGAGGAGTTCGCCATCGTCATGTCGCGGATGACGGAAGAGCGGGCCCATGATCTGGCCAGTAAGGTCGGCGTTGCCTTCGGCACCGAAATCGTTGCCACCCCGCTCGGTCCCCTGCGCAGCACGGTCAGCGGTGGCATCGGTGTCGGCGGCACCGATGGCAGCACGCTCGACGAGGTGCTGGCCGAGGCGGATGCCGCACTCTACGCCGCCAAGCGGGCTGGCCGAAATCGCGTCATCAGCCGCACAAGAATCGGCAAGGCCGAACCGGATAGGCCGGCCTTGCGCTCAGCGTAAGCCTAGAGGCGACTATTCGGCCGCACCCAGATAGTCCGACAGCGGCGGGCAGGAGCAGACCAGGTTGCGGTCGCCGGCAACATTGTCGATGCGCGACACGGGCGGCCAGTACTTTGCCGCCGTGCCGGCGTCGCCGGCGGGATAGGCTGCTTCCAGGCGCGAGTAGGGGTGGGTCCATTGGCCGGCCAGCGCCTCGGCGGCGGTGTGCGGTGCGTTGACCAGCGGATTGTCGGCCAAAGGCCACTCGCCCTTCGCCACCTTGGCTGCCTCGCCGGCGATGGCAATCATCGCCTCGCAGAAGCGATCCAGTTCGCGCTTGGGCTCGGACTCCGTCGGCTCGACCATCAGCGTGCCGGCGACCGGAAACGACATGGTCGGCGCGTGGAAACCGTAGTCGATCAGGCGCTTGGCGATATCGTCGACGCTGATGCCGGCGCTCTCCTTGAGCACACGGGTGTCGAGGATGCATTCATGCGCGATGCGGCCGCTCCGTCCCTTGTAGAGCAGCGGGAAGTGCGGCGCGAGCCGTGTCGCCACGTAGTTGGCCGAGATGATGGCGGTCTCCGTTGCCTGCTTCAGGCCGGCAGCACCCATCATGCGGATATACATCCAGGTGATCGGCAGGATGGAGGCGCTGCCGAACGGTGCCGCCGACACGGCATGCGCCGAGCCCTCGGTGACATGGCCCGGCAGGTACTGCTGCAAATGCGCCTTGACACCGATCGGGCCGACGCCGGGGCCGCCGCCGCCATGCGGGATGCAGAAGGTCTTGTGCAGGTTCATATGGCAGACATCGGCGCCGATATCGGCGGGGCGGGCCAGCGCGACAAGCGCGTTGAGGTTGGCGCCATCGAAATAGACCTGGCCGCCATGCTCATGGATGAGGGCGCAGAGGTGGCGCGCGCCTTCTTCGTAGACGCCGTGCGTCGAGGGGTAAGTGAACATCAGCGCGGCAAGGTTCTTCGAATGCTCGTTGGCCTTGGCCCGCATATCGTCCATGTCGATGTTGCCGTCCTCCAGGCAGCGCACGACGACAACGCTCATGCCGGCCATCGCTGCACTTGCCGGATTGGTGCCATGCGCGGAGGAGGGGATCAGGCAGACGGTGCGATGGCCTTCGCCGCGTGCGCGATGATAGGCGCGGATGGCGAGCAGGCCGGCATATTCGCCTTGGCTGCCGGCATTAGGCTGCAGGCTGACCGCGTCGAAGCCGGTGATCTCCGACAGCCAGCCTTCAAGCTCGCCGATCATCGCACGGTAACCGGCCGAGTGCGCCGGTGGTGCGAAGGGGTGCAGATTGGCGATGCTTGGCCAACTCACCGGCATCATTTCGGCCGCCGCGTTGAGCTTCATGGTGCAGGATCCGAGCGGGATCATTGAGCGGTCGAGCGCCAGATCCTTGTCGGCCAGCCGGCGCAGCAGGCGCATCATGTCGGTTTCCGACTTGTTTTCATGGAAGACCGGTTGGGTCAGAAACTCTTTTCCACGCGGCTTGCCGGGCACCGTGCTGTCGGCCGAGGGAGCGGCCTTGGCGCCGAACAGGGCCGCGATCGCGTCGAGATCGGCGTCGGTCGAGGTCTCGTCGAAGGCGATGCCGACATGGTCGGCGTCGATGACGCGCAGCAGCCGGCCGGTCTTTTCGGCGGCGGCGGCAATCTGCGCGGCCTTACCCTTCGCCTCCACCGTCACCGTGTCGAAGCGGCTGGCGCCGAGCACCGAAACGCCTGCCGCCTTGAGGCCGCTTGCCAGACGATTGGCCAGAGTGTGGATGCGCCCGGCAATCGCCTGCAATCCGGCAGGGCCGTGCCAGATGGCATAGGCTGTCGCCATGTTGGCGAGCAGCGCCTGCGCGGTGCAGATGTTGGACGTCGCCTTGTCGCGACGGATATGCTGTTCGCGCGTCTGCAAGGCCAGGCGGTAGCCGGGACGCCCCTTGCTGTCGGTGGACTGGCCGACCAGCCGGCCGGGCATGAGGCGCGTCAGCCTGTCGGAAACGGCGCAATAGGCGGCATGCGGGCCGCCAAAGCCCATCGGCACGCCAAAGCGCTGCATCGGGCCGACCGCAATGTCGGCGCCGAGTTTCGCCGGGGCATCGGTCAGCGTCAGGCCAAGCGGATCGGCGATGAAGACGACGATGGCGCCGGTGGCGCGGGCCTTGTCGATCGCGGCCTTGTGGTCGCCGTAGACGCCGAAGGTGTCAGGCCAGGAAACGAGCAGAGCGGCGGTGTTGTCGTCGATCGTCTCGCCGTCGATCTCGATGCCGAGCGGTTCGGCGCGGGTTCGTACGACATCCAGCGTCTGCGGATGCGGCGTGCCGGCAAGCGCCACCTTGGTGCGCTTGTCGCGGTGATGGCGCAGCGCAATGCCGACCGCTTCGGCGACCGCGGTTGCCTCATCGAGCAGCGAAGCCGACGCTACCGGCAGGCCGGTCAGTTCGGTGACCAGCGTCTGGAAGTTGAACAGCATTTCCAGACGGCCCTGGCTGATCTCGGCCTGATAGGGCGTGTAGGCTGTGTACCAGGCCGGATTCTCGAACAGATTGCGCTGGATGACCGGCGGCACGTAGACGCCGTGATATCCGGCGCCGATGAAGCTCTTCAGCACGGTATTCCCAGCCATGGTCGCCGACAATTCGGCCAGTGCCTCGGCTTCGCTCGCCGGTGCGGGCAGGGCCAGCGGCGCGTCGAGGCGAATCGATTGCGGCACGGCCTGGCTGATCAGCGTCTCGACTGAGGGAACGCCGATCACCGCAAGCATGGCTCTGACATCGCTGACATCAGGACCGATATGGCGGGCCGAGAAGGGGGTAAGTGCTGCGCTCATCGTTTTTAAGTCCTGTTATCAGGCGATATGGGCTTTGTAGGCGGCTTCATCCATGAGGCCGGCGAGCTGGCTTTCATCGGCCAGCTTCATCTTCCACAGCCAGCCGGCGCCGGTCGCCGCCGAGTTGACCAGCGATGGGTCGGACGACAGCGTGCCGTTGGCTTCGGTGATTTCGCCATCGACCGGCGCGTAGACATCCGAGGCCGCCTTGACCGATTCGACCACGACGGCGGTATCGCCCTTGGCCAGCTTCTTGCCGATCTCGGGCAGTTCCACGAAGACGAGGTCGCCGAGCTGCTCCTGCGCGTAGTCGGTGATGCCGACGGTGGCGATGCCGCCCTCGACACGGAGCCATTCGTGATCAGTGGTGAAATAGGTCGTTGCCATGGAATTCATCCTTTGCGGTAGCGATGAGGGGTAAAGGGCAGGGAACTGATGTCGACGGGGATTTTCGTACCGCGCACATCGGCGAAAACCCGTGTCCCAGGCTTTGCCAGCGCTGTGGCAACATAGCCCATGGCGACCGGATGGCCTGCCGAGGGGCCGAAGCCACCCGACGTGACATGGCCGGCGGGGTTACCGTTGGCGTCGAACAGGGCAGCACCGGCGCGCACCGGCTGACGGCCCTCCGGTTTCAGCCCGACACGCTTTTGCGCCGGTCCGCGTTCCACCGCGTCACGAAGGGCATCGGCGCCGATGAAGGCGCCGGAAGCGCGGATTTCCCTAGGGATTGCCCACATCAGCGCGGCCGCGGCCGGGTCGGTCTCCGGCGTGATGTCCTGGCCATGCAGGCAGAGCCCGGCCTCCAGCCTTAGAGAGTCGCGCGCGGCAAGGCCGATCCACAGCACACGCTCATCGGCAAGTAATTTCGCGACTAAATCGCGCGCGTCCGCCTCCGGCAGGCCGATCTCGAAACCGTCCTCGCCGGTATAGCCCGACCGGCTCATGAACCAGTTTTTTCGCGGCTCGACACCGTGCATGAACAGCAGCGATCCCGTTTCGATGCCGGCCCGTGAGAGTGCTGCCCAGGCTTCCGGACCCTGGATCGCCAGGAAGACGCGGTCGAGCGGCTCGACCTTGACATCGAAATCAGCGGCCAGCGCGCGGAGATGCTTTTCGTCGGCGACGGCGTTGCCGGCATTGGCGACCACCATGAACCTGGTATCGCCGAGGCGGGTGACGATCAGGTCGTCCAGGATGCCGCCGGCCTCATTGAGGAAGAAGGACAGTTTCGACTGCGAGATGTCGAGCGCGCCGGCGTCCAGCGGGCAGGCGCGGTTGAGCAGCGCAACGGCTTGCGGCCCGCTGACCTCGAACAGCTTCATGTGCGAGATGTCGAACAGGCCGGCATGCTCGCGGGTGTGCAGATGTTCTTTCATGACGCCGGCCGGATAGGTCAGCGGCATCGACCAGCCGGCAAAGGCACCAAAGCGCGCACCGGCCGCGGTGTGAATATCTTCGAGGGGAAGGTGTTTGCTGTCGTCGCCCGTCATGTCGTCTCCAGAGTCGCACGCAATCGGCCGCTGATGGCGACCAGTCCGTGCCCCTCTGTCTGAAGCCTGAGAGACTCGCGCAGCCGGAACTCTGTCAGCGGCGCTTACACCTTCGGCGCGGGGGCAAGCCCCGACTTTCCAGAGTGTCTTTCCCGTCTACGGTTCTTTTGCCTGAGAGATTTCGGGCGATTTCCCCTTCGGCGACAGCTCTCGCTGTTCTCTCCCGCAAACAGGTAGGACTCATTTCTGAGCCCTCGACGCGTCATCCATAGCCCGTCGGCGACACCTTGTCACCTCCCAGCGACATCAAAGGTGCGTCGTGTCGAAACGGAGTCAGCTCTTTGTTTTGATGCATGTCGTTCTCCCAAAACCGCTGCACACTTTTGGGCGACATGCATTGGCTGACAACTCTTCGGTAACCACGCCGTTTGCCGGTTTTTCAAGACACTGCTGATAGAACAGGCCGATGTAACGCTTTGGGGCGGACGGGGACGGCAAATGGGCGAATTGATCATGAGCGCGCCGGTGGCGGGGCTGACTTCAAAGAATCGCATTGCCTCGGAAGATGTCGCGATGCTGCGCCGCGAGGTGTTCGCCGACGGCGTGGTGACGCGCGGCGAAGCCGAGGCGCTGTTCGCGCTCGACCAGACAGCGCGCAACAAATGCGCGGATTGGGCGCCATTCTTCGTCGAGGCGGTGACCGACTATATCGTTCATCAGGAAAAGCCCTCGGGCTACATCTCGCAGGACAATGCCGACTGGCTGATCCGCACCATCTCGCGCGACGGCATGGTCGACAGCCGCACCGAACTCGAATTGCTGGTCCATGTGCTGGAAGAGGCAAGATCGTCGCCGAGCCAGCTTTGTGTTTACGCGCTGGAGCAGGTCGCCCATGCCGTTGTCGACGGCAAGGGGCCGCTGATGCTGGGCGGCGCTCTGGTGCCCGGGCTGATCGCCAAGGCGGAAGTCGAATTGCTACGGCGCATCCTTCATGCCCATGGCGGTGACGGCAACATCGCCATCACCCGGAGCGAGGCCGAGGTGCTGTTCAGGATCAACGAGCGGGCCGCCCAGGCCAAGAACGATCCGTCCTGGAATGATCTGTTCGTCAAGGCGATCGCCAATTTCGTCATGTGCTCGGCCGGTTATGAAGCCCCGACCCGCGATGTGGCGCTGCGCCAGGAAAGCTTCCTCGAACGCGCGGACCCGGAAATCGGCGGCTTCTTTAGCCGTATGGTTTCCGGCGGCCTTGCCGGCATCATCGAAGCCTACCGTTCCCCGAATGACATCGAGGCCGAGTGGGAGGCGAAGAACAGAGCGGCCGAGGCGCTGGCCCGCCGTGCCGAAACGATCGATGCCGGCGAAGCCAAATGGCTTGTCGAACATATCGGGTCGGACAGGCCTCTGTATGAGAATGAGCGTGCTCTGCTCACGCTCATCAAGCACGCTTCGCCGGAGATCCATCCGGCGCTCAGGCCGTTGCTCGACAAGGTCGCCTGAAGGAACCAGCGTCGGCTGCGTGTCACACCCTAGCTGTTTCGATAGGGTTCGGCGGCCATGAAACTCCTCTAGTGTCGGGCGGGGACGTCCACTCTCAGGGGAGAATAACACATGACCATGCTTCGTAAGGTGCTTGCTCTTGCATTTGCCGCCGGCCTTGGCTCGACAACACTGGCTTTTGCCGGCGGGATGACGCCGGAAAAACAGGCCGACGCGCGCACCAAGGTCGAAACAGCCGTGGCGCTGGCCAACATCGCCAAGGCTGACAAGGACGGCGACGCCATGCTCGTCGCTGCCAAAATGCTGGCGGAGGCCGGACCGGTGGCCGAGCAGGGCGCCAAGATGAAGGACGGCAAGCCGACACTCATGAACACCGCCAAGATGGCCAAAATGGCCAAGGAGATGGGCGCCGACGGCAAGAAGGCCGATGCTGTTGCAAGCATGGCCACATCGAACGGGGAAACGGCACGCAGCGACGGCTACTGGTACTACAGCTGCGATTCCTACAACAATTGTCAGTGGATCTACGCCGGCTATTGAGCGGGGCCGGGGGGCTCAAATCGTAGCACGGTATTGGCGGTTGGCCCGTGGCTCCCACGGGCTAACCATCACTTTGTGACGGGGCTAGATGCCGCCGTACCAGTCGTAGCCATTGTCTTCCCAATAACCGCCGCGACCGCCGCCGACATCGGCGAAGCCGTCAACCAGTTCGATCTTGTAGAGATATTTCGGCATCTTGTAGCCGAGCTGGCGCTCGACGCGGACACGCAGCGGCGCGCCGTTCTCGACGGGCAGCGGCTTGCCGTTCAGGCCGTAGGCCAGGATCGTCTGCGGGTGGCGGGCGTCGATCAGGTCGATCGTGCCATAATATTTGACGTCGCCGGACAGGCTGCGGTCGATCGTATCGAGGCAGTGGAACATGACATAGCGCGCCTGCGGCTTGACCACGGCCTGGTCGAGCAGCAGCGACAGCGGCGTGCCGGTCCATTTGGCAATGCAGCTCCAGCCTTCGACACAATCATGGCGCGTGATCTGGGTGCGGCTCGGCATGTTCATGAGCTGCTCGCGGCTCAACGACAAAGGCTTCTCGACAAGACCCGATACCTCCAATCGCCAGTCGGCAAAATTGTTGGCGAGCAGGGCCTTGTAGTCATCATCGTCGGGCGAGGTGACGCCGTTTGGTCGTTGCGGCTGGCGGATATCGGCCTCGGTGAATTCCGGCGCCAGCGCGTCACGCCCGGCAAGCAGGCGTTGCGCGCGGTACGTCAGGCCGTTGGCGTTTTCGAGGAAACTGCGCAGGCCGCTACCAATGCTCAGCTGGCTGTCGAAGGCGTCGCAGCCCGACAGCATGATGCCGGAGGCGCCGAGGCTGGCTGCGGTCAGGAATCTACGACGGCTGATTTCGAATTTTGCCATGTCACGCACTCCTCTCAGGCGTTTTGTCGTCATGCGCGGGAGGATCGGTGCGATACCAGCCGGTGATGATGGAGCGCAGTTCATTGATAGGCCCGGCGGCCAGGATCATCAGGATGTGGATGATGAAGAAGCCGACCAGCAGCAACATGACGGTGAAATGGATGGTGCGCGCCGTCTGACGGCCGCCGAGCAGATCGTTGAGGAACGGCAACACCGAATTCATGCTGGGCGACATGGCAAGCCCGGTGATGATCATCAGCGGCAACAGCACGAACAGCACGCCGCCATAGGCCATTTTTTGCAGCGTGTTGTATTCGCGTGTGTGATGGAACTTCAGCTTGGCGTGGTCGATGATGTCCTGCGGCAGCCGCTTGAGATCGTCGAGGCGTGGTGCCAGATCGCGCCTGATATGGCCGTTGACCAGGCTGGCGACGAACCAGACGATCAGGGTCGTGGTCAGGATCCAGGCGAAGAAGAAATGGATGACGCGGGCGGTGCCGAGATCATAATAGGACGGGATGGTCGCCCAGGACGGGAAGCCGCGCGCCGTCTCATTGCCTGCCGGGCCAGACCAGCCGAGCGCGCCCGTCGTGTCGAAGCGATGGCCAAAGATTTCGGTGTAGCCGCGCGTGCCGGCGCTTGTGTTCTCGGCGCCGATCTCGAAGATCGTGTTGTTGTAACCGAAACCGGATTGCTTGCCGATATAGAGTTGCGGCCGGGCGTTGAAGATCTGCAGGCCGGAAAGCAGCATGAAAAACAGCGAGATGGCCCAGAGCCAATGGGTCAGCCGCGTCCAGCGTGACTGCCGGTAGATCAACGGCCTCGCCGTTGATGCGGGACTGCCCGGTCCGGTGGCGGATTGGCTTCTGGCAACCGATTCCATCTTGTCTCGTCTCCCAACGTCGCAACGTGGCCTGCGCGCTCATTGTCCTCCTGATACGTCGCGATACAAACCGATGTTTCATCCGATCACGGATTTATTATGGACCGCCCAGGCTGACGGCGAGGTTGACGGCGGCGGCGACGATGGCCGTGTTGAAGAAAAACGACAGGATTGAATGGACGAGCACCACGCAACGCATATGCGTCGTCGAGATGTTGGTGTCGGCGGTCTGCGCGGTCATGCCGATGACCGCCGAGAAGTAGAGGAAATCCCAACCTTCCGGCCGCTTGTCGCCCGGGAACAGCAATCCGCCGACCGGGATCTTCTTCTTGGTCTTGGTGTCGACCTCGTCGCCGTCCATCCAGTAGACATGGGCATAATGGAGTGCCGCCATGGCATGAATGGTGAACCAGCCGAGCGGGATCGACAGCAGCGCAAAGCCAATTTCGACGGGATGGCCTTTGTCCTTCTGATTGATCAGCAGGAACAAGGAGACAACGGCAACGCCGACGACGACGAGCGTCACCCCGAAGATGGCCAGCACCGGCAGGTCGGTGGCACGCGCATTCTTGCTCAGATATTTTCCGGTAAATGTTGGCATCTGGCTGACGACAAGAATGACGTAAGCGGCAAAAAACGCGTTGGCGCCGATCGAATAGGCGAGTGGGGCATGCAGAAGCAACGCCACAACAAGCACTACGGCGCCGAAACAGGCCGACATTGCGAACAGCATGTGGCGCTGAAAGGGGTTCTTGATCGGGGGTTCGGCGGCCATGGCGGTCTCCAGCCTGGGTGGCGCTCGGTTTCTAGCTGGGTGTGGCGGATTTCAGGGCGCGCCGCAAGATGCGGTCGAGTTCGCCCAGGAACCGCGAACGGTCCTGAGGCGCGAAGCTGGCGTTATAGCCCTTGCTTTCGCCGGTCTCGCGCAGATGCTGCTTCAAATCGCGCATCGCTACCGCCATGCCGATGGTTTCCGGCGTGAACGGGCGCCCGGTGGGTCCAAGCACATGCGCGCCGAGCGCTACGGCGCGGGCGGCTAGAGGTATGTCCGCGGTGACCACGATGTCGTTGGATTTGGCATTCTCGACAATCCAGTCATCGGCAGCGTCGGCACCCTTGGAGACGACGACGTTGCGGATCATCGGATCACGCGAGGGCCGCAAGCCGCCATTGGACACATAGGTGACGACGACGCCGAGGCGTTCCGCGACCTTTTCGACCTCGGCTTTTACCGGGCAGGCGTCGGCGTCGACGTAGATGGCAGGTGCGGGCATTCTCTCTCCGAAACGGATGGGGCCGGACACGTGTCCGGCCCCATACCTGAAATCTCACAAACTGTCAGGCCGGCAAGGCGCCCGACTTTTTCGCCGTCCAGGTGGCGATATAATCCATCAGGCCAGGGTTGAGGCAGTCATAGGGCTCGAGCCCGATTGTCTTCAGCCGTGCCCTAATGCCGTCCATCCGCTTCGGGTCGACACCGGATTCGATGATCGACGAGACGAAAGCGGTGAAACCTGGAGGCGACCAGCCATCCTCCTGGAAGCGCTCGGGATGGATGAAGGTCAGCCCCTTGAACGGATGGTCGCGCTCGACCGGTCCATGCATATGGACGCCGCAGCCGGTGCAGGCATGGCGCTGGATCAATGCCGAGGGATCGACCACTTTCAGCTTGTCGCCGTTCTCGGTGACGGTGACGTCGCCGGTACCGGCAACGGCAACCACCGAGAACACCGCGCCATCCGGCTTCCAGCACTTAGTGCAGCCGCAGGCGTGGTTGTGGGCGATCTGCCCCTTGACCTTCACCTTCACTGGCTTGCTGGTGCAAGCGCAGACCAGCGTGCCGCCGGCGAAGCTTGCGCTCTCCTTCGGCAGGCCATTGTCGATTTTCGGATGCAGTTTCTCCGCCATTCTTTTCTCCTCCCAGTTGTGAACCACAGAGGTCGCTGGCCGGTCGGTCGGCGGCTTGTGGCTTTCTTCAGTAAACGACGACGCTCCTGATCGACTTGCCCTCATGCATGAGATCGAAACCCTTGTTGATATCCTCAAGCTTCAGCGTGTGGGTGATCATCGGATCGATCTGGATCTTGCCGTCCATGTACCAGTCGACGATCTTCGGCACGTCGGTGCGGCCGCGTGCGCCGCCGAAGGCGGTGCCCATCCAGGTGCGGCCGGTGACCAACTGGAACGGGCGGGTCGAGATTTCCTGGCCGGCGCCGGCGACGCCGATGACGACCGACTTGCCCCAGCCGCGATGTGAGGCCTCCAGCGCCTGGCGCATCACCTTGGTGTTGCCGGTGCAGTCGAAGGTGTAATCGGCGCCGCCAATCTGATCGGCACCGCGCTTGGTCATGTTGACGAGGTGAGGGACGACATCGCCGTCGATCTCCTTCGGATTGACGAAATGCGTCATGCCGAACCGCTCGCCCCATTCCTTCTTGTCGTTGTTCAGGTCGACGCCGATGATCATGTCGGCGCCGGCAAGTTTCAGCCCCTGAATGACGTTGAGGCCGATGCCCCCGAGACCGAAGACCACCGCCGTCGCGCCTTGTTCGACCTTGGCGGTGTTGATCACGGCACCGATACCGGTGGTGACGCCGCAGCCGATGTAGCAGATCTTGTCGAAGGGCGCGTCCGGGTTGACCTTGGCGACCGCGATCTCGGGCAGCACGGTGAAGTTGGAGAAGGTCGAGCAGCCCATATAGTGGAAGATCTTGTCCTTGCCGATCGAGAAGCGCGACGAGCCGTCCGGCATCAGGCCTTGCCCTTGCGTCGAGCGGATGGCGGTGCACAGATTGGTTTTTCTGGACAGGCATGACGGGCACTGCCGGCATTCCGGCGTATAGAGCGGGATGACGTGGTCGCCCTTCTTGACCGAGGTGACGCCCTTCCCGACATCGACGACCACGCCGGCGCCTTCATGGCCAAGGATGGCCGGAAACAGCCCTTCGGGATCGGCGCCCGACAGCGTGAATTCGTCGGTGTGGCAGATGCCCGTCGCCTTGATCTCGACCAGCACCTCGCCCTCGCGCGGACCGTCGAGGTCGACCTCCATGATCTCCAACGGTTTTCCAGCGGCGACGGCGACAGCGGCGCGGGTTTTCATCAGGCGTCCTCCAATGCGAATTTTTTTCCAAGGTTTCAGGTTTTATCGACACGATCAACTGGAAGCTGGTGCCGAGACTGGGCCACAGCGATGAATTGGAATCGCAAATCGATTGAAAGGCAGTGATTTGCATGGTCGGCTTGACCCCGCAAGCACAGGCCATAAAAGGAACGACCGACCGGAGGGGAATGACCTCAGCATGTTCACGAAAATCCTGATCGCCAATCGTGGCGAGATCGCCTGTCGCGTCATCAAGACGGCGCGCAAGATGGGCATCGCCACCGTCGCGGTCTATTCCGATGCCGATCGTGATGCCGTGCATGTCGAGATGGCCGACGAGGCGGTGCATATCGGGCCGTCACCGGCCGCGCAGAGCTATCTCATTCCTGAAAAGATCATCGCCGCCTGCAAGGAAACCGGCGCACAGGCCGTGCATCCCGGTTATGGCTTCCTGTCGGAGCGGACAGCTTTTTGCGAAGCGCTGGAAGCGGAAGGCATCGTCTTCATCGGCCCGAAGCCCAAGGCGATCAAGGCGATGGGCGACAAGATCGAATCGAAGAAATTCGCCAACGCGGCCAAGGTGTCGACGGTTCCAGGGTGGCTCGGCGTCATCGAGAATGCCGACCATGCCGAAAAGATCGCCGGCGAGATCGGCTATCCCGTGATGATCAAGGCCTCGGCCGGCGGCGGCGGCAAGGGCATGCGCATTGCCTGGGACCAGTCTGAAGTGCGCGATGGCTTCGACCGGGCTCGATCCGAGGCAAAAAGCTCGTTCGGCGATGACCGTGTCTTCATCGAAAAATTCGTCGTCGATCCGCGCCATATCGAGATCCAGGTGCTGGCCGACGCGCATGGCAACACGCTCTATCTCGGCGAGCGCGAATGCTCGATCCAGCGCCGCAACCAGAAGGTGGCTGAAGAGGCGCCGTCGTCCTTCCTCGATGCCAAGACGCGAAAGGCGATGGGCGAACAGTCGGTGGCGTTGGCCAGGGCCGTCGACTACCAGAGCGCCGGCACAGTCGAGTTCATCGTCGACAAGGACAAGAACTTCTATTTCCTTGAAATGAATACACGATTGCAGGTCGAGCATCCGGTGACGGAGCTCGTCACCGGCATCGATCTGGTCGAACAGATGATCCGCGTCGCCGCCGGCGAAAAGCTTGGCCTGAAGCAGAGCGACGTCAAGCTGAATGGTTGGGCGGTGGAAAGCCGGCTCTATGCCGAGGATCCCTATCGCAATTTCCTGCCGTCGATAGGCCGGCTGACGCGCTACCAGCCGCCAAAGGAAGGGCAATTCGGCGATATCGTTATCCGCAACGACACCGGTGTCACCGAGGGCTCCGAGATTTCGATGTTCTACGACCCGATGCTGGCGAAGCTGTGCACCTGGGCGCCGACGCGCATCGAAGCCATCGACGCCATGTCGGAAGCACTCGACAGTTTTGTGGTCGATGGCATTGAGCACAACATTCCGTTCCTGGCGGCGCTGATGCAGCACCCGCGTTGGCGGGAAGGGGCGATTTCAACCGGATTCATTGCCGAGGAATATCCCGACGGTTTTGCGCCTGTCGTTCCGACCGTCGAAGAAAAAGCAGTGCTGGCGTCGATCGCCACCGCGGTGGAACTGCTGCGCCGGGACCGGCTCGACCGGCTGGGCGGGCGGCTGGCGCCGCATTCGGGCGCGCTCAAGCGCGACTGGGTGGTGAAGATCGGCGAGGATTACCTCCAGGCATCCATCCTCGAGGGCATGATTTCCATACCGATGGAGATCGACCTGTCGATCGACGGTGGCAAGGCGCTGACGGTTTCCTCCGACTGGCGGCCGGGCGACCTGATCTGGCACGGCACGGTCGGCAAGCGCACCGTCGCCGCCCAGATCAGGCCAGTCGCCAACGGTCTTCGCATCGCCTGGAAGGGCATGTCGGTGACCGCGCGCGCGATGCTGCCGCGCACCGCCGAGCTGGAACGGTTGATGCCGGAAAAGGTGGCTCCGGATACGTCGAACTTGCTGCTCTGCCCGATGCCCGGCCTCGTCGTGTCGATCGCCGTTGTCGAAGGCCAGGAGGTCAAGGCCGGTGAAACGCTTGCCGTGGTCGAGGCGATGAAGATGGAAAACGTGCTGCGTGCCGAGCGCGATCTTGTCGTCTCGAAGCTCAACGCCAAGCCGGGCGACAGCCTGGCTGTGGACGCCGTGATCATGGAATTCGCCTAGGCGGACTGGAAGCCTGTGATCGGCGATCGTTTGTGCTAGACTGGTATCGCCCGGTCCCGGACAATACATCTCCATCGACTCAAAGCCTTTAGCAGCGCGAGAAACCATGGCGGACGACAAACTTCCACGCGACCCCCTGAAGCGCGAAGCCGCGATTGCGGCCGCGCGTCCGGAGGTGCCGGCGCGGCCGTTCGTCCATCTGCGGGTGCATTCGGCCTATTCGCTGCTCGAGGGTGCGCTTCAACTCAGCAAGGTCGTCGGTCATGCGGTCAAGGACGAAGCGCCGGCCATCGCCGTTACCGACACCAACAATCTGTTCGGCGCGCTGGAGTTCGCACAGAAGGCGGTGAAGGACGGCATCCAGCCGATCATCGGTTGCCAGATCGCGCTCGCCTTTTCCGGTGAAAACAGCGACGGCCAGCGTGATCGCCGACGCCAAGGGCCGGAAATGCGGCCTGTGGTCCTGCTCGCCGCGACCGAGGCCGGCTATTCCAATCTGGTTCGGCTTGTCAGCGGCGTCTACCTGGAAACACCGCCCGGTGAGGCGGTACACCTGACCACCGACACGCTGGTTGGGCGGGCCGATGGGCTGATCTGCCTCAGCGGCGGCCCGCGCGGCCCGATCGGCAACGCCTTGAAGGAGGATCGCCGCGATCTGGCCGAGACGCGGCTCCTGACGCTGAAAGCGCTGTTCGACGACCGGCTTTATGTCGAGCTGGATCGGGTCGCGGGCTACGACCGCGTCATCGAACATCAGACGATCGATCTCGCCTACGCGCACGAACTTCCGCTTGTTGCCACCAATGAGGCGTTTTTCTCCTCGCGCGACGATTATGACGCGCATGACGCGCTGATCGCCATCGCCGAGGGCTCGGTCGTTGCCGTCGATAACAGGCGCAGGCTGTCGCCGGACAATTTCCTGCGCAGCCAGGCCGACATGGCAAAGCTGTTCGCCGACCTGCCGGAAGCGATCGACAACACGGTCGAGATCGCGCTGCGCTGCTCCTACTATCCCAAAAACCGCAGCCCGATCCTGCCGCGTTTTACTGGCGGTGATGCCTTAGACAAGGATGCGGCCGAAAAGGCCGAGGCCGCCGAACTCGCCCGCCAGGCGCGCGAGGGGCTGGACGCTCGACTTGCGCTGCACGGACCAACACCGGGCTACACGGTCGAGCAGTATCGCGAGCGGCTCGAATTCGAGCTCGGCATCATCGAGAAGATGAAATTTCCCGGCTACTTCCTCATCGTTGCTGACTTCATCAAATGGGCCAAGGCGCAAGGCATTCCGGTCGGGCCGGGCCGCGGTTCGGGCGCCGGATCGCTGGTCGCCTATTCGACGACCATCACCGACATCGATCCGTTGCGCTTCTCGCTGCTGTTCGAGCGCTTCCTCAATCCGGACCGCGTGTCGATGCCCGACTTCGACATCGACTTCTGCCAGGATCGCCGCGAAGAGGTGATCCGCTACGTCCAGCAGAAATACGGCCGCGACCAGGTTGGCCAGATCATCACCTTTGGTACGCTGCAGGCCCGCGCCGTGCTGCGCGACGTCGGCCGCGTGCTGCAGATGCCCTATGGCCAGGTCGACAAGCTGTCCAAGATGGTGCCGCAGAATCCGGCCAATCCGGTCAAGCTTGCAGATGCCATCGCCAACGAGCCGCGCTTTGCCGAAGAGGCCGAGAGGGAGCCGATCGTCCAGACGCTGCTCGACATGGCGCAGAAGCTGGAGGGGCTTTATCGCCATGCTTCGACGCACGCTGCCGGCATCGTCATCGGCGACCGGCCGTTGTCGGAGCTGGTGCCGATGTACCGCGATCCGCGTTCGGACATGCCGGTCACCCAGTTCAACATGAAATATGTCGAGCAGGCCGGGCTGGTGAAGTTCGACTTCCTCGGCCTGAAGACGCTGACGGTGCTGGAAACAGCGGTCAAGCTGATCCGCCGCCGCGGCATCGACATCGATCTGGCGACAATTCCGCTCGACGATCCCGACACCTACGCCATGCTGTCGCGCGGCGAGGTGGTCGGCGTGTTCCAGGTGGAAAGTGCCGGCATGCGCAAGGCGCTGATCGGCATGCGGCCCGACTGCATCGAGGATATCATCGCGCTGGTCGCGCTCTACCGTCCGGGTCCGATGGAGAACATCCCGACCTACAACGCCAGAAAGCATGGCGAAGAGGAGATGGCCTCGATCCATCCCAAGATCGACCATCTGGTGAAGGAGACGCAAGGCGTCATCGTCTACCAGGAACAGGTCATGCAGATCGCACAGGAGCTGTCCGGCTATTCGCTCGGCGAAGCCGATCTTTTGCGTCGCGCCATGGGCAAGAAGATCCGCGCCGAGATGGACAAGCAGCGCGAACGTTTCGTCTCGGGTGCTGTGGAACGCGGCGTCAACAAGCCGCAAGCCGACTTCATTTTCGACCTGCTGGCAAAGTTCGCCGACTATGGTTTCAACAAGTCGCATGCCGCCGCCTACGCTGTCGTCTCCTACCAGACCGCCTATCTCAAGGCGCATTATCCGGTCGAGTTCCTGGCGGCGTCGATGACGCTCGACATGGGCAACACCGACAAGCTGGCCGACTTCCGCCAGGACGCGTTGCGCCTCGGAATCGAGGTTCTGGCACCGTCGGTGATGACGAGTTTTCGGCCTTTCGAGGTCGGCGAGAACCGCATCTACTACTCGATGGCCGCTCTCAAAGGTGTCGGCGACGCGGCGGTCGAGCATATCGTCACGGTACGTGGCGAAAAGCCGTTCAAGAATCTCGCCGATTTCTGCGAGCGGGTCGATCCCAAGATCGTCGGCAAGCGGGTCTTCGAAAGCCTTATCATGGCTGGCGCGCTTGACTGTTTCGGCCACGACCGCGCTGCGATGCTGGCTGGCGTCGAACGGATGATGGGGCTGGCGTCACTTGCCCAGCAGAATGCCGTTTCCGGCCAGGCCGACATTTTCGGGGCCTCGCTGGGCGCTCAGTCGCAGGCGCTCAATCTGCCGCCGACGGACCCATGGCTCGCCGCCGACCGGCTGCACCGCGAATTCCAGGTCGTCGGCTTCTATCTCTCGGCCCATCCGCTCGACGAATACAAGGCGGCGCTGCAGAAGATGCGGGTGCAAAACTGGGCGGAGTTCTCGGCAGCGGTCAAACGCGGCGCTTCCGCCGGCCGTCTGGCCGGCACGGTGACCAGCAAGCAGGAGCGCAAGACGCGCACCGGCAACAAGATGGGCGTGGTGGCCTTTTCCGACACGTCCGGCCAGTATGAGGCCGTGCTGTTTTCGGAAGGGCTGGCGCAATATCGTGACCTTCTGGAAGCCGGCCGCTCCGTCGTTATCACCGTCGCGGCTGAGGACAGGCCCGAGGGCGTCAATTTGCGCATCAACTCGGTCCAGTCGCTGGAAGACGAGGCAAGCCGCATCCAGAAGGCACTGCGGATTTTCGTCAGGAACGATGGACCGGCATCGATAATCCAGTCCCAGCTTACCCAGCGCGGCGAAAGCCAGGTGAGCATTATAGTGATCAAGGAAGAGGCGCAGGGCGAGGTCGAGATTGCCTTGCAGGGCGGCTACCGCGTCTCGCCACAGATCGCCTCCGCGATGCGCGCCGTGCCTGGCGTGGTCGAAGTGGAGCTGGTGTGATCCCCGCTGTTGACAGGCGTCGGCATCTGCCGCTCGTGTCATCGCGATCGGCATGAAGGTCGCGGAGAAGGACGCACCGCAGGGCGATTTCGCATTGGTGTGGCTGCGCCAAAGGCTGCGCAAACTCTACCATGGGCGCACACCCGCCGCCTTCCGGTTTCAGGTGGCTGCAATCGCCATCGATCTGGCAATCATCGCCTTCTTCATAGCGACACCGGTCATCCAGCAATCGGCCTCGTTCCTGTGGCTGGATTATGCCGTGGCCGCGCTCGTCGGAGCCGATCTGATCGCCAGGCTACTGGCCTCCAACGGCATGCTGCGCCTGATGAAGCAGCCGACCTCCTGGGTGGATGTCTTCATCCTGTTGACGCTGCTGATGCCGACGGCGCTCGCCAATCTCGGCTTTTTGCGCATCCTGCGGCTATGGTCGATGTCGCGCAGCGGTTCGATCTGGCGGCATTTCGAGATGCGTGGGCTGAGACCCGCGCGAGGCGAGCCACGCGGTGATCAACCTTTTGACGTTTCTTTTCGTCATCACCGGCTTTGTCTACACCTTCTTCTTCAGCAACGGGGCCGGGCTGGAGAACTATATCGACGCGCTTTATTTCACCGTCGCGACCGTGACCACGACCGGCTTTGGCGACATCGTGCTGCCGGGAATGGCCGGCAAGCTGACGGCGATCGTCACCATGATCATCGGCATATCGCTGTTCGTCAGCTTGGCGCAGGCCATCTTTCGGCCGGCCAAGGTCTTCTCTCCCTGTCCGCAATGCGGATTGCAGCGGCACGAACCGGATGCGGTGCACTGCAAGGCCTGCGGGCATGTTCTCAACATACCGGACGAAGGGATCTGACTGCTATGAGGCGGCCACTTCAGCCGCCTGTGCCGGCTTGCGCTGCAGGTTGAGCAGATTGCCCATCAGGATCAGCAGCGCGCCACCGGCGGTGAAGGCGTCGATCTGTTCCTTGTAAAGCAGCCAGCCGACCAGCGCCGATAGAGGCACGCGCAGGAAATCCATGGGCGAAATGATCGTAGCGTCGGCATAGGTGAGTGCGCGGGCCATGCAGAAATGCGACGACATGCCGGTGAAGGCGATCAGCAGGATCCACGGCCAAAGCTCAAGCGATGGGGTGCGCCACACGTAGAGCGCCGGGATGAGGCCGACCGCCGACTGGATGATCAACATCCAGAAGATGATGCGCACGACGCTGTCAGTCCGCGTCAGCGATTTGACCAGCACCAGGGAGATGCCGAAGGAGACCGCTGCGCCCAGCACGATCAGATGCCCCGGATCGACCGCGTCGACGCCGGGACGGACGATGACCACCACACCGATCAGGCCGAGCACGACCGCCGCAAGCTTGGGACGGCTCAGCCTTTCGCCGAGAAAAGTCACCGCCAGGATTGCCGTCCAGATCGGCGTGGTGAATTCGATCGAAATCAGCACCGCCAGCGGGATCAGCGTCAACGCGTAAAGCCATGCCGCCTGGCCAGTGTAGTGAACGACGTTGCGGGCAATGTGGGCGAGCGGACGCTGCGTGCGCATCGCGGCAAAGCCACCGCTCGTGAACACCAATGGCAACAGGATGAACAAGCCGATCACCGAGCGCAGTTCCAGCACCTGGAAGACGTTGAGTTCGGCTGTCGTGGCGCGGCCGGCGATCGACATCCCCAGGAAGGAGGTGATCGACAGCGCCATCCAGAACGCAGCCTTGGGGATCGAGGGGGTGGGTGCCATGGCGGATATCTCGCAGGCCGGGGCTTTTGCCGCAATCGCTAGCCGATGTATTCTTCTGGGCCAGTTGTCGCGACCAGCTGGCGGTGTTGGCGGAACCTGATACCGGCACGGGCGTTGAGTCCCGACATTTTATCCTTGCTTTGCAAACCTGCCTTTCCAATATCGACAAGGAGAGTTTCATGAGACCATTCGCGCAAGTCGCGCTTGCTGGTTGCCTGGTGATGGCCGCAGGCGCTGCTCATGCCGACGAGACCAAATTTCTCCAGTCGTTCAAGGGTAATTTCGCCGGCAAGGGCACAGTCCAGGTGACCACGGATGTGCCGAACGTCAGTGTTTCTTGCAGCTTCAAGTCGAACGCGACCTCAACCTCGCTCTCCCTTGATGGCAATTGCCGTGGTCTCGTTGTGGTGTCGCGGGCTATCAGCGCCAATCTGAAGGTCACAGGGGCGAAGTACAGTGGCGTCTATGTCGGATCTCGCACCGGGCCGGCACAGCTGAATGGCAGCCGGTCGGGCAACGCGATCAATCTCGGCATCCGCTGGGCGAAGGAGGTCAACGGTGATCGCAAGGCCAAGATGACGGTCGAGAAGCGAGGCGAGAACGGGATCCGGCTGACGGTCATCGATACCGATCCGAAAACTGGCAAGAGCGTGGTGACGAGCAGGATCGATCTGACGCGCGTCTAGCTCATCGCTGCATCCGGCATCAGTCTTCCAGCGGCTCCGATGGGTGGGCATCGCGGCCCCTGCCGAACGTATAGCCAGTCTCCACCGCCTTGCGGCCAAACTTGTCGCGCAGCGCATCGATGGCACCTTCGGCCATGGCGCGCTTGCGCGACTGGACGTCGACCAGATCCGGCGGATCGGCCTTGTCGTCGTCCGAGAGATCGCTGACGCCGATGCCGAGCAATCGAAATTTCGTCCCGTCGGTTTCTTTGCGCAGAAGCTCCACCCCGGTCTGAAAGATACGGTCCGCGAGTCGGGTCGGGTCGCCGAGTTGGCGGTTGCGCGTGCGCAGCTTGAAATCCTGGGTCTTGAGCTTCAGCACCACGGTGCGCCCGGCAATGCCTGACTTCTTCAACCGCGCCGAGACCTTTTCTGACAGGCCCCTCAGCACCGCGACCAGCTCTTCCAGCGACGCGATGTCGGTGTCGAAGGTGGTTTCGGCCGATACGCTCTTGGCATCCTGGTCGGGGTCGACACGGCGAGCATCCTCGCCACGCGAAAGCCGGTAGAGCCGGTCGCCCATCACGCCGTAGCGGCGCATCAGGTCGCCACGCTCCATCTTATGAAGCTGGCCAATGGTGCGGATGCCGTCGCGCTCCAGCGTGGCGTTGAACGCCTTGCCGACGCCCCAGATCATGGTCACCGGCTGCTCGGCCAGGAAACCGACCGCCTCGGCCTCGCCAATGACCGAAAAGCCGCGCGGCTTGCGGAAGTCCGAAGCGATCTTGGCGAGGAATTTGCAATAGGAAAGCCCGGCCGAAACGGTGATGCCGATCTCCTTCTCTACCGCCTGTGCAAAGCGCGCCAGCACCACCGCCGGCGGCAGGCCGTGCAGCCGCTCGGTACCGGCGAGGTCGAGAAATGCCTCGTCGATCGACAATGGCTCGACCAGCGGCGTCAGCGCCTGCATCATGGCGCGCACCTCGCGGCCGACGCGCACGTATTTTTCCATGTTGGGTGGGATCACGACCGCCTCGGGGCAGGCCTCGAGCGCCTTGAACATCGGCATGGCCGAGCGCACGCCGCGGATGCGGGCGATGTAACATGCCGTGGAGACCACCCCGCGCTTGCCACCGCCAATGATCAGCGGCTTGTCCTTGAGCGCCGGGTTGTCGCGCTTTTCGATCGCCGCGTAGAAAGCGTCGCAATCGATATGGGCCAGATGCAGCCGGTAGAGCTCGGGATGGCGGGCAAGGCGAGGGCTGCCGCAGCGCTCGCAGCGGCGCGTTTCACCGCGCTGAAACGTCAGGCAGTCGCGGCAAAAACCGTGATCGGGATTGTTGACAGGGGCCGCCATCGCTGCGAACATAAAGAGAACAAACGCAATGGTACGACAGTGCAAGGCCAGCGACAAGCTTGGCCTGGGGAGAACCGCATGAGCACGACGATAGTGCCGCTGGCGCCTGAGCTCTGGCCTGAATTCGAGGACCTTTTTGGCAAGCAGGGCGCCTGCTACGGCTGTTGGTGCACGCATTTCCGACTGGCGCCGGCGGCGCGGCGCGAGAGCAGCCGCGAACGCAACAAGGACCATATCAAGGCGCGTATCGAAGCAGGCCCGCCGCCCGGCGTGCTGGCGTTCGAGGATGGCAGTGCGGTCGGCTGGATGCAGATCGGGCCCCGCGCCGACGTGCCCGAATGGAACAACAAGGGCAGGGGCTCGGCACCGATCGATCCCGCCGACGCTTCCGATCCGGCCGTGTGGGCGATCTCGTGCTTTTTCATCCGCGCCAAGGCGCGCGGCCGGGGCATCACGCATCGCCTCGTGGAAGGGGGCATCGATTTCGCCCGCCAGAATGGGGCACGGCTTGTCGAGGCCTGCCCGATCGACCTGTCGCGCGATTCGCGTTCGATCGGCCTGTTTGTCGGCTCATCGCAGGTTTTCGAGAAGGCCGGTTTCGAAAGGCTTGTGGAACGCAAGGCCGGCCGGCCGCTGATGCGGCTGATGCTGGAACCGGGTGCCTGAACATCATCGTCTTGCAGTTGTGATGGTATTTCCCTACCAGAAGGATGAGACAATTTTTGCCTTTCGACCAAACGGAGAATCCTCGTGAACCGTATGTTGCCAGTTGCCTTTACCGCGCTTCTGCTCAGCGCGCCCGCTTTCGGCCAGAGCGTCGACAGCCAGGGTGCGAAGCAATTGTCCGATGACCTGTCCCGCTATGTCGGCAAACAGGCGCTCGACAAGGGCATCCTGAAGGTTTCGGCCGAAGGCGACGCCTACAAGATCGTCTTCGATTTCAAGGCGCTGGCCGCGACCTTCCCCGATCAGAAGCTGGGGAAATTCGACTTTGCCCCCTACGCCTTGCTGGTCAAGCCGCGCAGTGACGGGACCTGGGATGTCTCGATGGACTTCTCGCAAAGCGCGTCCTTCGAGTTCAATGGGCCGGAGGGGCTGCAAAGCACGCAGTTTTCGATCAAGGACGGCAAGGGATCCGGCGTCTACGACCCAAAGCTGGCGGCCTTCATCAGCGGCGCCAGTTCGATCGCCGGCATGACGATGGCTTCCAAGGATGGCAAGCAGCAGATCGAAGCGAGCGCTGGTGCCGGCACCGCGACAATCGCTGCCACGAAAGCCGCCAATGGCGGTGTTGATTTCACCACGTCGCAGAAAGTCTTGAATTTCGTCGAAGCGGTAAAATTCAATGATCCCGAGAACGGGCTGAATTTTCCAGTCACAGTGAAGTCGCCGGAATTGTCGGTGGAAGCCAGCGGCAAGGGCGTGCAGACCAAACCGTTGCTCGACCTCCTGGCATTTGCCGTGGCCAATGAGGACGAGAAAACGCTGAAGGCAAACCAGGCGCAGCTGAAGTCGCTTCTGCTCGCCGCGCTTCCGGTATGGGAGCGCATCGAAGGTACCTATGGCTTCAAGGATTTCGCCGTCGACAGCCCGATCGGCACGTTCGGGGCGACGCAGCTCAGCACTTCGTTCGGTACCGACGGCGTCTCTCAGAGCGGCAAGATCACCTATGGCATCAAGGCGTCGGGGCTGACCGTGCCGCAGCAGCTTCTGCCGAGCTGGAGCGTGGCACTGCTGCCCACCGACATCGACCTGAACTTCGGCGGCGCCAATATCGATCTCGACAGCATGGCGAAGAAGGCGATCGAAACCTTTGATCTCAATCAGGATCCGCCGCTGTCGGCCGAGTTCGGCGACCAGCTCAAAGCCGACTTCCTGGCCAAGGCGCCGAAGGTCGTTGTCGGCCACAGCACGATCAAGAACAAGGACATGGAGATCGCGCTGGAAGGCGAGATGACAAGCTTCAGCGAGAAGCCCGATGCAAATCTGACCGTCGATGTCGCCGGCTTCGACAAGATCATGGCGCATCTGCAGGACGCTGCAAAGGCGGAGCCGGAGTTGGGGCAGTATGTGCCTGTCGCTCTCATGGCCAAGGGTTTTGCCAAGACGCTGCCGGACGGCCGGCTGGAATGGGCTGTCAGCACCAAGGCTGATGGCTCGGTCACCGTCAATGGCGTCATGCTGAAGGCCGCCGATCCGGCGGTGGACGACAGCGTCAACGGTGGTGACAACGGGGACGCTGGCGGCGGCGCCAATAGCGGTAGCGACAATGGCGGCGGCGACAACGGTGGGGCCGGCGCTAAGCTGAGCCCTTGAGGGTTCGGCTCTCAAGCAATTCCCAAGGGAAAGCGCCATGCGCTTTTCCCGCTTCACACTTTTCCTGGAATTGCTCGACGTTCAGAGCCCCAGCGCGGCCACGATCTTCGGCGCGGCTTCGTGCCAGTCCTGGACGACGATGATATCGTCCGGGACCGCCGGCAGGAACGCGCGCAGCGAATTGTCGGCCATCAGGTGGAAAAGATTGGCGTCGCCGACCGATTCCCGGACCGACGCCAGATTGTGCGGCTGATCGTCGACGAAGACCACCGGCCTGCCGCTCTCGCCGCGCAGCCTGGCGACCGCCGGTCCCTTGGCCATTTCCGTGGTCAGCAGCGGATATTTCAGCCCCAGGGCATCGAGATGCGCGCGACGGACGCCACGATGCCTGTGCGGCATGGCCGTCAGCAATATGATTTCCGCGCGGTCGCCAAGCCTTGCCAGGGCTTCCGCTGCGCCGTCGGTGATGCTTTGCCAATCGGCTTGCGCGTCGAAGAAATCGCCTAGCAAAGTCGTGACTTCGGGCTGTTCGATCAGGCGGCCGCTGGCCGTTTCGGCGATGTTGCCGGTCAGCCGGAAGGACGCCAGCGTCAGGCCGTACCCGCGCGACTTCAGGAAATGCGGGAAGGGGCGGATGAACTCGAGCACCACGTCGTCGACGTCAAGCACCAGCAAGGGCCGGTCGTCGGCCGAAAGTTCCTCGATCTGGCGCAAGGTTTCTGGATCATCGCTCATATGGAATGCTCATGGTTGTCGTCGCCGAGCGGCAGTGCGCGCAACGCCTTGCCGACGGCTGCCGGCGGCGTGCCGGTTTCCTCGGCAAAGCGCATCAGGGTCGGCTCGTGGGCGAGAATGAACTGCAGCACGCCGGCCAGAAAACCCGGCTCGCCGGCGGCCTTGCGGATCGAATGCGCCTCTATTCCGGTGATCGCCAGAAAACGCGGCAACAGCTCCGGATCGGAGGCGACAAAGCCCAGCGCCTTCACGGCAATGGTTTCCGCCTCTTCGCGCATTGACGTCGCGTTTGCCATCACTACCTTTGGTATGTGGAAATGAGTCTCTTCCGCATTAATGGCAAGAATTGCTTGCGGCAAGCCTCTACAGCGCGGGCGCGCCTATTGGACGCGCAGGCAGGCGAGATGGAATTCGTGCTGCCTTGCAGCCCGAGGGTTTCCGTTTCGTCAATCATATTGCCGTATAGTGAAGCAGGGTTTGGTGCGTTCAACGAAGGGCGCATGACGGCCACCTTCGAGCGGAAGGACGGCCGGGACGGGATGTCGATGCCGAAGAAGGTCATGATCGTCGAGGACAATGAGCTCAACATGAAGCTCTTTCGGGACCTCATCGAAGCAAGCGGCTACGAGACAGTGCGCACCCGCAACGGTCTGGAGGCGCTCGACCTGGCGCGAAAGCACCGTCCGGATCTCATCTTGATGGACATCCAGTTGCCAGAAGTGTCGGGGCTGGAAGTGACCAAATGGCTGAAGGAGGACGACGATCTGCACGTCATCCCGGTCATCGCGGTGACCGCTTTTGCCATGAAGGGCGACGAGGAACGCATCCGCCAGGGTGGCTGCGAGGCCTATATTTCGAAGCCGATCTCGGTGCCGCGTTTCATCGAAACCATCAAATCCTACCTGGGGGATGCCTGATGTGCCTTTCCAGCCGAGCCGGAGCCTTGTGAAATGACCGCGCGGATCCTCGTCGTCGACGACATCCCTGCCAATGTCAGGCTGCTGGAAGTCCGGCTGCTGGCTGAATATTTCGAGGTGTTGACGGCCAGCAACGGGCCTGACGCCATCGAGACCTGCGAGAACGGCAAGGTCGATGTCGTGCTGCTCGACGTGATGATGCCCGACATGGACGGGTTCGAGGTCTGCCGCAGGCTGAAGAGCGACCCGGCGACAGCGCATATTCCGGTGGTGATGATCACCGCGCTTGACCAGGTGTCCGACCGCGTGCGCGGGCTGGAGGCGGGTGCCGACGATTTCCTGACCAAGCCGGTCAACGACCTGCAACTGATGACGCGCGTGAAGAGCCTGGTCCGGCTGAAGTCGTTGACCGACGAATTGCGGCTTCGGGCTTCGACAACGCGCAACATCGGCATCGAAGAACTGCTCAGCCGCAATTACGCGTCGGAAGACACGATGCCGAAAGTGCTGCTGATCGACGAACGCAAATCGTCCGTCGAGCGCATTCAGAAAATGTTGCGTGATCGCGCCGACCTCGACGTCACCGGCGACCCGCATGCCGGGTTCTTCCAGGCGGCCGAGACATCCTACGAGTGCGTGATGATCTCGACAGCCTTTGCCGATTTCGATCCGCTCCGGCTCTGCTCGCAATTGCGCTCGTTGGACCGCACCCGTTTCGTGCCGATCATCCTTTTGGCGGAAGAGGGCGAGGAGGAGCGCATCATCCGCGGCCTCGAACTCGGCATCAACGACTATCTGATGCGGCCGATCGACCAGCAGGAACTCACCGCACGGCTGCGCACCCAGGTGCGCCGCAAGCGCTATAACGACCAGCTGCGCGCCAGCGTCACCCAGACCATCGAAATGGCGGTGACCGACGGCCTGACCGGCCTGCACAACCGCCGCTATCTCGACAGCCATCTGCAGACGCTGTTCGACCGCGCTGTCGCGCGGCGCCGGCCGCTGTCGGTGATGATCACTGATCTCGACCGCTTCAAGTCGATCAATGACGCGCACGGCCATGATGGCGGCGACGAGGTGCTGCGGGAATTCGCTCGGCGGCTGCGCAAGAATGTCAGGGGTATCGACCTTGCCTGCCGGTTCGGCGGTGAGGAGTTTGTGGTGGTGATGCCGGATACAGATGGCGTGGTGGCCGAAAAAGTGGCCGAACGCATCCGTGCCGAAATCGCCCAAATGCCGTTTGCCATCGGTGCAGACGGCAAGACGATCGAGGTCACGGTCAGCGTTGGCGTGTCGTCGGTGCTGAAGGGCGTTGATACCGTGGCCGCGCTGATGAAGCGCGCGGATCTTGCGCTTTACGAAGCCAAGAGCGGCGGCCGCAACCGTGTCGTTGCCAAGGCGGCATGACCGCCCAGGCTGGATTGTCCAGTCAACCCGACAGGGTTACCCGTTTACCTTAATCCAAGCGATTCGCGAGCGTTGGTTAAGAAACTGTTGATTTTCATAAGCTCTTGCGCAAATGTGCAGGCCAAGACGAAGCCGGCACGAGGGTAGATAGCCGGCTCGATCCCTAGAAATACCCCATGATGCTCAGGTCCGCCGCATCTCCTGGGTCCGTGGGGTCGGCCGGCCGGCGCTGGCACATAGTGGCCTCCTCGTACCGCTGCCAAACGCCGACCGGCCCCCTTTTGTCCGACGAGACATCAGGATTCTGAACCAAGCCCCGGAAGTGCCGGGGCTTTTTTGTGCGCGAAGTCCAGTAGCGCTTCCTGAACTGTGACAGCTGCATATGCGTTGCTGCCGCGCACGCAGTGACTCTTATTGCCGTACAGGGGAACGGGGGCATCTACCCCCTCCGTATCATACATATGGCGCACAAGGGGCTTGCGGCAAGACCCGGTTGTTCCCGTAAAACCGCGGCCCCAAGCCAGCGGAAACGGGAGTGACGAGAATGGGTATTGTGTCGCCAGCAGATGGGTTGCGTCGGGGGCATGCTGTGGTGATCGCCGGAGGCGGTCCGACGGGGTTGATGCTCGCGGGCGAGCTCGCGTTAGCCGGCGTCGATGTCGCCATTGTCGAGCGGCGTCCTAACCAGGACCTCATCGGCTTGCGCGCGGGTGGCCTCCACGCGCGCACCATCGAGTTGCTCGACCAGCGCGGAATTGCCGACCGGTTTCTCTCTCAGGGACAGCGCTTCCCGACCGTCGGCTTCCATATGATCCGTTTGGACATCGGCGACTTTCCCAGCCGGCACAATTATCTGTTGGCGCTGCGGCAAAACCATATCGAGCGGATATTGGCGGACTGGATCAACGAGTTGGAGGTGCCGATCTATCGCGGAGAAGAAGTCACGGGTTTTGCCCAGGATGATGATGGCGTCTACGTGGAATTGTCCGTTGGCCGACGGCTGAGGGCGCAGTACCTCGTCGGCTGCGACGGCGGACGCAGCACGATCCGAAAGGCTGTGGGCATCGAGTTCACCGGATGGGACCCGACGATGAGCTGGATGATCGCCGAGGTCGAGATGGCGCAGGAACCGGCATTGGGCTTTCGCAGCGACGCCTACGGAATTCATGCGATAGGCAAGATCGAGGAAAGCGACCGGGTGGGTGTCGTGCTGACTGAGAGGCAACTGACCATCGGCGGCGAACCGACGCTGCGCGATCTCAGCGAGGCGCTTGTCGCTGTCTACGGCACCGACTACGGGGTCCACAGCCCGACCTGGCTCTCCCGGTTCACCGACATGACACGGCAGGCTGCCGCCTACCGCGACAGACGCGTCCTGCTGGCCGGCGATGCCGCCCATATCCATCCCCCAACGGGCGGGCAGGGCCTCAACATCGGAGTGCAGGACGCGGTCAATCTGGGATGGAAGCTGGCCCAGGTGGTCAAGCGCACCTCGCCGGAAAGCCTGCTCGACAGCTATCATGCCGAGCGTCATCCGGTCGCCGCCCGCGTCCTGCGCAACACGATGGCGCAGGTCGCTCTTCGTCGTACCGATGACCGCACCAAGGCCTTGGCCGACACTGTTGCCGAACTGCTCGGCATGGACGAGCCCCGCAAACGAATTGCCGCGGAGATGTCCGGACTGGGCGTTCACTATGACCTGGGCGAGGGGCACCCCCTGCTTGGGCGGCGAATGCCCGATTTCGATCTGATCACTACCAATGGCCCGTTGCGGGTCTTCAGCTTGTTGCACGATGCGCGGCCGGTGCTTCTCAACCTTGGCGAACCAGGCAGGCTGGACATTACGCCTTGGGCGGATCGGGTTCGGCAGATCGATGCTTTGTATGATGGTACCTGGGAGCTTCCGGTGCTCGGGACGGTCGCCGTGCCCGACGCCGTGTTGGTCCGGCCCGATGGATATGTGGCTTGGGTTGGGACTGGAACCCAGCAGGGGCTGGCTGACGCGCTGATCACCTGGTTCGGACCGCCCGCGGCCAGTTAGCGGCGACCTCCTGGTCGCTGCGCACTTCGGACTGGAAATGGTGCCGCAGGCCTTTGCGTCAGAAGCGTTCGCGATAATCGCGCGGGTTTGTACCGAGGACGCGTAGAAAGCCGCGCCGCATCGTCTCTTCCGATCCGAAGCCGCAGCGGCGGGCCGTCTGGTTGACGGCCTGGCCCCGCTCCAGCATCCGTCGCGCCGCCTCGATCCGGATCTCCTCGATCGCGCGCGCAGGTGTGCGGCCCGTTGCCACCCGATAGTGCCTGGAGAAACTGCGCGGGCTCATATTGGCGCGCTCGGCCAGGGTCGGCAGCGAAAGGTCGCCGTCCAGATTGTCCTGGATCCAGCCATGCAGCCGGTCGAAGCGTTCGTCGCCTTGCTGCAGCTTGAGCGTCTGGCTGAACTGCGCTTGGCCACCGGGGCGTTTCAGGAAGACCACCAACTCGCGCGCCACTGCAAGCGCCACGCGCCGGCCAAGGTCGGTCTCGACGAAGGAAAGGGCGAGATCTATGCCCGCCGTCACGCCTGCCGACGTCCAGACATTGCCGTCACGGATGAAGATCGGGTCGGGTTCGAGGCGGACCGCCGGAAAGCGTTTCGCGAACTCGGCGCAGCGTCCCCAGTGGGTAACCGCACGCCGGCCGTCGAGCAGTCCTGCCGTCGCCAGAAGCATAGCGCCACTGCACACGGAAGCCGTTCGTGTGGCGTCGTGCGAGCGGCCAACTATCCACTGGACGAGTTCGGGATCCTCGCAGGCCGCGTTGACGCCCCATCCGCCAGGCACGATCAGCGTGTCGATCTCCAGCCCGTGCGGCGGCAGCGCCGCTGTCTCCAGCACGAGACCGGCCGATGTCCTGATCCGCGGCGAGGCGGCGACGACCGCGACCTGGTAGGGAGCTGGTTCGCCGGCTTGCGTCCTGAAGTCGTTGGCGCTGGCGAAAACCTGAAGCGGCCCGCTGACATCGAGGAGCTGGATGTCGGGATAGGCAAGGATTTCGATGTGGCGCATGGCGATTTGGCTTGAAACGAGGGATGATTGGCGATCGTGCCAAAGCATGATGCCTTAGATTGGCTGGAGTCAACCTATGGAGCGTTCCATGACCCTTCGTTTCGGCATTCTCGTCTTCCCCAATGTCCAGCAGCTCGACCTCACTGGCCCTTATGAAGTCCTGGCATCGGCAGAGGGCGCCGAGGTGGAATTGATCTGGAAGGATCGCAATCCGGTGATGTCGTCGACGCGACTGTCGCTCAGCCCAACGGCGACCTTCGACGATTGCCCACCTCTCGATGTGCTGTGCATTCCGGGTGGAGGCGGCGTCAACACGCTGCTGGAGGACCAGGCCGTCCTCGATTTTGTGCGGGAGCGCGCTGCGCAGGCACGCTATGTCACTTCGGTATGCAGCGGCGCCCTGGTGCTGGGTGCCGCCGGCCTGCTCAAAGGCAGGCGGGCGACGACGCATTGGTATGCGCATGATTTTCTTGCTGAATTCGGCGCCATTGCAGTCGATGAGCGAATTGTCGAGGACGGAAACCTGATAACCGCCGGTGGCGTCACCTCGGGGATCGATTTCGGTCTTCTCCTTGTCGCCAGGCTTCTCGGTCAGGCCGAGGCCGAAACGGTGCAGCTCTCGCTCGAATATGCCCCGGCTCCTCCGTTCCAATCGGGCACGCCCGCACAGGCTTCACCTTCCGTGCTGGCGGAAGCAAAGAAGCGGCTCGCGGGTTCGAGGCGGGTTCGCGAGGACATGTTCGCGCGCTGGCGCGCCACTCGCGCAGCCGTCACGCCAGCGCGAAGCCAGGCTTGAACTGACGGGCCGAACGACGCCATGGCGTGCCGTTCGGTCCGTCCTCGTTTCGGCTGTTGACACGTCTCGCCGTCCATGCAGAATTGGTTGGACCATTGGACCACTTGTGCATCGCTTTCGGGGAGGATTTGTGGATCAGAACAGCCTGCCACCCATTCAGACGACGGCGCGCGATGACGCCGTGCTGAAGGCGTTGGTGGGCTTTGTTCGCGCCGAGGCCTTGCAGCCTGGCGAGCGGCTGCCGACCGAGCGGATCCTGGCCGAGCGGCTGAAGGTCAGCCGCAACACAGTGCGCGAGGCGCTGACGCGCTGGGAAGGGCTCGGCCTCGTCGAGCGCCGGCAAGGCAGCGGCACCTATCTCAAGGCGGCTGTGTCACCCGACATGCTGCACATGCCGCTGACCCTGGCGGGCGGCAATGATTTCACCAGCCTGATGCAGACGCTGGAAATCCGCCGGGCGCTCGAAGCTGAAGCGGCTGCCCTGTGCGCCGAACGCGCCAGCCCGGCCGATATCGCCGAGATCGAGCGCAAGCTCGACATCATGGAGCAGGCTTTTCGCACCCGCGACGGCATGTCGTCGGAAGAGGACTGGGAGTTCCACCAGGCGATTTACCGCGTCTCCGGCAATCCGCTGTTCGAACAGATCATCGCCGCCATGCACGAGCTGTTCCACCGCTTCTGGGAGCATCCGCTCGGCGTGCGCGATTTCGGTCACGCCAGCTTTCCCTACCACCGCACCATGTACGAACGCATCATCGCTCGCGACCCGCAAGGCGCCCGTGCCGAGGCGCTCAAGCTGATCGCTACCGTCGAGGACGATTTGAAGCGCGGTGCCGCCAAACTCAAACTCTCGAGCCAGACATGAACGAGCATCCCTCAGGTTTCGACCACGATTATCTTGCCGAGGCGGCTACGCTTTTGGCGCATGACGAGCCGTTCCCCGGCGGCGCGGTGGTGCCGCCGATCTATCAGACGTCGCTGTTCACCTTCGCCAACTATGCCGAAATGGCCGACACCTTTGCCGGCAAACGAAAGCAGCCGATCTATTCACGCGGTGACAATCCGACGGTAATGGAGTTCGAGGCGCGCGTGGCCGCGCTCGAGGGCGCCGAGGCCGCGCGCGGCTTCTCCAGCGGCATGGCGGCGATCAGCGCCACGGTGCTTGCCTTTGTCGGGGCAGGCGAGCGCATCGTTGCGGTGCGCAATTGCTATGGCGATGCCTATCGGCTGTTCGAACGGCTGCTGCCGCGGCTGAACATCAAGGTCGATTATGTCGACGGCTCCGACCCGGATGCGGTGGCGGCGGCTCTTCCCGGCGCCAAGCTGCTCTATCTGGAAAGCCCGACCTCGATGATGTTCGAGCTGCAGGACCTGCCGCATCTGACGCGGCTGGCGAAAGAGCAAGGCATTATCACAACGATCGACAATTCCTGGGCGACGCCGGTGTTCCAGAAGCCAATCACGCACGGCGTCGACCTGGTGCTGCATTCGGCCTCGAAATATCTCGGCGGCCACAGCGACACCGTCGCCGGTGTGGTGGCGGGCTCGGCCGCCCATATCAAGCACATCAACGAGCAGACCTATTCCTATCTTGGCGGCAAGCTGTCGCCGTTCGAGGCCTGGCTGCTGCTGCGCGGCCTGCGCACGCTGCCGCTGCGTCTGCCGCACCACATGAAGAGCGGGCTCATTATCGCCGAGCGGCTGAAGGCGCATCCCAGTGTCGAGCGGGTCAACCATCCCGTCTATTCGAACCATCCGGGCAAGGCGACGCTGGCCGGTTATGCCGGTCTGTTCTCCTTCGAGGTGACGGACGATATCGACATTCCCGTCTTCGTCGACGCGTTGAACTATTTCCGCATCGGCGTCAGCTGGGGCGGGCATGAAAGCCTGGTCGTGCCGGCCAAGGCGTCGCTGGAACAGACGCCAGGACTGAATTCGATGGCGCGCTTCGGCGTCAGCCCCCGAACCATCCGCTTCAATGTCGGATTGGAAAGTGTCGAAGACCTCTGGGCCGACGTCGCCCAGGCCTTCGAAAAAGCCAGAAAATAACAAGCGGGTTCAAAATGGGAGTCTTGAACATGAAAAAACTGACCGTCATGCTTGCCACCGTTGCGGGGCTGGCGATTTCCGCCGGAGGCGCGCTGGCCGATTCGACCCTGAAAATGGTCGAAGTCATCACCAGCCCGCCGCGCACAGAGTTCCTGAAAAAGCAGATCGCCGAGTTCGAAGCCGCCAATCCAGGCGTCAAGGTCGAGCTGATCTCGCTGCCCTGGGGCCAGGCCTTCGAAAAGTTCCTGACCATGGTGCAGGCCGGCGATACGCCAGACGTGGTCGAGATGCCGGAGCGCTGGATGGGCCTCTATGCCAACAACGCCCAGCTTGAGGATCTCGGTCCCTACATGGCCAAATGGGATGACGCCAAGACGCTGGGTGACCGCGCCAAGCAATTCGGCTCGACCGTCAACAACACCCAGTTCATGATCCCCTACGGCTATTATGTGAACGCGCTGTTCTGGAACAAGAAGCTGTTCAAGCAAGCCGGTCTCGACGGTCCGCCGGCGACGCTCGACGATTTCATCGCCGACTCCAAGAAGATTTCGGCCATCCCGGGTAAATACGGCTACTGCCTGCGCGGCGGACCCGGTGCCTTCAACGGCATGCACATGTTCATGAACATTGCCGCGGGCAAGGGTGGTTACTTCAACGAAGATGGCACCTCGACCATCAACGATGAGGGCTCGGTCAAGGGCCTGCAGATGCTGGCCGACATGTACAAAAACGGCCTTGCGCCGAAGGATGCCGTAAGCTGGGGTTTCAACGAAACCGTGACGGGCTTCTATTCCGGCACCTGCGCCATGCTCAACCAGGATCCGGACGCATTGCTCGGCATCGCCGACAAGATGAGCGCTGACGATTTCGCCGTGGCGCCATTGCCGGTCGGTCCGAGCGGCAAGTCCTATCCGACGCTCGGCTATGCCGGCTGGGCGATGTTCGCCAACTCGCAGCACAAGGACGATGCCTGGAAGCTGATGTCGACGCTGCTCTCGCCCAAGGACAATCTGGAATGGGCCAAGGAAGTCGGCGTCGTCCCGATCCACAATGGCGCCGACCAGGATCCGCATTTCAAGACCGAGCAGTTCAAGGGCTGGTTCACCGAGCTCAGCGACAGCTCGAAATATGAAATGGTGACGCCGCCGACGCATCTGGAAAACCTCGGCAATTTCGTCGACCAGGTGGCGATCAAGAATTTCCAGGAAGTGCTGCTTGGCCAGAAGACGGCCAAGGACGTCGCCGACCAATGGGCTGCCTTCCTGACCAAGGAACAGCAGGACTGGCTGGCCAAGAACAAGAAGTAGTTTTCTTCCCTTCTCCCCGTTTCACGGGGAGAAGGTGGCCCGAAAGGGCCGGATGAGGGGCGGCGCCAGCACCCCAAGGCCCGCGCTGCCCCTCATCCGCCTGCCCGTCCTCCGCAGCCGCTCCGCTGCCGCTTCGGAGGGTGGACCGGCATCTTCTCCCCGTGAACGGGGAGAAGGACGCTATCCCCGACGCCACGGAGCCGATCCAACCCCAATGACCTATGCCGTGTCCGAAATACGATCCGCGGGCAAGCCGCGCCGCAAGCGGCTGTCGCATGCCGCTATCGAGCCCTGGCTCTATCTCAGCCCGGCGATCATCCTGCTGGTCGTGGTGCTGCTTGTGCCACTAGTCATCGGCATCAGTTATTCCTTCCGCAAATTCTCGGCCTTCAAGTCGGCATATGTCGGGCTTGGCCAGTATCAGGCGATGTTTTCGGATCAGGTGCTGGGGCAGGCGCTGGTCAATACGCTGTGGTGGACGGTCGCCAGCCTGTTCTTCCAGTTCTTCCTCGGCCTTGGCCTGGCGCTACTGCTCGACAAGCCGTTCTGGGGCCGCAAGGTGGTGCAGGCCTTGGTGTTCCTGCCTTGGGCGGTGCCGTCCTTCCTGTCGGGCCTGACCTGGGCCTGGCTGTTCAACCCGATCGTTGGTCCGCTGCCGCACTGGCTGTTCGCCTTGGGGCTGAGGGCCGACCCGACCACCAGCATCCTGTCCGATCCGGCCACCGCGATGTGGGGGCCGATCATCGCCAATGTCTGGTTCGGCATCCCGTTCTTCGCCATCACGCTTCTGGCGGCGCTGAAGTCTATCCCGTCCGAACTGCATGAGGCGGCCGCGATCGACGGCGCTTCGCCCTGGCAGCGCTTCACCAAGGTGACGCTGCCGTTCCTGGCGCCGACCATCGCCATCACCGTGATGCTGCGCACCATCTGGATCGCCACTTTCGCTGACCTGATCTTCGTCATGACCGAGGGCGGACCGGCTGGCTCGACCAATACGGTGCCAGTCTACATCTATGTCAGCGCCTTCAAATCGCTGGACAAGGGCTATGCCTCGGCGGTCGCCGTGCTGCTGCTCGTGCTGCTGATTGTCTATGCGATCGCGCTGATCGCCATCCGCCGCTCCCTGGTGAGGCACGTCTGATGATCGCCGGACGCTCAGCCTCGCAACGCTTCTTCGGTGGCATCGGCCTCTACGCGGCAATCGGTGTCTACCTGATCTTCGCCCTGTTCCCGATCTACTGGACACTGAAGATCTCGGTCACGCCGGAGCGGCTGCTTTATTCCGAAGGCGTCACGCTGTGGCCTTCGCACATGACGCTGCAGAATTTCGTCACCGTGCTCGAAGCCACCGATTTCCCACGCTATTTCCTCAACAGCGTCATCGTCTCGGTGTCGACGGCGGCCCTGGTGACGGTGATCGCCACACTCGCCGGCTACGCCATGTCGCGCTTCACCTTTCGCGGCAAGGCGACGCTGGCGCTGATGCTGCTTCTGACCCAGACGTTCCCACTGGTGATGGTCATTCCGCCGATCTACCGTGTGATGGGTGAGATCGGCCTGATCAACAGCCTGACCGGGCTGATCATCATCTACACCGCCTTCAACACCGCATTCGCCACCTTCCTGATGCAGTCCTTCTTCGATGGCATCCCGAAGGACCTGGAAGAGGCGGCGATGATCGACGGCTGTACCCGTGCACAGGCGATGCGCAAGGTGATCGTGCCGCTGACGCTGCCCGGCATGGGTGCGACGCTTGGCTTCGTCTTCACCGCCGCCTGGAGCGAGCTTCTGTTCGCGCTGATGCTGATTTCCAGCGACGACCAGAAGACTTTTGCTGTCGGCCTGCTCACCTTCATCGGCAAGTTCGCCGTCGACTGGGGGCAGATGATGGCGGCGTCGATCCTGGCGCTGATCCCGGTCTGCATCTTCTTCGCTTTCCTGCAACGCTATCTCGTCACCGGCCTGACCGCCGGCGCCGTCAAAGGATAGATCGATGGCCTCTGTTACGCTCGAAAAGGTCCGCAAGGATTATGGTGCCGTCCGCGTCCTGCACGCGGTCGACCTTGAAATCGCCGACGGCGAATTCGTCGTCCTTGTTGGCCCGTCCGGCTGCGGGAAATCGACGCTGCTGCGCATGATAGCCGGGCTGGAGGAAGCCTCCGGCGGCGAGATCCGCATCGGCGAGCGGCTGGTCAATGACGTGGCACCCAAGGACCGCGACATCGCCATGGTGTTCCAGTCCTATGCGCTCTATCCGCATATGGACGTGTCGAAGAATATGGGCTTCAGCCTGCTTTTGAAGAAGGCGGAGAAGACGACGATCGACGCCAGGGTGGACGGTGCGGCCAAGCGGCTGGGCCTGGACACGTATCTTCAGCGCCTGCCGCGGCAACTGTCCGGCGGCCAGCGCCAGCGCGTTGCCATGGGCCGCGCCATCGTACGCGATCCCAAGGTTTTTCTCTTCGACGAGCCGCTGTCGAACCTCGACGCCAAGCTGCGCGTGCATATGCGCGCCGAGATCAAGGCGCTGCATCAGCAGTTGAAGACCACCTCGGTCTACGTCACGCACGACCAGATCGAGGCGATGACCATGGCCGACCGCATCGTCGTCATGCATGACGGGCTGATCCAGCAGGTCGGCGCGCCGCTCGATCTCTATGACCGCCCGGCCAATATGTTCGTGGCCGGCTTCATCGGCTCACCCGGCATGAATTTCCTGCCGGCGACGGTTCGCAAGGGTGCCACTTCGGAGGCCGTGCTGGCTGACGGCCAGGCGCTGAAATTACCGGACGGCCTGCCGCTCGGGGATGGCGACGCAATCACCATCGGTCTGCGGCCCGAGCATATAAGGCTGGCCGATGACGGCGCCCTGCAGGGCGAGGTGGGGGTGGTGGAGCCGCTCGGGCTCTCGACGCAGTTCTACGTCAAACTGGCCAATCAGCAGCTGTGCGTCTTTGCCATGGGCCGTGCCGGCGTGAAGCCTGGCGATATCGTGCGGCTGTCGGCCGATCCGGCCTCGCTGCATCTGTTCGACCCGAAAAGCGGCGATCGCATCGGCTGACGAAATTCAGCCGGGGCTGACAGAACGCGGCCCGCAGCTTCTGCCTCGCAAACTAAAACGCCGCCCAGTGGGCGGCGTTTCGGCATTCCAGAGGGAAAACCCAGATTACTTGATCTTGGTTTCCTTGAATTCGACGTGCTTCTTGGCGACCGGATCGTACTTGCGGAACGACAGCTTGTCGGTCTTGGTACGGCTGTTCTTGCTGGTCACGTAGAAGAAACCGGTGTCGGCGGTCGACAGAAGCTTGATCTTGATGTTTGCGGCTTTGGCCATGATCTCAGTCCGTTATGTTCGTGGGGTTTTGGCCGCTGGAGCACGGGAAAACACCCGGACGCGGGAAACTTGGCGCGACACATAAAGAACGTGCCTGGAAAGTCAAGCCCAGTGGACCTGATGCGGCCCGCCCGGGCTATGAATTACGCGTAAATTAGACGGTTTCCGCCTCAGGCGCCGCAACCTTCTTCCAGTCTCCGGTCGTGTTCCACCAGCGATTCGGATTGGCGCGGTCGTCCAGCCCCTTGGAGCGGCTGGCGAGGATCGGCTGGATGCGGATCACCGGCTCCTGGTAGGAATGGGCCTGGAAAATCGCCTCGACGACCCGGCTTGCCAACGCCTGGTCGTCAGGCAGTTCGAATGAAACCTCGACCGTGCCCGGGCGGCGGCGCAATTCGGTTTCGGCGCCGGCCGCGGCCCCTTCAAGCGGCCTGTAGCGCTCGATGCCGTGTGCCGACTGATAAGCGTTGCGGTCATATTTGCCCATGGCCAGCGGGGCAATCGCAACCACCGCGTCCATGATGCGGTCGACATCGGCAGCCGGGGCCTGGAAGGTCACTAGCAGCAGGAGCGTCATTCGCAGGGATGTGGTTTCAAAACCGCTGTCGATCATGGGAGTGTCCTCAACTTCCGATGTTTTTGGGACACTCTTCTAACCCAGCGCTGCTGACACGGTTCTGTCAGCAGCGGTCGCTATGTCGAAAGGTCAAAGCAGAATCTTGCGGACGAGCCTGACGCCGACCAGCGCCATATAGGCGGCGAAGAACAGGCCGAGCGACCAGCCGAAACCGGACGGCCCGAACGCATCCATGCCGATGCCGATCGCCTGCGGACCGAGCACCATGCCGACGCCGTAGCAGAGCACGAAGGCGGCGTTGGCGGATGCCAGTTCATGGCCGGAAAGCTGCGACCCGAGATGCGCAAGGCCGATCGTGTACATGGCAGCGACCACGCCGCCCCAGACGAACAGGAGGGCGGCCATCAAGTGCCAGTTCGATGCGAAGAAGGGCATGAAGATCGTGCCGGCAAGGCCGACGGTAGCGCAAGCGAGCAAAAGATAGCGGCGGTCGCTGACGCGGTCGCTGATCATGCCGATCGGGATCTGCAACAGCACGTTGCCGAGACCGATCATGGTCAGCAGCAATGCCGCGTCGGCCTCCGAATAGCCGATGCGGTTGCCGTAGATGGGAAATAGCGCGAACCCGCCGGTTTCGACCGCGCCGAACACCAGCACGGCCGCGGTAGCCGATGGCACCAGCCAGATGTAGCGCAGGAAATTGCTGGTTTCGCCATCGGCCACGATGGTCGGGCTTTCGTTGCGCGCGGCCAGCACCGGTATCGCGGCCAGCGTCACCAATCCTATGATGACGCCGAACGGCCTGAAGCCGGAACTGCCGAGATGGGCGAAGATCCACGGTCCCGCTGCAAAACCGAGCGACAAGACAGTGGCGTAGATGCCGAGGACAAGGCCGCGGCGCTGCGGCGGCGCCGACGTGCTGATCCAGAATTCAGACAGGATGAACAGCACCGTCAGCGCGATGTGCAGCACGATGCGGAGTGGAAACCACATCCAGAAATCGGGCGCGAAATGGAAGCCGACAAAGGCCAGCGCGCCGGCGGCAATCATGGCGACCATGGTCCAGGCGACGCCGAAGCGCATGGCGAGCGGCGTGGCGAGCGGCGCACCGGCGATCGAGGCCAGGCCGGCGACGGCCGTGTTGAGGCCGATCATCGAGGCCGAATGGCCGCGTGTTTCCAGGATGACGCTGAGCAGCGGCATGCCGAGGCCAATGGCGATGCCGACGACGCTGATCGACGAGATCGCCGCCACCATCGGCAGCCAGTGTACGCGTTCGTCGCCCTGTGGTTGGGTATCGACCGTCATGGGATGCTGAATACTCTATCTGTTTGATCTTACGCAATTCCGGGTGGAAAACCGCGTCACACTTTTCCTGGAATTGCTCTACAGAAGTTCGCGGGTGAAGCGGTTGCGGACAAGCCGGTAGAAGGGCACGGGACCGCCCGGACGCAGCAGTGGATCATGGGCGAGGCGCTTTTCCAGCTCGTCCAGGATCATTCGGGTGATGTCGGGTATGTCGGCTTCCCTGGCCTTGGCAAGCGGCAACCAGACCAGTTCCTCGAGCTCGTTGGTCGGGCCGCCATCAGGCAGTTCGACGGCGACATCGCTGCGCCAGGCGCTGAAGAAGCGGGTGTCGAAGCGGCGCACCCGGTTGGGCGGCGTGATGGCGCGCGCGATGAAACGCAGCGTTTCGAGTGAAGGTCTTACGCCGTGTTCGACAAAACCTTGCCAATCTCGCTTGTCGGTCGCAAAGGCGGCTTTCTGACCGATCAGCAGCCCGGCTTCCTCATAGGTTTCGCGGATTGCGGACAGCGCGACAGCCCGGGCTCGCGCAGCACTTGTGCGGCCGGGACCCGCAAGCAGCTTCGCTTCCTCATCGCGATGCAATGCGGTGGCTGTCGCGATGCGGCTGTCGGCCGGATCGGTGCGGCCGCCAGGAAACACGAATTTTCCAGGCATGAAAGCGTGGCCGGCGTGACGGCGCCCCATGAGCACCAGCACGTCATCGCCCTTGCGGTCGAGCAGAATCAGCGTCGCGGCGTCGCGCGGACGCAGAGGCCGGCCGCTATGTGCGGCAAGACCCTTGTCGAGCTTGTCGACGGCCGCCTTGGTCATTGCTTCCATGCGCTGGACCTAGCGGAAACTTCTTGCAAACGAAAGTGGCCTTCCACGGTCGGTATGTTGCGCCAGCGGCGCTTCAGGCGCCGTGGTGGGACTCGGTCCCATCCTTTTCGCCACCGAAGCCGTGCATATAGAAGGCCCATTGCAGTCCGATGACGGCGCCTTTGACAGGCTGCAGCAGCGCAATCGACAAAACGATGGTCAGCGGCACCCAGATGAGGATGTGCTGCAAGGTGGACAGGTCGGATGTCGCCTCCACGCCCATAAAGGCGCCAAGGACGATGTGGCCGACGATGACGATGACCAGATAGGCCGGCAGGTCGTCGGCGCGATGGTGGTGGATTTCCTCGCCGCAGACGCTGCAGGTCTCGACGGTCTTGGTGAAGCCGCGAAACAGCTTGCCTTCGCCGCAGTTCGGGCAGCGGCCCAAAAGGCCGCGTTTCATCGCCGTCCACAGGGGGCGGGCAACCCGGCCCGTCTGATGTTCGCCGCCGAAAACCTGTTCTTGTATCCCTAATTCTTTTGGCATCACCGTCTCCTGCCGCGCGAACCCGGTCGCGATTGCGACGCACGGGCGCGGCCCTTGGCCTTGTGAAACGACTTGCTGGAGCCTGGCAGGGGCTTCGGGTCGGTCAACATCTCGAAGCGCATCGCGCCGGCCATTGGTGCCACCTCGATGAGCCGAACCTCGACGCGGTCCGCGAGCTGGTAGCCTTTGCCCGTGCGTTCTCCGAACAGGGAGCGAGCCGTTTCGTCGTATATATAGTAATCGCCGCCCAGAGTTGACACCGGGATGAAGCCATCTGCGCCAAACTGCGGCAATTGGACAAAAAGTCCTGATTTGGTGACGCCGGAAATGCGGGCGTCGAACCGGTCGTCGACGCGCTCGGCGAGATAGGCGGCGATCAGCCGGTCGACCGTGTCGCGCTCGGCCGCCATGGCGCGCCGCTCCGTGCCGGAGATCAGCACTGCAACGTCTTCGAGCCGTGCCTCCTCATCCTGCGTCAGACCGCCCGGACCGAGGCCGAGTGCGGCGATAAGCCCGCGATGCACGATCAGGTCGGCGTAGCGGCGGATCGGCGAGGTGAAATGCGCGTAGCGCTTCAGGTTGAGGCCGAAATGGCCGATGTTCTTCGGCGAGTATTCAGCCTGGCTCTGCGAACGCAGCACCACCTCGTTGACCAGCGCCTCATTGTCGGCGCCACGCACGCGTTCCAGGATGCCGTTGAACTGAGCGGGCCGCATCTGCGCGCCGCGCGCCAGCGACAGGCCAAGCGTCTGCAGGAACTCGCGCAGCGATTCCTGCTTGGCGAGCGACGGCGCGTCGTGAACGCGGTAGACCAGCGCCTGCTTCTTCGTCTCCAGCGTCTCGGCGGCGGCGACATTGGCCTGGATCATGAATTCTTCGATCAGCTTGTGGGCATCGAGCCGCTCCGGCACGATGACGCGGTCGACCGTGCCATCCGGCTTGAGCAGGATCTTGCGCTCCGGCAGGTCGAGTTCGAGCGGCTGGCGACCGTCGCGACCACGTTTCAGGATCGCATAGGCATCCCAGAGCGGCTTCAGCACCGTGTCGAGGATCGGGCCGGTCTTGTCGTCAGGCATTCCGTCGATCGCCGCCTGTGCCTGCGGGTAAGCAAGCTTCGCCGCGGATTTCATCATCACGCGGTGGAAGGAGTGCCTGATCTTGCGGCCATCGGCGGAGAAGGTCATGCGCACCGCCAGCGCCGGGCGATCCTGGCCTTCGCGCAGCGAGCAGAGATCGTTGGAGATGCGCTCGGGCAGCATCGGCACGACGCGGTCCGGGAAATAGACCGAATTGCCGCGCTTCAGCGCTTCGCGGTCCAGTGCCGTGCCATAGCGGACATAGGCCGCGACATCGGCGATCGCGACGGTGGCGATCACGCCGCCCGGGTTCTTTTCGTCGAGGTCGGGCGTGGCGAAGACGGCGTCGTCATGATCCTTGGCGTCGGCCGGATCGATGGTGACCAGCGGCAGGTCGCGCCAGTCTTCGCGATGATCCATCGTCGCTGGCTTGACGGCTTCGGATTCGGCGATGACGTCGGCCGGGAAGATGTGCGGAATGTCGTGGGCGTGGATGGCGATCATCGAGACCGCCTTTTCGCTGGTCAGCGAACCCAGCACGTTGAGCACCTTGGCTCTCGGCAACCCAAAGCGGGAGGCGCGCGCGGGCTCGACTTCGACCAGATCGCCATTTTTGGCGCCGTTCTGGAATTCCTTGTCGACGATCAGCTCGGGCTGGCGCCGTTCCACCGGCTCGATGCGGAATGTGCCGTCCTGGAGGATGCGGAAGACGCCGAGCACGGCATCGGTCCGCTTCTCGAAAATCTTCATCACCCGGCCGGTATAGGCGGGGCCGGTCGGCTCATCGGTCGGGAAGGTCTTGGCCAGCACGCGGTCGCCAATGCCCGGCGCCGGGCTGTTGCCGCTGCGCGATACGCGGATCGAGACCACGGGCGGTTCGCCGGGGCCGACGGCCTCGGCGGGATGCGCCAGCAAGATGCCATCGCCGTCGCGGCCAAAAATGTCGAGCACGGCGACGTGGGGCAGGGCGCCGACGCGGGCCAGCCGCTTGCGCTCCTTGGTGAGCACGCCCTCGTCCTGCAGGTCGCGCAGGAGATCCTTCAGCCAGATGCGGTCGTCGCCGCGCAGTGCGAACGCCTTGGCGATGTCGCGCTTTCCGGCACGGTCGGGATTTTCGGCGATGTAGCGCAGGATTTCGTCACGCGAGGGCTTATAGTCATCCTTGACCTTGGCTCTCGTGTCGGCGGTGCGTGGATCGCCGTGGCTTCGTCCGGTGATCCTGCGCGCCACTCTGTCCTACCCTTTTTTCTTCGCTGCCGGCTTCTTTGAAGCCGGTTTTTTTGCGGCTGCCTTCTTGGCTGCCGGCGCCTTGGCCGCCGCTGCCTTGCGGAACGGCTTCTTGCCACCGCCGCCCTTGGCTTCCTTCTCGGCAATCAGCGCCAGCGCATCCTCGATCGTCACCGACTGCGGATCCTTGCCTTTCGGCAGCGTGGCGTTGACCTTGCCGAAATTGACGTAAGGCCCGTATTTGCCGTCGCGCACGACGATCTTGCCGCCGCCATCGGGATGGTCGCCAAGCTCCTTGAGCGCAGCGGCAGTGCCGCCATTACGGCCGCCCTTGCCCTTCGACTGCTTCTCGGCAATCACCGTGACGGCGCGGTTGAGGCCGATGGAGAACACATCCTCGATGCTTTCAAGATTGGCGTAGGTGCCATCATGCAGCACGAACGGGCCGTAACGGCCGAGCCCTGCCGAGATCATCTTGGAAGTTTCTGGATGCTTGCCGATATCGCGCGGCAGCGCCAGCAGGGCCAGCGCCTTCTCATGGTCGATCGACTCGGGTGTCCAGCCCTTGGGCAGGCTGGAGCGCTTGGCTTCCTTGCCGTCGCCGCGCTGTAGATAGGGGCCGAAGCGGCCCGAGCGCAGCGTGATTTCCTCTGCCGTGTAAGGATCCTTGCCAAGCACCTTGGTGCCGTCGTCGCCGCCGCCATTCTCGCCATTCGGGTTGGCGGCGTCGCCGAGCTGGCGGGTAAACGAGCATTCGGGATAGTTCGAGCAGCCGACAAAGGCGCCGAACTTGCCGAGCTTCAGCGACAGATTGCCCGAGCCGCATTTCGGGCAGATGCGTGGATTGGAGCCATCCTCACGCGTCGGGAACACCAGAGGCGCGAGTTCTTCATTCAGCGCATCGAGGACGTCGGTGACGCGCAGTTCCTTGATGTCGGCGACAGCGCCGGAAAAATCCTTCCAGAAGTCGCGCAGCACGTCCTTCCAGGCGAGCTTGCCGTCGGAAATCTCGTCGAGCTTTTCCTCGAGCGAGGCGGTGAAGTCATATTCGACATAGCGCTCGAAGAAGCTTTCCAGGAAGGCGGACAACAGGCGGCCCTTGGCCTGCGGCACCAGTCGGCGCTTGTCGATGGTGACGTAGTCGCGGTCTTCCAGCGTCTTCAGGATCGCGGTGTAGGTCGACGGGCGGCCGATACCGAGCTCTTCCAGCTTCTTGATCAGCGACGCCTCGGAATAGCGCGGCGGCGGCTCGGTGGTGTGCTGGGTGGCGTTGATTGCGTTGCGGGCAAGCCGCTCGCCGGCGCGGATTTCGGGCAAACGACGGTTTTCCTCGTCTTCCGCGTCGTCGTCCTTCTGGTCGGTGTAGGCGGCGATGAAGCCGTCGAAGCGAACGACTGAACCCACCGCACGCAGTTCCGCGGTGCGGGCGCCGTTTACGGCTTCGATCTCGACGGTGGTACGCTCGATCTCGGCCGATTGCATCTGGCTGGCGATGGCGCGTTTCCAGATCAACTCATAGAGCCGCATCTGGTCGGAATCGAGATATTGCCGGACCGATGCCGGACTGCGCATGAAATCCGTCGGTCGGATCGCTTCGTGCGCTTCCTGGGCGTTCTTGGCCTTGGCGGTGTATTGGCGTGGCTTTTCCGGCAGATATTTCGGGCCGAACTCCTTGGCGATGGCGTCGCGGGCTGCGTCGATCGCCTCGGGCGCCATCTGCACGCCGTCGGTTCGCATATAGGTGATCAGGCCGGTGGTCTCGCCGCCGATCTCCATACCTTCATAGAGCCGCTGCGCCACCTGCATGGTCCGCGTGGCGGAGAAGCCCAGCCCCGACGAGGCGGCCTGCTGCAGCGTCGAGGTGGTGAAGGGCGGACCGGGATTGCGCCTGGTCGGCTTGGCTTCGACGGACAGCGCCTTGAAGGTGGCGCCTTCGAGCATCGTCTTGATGTCGTCGGCCTGGGCCTTGTTGGCAATGTCGAGCTTTTGCAGCTTCTTGCGCTCGAACGCAGTCAGCCGTGCCTCGAAAGTGTCGTTGCGCGGGGTGCCGAGCAGAGCTGATATCTGCCAATATTCCTCGCGGATGAAGCGTTCGATTTCGGATTCGCGGTCGCAGACGAGGCGAAGCGCCACCGACTGGACGCGGCCGGCGGAGCGGGCGCCCGGCAGCTTGCGCCACAGCACCGGCGACAGCGTAAAGCCGACGAGATAGTCGAGCGCGCGGCGGGCGAGATAGGCATCGACCAGCGGCGCATCGATCTGGCGCGGATTGGCCATCGCCTCCAGCACAGACGACTTGGTGATGGCGTTGAAAACGACACGGCTGACCGGCTTGTCCTTCAGCACGCGCTTCTGCTTCAGCACTTCCAGCACATGCCAGGAAATCGCTTCGCCCTCGCGATCCGGATCGGTGGCGAGGATCAGGCCGTCGGCATCCTTGACCGCGTTGGCGATGTCGGAGAGGCGCTTGCCCGAGGCAGTGTCGACCGCCCAGGACATGGCGAAGTCCTCGTCAGGACGCACGGAGCCATCCTTGGCCGGCAAATCGCGGACGTGGCCGAACGAGGCCAGAACCTTATAGTTCTTGCCGAGATACTTATTGATTGTCTTCGCCTTGGCCGGCGATTCGACGACGACGACGTCCATGAGGTCTCATTATCAGCTGTGATGCGGCAGAAGAATTCCGCTGCGCGCGACGAAATCTCGGTTCTGTATGTCGCTCACATGGCCGCGCTTTCGCATCCGGTCAAGGGGAAGCGCCCAAATTGCGGGGCACTCCGCAGCAATACACTCTTAGAGTGTATGTAGAAAATCACAGAATTTTGGCTTTGAGGAGGATGGCACGGAGCCGGCGGAAACAGCCCGTTTCATGTTCGGCGAGTCGATGCGTTCCACCACACACAGGACAGCGACCAGATATCACCCTCTCTCAAAAAACCGGCCGCCGGCTGCACGGAGGGTGCCCGGCGACCAGTTGATATCCCACCTAGTAAGCGGGAATAGGCTTCCAGGCTCAGTCGGCCTTGACGATGTGCCAGACGTCGGCGACACCGTCGCCGGTCACGTCGCCAGCCTTCTTGTCCTTGATGAAGGTGTAGACCGGCTTGCCGTCATAAGCCCACATCTTGGTGCCGTCGGTGCGGTCGACAACGCTCCATTCGTCGTCGGCCTTGGCGCCGGCCTCGGCCTTCAGCGGCGGCCAGTTGGTGGCGCATTTGTCGTAGCAGTTGGTCTTGCCCTTCTCGTCCTTATCATAGGTGTAAAGCGTCATGCCGTTGGCGTCGGTGTAGATCTTGGTGCCATTGACCTCGGCTTCCTTCCACGCCTCGGCGGCGAAGGAGGCGGCGGTGCTGAGCAAAAGCGCGGCCAGCCCTACGGTTATGGTCTTCATGGAAATCTCCCTGGCTGATACTTGGAGACGCGCGGGAAATCGCGGTCTCGTTGTGTCAACGCCTGGCGGTCGCGGTATCTTCCCGAGAGGATTGGGAATCGATCGCCGGCAGGCCGGTAACAATTCTCCTGTTCCGGTCGTACTTGGATGGTGGCGCAGCGGGATTCCCGGCCAGTTCGATTGCCGGACAGCGACTGGTTGCCACACATTGGTGATTGGCGCACAGGCCAGAGCGCCGCTATATCGTCGCCAAACAGTCGGAGCTTTGGAATGGCATTGGACATCGGCTATGTCAGCGCGGTCGGAGCGGGCGCCATCTCGTTCCTGTCGCCATGCGTGCTGCCGCTGGTGCCGCCCTATCTCTGCTATATGGCTGGCGTGTCGGTCGACGATTTTCGCGGCAATGCGGGTGCAACGGCAAGGCAGGGCGCACGCGGTGCGCTGCTTTACTCTTCTATCGCCTTCGTGCTCGGCTTCTCCACAGTGTTCGTGGCGCTCGGCGCCGGCGCCTCGACCATCGGCCGGCTGCTGCGCGTCTGGCAGGAACCGCTGGCGATGGGCGCCGGCGTGCTGATCATCCTGATGGGCCTGAATTTCCTCGGCATATTGCGCATTCCGCTGCTGTCGCGCGAGGCGCGCTTTCAGTCGCAGGGCAAGCCGGCCAGCGCCGTCGCCGCCTATGTCATGGGCCTCGCCTTCGCCTTCGGCTGGACGCCGTGCATCGGCCCGGTGCTGGGGCCGATCCTGACGCTGGCCGGCGGCCGTGAAACGGTGGGCGAGGGCGCGCTGCTGCTCGCCGCCTATTCGCTCGGCCTCGGCATTCCGTTCCTGATCGCCGCTTTGTTCTCAGGCGCCTTCATGCGCTTCCTCGGCAAATTCCGCGTCCATCTCGGCCGCGTCGAAAAGGCCATCGGCGCGCTGCTGGTTGTCGCCGGCGTGTTTTTCCTGACCGGTGGTGTGCAGACGGTGTCTTACTGGCTGCTGGAGAATTTTCCGGTGCTGGGACGGCTGGGGTAGAGCTATTGGTCGCCGTCATTGTAATTGCTGGACGATCCCCGCCTTGTCACGGAATTCAATATAAAAAAGCAAGCGACCGCGCCGGCTAAAGCGCATACGGGAACCAATATGAAGGCGTGTTCCAAGAAACCTGAAACATTTGAGTTTGACACTGAAATGAATGATAGGCCCAAGCCTACGACTGCGCCAACAAAGATGCAGGCTAACAGGCCGAAGGCGGCAACAACTAATTTAGATAAAACCTCCATGCATCTACCTTTTACGATGCGGAAATTTTTTGTAACAATGCCGACCAAACATTTATTTTGAATAAATCGACAAGATGGCGTCGTGCTTTAGCCCCTGCACTCAATCGCATCGGAATTTAACCGCATTGGTGCAGCATGGCGCCGCTGCTAGCATGATTTGATTCCCAACCCCTTAATACGGTTGCCTCCCATGAGCCAGAGATCCTGCCTGTCCGTTATCCTCGCCGCCGGTGAAGGCACGCGCATGAAGAGCGCGCTGCCGAAGGTGCTGCACCAGATCGCCGGGCTGCCGATGGTCGCTCATGTGGTGCTGGCAGCCGAAGCCGCCGGCGCCAGCGGCCAGGCGCTGGTGATTGGCCATGGCGCCGATGAGATGCGCAAGGCGGCGGCGAAGTTTGCGCCGAAGGCCGAGACCTTCGTACAGGAAAACCGGCTTGGTACAGCGCATGCGGTTCTTGCTGCTCGCGAAGCGATATCAAAGAGTTATGACGACGTCCTCGTGATGTTCGGCGACACGCCGCTGATCGATGCGGATGCCCTGACGGTGGCGCGGTTGAGGTTGGCGGAAGGTGCGGCTGTCGTTGTGATCGGCTTCCGCCCGCCCAATCCGACCGGCTATGGCCGGCTGATCGAAAAGGATGGCAAGCTGATTGCCATCCGCGAGGAGAAGGACTGCAGTGCTGAGGAGAGAAAGATCGGCTTCTGCAATGCCGGCATGATGGCGGTGGCCGGGGCGCAGGCGCTGAAGCTGCTCGACGCTGTGGGCAACAAGAATGCCAAGGGCGAGTATTATCTGACTGACATTGTCGAGATCGCCAGCGCCCGGGGGCTCGACGTCGTTGCCACCGAAGCCAGTTTCGAAAGTGCGCTCGGCATCAACAACCGCGCCGAACTCGCGCAGGCCGAGGCCATCTGGCAGGCACGGCGCCGGCAGGAGGCAATGTTGTCGGGCGTGACATTGATTGCGCCGGAAACCGTTTATTTCTCGCACGATACCGAAATTGGCGCCGACACGATCGTCGAGCCGAATGTCTGGTTTGGTCCGGGCGTGAAGATCGCGACAGGCGCCAAGATTCACGCCTTCAGCCATATCGAAGGCGCAACCATTGCGTCCAATTGCGATGTCGGTCCGTTCGCGCGGCTTCGCCCGGGCGCCGACCTCAAGCAGAAAGCCAAGGTCGGTAATTTCTGCGAGGTCAAGCAGGCCGTCATCGAGGAGGGCGCCAAGGTCAACCATTTGACCTATATCGGCGATGCCCGCGTTGGCGCAGGCGCCAATATCGGCGCCGGCACCATCACCTGCAACTATGACGGCTATTCGAAATTCTTCACCGACATCGGCGAGGGCGCCTTTGTCGGTTCGAACTCCTCGCTGGTGGCGCCGGTTTCGATCGGCAAGGGCGGTTACATCGCGTCCGGCAGCGTCATCACCGAAAGCGTGCCCGACGATGCGCTGGCCTTTGGCCGCGCTCGCCAGAAGACGATCCCCGGCAAGGGCAAGGAATTGCGCGAGCGGTTTGCGTCGGCCGCGGCGGCGAAGAAAAAGGCGGCTGGGGCAGACCACTAACGGTCAGCCGGCCGCCGTATCCCGACCGAAAGTGGCGGTCACCTCGATCTTGCCGACGATTGCCTTGTTGAAATCATTGAGGTCTTCGGCGGGTATCCAGTATTCCAAATGCGCCTTGCTGCCGGCATGCTCGACCCTGTAGCGGTTGAGAAAGCTTTTCAGCACATCGAACCGGGTGACGAAGCCCGCGCCGCTGGCCGGTACGTTCCAGTCGCGGGCGATCTGCGTCGCATAGGCTTCGGAGAGAACCGGATAGAAGATCGGCTGTTCGGGCAGGCGCGGCGGGAATTCGCGCATTGCCGATGCCTCGATCAGTTTCAGCTCTTCAGGCCCGACCGGACGCCAGAGTGTGACGGTTGGTGGTGTGGTTTCATTCATGCTCGAAGCTTAGCCAAATATTGCCGGAACGAGAACAGGATCGCCGAAAACCGAACAATTGCAGTAACCGGATTGCAAGAGCGGTCTGTCATGATGCATGCGTTCAGAAGCGTCCATTACAACGGACGAAATGCAATGTGATTTTCGCGGCGGGCCGGCCATCCCTAAATAAGCGCTGGTTTTGCATGGGGAATCGGGGACTGTCTGCATGTGCGGTATCGTTGGAATTGTCGGCCATTCGCAGGTTGCGCCGCTTATCGTCGATGCGCTGAAGCGATTGGAATATCGCGGCTATGACTCGGCCGGCGTCGCCACCATCGAGAAGGGGCAGCTCGGCCGCCGCCGTGCTGAAGGCAAGCTGGTCAATCTCGAACGCCGCCTCAAGGACGAGCCGCTCGACGGCACGATCGGCATCGGCCACACCCGCTGGGCGACGCATGGCGTGCCCAACGAGACCAACGCGCATCCGCATTTTTCCAATGGCGTCGCCATCGTCCATAACGGCATCATCGAGAATTTCGCCGAACTGCGCGACGAACTGATCCGCGACGGCTATTCCTTCTCGTCGCAGACCGATACCGAGGTCGTCGCTCATCTGGTGGCGCGGGAACTGGCCAAGGGGCTGGAGCCGGTCGAAGCCGCGCACCAGGCACTGAAGCGGCTGGAAGGCGCCTTTGCGCTGGCCATCATGTTCCAGGGCGACGAGGACCTGATCGTCGGCGCCCGCAACGGCCCGCCTTTGGCTGTCGGCCATGGCGACGGCGAGATGTTTCTGGGCTCGGACGCCATCGCGCTGGCGCCGTTCACCAATTCGATCACCTATCTCGAAGACGGCGACTGGGCGGTGGTGCGCCGCAAGGGTGTCACCATCTTCGACATCGATGGCAAAAAGGTCGAGCGCAGGCGCCAGCAGTCGCTCTCGACCAGCTTCATGGTCGACAAGGGCAACCGTCGCCATTTCATGGAGAAGGAAATCCATGAACAGCCTGAAGTGATCTCGCACACGCTGGCCCATTACGTCGATTTCGTCTCCGGCGTCTCGAAGCCGCTCGACCTGCCATTCGACTTTGCCAAGATCGGCCGGCTGGCAATCTCGGCTTGCGGCACCGCTTATCTCGCCGGCCTGATCGGCAAATACTGGTTCGAGCGCTATGCGCGGCTACCGGTCGATATCGATGTCGCCTCGGAGTTCCGCTATCGCGAAATGCCGCTTTCGGCCAATGATGCCGCTTTCTTCATCTCGCAATCGGGTGAGACCGCCGACACGCTGGCCTCGCTGCGCTACTGCCGCAAGGCCGGCATGAAGATCGGCGCCATCGTCAATGTGCGCGAATCGACGATGGCGCGCGAATCCGACGTCGTGCTGCCGACACTGGCCGGGCCGGAGATCGGCGTCGCCTCGACCAAGGCCTTTACCTGCCAGCTCTCGGTTTTGGCGTCTCTGGCCGTGCGCGCCGGCGTGGCGCGCGGCACTGTTTCCAAGGACCAGGAAAAGACCCTGGTGCGCGCGCTTTCGGAAGCGCCGCGCTATGCCAACCAGGTGCTCAAGCTTGAAGAGCAGATCGAGCGGATCGCGCGCGAACTCTCGCGCTACAAGGACGTGCTCTATCTCGGCCGCGACACCAATTTCCCGCTCGCCATGGAAGGCGCGCTCAAACTCAAGGAAATCTCCTACATCCATGCCGAAGGCTATGCGGCGGGCGAATTGAAGCACGGGCCTATCGCGCTGATCGACGAGAACATGCCGGTCATCGTGATTGCGCCGCATGACCGCATTTTCGAGAAAACCGTGTCCAACATGCAGGAAGTGGCGGCGCGCGGCGGCAAGATCATCCTGATCACCGACAGCAAAGGCGCGGCACAGGTGAGCGTGAAGACGATGGAGACGATCATCCTGCCGGATGTGCCGGAGATCATCTCGCCGATCATCTATGCGCTGCCGATCCAGATGCTGGCCTACTTCGCCGCCGTGTTCATGGGCACCGACGTCGACCAGCCGCGCAATCTGGCGAAGTCGGTGACGGTGGAGTAGGCGGGTCAAACACGCACCTTTTAAAAACTTCGCAGTTTCAAACCTCCTTCCAGTTCACTATGTTGCGCTGCAACCCGCGCCCCCGGTGAACCATGTCCGATGCTCCGAAGACCTCCGGCATGACCCGGCTGAGGAACTATTTCCTCACAGGCTTCATCGTCTGCGCGCCGCTGGCGATCACCGCCTATATCGCCTGGTCGTTCATCGGCTGGGTCGATTCCTGGGTAAAGCCATACATTCCAGCACGTTACAGTCCCGACACCTATTTGCCGTTTCCGGTTCCGGGGTTCGGGCTGATCGTCGCGCTGATCCTGATCACGCTGATCGGTTTTCTCACCGCCAACATCGTCGGCCGCGCCATTGTCGGTTTCGGCGATCGCCTGCTTGGCCGGATGCCGCTGGTGCGCGGCATCTATGGTTCACTGAAGCAGATTTTCGAGACCGTGCTGTCGAACAAGGGCGACATGTTCCGCCAGGTCGGACTGGTCGAATATCCGCGCAAGGGCGTTTGGTCGCTGGTGTTCGTCGCCAGCGAGAAGGAAACCGAGATAAACCAGAAGCTCGACCAGGAAGGCGATCCGCTGATCGCCGTGTTCATGCCTTGCACGCCAAACCCGACGACCGGCTTCCTGATGTATGTGCTGAAATCCGACATTGTGCTGCTCGACATGACGATCGAAGAGGGCGCCAAGCTGATCGTGTCGGCCGGGCTGGTGGCGCCCGAGGTGAAAAGCAAGATGGTGACGCTGAATGGCGAGCCGATCAACGGAACGGTCGCCAATCCGCCGCTAGGGCCTCATCCGGCGCGCAAGAGCCGCACGGCCTCGTCGCGGCCGAACAAATAGAGCAGCAGGCGCAGCGCCTCGCCACGATCGGATTGCAGTTCCGGGTCGCGCGACAGGATCAGCCTAGCGTCATCGCGGGCGGCCTCCAGCAGATCGGCATGCGCCTCGATGCGCGCCACCTGGAACCCCGGCGTACCGGACTGGCGAGTGCCCAAAAGCTCGCCTTCGCCGCGCAGTTTGAGGTCTTCCTCGGCAATCAAAAAACCGTCCTCGGTTTCGCGCATGACAGAAAGCCGGCGTTTTGCCGTCTCGCCGAGCGGATCCTTGTAGAGCAGCACACAGGATGAAGGTTTATCGCCGCGTCCGACCCGGCCGCGCAACTGGTGCAGTTGCGCCATGCCAAAACGCTCGGCATGTTCGATGACCATGACGGTGGCGTCCGGCACGTCGACGCCGACCTCGATGACCGTTGTGGCGATCAGGATGCGGGTCTCGCCCTCTTTGAAGGCGCGCATCGCCTCGTCCTTCTCGGCACCCTTCATGCGGCCATGGACAAGGCCGATGCGGTCGCCGAACAGCGGCTTCAGCGAAGCAAAGCGATCCTCGGCCGACATCAGCTTGATCTCTTCGGACTCCTCAACCAGCGGACAGATCCAGTAGATCTTCTGGCCGCCGGCGACGGCATCCTCCATACGGGCGACCAACTCGTCGAGCCGTTCCAGCGGCAAGGTGACGGTGCGGATCGGCTGGCGGCCGGCCGGCTTCTCCGTCAGTTTCGACACGTCCATGTCGCCAAAGGCGGTCAGCACCAACGTGCGCGGGATCGGCGTGGCGGTCATCACCAGCATGTCGGGCGCATCACCCTTGGCGGTGATGGCCAGCCGCTGGTGAACGCCGAAGCGATGCTGCTCGTCGATGACGGCGAAGACGAGGTCGCGAAAGGTCACCGTCTCCTGAAACAGCGCGTGGGTGCCGACGACGATGTCGATCTCGCCGCTGGCCAGGCCGGCGAGAGTTTCGGTGCGCTCGCGGCCTTTTTCCCGGCCGGTCAGGATGGCGATCTGCAACCCAACCTTGGCGGCAAGCGGTGTGATCGTCGCCAGGTGCTGGCGCGCCAGGATTTCGGTCGGCGCCATCAACGCCGCCTGGCCGCCGGCTTCGACGGCGCGCGCCATGGCAAGCAGCGCGACCACCGTCTTGCCGGAGCCGACATCGCCCTGCAACAGCCGCAGCATGCGTTCGGGGTCGGCGAGGTCGGCATTGATTTCGGCCAGCGCGAATTCTTGGCTCGATGTCAGCGAATAGGGAAGGGCGGCGCGCAGTTTCTCGACGAGGCGGCCGTCGCCGACCAGCGGACGGCCGGACAGACGGTGGACCTTTGCCCGCACCAGCGCCAGCGAGACCTGGCCGGCCAGCAACTCGTCATAGGCAAGACGCCGCCATGCCGCGCCGTCGATCGAAACATCGATCGGGTCCGCCGGATTGTGGATGCGGGTGAGCGCGTCGGCAAAGGTGGGAAAAGTCTGGCGGCGCATGAAGGCGCCGTCCTGCCATTCGGGCAGTTCAGGCAAGCGCGCCAGTGCCTGGCCTATAGCTCGGCGCAGCACCTTGCCTGAGAGGCCTGCGGTGAGCGGATAGACCGGTTCGACCAGCGGCAGGTTTTCGGCATCGCTGGCCAGCGCGATATGGTCGGGGTGGACCATGGTCGGGCGGCCGTTGAACCATTCCATGCGGCCCGAGACCACGACATGCTCGCCCACGGGCATTGCCTTTTCGAGATAGGCGGCATGCGCATGGAAAAAGGTCAGGCCGATTTCACCCGTATCGTCATGGGCATAGACCCTGTAGGGCACCGATCTGTTGCCGCGCGGCGGCGGCTGGCGGCGGTCGATGCGCACATCGAGCGTGACGATCTGGCCTTCCGCGGAACCTGCAATGCCTGGCCGGCTGCGGCGGTCGATGACGGTGTGCGGCAGCACGAACAGAAGATCGCCCGCGCGCGCGGCGCGATCACCGAGATCGGCTACGACCACCTTCTCGATCAGCGCGCCGACCTTCGGCCCAATGCCGGCAAGCGAAGTGATCGGGACAAACAGTGGATCGAGGATGGAAGGGCGCATGATGTCAGCTTATGTCGCGACGGCCTCAGCGCAAGGCTGACAGCACCCTCTATCCACGCTATATGCGCCGCAGCAAGTGAGGATGCGGCACAATGACCGGAACGAAACGATCAAGCGAGGGGCTGGATATCAGGCGCCGCAAGCTCTTGTTCCGCTCCTGGCATCGCGGCATGCGCGAGATGGACCTCATCCTCGGCACCTTCGCCGACGCCGAGATTGCTGCCTTGACCGACGAGGAAATCGACCAATATGAGAGGCTCCTCGACATCACCGACACCGAATTTCTGCCGCTGGTCACGGGCGAACGCCCGGCGCCTTCTGATATCGATTGTGCCGTCCTGCAAAAGATCCTGGCGTCCCGCCGGACCATGACATTCTGAACGAAAACCAAGACCGTGATTTGATGAGCCTCATTCCCACCATTGGCCTGCCGAAAGGCCGTGCCGGCCAGTTCATCGTCGACGGTGTCGCCGACGGCTATGAAGCCTTCGCGCTGGTGCAGGCGGCACTCGAGATCGCTCCCGACAAGCCGGTGCTGTTCGTGGCGCGTGATGGCCAACGATTGCCGGCCATCATCGAGGCGCTGTCCTTTGCTGCCCCCGGCCTGCCGGTGCTGGAACTGCCGGCCTGGGATTGCCTACCCTATGACCGCGTCTCGCCCGGTTCGGATGCGGCCGCCAAGCGCCTCGATGCGCTGACCGCGATGATCGCATTGGCGAAGAAGCCGCACCGCGCCGTCATCCTCACCACCGCCAATGCGCTGCTGCAGCGCATTCCGCCGGCCGATTTGGTCGAAACGCAGACGTTTCATGCCAGGCCCGGCAACCAGATCGACATGAACGCGCTGGTGTCGCGGCTGGAAACGTCCGGTTTCGAGCGGGTGCCGACGGTGCGCGGCATCGGCGAATTCGCGGTGCGTGGCGGCATTCTCGACCTCTTCGCGCCGGGCTGGACCGAGGCGCTTCGGCTCGACTTCTTCGGCGATACGCTGGAATCGATCCGCGTCTTTGATGCCGCCACCCAGCGTACCATCGGCCAGCGCAAGTCGATGGCGCTGCAGGCGATGAGCGAAGTGGCGTTGACGCCGGAAACCATCAGCCGCTTCCGTCGCTCCTATATCGAAGCCTTCGGCGCTCCCCAGCGCGATGACGGGCTCTACGCGGCGGTGAGCGAGGGCAGGCGGTTCGCCGGCATGGAACACTGGCTGCCGTTCTTCTACGATCGGCTGGAGACGGTGTTCGACTATCTGCCGGATACGCCTGTCATTTTCGACCATCTGGCGCATGAGGCGCTGGCCGAGCGCCACACGCTGATCCTCGATCACTATGAGGCGCGCAAGAAGCAGGCCGACGCCGCATTGAAGGATGCCGTGCCCTACAAGCCGGTGGCGCCCGACCTGCTTTATCTCTCGCCGGAAAACCTGATCGCCTCGCTCGGGCCGCGTGAAGCGATCGATTTCACGCCTTTCGATGCGCCGGATGCCGGCGCGAAAAAGGTCTACCACGCCGGCTCCCGCCATGGCCGCAGCTTTGTCGAGGAGCGCGCCGACCCGAACGTCAACGTCTTCGATGTCGTCGTCAGGCATATCGCCGATGAGCGCGCCGCGCGCCGCCGCGTCGTCATCGCCGGCTGGACAGAGGGTTCGCTCGACCGCCTGGGCCAGATCCTGGCTGAACATCATCTCGGCAATCTCAAGCCGGTCGAAACACTGGCCGAAGCCGAAAGGCTCGAGCCGGGGCAGGCGGCATTGGCCGTGCTGCCGCTCGAATCCGGTTTCGAAACGGAAAAACTGGTCGTTGTTGCCGAACAGGATATTTTGGGCGACCGGCTGATCCGGCGTTCGAAGCGCAAGAAGCGCGCCTCCGACTTCATTGCCGAAGCCTCGGCCCTGTCGGCTGGCGATATCGTTGTCCATGCCGACCACGGCATCGGTCGCTTCATTGGCCTGCGCACCATTGAAGCGGTCGGTGCGCCGCATGATTGCCTTGAGATTCACTATGCCGGCGACGACCGGCTGTTCCTGCCGGTGGAAAACATCGAGCTTCTGTCGCGCTACGGCTCGGATTCCGCCGAGGCGACGCTGGACAAGCTGGGGGGCGGCGCCTGGCAGTCACGCAAGGCGAAACTGAAGAAGCGCCTGCTCGACATGGCCGGGCAACTGATCCGCATTGCCGCCGAGCGGCAGATGCGCGCCGCACCTGCGCTGGTGCCGGCCGAAGGCCTTTATGACGAGTTCTCGGCCCGTTTCCCCTATGAGGAGACCGACGATCAGCAGAGCGCGATCGACTCGGTCAGGGACGATCTTGGCGCCGGCAAGCCAATGGATCGGCTGATCTGCGGCGATGTCGGCTTCGGCAAGACCGAAGTGGCGCTGCGCGCCGCCTTCATCGCGGCCATGGAAGGGTTCCAGGTTGCCGTGGTGGTGCCGACGACGCTGTTGTCGCGCCAGCATTTCAAGACATTTTCGCAGCGCTTTTCCGGCCTGCCGATCCGGGTTGGCCAGGCCTCGCGGCTGGTTGGCGCCAAGGAATTGGCCGAAACCAAGAAAGGCATCGCCGAAGGCCAGGTCGATATCGTCATCGGCACCCATGCGCTGCTCGGTTCCGCGATCTCGTTCAAAAATCTCGGCCTGCTGATCATCGATGAGGAGCAGCACTTTGGCGTCAAGCACAAGGAGCGGCTGAAGGACCTCAAGACCGACGTGCATGTGCTGACGCTGTCGGCGACGCCGATCCCGCGTACGCTGCAACTGGCACTGACGGGTGTGCGCGAATTGTCGCTGATCGCGACGCCACCGGTCGACCGCATGGCGGTGCGCACCTTCATCTCGCCCTTCGATCCGCTTGTCATTCGCGAGACGCTGCTGCGCGAACGCTATCGCGGCGGGCATTCCTTCTATGTCGTTCCGCGCATCAGTGATCTCGCGGAAATCCATGATTTCCTGAGGGAATCGGTTCCTGAGCTGAAAGTCGCCGTGGCCCACGGCCAGATGCCGCCGGGCGAACTCGACGACATCATGAATGCCTTCTATGACGGCCAGTACGATGTGCTGCTGTCGACCACCATTGTCGAATCCGGCCTCGACATCCCAACGGCCAACACGTTGATCATCCATCGCGCCGACATGTTCGGCCTGTCGCAGCTCTACCAGCTGCGCGGCCGTGTCGGCCGCTCAAAGGTGCGCGCCTATGCGCTGTTCACGCTGCCGGCCAACCGAAAGCTGACTGACACGGCCGAGCGCCGTCTGAAGGTGCTGCAGTCGCTCGACACGTTGGGCGCCGGCTTCCAGCTCGCCAGCCATGATCTTGATATAAGGGGCGCCGGCAATCTTCTGGGCGAAGAACAGTCCGGTCATATCAAGGAGGTCGGTTTCGAACTCTACCAGCAGATGCTGGAGGAGGCCGTGGCCGAGGTGAAGGATTCCGGCGAGGTCCAGGATGGCGGCTGGTCGCCGCAGATCGCCGTCGGCACGGCGGTGATGATCCCGGAAAGCTATGTGCCCGACCTGCAACTGCGGCTGGCGCTGTACCGCCGCCTTGGCGATCTCGAAAACACCGAGGAGATCGACGCTTTCGGCGCCGAACTGATCGACCGGTTCGGCCCGCTGCCGGACGAGGTGAAGCATCTCCTGAAGATCGTCTTCATCAAGGCGCTCTGCCGCAAGGCCAATGTCGAAAAACTCGATGCCGGGCCGAAGGGCGTCGTCATCCATTTCCGCAAGCGCGAGTTCTCCAACCCGGTCGGGTTGGTCAAATTCATCGGCGAGCAGGGTTCACTGGCCAAGATCCGGCCGGACCACAGCGTCGTCTTCACCCGCGACTGGCCAACGCCAGAGAAGCGGCTGGCGGGCTCGGCGGTGGTCATGACGCAACTGGCACGGCTGGTGGAGAAGGCGGCCTGAGGTGCATTGATATTCAGGTGATGCCGGCCTGCAAATGCCGGTTTCCTGCGCTTCCGGTGCTCACGGACCCAAATGTCCGCTCCGCTCCGGTTCTCGGCACCCACCATTTTCGGCTCGGCCTGACCTGAATCTCTACGCACTCTGCACGGCTTGTGCATTCGCCAGTGCTGAAATTCCAGTCTAGAATAGGAAATCGGCTTCGTGTATGGAGCCGCCAACCCATATAGGGGCGGAAATGGCGGGCGAGGGTGCTCGCCGGAAAGAGTGTTGGGTGCAGCGATGACGAAATGGTCGCCGAATTCGTGGAGAGCAAAGCCGATCAAGCAGGTTCCTGCCTATCCGGACCTTGCCGCGCTGAAGAGCACGGAAGCCCAGCTTGCCACCTTTCCACCGCTGGTTTTTGCCGGCGAGGCGCGCAAGCTGAAGAAGCAGCTGGCGGCTGTCGCAAACGGCGACGCCTTCCTGCTCCAGGGCGGCGACTGCGCCGAGAGTTTTGCCGAGCACGGTGCCGACAACATCCGCGACTTCTTCCGCGTCTTCCTGCAGATGTCGGTCGTATTGACCTTCGCCGGCGCACAGCCGGTGGTGAAGGTCGGCCGCGTCGCCGGTCAGTTCGCCAAGCCGCGCTCGTCCGACAACGAGACCAAGGGCGAGGTGACACTGCCGAGCTATCGCGGCGACATCATCAACGGCATCGAGTTCGACGCCAAGTCGCGCATTCCCGATCCAGCACGCCAGGAGATGGCGTACCGCCAGTCGGCGGCGACGCTCAACCTTCTGCGCGCGTTCGCGCAGGGTGGCTACGCCAGCCTGGAGAATGTGCACCGCTGGATGCTCGGCTTCGTCGCCGACAGCCCGCAAGGTGAGAAATACGGCGCGCTTGCCAACCGCATCACCGAGACGATGGACTTCATGAAGGCCGTCGGCATCACCTCGGAAACCAACTATGCGCTGCGCGAGACCGATTTCTACACCAGCCACGAGGCGCTGCTGCTCGGCTATGAGGAAGCGTTGACCCGCGTCGATTCGACCTCTGGCGACTGGTACGCTACCTCAGGCCACATGATCTGGATCGGCGACCGCACCCGTCAGCCCGATCACGCCCATGTCGAATATTGCCGCGGCATCAAGAACCCGCTCGGCCTGAAATGCGGCCCGTCGTTGACCGCTGACGGCTTGCTGGAGCTGATCGACCTGCTCAACCCGGAGAACGAGCCCGGCCGGCTGACGCTGATCGCCCGCTTTGGCTCCGACAAGGTCGCCGATCATTTGCCGAAGCTGGTGCGCGCGGTGCAGAAGGAAGGCCGCAGTGTCGTCTGGTCGTCGGACCCGATGCATGGCAACACCATCGAAGCCGCCGGCTACAAGACGCGGCCGTTCGACCGCATCCTGAAGGAGGTGCAGACCTTCTTTGAAGTGCATCGCGCTGAAGGCACGCATCCGGGCGGCATCCATGTCGAGATGACCGGCAAGAACGTGACCGAGTGCACGGGAGGCGCGCGTGCCATCACGGCCGAGGAATTGCAGGACCGCTACCACACGCATTGCGACCCGCGTCTCAACGCCGACCAGGCGATCGAACTGGCGTTCCTGGTGTCGGATCTCTTGAAGAAGAGCCATCCGGTCCAGCACAAGCAGGCTGTGAACGGCTGATTTCAGCTTCTATCGGAATTGAAAAGCGCTGGAGAAATCCGGCGCTTTTTAGCGGCTGTTCAGCGCCAGATTAGCTGACGCGCCGGCGACACTGGGACCGGCAAGACGGAAGGTGTCAGTCCTTCTTGTAGAGCAGCCAGCTCTTGCCGGCGCGGCCGGCCATTGTCGAATGCTTGGTGACGCGGTTGCGTCCGCTCACCTTCGAGCGGTAGAGCGCCCTGTCGGCCTTGGTGTAGAGATCTTCGGGCCCCTCGGCCTCTGACGCCATGCAGACGCCCATCGACACCGTCACGGTGCCGTAATTCATGCCGGTCTGGCTGCTGGTGAACGGCGTCTGCTCGATCAGGGCGCGAATGCGCTCCGCGCTCTCGTAGGTGGCGTCTTCGCTGGCACCCTCGATGATCAGCGCAAATTCCTCGCCGCCGGTGCGGGCGACGAACATGTCGCCGCGGATGCTGGTCTGGAAAATCTCGGCGATGATCTTGATGATCTTGTCGCCGACAGGATGGCCGTATCTATCGTTGATGTCCTTGAATCGATCGATGTCGGCAAGGATCAAGGCATTGAACAGGATACCCTTGTTGCTGTTGTAGATTCGGGTGATTTCCTTGTCGAAGGCGCGGCGGTTCCAGATCTGGGTCAACGGATCGGTGTCCGCCAGCCGCTTGTATTCCTCGAGCTTCGATTTGACGCTCTCGAGCTCGGCCGTCTTGTCGTTAAGCGTCGAGGCTATCTGCCGGCCGTGATCGATGGTCGAATTGGTGGCGACCGCCATGGCGTTGGCGATCTTCTGTAGAAGATCCTGGGAGAGCAGACTGCGGCCGCTCAGGCCGCTCGATGTTTCATCGAGAATCTTGCCATATTTTTCGATGTGGCTGCGCTCACTGCGCAATAGCGAGGCGACGTCCTCGAGCTCCCTGGCGATGACATCTCTTGCATGCGCGACGATGCTGGGACCATGGTTCTGGGCAAAGAAAGCGCGCCCGATCTTGTCCAATTCGTCTTGTGTCGGCCGCCCGCTCAGCGCAAGGACGGCGAGGCTAAGTTCGCGATTGGTGCCGCTCAGGGCTTCGTAGAAGATTTCGTAATTGCGTGGCAGGCCGAGTACCCCCAGCTGGCGCATGGTGGCGAGAACAGCAGATGCGATATCGGTGCTTTTTTCGGTTGGGGCTGCTGCCGGTTGCATGTCTGATTCACTTTCCCCCTGGGATCCCGACAGAATTTGCGGGTTCCACTCGTCGCCGACTTGGGGGGCCCTACCGACATTCCAGAACAATTTGCGAAGAGACGCGTCCCCACCCACGACCTTCGCTTGAAAGACCATAAGTGCGGCAGCGCTAAAGTTTCCTTAATTCGTGGGGCTTTCACAGGTTTTTCTCTACCTGCGGCTGTAGAAGCATAAACTTTTGCACCACCGTCGCGCGACAACACCCAGTTTGTCGGCTTTGAATTTGAAATCCACGCGGCGCGCTGCTGGAAATGAAACTGAATTTCGAATTTGTCACGCCAGTCCATGTCGCATTTGCTTGCGCGTAACCACCGCAAAGCTGGAATCCTGACGATTATGTTAGACAGGATTTCTCCAGGGAGAGCCGGAATGAGCGACAGTCACCAGGGATCATGTCTGTGCGGAGCGGTGCGCTTCCGAACGAGTGGGGTGCTGCGCGGCGTCGTCTACTGTCATTGCTCGCAATGCCGCAAGCAGAGCGGACATTTCTATGCCGCGACCAATGTTGCCGACGCCGACATCGTGATCGAAGGCGCGGAAAGCATCACCTGGTATGAAGCGTCCGCCTTCGCCAGGCGCGGCTTTTGCAAGACATGCGGGTCGGTGCTGTTCTGGAAGCCAGCGGATCAGGACTATATTTCGGTCATGGCCGGATCGTTCGACAATCCCACCGGCCTCAAGGGCGACTGTCATATCTTCGTCGGCGACAAGGGCGATTACTACTCGATCGATGACGGGTTGCCGCAGTTTGACAAATCGACGCCATCAATTCCGGTCGCCGAATGAATTTTGGACGGGCCGCCTTATTCCATTGACCGAGCCATTGCTTTATCTCGTGCCGGTGATTCCGAACGGGGTTTGGGCATGCAGCGGCTGATCGATGCTTTTATCAATTCTGTGCGGGCGTTCCGCAAGCTGGCCGCCAGCGAGAAGGCATTCCAGCAGGAACTGATGCTGCTCGCATTGGCCTTGCCCTCCGGGTGGTTCGTTTCGGTATCGTGGCGTGGTTATGCCCTGCTCATCGGCGCGGTCCTGCTCCTGATCATGGTCGAGGTGCTGAACACCGGCATCGAGGCGGCCTGCGATGCCTTCAGCCGCGAGTTCAATGTCGACATCCAACTGGCCAAGGACTGCGGCTCGCTGGCGGTGCTGATCTCGGTGGTCATCGTCGCCGGCGTCTGGGGCATCGCGCTTATCGAGCGGATCACGGGCCTACCGATTTAGCATCCCTGCTCTTACATGACAGTTACCAAAGGAAACTGTCATGTCCGAAACCGCCAATTTTCTGCTTCTCGAACGCCTGGGCCTACCGGATGATCTGCGCTGGCTGGCGCAAAAATACCCGCGTGAACACTGGCAAAGCCATGCCAACATCCACGGCATCGCCAATATGTGGCTGCAGCGGCACGACATGTTCCGCGAACTCGGTGGCATGCTGACGAAAGGCATTGGCGACTATCGCGAGGGCAGGATGACAGCGCCTGACTTCGCGCGCTGGTTCGCCCCGCGCCTCAACCATTTTCTCGGCAATCTTGATGGCCACCACAATGTCGAGGATCATCATTACTTTCCGGTCTTCGCCAGGGCAGAGACACGGCTGAAGCGCGGCTTCAAGATTCTCGATGCTGATCACCACACCATCCATGAAGGACTGGAGCGCAATGCCGAGGCGGCCAATGCCTTCATCAAGACGCTTCAGGAGAGCGAGGACAAGCAGCGCTTCGCGGCGGATGCCTATGCCGACGAAAACAGCCGTCTGATCGCCATGCTGACCCGGCATCTCGCCGACGAGGAGGACCTGATCATCCCGTTGATCCTCGACCGGGGTGATCAGGCACTCGGCATCGACTGACGATCAGCTCTCCTTGGCGCGCTCCCGCTTGGCGATGTGGCGAGCGATGAGCCAGGCAAGGATTGCCACCGTCAGGCCGATGCCAAGCCCGATCAGCAACCGCTCGTGGCGCAGCAAAGCCTGGCCGACGAAGTGCTCAGCGCCCAGCCCGAAAACGTAGCCGATTGAGCTGAACAGCACCGCCCATATCACCGATGAGATGGCGTTGAGGACGATGAAGCGCGGCATCGGTATGGTCGAAAGGCCAGCCGCGATGCCGCCGACCAGGCGCATGCCGTAGACATAGCGGTTCGACAGCACGAAGATGTTGGGGTGAGTGTTGAGCAGGCGATAGGCGCGGCGGAAGCCGGGCCGCCTGCGCAACCTGACGACATAGCGGTTGTCGGCGAAACTTCTGCCGAGGATGAAGAAGAACGTATCGCCGAGGAAAGCGCCCAGCGCCGCCGCAACAAAGGTCTGCCACAGCACGAAGACATGCTGGTGGGCGAAGAAGCCGCCAAGGATGGCGATGCTTTCACCCTCGGCAATGCAACCCAAGAAGACGGCAAGCAGCCCGTATTGTTCGATGAAATGATGGATGCCTTCGGTCATGACGCGGACTGCTGCTGGGACAGTCTTTCGTCGATCCGCTTGACCATCTCGGTCAGCTGCAAGATTTCGTCGCGCATGCCGATGATCTGGCCGTGGCGCAGTTCATCCAGCTTTTCGTGCAGCGCCATGATCTCGATCTCGGCCTTCAGATTGACCTCATAATCGTGGGCGGCATCGATGCGGTCGCGCTCGGTCTGGCGGTTCTGTGCCATCATGATCACAGGCGCTTGCAGAGCAGCGACCATCGACAGCACGAGGTTGAGAAAGATGAACGGGTAGGGATCGAAGGCGTTGCGCGACAGCAGCCAGACATTGCCTGATGTCCACAGGACCAGAAAGACGAGGAAGGTCACGATGAACGACCATGAGCCGCCGATGCGGGCGATCGAGTCGGCGAGCCGGTCGCCGAAGGTCTGGTGAAAGGCGACGGCCTTGTTGGTGTCGCGAGTGATGGTGGTGCGTTCGAGGGTCGACTGCAGCACCCGGCTTTCGAGCACACTCAGGCCGTCCGGCCGCCGCTTGAACCAGCGGTTTGCCAGCTCGTCGATTGTCTTGTTCATGGCCGTCTCCAGGGCTTGCCTTGCCATAAGACGTAGAGGCTGCTGGCCCGCACGGGAAGTGTTACATTTAAGCCGACAGCGAGGGACCGATGGCCGATTTCAAGAAAATTCGCCTGCGCGCGGCAAAACGCAAGGGCGGCGAGGTGGGGCTTGCCGCGCTTTTAGGCCCAGCGCCCGACAATGCCACCATCGCTGCGGTCACCGACGATCGCATTTTGTCTGTTATGGCGGAGCGCGTTTTTGCCGCCGGTTTTGTCTGGCGCGTCATCGAGCAGAAATGGCCGGGCTTTGAAGAAGCCTTTCTCCACTTCGAGCCGAAGCGGCTGTTGTTCCAGCCGGACGATTTCTGGCACGAACTGACTGCAGACAAGCGCATCGTGCGCAACCCTCAGAAGATCAAGTCGGTGCGTGACAATGCGGCTTTCGTCGAGCGGATATCAAAGGAGCATGGCGGCTTCGGCAAATTCCTTGCTGACTGGCCCGCGGATGACCAGATCGGACTGATGGCTTATTTCGGCAAGCATGGCAGCCGCCTTGGCGGCAATACCGGCCAGTATTTTCTGCGCTTCATCGGCTGGGATGCTTTCGTCATCTCGGCTGATGTCGGGGCAGCCCTTCGTGATGCCGGCCTCGATATTGCCGAAAGCCCGACCTCGAAGAAGGACCTCGACAAGATCCAGGCGCAGATCAATCAATGGGCGGCCGATACAGGTCTGTCGCGCCGGCACATTTCGCGGATCCTGGCGATGTCGATCGGCGAGAACCGCTCGCCAGAAGCATTGCGCCAATATATGGGCGACGACTGATCGTCGGTCACCCGGCCGCGATCGACATTCGTCATTCTGTCTGGGTCTGAATTGGTCCAAATGATCGCCATTGCCCGGGCAATTCCGCCGCGCTAAACCGGCAGCCATGACCAAGAAGCTCGATATCCTGCGCATCGCAATCGCCCAGCTCAATCCGACTGTCGGCGACATATCAGGCAACCTCGCCAAAGCCCGCGAGGCGAGGGCGGATGCCGCGCGCCAGGGTGCCGATCTCGTGCTCTATACCGAGCTTTTCCTCGCCGGTTATCCGCCGGAAGATCTGGTGCTGAAACCGGCCTTTCTGAAGGCCTGCGAAAAGGCGGCACAAGATTTTGCAGCCGATACTGGTGATGGCGGGCCGGGTGTCATCATCGGCACGCCGCTGAAGCGCAAGAGCGGCACGCACAATTCCATCGTTTTCGCCGATGGCGGCAAGATCATTGCCGAACGCTACAAGCTCGACCTGCCGAACTACGGTGAATTCGACGAAAAGCGCGTCTTCCAGGCCGGGCCCGAGATCCAGGGGCCGGTCAATTTCCGTGGCGTGCGCATCGGAGTTCCGATCTGCGAGGACATTTGGGGCGATGTCGGCATTTGTGAGACACTCGCCGAAAGCGGCGCCGAAATCCTTCTGGTGCCGAACGGCTCACCCTATTATCGCGCCAAGATCGACGTGCGCCATCAGGTCGTCATCAAGCAGGTCATCGAATGCGGCCTGCCGTTGATCTACGCCAACCAGCTCGGCGGCCAGGACGAGTTGATCTTTGACGGTGCGTCCTTCGCTATCGGTGCCGACAAGACATTGGCGTTTCAGATGAGCCAGTTCGAGGACGCAGTCGACGTCACCACATGGAAGCGCACGGAGGAGGGCTGGGTCTGCTCGGAAGGGCCGATGTCGAAAATCCCGGAGCGGGAAGAGGCCGACTATCGCGCCTGCATGCTGGGCCTGCGCGACTACGTCAACAAGAACGGCTTCAAGAATGTCGTGCTTGGCCTTTCCGGCGGCATCGATTCGGCGATTTGCGCTGCCCTTGCCGTCGACGCGCTTGGCGAGGAGCGGTTGCGCGCGGTGATGATGCCTTACCGCTACACTTCGAAGGATTCGCTCAAGGATGCCGAGGACTGTGCCCGCGCGCTCGGCTGCCGCTATGACATCGTGCCGATCTTCGAGCCGGTCGAAGGCTTTCTGCATACGCTGACGCAGCTTTTCGAAGGCACCAAGGAAGGCATCACCGAAGAAAACCTGCAGAGCCGTGCGCGCGGCACTATTCTGATGGCGATCTCCAACAAGTTCGGCTCGATGGTGGTCACCACAGGCAACAAGAGCGAGATGTCGGTTGGCTACGCCACGCTGTACGGCGACATGAATGGCGGCTTCAATCCGATCAAGGATCTCTACAAGATGCAGGTCTACGCACTGTCGCGCTGGCGCAACAGCCATGTGCCGCCTGGCGCGCTCGGGCCTTCGGGCGAGGTGATCCCGAAGAACATCATCGACAAGGCGCCGTCGGCGGAATTGCGCGAGAACCAGACCGACCAGGATTCGCTGCCGCCCTATCCGGTGCTGGACGATATCCTGGAATGCCTGGTCGAGAATGAGATGGGTGTCGACGACATCGTGGCTCGCGGCCATGACCGGGCGACGGTGACGCGCATCGAACATTTGCTCTACATCGCCGAATACAAGCGCCGGCAAGCAGCACCCGGCGTCAAGATCACCCGGAAGAATTTCGGCCGCGACCGCCGCTATCCCATCACCAACCGTTTCAGGGATCGCGGCTAGATACTCGACTGCTTTGAGAAACCTTGGGGGCGTGCATGTTCATCAGCTATTTCAAGGGAACGCCGGAGTATCACATCGTTCGCTTCAGGAACGGCAAGATACGCGGACAGGGGCGCGGCATCAGCTTCTGGTACGGCACATTGGGCACCACCATCGCCATGGTGCCGGTGACGTCGCTCGACAATCCGTTCATCTTCACCGAAACCACGGCCAATTTCCAGGATCTGGCGATCCAGGGGTCGGTCAGCTACCGCATCGTCGATCCGGTGAAGGCGGCGGAAGGTTTTGATTTCAGCGCCAAGCTCAGCAACTCCGACGTTGCCGGCGACGGCCGCGAGAAGATCGCCGAGCGCCTCGTGCTGGCCATCCAGAGCCGCGCACGGGCCGTGGTGTCGAGCATGACGCTGGAACAGGCGCTCGCCGAAGTGACGAAACTCGGCGGCAATCTGGCCGAATTGCTGCGCAGCGATCCGATCGCCGCGACGGCCGGCCTGTCGATCGAGGAGGTCCATATCACCTCGGTCCAGCCGACACCGGAAATCCGCAAGGCATTGCAGACTGAATATCGCGAGGCGCTGCAGCGCCAGGCCGATGCCGCGATCTATGGGCGCCGGGCCTGGGGCGTCGAGAAGGAGCGCGAGATCAAGCAGAGCGAACTGGCGACCGAGATCGAGCTTGCCGAACGCAACAAGCTGCTGGTCGATACCGAGGCGCGCAACAAGCTGACGCTGGCAGAGGCCGAAGCAAAGGCGCAGCAGCTCGAACTGACCGTCTATTCGTCGGCGCCTGCACACGTGCTGACGGCGATGGCCTTCAAGGCCTGGGCGGAAAAGGGTGGTTCTGTCGGCAATCTGTCGATTACGCCTGACATGCTGACCAGCGCGTTGAGCCAACTTTCGACGCCGAAAGCCGGAAGCTAGAAGTCCAGCATGGCCGGCGACCAGAGCGACAGGCCGATCGACCGGGTGATCGTCGTCACCCGCAAGACCGAGCTTGAGGAGTTGACGGCTCGCTTCAACACGCAGGGACAGGCGCGCTTCTATCTCAAGCAGGCCGGCATGGATTTCGATCCGGTCAAGACGGCGCATGACACCTACCATCAGGCGCTCGACCGGGTGATGGGCTCGCTGCCCCAAGGGCTCAAGCAATTGCGGCTCGACCGGGAATTGGTGCCGCAGTTCGAGTTCGGTTCCGATGTGGTCATTGCGATTGGCCAGGACGGGCTGGTCTCCAACACGGCCAAGTATCTTCCTTACCAGCCATTGATTGGAATCAACCCGAACCCGGCGCTTTTCGACGGCGCGCTGCTGCCCTGGAATGCCGGCGACACCGAAACTGTCCTCGGGCTCACACTTTCCGGCAAGGCAAAGCGCCAGGCCGTGGTGATGGCCGAGGCGCGCTCCAATGACGGAAGGCGGCTGATCGCCTTTAACGATCTGTTCGTCGGCGCCTCTACGCATGTTTCGGCCCGCTATGAACTGACCTATGGCGGCAGGACCGAGCGGCAATCATCGAGCGGCATCATCATTTCGACCGGCGCCGGCTCCACCGGTTGGCTGCGCTCGGTGATGGCGGGTGCCGCCGGACTGGCGGCGGCCTATGGCGATACATCGGTGCCGACAGTGCCGCCGCAGGGCTACGACCGCGAAGGCGAGCAGCTGTTCTTCTCGGTACGCGAGCCGTTTCCGAGCAACATTACGGGCGTGTCGCTCGTCCATGGTGTCATCACCCGCGACCGGCCACTCGTCGTCTCTTCGCGGCAAAGCAAGGGCGGCGTCATCTTCAGCGATGGAATGGAGGTCGATTTCGTCGAGTTCAATTCCGGCACGGATGTGACGATCGCGATTGCCGACCAGAAGGCCTATCTCGTAGTGCCGTAAGCGTGGCCTGTTGAACGCGTTGTTGCAAAATAACCTCAGTGCTTGGACCAGATAGGCTTTTGGGCGTGAGCCCGTCTTGGCGATGCATCGGGGCGCATCTATAAAGACCGTTCCGCGATTCATTTGCGGGAGGTCCGAATGGCAGTATTTGAAATGGTAATGCGAGGCCGCGAAGCTTAGGTCTCTACCTGCGCTCCGCGAAGGTGCTTCCTTCGTGTCGGAGCCGGTTTGAGCACAGGCTTATGCCGATGCCGGTCGCCGCCCGATTGCGGGCGTGACGCCAAAATATGCCACTCCGCTTCTGGGCGATCATTAGTCCTTGCGCGGCTTCTTCAATTTTCGACCTTACTGGGATCGGGCTCGTTTGCGCCCGAATGACATCATGGCTCGTTTCAAAATCGATTTGCGCGCAAGCGCCTTTCGCAGCGTTCTTGGTTTCACGCTCACCCATTGGCGGCGCCAGCCCTGGCGGCTTTCGCTGATCATGGCCGGCTTCCTGTTGTCGACGCTCGCCGACGTTTTGACGCCGCTCTATTCCGGCCGGCTGGTCGACGCCGTCGCCAGCAGCGCCGGCGCGAACGCCATTGCCTGGAATGCCGCGATGGCAGCGTTTTCCATCCTGATGGCGCTGGCGTTGGGCGGTCTCGTCCTGCGCAACCTTGCCTTCATGGGCATCGTCGAGCTGACGCTGAAGATGATGGCCGACATTGCCGCCGACGCCTTTCATCGCGTCCAGCGCTTTTCCACCGACTGGCACGCCAACTCGTTTGCCGGCTCGACCGTGCGCAAGGTGACGCGCGGCATGTGGGCGCTTGACCTGCTCAACGACACCATCCTGATCGCGCTGCTACCGTCGATCGTCATGCTCGTCGGCTCCACGCTGCTGCTTGGCTGGTTCTGGCCGCTGATGGGCGCGGTCGTGGCTGCAGGTTCGGTGCTGTTCATCATGGTGACGGCAATGCTGTCGCTTGGCTATGTCGCGCCGGCGGCAAGGCTCGCCAACACCTGGGACACGCGCCTCGGCGGCTCGCTGGCCGACGCGGTGAGCTGCAACGCCGTGGTCAAGGGCTTTGGCGCCGAGGAGCGCGAGGAGCGCCGCCTTGCCAGGGTCGTCGCCAAATGGCGTGCGCGCACGCGGCGTACCTGGGTTCGCGGCACCATCAACGGCACCACGCAAGGGGTGCTGCTTCTGGTCATGCGCGCCGCGGTGATCGGTCTGGCGCTGATGCTGTGGTCGTGGGGGCAGGCGAGCGCCGGCGATGTCGCCTTCGTGCTCACCTCGTTCTTCGTGCTGCAGGGTTATCTCAGGGATATCGGCACGCATATCCGCAATCTGCAGCGTTCGGTCAACGACATGGAGGAACTGGTCGATTTCCAATCCGAACCGCTTGGTATCGAGGACCTGTCCGGCGCCAAGCCGATCCGGATCACGCAAGGGACGATCAGTTTCGACAATGTCACCTTCCACTATGGCAGCCATCGCACGGCGCTCTATCGCGACTTTTCGGTCGATATCGCGCCGGGTGAACGTGTGGGGCTCGTCGGTCACTCGGGGTCAGGCAAGACGACCTTCGTCAAGCTGATCCAGCGGCTCTATGACGTGAATGCGGGAAAGATCCTGATCGACGACCAGGACATATCGCAGGTTGCGCAAGCGTCGCTGCGCGGGCAGATCGCCATCGTCCAGCAGGAGCCGATCCTGTTCCATCGGTCACTGGCCGAGAACATTGCCTATGCCAGGCCGAGCGCGACACAAGACGAGATCGAGCATGCCGCGAAGCTTGCGAGCGCGCATGATTTCATCATCAGCCTGCCGAAGGGTTATGGCACGCTGGTCGGTGAGCGTGGCGTCAAACTGTCGGGCGGCGAGCGGCAGCGCGTGGCGATCGCACGCGCCTTCCTGGCCGATGCGCGCATCCTGATCCTGGACGAGGCGACATCGAGCCTCGATTCGGAATCGGAGGTGCTGATCCAGCAAGCGATGGAGCGGCTGATGGTCGGCCGCACCACGCTGGTCATCGCGCACCGGCTGTCGACGGTGCGGGCGCTCGACAGGCTGCTGGTCTTTGATCGCGGCAAGATCGTCGAGGAAGGCTCGCATGACGAGCTGATCCGGCTGAAGGACGGCATCTACCGCCGCCTGTTCGAACGCCAGGCGCTTGAGCTGACCAAGGGACTGGTCATCTGACCCGAGATGGCCTCCGGCTTCGGCTGGAGGCCATCTCTATCAGGCCCTGTCAGCCAGGCGGGCGGTTGGTGTGGGGCACGCAATGGCAGTGCGGAGCCGAGCAGATGCGAGCACGTCGGCGAGGCATGAGCTGTCCGAATGCCTGTCGCTCCGCGTTTGCTGGCAGAGCAAAATCCGCGACACCAAGCGGTATCCAATTCTTTTCCAGATCTTGAATTTTGAGGCGCCCGTTTACGATACTGAGCGACACATGTTGTTTCAACCATTGATTGGTATACATTTATTCCAAGCAACCCAAGGACGACTGATGCGCATCCCGGGATTCGATTGATCAGCGCAGGATTTCGCCCTCCGGCAGACGACCTCCATAGGTTTCGCGATGCAACTTGTTTCCAAAATTAGCGGTGTGGAGAAGGTGTTTGCGCCGGCTGTGCTGGGCTCCCAGCATGGCTTGGTTCGGCCGCTTGCTGCCGGAGAACTCGAGCGCGTCGCAGCACTCTTCCTGACGAAGTTTCGGCGGCGGCGGCGCCACCTCCTCGATCGCGCGATCGCGGAGACGGCTGAGTATATGAGAAGGATCTATCTTGATCCTGCCGGCGGTGCGAGCAACGCTCTTGTCCAGATCACTCCGCAGGGTGACCTGGGTGGCTTCCTCGGCGTCCTGAAAGCCCGCTATGAGCTCAACGGAGCGGGATTGGACGCGGCGATTATCGGGCCGCTTATGTCCGACCCCGGCACCGATCATGGCTCGGCCGGACCGCAATTGCTGCGTGCCGTGCATCAAGGCGAATTCGATCTGCAACTGACGGATTCAGCCAACCGGGTATCCCTGGCGTTTGCGCGCCCGATGAAATACCAGCTCCTGCCGGCACATTGTCTGGGATGGACCCGCATTTTCCGCCCGGCCGCGGTGGCTTCCGCCGCAGTGCGCGATAAATGGCCGGCCCTGTCTCGCTTCGTATTCGATCCTTGCGCCAGGGCATTCGATCCTCTTACGAGAAAAAGGTTCGAGCCGCCCCCCCAGCATTCCTCGTCACACCGGGTCCATCGCGAGCCGATGGATGCCGCGCAATTTGCGGCGCGGTTGCCAACCGTCGTGTCCGATTACGCGCTTCGGCCTAATTGGCAGGAAGGCGAACTGCCACGGCTGCTCGCGCTGGCGGCCGAGAAGAGAGCGGATGGGCCGCTTCATTTCGGCGGGACCTACGACGAAGCTGGTAAAATTCTCGGTTGCTACGCTTTCTACGGTCAAGCCGGCGGCATCGCCAACCTGTTGCAAATCCAAGCCTTCGGATCTCACTGGGGCGCAACGCTGGATGCCCTGATGACGGACGCGTGGAATATGGGCTGCGCAGGCATCATCGGACAGACGCAGATCAGGCTCATGCCGCAACTCTTCAGCTACAAGAATGTCTTCTTCCGCTATGCCGGGGGAACGATGGTGCGCTCGCGTATTCCCGAGGTTACGGAAGCGGTGCGTTCGGGCGACATCCTCATCGGCGGGTTGATGGGCGACCGCTGGACCCGCCTCAGTTCCGATGATTTCGGCCGCTGATCGCCTTCAATGATCTGATCTGACCGAACAAGGGCCAAGCGTATCGCATAGCCCTTGGTCTTTTCATTGCGCGCGTCATGTTCTATGTGTGCCGACCGGCGCGGGGGCGCGTCTTGTCAATCACAAAAGCATCCGGTACGCCCCGCCCATGACAGTTACCGTTCGTTTCGCCCCATCACCGACAGGCCGCATCCATATCGGCAATGCGCGCACAGCTCTGTTCAACTGGCTGTTTGCCCTGAATAACAAGGGCCGCTTTATCCAGCGTTTCGACGACACCGACATCGCCCGCTCGAAGCAGGAATTCGCCGACGCCATCCTCTATGACCTGCATTGGCTGGGCATTTTTCCGGACGCCACCGAATATCAGTCGCGGCGCTTCGAGATCTATGACGCGGCGGTCGAGCGGCTGAAGACGGCGGGTGTGCTCTATGCCTGCTACGAAACACCGGAAGAACTTGATCTCCGGCGAAAAGTGCGCCGCACGCGCGGCCTGCCGCCGGTCTATGGCCGCGAGGCGTTGGCGCTGACGCGAGAGCAGGTGGCCGAGTATCAGGCCGATGGCCGCCGGCCGCACTGGCGCTTTTTGCTTCCCAATTTCACTGGGGATGCGCTGCAGCCGGAGCGCACCGAAATCCACTGGAACGATCTGGTGCGCGGCGAGGAAACTGTCGATCTGGCCTCGCTGTCCGACCCGGTCCTGGTGCGCGAGGACGGCACCTATCTCTACACGCTGCCTTCCGTCGTCGACGACATCGAGATGGGTGTCAGCCATGTCATTCGCGGCGACGACCATGTCACCAACACCGGCGTGCAGATCGCCCTGTTCAAGGCGCTGGGCGCCGAGCTGCCAGTCTTCGGTCACCACAATCTTTTGACCACCGTCTCGGGCGAGGGGCTGTCGAAGCGCACCGGCGCGCTCTCGATCGAAAGCCTGCGCGAGGACGGCATCGAGCCCATGGCCGTCGCGTCGCTGGCCGTGCTGGTCGGCACTTCGGAAAATGTCGCGGCCGCGCATGATTTGGGCGAACTCGCCGGCCATTTCGACCCGGCCGCAACTTCGAAATCGTCGGCCAAGTTCGATCCGGACGAGCTTTTCGTGCTCAACCGCGTGCTCCTGCATCATATGCCGTTCGACGAGGCGCGAGACAGGCTGATGGTGCTTGGCATCTCCGGCGAACAGGCCGAGCCGTTCTGGCTGGCGGTGCGCGGCAACCTCGACCGACTTGCCGATGCAGTGGGCTGGTGGCGCATCCTGCGCGAGGGGTCACAGGACAGGCCGGAGTTCTCCGACGATGATCGTGAGTTCCTCGGAAAGGCGTTCGATCTGCTGCCGGAGGAGCCCTGGAATGGCACCGTCTGGAAGGACTGGACCGGCAAGATCAGGGAAGCGACCGGCCGCAAGGGCAAGGGGCTGTTCATGCCGCTGAGGCTTGCCCTTACTGGACTGCCTTCGGGGCCGGAGCTTGCAGATTTATTGCCGCTGATGGGTCGGGAAGGAACGTTGGCCCGACGACCCTGACCTTGCGCTGTTCCGGCGGCAAGGCGGACACGGGCGACGTGACCGGCTTGGCGGAAAGCCGCTTGATAGCCTCGCGGTCGAGCCCGCCTTCCATGTTGGCCAGGGTTTCCGGGTCCGCGCCAGGATCGGGCTTCGAGGCCGGCACGCGAATGAGTGGCGCTGCCTCGGTTTCGGGCTGTGACTGCGCCGGATTTGGCGGGTTGCCGCCAATGATCTGGAAATTCTGTGTGGCGGCGTTGCAGCCGCAGGCCGGCGGTCGCGGCATGTTGGACTGCTTGTAGAGATAGGCGGTCGGCAATTCGCTGTAGGGCCTGCCGGTGACGGACGACGTCATCGATGCCGAATCGTCGTCCATGCCGCGCGAATAGAAGACCTGCATCTCAGTGCCGGGGCAGCTCGATTCGCAATTCTTCTGGTCGCGTTCGAAGTCGCTGACCGAGGCGGCGTTCGACATGGGGAAGAAATAGCCGTCGCAGGTGCGCACGCAGCTGGTGTGGAACTCGCCGCCAGTGCTCGGAAAGTCCGGAATGCCGGGCTGGTTCAGGACGCGGCGGACATTGCGTTCCTCGCCGGGGTCATCTGGCTGGTCAGGCGTGTCGCTCTGCTGGCTGTTGCCACCGAAAAGCTGGTCGAACAGGTTTGTGCTGCCATCGTCTCCGCGGTCTGCTTCCTCCTGCGGTGCGTGGCGCCGCGCAACCGTGTCGTCACGGCAGCCATTGGCGTCCAGCGCGGCCAGGATGCGGCCACGGTCGCGTCGCGAGCCGCCGCCGGCGATCTGGGCGCGCTTGGCCTGGAGACTGTCGAGATTGGCGTTCATGCGGTCCAGGGTGGCGTTGAGCCCGGCGCATTGATTGATGTTGCGCGAAAACAGCGAAAACCCGCAACCGGAGCTATTCGCCTGGCCGCGCGCCTTCGAGATCTGTTCGCGTTGCCGGTCGATCGCGGCGTCGTATTTCCGGATCATTGCCGGACCACCGCCACCGCCGCGTGAAGCTGCGGTAAGATCTGCCTCCAACTGGCTGCAGGCCCTCGAGGCGGCCTGTGGTTCAATGATGGTGGCGCCGGACAGCAGCAGGCCAAGCAGCATGGCAGCATGCGCCCGCTTCAACCCTCCGCTTGTCATCCGCCTCAAATCCCGCTTGCCTGTGGTCGCCAAGCTACCCCGTACGCGGTTAATCGTCTATTTCGGATGCGGTCCGGTTGGTTGTCAGAACTTGTAGTTCATGCCGATCTTGACCGTATTGAACGTGTTGTCGAAGGTGGTGCTGGAGTTGGCGCTGTAGTCGATGGTCTGGTCGCGCAGGTCGACATACTGATATTCGACCTTTGCCGACCATTGGTCGGTGATCGCTTGCTCCAGTCCGGCGCCAATGGTCCAGCCGACCTTGGTGTTCGTCTCGGAAAAGCTGTTGGCGGGACCGTCGAGATACTGGTTTTCGACGCTTCCGTAAGCGAGGCCACCGGTTCCATAGATCAAGGTACGATCGAACGCGTAGCCAGCCCTGGCGCGCAGCGTTCCAAACCAGTCCACCTTGGTATCGTAGCTATCGCCCAGGCCGGAGGTGATCTCGTCGGAGTGCCCCTTGATGTCGGCTCCGGAAAAATCGGCTTCGACGCCGAGAACAACCGAGTTGATCTGATAGTTGTAGCCAACCTGAACGCCGCCCAGGAAACCGTCGGTATCGTAATCCTGCGACCCCCTGATTGTTGGGGTGTTCGGCAAACTGTAAGCCGCGTCGGTCTTTCCGAAACCATAGCCAATTTGCCCGCCGACATAGACGCCGGACCAGTCGTGGACGGCTGCGGGCTCGGCACTGATGGCGTCCGCGGCCAGAGCTTGTCCGCTGATCAGGGACAGCAATGCGGATGCTAGCAACAGGCCCTTCATGACGTCCTCGCCGTCAAATCAGATAGGCAACCATATCAGATCGGCCTTCCCTGTGAAATCCGCTTCCGCCAGCACCGAATTTCCGCAATCGCAAGTTGCCGGACCGCAACACCCGATTTTTGAAACGAGGCGGTTGCCGGCAAGCCGGCTGGAGCCGTTTCAGCTGAGATTGACGACCGCCTGCGCCTTGTGCGCGGCCTCGACCACCGCCAGCGCCGTCATGTTGACTACGCCGCGAGACGTGACCGAAGGCGTCAGTATGTGCGCCGGCATATCCGTGCCGAGCAGGATCGGCCCGACATGCAGCGCGTCCATCATGGTTCTAAGCGCGGTCAAGGTGATGTTGGCCGAGTCCAGATTGGGGAAAACCAGCAGATTGGCTTCGCCCTTCAGCCTGGAGTGGGGATAGACGCGCTGGCGCAGATGCTCGGACAGAGCGGTATCGGCATGCATTTCGCCATCGCATTCGAGCTCCGGCGCGATGCGCGCCAGGATCGCCGCCGCCTGCCGCATCTTCAGCGCGCTTGGCGAGTCGCGCGAGCCGAAATCCGAATGCGACAGAAGCGCCGCCTTCGGTTCAATGCCGAAGCGCTGGATCTCCTCGGCCGCCAGCACGGTCATCTCGGCGATCTCCTCAGCCGTTGGGTCGACCGAGACGTGGGTATCGGTGAGGAAGATGATGCCACGCTGCGAGATCAGCATCGACAGTGTCGACAGGTCATGGTCCTTGATGCCTTCGCGAGGGCCAATGATCAGGGTCACATTGCGCAGATGCCGCTCGAAACGCCCTTCGAGGCCGCAGATCATGGCGTCGGCATCGCCACGCTTCAGCGCCAGAGCGGCGATCACCGTGTTGTCGGTGCGCACCATGGTGCGCGCCGCCTCCGTCGTCACGCCGCGCCGGCCGGCGAGCTCGATCAGCAGGTCGACATAGTGGCGGTAGCGCGGATCGTCCTCAGGGTTGATCAGGCCGAAATCGACGCCCGGCTTGATGCGCAGGCCGTAGCGCTTCAGCCTGACTTCGATGACGTGCGGACGGCCGATCAGGATCGGTTCGGCGATGCCTTCCTCGAGCACCACCTGGGCGGCGCGCAGCACGCGCTCATCCTCGCCATCGGCGTAGATGACGCGCTTGGCGCTCGATGCCTTGGCGGACGAGAACACCGGCTTCATCACCAGACCGGAACGGAAGACGAAGCGGTTGAGCTTGTCGACGTAGGCGGCGAAATCGGTGATCGGCCGTGTCGCCACACCAGTGTCGCAGGCTGCCTTGGCGACGGCCGGCGCGATGCGCAGGATGAGCCTGGGATCGAAGGGCGAGGGGATCAGGAATTCGGGTCCGAAGATCGGCGTCTCGCCCGAATAGGCGCGTGCGGCGACGTCCGAAGGCTCTTCGCGGGCAAGGGCTGCGATGGCCCGCACGGCCGCCATCTTCATCTCTTCGTTGATGGCACTGGCGCCGCAGTCGAGCGCGCCGCGGAAGATGTAGGGAAAGCACAGGACGTTGTTGACCTGATTGGGAAAATCGGAGCGGCCCGTGCAGATCATGGCATCGGGGCGGGCGGCGCGCGCCTCTTCCGGCATGATCTCCGGATTGGGGTTGGCCAGCGCCAGGATCAACGGTTTTGGCGCCATGTGCTGGAGCAGTTCAGGCTTCAGCACGCCGGCTGCCGAGAGGCCGAGGAAGACGTCGGCGCCCGGAATGACATCGGCCAGCGTGCGCGCCTCCGTGTCTTTTACATAGGGATCTTTCCAGCGGTCCATCTCTTCGACGCGGCCTTTGTAGGCGACGCCGAAACGGTCGGTGACCCAGATGTTTTCAACCCGCACGCCGAGCGAGACCAAAAGATTGAGGCAGGCAAGGGCAGCCGCACCCGCGCCCGATGTGACGACCTTGATGTCCGATATGGTCTTGCCGGCGAATTCCAGACCGTTGAGCACGGCGGCGGCGACGATGATGGCGGTGCCATGCTGGTCGTCGTGGAACACCGGTATCTTCATGCGCGCCTTGAGCTGTTCCTCGACCTCGAAGCATTCAGGTGCCTTGATGTCCTCGAGGTTGATGCCGCCGAAGGTCGGCTCCAGCGCCGAGATCGTCTCGACCATGCGCTCGATCCCAGGGGCGTCGATCTCGATGTCGAAGACGTCGATGCCGGCGAATTTCTTGAAAAGGACGGCCTTCCCTTCCATCACCGGCTTAGAGGCCAGCGGGCCGATATTGCCGAGGCCGAGCACGGCCGATCCGTTGGAGACGACCCCAACCAGATTGGCGCGCGCCGTATAGTCGGCGGCGGTTGCTGGATCGTCGCGGATTTCCAGGCAAGGCGCGGCGACGCCCGGCGAATAGGCAAGCGCCAGGTCGCGCTGGTTGCCAAGCGGCTTGGTTGCCTGGATTTCGAGCTTTCCCGGCCTCGGATACTTGTGGAAGTAGAGCGCGGCTTCATCGAGGTCCGAACGTGCCGTTTTCTTGTTCTCGCCTTCCATGCGGCCGCTCCTCGAAATCTGCCCCAAGATTCCTTTTAGCACGCACCCCAGTTTTTTCACGATGCTAAATGACGCGCCGGCGGCTTTACCTGCCGGCGCACATAAAATCACATTCTATCAGATGCTTAAGAGAATTTGATGGCTGTTTGATCCAGCTGTTTCACCGACAAGTTGATCAGAACGCACTGACGTAGAGACCGCCGTCGACCGGTATGTTCTGCCCGGTCAGATAGCCGGCATGGACCGAACAGAGAAAGGCGCAGATCTGGCCGAATTCCTCTGGCGTACCGAGCCGCTTGGCTGGCACATCGGCACTGATGCGGGTCTTGCGCGCGGCGGCCGCGGCCGGATCTTCCACAGTGCCCGCCTCATGCGGGCCACGCAGCCGGTCGGTGTCGAGCTTGCCCGGCAGAAGGCTGTTGATCGTCACATTGCGGTCAATCACCGTTCGCGCCACGCCGGCGAGGAACGAGGTCAGTCCGGCGCGCGCACCCGACGACAGGTCGAGGCCTGGAATGGGAACGTAGACCGACAGCGAGGTGATGTTGACGATGCGGCCGAAGCCGCGCTTGGCCATGCCGTCGAGAACGGCCTGTACCAGCTCGATCGGCGTCACCATGTTCTGGGTGACGCCTTCAAGGATCTTGGTGCGATCCAGTTCGCGGAAATCGCGCAGCGGCGGGCCGCCATTGTTGTTGACCAGGATATCGGGTTCAGGACAGGCGGCGAGCAGCGCCTTCTGCACCTCCGGCTTTGAAACGTCGCCGACGACTTCGCTCACGGTCACGCCGTAGCGCTGGCGCAGCTCCGCTGCGGTTTTCGCGACCAGTTCGGCGTTGCGGCCGTTGACTACTATATCGCAACCGGCTTCGGCAAGCGCCATGGCGCAGCCCTTCCCAAGCCCCTTGCTCGAAGCGCAGACGATGGCTTTCTTTCCGCGGATACCGAGATCCATGACGATTTCTCCTGTGATTTGGCCGGCAAGCTAGTCCTTAGGCTGGACCAATCGCAACCGTCATACGGTTGTTGCATGAATCGGGGCATAGGCTGCTGGAAAGCAAGGGTGAAATCGCGATGTCAGGCCAAGAGCCCCGCACTTTCCGCAGCATGTTCATTTCCGACGTCCATCTCGGCTCGAAGGCGGCCAAGGCCGAGTTCCTGATCGATTTCCTGCGGTACCACGATGCCGACATCATCTATCTGGTCGGTGACATCGTCGATGGCTGGCGGTTGCGGCGCAGCTGGCACTGGCCGCAAAGCCACAATGACGTCGTGCAGAAATTGCTGCGCAAGGCACGCAAGGGCGCAAACATCACCTACATCGCGGGCAATCACGACGAATTCGCGCGCCAGTTCCAGGGCGTGCATTTCGGCGGCATCGTCGTTGCCGACCGCGCCATCCATGAGACGGCCGATGGCAAGCGCATGCTCGTCGTCCATGGCGACCAGTTCGACACCGTCGTCCACAATCAGCGCTGGCTCGCCTATCTCGGCGATCATGCCTATGACGCGGCGATGATCGTCAACCGCGTGGTGACGCGGCTGCGACAGTTGCTTGGCCTGCCTTACTGGTCGTTCTCGTCCTGGGCCAAGGTCAAGGTCAAGAAGGCGGTCAACTTCATCGGCTCGTTCCAGACCGTGCTGACCGAGGAGGCCCGTCGCTCGCATGTCGATGGCGTGATCTGCGGCCATATCCACCATGCCGCGATCGAGAATTTCGATGACGTGCGCTACATCAACACCGGCGACTGGGTGGAAAGCTGCACCGCCGTGGTCGAGCACTTCGATGGCCGGATGGAAATCCTGACCTGGGCGCAGGTGCTGCCCGAGTCGCTGGATGAACCTTTCATCCCGATGCTCATCGAAGATCGCGTGGGGCAGGCGGCCTGACGCGAACGTCGCGACGACTTTAAGCGTTGATCGATTGGTCCAGCCGGTTTCGTCCAGTTTTCCGCCATGTTAAGGGATCGATCACCGTCGCTGGCCATTCATGCGCGGCGTAATTGGATCGATTCATGTCCCTGCCGCCGCTTTCGCCAGAACAGCTCGTCAAGCCGCGCCATTTCGAACTGCGCATGAGTCTGATTTTCGGCACGCTGTTCATATCGCTCGGCACGCATCTGCCCTATTTCCCGCTCTGGCTGCAGGCCAAGGGGTTTCACGCCGAGCAGATCGCCGTCATCCTGGCGGCGCCGATGTTCCTGCGCGTCGTGTCGACGCCGCTGCTGACGACGCTCGCCGATCGGGCGAGTGACCGCGCCAATGTCTATGTCGCGTTGGTGGCAGCCTCGCTGTTGCTCTCGGCGGGTTATTTCCTCACACCGACCTACGCGATGGTGCTGGCGGTCTCGCTGGCGCTGACCATTGTCTGGACGCCACAATCGCCGATTGCCGATTCGCTGGCGCTTTCGGGCGTGCGCCGCTTCGGCTCGAATTACGCCAGCATGCGCAAATGGGGTTCGATCTGCTATCTCTGCGCCAATGTCGCGGGCGGCTTCGTCCTGGCGGCCACCGGCCCTCAAGCCGTTCCGGTGATCATATTCCTTGCCCTTGGCGCGGCACTCATCGCCGGGCTTCTGGCGCCGCGCATGGGGCGGCCGCGCAAGGCCTCGCCGCTGTCGGCCACGGAAATCCAGCACGCGGCGCCCAGCCTGTTCAATCCCTATTTCCTTTACTTCACCTTTGGCGTCGGCATCATTACCGCCAGCCACGCCTTCCTCTACGGCTTCGTTTCCATCTACTGGAAATCGATCGGCATCAGCGATTCCGTCGTCGGCCTGTTATGGGCTTGGGGCGTCGTGTCCGAAGTCTGCATGTTTTTGTTTTTCAATCGTATTTTCGCCTCCGTGTCGGTCGTCAAGGTCATGGTTATCGCCGGCATCGGGTCGATCGTGCGCTGGATCATCTTCCCCCTGATATGGCCGCTCGGCCTTGGCATCGCCGGCTTCTTCGCCGTGCAATCGCTGCATTCGGTGTCTGTCGCCATGGTGCTGATCGGCCTGCAGAAAATGATCGCTGAAACCGTCTCCGAAGAGCGCACGGGTGCCGCGCAAGGCATCGCCTATTTCTTCAACGGCTTCTTCATGGCCGCCGTCACGCTTGCTTCCGGCCCGCTTTATGACCGCCTCGGCGTCGACGGGTTCCTGGTGATGATCCCGATTGCGATCGTTGGACTGGTACTGATCGGGCTTGCGGCGCGCTCAGCCCCAAAGCGCCCGGTCCGGGGGTGAGACGAGCGAACCCTGGTAGACGAGACCCGGCACACGGTCGCGGGCAAGCAGCAGCGGACCGTCAAGGTCGACGAAATCGGCGTCCTGGGCGAGCAGGACCGCCGGTGCCATCGCCAGTGATGTGCCGACCATGCAGCCGACCATGATGCCAAAGCCCAGTTCGCGGGCGCGGTCGCGCAGCACGAGCGCCGCCGTCAGCCCGCCCGACTTGTCGAGCTTGATGTTGACGGCGTCATAGAGACCGACCAGCGTTTCCAGGTTCTTCGCCTCATGCACGCTTTCGTCGGCACAGATCGGCACCGGATGCCCGATGTGGCGCAGGATTTCGTCGTGGCCCGCGGGCAGGGGCTGTTCGACGAGCGCAATGCCTTGCTGCGCGGCAAAAGCGAGGTTTGCGACGATGTTGTCGTCGGTCCAGCCCTCATTGGCATCAAGTATGATTCGGCTCCGGGGTGCCGCCTGTCTGACAGCCTGGATGCGGGCGACGTCGTTGTCGCCGCCGATCTTGACCTTCAGCAACGGCCGGCTGGCGTTGGCGCGGGCCTGTGCCGCCATCGCGTCGGGTTCGCCCAGCGACAATGTGTAGGCGGTTTCGAGTTGATGAAGAGGACCCGGCCAGATTGCGTTCGCCACCGGGGTGCCACTTATCTTGGCTTCAAGGTCCCAAAGGGCGCAATCGATGGCGTTGCGGGCGGCTCCCGTCGGCATTGCGTCGAGCAGGGCGATCCGGTCGACGCCACCGGCGATCCGGTCTCGCATGGCCTCTATCGCGGCATGCACGCCGTCCATGGTCTCGCCGTAGCGCTTGTAGGGAACGCATTCGCCGCGCCCGCTATGACCATCCTGGCTGATCGTGCAGGTGATAATTTCGGCCTCGGTCTTGGAGCCGCGCGAAATGGTGAAGGTACCGGCGATTGGAAAACGCTCGGCCTCAACCGAAATGACACGCGCCATATTTTTCTGCTCCCGCTATGCGAGAAGGGTTGTCGGCAAATCGACAAGGTCGGACCCATCAGGCTAAACAGGACGCCATGTTGACCATCGGCAAGCGCGACGCAAGCGGTACGACCGCCTCGGAGGCTGACCACCAACCACGCGTGGCGGTCGGCGAGGAGGGTGGCGTCCTCGGCTGCGCTTTCTCCGGAATCTGGACGACGCGAACCGTGGCGCTGATCGACGCCGAAATGCGCAAAATCGAGAAACGAAGCGGTTTCAAGACCTTGGCCCTCGATCTTTCCCATATCGAGAAGATCGACACGGCCGGTGCGTGGCTGATCGACCGGCTGGTCAGCGTCTTCGAGAAGAAAAACGTCGAGGTCCGGATGCAAGGCCAAAGCGAGATCGCTTCGATCCTGCTCGACGCGGTCGCCGAAGCTGTCCGGCGCGAACCCGAATCCGCGCCGGCGCGGCCGCCCAACATCGTCATTCGGGCGCTGGAGCTGGTCGGCCGGCGCGTCTATGAGATGCGCGACGACTTCCTTGCTTCCATGAACATCCTTGGCGCCACCATCCGCGGCGCGCAGATGAAGCTCGGGCGCGGCCACGGCGTCAACCCGGCGGCGATCTTCAACCAGATCGACCGCATGGGCGTCGGCGCCATACCGGTGGTGGTGCTGATGTCGGCGATCGTTGGCGCCATCGTTGCCCAGCAAGGCGCCTATCAGCTCAGCTATTTCGGCGCTGACCTTCTTGTCGTTGACCTCGTCGGCGTACTGATCCTGCGCGAGCTCGGCGTGCTGATGACGGCGATCATGATCGCCGGCCGCTCCGGTAGCGCGATCACCGCCGAGATCGGCTCGATGAAGATGCGTGAGGAGGTCGACGCGCTGAAGGTTATCGGCCTCAACCCGATCGGCGTTCTGGTCTTTCCGCGGCTGGTCGCGCTCGTCATTGCTTTGCCTTGCCTGACCATCATCGCCAATTTCGCGGCACTTGGCGGCGGTATGGCCGCCGCCTGGCTTTATTCCGGCATTACGCCAGCGGCGTTTATTGACCGGTTGCGGGTCGCCATCGACCTCAGCACCATTTTTGCCGGACTGATCAAGGCGCCTTTCATGGCCATGATCATCGGCACGATCGCCTCGGTCGAAGGTATGAAGGTCGGCGGCAGCGCCGAATCGCTCGGCCAGCACGTGACAGCCTCGGTGGTGAAGTCGATCTTCGTCGTCATCATCCTGGATGGGCTTTTCGCCATCTTCTACGCAGCGATCGAGTTCTGAGATGAAGCTGCGAGACAGGAAGCGGGCGAGCACACCGGTCAGCAATGCGGACGAGGGCGATATCGTGCTTTCCGCCCACGACATCACGGTGTCCCTGGACGACAAGCTCATCCTCGACAAGCTGTCGCTCGACATCAGGCGCGGCGAGATCCTGGGCTTTGTCGGCGCCTCGGGTGCTGGCAAATCGGTGCTTTTGCGCACCATTCTTGGCCTGCTGCGCAAGCAATCCGGAACGATCAAGTTGTTCGGCGTCGATGTCGATAAAGCGAGCGACATGGAACGCCTTCGTGTCGACATGCGGCTTGGCGTGCTTTTCCAGCATGGGGCGCTGTTTTCGGCACTGACCGTGCAGGAAAACGTCCAGGTGCCTATGCGCGAATACCTCGACCTGCCAAAGAAGCTGATGGACGAGCTGGCGCTGCTCAAGATCGAACTGGTCGGCCTGCCGCCTGATGCGGCGCAGAAGTTTCCCTCCGAACTGTCGGGCGGCATGATCAAGCGCGCGGCCTTGGCACGCGCGCTCGCGCTCGACCCTGACATCGTCTTCCTGGATGAGCCGACCTCGGGTCTTGATCCGATCAGCGCGGCGGAGTTCGACGAACTGGTGGTCAAGCTGCGCGATACGATGGACCTGACCGTCTATATGGTGACGCACGATCTCGACACGCTTTTCACCGCTTGCGACCGGGTGGCCGTGCTTGGCAACAAGAAAGTGCTGGTCGAAGGCACCATCGACGACATGATGAAGAGCGAAGAACCGTGGGTAAAATCCTATTTCCGCGGAAAACGCGCCCGGCAACTTGATCTTGCCGCACGTGCATAGCCATAAGTGAAGTAATGGAAACCAGAGCCAACTACGTCATTGTCGGCATTTTCACGCTGGTTGCGATCCTGGCGGCGTTCGCCTTCGTCTACTGGACGGCCGCGATCGGTGACAGGGGCGAGACCGCGGTGCTGCGCGTGCGCATTCCGGGTTCGGCTTCCGGCCTCGGCCCCGGCAGTCTGGTACTATTCAACGGCGTCAAGGTCGGTGTGGTCAAGCGCGTCTATCTCGATCTCGACAATCCGACGGTCGCCATCGCCGACGCTCAAGTCGACCGGCTGACACCGATCACCAAGTCGACGCAGGCCGATCTCGGCCTTGCCAACCTCACTGGCCAGGCGAATATCGAACTCAAGGGCGCCGACCCCAAGGAGGTCAAGCTGCTTGACCAGGCTGAGAAGGAAGGCAAGGTCGCGGAGATCATAGCCAACCCCTCCGCAGTGACCAACCTGCTGCAGACGGCGCAGAACATCTTCACCCGTGCCGACAAGGTTCTTTCGGAACTCGAAGGCTTCACCAAGGATGTTCGCGGGCCGCTGACGCAGACCGTTCAGAATGCGCAGACATTCTCCGATGCGCTGGCCAAGAATGCCGACGGCATCGACAAGTTCCTGTCCGCCGTCAGTGCGCTGTCCGATGAGCTAAAAGGCGTTTCCGGCAAGCTGGACGGCACGCTTAAAGCCGCCGAAGGGATTCTCAATGCTGTCGACAAGGACAAGATCAAGAGCATTGTTGCCAATGTCGACACGGTGACCGCGAACCTCAAGGAGACATCGCAGCAGCTCGACGGCGTGATCAAGAACGTCGATACGGCGGTCGGATCCGTCAATGATTTCGCCAAGCAGACGCAAGGCACGCTGGCCAAGGTCGACGGCGTGCTCGACGGTGTCGACCCGGCTCAAGTGCGTGCGGCTCTGGCCAATATCCAGAAGGCCAGCGAAAACGCCAACAAGGCCGCTGCCGACATCGCGGTGGTGACCGAAAAGTTCGCCAACCGCGCCGACGATATCGACCAGACGATCAAGGATGCCAGGCAACTGACGCAGCGGCTCAACGATGCCTCGGTGCGTGTCGACGGCATCCTCGCCAAGGTCGATACCTTGCTTGGATCGGGGCAGGCCGATGGCGTGATGGCGGACGCCAGGGATACGCTGAAGTCGTTCAAGCAGGTCGCCGATACGCTGAACGCGCGGCTTGGCGTCATCACCGACAATCTGGCGCGCTTCTCGGGCCAGGGCCTCTCGAATGTCGAAGCGCTGGTGCAGGACAGCCGCCGCTCGATCGGCCGCATCGAGGAGGCGGTCACGGATCTCAGCCGCAATCCGCAACGCATTCTTTCCGGTGGCGACGGCGAGGTTCGGCAGTTTGACGGCAGGGCGCGGCGTTGACTTCGGCGTCGGCGAGCCCCAAGAACATGAGCTGCGGATGCGGGTTGATCTTACGATCCGGGGACAACGGGGATCGCGCGTGAGGTCGGTGTGGGTGAGAACGGTTGGATGGACACCGGCTGCGGCGCTGATTGCGTTATCGCTTGCCGGCTGTGCGGTACTGGGCGGCAAGCCCGCGCCGCTCGACACATTCGAGCTTTCGGCGCCGTCGGTTGACGCCCACGGCCACAGCCGCAAGCAAATCCTGATTGCCCAGCCTTCGGCGCTCAAGGCGCTGGACAGTCAGAACATCGTCATCAAGCCTTCCGACCGCTCGATCCAGTATCTCAAGGGTGCGCAATGGGCCGACCGGCTGCCGCTGATCGTACAGGCGCGACTGGCTGAGACCTTCCAGCGCTCGGGTAGCTTTGCCGGTGTCGGCAAGCCGGGCGAGGGCCTAGCGATCGATTACCAGGTGATCGTCGAGATCCGGTCCTTCGAGGTGCGCGTCGAAGGCGGCGAATACGCCGAGGTCGATCTGTTCGTGCGCATTCTCAACGACCGCAACGGCGAGGTGCGCGCGTCGAAGAGCTTTACGGCATCCGCGCCTGTTTCGGGCAGCGGCAACCCTGCCTATGTCGGTGCGCTCGACAGTGCTTTCGGCGATGCCGCCAAGCAGATCGTTCGCTGGACCGATTCGGTGATCTGAGCTTCAGCGCTACAAGCGGTCGAAGACGTCCGGCCGCAGCTTTCCAGTCTTCATCAGGTGCTGCAGGGTATAGGTCACGGACAGCGCATCATCGAGCGCGTCGTGGCCCTGCAATGGCGGGTGGTCGACGCTATAATAGTCCGCGAGCTTGTTGCTCGGCGTCCTCGCCAAATCCTCGATCGGCATCCCGGCAGCGATCAGCAGCTTGACGGCGTTGTCAAACCGGGTGGCCGGGATGGAAGGCTGAATGCCCGCGACATAACAGCTGATGGCGATCATGTTCAGCTCGTCCTTGCCCCAGGACCAGAACTGCGCACCGCCGGAAAACCGATCGACCTCGGCAAGGGCTTCTCCCAGCGCGCGCGCCTCGGCCTCGATGTTGTCTTCGGTGATGCCGGTCAGTTTGGTGAAGAATGGGTCGAGCGCGTATCTCTCACCAAACCGGTCGATCGGCCTAACATAGACCTTGTGTGTCCCGAGCAGGGGAAAATCATCTTCGAGCCCAAGCCTGACCGCGCCAATTTGCGTGAGGACGGGGTCGGGGTCGTGGGCCGCACCAGAACCTGCGTTGCGAGCCCTCAAGGCAGAGAAATTCGCAGTCGAATATGATTGCCGTCTTCACGGTCAGCACCCTTGGTATCGGGCTCAGGGCAGCGGTTTCGCCTGTAGCCTTCGTGCTGTCGGACTTTGGCTTCGGGATAGTTTCGAACGCATCCCGATCACACAAACCGCTGAGGGCAGCTCAGCACGGGCCGAAAGTCTGGGGGCAGGCACAGGCGGGGCGACGGCCCCGCCTGTTCAACTCCTGGCTTAGTGCAGACGGCCGCTGGCGTGGGCCAGCATGGTGTAAACCTTGCCGGTGTCCGAGGTCAGGTAGGTCTGCGCCATGACGTTGTCGCGGTCGTTGCGCGAGACATCCTTGAGCAACTTTTCGAAGTCGTCGCAGTAACGGTCGACGGCGGCGCGGAACTCGGCCTCGCCCTGATACTTGCGGCGGATCTCGTCGAACGTCTGCTGGCCCTTCAGCGTGTAGAGCCGGCGTGTGAACACGTCCCGCTCGCCGCGCCGATAGCGGTTCCACAACTCGATCGAAGCATCATGGTCGATGGCCCGCGCGATGTCGACGGAGAGCGAGTTCAGCGATTCCACGACATGCGCCGGCGAGCGCTGGGCAGGGGCCGCGCGCGGTGCTTCCGCGGGCGCCGAAGGTGCTGCGGGCCTCAGATCCGCATCGGTCGATGCCGCGGTCAGGAGGTCTCGCACCCAGCCGCCCTGTGGCGTGCGGGTGTTGGCGTCTGGACGCGGGCGCGGTGCCGCCTCGGCCGGACGCTCGAGGTCGAGCGTGCCGCGTAGTGCTGCGCCGCCCAGCGGCGCCTGTGGCGTGCGAAGCTCCGGCTGCGGTGCCGGCGCGCGACGTGGCGGCTCGGCGGGACGTGCTGCCGGAGCCTGCGGGGCCGGACGCAGGTTGCGCGGCTCCGAGGTGTCGCCACCGCGACCGGACTTCGCAACGATGTCCGAAAGCTCCTTCAGGGCGTTGATCTGCTCGGAGACAGCACGGCGGATGGCGGAGGTCGATTCCTTTGCCTCTTCCGGCATCTCGATGACGCCTTTCTTGAGCTCGGCGCGGGTGAGGTCGAGTTCGCTCTTGATCGAACCGGCGGTGCGCCGCATCTCCTCGGTCGCATCGGCGAAGCGCTTAGTCGCCGAATCGACGACGTCGGTGATGGCAATGCGGATCTTGTCAGCCGACTCCATCGTCTTGCCTTCGGCGTTCTGCAGCGTCTGGCCGACGAGGTTTTCGAACGAGCGCATGACCCTTTCGAGATCTTCCGACTTCTTGACCAGGCCGACGGCGAGGTCTTCGAGCGACGACTGCCTCTCCAGCGTGTGTTCGAGGTTGCTCTGGGCGGAGCTCAGCAGGTCCGAGGCGCTGGACAGCAAGCGGCTGTGCTCGTCGAACTTGGTGGCGATCGAGGCCACTTCGCGCAAGGTCGACGACGACAGTTCCGTCAGCCTTGTCGTGTTCGAATCGACCAGACGCGCCGAGCTAGCAAAGGTCTGCGCCGCCTTTTCGGTGGTGGCCGCGAAGCTCTGCGTGCTGCCGCTCAGACGTTCATCGACCTGGCCGAGATTGACCGCGGCCTGCTCGATCAGCTGACCGAGCTGCGAGCTCGACTTGGTCATGCGGCCGATGAGATCGGCAACGCTGTCGGACAGCGACGAGCGGGCGCCTTCGACCGCTGACAAGGTCTCGGCGGTGCGGTTGGCGAGCGCGTTGACGAGGGCTGCATTTTCGCTGCGCAGCTTCTCGGTGGCACGTTCGGTGACCTCTTCCATGCTCTTTTGCAGTTCCGAGCCACCCTGGGCGAAACGCTCGACCAGAGGCCGTGCGGTCTCGTCGAGGATCTTCGCCATTTCGGCCGACCGCGCCGCGAGCATGGTGTTGAGTTCGCGGGTGTTGGCGCCGATCGTCTTGGCGGCGTCGTTGGTGCTCTGGCCGATATGCTGGCCAACCGCGGTGAAGGTCTCGGCGATCACATTGGCGCGCGAAACCAGTTGCGCCTCGGCGGTCGAAACCTGCTCGTTGAGCCTCTGGCCCATCGCCTCGGTGGTGTAGGCGAGCCGGTTCTCGACGCTGGCGATCTGCTCCTCGACACGGGCGGCGGCAGCCGCGGCGCTCGATGCAAGACGCTCGTCGGCGCCGGCAAGTGCCTGCTCGATCTCGCGGGCATGCACAGCCATTTCCTGGCCCGTCTGGCGCGCACGGTCGGCGACCCTCTGCTCGGTGCTGGCGAAAGCACCGACGATGGTCTGTGCATGCTCGCCGATCGTCGAAGAGCTGTCGGCGATGCGCGAGACCAGACGCTGGTCGGCGTCGTCGAAGATGCGGCCGATTTCCGACGCACGGCTGGACAGCGCGTCCGAGCCTTCGGCGATGCGCGAGACCAATTGCTGGTCGGCGGCATCGAAGATGCGGCCGAGATCGGATGCACGGGCGGCCAGCGCCTCGGCGGATTCGCCGATGCGCATGCCGAGCCGCTGGTCGGCGCTTTCGAAGTTGCGCAGGATGTCACCGGCGCGGGCTGCCAGCGACTGCGCGGTTTCCACAGCACGGGCAACCAGTTTCTGGTCGGCCGCGTCGAACGTGCCGGCGATCTCGCTTGCACGGGCAGCAAGCTGATCGGCGGTGTCCTGGGCACGGGCGGCGAGCTTCTGGTCCGCCAAGTCGAAGGTGCCGGCGATCTCGCCGGCGCGTGCGGCCAGCTGATCGGCGGTTTCGTGGGCACGGGCCAGCAGCGTGCTGGAGGTGTCGTCCGCACGGGCAAGCAAGGCGTTCGAGGTATCTTCCGCACGGGCGTGGAGGCGACGATCGGCCTCCTCGAAGGTGCGGGCGATGTCTTCGGCCCGCGCCAGAAGGGCGGCGGACGTCTGTTCGGCGCGCTCGGCGATCTTTCGATCGGCGTCACTGAAGGCTGCACCGGCCTGCTCATGCAGCGTGCTGGTGACTTCCAGGACCTTTTCGCGCAACGCGCCGGCAACGAAGACCGCGCTCTTCTCGAGCACGCTACGAACATTGTCGACGCCGGTCGAGAGCGCGCGTTCCATTGTTCCGGAGCGTTCCTCGATGATGCCGGTCTGACGGCTGAATGCCTGCTCGATCTTCTCCACATCGGCGGCGATAGCGGCAGAAATGTCGGTGCTCCTGGCGGCGATCTGGTCGATATGGCCCGACAGCGAGCGGTCGACGTCCTTGCGGGTGTCGGCGAGCTTGACGAGATCGTCTTCCAGCGCACGGCTCAGCATGTTGCGGCCTTCGGTCAGTTTGCCGACATGACCGGCGATGATGCCGTCGATATCGCCGCGGCTTTCGGTCAGCTTCTGCAGGTCCGCTTCAAGCGCGCGCTTGAGAATGTCGCGGCCTTCGGCGAGCTTCTCGACCTGGCCGGCGACCAGACCATCGATGCTGGAGCGGCTTTCGGCCAGCTTGGCCAGATCCGCTTCGAGGGCGCGCTTGAGAACGTCGCGCCCTTCAGCCAGTTTCTCCACTTGGCCGGCGACCAGACCGTCGATGCTCGAACGGCTTTCGGCCAGCTTGGCAAGATCGTCCTCGAGCGCCTTCGATAGCGTCGAACGATCCTGAACGAGCCTTTCCGCATGGCTATTTACCAGGCCGCTGACACCTTCAAGGTCGGCTTCCAGAGCGCGCGCGAACTGTGCGCGGTCATCGACAAGCTTCTGTGACTGGTCGGCAACCGTGCCTCTGATCGTGTTGAGGTCGGCTTCCAGCGCGCGCTTGAGGATATCTCGGCCTTCGGCAAGCTTCTCGACCTGACCTGAAACCAGCCCGTCGATACCCGAGCGGCTCTCCGCCAGTTTGGCGAGATCGTCTTCCAACGCCTTGGAAAGTGCCGAACGATCCTGGACGAGCCTTTCGGCGTGGTTGTTCACCAGTCCGCTGACGTTTCCGAGGTCGACTTCCAATGCTTTCGACAGGGTCGAGCGGTCCTGAACGATCCGTTCGGAGTGGCTGTTGACGAGGCTATTGACGCTTTCAAGATCCGCTTCGAGCGCCCGGGCGAACTGAGCGCGGTCGTCGACCAGCTTCTGCGACTGGTCGGCAACGGTGTTCTTGATCGTGCTGAGGTCGGCTTCCAGGGCACGCCGCAGGATGTCGCGGCCTTCCGACAGCTTTTCGACCTGACCAGCGACCAAGCCGTCGATGCTGGAGCGACTGTCGGCCAGCTTGGCGAGGTCGTCCTCGAGAGCCTTCGACAAGGTAGAACGATCCTGGACCAGCCTGTTCATATGGTCGGCGATGACGCTGTTCACATTCTGCAGGTCGGCTTCCAGGACCCGCGAAAGCTGTCCGCGATCCTCCGCCAGCCTTTCCGACTGGCTCGATATGACAGTCTTGATTGTGTTGAGGTCGGATTCCAGCGCGCGCTTGAGGATGTCGCGGCCCTCTGCCAGCTTCTCGACCTGGCCGGCGACGAGGCCGTCGATGCTCGAGCGGCTTTCGGCCAGCTTGGCAAGGTCGGCTTCGAGCGTCTGCGACAGCAGGCTGCGGTCGCTGACAAGCCTGCCCGAATGATCGTCGAGAAGGCCCCTGATGCCCGAGAGGTCGTTCTCGAGAGAACGGCCGAGCTGGGTGCGGTCTTCCGCAATCTTTGCCGAATGGGTCTCGATCAGGCTCTTGATGCCGACAATGTCGTTTTCCAGAGCCTTGGCGAGCACCGCACGGCCTTCGGCGATCTTCTCGACCTGGCCGGCGACCAGACCATCGATGCTGGCGCGGCTGTCGGACAGTTTGCCGAGGTCTGCTTCCAGGGCGCGCGACAGGATGTTGCGGCCTTCGGCCAATTTTCCTACATGGCCTGCGACCATTTCATCAATGATCGTACGGGCTTGAACGAGTTTCCCGGAGTCTTCATTGAGAGCCAGCGAGAGCCGGTTGCGGCCTTCCTCCAGCCTTTCGAGATGGCTGCCGAGCGACGCATCGATGGCAGCGCGCGATTCGTTGACCTTGCGCAGATCCTCTTCGAGGGCACGCGCGATCAGGGTGCGGCCTTCGGCCAGCTTCTGCACCTGGTTGGTTACCGCGGCATCGATGCCGGCGCGGCCCTCGGCGAACTTCGCCAGGTCCGCCTGCATGGCGGACGCCATGCGCTCGCGGCTTTCGGACAGCTTGCGGCTGTGGTTTTCGACGGCTTCCTCGATGCCGACGCGGGCGTCGGCAAGCCGCTGGATATCGCTGTCGAAGGAACGCGAGACGACATGACGCGCCGCTTCCATGCGGCCGGCGAAGTCGCTGGCGCGGGCTTCGAGCATGCTCGAAGTCGAGGTGACGATGTCGGCCATATCGGCGCCGATCTGGGTCTTGCCCTGATCGATCATCGCGGAAAGCGTATCCTTGCTCTCGGCGAAGGTGTGGGCGATCTCGCGGGCGCGCTCGACCAGCGTCTCGTTGATCTGGCGGGCGCGGGCCTCGAGAGCGGCGTTGAGCTTCTGCGTGCCGGTGTCCAGCGCTTCGGCGCGGGTCTGGAATTCGCTGATCAGCGCCTGGCCGCGTTCGGCCAGCGTGCGCTCGATGCCGTTGAGGCTGGCTTCGAACTCCGAATTGAGGGTGCGCGCGGCGCCGCCAAGCAGCGACACCATGCCGGTGGTGCGATCGTCGAGCAGATCGGTCAGCGACCGGGTCAAGCCGTCCGTCGTATCCGTCAGTTTGGCAATGCGCGTGTCGAGCAGGCTGGCGAAGGCCTCACCAGAGGTCGACAGCCGGTCGGTGATGTTGTCGAGGCGGCCTTCCACCGAATCGAAGATCGACATCGAGCTTTCATTGATGCGGTCGATCAACGTGTCGCCGGAATTGGTGATCGTCATCGACAGCTTGGTCGATGCGTTGAGGATCGAGTCGCGGATGATGTCGCTGGCAGCGCCGATTTCATCCCGAAGCGTCTCATGCGCCCCCGAAATCGAGGCGCGGACCCGCTCGGCATGGGTGACGACCGCCTCGCGCTCGCTGCCGAGCCCGTCAACGAGCGAACGGATACGGGTTTCGTTTTCCGAATAGGAGCGCTCGATCTGGTTGACTTCGCTGTGGACCAGCGTTTCCAGTTCCACGGCGCGGGCAAGCGTGCGTTCGATGCCTTCGCCCATGGCCGCCACCTCGCGGCGAACGGCCTGGCCGATCATCATGACGCGATCCTGCGCCATGTTTTCCGGCTCGGTCAGACGGAAAGCCACCTCGGTCATCGACTGCGCGGCAATGCGCATGTCCTGGGCGCGGCGAATCATGGCCGCGAAGGCCCAGAACAGGATGACGGGTACGATCGCCGCGATCGCGAGGCCAATCAGCTCGGGACGGGCAAGGAGCTGGTCAAGCGTGCGGATCCGCCAGATGGTCGGTCCAAACAAAAGGTTGGCCAGCCCGCCGGCGCCCGCGATCCAGGCGAGCGAGACAAAGGCAATAATCCAGTAGACGGTGTTGGAGGCACGCCTGTTTAGGCTGTGCAGGAGCGTCTTGTAGTCCTTCTGGCGATCGTCGTTGGCCGGCGCGAAACCTGCTGGCTGGGTGGCATTGCGTGTTTCAACGGGGCGCAGCTCGGCGGGCTTGGCCTTTGGGGCGGATTTCACGGCCTGATTGGTGATAGGGGCCTGATTGGCGGCGGGCGCCGGCTTCTGGCTGCGTCCCTCGCGTGCCAGCTCGTCGGCGGCCTGCGATATCTGTGCTTCCAGATCTTCCATCGAAGCCGCGATGTCGAGGTCACCGCTGCCGGCATCGCTGCTGAGGTCGAGATCGAGCGCTTTTTCCAGTTCCCTGGCCACGTCGCTGTCGAGAGTTCTCGTCGTCGTTGGTTTCTTTGCCATGCCTTCGCTACCCTGTACTAGCTGCCGCGGGCTTATAATTGTCTTTGTCGTACCCCCGCGCAGGAGGCTGAAAATGGACCCTCGTATCGTAATGACACAGGGGGGTAAAGAAAACATGCATTCCGCGAGATACGTAAAACTTTAAATATAAGGTTAACGGAAGCGTGATTTGGACGCCGCTTTCGCAACATTTTTCCAGGCCATTCATTAACCCGTTGTCCACTGGATTCGCCTAGTTTTTCAGGCGATCGAAGAAAATGGAGTTCGAGTTCATGCGTGGCGAAAGCGGCATTGCCTTTTCAATGCCCGGGGGCGACGTATCGGGAACGAGGCAGTCCCGACCAGTCGATTTGGCACATCTTGCCCGACAGACGATGGGTGACCGAGCTCTTGAGCAAGAGGTGCTGGCGCTGTTTGTACAGCAGGCACTGTCGGTGCGCGACAAAATAGTCGATGCCGGCATCAAGGACCGACTGGTGCTGGCGCATGGGCTGAAGGGGTCGGCTCGCGGTGTGGGCGCCTTCGCCATCGCCGATTGCGCCACCGAGATCGAGCTGCGGCCGGAGGACAGCCAGACGCTCAGGCGGCTTGGCAAGCTGATCGACGAGGTGCGCGATTTCATCGCCGCCATCAATCGCTAGGCCGGTTTGCGGAAAAACGTCACGGAGCGGCGCTTTCGCGCGACAGTTGACTTGTCAGCCGGAGTGATTATCTCGGCGGTAACTCCCTTCAGGTGACAAATGACCAAGCTGACCTTCATCGCCCATGACGGCACACATTTCGACATGGATGCCGAAAACGGCTCGACGGTGATGGAGAATGCCATCCGCAACGCCGTGCCGGGCATCGAGGCGGAGTGCGGTGGCGCCTGCGCCTGCGCAACCTGCCACGTCTATGTCGATGAGGCATGGACGGCGGAAGTCGGCGAGCCGGAAGCGATGGAGGAGGACATGCTGGACTTCGCCTACGACGTCCAGCCGAATTCGCGGCTGTCCTGCCAGATCAAGGTGCGCGACGCGCTCGACGGGCTGGTGGTGCGGGTGCCGGAGCGCCAGGGCTAAGGCGTATTGATGTTCAGGTGATGCCGGCCTGCAAACGGCGGCTCCCTGCGCTTCCGGTGCTCACGTACGAAAAGTACGCTCCGCTCCGGTTCTCGGGATCCACCGTTTTCGGCTCGGCCTGACCTGAATCGCAACACGCCTTTGGCCCAAGTTTCAATTTCTTTGACACTCGCTGCTTGGCAGCGGGCCAGTGGTCATGCAGTCTCACGCCAATCCAGCAGCGAGGCACAGCGCATGACCGGGACCATCAGCACAGACGTCCTCATTGTCGGGGCAGGGCCGGTCGGCCTGTTCGCGGTCTTCGAACTCGGCCTGTTCGACATGAAGTGCCACCTGATCGACATCCTCGACAAGCCCGGCGGCCAATGCGCGGAACTCTATCCGGAGAAGCCGATCTACGACATTCCCGGCTGGCCTTCGATCTCGGCGCAGGGGCTGGTCGACAAATTGCTCGAGCAGATCGCGCCGTTCAAGCCTGACTTCACCTACAACCGCATGGTTTCGAGCCTGGAGAAGCTTGAGGACGGCAGCTTTCGCGTCATCACAGACGAGAACGAGGTGTTCGAAGCCAAGGTGGTGGTGATCGCCGCCGGTGGTGGCTCGTTCCAGCCGAAGCGCCCGCCGATCCCGGGCATCGAGCCCTATGAGGGCAAGAGCGTCTTTTATTCGGTGCGCCGAATGGAGGATTTTCGCGGTCACGACCTCGTCATTGTCGGCGGCGGCGACTCGGCGCTTGACTGGACGCTGAACCTGCAGCCGGTGGTAAAGAGCGTGACGCTGGTCCATCGACGGCCCGAATTCCGCGCCGCACCCGACAGCGTCAACAAGATGTATGCCATGCAGGAGATGAAGCAACTGGAGTTCAGGGTCGGCCAGGTGACCGGGCTCACTGGGGCCGATGGGCAGCTGTCATCAGCCACCATCAAGGGGGGGCCGGATGGCGATATCGAAGTGCCATGCACGCGCATGCTGCCCTTCTTCGGCTTGACCATGAAGCTCGGGCCGATCGCGGAATGGGGGCTCAATCTTCATGAGAACCTGATCCCGGTCGATACCGAGAAGTTCCAGACATCGGTGCCCGGGATCTTCGCGGTCGGCGACATCAATTGGTACCCGGGCAAGCTGAAGCTGATCCTGTCGGGCTTCCACGAGGTGGCGCTGATGGCGCAGGCCGCCAAGCGCGTCATCAGCCCCGGCGAACGTATCGTCTTTCAGTACACGACCTCGTCGACCAGCCTGCAGAAGAAGCTCGGCGTTTCGGGTTAGGATACGTTGATATTCAGGTGATGCCGGCCTGCGAACGATGGTTTCCTGCGCTTCCCCGTTCTACTGCGTCGCAGTAGAACTGTGCTCATGTACGAAAAGTACGCTCCGCTCGTCGCAAGGGGCGACCCCGGAACCCAGCGTTCTCGCCTCGGCCTGACCTGAATCTCAACATACCCTAAATTAGGCCCTTACTCCGCCAGGATCGGCGCCGGATTGTCGACATGGCCGCGAAGCTCTTTCTCGGGCATCAGCGTCAGCGTGATGAGCCCCAGCACTAAAGTCGCGGCCGCGACGAGAAAGATCATCACGAAGGGTTGGACCGATGCGACATGTCCAGCCACCTGCACGCCTTCGCCGGCCAATGGCAACCCATAGCCCAGGGCGACGGCGCCGAGTATCGCGACACCCAATGCACTGCCCAGCGAACGCAGGAAGGTCAGCACGCCCGTCGCCACGCCAAGGTGTATGCGATCGACAGCGTTCTGCACGGAGACGGTGGTTACCGGGAATGTCGTGCCGGTTCCCAGTCCGATACAGATGGTCAGGACTTCGACGACAATCAGCGATGCATGGCCGGCAACAAAGGCCAGCAGGCCCATGCACGCCGAGGCGAAGATGACGCCGGTCATCGCGATGCGCTTGTAGTGGGTGAAGCGGGGTATCAGGCGGCCGCTGGAAGCGGCCCCGCCAACGGTTCCAAGCAGAAGGCCAAGCATTGCGATGCCGGACTGGCTGGCCGTCAGGCCAAGTATCGACTGGAGATAGACAGGCAGGTAGACGGCAACGCCGACGCTGGAGGCCTGGAACAGGAACATTGACAGAGTGCCGGCGAGCACGATCGGATTGCCCAGCACCTCGAGCGAGATGAGCGGTTCGGCGGCTCGCATGAGGCGCAAGGCGAAGGCGCTCCAGAAAACAGCGGAGCAGGCCAGGACGCCGATGACTTCCGGAGAGATCCAGGGATAGGCGCTGCCACCCCAGTTCAGTGCCAGCAGCAGCAGGGCCGTGGCCACGATGAGAAGCAACGCGCCAAGACCATCGATGCTGTGGTTCTTGGCGGCGATCGGCAGTTTCTTGAGTGGCTTGTTGATGATTGCCATCGCAACGAAACCCAGCGGGATGTTGATCCAGAAGATCAGCGACCAGTGCAGATGTTGCGCGAAAGTGCCGCCCAGCAGCGGCCCGGCGACGCTGGCGACGGCCCACGTACCGGAGAACCAAGCCGCGTAGCGCGCGCGCTCGCGCGGCGGAACAAGGTCTCCGACCACGGTCTGCGTCAGTGCGAAAAGGCCGCCGCCACCGGCACCCTGGATGGCGCGTCCGAGGACCAGGACGAACATGTTGGGAGCCAGTGCGCTAACCAGCGATCCGAGGAGAAAGATAAGGATTGCCGCATAGACGGTCGGCCGGCGGCCATAGACATCGGAAATCTTGCCGTAGAGGGGCGCAACGGCAGTTGCCGTCAGAAGGTAGCCGGTAACGATCCACGGCAGGTATTCGGCATGGCCGAGCGATCGCCCGATAGTCGGCATAGCGGGCGCGACGATGGTCTGATCGAGCGCGGCCAGCAGCATCGATAGCAGCACGCCGCCGATGATGGCGTTCTTCTCGCGTTCGGTCAGTGGCGTTGCGGCAGCCGCGATGGTCTGCTTATCGACAGCCTGGTCCATAGTCTTGTCCGTGTGTTTGCGCGCTACGCGTTCACCGATTGGGCTTGCCTGGTGCATCCGCGGCGCGATCGATCGTGGTGCTCGTGCTTCGAGGGTTGTGTCCTGCCAACCCCGTGATATGTCGTTCCGTATAAGCCGATTTCGACCCCTGCTCGAAAATTTTTCGAAGCTGGCACTACGCTTCGGCCCGCTTGGCTTGCGTCGGCGCCATTGAGTGCGCCGACGAAATTCAGGCCGGTGGCGGCAGCTGGCCGTTCTCGATGCGCTCGATGCGATAGCGCATGAGCCGCAGGATACGGCTTTCGAAATTGACGCTTTCGACGCGGTCGAACTGCACCTGGGCGCGGTCGTGCCTGGCGAGGACGGCGGCGGTGATCTCGGCCGCCTTGGCCTTGGCCGCATCGCAATCCTTCTGCGGATAGGCCGCCTTCAGCGCGTCTTCCAGTTCGCGGGCGTGGTTCTTGGCTATCTCGACATGGCGTTCTTCGTGGCGCTTGATGTCGGCCGCCAGCGTGTCCCAGAACAGCTTCACTTCGGGGTCCGCCTTGCGTGGTCGGCGCCATTCCGGAAGGATGACCTTGACCTTGACGGTCACGGCCGCGTCGGCGATCCGGCAGGAACTGGCCTGCCTTGCGTAGCTGATACGGGTGGTGAAGGCCATCTGGGTGGCCCCGGGGTGGCGCGAGCCCGTGCTTTTGACCTGGGGTCCGTGTGTGGAGAGCTGCTTCTCGATCTCGTCGAGCGTGCTGCCGCCGATGGAAAAATAGCTGTATGTTTTCACGAGATTGGCTGCGCCAGCCGGTACGGCGGTTACGGCAAGCAGCAGCACGCAGAGCAGGGATCGTTTCATCATATTGCCTCTTCGACCACCTTGCTTTACGGCCGTTGCCGGCGCAACGGAATTGATCCTTTGCGGATCACACATCGTTGATGAGCCCTTGGTTGATGAGCCCCATGGTTGATGAACAATGACGGCGAGGCGATGGCAGCTGGCGCATGGACGCCATCTCGACCTTGGCGGCAAGGCCGTGATCGTCGGCATCCTCAACGTCACCCCCGACAGTTTTTCCGACGGCGGCCTGTTTGATGCTCCCGAAGCGGCGCTGGCCCAGGCGCGTCGCATGATCGGGGAGGGGGCCCGGATTATCGATGTCGGTGGAGAATCGACCCGGCCCGGTGCCGCCGCGGTGTCGGCCAGCGAGGAACAGGCGCGTATCCTGCCCCTGATCGAGGCGCTGGCGAAGGCCGGCGAGGTGCTGATTTCCGTAGACACCTATCGCGCCGAAACCGCGCGGCTTGCGGTGGCGGCCGGCGCCCATATCGTCAACGATGTCTGGGGCCTGCAGCGCGAGCCCGATATCGCGGATATCGCGGCCGAAACCGGTGCAGGGCTGATCATCATGCATACCGGGCGGGATCGCGAGAAACTGCCCGACGTGATCGCCGACCAGTTTGTTTTTCTGGAGAAATCGCTAGAGATCGCCCGTCACAGTGGCGTTGCGGACGACCACATCGTGCTTGACCCCGGATTTGGCTTTGCCAAGGAGACGGCGCAGGAGAATCTCGACTTGATGGCGCGGTTTTCCGAGCTTCATGCGCTCGGTTTTCCATTGATGGCCGGCACTTCGCGAAAACGCTTCATTGGCACCGTCACCGGTCGCGAGGCGGCCGATCGTGCTGCCGGGACGGCGGCAACCAGCGTCATTCTCAGGCTCAAGGGCGCGCATCTGTTTCGCGTCCATGATGTCGCAATCAACGTGGACGCGCTGGCCGTGGCGGATGCTATGCTGGCGCGGGAAACCGTCAGGTCGGACCACAGATCGGAACGCTGAGCCATGTATGTCATCCGCATGAAGAACTGCGCCTTCTTTGCCCGGCACGGCGTGCTCGATGAGGAGGAGGCGCTTGGTCAGCGCTTTTATGTCGACGCTGAGCTCACCGTGGAACCCGGTCGCGCGCTCGTCGATGACGCCATCGGGGAAACCGTCAACTACGGTATTGCCTTCACGGTGATCGAGAAGATCATCACCGGGCAGCGGCGCTTCCTGATCGAAGCGTTGGCACTGGAAGTGGCAAAGGCGCTGACCGCACGCTTTCCGCAGATACGCAAGGCCGAGATCACCGTGCGCAAGCCGAACGCACCGGTGCCCGGTGTGCTCGATTATGTCGAGGTGACCGTTGTCTGGCCAGAATAACACCGTCTACCTCAGTCTTGGCGGCAATCTGGGCGATCCTGCGGCCTCCATGGCCGCATCGCTGCGCATTCTCGATGCCGATACGGACACGCGCGTCATCGCCGTTTCTTCGCTCTACCGCACGCCGCCCTGGGGCAAGCTCGACCAGCCGGATTTTCTGAACGCCGCCGCCGAATTGTCGACGCGGCTCCCGCCGCGGGCGCTGCTCGACCTCTGCCTCGATGCGGAGCGCAAGCTGAAGCGGGTGCGCGAGGAGCGCTGGGGGCCGCGCCTGATCGACATCGACATTCTGGTGTTCGGCGACCAGATCATTCACGAGACCGGGCTGGAAGTGCCGCATCCCCGCATGCTGGAACGCGCCTTCGTGCTGGCGCCGCTGGCCGAGATCGCGCCGGATCTTGCCGTCGGCGGACGAAGTGTGTCGGAGCGCCTGGCTGTGGTCGATACATCAGGGATCGAGCGTCTGGCATCCGGCCGGGATTGGTGGCTGAGCTGAGCTTTCCTTTGGGCGGCTGCCGGCCGTCGTAGCGGTCAGCCGGAGAACCCGCCGCCGTCGAGAAACGCCTGCTCCTGCGGTATCGTCTCGCGGCCAAGTATCTTGTTGCGGTGCGGAAACCTGCCGAAGCGCTGGATGATGTCGCGATGCTCCAGCGCGTATTTCAGGTTGAATTCGGCCTTGGCGGTGTGCAGTTCGACCGAAGTGTCCTGGTCGGCAAGGTTTTCCGCATGTTCAAACGGCAAATAGAGGAAGACGCGGACTTCCGGTTCCAGCGCCAGATCATGCCCTGCCGTGATCGCCTTTTGAGCGAAATGCTTTGCCAGGGAATCGGTGGCGTACATGTGGCCGGTGCCGCGAAAGCAATTGCGCGGAAACTGGTCGAGCAGGATCATCAGCGCCAGCGATCCTTCGGCGTGCTCCGACCAGTCGTCGCATTCCCGCCGCGCGGCGGCGTAGTGCAGGTCGAGAAAGCGGTCGCGAAAACCGCCATCGAAAGCCTCGTTCTTCTCGAACCATGCATCCTCGCCGGCGTCACGCCAGAATTTGGTAACCGACAGAGCCCTGCTGTCCAATTCCATGCCTGGTTCCCTGTTCAGTCGGTCGTTTCGGATTTGTGCAGAACGCCGGCCGTCTCCTCGTTGAGGGCTCGACCGGGGCGGCGCGGCGTGGAGAGCGGTGTCGGGATTGGCGTGCCGATATTGCCCCGCAAGAAGCGTTGGCCGGCGCGAATGCCTTCGGCGAGCTGGGTTTCGAAACGGTCAGTATCCCGGCGCCTGACGTCTTCGATCGTTTCAGCGACGTCCTCAGGATCAACGCCAAGCGATTCCAGCGCCGAGCCGCCGAAAACCAGTGCCGATTCGAAGGTCTCGCGCAGCTGGAAGTCGACGCCGGCACGAATGAGCTGCAGCGCCGTGCCGCGATCGAAGGCGCGCGCCAGCACGGTAAGCAAGGGAAACTCAGCCTTGACGAGCTCGGCGATGCGAACGGCGGCATCGGCCTTGTCGACGCAGATCAACACTGCGCGCGCCTGGCCAGCGCCGGCGGCGCGCAGGATGTCGAGCCGTGTGCCATCGCCATAATAGACCTTGAAGCCGAAATCGGCCGCCGCCTGGATCATTTCGACATCATTGTCGATGATAGACACGTCGATGCCGCGCAGCAGCAGCGGCTGGCTGGCGATCTGGCCGAAGCGGCCGAAGCCGATGACCAGCACGCTGCCGGTCAGGCCGTCGGCGACATCGACGCCGTCGAGCGACTGCTCGTCGCGCGGCGTGATATAGCGCAAGGCGATGATCGCCAGCGGCGTCAGCACCATGGAGATGATGACGATTGCCGTCAGCGTTGCGTTGGCGTTGCCGTCGATGATGCCGACCGCTGCGGCCGCTGAATAGAGGACGAAGGCGAATTCGCCGCCTTGCGCCATGAAGACCGCGCGCTCCAGTGCTTCGCGATGGCCGGTCTTGAGGATGCGGGCGACGATGTAGATGCCGAACGCCTTCATCACCATGTAGGCGACGACATAGATCGCAATCAGCCTCCAGTTCGCGGCCACCACATGCAGGTCGAGCGACATGCCGACCGCCAGGAAGAACAGGCCGAGCAGGATGCCGCGGAACGGCTCGATGTCGGCCTCGAGCTGATGGCGGAAGGTCGATTCGGACAGGAGCACGCCGGCCAGGAAGGCGCCCATCGCCATCGACAGGCCGCTGAGCTGCATGGCGAGTGCCGATCCGAGCACGACCAGAAGTGCCGCGGCCGTCATCACCTCGCGGGCACGGGCATCCGCCAAAATGCGGAAGAAGGGGTTGAGCAGGTAGCGTCCGGCCAGCACCAGTCCGACGATCGCGGCAATGCCGATGCCGACCTCGGTCAACCGTTCCGACAGGCTGGTGTCGGCACCGCCGGGCGCCAGGAACGCGATGAGGGCCAGCAGCGGCACGATGGCCAGGTCTTCCAGCAGCAGGATGGAAACGATGCGCTGGCCTTTCGGCGAGGCGATCTCGCCGCGTTCCTCGAGAAGCTGCATGACGATCGCCGTCGAGGTCAGCACGAAACCGGCCCCGGCGACGAAGGATTGCGAGACGGGGAAGCCTCCGGCCACACCGACACCGGTCAACAGAACCGCGCAGACGCCTACTTGCAGCGCACCGAGCCCAAAGATCTCCCGGCGCAGGCCCCAAAGCCGCGACGGCTGCATTTCAAGCCCGATGATAAACAGGAACATGACGACGCCGAGTTCGGCGACATGGAGGATGGCCCCCGATTCGGAAAAGACGCCGATGCCGAACGGGCCGATCACGACGCCGGCGGCCAGATAGCCCAGGATCGAACCGAGACCCATGCGTTTGAAGATGGGAACGGCGATGACCCCCGCGGCAAGCAGCGCCACCACCTGAATGAGATCGCTGCCCGATGCTTCCGCTGCCATGCCTCTTGTCCCTATGTCCGACAGCAACTCCTTGCATGCAGTTGGAGCGGGAGGCAAGGGCGGGGAGCCTGCCAGCACGGGTAGGGTGCCGTTGAAGCGTTTCCCTGGTGGAGCAACGGTCTCCGCTTGCTCGCCGGACGATTGGTGTCTATATCGAGGGAATGACTGACCATTCGTCCCGGCCGTCTCCGCCGTCCCATATCCCGATGGACGCACTCAGCGAGGTTCTGCAGGACTTTCGCTTGAGTGGCGTCAACTATGGCCGCTGCGAGCTCCGACACCCATGGAGCATCGCCTTTCCGCAACAACCGCTGCTTCGTTTTCACTTTGTTGGCCAGGGTCCGTGCTGGATCCATACAGAAGCGCAGGGATGGCAGGAGTTGCGCGACGGCGATCTGGTGCTGTTGCCGCAAGGCATCGCCCATCGGCTGGCGAGTGCCCCGGACGTTGCAGGCGACTCGCTCGAGGGTTGCCAGGTGATCAAGTTGGGCGGCAATTTCTGCGAGGTGGTGCGGGAAGGAACGGGCGCGACGAGCACGCTTTTCTGCGGCTCCATGGCCCTGGGGTCTTGTGCGCTTAACCCATTGATCACGTTGATGCCGCCTATCATCAAGGGTTGCGACGTGGCCGGCAATGACCCGATTGTCGGCCCTCTGCTGGCGGCCATGACGGCGGAGGCCGCTCAACCGCAGATGGGCAGCGCCACGATTCTGTCGCGTATGGCGGACTTGCTGACGGCCCGGCTCATCCGCTGCTGGGTCAATTGCAATGGAGCTTCGACCACCGGTTGGCTTGCAGCCATCCGCGACCCCCATATTGGCCGAGCTCTGGCAGCCATGCACAGAGACCCCGGCCATAACTGGACGCTCGAAAGCCTCGCCGGCCTGGCAGGCCAATCGCGCTCGATTTTCGCGGAGCGCTTCAGCGCTGTATTGGGGGAGGGCGCGGCCCGCTATCTCGCCCGTTTGCGCATGCAGCTTGCCCGTGAGTTGTTGGGCCAAAACGGCTTGTCGGTGGCCCAGGTCGCTACCCGCCTGGGCTATGATTCCGAGGCATCCTTCGCTCGCGCGTTCAAGCGCATCACCAATGTCTCGCCGGGCGTTGTGCGCCGCACAATTCCCGGACGAATAGACATGAATTTCGGATTTTAAGGTACATATAATCCGACCGGACTCGCCTATCTAAGATCTCCAAACTTTGGAGATACTCCCGTGACTGACACAACATTACAGCTTGAAGACGCCGCGATCGGCCTTGATGCCGACGCCCCAGCCGCGTGGAGCGCGGCCACCTGGTTCGCGGTCATTTCATTGGCCGCCACCAGCTTTGCCCTGGTGTCAGCCGAATTCCTGCCGGCAGGCCTGTTAACGCCAATGGCGCGCGATCTCGGCATCAGCGAGGGAACGGCCGGACAGGTCGTCACCGCCACGGCTTCCGTCGGCGCCGTGACGGCCATGTTGAGCAACGTTCTCATCGGCCGACTGAACCGCAAGACGGTGCTGATTGGCCTCATGGCCCTGGCAGTCGGTTCCAATATTCTTGCGGCGCTGGCGCCCAATTTCTGGCTGTTGTTGCTGGGCCGGGCCGGGTTGGGCATCGCGCTCAGCGCTTTCTGGGCACTTTCAGTTGCCGTCGTGGCGAGGCTGGTTGGCGCCAATGCGACAGGTCGCGGCATGGCTATCGTCACCCTCGGCGTCTCGCTCGCCACCATTGCCGCACCGTCGATGGGCGCGTTGATCAGTGACTGGATAGGCTGGCGCAGTGCCATGGCCATGACAGCGGGGTTGGCTTTGCTTGCCATGCTGCTGCAGTTGCTTAGCCTGCCGACCTTGCCCGCAGCGGCAAGCAATAGTCTTGCAGACGTATTTCGGCTGACACGGCGGCGTGGCATTCAACTCGGCATGCTTGCTATTGTTTTGCTGATGACGGGGCATTTTGCCGGCTCGGTCTATGTGCGCCCCTTCCTCGAACATGTGACGCTCCTTACAACCGGACCAATTGCCCTGGCGCTGCTCGGCTTTGGCATCGCCGCGGTGATCGGCAATATTGCCGGTGGCCGCATGGCCGACGCCAACATCCACATGGCTCTCGTGGTTACCGCCGCATTGATGGCGTTCGCGGCGCTGGCATTGGTGCTTTGGGGCGTGCACATTGGCGTTGCCTTTGGCTTCGCCACGCTGTGGGGTTTCGCCTTCGGCATGGCGCCGGTGGTGCTGCCGACCAATATGTCGCGCGCGGCGCCTGATGCGCTGGAAGCAGCAGGCAGCCTGATGGTCACCTCCTTCCAGGTTGCCATCACCATCGGCGCGGTTGTCGGCGGTTATGTCGTGGACAGCTATGGCCCTACAGCGCCTTTGACTGTGACCGCTATCCTTGCCGCGTCGACAGCCGCCTTGGCGCTGTTACAGCCACGCAGCTGAACTTTGCTGCCGCTGACACAGTAGCCTAAATCCGGCCGCCGGCGATGTTGCAGGCGCGTTACACAAGTTTACGCCGGGCGTGCGTTGCTTGTTGCCACAATCGAAGGCTAAGGACGTTCGGCTTCGGCCATTGGAGGGTGAGCGGCGATCAAGTCGCGCCCTTTTGAGGAGATGACTGACATGAAGAAGTTTTTGCTTGTTGCCGTCGGCCTGGCGGTGCTTGCCGGTTCAGCCTGTTCGAAGGCGCCGGAATGCACGACCGAGATCGCGACCAAGAAGGCGCAGGACATGGCTTCCGCGCTGCAGGAAGCGATCACCAAGGATCCGTCCAAGGCGGCCGACCTGACCGCCAAGGTCCAGGCCGTGACAACCAAGTATCAGGGCTCCACGACCCTGGCCGACGCGTGCAAGGCCTATGACGAAGTGACGGCAGCGATCAAGGGCTGACGCCTGATTCGACTGTTCAAGGAGGCGGTGGCGATGGGCCGCCGCCTCTTTTTTTGGGGTGTATCTGACGGTAGCGCGATACGGGCTCAGTTCGGCGCGATGGAGCCGACTTCGACCGCGTCGACGCGCTTTAGGCTCATGCCGATCACCGGCACCAACTGGTCCTGCACGCGCACGGCAATCGTCACGGTCATCGAATTGTCGTCGGGAATGCGGGCCTGCATGACGCCGCGCAGCTGGTTGCGGTTGATGGTGAAGATGACCTTGCGGGCATCGACGACATTGCCGCCGATGATATCGAGGCCGGAGCCGGCCGCCCCCCCCATGAAGGAGCCCTTGTAGTCGCGGCCCTTGCGCTCGATCGTGGCCGACATCGGCTGGGTGAACACACCGACCCGGCAGCCGCCGTCGAGCGTCATACCCATCTTGCCGTCGGGCGTGGAGCCGGTGAAAGAGCAGTTGAATTTCGTGCCCTTGTACTTGCCGGCGACGATTTCGCCCGGGCCAACCCATTTGCCTTCGGCCGATTGGAAGAACTGCTTGTCCGCCTCTGCAGCGGAAGCCCCCGAGGCGATACCGACGACTGCTGTGATCGCGACGGCCAGGGGCAGGACGCTGGACAGAATTACGCTTTTCATCGACGACACCCGGCAACAAAGTGGCTGTTTGGAACCGGTTTGACCATGAAGAAGATTGGTTAATGCTTCGTCACTGCGGGGCCTCGAAACCGCAATCCGCTCATCGCTAGGAAGAACAGAACGCTATTTGCCGGAGCCCGCTGTTTCGGTGTCTTTCTTTGTGGCGAACGATGTCAATGCCGAGAGGAAATCGCCCAGTCCCGGGCGCTTCGCGGCGCTGAAGGGCAGGGGACGCGCCGTCTCCATCGCCGCGATGCCGATGCGCGCCGTCATCATACCGTTAACAACCCCTTCGCCAAGTTTTGCCGACAGGCGCGCCGCCAGGCCATGGCCGACAATCTGCTGGACAAAACTGTCGCCGACGGCGATCGAACCGGTAACCGCCAGATGCGCCAGCACGCTGCGCGCCAGGCGGAAGAAACCCAGCGTTCCCGGGCGTCCACCATAGAGTTCCGAGAGCCGGCGAATGAGGCGCCCGGCCTCGAACACGACATAGGCGACATCGACGAGCGCACGCGGACTGACTGCCGTCACCAGCGAGACGCGTTTGGCGGCCTCGAGAATCATCACCCTTGCCCTGGCGTCCAGAGGGCCGAGAATTTCCGCTTCGGCCAGACGCACCAGATTGCCGCCGTCGATGATTTCGCCGCGCAGTTCGGCCAGCGCGCGCCGGCCGGCCGCGGTTTCTGGCTTGGCCGCAACGAAGGCCGAAAGCTCGTCGACCACCGATCGCGCCGCCTTGGGGTCGTCGCGCGCGATGGCATCGAGTGCCCGCTTCTGCAGTTTTTCGACTTCGGCGAGGCGCGCGATCGCCAGGAACTCGCGGATCAGGATCACCAGAAGCGCCAGAACGGCGATTGCTGCCATGCCGGCGGCCAGCCAGCCCAGCCATTCGGCCCTGGCGAATAGATCGCGTATCAGCTGGTCGGTCCACAGACCGACAGCCAGCGAAACCAGCACGCCGATCGCGCCAAAGAAAAGGCTGCCGAACAGCGAGCGTTTTCTGGGTGCGATCGCCGGCGGCGGCTCGGCCGCAACGATGTCTGGCTCGTCGAACACGTCGACCTCGGCCGGTATGACCAGCGCGACGTCCGTCTTAAGCGCCCGAGGTTTGCGCGAAAGCTCGGCTTGGCGCGCCTCTGGCGCCCCTTGTTTCGGCGCGGCTTCCGGCTCGATGCGGAATGCCGCCGGCTTGCGGGGAGCGGTCATGCCAGATGGTCTCCGATCAGGAACTGCACGGCACGGTCGAGCCTGATATGCGGCAACGACAATGTGACGCCTTCGGCCGTGCGTTCGAGTTTTGGCGGGCGGAACCGGACGAAGCGGATTGCAGGGTCCGTGGAATCTTGCCTGTGGTCGGGTCCCGAGACGTCGAACACTGCATCAATCTTCTCCGGTAAGTCACCGGGAAATATGGCGGTTTCCGCCTTTCCATAAAATGTTTCGCCGTTGATCTTCTCGCCGGCGATCGGCGTGCCGATGATGACCGGCAACGTCTCGCGGCCCTGCTTGACCGTGCCTTCGCGGGTGGCGCGCACCGCCGCCATTGCGACCACATCGACATCGGCGCCGGTGAAGTTTGCTCGCGCCACGGCGCGGTCGGCCAGTCGCCGTACGATCGCCTGCAACCGGTCATGGCTTTCATGGTGCAGGTGATCGGCCTTGGTCGCGGCGACCAGGATGCGGTCGATGCGCCGCGAGAAGAGGTCGGTGAGGAAGCTGCCCCGCCCGGGACGGAAACAGCTGAGGATCTCGGTCACCGCGCGCTCGAGGTCGGCCATGGCGCCGGGGCCGGCGTTCAGCGCTTGCATGGCGTCAATCAGCACGATCTGGCGGTCGAGGCGGGTGATGTGTTCTCGGAAGAAGGGCTTCACGACGTGCGTCTTGTAGGCCTCATAGCGCCTCTCCATCATGGCGTGCAGCGAGCCCGGGCGTGGACGCCTGTCGCCAAGGCCGGCCAGCGGCGCGAAGGTCAGCGCGGGCGAGCCTTCGAGATCGCCAGGCATCAGGAAGCGGCCGGGCGGCAAGGTCGAAAGCGCCCGCTCGTCGAGCTTGCAGGCCTTGAGATAGGCAGCGAAGCTTTCGGCCAGGCGCCGTGCCGTCATCTCGTCGGCGCCGGCATTCGGGTCGATTTCCGCGGAGATCGCTCGCCACGCCTGCGAAAGATCCTCGCGCACCGGCAGAGCAGCCATCTCGATGGCCTCGCGTGAAAAGTCCGTGAAGGATTTGCCGAGCAGGGGCAAGTCGAGCAGCCACTCGCCGGGGTAATCGACGATGTCGACCGAGAGTTTGCCTGAAGAGAACATGCGGCTCCAGCCGGAAGCCGATTCATATTCGATGGTCAGCCGCAGTTCCGAAATGGCGCGCGTCGAATCGGGCCAGACACGGTCGTTGACCAATGCGGCGATGTGGTCCTCGTACTGGAAGCGCGGCACGGCGTCGTCGGGCTGTTCTTCGAGGAAGGCGCGCGCGATGCGCCCGGATTTCTGCGCCTCGAACAAAGGAAGGCGCCCGCCATGGATCAGATTGTGGACCAAGGAGGAGATGAACACCGTCTTGCCGGCGCGCGAAAGCCCTGTAACGCCCAACCGCAGCGACGGAGAAAAAAGCCCCGTGGCGCGTCCCGACAGCGTATCGAGGGCAATCCTTGCCTCGTCGGTGAAGGTGGTCAGCGATGATGCCAAAATGTGATCTCTCAGGGCTTGCGTCCGCCCGATATAGGCTCTGCAACCCGGCTTTGAAATGGCTCGGGAAGCGCTATCAAAGATCAGCCGGTGTCAGGAACGCTTCGAGATACCCCGCTTCCTGGGTCGCTTTCGCCAGATCGTCCAGGAAACGCACGACCGCCAGGCCCGAGGTCGGGAACCCATGATTGAGCATGGCCCGCGCCGCCTCGTCGCCGTCGCCCGAGACCGCCATGGCAAGATCCTCCGTCATCGGGTTGTGGCCGATGACCAGCAGGGAACCAAGCCCGCCGTGGTCCCGGATGAGGCGGAGATAGCCAGCCGCATCTTCGCTGTAGAGTGTGTCGAAAAACAAGACCTTGCCGGTGTCGGTCTGGCCGGCCAGGCCTTCAAGAGTTTCCCTGGCGCGCTTGGCATTGGAGCACAGCGTCAGGTCCGGGACATAGCCACGCGAGCGCATGGCAGATCCCATCACCTCGGCATCGGCACGGCCGGATGCGTCGAGCGGGCGATCGAAATCTCGCATGCCGGGCAGCGCCCAGCCGGCCTTGGCGTGCCGCAACAGATAGAGCCTGCTCACCCAACCTCCAACGCTATCGAAGCCGAAGCCACACCGCGATTAGCCACGAGAAGGGCGTTGCGCACAATGGTCGTGTTCCCCTGTGTTCCCCTGTGTTCCCCTGTGTTCCCCTGTGCAATGAATCAGGCAGGAGACGGCGTGGCAAAGGGTTGACGCCCTTTCGCCATCGAATCAGCTGCATCTCGCGCCGACGCGGGTTGCTGGGGGCGCTTTAACAATTGCGTGAGTCGGTGGCCGATTGCGCTTGTGCAGGCGTCGGGTGGCGAATATATAGGCCCGAAATTTGGGGCAGTTTGGGTGAGTCGAATGAACGACATCGTTACCGCCGATTACGTACCCTCCGAAGACGAGCCGTTCATGAACGAACGGCAGAAATCCTACTTCCGCCTGAAGCTCGTCACTTGGAAAAACGACATATTGCGCGAAGCGCGCGAAACTCTCGAAATCCTGCAGCAGGAAAACGCCAACCACCCCGATCTTGCCGACCGTGCTTCTTCGGAAACCGACCGCGCCATTGAACTCAGGGCCCGCGACCGTCAGCGAAAGCTCATTTCAAAGATCGATTCGGCGCTGCAGCGCATCGATGAAGGCACTTACGGCTATTGCGAGGAAACCGGTGAGCCGATCGCATTGAAGCGGCTCGATGCGCGCCCGATCGCCACCTTGTCGATCGAAGCGCAGGAACGCCACGAGCGCCGCGAAAAAGTCTATCGCGACGACTGAGCGCACAACGAAGTTGATACTAAGAATGGCCGGGTTTCCCGGCCATTTTTGTTGGTGAGTGATCCACCGCAGTAGCGAGACGTACTCGAAACCTTGGCAGGTCTCGCCGGCTGTCCGGGCGGGTTCAGGCGCCAATCATCTCTTCTGGCTTGAAAGTTCGCCGAGCAGCCTGGTCATTTCATCGTCGAGCGACGGCGGCGCCTTGGCGACCGGTTTGCCCACCGGGCCACCGGAGCGGGGTTGGTCGAGCGAAATTTCGAGGTCCTTCATCAGCGTATCATCGATGCTGTCCTGCCTCGGCGGCGGCGGCGCGTGCCTGACGGCATTGGCGTTGGCGGAGCCATAGGCAGGCAGCGGCGTGACATTGGTCGACTGATAGGTCTGCGCCACCGGTTTTGGTGCGGGCACCGGGGCCGGCGGTGGCGCTGCCGGGCGCGGGCGGGCAGGCGGCGTTGCCGCCGTCACCGGCTGCGGCAGCGGTGCGGGTCGTGCCGGAGCGGGAGCCGGCTGAGGCGGCCGGGGTTTGGCCGCCGGGGCAGCGGTGGCCTGGACAGGCTGCAGGCCGCCATCTCCGGTCAGCGCCGGACGGCGCGGCGCGGCAAGACGTATGTCGCGCTCGACGACGACGTCGGTCGGGCCGCCGATCAGGAGCAGATGTTCGATGTCGTCGCGGCGCACCAACACCAGCCGGCGATGACTATCGACAGCAGTGGCGTCCATGACGGCGAGCCGCGTCTTGCGGTTCCGGCCACCGGCGACAAACGTGCCGAAGGTCAGGTTGCGCACGAGCCTGATGATGACGAGCACGATGACCAGCAGGATCAGCGCCGCGAAGGTCCACAGGAGTGCTGCCGCATAACCAGGGCCCGCCACGCTATCCAGCCACTGCATTGGTTTCCCCTGATCGGTTTTGGAAAGTGAGGCGACACTAGACCGTTGGGACTGGCTACCGCAAGTTGCCTTCACGCATCGTGAACAGCTTGAAACACCGGCAAGGCTGGCCGGCATCATTTTTATCCGACATTTGCCGCCCGGGCCTTTTCGGGACCAGGAGAATGTGATTCAACCGGCTAAAGCGCGTCGCGCTGAAGCCGATTCATGCGACGCGCTCTAGGTCCCTGTTTTCATGCATGTCGTTTTCCCAAAATCGAAGTCATTTTTGGGCGACATGCATTAGGGGCGGGTGTCGGAACATCGGACTTCACGAGCAGGGGGCATATGGCCAAGGAAGCGCGCGGCGATTTCTATCCGGTACCGATCGTCGACCAGAATACGCGACCGGGCGCGGTCACCCGGCTCATCATCTTCATCGTCGTCCTGACGGGCGCCGCGATCGTCTTTGGCCTGTTCCGCGAGCGCCTCGGCGATCCCTTCCTGCTCGGCATGCTCGGCGTGCTGGCGATGATCGGTGTCGGCTTCCTGTTCGCGACCGCGATTGGCTTCGTACAGGTCACGCCGCGCTCGACCGGCGATGAACTGTCCAAGGCATTCGTCGATTCGATGGGCCAAGGCCTGCTGGTCACGGACACCAAGGGCCGCGTCGTCTACGCCAACCGGGCCTATGCCGACATGACCGGAGCCTCCTCGGCCGCCGACCTCAAGACGGTCGAAGGGCTGCTTTCGGATGTTCCCGAGGCCTCGGTGACCATCTATCGGCTGGCATCCGGCCTGCGTGATGGCCAACCGGGCGACGGCGAGTTCCGGCTGGCGCAATCGATCCGGCCCGGCGCCGAACCGGGGGCCCGATGGTACAGGGCACGCGCCCGTGCCTTCAGCGTTCCGGCCCAGCGGCTGCCGATGCTGGCCTGGCAGCTCTCCGACATTTCGCAGGAACGGGCCGAGCAGGAGCGTTTCTTCCTCGACCTGCAGAAGGCCATCGATCATCTCGATCACGCCCCGGCCGGTTTCTTTTCCGCCGACCAGGACGGCCGTGTCACCTACATCAACGCCACGCTGGCGGAATGGCTGGGCATCGATCTCGCTTCCTTCACGCCTGGCGCCGTGACCTTGCCCGATATCGTTGCCGGTGATGGCATGGCGCTGGTGCGCTCGGTCAAGGCCGATCCCGGCACGACACGCAATGCGGTCATCGATCTCGACCTGACCACCATGACGGGGGAAGCGCTGCCGGTGCGCTTCATGCATCGCGTTTCAGCCAGCCGCGAAGGTATCGGCGGCCCGACACGCACGATCGTGCTCAACCGCACGCAGGGCGAGGACGCCTCGGCCGATCTGCGCGCTTCGGAAGTGCGCTTCACCCGCTTCTTCAATTCGACGCCGATGGCGATCGCGGGTGTCGATGCCAGTGGGCGCATCCTGCGTACCAACGCGCCATTCCTGTCGCTGTTTTCCTCGGTCGTCGACCGGGACGCCGTCGATCGCCGGGTGCGTCTCGATACAGTGCTTCACGAACGCGACCGACCGACCTTTGCAATTGCGTTCGAAAAGGCGAGGCAGCGGCAGGCTGACATCGAACCGATCGACACGCTGCTGCCTGGCAACGACGACCGGCACATCCGTTTCTACGTCAACGCCGTCGCCGACGGCACCGGCGGCGAGGGCGCCGAGGAATCGGCCATCGTCTATGCCGTCGAGACGACCGAGCAGAAGGCGCTCGAAGGGCAAATGGCGCAAAGCCAGAAGATGCAGGCGGTCGGCCAGCTCGCCGGCGGCATCGCCCACGACTTCAACAACGTGCTGACCGCCATCATCATGGCCTCGGACTTGCTCTTGACCAATCATCGACCGTCGGATCCATCCTTCCCCGACATCATGAACATCAAGCAGAATGCCAATCGGGCGGCCTCGCTGGTGCGGCAGTTGCTGGCCTTCTCGCGCAAGCAGACGTTGCGTCCGGAAGTGCTCAACCTCACCGACGTGCTGGCCGATCTCAGGATGCTGCTCGCCCGCCTGGTCGGCAACGACATCAAGCTGAAGGTCGATCATGGCCGCGACCTGTGGCCGGTCAAGGTCGATATCGGCCAGTTCGAGCAAGTGGTGGTCAACCTGGCCGTCAACGCGCGCGATGCGATGCCAACCGGCGGGGACATCACCGTGCGGACCCGCAACGTGACCGCCGAGGAATGCAAGACCTTCCCTTACCGCGAACTCACCGCGGCCGATTATGTCGTTGTCGAAGTCGAGGACACCGGCAGTGGCATCGCGCCTGATGTGCTGAAGAAGATCTTCGAGCCGTTCTTTACCACCAAGGAGGTCGGCAAGGGCACGGGCCTTGGTCTGTCCATGGTCTACGGCATCATCAAGCAGACCGGCGGTTTCATTTTCTGCGATTCCGAGGTCGGCAAGGGATCGACCTTCCGCATCTTCCTGCCGCGTCATATCGCCGAAGCGAAAAAGGCGGCCGAACCCGGTGACACACCGGCAGCCGTGCCGGTCAAACCGGTCGATAGCACCAAGGACCTGTCCGGGTCAGCAACGGTGCTGCTGGTCGAGGATGAGGATGCCGTGCGTATGGGCGGCATGCGGGCGCTGGTGTCGCGCGGCTATACCGTGCATGAAGCGTCCTCGGGTGTCGAAGCGCTGGAAGTGTTCGAAGCCCTTGGCGGCAAGGTCGATATCGTCGTTTCCGACGTGGTGATGCCGGAGATGGATGGGCCGACCCTGCTTGGCGAGTTGCGCAAGCGCCAGCCGGACATCAAGTTCGTCTTCGTATCAGGCTATGCCGAGGACGCGTTCGCCAGGAACCTGCCGGCCGATGCGCATTTCGGTTTCCTGCCGAAGCCGTTCTCGCTCAAGCAACTGGCGACGATCGTCAAGGATGTGCTGGAGTCCTAGAGCAGTTCACCGTTTCACGGAAACGGCGGATGCTCTCCAGACAATCAGGCGGCCCGCCGCTTCGGCACCATCTGCTCGTCCATGTCTGGCCGGTGGCCGCGCAGGTAGAGCGCGCAGGTGGTGCGCAGCATCGATGCGAAGTTCGGAATGGCGCCATTGATCTCGATCGCTTCGTCGTAGAGCTTCGAAATGAACTTGGGCGTGGTCAAACCCTGGCTGTCCGCGATCTCGTCGAGCAGCGCCCAGAACGTGGCTTCGAGCTGGATGCTGGTCGAGTGCCCGTCGATACGGATCGACCGGTTGATCTGACGATAGCCTTCGGGATCCTGGCCCGCAAATACCCTGCACATCCGACAAACCTCCCATGCTCGTTGGTCTTGGGTGGATGGACCGCATTGCATTCGCTGCAGCGCAAACCATCCCCGGTATCACCTTCCGGCAAAAAAGCCGTGACGGCAATCGGACTTTCGTCCGTATCGCATTTCGCGGAATAATTCACGCTTTTGGGCGTGGTAACCGGCTGCCACCATCTTTTCCGCGTGCCGCTCATAATCGGTTCCACACATCACTGCGGAGACTGATTTGGCGAAGGCGATTCATTCCATGATCCGGGTTCTCGAGGAGGCCCGATCCGTTGATTTTTACAGAAACGCTTTTGGGCTCGATATCGCCGACAGGCTGGACTTCGAGACCTTCACACTCATCTATCTCAGCAACGCCGAGACAGGGTTCGAACTTGAACTGACCGTGAACAAGGGCCGGAGCGAGCCTTACGGACTTGGCGACGGTTACGGCCATCTCGCGGTCTCGGTCGCCGACCTCGACACTGAACACGACCGTATCGGTGCGCTCGGCCTCAACCCGAAGAAGATCGTCGAGTTCAACCGTGACGGTACGCTCATCGCCCGCTTTTTCTTCATCGAGGACCCCGACGGCTACAAGATCGAGGTCCTGCAGCGTGGAGGACGCTTCCAATAGGGGGATTATTCGGCCGTGCCCATCGGCGCGGACGCCAGCAACGGCACTCCTAGGGGTGCAAATAGCAAGCAGGGAGGAAACAAATGGTCACGATCTATGACGGGAAGCCTGGACTTTCGCGTCGTGAACTTCTCAAGCGCGGTAGCATCGGTGCGCTGCTCGTCATCTCCGGCAGCGCCGTCATCAACCCGGAACAGGCCTGGGGGCTGGAAACCTCAACGCTGAAGCCCGAGACGATGGCGACGCTGATCCAGGTGGCGCGCGATATCTACCCGCACGACCAGGTGCCGGACAAATATTACGCCATCGCTGTCAAAGGTCATGACGAGACAGCCGCCAAGGATCCGGCCCACAAGGAGCTGATCGAGAAGGGAATTGCCGAACTCGACAAGAAGGCCGGCAAGGGTGGTTATCGCGGGCTCGGCTGGGAGGAGCAGCGTGTGGCGCTGCTCACCGAGATAGAGAAGACGCCCTTCTTCCAGACGGTTCGTGGCGGCCTGGTGGTGAGCCTCTACAACCAGCAGGAGGTGTGGCCGATCTTCGGCTACGAGGGCGAGTCCTACTCCAAGGGTGGCTATATCGCGCGCGGTTTCAGCGACATCGAGTGGCTCTGAGCCTCGATCGTTCCAGTAACCCGCAAACAGGAATTCATGGGAGGAAACCATGGCAGCTTCATTTGATCTGAAAAACGATGGTGTGGTCGTCATCATCGGCTCGGGCGCCGGCGGTGGCACGCTCGGCAACGAACTGGCGCAGAAAGGCGTCGACGTCGTTATCCTCGAGGCCGGCGCGCGCCACGAATATGAAGACTTCATCAACGATGAGTGGGGTTCGTTCGCCCAGCTGGCGTGGACGGACAAGCGCACGACGTCCGGCGACTGGCGCGTGGCCAAGGATTTCCCGAACCTGCCGGCCTGGATCGTCAAATCGGTCGGCGGTTCGACCACGCACTGGGCGGGCGCCTCGCTGCGCTTCCAGGAGCATGAGTTCAAGACAGCGTCGACCTATGGCAAGCTGGAAGGCGCGAACCTTTTGGACTGGCCGGTCACGCTGGCCGAAATGGAGCCGTACTACGCCAAGGCGGAAGCCAAGATGGGTGTGACCGGAACCAATGGCTGGCCGCGATTGCCGGGCAACAACAACTTCAAAGTGCTGAAGGCCGGCGCCGACAAGCTCGGCTACAAGGAATGCCACACCGGCAACATGGCGATCAATTCGGTCGAGCGCGACGACCGCAACTCCTGCCAGCAGACAGGCTTCTGCTTCCAGGGCTGCAAATGGGGCGCCAAATGGTCGACGCTCTACACCGAAATCCCCAAGGGTGAAGCGACAGGCCATCTCGAAGTCCGGCCGAACTCTATGGTGATCAAGATCAACCATGATGCCTCAGGCAAGGTGACCGGTGTCGTCTACGCCGACAAGGACGGCAAGCTGCAAGAGCAGAAAGCCCGCATCGTTGCCGTTGCCGGCAATTCCATCGAGAGCCCGCGCCTGCTGCTGAATTCGCAGTCGGCCAAGTTCCCGCACGGCCTCGCCAATTCGTCGGGGCAGGTGGGCAAGAACTACATGCGCCACACCACCGGCTCGGTCTATGCCATCTTCGACAAGCCTGTGCACATGTACCGCGGCACCACCATGGCCGGCATCATCCGCGACGAGGCGCGCCATGATCCATCGCGCGGTTTTGTCGGCGGCTACGAGTTCGAGACGCTGTCGCTCGGCCTGCCGTTCATGGCCGCCTTCCTCAATCCAGGCGGCTGGGGACGCTCCTTCACCACGGCGCTCGACCACTACGACCACATGGCCGGCCTGTGGATCGTCGGCGAGGACATGCCGCGCGAGGAAAACCGCATCACCTTGCACAAGGATGAGAAGGACGCGCATGGCATGCCGATTGCCGACGTGCATTTCGACGACCACCCCAACGACACGGCGATGCGCGACCATGCCTACAAGCAGGCCACGGCGCTTTACGATGCGGTTGGCGCCACACGCACCTTCCCGACGCCACCCTATCCCTCGACCCACAATCTCGGCACAAACCGAATGAGCGAGAAGGCGCAGGACGGCGTCGTCAACAAGCATGGCCAGACGCACGACATCAAGAACCTGTTCGTGTCGGACGGCAGCCAGTTCACGACTGGCGCGGCCGAAAACCCGACCCTGACCATCGTGTCTCTGGCGATCCGCCAGGCGGAGTACATCGCGTCGCAAATGTCGGCAAAGACGATCTAACCACCTCCCAAACCTCCAGGCGGAACGCGAAAAACGCGTTCCGCCTTTTTGTTGGCAGCAGGCGCCAACCGGCTGCCCGTGCTTGCTGCCTACAGAGCCGGTGGTTGCGGCCCGACAAGCATCTATTGAGCGATGCTCCGGGTGCAGGTCGAGGCGGTGAAGGCGCCGTCGGGCTGTTTCATGATGATGTCGAAGGAGGGCGGGTTCTGGCCATCCAGCGTTGCCTGGGTCATCGACAGCGCGTTGCCACCGGCGGTGTAGCCACCGAGCGGTCCGAGCCACGAGATCACGCCGTTTGCATCCATCTGATAATTGTAAGCCTGCAAGGCGGCCCCGAATGTGACTGGGCCGGTGTAGACATTTCCCTTGATGGTGATGTCGCCGAGGTTGAGGAACATGCCGAGCAGGTAGACTTCGCAGTGATAGGTGCCGTCTGGCATTTTGCCGTCGCTGAAGTCGGCCCGTGCGGCACCGGTCGCTGCCGTCAGAAGCGCCATGCCGATAAAGATGCGTGAAATCAGGGAAGCCATGACGTCGCCCGGTTGGAGGGGGAGCTTGCCCTATTTACGCGCTGTGCCGCAACATCCGCTGTTTGCGATTTGGCTGTCGGGATCAAAATATAGGCACACGGCCAATTTGGGCGAAAATTAGGCAATTGCCTTTTTGCGCTGCGCAAATTTCCCTCAACCAATTGTTAACCGGCTTTCTTACATTTACGCAAACTAATATAATAACCGCTTGAGAATGTTAGGATATTTTGCCTTTTAAACATCGCCCGAGCAGTTGGCATGGGGGTTGCATTGCATTGTTGCGGTGCAATCAACCAGCTTGGGAGTCTTCGGTATGAGGGGTAGTTTCTCTACAATAACAAAAATGTTTTCGGCAAGCGTGGTCGCTGCCGGCCTGCTGATGTCCGCACCCGCCAGGGCGGCCGAGGACACGATCAAGGTTGGCATTCTGCATTCGCTTTCGGGGACCATGGCGATTTCGGAGACGACGCTGAAGGACGCCATGCTGATGCTCATCGAGCAACAGAACGCCAAGGGCGGCCTGCTCGGCAAGAAGCTGGAGGCCGTGGTCGTCGATCCGGCTTCCAACTGGCCGCTGTTCGCTGAAAAGGCGCGCGAGCTGATTTCAAAGGACAAGGTGGCGGCGGTGTTCGGCTGCTGGACCTCGGTGTCGCGCAAATCGGTGCTGCCGGTGTTCTCTGAACTCGACAACATCCTGTTCTATCCCGTCCAGTATGAGGGGGAGGAAAGCGAACGCAACGTGTTCTATACGGGCGCGGCTCCAAACCAGCAGGCCATTCCGGCCGTTGACTATCTGATGAGCAAGGACGGCGGCTCGGTGAAGCGCTGGGTGCTGGAAGGCACCGACTACGTCTATCCGCGCACCACCAACAAGATCCTCGAAGCCTATCTGAAGTCGAAGGGGGTTCCCGCTGAAGACATCATGACCAACTACACGCCGTTCGGCTTCTCGGACTGGCAAACCGAAGTCTCGGCGATCAAGAAGTTCGGTTCTGCCGGCAAGAAGACCGCTGTCGTCTCGACCGTCAATGGTGACGCCAATGTGCCGTTCTACAAGGAACTCGGCAACCAGGGCATCAAGGCCGAGGACATCCCGGTCATGGCCTTCTCCGTTGGTGAGGAAGAGCTGGCCGGTCTCGACACCAAGCCGCTGGTCGGCCATCTCGCAGCCTGGAACTATTTCGAGAGCGTCAACACGCCCGAGAACAAGAAGTTCATCGCCGACTGGCACAAGTTCATCAAGAACAACAAGCGCACCACCAACGACCCGATGGAAGCCCACTATATCGGCTTCAACATGTGGGTGAAGGCGGTTGAAAAGGCCGGCACCACCGATCCGGACAAGGTCATCGATGCCATGATCGGCGTTTCGGTGCCGAACCTGACCGGCGGCTATGCGACGATGATGCCGAACCACCACATCACCAAGCCGGTGCTGATCGGTGAAATCCAGGCCAACGGCCAGTTCCAGACGGTCTCGAAGACGCCGGGTCTGGTGATGGGCGACGAATGGTCCGACTATCTGCCCGACTCCAAGGACCTGATCTCCGATTGGCGCGCGCCGCTCAGCTGCGGCAACTTCAACGTCAAAACCGGCAAGTGCGGCGGCAAGGGCACCAACTGATCCTCCCCGGGCTTGGACCTTGAGGTCCATGCCCAAGACCGCGTGCGTCCGGACGGTTTCCTCCACCGTCCGGACGCCCATTCAACCTTCAAGGGTCACCAAAAACCGATGAAGATTTTCCATGCGATGGGCCTGACGCTCTTGTTCCTGCTGGCGACGCTGTCGTCTTCGGGCGCTGCGGAAGCCGATCTGCGTGCAATCATCGCCAAATTCGCGACAGCGGCGGACTTTTCCGAGACGGGAGCTATCGTTCTTGAGCTGACAGCCACAGGCGATCCGGCTGTCGAACGGTCGCTTGCTGCATTGGCGGACGGCAATCTTTACATTCGCGCGGCCGACTCGATGGTGTTTGTCGGCAAGGAAGGCAGCGACAGCATCCAGCTTTTCGACCCGATCAGCGGCGAGGCCGCAGGCGAGGCTTCCGCGGATGACTTAACCCAGATCGGCGTCAACAACACCTTACGCCGCACCGTCCGCGATGCATTGGGCACGTTGACGCTTGGCTCCAAGGATCCGACTGTCCGCATCGCCGCCGCCGACACCATGTTCAAGACACCTGATGCCGCCAACATCGGGCCGCTCGACGCAGCGATCGCCGGTGAAAGCGTGGCGAGCGTCAAAGCTTTGCTGGAGCAGGCGCGTGCTGCTTCCATACTGGTTTCAGACAAGCCCGAAGCAGACAAGCTCGCCGCGATCGCCCTGATTGGTGCGCGTGGTGACCGCAACGCGGTTTCGCTGCTCACCTCCGTCGAGGCCAACGCCTCTGGAGCAGTCAAGGAAGCGGCGACGGCCGCAATCGCGAGCATCAATTCGACGCTGGCTTTCTGGGATGCCGGCCAGAACATCTGGTACGGCATTTCACTGGGCTCGGTGCTGCTGCTGGCGGCAATCGGCCTTGCCATCACCTTTGGCGTTATGGGCGTCATCAACATGGCGCATGGCGAGATGGTCATGCTCGGCGCTTACACGACCTTCGTTGTGCAGCAGGTGATCCGCACCTCATATCCCGGCCTGTTCGACTGGTCGCTGGTCATCGCTCTGCCACTGGCCTTTCTGGTCGCCGCACTTGTCGGCCTGGTCATCGAGCGTGGCGTCATCCGCTTCCTTTATGGTCGGCCGCTGGAAACGCTGCTGGCGACCTGGGGCGTCTCGTTGATCCTGCAGCAAGCGGTGCGCTCGATCTTCGGACCGACCAACCAGGAAGTCGGCAACCCCTCGTGGATGTCGGGTTCGTTCAATGTCGGACAGCTTGCCGTCACCTGGAACCGGCTCTGGATCCTGGTCTTTGCGCTTACCGTCTTTGGCGTGCTGCTCTACGTGATGAAGCGCACGCCCTGGGGGTTGCAGATGCGCGCCGTAACCGCCAACCGGCGCATGGCAGCCTCGATGGGCATCAGGACGCCATGGGTCGACGCGCTGACCTTTGCGCTGGGATCCGGCATTGCCGGTATCGCCGGTGTCGCGCTCAGCCAGATCGACAATGTCTCGCCCAATCTCGGCCGCGGCTACATCATCGACAGTTTCATGGTCGTCGTCTTCGGCGGCGTCGGCAATCTTTGGGGCACACTGGTCGGTGCCTTTTCGCTCGGCATCGTCAACAAAGTTCTTGAGCCCTATGCTGGCGCCGTGCTCGGCAAGATCGTCGTGCTGGTGCTGATCATCCTGTTCATCCAGAAGCGTCCGCGCGGCCTGTTCGCGCTCAAGGGCAGGGCGGTGGAAGCATGATCACGGGGCGCTTCTTTGCCGCCGGCGCGGACCGCCGCATCGCCATCACCATCTTCCTCCTGCTGGCGGTGGCCATCATCGTGCCGGTGCTCAACCTGGCTGTTGCGCCGACCAGCACCTTCTACATCCCGTCCTATATCGTAGCGCTGACCGGCAAATATCTCTGCTATGCGCTGCTTGCCTTGGCGCTCGATCTTGTCTGGGGCTATTGCGGCATCCTCTCGCTCGGCCATGGCGCCTTCTTCGCGCTCGGCGGCTATGCGATGGGCATGTATCTGATGCGCCAGATCGGCTCGCGCGGCGTCTATGGCAATCCGGTCCTGCCTGATTTCATGGTGTTCCTGAACTACAAGGAATTGCCCTGGTTCTGGACCGGGTTCGATCATTTCTGGTTCGCCGCGATCATGGTGCTGGCGGTGCCAGGCCTGCTCGCTTTCGTCTTCGGCTGGTTCGCTTTCCGCAGCCGCGTCACAGGCGTTTATCTCTCGATTATCACCCAGGCGATGACCTATGCGCTGCTGCTGGCCTTCTTCCGCAACGACATGGGGTTCGGTGGCAATAACGGCCTGACCGATTTCAAGGATATTCTGGGCTTCAACGTGCAGGCTGACGCGACGCGCTCGGCCCTTTTCGCCGCAAGCGCTGTGATGCTCGCATTTGCGGTGTTCGTCACATGGGCGATCGTCGGTTCCAAATACGGCAAGCTGCTGATGGCGGTTCGTGACGCCGAGAGCCGCACGCGTTTCCTCGGCTGGCGCGCGGAGAACGTGAAATTGTTTGCCTTTACCGTGTCGGCCGTCATGGCCGGCATTGCCGGCGCGCTCTACGTGCCGCAGGTCGGTATCATCAATCCCGGCGAATTCGAACCGTCCAATTCGATCGAGGTGGTGATCTGGGCGGCCGTCGGCGGGCGCGGCACCATTGTCGGGCCGATCATCGGCGCGCTGCTCGTCAATGCCGGGAAGTCCTGGTTCACCGGCTTGCTGCCGGAACTATGGCTGTTTGCGCTGGGCGGCCTGTTCGTTGCCGTCACGCTGTTCTTGCCGAAGGGCGTTATCGGCATGTGGGATTCCTGGCGCGGCAATGCCAAGGCGTTGCGCGCGGCCTCCGTCGCTGAAGAAGCCGGCACCGAGGTTGGAGTGGCGCACGCGACCTCGAAGCCCGCTCGCTCGCCGGCGAGAAATCCAGGCGAATGGTCCTGGTCCGACCCTGAACCGCAGGCGGCGGAGTAAGCGACCATGAGCAAGTCGAACACCATCCTCTATCTCGACGGCGTCTCGGTCTCCTTCGACGGTTTCCGCGCCATCAACAATCTGTCGCTGGTGCTCGACAAGGGCGAGATGCGCGCCATCATCGGCCCCAACGGCGCCGGCAAGACGACGATGATGGACATCGTTACCGGCAAGACCCGGCCGGACCAGGGCGAGGTGTTCTTCGACGGCCAGATCGATCTCACCAAGCATGACGAGGCCGAGATCGCCATGATGGGCATCGGCCGCAAATTCCAGAAGCCGACGGTGTTCGAAAGCCACACGATCGAGGAGAATCTGATGCTGGCGCTGAAGGGACCGCGTTCGATCTTCCCGGCGCTGTTCCACCGCCGCTCGGCTGCCGAGGCGCGGCAGATCGATGACATTCTTGGCATCATAAGGCTTGGTGCTAAGCGTTACGACCTAGCGGCCAATCTCAGCCACGGCCAAAAACAGTGGCTCGAAATCGGCATGCTGCTCGCGCAGGACCCCAAGCTGCTCCTGGTCGACGAGCCGGTCGCCGGCATGACCGATGCCGAGACCGAGGAGACCGCGCGGCTGCTCAAGGACATTGCGCGGGACCATTCGGTCATCGTCGTCGAGCACGACATGCATTTCGTGCGCGAACTCGACGTCAAGGTCACCTGCCTGCATGAGGGCTCGGTGCTCTCCGAAGGCACACTCGATTTCGTATCGGCCGACGAGCGCGTCGTCGAAGTCTATCTGGGGAGATGAGCATGGTGTGGCGTGTGCAGTTCCATCGCTTCGATCTGTCTTTCCTCCGCTTCTGGAAAAGGCGCTGACATGCTCGAAGTTTCCAACGCCACGCTCCACTACGGTGCGGCCCAGGCGCTGCGCGGCGTGTCGCTGAAGGCGGGCGCGGGCAAGATCACCTGCGTGCTCGGCCGCAACGGCGTCGGCAAGACCAGTTTGATGAGATCGATCGTCGGCCACCACCGGCTGACGAGCGGAAGCGTTGCCTTCGAGGGGAAGGCGCTCGACCGGAGCGCGGCGTATGATCGCGCCCGGTCGGGCATCGCATTCGTGCCGCAGGGCAGGGAGATCTTTCCCCTGCTCACGGTGCGCGAAAACCTCGAGTCGGGCTTTGCTCCGTTGAAGCGTGCCGACCGCAATGTGCCGGCGCACGTCTTCGAACTGTTTCCGGTGCTGAAGCAGATGCTCGGCCGTCGCGGCGGTGATCTCTCCGGCGGCCAGCAGCAGCAGCTCGCCATCGGCAGGGCGTTGGTGATGCGGCCGAAACTTCTGGTGCTGGATGAGCCGACGGAAGGCATCCAGCCATCGATCATCAAGGATATCGGCCGGGCCATCCGCTATCTACGTGATCAGGCCGGCATTGCCGTGCTGCTGGTCGAACAGTATCTGGATTTCTGCCGTGAACTGGCCGACGAGGTCAACATCATGGATCGTGGCCAGATCGTCCATACCGGCCCTGCGGAAGATTTAGACCGCGCTGATGTTCGGAAGTTCCTTACTGTCTAGAATCGGTTCTGGACTTCCGGTGACGGTCCGAGGCTCTTGGCAAGTTCAATATTTCTTCCGTCCGTCATCCGTGTCTCTGGCACGTGCAATATCGCGTGCTAGTCTTTTCTTGGCTTTGTGAGTCGGCCGCTTCCGTATCAGTCTGGTTTATCGCAGATCGAGGCGCGGCCTGGGCAAGTTCCACGCAAGCAAGGCTTCCTAGCTTCCCTCCTGCGATCTCTGTCGTTCAACGCGTTTGAGCACACAGGCCAAGGGACAGCCATGGAACGTTACGTCGAAGACTACCAGAAGCGGCGGCTTACCGAACGCGTCGACATCATCGCAGCCATCAATATCTTGAGGTCACAGGGCTGCGATTACGATGATCTGATCGATGAGATCACCAAGGTGTTTTATGTCGACCTTGATGCCTTCAACGAGATCGTCATGGCGGCATAGAGCCGCTATCCAACAATCACTGGCGCGGCATCGATACGCGCGGTCAGCCAGCGCGTCGCAATGGAGAGGCGGTGACGCGGTTGCGGCCGCCACGTTTGGCATCGTAGAGCGCCTTGTCGGCGGCGCTGAGCACCTTGTCGAAGCTGAGGCCCTCTTTGCTGCCAAACGCAAACCCGGCACTGACCGTGCACGTCAGGGAGCCGGTTTCGGTCTCTATCAGGCGCGTCGCGAAAGCGGTCCGGATGCGTTCTGCTGCTTCCTCAACCGTTTGCGGCAGGGTGCGCTTCAACACCAGTGCGAATTCCTCGCCGCCCATGCGCGCGGCGACGTCGGTCTGGCGAAGATTGCCGGCAAGCTCGCTCGCAAACACCTTCAGCACCTCGTCGCCGGCCGCGTGGCCGAATTCGTCGTTGATGGCTTTGAAATTGTCGAGGTCGAAGACGACTACCGCGGTGAAGGCGCCGACCGGGACATGGCCATGCACGTCGAACAGCGCGCGCCGGTTGAGCAGGCCGGTCAGGGGATCGGTCAAGGCGTTGCGGCGGTGGTGCCTGGCTAGACGCCCCTGGTTGAGAGCAAGCGACAGGGCGCCAATACCCGTCATGCTGGCGATAACCACGATGAGGCTCAGCTCCTCGGCCCAGTTGCTGGGTGCGTGGCCGAGAATCAGTTTTCCATCCCAGGCAAGAACCATGGCGCAGAGCGCGAAGGAGGTGGCCGTCGCCGAATAGAGCGCGGTGATGCCGATGGTCAGGGCAGGAGCCTCGTCGCGGCCTCTCCAGTATTCGAGCGCCGTCGCAAACAGCAGCAAGGCGGCGAACATGTTCTCGAACATGAAGCCAAGGCCATCATAGCCCAAAGCCATGGCAGGCAGCGCCACCACCAGCGAAACGCAGCCCAGCATCGCCCGCGGCAGCGGCGAGCCACCGGTTCGGAACTGGTAGGCCGCACCCAGCATGGTTGAGAAACCGAGCAGCAACAAAGCAAGCGTGGCTATGCCGAGCAGGCGCCCCGGCATGTCGATATAGGCGTCATAGACAAAGATATCGCCGACCACGAACACCAGGCTGATCGCCCATGTCAGCAAGAATTTTTCCGAGCGGGCGGTCAGCCACATGCCGAACAATGTCAGGCTGAGGCACGCGGCGGAGAACCCGACAGCCAGCAGAAGTGAAGTGTAGTCGAGCGACATGCCCCTATTTCCCTGCCGGCGGCGGCTCCAGCTCTGTGGCTTCGCGTCGCCGTATTCATGCAGGAAGGAAGTGTCGATAAGGTTACGATGGTGGCGAAGATGCCACGAATAGCGCCTCTACTACACGTAAAACGCGTATGTGGCTCGCGCATAGCATGTAGCCGGATACAGATCGATGCTCGTCAATCGGCCACGCGTTTCATCAGCGCCATCGCTCCGAACGGCGCGCGCACCTTGCCCTCGGTGATGAAGTAGACGAACACGTCGCGTGGCTGCACCGGTGCGTCGGTGGCTGGATCGGCGCGCCGCAGATCGGTTGGCTGCTTGCCTTCCGCCCAGGTTTTTACACGCGCCGCCCATTCATCGAGACCCTTTGGCGTGTAACAATCGGGATTGTCGTCCGAGCCGGTCTGCAAGCGCGCGTAGATGAAATCACCGGTCACGTCGGCGATATCGGGATATTTGGCATGGTCGGCATAGACGATCGCCGCCTTGTATTTGCGGGCAAGTGCCGCGAATTCCGGCACGATGAAGCTATCGTTGCGCACTTCGAGCGCGTGGCGCAGCGCGACGCCATCCTGCTTTTCCGGCAGCAGTTTCAAAAAGGCTTCGAAATCGTCGGGATCGAATTTCTTGGTCGGCGCGAACTGCCACAGGATCGGCCCGAGCTTGTCGCCGAGTGCTACAACGCCAGAGCCGAGGAAGCGCATCATCGATTCACCGGCTTCGCTCAGCACGCGCCGGTTGGTGACGAAACGATTGCCCTTCAGCGAATAGACAAAACCGTCCGGCGATTCAGCTGCCCATTTGAGGAAAGTCGGCTCCTTGAAGCTGGAATAATAGGTGCCGTTCACCTCGATGCTGGGCACCTGCCGGCTGGCATATTGCAGCTGCTTGGCCTTCGACAACTTGTCCGGATAGAAGGACGTGTCCCAGGGCTCGAAGGTCCAGCCGCCCATGCCGGAGCGGATTGTTCCCGATTTGCTCATTGTTGTCCTCCCGAATTGAGAAAAAATCAGGCTGTCGTGCTCTCGTTGACCGCCTTCGCCATATCATCGCGTGATCCTCATGCCGCACCAGTGTGAGCAGGCCGGCAAGCGCGCCGTCATCCTCCAAAAGCCAGACTTCGCCATGCTCGATGCGCGGCGCATAGTCCTCGGTAACCGGGATCGGCGGTGCGTCGAGTATAGCGTCATAGGGAGCGTAGGCCGCTTCGGTCAGCGCGACGATCGCGGCGAGATCTTCGGAGCGGGCAAGCCTCATGATTGATCCATTTCAGCGGCAGCGGCGATCACCTTTTCCATGCCGGCGGCAATGGCCGAGACCGCGGCACGGCTGGCGTTGCCCAGGCCATGGCGCTCGGCGATCCAGTCCGCATCATTGTAGGAAAGCCAGATCTTGCCTTGTTCATCCTCCCAGGCCAGCGCCTTCACCGGCAGGTCAATGCCTGCAAGCTGCCTGTCCTGCATCAGCGGCGTGCCACCTTTGGGGTTGCCGAAGATCAGCAGCTCGGTCGGCCGCAGCCACGCGCCGACATCGCGCGCGCCGGCTGCATGATCGATGCGGGCAAACACAAGCAGCCCCGCGCGTTTCACCACCTCAACCAGGCGGTCGATGGTTTCGGTCACGCCAAAACGGCTTTCGACCGTAATGAGACCATCCTCAGCCATCACTCCGCCGCTTCGCGCTTGCCTCCGGGGCGTCGCTCCAGCAGCTCCTTGAGGAACTGGCCGGTGTAGCTGCGCTTTTCGCGCACGATCGCTTCCGGTGTGCCCTGGGCAACCAGTTCGCCGCCGCCATCGCCACCTTCGGGGCCAAGATCAAGCACCCAGTCGGCGGTCTTGATCACTTCAAGATTGTGCTCGATGACGACTACAGTGTTGCCCTGGTCGACCAGTTCGTGCAGCACTTCCAATAGCTTGGCGACGTCGTGGAAATGCAGGCCGGTGGTGGGCTCGTCGAGGATGTAGAGCGTCTTGCCGGTCGCCTTGCGCGACAATTCCTTGGCAAGCTTGATGCGCTGCGCTTCGCCGCCCGACAGCGTCGTCGCCTGCTGGCCGATATGGATGTAGCCCAGCCCAACCTGCTTCAGCGTCTCCAGCTTGTCGCGCACGCCGGGCACGGCGGCGAAGAAATCGACGCCTTCCTCGACCGTCATGTCGAGCACGTCGGCGATCGACTTGCCCTTGAACAGCACGTCGAGCGTCTCTCTGTTGTAGCGCTTGCCGTGGCAGACATCGCAGGTGACGTAGACGTCTGGCAGGAAGTGCATCTCGATCTTGATGACGCCGTCGCCCTGGCAGGCCTCGCAGCGGCCGCCCTTGACGTTGAACGAGAAACGCCCGGGCTGATAGCCGCGCGCCTTGGCTTCGGGCAGGCCTGCGAACCAGTCGCGGATCGGCGTGAAGGCGCCGGTGTAGGTGGCGGGGTTCGAACGCGGCGTGCGGCCGATCGGCGACTGGTCGATGTCGATGACCTTGTCGAGGAATTCCAGGCCGTCGATGCGGTCATGCTCGGCCGGATGCTCGCGCGAACCCATGATGCGGCGCGAGGCCGCCTTGAACAGTGTCTCGATGAGGAATGTCGACTTGCCGCCGCCCGACACGCCGGTGACGGCGGTGAAGGTGCCAAGCGGGATTTCGGCGGTGACATTCTTCAGATTGTTGCCGCGCGCGCCGACAACCTTCAGCCGCCGGCCCTTCTTTGCCTCACGCCGGACACCGGGTGTCGCCACTTCGAGTGCTCCCGACAGATATTTGCCGGTGATCGAATTGGGGTTGGCCATCACCTGCTGCGGCGTGCCCTGGGCGATGATCTCGCCGCCATGGATACCGGCGGCCGGGCCCATGTCGACGACATAGTCAGCGTGCAGGATGGCGTCCTCATCGTGTTCGACGACGATCACCGTGTTGCCGATGTCGCGCAAATGCTTGAGCGTATCGAGCAGGCGCGCATTGTCGCGCTGATGCAGGCCGATCGACGGCTCGTCCAGCACATAGAGAACGCCGGTCAGACCCGAACCGATCTGCGACGCCAGCCGGATGCGCTGGCTCTCGCCGCCCGACAGTGTGCCGGAATTGCGCGACAGCGTCAGATAGTCGAGCCCGACATCGTTGAGGAAGCGCAGGCGCTCGCGGATTTCCTTCAGCACGCGCACCGCGATCTCGTTCTGCTGGGCGTTGAGATGTGGCGGCAGGTCGGTGAACCACTGGTCGGCCTTGCGGATCGAAAGCTCGGTGACTTCGCCGATATGTTTGCCGGCGATTTTCACCGCCAGCGACTCGGGTTTCAGCCGGTAGCCCTTGCAGACGGGGCAGGGCGTCGCCGACATGAAGCGCTCGATCTCCTCGCGCATCCAGGCGGATTCCGTCTCTTTCCAGCGCCGTTCAAGATTGGGGATGACGCCTTCGAAGGTCTTGGTCGTCTTGTAGGAGCGCAGGCCGTCATCATACTGGAAGGTGAGTTCGCGCTCGCCGGTGCCGCGCAGGATCGCGTCCTGGGCTTCCGTGCTCAAATCCTTGAACTTATCGCCGAGCTTGAAATTGTAAGCCTTGCCCAATGCCTCGAGCGTCTGCACGTAATAGGGCGAACTCGACTTCGCCCACGGGCTGACCGCGCCGTCGCGCAGTGATGCGTTCTCGTCAGGCACGACAAGATTGGGATCGATAGCACGCTGGCTGCCCAGACCATCACAGGTCGGGCAAGCGCCGAACGGGTTGTTGAAGGAAAACAGCCGCGGTTCGATCTCCGGAATGGTGAAGCCGGACACCGGGCAAGCGAATTTTTCCGAGAACAGGATGCGCTCATGCGTCTCGTTCTTCGACTTGTTGACTGAATCCTCGCCGGTCTGGCTGGAATCGAGCGGCTTGTCGGCGAACTCGGCCACCGCCAGCCCTTCGGCGAGCTTCAGCGCCGTTTCGATGGAGTCTGCAAGCCTTGTCGCCAGATCGCCGCGCACGACGATGCGGTCAACGACGACGTCGAGATCATGTTTGTACTTCTTGTCCAGCGCAGGAACATCGGCGATTTCGTAAAAGACGCCGTCGACCTTGACGCGCTGAAACCCCTTCTTCTGCAGTTCGAGCAATTCCTTGCGGTACTCGCCCTTACGGCCGCGCACGATCGGCGCCAGGATGAACAGGCGCGTGCCTTCCTCGACTGCCAGCACGCGGTCGACCATCTGCGAAACCGTCTGGCTCTCGATCGGCAGGCCGGTGGCCGGCGAATAGGGGATGCCGACACGCGCGAACAGCAGGCGCATATAGTCGTAGATTTCGGTGACGGTGCCGACCGTCGAGCGCGGGTTCTTCGATGTGGTCTTCTGCTCGATGGAGATGGCAGGCGACAGGCCGTCGATCTGGTCGACATCAGGCTTCTGCATCATTTCGAGGAATTGCCGGGCGTAAGCCGACAAGCTCTCGACATAACGGCGCTGGCCTTCGGCGTAGATGGTGTCGAAGGCGAGGGACGATTTGCCGGAGCCCGACAGGCCGGTCATGACGATAAGGCTGTCACGCGGCAGGTCGAGATCGACGTTCTTGAGATTGTGTTCGCGCGCCCCGCGAATGGAAAGATACTTATGGTCGGCCATCGCCGGTCGCCGCCTCAAATCTGGAATTCGTGGGATTGGCGGGTTTTTCCCGGCCATCCCCTATGTAGGTGTTTTTGCCGCCACGTCGAGAGACGCCACAATTCTCGACGAATTCGTTTAACCGTCTTTCGCGCGAGGGGGCAAGCGGAAAGAACAAAGGCCGAACACGCTCCTGACAAATCCTATGTACCAGCCCGGCTCCGTTATGCGTCCCGCGATCACTTTTTTCCGTAACCGGCTATTGAAGGTTGACGTCTCCGAATCAGGGGAGCAGACTCCTGAAGTCAAACGAAGTCGGCCGTCTTTTGATGGCCTCGCCGCCCAGGGGGCGGTCTGCGAGACGCCGCAGGCATCTGCGATTTGTGCTTCGGGACGACACTATCGCAACGGACAGAGGAGCGGGGCCATGACGCCACCTGACAGTCCCCTAGGGTTCCAGGTATCACTGGAGCCGCGGCAGGCATAAGTGCCAGGGCCGAGCGTTTGCGCCGCCCGACAAACCGTGACCTGCCGTATCCCCCAAAAATCAGAGACTGCTAGTCGGATCGTCGGCTGATGCCGCGAAGCATCCGAAATCAAACGCCGGCAGTACACTCCCGGCAAAAGTGGATTTGATATCCAGAAAAGCCCCGTCCGTTTGCCTAGGCACGGCGGGGCTGTTTTTTGCGCGGAGCCTGGGCTAACCGCGACGCGGTTACCCTACCTTGGTGGTTTGATCCCGCCGGTGGCGACATCGAGGGTTATGCTGCCGCCGATCCTGACATCAGTATTGCCGATCTTGAACGTACCGTTGCCGTCAGCGGGCAGCGCATCGTCGGGCTCGGGCTGTGGCGCCGGCTTGGCGATGCGATAGTCGCCACTCACGCCCGGCAGGGTGCTTTTCTGCGTCGATGATGACGCGTCCTCGGCGAGTGCCGTGCCGGACACGAGGCCGGCGATAGCCAGCACTGCAGCAGCGACAACACGGTGCGATGTTCTGGGCGGATGCGTGTCGGTCATGCCGGGATTATAGGGACGTGCCGCTAAGGGAACCAGCCCGGCGTCCTCAAATCTTTGACACCCGGTGGGGAATTCGATCCTGCCTTGCCTTCACGCAGCCTTTTTGCGGGTGTCGAAGACGTGGTCAACGATGCCCCATGCCTGGGCCTCGCGGGCGGTCATGAAATGGTCGCGGTCGAGCGTGCGTTCGACCTCCTCATAGCTGCGGCCGCAATGCTGCGCGTAGAGTTCGGCCATATGGCGTTTGGTCTTGCCAATGCGCTCGGCGTGGCGCTGGATGTCGGAGGCCTGACCCTGGAAGCCGCCGAGCGGCTGGTGCAGCAGGATTGTGGCGTTGGGCAGCGCAATGCGCCGCCCCGCCGTGCCGGCCATCAGCAGGAACGACCCCATCGACGCGGCAAACCCCATGCATACGGTCGACACCGGGCAACTGATATATTGCATTGTGTCGTAGATGGCGAAGCCACTGGTCACCACGCCGCCCGGCGAGTTGATGTAGAGCGATATCTCCTTGTCGGGATTGTCCGACTCCAGCGACAGAAGCTGCGCGCAGACAAGGGCTGAGACATCGTCGTTGATCTCGCCGTTGATGAAGACGATACGCTCGCGCAGCAGCCGCGAGAAAATGTCAAAAGCGCGTTCGCCGCGGCTCGATTGCTCGATCACCATCGGCACCAGACTGGCAATACCGCTCATTTTTTGTCTCCGATTCCGTGTTCAGGCCGCGCGCAGCAGAAGGTGCGGTGTGTTGGCGGCGATGGGCTTTCTAGTACCCCTCAAACCCAGCGAGAGCCGGCAGCCGGCGCCCGCCATGGCAACAGCAGGCATCGCTTTCCCAGCAAAGCCGTCATGGACAATGCGCAGATGCGTGCCGCCGGAAACGGTGCGGGCGAGTGTGAAGGTAACGGTGCTGTCGAGCGGGTCCTGTCGCGACGCATCGCGTGGTTGCTCGCGCCAGGAATAGCGCAGCAGGCGCTCCGGCTCGGCCGCGAGGATTTCGCATTTGATCGCGGCGTCCGGTCCGGCAAAGGCAAAATGGCTGCCGGTCTGCGGGCTGATGTCGTTCGGCATCATCCAGGCGGCCAGCAGTTCCGGCACGGTCAGTGCCCGCCATACCTTTTCCGGTGGTTCGGCGAGATCATATTCGAACTCCAGCGCATCCTCGGCGATTTCGTTTTTGCTATTCATTGATCCATGTCCTTCAAAACCGTCTTCAGCCTTTCGATGCGCTCCGGCCAGAAGGTCCGGTAGCGGTCGATCCAGGAGAGCAAGGGAGCAAGTCCCTGCGGATCGGCGCGATAGTAGGCGTTGCGGCCGGCCCGCCGCTCGACCACCAGGCCGGCGCCACGCAGCACCGCCAGATGCTGCGATACGGCCGGCTGTGATACTGTCAGGCCGTTGCGCAATTCCGACACGCTCATCTCGGCTGTGGCGAGACGCTCAAAGACGGCGCGGCGCGTTGGGTCGGCCAGGGCGCGGAAAATCTCTGCTTCGATCATCGCAAAAGCATAAGTCGATACTTATTGATTTGGCAAGCGCTGTTTTGAGACCCATATGATGGCTTCGGCCATTGCTGCCATTCCTTGACAATCAGTGGTCATGCATATAGGAACGAAAAGGGAACAAAAACCTTGTGGGAAAAGCCAGCCTTAGCAGGCGGTGACTGTCGGCAAGCTGTAAGGTGCTGCGACAAAAATTTGTTTCGGATGAGCGCGGAGAAAAATCATGGCGGGTAGCGTCAACAAGGTCATTCTGGTCGGCAATCTCGGCGCCGACCCTGAAATCCGCCGCCTGAACTCGGGCGAGCCGGTCGTCAACATCCGCATCGCCACGTCGGAAAGCTGGCGCGACAAGAATTCCGGCGAGCGCAAGGAAAAGACAGAGTGGCACAATGTCGTCATCTTCAATGAGGGCATCGCCAAGGTGGCCGAGCAGTATCTGAAGAAGGGCATGAAGGTCTATGTCGAGGGCCAGCTGCAGACGCGTAAATGGCAGGACCAGACCGGTGCCGACAAGTACACGACGGAAGTCGTGCTGCAGAAATTCCGCGGCGAGCTGCAGATGCTCGACGCGCGCGGCCAGGGCGAGGGCGGCCAGGTCGGCGGCTATGCCGGTGGCGGCAGCAGCCGTGGTTCCGATTTCGGCCAGTCCAGCCCGAGCGAAAGCTTCAACCGTGGCGGCGGCAGCGCTCCAAGGGGCGGCGGTGGCGGTTCGTCACGCGAGCTGGACGACGAGATCCCGTTCTGATTGCAAGCAAATACCAAACGGCTGACGCCGTGGGATCGATACGCCCCGAGAGTCCTGCATGGACTTTCGGGGTTTTGCATTGTTGATTTGGGATCAAAAGGACTGAAAGGACGAGTTAGATGAAGGCACGGGTAAAATGGGTCGAAGAGCGCACCTTCGTCGGCGAATCCGGCAGTGGCCACAAGATCGTGCTCGGCACAGCCTCCAGCCCTGATGGCAAGACGCCGGGGCCAAGCCCGATGGAACTGATGCTGATCGGCACCGGCGGCTGTTCGGCCTATGATGTCGTCCATATCCTCGAGAAGGGCCGCGAGGCGGTCGAGGACTGCGTCGTTGAACTCGATGCCGATCGGGCCGAGACCGATCCAAAGGTGTTCACACGCATCCACATGCATTTCATCGTCAAGGGCCGGGCGCTGTCGTCGGACAAGGTCAAGCGGGCGATCGACCTGTCGATCGAAAAATACTGCTCCGCCTCCGCCATGATGGCCAAGACGGCCACGATCACGCATGATTTTGAAGTGATTGATACGGCAGGGCAGTAGGGCAGTAGGGCAGTAGGGACTGCTGTTCACCCCGCCATCAGTGCTTTGATGCCGTCGGCGACGAATTGCACCGCCAGTGCCGCCAGGATGACGCCGAGCAGCCGGGTCAGGATCGAGCGGCCGGTCTGGCCGAGGATGCGGTCGATGCGTTCCGACAGCACGAACACCAGATAGGTGATGGCGAGGCAGACGAAGATGATGCCGACCAGTGCGGCCTGCGCGGCAAAACCCTGAAACGAGCCGGAGAGCAGCACCGTCGCCGAAATGGCGCCGGGACCGGCGATCAGCGGGATCGCCAGCGGGAAGGCGGCGATGTTGTGGATCATGTCCTTGGTGATGGCGACGTCGCCGATCTTTTCCTTGCGGTCCTGGCGGCGCTCGAACACCATTTCGAAGGCGATGAAGAACAGCAGAAATCCACCGGCGACGCGGAAGGCCGGCAAGGTGATGCCGAACACCGACAGGATCGAGGCGCCGGCAACAGCAAACAGCGCCATCACCAGGAAGCCGATGATCGAAGCGCGCACCGAAACCTGACGGCGCTCGTCGCGGTTCATGCCGCGTGTCACGGCGAGAAACAGCGGCGCCAGCCCGGGCGGATCAATGGTCACCAGAATGGTGACGAAGGCATTGAACAGGCTGTCGAAACTCGGCATCGCTGACCCCTCCCACCGGGCCGAGCCCGTACCACGGTATTGGTAGAGCAAAGCGGGAGCACTGAAAACAGGCTCTGGCCGTGAAATGCCAGGCTCAGCCTTTATGCTGGTGGGACAGCGCGAAGGATCGTTACCTACCATTTCGATAGACCTTTCAAAAGCTTATCGATCTTCATTCGCTCGCCGTGCCAGGAACTCGACTTCGAGCCGCCATGTCTGGCCATTGTCGTGAGAGCGCTCGCCGAGCCAGCGGAAGCTGTCTTTCGTGATGCGCGAAAAGCTCCAGCGTACCGCGGAGCCGGTGCCGTCGGCGCCAACCTGCACGATCGCGTCGCCCTCGGCGCGGCCGAACTGACGGCTGAAATACTGATTGCGCGGATCGCTCCAGAAAATGTGCCAGGCGTCCTCGCCGGGATCATAGACCCGCAGCGTTGTGCCATAGAAAGTCCATTTGCCGAGCGAAGGCGAGGGACCGGCGTTCCGCGCGGGCAGGATCCAGACGTCCTGGATGGCGCGGCCTTCCAGCACCCAGCCGAAATGCACCTCGCCACGCCCGGTCAGCACGGTGCCGTCCTCGATGTGGCGCGAGGCGTCGAAGGTCCAGGCGCCGACGAAACGACCGTAAAGGTTCAGTTTTTCACCAAGCCCGCCGATCGGTCCGGGACTGTGCAAAGCTTCAGCAAAGGGGTCGAACATGGCTGCGGTCTCTCTTCGTGTCAGGAGACCGCAAGGAGTAGGCGCTGACGGGGTTCAGGGCTTGGGAAAAATTGCTATATTTCAGCCATGACAGCGACGACCCGCACGCTCGCATCGGGACCGGGCTGGCACGTGGCGGATGTGATCTGCACGGCCGGTGTGGGTGACCGGCCGTTCGAGGAAGCCCATCAGGATTTCTGCGTCGCGGCCGTGACCAGCGGCACGTTCCGTTACCGCGCGCAGCAAGGCACGGCGATGCTGGCGCCAGGCAGCCTGCTGCTCGGCAATTCCGGTACCTGCTATGAATGCGGACACGAGCATGGCTGCGGCGACCGTTGCCTTTCGTTCCATTTCGAGCCGGCCCAACTGGAGCGGATCGTCGCCGGCGTGCCGGGCGCCAGGACGCTCACCTTCGGGGCGCCGCGCCTGCCGCCCTTGCCGGCCCTGGCGCCGTTGCTGGCCGAGGCGGAGGCCGCGCGCGAAATGGCCGACAAGGGTGCCTTCGAGGAACTCTCCTTGCGCATTGCCGCCGCCGCCGTGGCCACGGCTTCCGGCGTCTCGCCGGTCAGGCGCGCGCCGAGCCGCCGCGACCAGAAACGGGTAGCTGAAGCGGTGCGGCGCATCGAACTCGATGCCGACGGGCCGATTTCGCTGTCGGCACTGGCGGATGAGACGGCGACCAGCCCCTATCATTTCCTGCGCATTTTTCGGCAGGTTGCCGGGATGACGCCCTACCAGTTCCTGCTCAAAACGCGATTACACAGAGCGGCGGTGCGGCTGCGCCTGTCGGACGAGGCCATTTCGACAATCGCGTTCGAGGCGGGCTTCAACGACCTGTCGACCTTCAACCGCCGTTTCCGAAGCATCATGGGCGAGACGCCAAGCGCTTGTCGCGCCCGCCGATCAAGCAGTTCCGGCATGCGGGTGGCTCGATGGAGACAAGCTCAATCCGACGTCGGTCCGCACCAACCCGGCAGGTAGTCCGCGTCCTTGCCCTTGGCGAGTGTCAGCGCCACTTTCATCGCCTTGTCGAAGCTCTTGGCCACGACATCCCTGGCGATGCGCCGGCGCAAAAAATCTGCCCAGATGAATTCGCTGAACGGCGTCGTGTCCTTGGCAAAACCGCCCATCCGGCGCAGTTCGCCCGCCATGCTCCGGTAAGGATCATCGATCAGCTCGCCGATTGTCTTTGGAATTGCCGAGTAATCGCGGCGCCGGCCGTTCTCATCGAACGGGTGCATCCAGCCTCTGTTGTCGAGCGCGAAAAGAAACGCGTCCTTGTCGAGCGCGGACAGGTCGCTGATCACGGTCACCAGCACGTCCTTGACACCTTCCTCGAGGAGGGCGCGAGCGAGGTGATGGTGATCGGTGACGTAATTGCGATTCTTGGGGCCCAATACGACCGGCACCATGTGTCTGCCGAGAAAAGCGCCGGTCTTCTTCCTGGCGTCCTGCGCCCGGATCATCTGGCGCTTCAGCGCAACTTCCCGCATGCCAACCGTTATCTGCGTCGGCCTCAGTTCGGCGACGGGAACCGGCGTGACACTGGGTTCTCGGGGGTCAATCATGGCGCTCCATCCTGCTCTTGCTGCTGCTGTGTCCCCGGACCAAGTGATTTGATCGCTGCATCGACACTGTGAAAAATCCGCTGCGGGCCGACGAGCTCGGCAATGCCGAACCGCGCCAAAGCCGCCTGGGCGCGCAGCGATTCCAGCCGGGCGATAGCGAAAATCGCGCCTGTCTTGCGGCAATGGGTGATGGTGTCTTTCAGCGCCTGCGCGGCGGTGTAATCGATTTCAACGATGTTGCTGGCCTCCAGCACGACCAGTTTCACGGTTTCGTTCCTGGCGTCGATAAGATCGCAAAGGCCGCGCTTGAAGCGGTCGGCATTGACAAAGGAGAGTGGCGCCTGGAAGGCCGCCACCAGCACGCCCGAGAATTGTTCGCCAGCACTTGGCTTGCCCGGCGGCCACCACACTGAAGTTCCCGGCACCTGTTCGAGTTCGATCGGCAGCGTGCGGGTGGCGCTCCAGATCCCGTGCAGCAGCGACAGGCCGATGCCGACCGCCACGCCGGTCTCGATCGGCAACACGACGATCGCCGCCATGGTGATCAGGATCAACACGAATTCGACAGGCGCCTGCCGGTAGACATTGGCGAACACCTTCCAGCGCAATATGTGCTGGGCAACGAACATCAGGACACCCGCAAGGGCGGCCTGCGGCACATCGGCGAGCAGACCGCCGCCAAAGGCGCCGAGCACCAGCACGATGGCCGCGGCAATCAGACCTGACAGCTGCGAGCGGCCGCCCGACTGGGAGACGATGGCCGTGCGCGGCGGGCTGGCATTGACGGCAAAGGCGCCGAACAGGCCGGACGCGATGCTGCCGGCGCCGACACCGACGAAATCCCGATTGACGTCGGGGTCGCCCTGTTCCGGCACAAAGGAACGCGAGGTGGCCGCCGTCTGCACCATGACAACGATTGAAATCAGCAGCGCCAGTGGAACCAGTGCCTGCACATCGTCGAAGCTTGCAAGTGGCAGGCCGGGCTGCGGCAGGCCGTTGGGCAAGGCGCCAAGCACCTCGACGCCGCGATCCTTGAGGCCGAAGACGGCTACCGCTGTCGTGGCGAGTACCATGCCGATCAAGGCGCCGGGAATGCGGGCGCTGATGCGCTCGGCACCGAACACGATTGCGAACACGCCAAGGCCGAGCCCAAGGCTCCAGGGGTTGGTGAGGTGGAGACTACCGGTGATCTCACTGATTCGTCTCAAGGTTTCGCCGGTTTCGGAAGGCAGGCCGAGCAGTCCGGGCATTTGCGAAACGATGATGTGGACGGCGATGCCGGCCAGAAAACCTGTCGTGACCGGAACCGACAACAGATCGGCGATCCAGCCAAGGCGGAAGACACCGCTGACCGTCACAATCAGCCCGACCATCAGCGCCAACATGGCGGCCAGCGCCAGGTAGTGCGGCGAACCCGCAGTGGCAAGCAGTGCCAGGCTGCCGGCAAACAGCGGCGTGATGGTCGAGTCCGCGCCGGCTGAAAGATGGCGATTGGCGCCGAACAGGGCGAACGCCACGGAACCGGCAACAAAGGCGAAGAAGCCGATCTCGGGGGCAAAGCCACCGAGCCGGGCCGTTGCCATCTGCTCGGGAATGGCGATCGCGGCCAGTGTCAGACCGGCGATCAGATCACCATTGAGATCCCGGGGCTGCCAGCCGCTCAGCGCCCGCAAAGGCAGCCACTGGCTCCAATTCATGGTGCTCACGGCTTTTGTTCGGGGAAATTGGTCCATTGCCGGCTTTTGCCTTGGTGGCGGCGAAAAGCGTGATGGCCATATCGTCGCAATGTGCGGTATCCTTTTGAAATTACCACCAAAAATGACACTGGAAAAGTGCCGTGAACATTGGAGTTTCGGCGTTGCTTCCTATATAAGCGGTCAGTGATTCCTGATTAGATTGTGATCCGATTTGACCGACCAAAAACCCCCGCGCGGCGCCGACGGCGGCCCCACCGGCATCGAGCCCATCTCCATCATCGAGGAGATGCAGAACTCCTATCTCTCTTACGCCATGAGCGTGATCGTCAGCCGTGCGCTGCCCGATGTGCGCGATGGCCTGAAGCCGGTGCATCGCCGCATTCTCTATGCGGCGCATGAGAGCGGTTATCACTGGAATCGCAAATATGTGAAGTCGGCGCGCCCGGTCGCCGACGTGATGGGTAAATACCATCCGCATGGCGATGCCTCGATCTATGATGCCTTGGTGCGCATGGCGCAGGACTGGTCGCTGCGCGTACCGCTGATCGACGGGCAGGGCAATTTCGGCTCGATCGACGGCGATCCGCCGGCAGCGATGCGCTACACCGAATCGCGGCTGACCAAGGTCGCGCATGAGCTTCTGGAGGATATCGACAAGGATACCGTCGATTTCCAGGACACTTATGATGCCTCGGACACCGAACCCAAGGTTCTGCCGGCGCGCTTTCCCAATCTGCTGGTCAACGGCTCTGGCGGCATCGCCGTCGGCATGGCGACCAACATCCCGCCGCACAATCTGGGCGAAGTCTGCAACGGCGCCATCGCTGTCATTGACAATCCGGCGATCGACCTGCCGGCGCTGATGGAGATCATTCCGGGGCCTGATTTCCCGACCGGCGGCATCGTGCTTGGCCGTTCCGGCATCTACAGTGCCTATTCGACCGGCCGCGGCTCTATCGTCATGCGCGGCAAGGTCAACATCGAGGCGCGCGGCAATGACCGCGAGTCGATCATCATCACCGAAGTTCCCTATCAGGTGAACAAGTCGTCGATGATTGAGAAGATGGCCGAACTGGTGCGCGACAAGCGCATTGAGGGCATTTCCGACATCCGCGACGAGAGCGACCGCCAGGGTTATCGCGTCGTCATCGAGCTGAAGCGCGATGCGGTCGCCGACGTCATCCTCAACCAGCTTTACCGTTTCACGCCGCTGCAGACCTCCTTCGGCGCCAATATGGTGGCGCTGAACGGCGGCAAGCCGGAAGTGATGAACCTGACCGACATGCTGAAGGCTTTTGTGTCCTTCCGCGAGGAAGTCATCACAAGGCGGACGAAATTCCTGCTGCGCAAGGCGCGCGACCGCGCCCATGTGCTAGTGGGCCTTGCCATCGCTGTTGCCAATATCGATGAGGTCATCAAGCTGATCCGCACCGCGCCGGATCCGCAGACGGCGCGCGAACAGTTGATGGAGCGGCGCTGGCCGTCCGGCGATGTCGAATCGCTGATCCTTCTGATCGATGATCCGCGCCACCGCATCAATGAGGACGGTACCTACAATCTGTCCGAGGAACAGGCGCGCGCCATCCTCGAACTGCGCCTGCAGCGCCTGACCGCGCTCGGCCGCGACGAAATCGCCGACGAGCTGAACACGATCGGCGACGAGATCAAGGACTACCTCGACATCCTGTCGTCGCGCGCGCGCGTTCAGCAGATCGTCAAGGACGAGCTCGCCGCCGTGCGCGACGAGTTCGGCACGCCACGCCGCACCGAGCTCACCGATGGTGGCGCGGACATGGAAGACGAGGACCTGATCCAGCGCGAGGACATGGTCGTGACGGTGAGCCATTCCGGCTACATCAAGCGCGTGCCGCTGTCGCTCTACCGGGCGCAGCGTCGCGGCGGCAAGGGCCGCTCGGGCATGTCGACCAAGGAAGAGGATTTCGTCACCAGGCTGTTCGTGGCCAATACCCACACGCCGGTGCTGTTCTTCTCCTCGCGCGGCATCGTCTACAAGGAGAAGGTCTGGCGGCTGCCGATCGGCAATCCGCAGTCACGCGGCAAGGCGCTGATCAACATGCTGCCTTTGGAGCAGGGCGAGCGCATCACCACGATCATGCCGCTGCCCGAGGACGAGACCAGCTGGGGCGAACTCGACGTGATGTTCGCCACCACACGCGGCACCGTGCGCCGCAACAAGCTGTCCGACTTCGTCCAGGTCAACCGCAATGGCAAGATCGCCATGAAGCTGGAGGAGGAGGGCGACGAGATTCTCGGCGTCGAAACCTGCACCGATAATGACGATGTGCTTTTGACCGCCAGCTCCGGCCAGTGCATCCGCTTCTCGGTCGGCGACGTGCGCGTCTTCCAGAGCCGCAATTCGGTCGGCGTGCGTGGCATCACCATGGCCGAGACCGACCGCATCATCTCGATGTCGGTGATCGAGCATGTCGATGCGCCGCCGGCCGAACGTGCCGCCTATCTCAAGCGGGCGGCGGCCGAACGGCGGACTGCCGCCGGTATCGCGGCCGGCGAAGAGGAAGAGATCGCGCTGACCAATGAAGAGGTCGGCGAGGAGACAGAGCTTTCCGACGAGCGCTATGAGTTCCTCAAGGCACATGAGCAGTATGTGCTGACGGTGACCGAATATGGCTACGGCAAGCGCTCTTCGTCTTACGATTTCCGCCTGACCGGCCGCGGCGGCAAGGGTATTCGCGCCACTGACGTGTCGAAAGTGGCGGAGATCGGCCGGCTGGTGGCGACTTTCCCGGTCGGCAATGATGACCAGATCATGCTGGTGTCGGACGGCGGCACAGTCATTCGGGTGCCGGTCAACGGCATCCGTTTTGCCAGCCGCGCCACCAAGGGCGTGACCATCTTCAACACGGCTGAAGGTGAAAAGGTGGTTTCGGTCGAGCGGATCTCGGAGCCGCAATCTGACGAGGAAAGCGAAGAGATCGTCGAGGGTGGCGCTGAGCCTACTTCTGGAACTGACGCTGGTCCGGATAGCGCTGAATAAGTGCCGGACCAGGTTTTGACATAGCAACGCCGGCCCATTTGCCGGCGCGGCAGCAAGTCTGGACTGAGTTTAGTAGTGACGATACGGCTCGCGCGGGCCGAAGCCTTCGAAGCGCTTGGTGGTTGCCTTGACGCGGACGCGTTGTGCCTCCTGATGCAGCCCAAATACGGTGGCGATCAGCATGGCGACGGTCATTGCGGTGGCGAGCATGTAGATCAGCATTTGCGTGTTCTCCTGCGCCTTACAACGGATAAATGGGATTTTGGTTTCATCTTATTAAGGTGCAATCTAGTGAACGCTGGGTGAAGGGTTCGTGATCAGCGTGTTCATCTGTCGTTCATGCGCCGGAAAAGGTTCACGGCCGTTGCGCCAATCGGATTTGCCTTTGCGAGAGAGGCTCGCTAGAAGCACCTGCCATGACTGAACGCACCGCCCTTTATGCCGGCTCCTTCGACCCGCTGACCAACGGCCATCTCGACGTGCTGAAGGCATCGTTGGCGGTTGCCGATATCGTTTATGCCGCCATCGGCATTCATCCGGGCAAGAGGCCGCTGTTTTCCTTCGAGGAGCGGGTGCAGCTCATCGAAGCCGCCACGAAAGCCGAATTCGGCAGGGATGGCGCCCGCATCAGGGTGGTCGCCTTTGACGGGCTGGTCATTGATGCTGCCAGAAGAGAGGGCGCCTCGATCATGATCCGCGGCCTGCGCGATGGCACCGATCTCGATTACGAAATGCAGATGGCCGGCATGAACGAAACCATGGCGCCCGAGCTGCAGACGGTTTTTCTGCCCGCCAGCCCGTCGGTACGCACCATTACCGCCACACTTGTGCGCCAGATAGCCTCGATGGGAGGCGACATCCGCCCCTTCGTGCCGGCCGCTGTTGCCGGCGCGCTCGCAGCCAAATTCGCAAAATAAGTCCGGAGAAAAATCCTCATGCAGCTGAAAAAGCTTGCCTCGTTCCTCGTTGTGCTTGCCGGTCTCGTGACCGCATCGGTCTCGGCCTATGCCGCTGATCCGGAAAACACCATGATCGTCACGTTGAAGGATGGCGACGTCACCATCGCGCTTCGGCCTGATCTCGCGCCCAAGCATGTCGCGCAGATCAAGAAGCTCGTGCGTGACCATGCCTATGACAATGTCGCTTTTCACCGCGTGATCGACGGCTTCATGGCGCAGACCGGCGACGTCAAGTTCGGCAACATGAAAAAGGGCTTTAATGCCCAGGCCGTCGGCACTGGTGGTTCCGATCTGCCCGACCTGCCGGCTGAATTCTCCCAGACCGAGCACTACAAGCGTGGCGTGGTCGGCATGGCCCGCTCGCAGGACCCGAACTCCGCCAATTCGCAGTTCTTCATCATGTTCGCGCCGGCGCCGCCGCTCGATGGCCAGTACACTATCGTCGGCAATGTCGTCAGCGGCATGGAGCTGGTGGACAAGATCAAGAAGGGTGACGAGGCCGACAACGGTACGGTTTCCGACCCCGACCGGATGATCAAGGTGCGCATCGCCGCAGACAAATAATTCTGTTTTTGAGAAAAAAGGACATCTGACATGGCTGAGATCAAGGACCGCGGGAACGCGCTCATCCTGGAAACGACCAAGGGCAAGGTCGTCATCGAACTTTTCCCCGACCTGGCTCCCGGCCATGTCGCCCGCATCAAGGAACTGGCCAGGGAAGGCGCCTATGACGGGGTGGTCTTCCACCGCGTGATCGAAGGCTTCATGGCGCAGACCGGCGACGTCAAGTTCGGCAATTCGAGCAAGCCCACCTTTGCTCCATCCCGCGCTGGCATGGGCGGTTCCGAGAAGCCGGACCTGAAGGCCGAGTTCTCCAACGCCAACCATGGCCGTGGCACCTGCTCGATGGCCCGTTCGCAGAACCCGAACTCGGCCAACTCGCAGTTCTTCATCTGCTTCGACGACGCAGCCTTCCTGAACCGCCAGTACACGGTCTGGGGCCAGGTCATCGAAGGCATGGACAATGTCGACAAGATCAAGCGCGGCGAGCCAGTGGTCGATCCCGACAAGATCGTGTCGCTGAAGGTCGCGGCCGACGTCAAGTAAGGTAGAACGACAATGATGGGCGTCGTCTGGTCGCTTCTCGGCATCCTGTCCGGCGCCTTCATTGCCATTCAGGCACCGATCAATTCGCAGCTCGCTCGCGGCCTGGGCCTCCCGGTCGCGGCGGCTGCGTTTTCGTTCCTGTCGGGCGCGGTCGTGCTCGGCATCATCTCCGTCACGGTGGTGAAGCTGCAAGGCATTTCGCTCGACTGGAAAGCGCCTGCGCCCTGGCTGTTCGTCGCCGGCGGCATGCTCGGCGGCTTCTATGTGACGCTCTCCACGATCCTGACGCCGCGCATCGGTGCTGCTGCCCTGATGGCGTTCCTGGTGGCTGGCCAATTGCTGGCCGGCATGCTCATCGACCGCATCGGCTTCCTCGGCGTTGCGGTACGTGAAATCTCGCTCGGCCGCATCGCCGGCGCGGTGCTGCTCTTGGCCGGAGCGCTGCTCGTCCGGCTCTACTGATGCGTGTCGATCTCTTTGACTTCGACCTGCCGGAGGAGCGCATCGCGCTTCGCCCGGCGGAGCCACGCGACAGTGCCAAGCTACTGGTGGTCAAACCGGGCGAGGCACTCGATGACCGGACAGTTGGCGACCTGCCGTCCATGCTCAGAGCCGGCGATGTGCTGGTGTTCAACGACACCAAGGTCATTCCGGCCCAGCTCAAAGGCATAAGGCGGCGCGGCGAAGCACAGGCGCAGGTCGAAGCGACGCTGCACATGCGCGTGGCGCCGGACCGTTGGTTGGCCTTCATGCGACCGGGCAAGCGCATTGCCGCCGGCGATCGCATCCATTTCGGCCATGACGGCAATTCCTGTTTCCTAGGCCAGCTCGACGCAACGGTGATCGAGAAGGGCGAGGGCGGCGAGGCGCTGCTCGGCTTCGACCTGTCGGGGCCTTTCCTCGACGAGGCGCTGCACGCCGTCGGGCATATTCCGTTGCCGCCCTATATCGCGTCGAAGCGTGACGACGATGAGCGCGACCGGGCCGACTACCAGACCATTTATGCCCGGAAGGAAGGCGCCGTTGCGGCGCCCACCGCTGGCCTGCATTTCACGCCGGAGCTGTTTGCGGCACTCGACGCCAGAGGTGTCGAGCGCCGCTTCGTCACCTTGCATGTCGGCGCCGGCACGTTCCTGCCTGTCAAGGCGGACGACACCGCCGACCACAAGATGCATGCCGAGATCGGCTCGGTCAGCGAAGCGACCGCCGATGCGCTGAACGCGGCCAAGGCGAAGGGCGGGCGCATCATTGCGGTCGGTACGACCTCGCTGCGCCTGCTGGAGAGTGCGGCACGCGAGGACGGTATGTTGCCCGCGTGGTCCGGCCCGACCGACATCTTCATCACGCCCGGCTACCGCTTTCGCACCGCCGACATGCTGATGACCAATTTCCACCTGCCGCGCTCGACGTTGTTCATGCTGGTTTCGGCTTTCAGCGGCCTCGAGACGATGCGGGCCGCCTATGCGCATGCCATCGAGAACCGCTACAGGTTCTACTCCTATGGAGACGCAAGCCTGCTTTATCGCGCGGAGATTAGCGATGGACGATGACCTGCAGACCCTTGATCGCGAGGCCCTGATCGCCGAGGTGAAGAAACTGCGCGCCGGTATTCGCGCACATCGCGACACATCGAGCCATGATCTCTGCTGGCATCATCCCGATCTGTGCGATCTGCTGCCTGAAAAGACCGAGCCGTCGATCGCCGTGCCACCCTGGCCCAAATTCATGCGCGGCTGCGTGCAATATCGTCAATCGCTCGACAGACAGGCGCCTGACGCGCCGATCCACGACAAGGAATTCAATGGCTAAGCCGTTCAGCTTCAAGGTCCTCGCCACCGACGGCAAGGCGCGGCACGGTTTGATCGACATGCCGCGTGGCGAGATCCGCACACCCGCCTTCATGCCGGTCGGCACCGGCGGCACCGTCAAGGCGATGTATATGGACCAGGTGCGTGGTGCCGGCGCCGACATCATCCTGGGCAACACATATCATCTGATGCTGCGGCCGGGCGCCGAGCGCGTGGCGCGGCTTGGCGGCTTGCATGAATTTGCCCGCTGGCCGCATCCGATCCTGACCGACAGCGGCGGTTTTCAGGTGATGTCATTGTCGAAATTGAGGAAACTGACCGAAAAGGGTGTCACCTTCCGCTCTCATATCGATGGCGCAGCCTACGAAATGTCGCCGGAGCGCTCGATCGAGATCCAGGGGCTGCTTGATTCTGACATCCAGATGCAACTCGACGAATGCACGGCGCTGCCGGCCGAGTTGAAGGAGATCGAGCGCGCCATGGAATTATCGCTGCGCTGGGCCGAGCGCTGCAAGACGGCGTTTGGCGACCAACCGGGCAAGGCGATGTTCGGCATCGTGCAAGGTGGCGACAATACAGATTTGAGGGTGCGCTCGGCGCAGGCGCTGAGCGCGATGGAGCTAAAGGGCTATGCTGTCGGCGGGCTGGCCGTTGGCGAGCCGCAAGCGGTGATGCTCGAAATGCTCGACATCACCTGTCCGGAACTGCCTGACGACAAGCCGCGCTATCTCATGGGCGTCGGCACACCCGACGATATCCTGAAATCGGTGGCGCGCGGCATCGACATGTTCGATTGCGTGATGCCGACGCGGGCCGGCCGCCACGGCCTTGCCTATACAAGGCGCGGCAAGGTCAATCTGCGCAACGCTCGCCATGCCGACGATCCGCGCCCGCTGGACGAGGAAAGCGACTGCCCGGCGGCGCGCGATTATTCGCGCGCCTATCTGCATCATTTGGTGCGCTCGCAAGAGGCGCTTGGGGCGATGCTGCTGACCTGGAACAATCTTTCGTATTATCAAAAGCTTATGCAGGACATCCGCGCCGCGATCGGGATTGGCAGCTTCGAGGCGCGTGGGGCTGAGATCACGGAAGGCTGGGCGAGGGGCGATATCCCCGTCCTGTAAACCTCAGGTGCTCAGCGAGTTGGACGCCCGCAAGCTGCAGCCGGTGATCTGGAATGTGCCGTCGGGCTGCTGCTGCAGCGTGTAGACCGCCTCGTAATCCTTGCCGTCGGGGCCGACGATCAGCACCTGCTGGACAATCGAACCCGGGCCTGTCTGCTCGACCTTGCCGAAAGAATAGGACTGTGGCTTGCGCACTGGCGGGTAACCATTGGTCACCATGTTCATGAAAGCGTCGACGGTCGGGAAGATCTGCTTCACATTGGGAGCGGCGAAGCTGTAGGCCCGGGCGCCGTCATTGGCGATGAGAGCCTTCAGCTGGCCGTCGATGACAGTCTGGCCCGCCTTGATCTCGGCGTCGCCGGCAAATGCCGAGGAAGCCAGCATGACGAATGCGAATGCGAAAAAGGGGCGGCGCATGGCCTGTCTCCGTTGTCCCTCGAAAGATGCCTCCGGAAAGCTGTTCCAGGCGACAACCTAACATACGCGCAACAGCGCTCCACGGTTTCAGCGACTGCCAATATTCGTCTCGCCGTGCTGGATTCCGTATGCTTAAGCTTCCGTTAAGGCAGGGCGTTCATCGTAGGCTGGGGGAGAGAGCGTGCAAAACCCATGGGACGAATGATTTTCACGCAGTCGGTTGATCGACGCTTCTTGCTGAAAGCTGCCGGCAGCCTTGTTGCCTTGGCACCGCTGCCGGCCTGGGCGAGGACGGCGCCGACGGTTACCGAAGTTGCCTTCGATCCGGCTGTACCGGCGCTCGGCAATCCCTCAGGCGACGTCACCATTGCGGAATTCGTCGACTACCAGTGCCCGGTGTGCAAGCTCGTCTTTGTCGAACTGAAGAAGCTAATGGCAGAGGATATTGGCATCCGGCTGGTGATGAAGGACTGGCCGATCTTCGGCGACATCTCGCGCGACGCGGCGCGGATGGCGTTGTCGGCCGGTGAGCACTATGCAGCCGCGGTGGATGCGCTGATGGCCAATGAACGTGGGCTTTCCGCGCATCGCACCGACGATATTCTCCGCGCGATCGGTGTCGATGTCGCCGGTGCACGCGCCGGCCTTGCCACCCGCCAGCCGGAGATCGACGCACTGCTCTCGCGCAACGATGCCCAGGCAACGGCCTTCAGGCTGCAGGGCACGCCGGCGCTGGTGATCGGTGGCAGGCTGTTCAAGCGCGGCATGCCGGTTGCGGAGCTGCGTGAGGCCGTGGCCAAGGCCCGCGCCGGCTAAGTGCGGATTCCAACGCTTGAAAGCCCGCCTCCAGTCTGCCAGAAGGGCCGCTTGGACTTGGACGTTTAGCGGGACGAAGCCATGAAGGCGTTTTTCGTGCAGATCAAATGCGAGCTGGGCAAATCCTATGAGGTCGCCAGCGCGCTTGCCGATGCCGAGATCGCCTCGGAAATCTACTCCACCGCCGGCAATTACGACCTGCTCGCCAAATTCTACGTCGATGACGAGGAGGATGTCGGCCACTTCGTCAACGAGAAGGTGCAGATTCTCCCTGGCATCAAGGATACGTTTACGGTCGTCACGTTTCGCGCCTTCTAGCCAGGCAACGTATCTGCCTGGGCGTCGGGCAAAGCCTGACCAAGGCTATGTTTCTCCTGCCTAAATTTTAGGCAGCCGAAACATACTGATCGCCCGCTTCCGCCAAATCGCCGATTGCGCTTGATTTTCTCCGGCGACGCCATTGAAATGGTGTCACAGGGGAGTATGCGATTGGCAGCGTTCGACGAAATGCTTCCGGAAGTCTCCGGATTGAGAAGACCGTATTCGGCTTATGACCGCTGGCTGAAGGAGCAGGATCCAGCCAGGCTTACCGAGAAGATGCAGGATGCCGAACGCGTCTTCCGCAAGACCGGCATCACCTTCGCCGTCTACGGTGAGCAGGAAGCCTCCGAACGGCTGATCCCGTTCGATATCGTTCCACGCATCATTTCAGGCAATGAGTGGCGGCGCCTGACGCAAGGCATCGAGCAGCGCGTTCAGGCCCTGAATGCCTTCCTAGACGATATCTACCATCGTCAGGAGATCCTGCGCGCCGGCCGCGTTCCCAGGGACCTGATTGCCAAGAACGAGGCTTTCCTGCCTGAGATGATCGGGGTGCGGCCGCCGGCCGGCGTCTACACCCACATCATCGGCGTCGATATCGTGCGCATCTCAGAGGACGAGTTTTATGTCCTGGAGGACAATGCGCGAACTCCGTCCGGTGTCTCCTACATGCTGGAGAACCGCGAGACGATGATGCAGCTGTTCCCCGAGCTGTTCCAGAAGATCAAGGTGCGGCCGGTGGAGAACTACCCGCAGCTGCTGCGCCAGTCGCTGGCGGCAGTGCGCCCGCAAAGCACCAAGGGCGCGCCGACGATCGCGGTGCTGACGCCCGGCAGTTTCAACTCCGCCTATTTCGAACACGCCTTCCTGGCCGACCAGATGGGCGTTCAACTGGTCGAGGGTCAGGATTTGCGCGTCGTCGACGGCCATGTCGCGATGCGCACGACCGAAGGCTACAAGCAGATCGACGTGCTTTACCGCCGCGTCGATGATTCATACCTCGACCCGCTGACCTTCCGGCCAGACTCAGCCCTTGGCATACCCGGGATCATGGATGTCTACCGCGCCGGCAACATCACCATCGCCAATGCGCCGGGCACCGGCATCGCCGACGACAAGGCAATCTATTCCTACATGCCGGAGATCATCGAATTCTATACCGGCCGCAAGGCGATCCTCGGCAACATCCCGACCTGGCGCTGTTCGGAGCTGGACAGTCTGAAATATGTGCTCGAGCACATCCACGAACTGGTGATCAAGGAAGTGCATGGTTCCGGCGGCTACGGCATGCTGGTCGGGCCGGCAGCGACCAAGAAGGAATGCGAGGCGTTCGCCAAGAAGCTGGCGGCAAAGCCTTCGAACTATATCGCCCAGCCGACACTGGCGCTGTCGACCTGTCCAATCTTGACGGAAAAGGGCCTGGCGCCGCGCCATGTCGACCTCAGGCCCTATGTGCTGGTCTCCGACCGCATCCAGATCGTGCCGGGCGGACTGACGCGCGTCGCGCTCAAGGAAGGCTCGCTGGTTGTGAATTCTTCGCAGGGTGGCGGCACGAAAGACACTTGGGTGTTGGATGATTGATTTTCATTTGAAGGGGTTTGGATGCTTTTAGGCCGGACCGCCAACGGGCTTTACTGGATGAACCGCTATATCGAGCGGGCGGAAAACATGGCGCGGCTGGTCGACGCCGGGCTGCGCATGGCGCTGACCCGCACCCAGAGCGCTTCGGAAGAGTGGAATTCGGTGCTGCTCAGCGCCGGCTCCGACGTCACCTTCAAGCAGAAGTATTCGGAATACACTGCAGCCAACGTGTCGGATTTCCTGCTGCGCGACACATCGAACCCGTCGAGCACGATGTCATCGATCGAGACGGCCCGCAACAATGCCCGCATGGTGCGTACCGCGCTGACACGCGAGACATGGGAAAGCATCAACGAAGCCTGGATGTCGTTGAAGCGGATGCTGGCACGACCCATCGACGAGCGCGATCTGCCAAGCGTCCTCGACGCGATCAAGCGCGAGACAGCGCTGATCCGCGGCTCGTTCTACGGCACCATGCTGCGCAACGAAATCTTCGACTTCTCTCAGCTCGGCACCTATGTCGAGCGCGCTGACAACACGGCGCGCATCCTCGACGTGAAATACTATGTGCTGTTGCCGTCGATCTCCTGGGTCGGCTCGACGCTCGACAATTATCAATGGGAATCGATCCTGCGCTCGGTGTCGGCGCATCGCTCCTACCGCTGGGTCTACGACGCCGAATACAAGCCGACGAACATCGCTGACTACCTTATCCTCAATGTGCGTATGCCGCGCTCGCTGACTTTCTGTTACCGCTTCCTGTCGGAACATCTGAAATTCCTCAGTGACGACTACGGCGAACATCATGCCTGCCACGCGACAGTCGAAAGGACACAGTCGATGCTGAGGGCAGGATCGATCAAGAACATATTCGACGCCGGCCTGCACGAATTCCTGGCCAATTTCATTCAAGACAATACCAAGCTCGGCGACGAGATCGCGCAAGATTACCGGTTTAATTGAAATGCGGCTGAAGATCACCCACCGGACCGAATACCGCTACGATGCGCCGGTGCAGTATCTGCTACAGCGGCTGCGGCTGCTTCCGGTCAGTGGATCGACGCAGACCGTCCTGTCCTGGGCGCTGACCATCGAGGGCGCGCGCGAAGAGGTTCGCTTTGTCGACCATTTCGGCAACGACACAAGGCTGTTGAGCGTCGAGGGCGAACGCGATTTCATCACGGTGGAAGCGGCTGGCGAAGTGGTGACACGCGACACCGCGGGCGTTTCCGGACCACACCAGGGTTTTACGCCGCTCTGGCTCTACAGTCATGAAACGCCATTGACGGCGATCGGCGATGGGGTTCGCGAACTCGCCGCATCGGTCGGCAAGGGAACCGATATTGAACGGCTTCACCGACTGATGGCTGTCATCGGCGAGCGGGTGATTTATACGCCCGGTACCACCAATGCGGCGACGCCGGCCGAGCAGGCCTTGGCGCTCAAGACCGGTGTCTGCCAGGACCACACCCATATCTTTGCTGCCGCGGCGCGCGCCATGGGCTTTCCGGCCCGTTACGTCAGCGGCTATCTGATGCTGGATGCGACGGTCGAACAGGCGGCAAGCCATGCCTGGGCCGAAGCCCACGTTGCGGGTCTGGGCTGGGTTGCCTTCGACGCCGCCAATGGCATTTCTCCCGACGAACGTTATGTAAAGGTGGCAACGGGCCGTGACTACCGCGACGCCACGCCGGTGTCGGGAATTCGACTGGGACAGGCGGAAGAACAACTTGCGGTCACCGTCACGGTAGAGCAGTAATCCGCCAAGGATTAGCGCCAGAAGAGATTCCATGACCTATTGCGTCGGCCTCAAGATCGATCGGGGGCTCGTGTTCATGTCGGACACGCGCACCAATGCGGGCATGGATTCGATCTCGACCTTCAAGAAGATGCATGTCTGGGAAGAGCCGGGTGAGCGCGTCATCGTCTTGATGTCGGCTGGCAATCTGGCGACGACACAGGCGGTGGTCAGCCTGCTCGAAGAGCGCACGAAAGCCGTGGCGGACCGCCGCGCCACACTGCTTGAAACGCCATCCATGTATCAGACGGTTCGGCTGGTCGGCGACACGGTCAAAGAGGTGATCGCGCATTCGTCGCCCGCCGGCGAGAAGGCCGATTCCTATTTCAACGCCTCCTTCATTCTGGGCGGCCAGATCAAGGGCAGCCCGCCACGGCTGTTCATGATCTATCCCGAGGGCAACTTTATCGAATCGACCGACGACACGCCGTTCTTCCAGATCGGCGAGACCAAGTACGGCAAGCCGATCATCATCCGCGCCTATGAGCGCACGATGAGCCTCGCCGAGACCGTGAAGCTGCTGCTGGTATCGTTCGATTCGACGCTGAAATCGAATCTTTCGGTCGGCTTGCCACTCGACCTGCTGTTCCTGGAAAAGGACGCTTTCAACGTCGGCCTGAAGAAGCGGATCGGCCAGGATGACCAATATTACCGCACGATCTCCGACGGTTGGTCGAATGCGTTGAAGACGGCCTTTGCCAGCCTGCCGGATTTCCCGGGGTAGGGCGGACAATCGGGGCCGCAGTTGCCTCATTGTATTTAACATGTTAATCAAAAATTCAACGGCTGGGCTTAGCGCCGCGCTGGGAGGACACATGGACAACGAGCAATTCCGCGACTGGTCAAGGCGCGCCGCCGACTGGGGCGCCGATTACCGCGCTGGCCTTCGCGATCGGCCTGTAAGACCTGTCATCACGCCGGGCGAAATTTTCAGGAGCATTGAAGCATCCCCGCCCGAAGACGCCGAACCGATGGAAAAGATCTTCGCCGACTTCGAAGACAAGATCGTACCGGGGATGACGCATTGGCAGCATCCGCGCTTCTTCGCCTATTTCCCGGCCAATGCGGCACCCGTCTCGGTGGTGGCCGAGTACCTGGTCTCGGCAATGGCTGCGCAATGCATGCTTTGGCAGACGTCGCCGGCGGCGACCGAACTCGAAACGCGCATCGTCGACTGGATGCGTCAGGCGCTCGGCCTGCCCGAAGGTTTTTCCGGGGCGATCCAGGATTCTGCGTCTTCGGCAACACTCAACGCCGTACTGACCATGCGCGAGCGTACACTCGACTGGCAAGGCAACAAAAAGGGACTGGCCGGGCAGGGGCGCTTGCGCATCTATTCCTCGGATCAGGTGCACACCTCGATCGACCGGGCGATCTGGGTTTCGGGCATCGGCGAGGACAATCTGGTGCGCATTCCGGTCTCCGGCCGTTTTCGCGCCATGGATACCGCAGCCCTGGAGGCAGCCATCATTGCTGACCGGAAAGCCGGGCTGCTGCCGGCTGGCATCATTGCTTGCGTTGGCGGCACCAGCACCGGCGGTACGGACGACATTGCGGCCGTCGCTGATGTCGCCAGGCGGCACGGCCTCTACCTCCATGTCGACGCGGCCTGGGCCGGATCGGCGATGATCTGTCCGGAATACCGACATTTCTGGACCGGTGTCGAAGGCGCTGATTCGATCGTCTTCAATCCGCACAAATGGCTCGGCGCGCAGTTCGACTGCTCGATCCAGTTCCTGCGCGATCCCGAAAGCCATGTCAGGACGCTGGCCATCAAGCCGGACTACCTCAGGACTCACGGCCATGACGGCATCATCAACTATTCTGAATGGTCGGTGCCGCTTGGCCGCCGCTTCCGCGCCTTGAAATTGTGGTTCCTGCTGCGTGCGCACGGACTGGAAAACCTGCGCACCATCATCCGCAACCATGTCGCATGGAGCGAGGGCCTTGCCGCACGGCTGGCAAGGGAGACGGATTTCGAGATCGTCAGCGAACCGATGCTGTCGCTGTTTTCGTTCAGGCACAAGGCGGCGCCAAGCGCTGACGCCGACGAGCACAATTTGCGGCTGGTCAATGCGATCAACGACGATGGCCGTATCTACCTGACGCAGACGAGGGTCGATGGCCATGTGGCAATCCGCTTTCAGGTCGGCCAGTTCGAGGCAACGGCGCAAGATGTCGATACTGCCTTCGATGTGATTTGCGAATGCGCAAGATCACTTGTCGCCTGACAACAAAACATGAGAACGGGGATCAGGGTCACCGCACTGCCTTAGAGGGCCAATGTGAGCGCGAATGGCGAGAAAACAACAGAAAGCCTGACAGGCATTTGGCACGGGCGATATTTTTATCCGCGCAGCCTGGAGCCGGTCTCGTTTGTTGCGACGCTGATCGAGACCGCTACAAGGCTCACAGGTGCAGTCCACGAACCCGCGTCTTCGCTGGATGGTTCGATGGTTTACGCGACTATACTGGGAGATTGCGCGGGGGCCATCGTCACGTTCGTCAAGACATATGACAACCTCAAACGGAACCCACATCCGGTTGAATATAGCGGTGTTCTGAATGGTGATGCCACGGAGATTGAGGGAACGTGGCGGATCAAGGGCTACTGGTCCGGCACGTTCCTGATGATACGTTCGCCCGGCAAGGCAGTCACCGTTTCCCGAAAAGCCGTCGAACAGGTCTGACGCACTCAGTCGGCATTGCACGGCGGTTTGCCTTTGCAATCAGGCGATTTCAATTAGCCGGCTTACACCTTCCCATCGCTTTCGTTTTCCGCTATAGACAAGAAAAACGAAAACGGGGAGGTTCTCAATGTATCTGTCGCCACGTCATGCCGAGATCATCCAGATGGCCAAGGACCATGGCCGCGTGCTGGTCGATGATCTGGCTAACCACTTCAACGTGACGCCGCAGACCATACGCAAGGACCTCAACGATCTCTGCGATCAGCGGCTGCTTTCGCGCATCCATGGTGGCGCATTGTTCCCGTCCGGTATCGAGAACATGGAGTATGAGGCCAGACGCAAGATCGCGGCGGACGAGAAGGAGGCAATCGGGCGCGCTGCGGCCAGGCTGATACCCGACAATGCCTCGCTGTTCATCAACATAGGCACCACGACGGAGTCGGTCAGCAAGGCGTTGCTCGACCATAGCGGCCTGATGGTCATCACCAATAACATCAATGTTGCCAACAGGATGCGCATTTATCCCTCGATCGAGGTGGTGATCGCCGGTGGGGTGGTGCGGGGTTCGGACGGTGGCGTCGTCGGCGAGGCGGCCGTCGATTTCATCAGGCAGTTCAAGGTCGACTACGCCGTGATCGGTGCCTCGGCCATCGACCATGACGGCGCCCTGCTCGATTTCGATTTCCGTGAGGTCAAGGTGGCGCAGGCGATCATTGCCAACGCCAGGCATGTGATTCTGGTTTCCGACCAGACCAAATTCGAACGGACGGCACCGGTGCGCATCGGCCACCTCTCCCAGGTCAACACTTTCATCACCGACCGTTGCGACATCCCGTCCGTGCGCAAGATCTGCCAGGAAGCAGAGGTTCAACTGATCGAGACATCGCTCGCCTAGGCGCCGTCACAGGCCTCTCACGGGTTTGTGATATTTCGTTTGACATTCGTTCTCATTTCGAAATAATTCCGCCACGGTTTCGTAAAAAGCCACAAATGGTGCAATGCGAAATCGTGGAGGAGTTCGGTGGACACATCTTCAGTCCGGGACATTTTCGTCATAGGGGGCGGAATCAACGGTTGCGGCATCGCCCGTGACGCCGTTGGGCGCGGTTTTTCTGTCTTTCTGGCCGAGATGAACGATCTCGCCAGCGGAACCTCCTCAGGCTCGACGAAGCTCATTCATGGCGGCCTGCGCTATCTCGAATTCTACGAATTCCGCCTTGTGCGCGAAGCGCTGATGGAGCGCGAGGTTCTGTGGAAGAACGCGCCGCACATCATCTGGCCGATGCGCTTTGTGCTGCCCTATGCCAAGGGCCTGCGTCCCGCCTGGCTGATCCGGCTCGGTTTGTTTCTCTACGACAATATTGGCGGTCGCAAATTGCTGCCGGCGACCAAGACGTTGGACATGACCAACGATCCGGCGGGCAAGCCTCTGAAGCCGCTGTTTAAAAAAGCTTTCGAGTATTCGGATGGTTGGGTCAATGACGCGCGGCTGGTCGCGCTTAACGCACGCGATGCCGCAGATCGGGGCGCGACGATCCGGACCCGCACGAAGGTTGTTGGCGCGCGCCGCGAAGGCGGCATCTGGACGATCAAGATCGAGAACCTGCAGAGCGGCGAGACCGAAGAGGTCAAGGCCCGGCTGCTGGTCAATGCCGCCGGACCGTGGGTCGATCATGTACTCTCCGGCGTCGTCGGCCTCAACGATGTGCACAATGTTCGCCTCGTGCAGGGCAGCCATATCGTCATCGCCAAGAAATTCGACGATCCGCGTGCCTATTTCTTCCAGAACAAGGATGGGCGCATCATCTTCGCCATCCCCTACGAGGATGAGTTCACGCTGATCGGTACCACCGACCAGGATTATCCCGGCGATCCGCACGACGTGAAGATCAGCGACACCGAGATCGATTATCTCTGTGCCGCGGCCAGCGAATACTTTGCGCAACCCGTCAAGCGCTCGGACATCGTCTGGACCTATTCGGCCGTGCGCCCGCTCTACGATGACGGCGCCTCCAAGGCACAGGAAGCGACGCGCGACTATGTGCTGAAGGCCGAGGGCGGCGAGGGCGCGGCCCCGATCGTCAATGCTTTCGGCGGCAAGATCACCACCTATCGCCGGCTGTCGGAATCGATGCTGGAAAAGATTGAAGGTTTCCTCGGCAAGCGCGGCAAGCCATGGACTTCCAATGCGCCGCTGCCGGGCGGCGACTTCCCGGCTACCGGTTTCGACGCGCAGGTTGCAAAGCTCAAGGCGGCCTATCCGTTTCTCGATGCCCGGCTCGCCCGCCGACTGACGCGGCTCTATGGGACGCGTGCCCAGGTTCTGCTCGGTCTCGCCAAGTCCAATGCCGATCTTGGCCGGGACTTCGGCGGCCACCTCTATGAGGCAGAGGTGCGCTATCTCATTGAAAACGAATGGGCTGTGACATCTGAAGATGTGCTGTGGCGCCGGACCAAGCGCGGCTTGCATCTCAGCCGCGAGCAGGTGGCGGCGCTTGATGAATTTATGCGCGGCATAAGCCGGCAGCATGTGGCGGCGGCCGAATGAAGAGGGTCTTGAGGTGATGCAGCAAGCCTGGGAGGAGGCGTCATGCTTGAACTGAGGAACGTCACCAAGACAGTTGGTGCGGTCGAGCACATCAGCGACGTGTCGCTGACGCTTCAGCACGGCTCGCTCAACGTTCTGCTTGGACCGACACTGTCCGGCAAGACCAGCTTGATGCGGCTCATGGCCGGTCTCGATGTGCCGACCTCCGGCTCGGTCTGGTTCGACGGCCAGGATGTCACCGGCACGCCGGTGCAGAAGCGCAAGATCGCGATGGTCTACCAGCAATTCATCAATTATCCGGCGATGACAGTTTATGAAAACATAGCCTCGCCGCTCAGGGTAGCCGGCGTCGAGCAGGCCAGGATCGACAGCCAGGTGCGCGAGGCCGCGGGACTGCTCAAGCTGACGCCTTATCTCGACCGCACGCCGCTCAGCCTGTCGGGCGGCCAGCAGCAGCGCACCGCGCTTGCCCGCGCCATCGTCAAGAATGCCAGCCTGGTGCTGCTCGACGAACCGCTGGCCAATCTCGACTACAAATTGCGCGAGGAGTTGCGGGCCGAACTGCCGAGGATCTTTGCCGCCGCCGGCACCATTTTCGTCTACGCCACCACCGAACCGCACGAGGCGCTGCTGCTCGGCGGCAACACGGCAACGCTGTCGGAAGGCCGCATCACCCAGTTCGGGTCGACCATCGACGTGTTTCGCAAGCCGATCGATCTGGTGACGGCGAGAACCTTCGCCGATCCGCCGCTCAACACTATCGTGCTGGCCAAGAAGGGCGCCGACTTCCTGCTTGAAGGCGGGGTCAAGCTGCCGGTGCCCGCGGAACTCGTCGGCATAGCCGACGGCAACTATACGGTCGGCTTCCAGCCGCACCATCTCTCGCTCGAACGGCCCAATGCCTCCGCCGTGCCGGTGCGGGCCAAGGTCACGATCACCGAGATAACGGGGTCGGAGAGTTTCATCCATCTCGACTTCGCCGACGTCCGCTGGGTCATGCTGACTCACGGCATCCGCGATTTCGAGACCGACGAAGTGATCGAGGTGTTCATCGACCCGCGTCACATCATGGTCTTCGACGGGCAAGGCCGCGCCGTCAGCGCGCCGAAGCTAGCGGCATAGGGAGCAAGCCATGGCGCGCATCGACGTCAATCATGTCAGGCATTCCTATCTGCCGAACCCGCAGAAGGATGCGGATTTCGCGCTCCGGGAAGTGCATCACACTTTCGAGGATGGCGGCGCCTATGCGCTGCTCGGGCCGTCAGGCTGCGGCAAGACCACGCTGCTCAACATCATTTCGGGTCTGCTGCATCCCTCGCACGGCCAGCTGCTGTTCAACAGCAGGGATGTAACCAATCTGTCGACGCAGGAACGCAACATCGCGCAGGTGTTCCAGTTCCCGGTCATCTACGACACCATGACCGTCTACGACAATCTGGCCTTCCCGCTGCGCAATCGCGGCGTGCCGGAGGCAGACGTCGATCGCAAGGTGCGCGAGACGCTGGAGATGATCGACCTGGCGTCCTGGGCCAGGAAGAAGGCGAGGGGCCTGACCGCCGACCAGAAGCAGAAGATCTCGCTCGGTCGCGGCCTGGTGCGCTCCGACGTCAACGCCATCCTCTTCGACGAGCCGCTGACCGTCATCGACCCGCATATGAAGTGGGTGCTGCGTTCGCAATTGAAGCAGCTCCACCGCCGCTTCGGCTACACCATGGTCTATGTCACGCACGACCAGACCGAAGCGCTGACCTTCGCCGACCAGGTTGTGGTGATGTATGATGGCGGCATCGTCCAGATCGGCACGCCGGCGGAACTGTTCGAGCGGCCGCGCCACACCTTTGTCGGTTATTTCATCGGTTCGCCAGGGATGAACGTCATGCCGGTGGCGATCGAGGGCAAGACGGCAACGCTCGGCTCGCAGCGGATCGAGTTGCCGGGCGCTCCGAAGACGGCCAACGGCGCTGTCGAGCTCGGCATCCGCCCCGAATATATCAGGCTCGGCCGCGAGGGCATGGCCGTATCGATAAGCAAGGTCGAGGATGTCGGCCGCCACAAGGTGGTGCGCGCCAAACTGGAAGGCCGCGACATCGCGGCCGTCATCGGCGAGGACGAGACCGTTCCGGCTGAGCCGAAGGTACGCTTCGATCCGGCGGGCATCAACATCTATGCCGATTCCTGGCGTGTCGAGATGGGGGCATAGATGGACAAGACCTGGAACAACAAGGCCTGGTTCCTCGTGCTGCCGGTTCTGGTGCTGGTGGCCTTCACCGCCGTCATCCCGCTGATGACGGTCGTCAACTATTCGGTGCAGGACACGTTCGGCAACAATGTCTTCACCTGGGCCGGCACCGAATGGTTCGAGGAGTTGCTGTCGTCCAGCCGCTTCTGGGAAGCGATGGTCCGCAACCTGACCTTCTCCTTCATCATCCTAGCGATCGAAGTGCCCCTTGGCATCTTCATCGCGCTCAATATGCCAAAAAAAGGCTGGGGCGTGCCGGTTTGCCTCGTCCTGATGTCGCTGCCGCTGCTGATCCCGTGGAACGTCGTCGGCACGATCTGGCAGGTGTTCGGCCGCAACGACATCGGGCTCATGGGCTATTACCTCAACGCGATCGGTATCGACTACAACTATGTGCAGGATCCCTTCGACGCCTGGGTGACGATCATCATCATGGATGTCTGGCACTGGACCAGCCTCGTCGTGCTGCTCTGCTATGCCGGCTTGGTCTCGATCCCGGATGCCTTCTACCAGGCAGCCAAAATCGACGGTGCCTCGCGCTGGGCGGTGTTCCGCTACATCCAGCTGCCGAAGATGCAGCGCGTGCTTCTGATCGCCGTGCTGCTGCGCTTCATGGACTCATTCATGATCTACACCGAACCCTTCGTCGTCACCGGTGGTGGCCCTGGTAACTCGACGACGTTCCTGTCCATCGACCTGGTCAAGACCGCCCTCGGCCAGTTTGACCTCGGTCCGGCGGCGGCGATGTCGCTGGTCTACTTCCTCATCATCCTGTTGTTGTCATGGGTGTTCTACACCGTGATGACTAATTACGACGCGGAGCGCTGAAATGGCCGGCGCCAATGAACGAACCGAGCGCAATGCGATGAACGGGACCGCCTCGGAAGGTCTCGCCAGTACGCTGTCGCAAAGCGATCTCGACAGGCGCATGCGCCGGCGGGGCGAGGAATCGCGCTGGTGGTGGATCGTGCCGACGCTCTACATCATCGTGCTCTTGCTGCCGATCTACTGGCTCATCAACATGAGCTTCAAGACCAATGCGGAGATCGTCAATTCGCTGACGCTCTACCCGCATCAGCCTACGATCGCCAACTATGTCACCATCTTCACCGAGAAGGTCTGGTATTCCGGCTATATCAATTCGATCACCTATGTGGTCATGAACATGGTGATTTCGGTGTCCGTGGCGCTGCCGGCGGCTTACGCGTTCTCGCGCTACCGCTTCCTTGGTGACAAGCATCTGTTCTTCTGGCTTTTGACCAACCGCATGGCGCCGCCAGCGGTGTTCGCGCTGCCATTCTTCCAGCTCTACTCGGCCTTCGGCCTGATCGACACACACATCGCGGTGGCGCTCGCCCACTGCCTGTTCAACGTGCCGCTGGCAGTGTGGATCCTCGAAGGCTTCATGTCGGGCGTGCCGAAGGAGATCGACGAGACCGCCTATATCGACGGCTATTCGTTCCCGCGCTTCTTCCTGAAAATCTTCATGCCGCTGATCGCCAGCGGCATCGGCGTCGCCTGCTTCTTCTGCTTCATGTTTTCATGGGTGGAACTGCTGATCGCCCGTACGCTGACCACGACCGATGCCAAGCCGATCGCCGCAACCATGACCCGCACTGTATCGGCTTCCGGCATGGATTGGGGACTGCTGGCCGCCGCAGGGGTGCTGACGCTGATCCCAGGCGCGCTCGTGATCTGGTTCGTGCGCAACTACATCGCCAAGGGCTTCGCCCTAGGGAGGGTATAATGAAACGAACGCAAGAGTTCGTTCGCAACGCCATCTTCAAGGGCTTCGCCCTAGGGAGGGTGTGATCATGAACTTCGACTTCTCCTGGATGGCATGGACCTGGCCGACGGCCGCTTTTTTTGCCGTCATCGCCCTGCTGCTGGTCGGCATGGGTGCTTGGGAATACGCCTCGCCGGGCGGCAATCCGCGCGTCGGCGTGCTGCGCTTCGAAACAACGCGCGGCGACCGCCTGTTCCTATCGCTGCTCGGCAGCGCTTTTATCCATCTCGCTTGGCTGGGTCTTGTCGGACCGAGCCTCTGGTGGGCTCTCGCTCTCTCCGTGGTCTACGCCATCGGCGTGTTCCGGTACGTATAGAGGGAGAAACTGTTGGAGCGGCAGCGTGCCGGCCGCCGCTCCAGATCGCACTTGAAACCTGAAACAGTGGAGGAAACACATGCGACGGCAATTTCTAACATCAACAACGGCCCTTGTCCTGTTGCTCGGCGTAGGCAATGCCTATGCAGGGATGGACGAGGCAAAAGCCTTTCTGGACAAGGAGATAGGCGGCGTGTCGACGCTTTCCCGCGCCGACCAGGAAAAGCAAATGCAGTGGTTTATCGACGCTGCCAAGCCCTTCGCCGGAATGGATATCAAGGTGGTCTCGGAAACCCTGACGACCCACAAGTATGAATCAGAGGTGCTGGCACCGGCCTTTACCGCCATCACCGGCATCAAGGTCACGCATGACGTCATCCAGGAAGGCGACGTCGTCGAAAAAATCCAGACCCAGATGCAGACCGGCCAGAACATCTATGACGGCTGGGTCAACGATTCCGATCTGATCGGCACCCACTGGCGCTACCAGCAGGTGCGCAACCTGACCGACTGGATGGCGGGCGAAGGCAAGGACGTTACCGATCCGATGCTCGATGTCGACGACTTCATCGGCACCAAGTTCACCACCGCGCCGGACAAGAAGCTCTACCAGCTGCCGGACCAGCAGTTCGCGAACCTCTACTGGTTCCGTTATGACTGGTTCAACGACGAGAAGAACAAGGCCGACTTCAAGGCCAAGTACGGCTACGATCTCGGCGTGCCGGTCAACTGGTCGGCATATGAGGACATTGCCGAATTCTTCACGGGCCGTGACGTCAACGGCAAGAAGGTCTATGGCCACATGGACTACGGCAAGAAAGATCCGTCGCTCGGCTGGCGCTTCACCGACGCCTGGCTGTCGATGGCCGGTAACGGCGACAAGGGCCTGCCGAACGGCCTGCCGGTCGACGAATGGGGCATCAAGGTCGATGCGAATTCTCGGCCTGTCGGCTCGTGCACCGCGCGCGGCGGCGACACCAATGGACCAGCATCGGTCTATGCCATCCAGAAATATCTTGATTGGCTGAAAGCCTATGCGCCGCCGGAAGCCCAGGGCATGACCTTCTCCGAATCCGGCCCCGTGCCGTCGCAAGGCAATGTTGCCCAGCAGATCTTCTGGTACACCGCGTTCACCGCCGACATGGTCAAGCCCGGCCTGCCGGTCATGAACGACGACGGTACGCCGAAGTGGCGCATGGCGCCGTCTCCGCACGGCTCCTACTGGAAGGACGGCATGAAGCTCGGCTATCAGGACGTCGGTTCCTGGACGCTGATGAAGTCGACGCCGACCGACCGCGCCAAGGCCGCCTGGCTCTATGCGCAGTTCGTCACCTCGAAGACCGTCGACGTGAAGAAGAGCCAGGTTGGCCTGACCTTCATTCGCGACTCCACCATCCATGACAAGAGCTTCACCGAACGTGCGCCGAAGCTCGGCGGTCTGATCGAGTTCTACCGCTCGCCGGCCCGTGTGCAGTGGACGCCGACCGGTACCAACGTGCCGGACTATCCGAAGCTGGCGCAGCTCTGGTGGCAGAACATCGGTGACGCATCTTCGGGTGCCAAGACACCGCAGGAAGCCATGGATTCGCTCTGCGCCGATCAGGAAAAAGTCATGGCCCGTATCGAGAAATCCGGTGTCCAGGGCGACATCGGACCGAAGATGGCCGAAGAGCATGACCTTGCCTACTGGAACGCCGACGCGGTCAAGGGCGGCAATCTGGCGCCTCAGCTGAAGCTCGAGAAGGAGAAGGACAAGCCGATCACCATCAACTACGACGAGCTGGTCAAGAGCTGGCAGAAGTAAGACTGTCTATGCGGGCGTTCGCGCCCGTGTGAAATTGGGGAGGCGGCGCGTTGCCGTCTCCCTTCTTTGTATCGAGGCGGAGGATGCGGGAATGAGTGGTTTTGTGCTGGCGATCGACCAGGGAACGACATCGACCCGAGCGATCCTGTTCGATGGCCAGATGAAAGTCGTGGGCAGCGGGCAGCAGGAATTCGCCCAACACTATCCGGCCTCGGGCTGGGTCGAGCACGATCCGGAAGAAATCTGGGCAAGTGTTCTGACGACCGTGAAGGCCGCGTTGAAGAAGGCAGGTCGTGACGCCTCCGAAGTGGCCGCCATCGGCATCACCAATCAACGCGAGACCGTCGTCATCTGGGACAGAGCGACAGGCAAGCCGATCCACAACGCCATCGTCTGGCAGGATCGGCGCACCGCGCCGCTCTGCCAGAAACTGAAGAAGCAGGGCCTGGAAAAGAAATTCACCCGCAAGACAGGGTTGCTGCTCGATCCTTATTTTTCCGGCACCAAGATCGCCTGGATGCTCGACAAGGTGAAGGGCGCCAGGAACCGCGCCGAGAAGGGCGAATTGCTCGCCGGTACCATCGACAGTTTTCTGATCTGGCGGCTGACTGGCGGCAAGGTTCACGCCACCGATGCCACCAATGCCTCGCGCACGCTGGTCTACAACATCGAGAAAAACGCCTGGGACGATGAGCTTCTGGGCATTCTCAACATCCCGGCTAGAATGCTTCCCGAGGTAAAGGATTGCGCCGATGATTATGGAATCACGGAGAAAAGTCTGTTTGGCGCGGAGATAAGGATCCTTGGCGTTGCCGGTGATCAGCATGCCGCCACCATCGGTCAGGCCTGCTTTGAGCCAGGCATGATGAAATCGACCTATGGCACTGGCTGCTTCGCGCTGCTCAACACCGGCACGGATCTCGTGCGCTCCAAGAACCGGCTGCTGACGACCATTGCTTATAGGCTGAATGGCAAGACCACCTATGCGCTGGAGGGCTCGATCTTCATTGCCGGGGCTGCCGTGCAATGGCTGCGTGATGGTATCAAGGTGATCAGCAAGGCCGAGCAGAGCGGCAAACTGGCTGCCGAGGCTGATCCGACGCAGAATGTCTATCTGGTGCCAGCCTTTGTCGGTCTCGGCGCGCCGCATTGGGATGCGGAGGCACGCGGCGCGATCTTCGGGCTGACCCGCAATTCCGGACCGGCCGAATTTGCCCGCGCCGCCCTGGAGGCCGTCGCCTACCAGACACGCGACCTGCTCGACGCCATGCGCAAGGACTGGAAGGGGGCTTCGGCCAGGACAGTGCTCAGGGTCGATGGCGGCATGGTGGCGTCCGACTGGACCATGCAACGGCTGGCCGACATTCTCGACGCGCCGGTCGATCGCCCGACCATTCTGGAGACGACGGCGCTGGGTGCGGCCTGGCTTGCTGGCTCAAAGGCGGGTGTGTGGCCGAAGGCACGAGAGTTCGCGAAAAGCTGGGCATTGGAGCGGCGGTTCCAGCCGGAGATGGAAGGCGCCGACCGTGCAGCGAAACTCGCAGGCTGGCGCGACGCCGTGCGCAGGACCTTGAGCGCATAAGAAAGACCCGCGCCGTTTCCGACGCGGGTCCCTTACTCACACTTGTTGTCTACTGATACTCACCCTTGGATCAGTAAGGCGAACGGCACTCCTGACGCGAACCGTAATTCGGCTGGAAAGTGTTGTCCGAAGAACGATAGCTGCGATAGTGGTCATAGCACCACTGCACATGCGAGTTGCCTTCGTAGCGGTTGTTCTCGCTGTTGACGATCGCACCGGTGATCAGGGCGCCAGTCGCGAAGGCCGCGAGCGGGAACCAATAGTCGCCGTGACGACGATAACCCTGATGGTAGTCGCGATAGCCACGATGGCCATTCCAGAAGCCGCCGCCATCATTGTTGCGGGCGAAGTTACGACCGCCGAAATTGCGATTTCCGAAATTGCGGTTGCCGAAATTGCGATTGCCGTGGTGGTTCTTCATCCAAGGCTTGTAGTCGACGCTCTGCACGTCGCTCGAAGTCGATGCCGCCTGCGGCACGAACATTTGCGCCGCATTGGCCGGCATGGCTGCGGCTGCTCCAAACGAAACTGACAAAGTGGTCGCCAGTATACCCGTTACGATCTTGTTCATTGTCTTCTCCTTCGAAAGGGTGATTGACGTCCCTTGTGGCGAGACAACGAGCAATACACGGGATGGTTCCTCCCAAAACACCAAGTTACTGATCTGTAATGTTTCTCTTGCCTAACACTAGGACTGCAAAGTGCTCAGCCAATGGCTCTTTCAAGCTTGTATCTCCCTCGATCGAAGTGGCCGTTTGGGCAAGGCGACGACGCCGGAAAAGCTTGGCTCCCGGGTCCGTTTTTTCCGGTTGACCGGTCGAGGCACTCTCCCTATGTTCCGCGCAATTTCGAGGGCCGCCTTTTCGGGCTCGCGGGAGCGCGTAGCTCAGCCGGTAGAGCAACTGACTTTTAATCAGTAGGTCATGGGTTCGAATCCCATCGCGCTCACCATTGTCAAAGGACTTACCAGCGCCTTTGATTTGCCCGTGAACCTCTGCAACGCGCTTTGACCGTTCAGACGCTCCGCGACAGATGCACGTCCAGAACGGCGGCCTTCTTGGCAATCAGGCCTTCCAGATCCGCGTCCGAGCGCTTGGTGCCGGTCCGTTCGCGCAGCAGCGAGACTATCGCGCTCATCGAAAGCGGGGCGATCTGGCCGCGCAGGATGGCATCCACTGCGCCGACAACATCCGAGATCTCCGTTGGTGCTCGCATCGCCGGTTCCTTCCTGTTGAGGTCGGCCTCGATGGCCGATCCTCTGGCGCCGCGATCGAAGATGACCGCCAAGCCGTTCTTTACGGCCAGTGCAGCGACCATATCATCGAGCTGGCGGTCGGTGAGGGCTGGGTCCGCAAGGGTGGGTTTCAGGATCTTGCGGATAACCATGGCAGCCTGGTCCGTGGACACGAAGCCATAGTGCCGTTTTCTGGCCTCGACATATTGTTCGATGATCATGCTCAGGCGTCGGGCTGCAACATCCCTGGGTTCCTGCACCTCGGCCTCCTTGGGCTGCCGTGAGTGTCGGCATCACCAAGACGAAGTAGGGCGGCTTGATCGAACATCAAACGGGGAACGGATCAATCATCCGACGCATCTTCCACTGATGGAGGAACGATCCCGCTGCTGAAGCATTGGGTTCCATGACCAGCTCATTGAGGGAAGGCCGGGCCATGAAGATTGCCCATGTCGCACCACTATACGAATCGGTGCCGCCAAGGCTTTATGGTGGTACCGAGCGTATCATCTCCTACCTGACCGAGGGTCTCGTCGATCTTGGCCATGACGTGACGTTGTTTGCCAGCGGCGATACGAAGACCTCTGCCAAGCTTGTGCCATGCCGTGAACGGGCGCTTCGTCTCGATCCCCGTCCTTTGAAATCCGAGATCGCGGCGCATCTGTCGATGCTGGACGAGGTGAGGAAACGGGCCGACGATTTCGACGTTATCCACTTCCATCTCAGCCATTTCCTGCATTTTCCGTTTTTCCGCGATATGCCGCAGCGCACGGTGACGACGCCGCATGGCAGGCTGGATTACGCGGACCTGGCACAAGCCTATGATCGGTTCCCGCGGTTCCCGATGATTTCCATATCCCGCAGCCAGCGGGCGCGGTTTGCATCGGCGAACTGGCTGGCGACAATCCACCACGGGCTGCCTGTCGATCTCTACAGACCCAATTTCGAGACAGGCCCTGATGGCGGCTATCTTGCGTTTCTTGGCAGAATGTCGCGCGACAAGCGGCCGGATCGGGCGATCGAGATCGCCCGCCGTACCGGCCTGAAGCTCAAGCTCGCGGCCAAGGTCGGTGCCGACGATCGCGCCTATTTCGAGGAGGTAGTCCAACCGATGATCGATGGCGACCAGGTCGAATATGTCGGCGAGATCAATGAGGAGCAGAAGACGGCGTTTCTCGGAAACGCGGCCGCTCTGCTTTTCCCGATCGATTGGCCGGAGCCGTTCGGTCTTGCCGTAATCGAAGCGATGGCTTGCGGGACACCTGTCATGGCCTGGAATTGCGGTGCCATGCCCGAGATCGTCGGTGATGGAGTCACTGGTTTCGTCGTCGAAACCATCGAGGATGCCGTTGCCTCGATGCCGGCTCTCCTGCAGCTCGACAGGCGGCGCGTCAGGGCCGTGTTCGAGCGGAGCTTTTCAGCCCGCAGGATGGGTCAGGATTACGCCGCTGCTTACGCGGAGCTGGTCGACGCCGGCGGTCACGCCAAGGCCTCGTAGCGGCGTCGTCTTCGGAATGAACAGGGACAGGCCACTTTGACCATCAGCCAACTTGACGAGCGCACGCTCGATCCAGCGATAGCACTGGCGTCTCTCGATGAGACAGCGCCCCGGGAGCCGCACAGGCAGTTCGCCCTCAAGCACGGCGACTGCTTTGTCGTCGCCGATGCCTATGGTGACATACGCGGCGTTGGCGACGGGTTCTTCCGCGACGACACGCGCGTGCTTTCCGAGTTTCGCCTCACCGTTGGCGGGCGGTCGACGTCGTTGCTTGGCGCGTCGCTTAGCCAGGACAATGTCCTGTTCACCACCAATTTGACCAATCTGCCGATCGAGAGCGCCGCGGGCCGCCAGATTCCGCAAGGCGCGATCCATATCGAGCGCGTCCGGCTGCTGTGGGAGGAGAGGCTGTATGAGCGCATAACGCTCTCCAATTACAGCAGGGAGCATTCGACGATCCTGCTGTCGCTGCGCTTTGGTGCCGATTTCCGCGACATGTTCGAGGTCCGGGGCTCGACCCGCGCGAAGCGTGGAACTGCCCACACGGCCGAGATTGCCCGCAACGCGGTCGTGCTGCGCTACGATGGCCTGGACGACGTGGTGCGGACATCGGCGATATCATTTTCACAGACGCCCGATCAGCTGACGGCCGACCAGGCGGATTTCGTCATCGCCGTCACCAAGCGCAGCAGCCAGACGCTTTACCTGGAAGTGGGCAATGAGACAGACGAACGCCCCGAAAGCCGCCGGTTTCGCGCTGCGGCCGCCCGCGCTCGGTTCGGCATGCGCGCCAAACGCCGGCATGGTGCGACACTGCACAGTTCGGGCCGCGTCTTCAACGACTGGATGGCTCGGGCTCGCGCCGATGTCGCGCTGCTCACGACGGAACTGCCGACCGGGCCTTATCCCTATGCCGGCATTCCGTGGTTCTCCACCGCCTTCGGCCGCGACGGTGTGATTTCAGCCCTGCAGATGCTTTGGCTCAATCCCGGGCTGGCGCGAGGCGTTCTGGCGTTTCTTGCCCAGCACCAGGCGACCGAGACCTCGCCGTTCAGCGATTCCGAACCCGGCAAGATCATGCACGAGACCCGCAAGGGCGAGATGGTGGCGCTCAGCGAGCTGCCTTTCGGCCGTTACTATGGCGGTGTCGACACGACGCCGCTCTACATCCATCTTGCCTGCGCCTATGCGGATCGCACGGGGGACACAGCCTTCATCGATACGCTGTGGCCCTCGCTGTGTGCCGCGGCCGAGTGGATCGAAACGGCGAGCCGTTCGACAGGATTCCTCACCTACCAGCGCGCTGCGGAATCCGGCCTGGCCAACCAGGGATGGAAGGACAGTTTTGATTCCGTCTTTCACGCCGATGGCAGCATTCCGAAGGGGCCAATCGCACTGGTCGAGGTGCAGGGCTACGTCTTCGCGGCGTTCCAGGGGTTGGCGAAACTGGCGCGGCTGCGTGGCGAAACGGAGCGGGCGGAGGGGTGGGAAATACGCGCCGATACACTTCGCCAGCAAGTCGAACGCCATTTCTGGATCGAAGACCTGAGCTACTATGCGCTGGCACTGGACGGCGAGGGTCAACCTTGCAAGGTGCGCACATCCAATGCCGGTCACCTGCTTTACGTCGGCCTTCCCAGCCCTGATCGCGCACGCATGGTCGCCGACCAGCTGCTGTCGGCCTCGTTCCATTCCGGCTGGGGATTGAGAACGCTGGCGGACGACGCGATCTTCTTCAATCCGATGTCCTATCATAACGGGTCGATCTGGCCGCACGATACCGCGATCTGCGCCGCCGGACTGGCGCGATACGGTATCCGCGACGATGTGGTGCGGCTGATGAGTGGGACCTTCGAATCCGCCGTTCATTTCAACATGCGGTTGCCGGAACTGTTTTGCGGTTTTACGCGCGCGGCTGGCGAAGCGCCGATTGCCTATCCGGTGGCGTGCCTGCCGCAAGCCTGGTCCGCCGGCTCCGCCTTCATGCTCATGCAGTCGTGCCTCGGGCTTCAGATCGATGGCTGGGCAGGCGAGATCCATGTTACCCGGCCGCGCCTGCCGATCGGCATCGACAGCCTCGTCCTTCGTCATCTTTCGGTCGGGCAGGCGACGGTGGATCTGACGTTCCAGCGCGTCGGAGATCGTGTTGGCGCTTTCCTCGCCGAGCCGCATGAGGGGCTGGTGCCTCTTGTGGTGAGGAGCTGAAAAACCGGAACCATCATGCGTGGTGGGGCGTTGGTCAACAGACTATGGGCGCCGAAGTTCCAGAAGATGGAGTCTGTTCGGTATCCCATTGAAAGGTAATCGATTTTAATGCCCGACAACAGTTCGTCCCTGGTCATTCCCATCTTCGCATTGTGGCTCTTCATCCTTGTAGCTGTTGGCGTCCTGTTTATTGCGCTGATGACGATGATGGTGCGGTCGCGCAGGAGCCGCAGGCTTGCTGCTGTGAAGGCCGATCCGGCTCCCAGCCCGGTGCCGGAATTCGAGAAGAATGGGCAGTCCACCGTCGCCGCGCTGGCACAGTGGTCGCCCGAGACGCTGCGCCACATACTGGCCACGGAACTGCCCGATGCCCAGGTGATCGTCGTCTCGAATCGTGAGCCGTACATCCACAACCGCAAGGGCGACGACATCGAGCTGGTCGTACCCGCCAGCGGGCTCGTGTCCGCCCTGGAGCCGATAACGCGCGCCTGTGCGGGCACGTGGATCGCCTATGGCGGCGGTTCGGCCGACGCGCTTGTGGTCGACAAGAACGACCGGATCGAGGTGCCGCCTGACAATCCTTCCTACACGTTGCGCCGCGTCTGGCTGAGCGAGGAAGAGCAGCAAGGCTACTATCTCGGCTTTGCCAATGAGGGCCTCTGGCCGCTGTGCCATATCGCCTTCACCCGGCCGATATTCCGTGCCTACGATTGGGAAGCCTACGAAGCGGTCAACCGCAAATTCGCCGACACTGTCGTAGCGGAAGCCCGTAACGAGCGGCCGATCGTGCTGGTCCAGGATTACCATTTTGCACTGCTGCCGCGAATGATCCGGGAGCGCCTGCCTGAGGCGATTATTATCACCTTCTGGCACATCCCTTGGCCGAATTCGGAAGTGTTCAGCATCTGCCCGTGGCGTGAGAAGATCCTTGAGGGCCTGCTCGGCAGTTCAATCGTCGGCTTTCACACCCAGTTCCATTGCAACAACTTCATCGACAGCGTCGACCGTTTCCTGGAAAGCAGGATCGAGCGCGAGGATTCGGCCATCTCCTATGGCGGCCAGATCAGTCTGGTTCACGCCTATCCGATTTCAATCGAATGGTCGCCGCCGCAACTGGACAAGCTGCCAGACGTGGCGCAGTGCCGTCGCCAGGTTCGCGAGAAATTCGGACTGGCAGAACATGTCAAACTGTGCGTCGGCGTTGAGCGTCTGGACTACACCAAGGGCATCCTCGATCGTTTCAACGCGCTCGATGAATTGCTGACGCTTCACCCGGAATGGATCGGCAAGGTGTCGTTCCTGCAGATCGCGGCGCCCAGCCGCGGAACCTTGCCCGCCTACCAGCAATTGTACGAAGAGTGCATGCGCCATGCCGAGGATCTCAACCAGCGCTATGGCCGCGAAGGCTATACGCCCGTCCTGATGGTCACGGAACATCACTCGCAGCTGCAGGTCTACGAAATCTACCGCGCCGCCGACGTCTGCATGGTCACCAGCCTGCATGACGGCATGAACCTGGTTGCCAAGGAGTTTGTCGCCGCGCGCGACGATGAGCAAGGCGTCTTGCTGCTGAGCATGTTCGCCGGCGCCTCCAAGGAGCTGCTGGAGGCGCTGATCGTCAATCCCTATGACGCGGCAATGATGGGTGACGTCCTGCTGCAGGCCTTGACCATGTCGCCAGACGAGCAAACCCAGCGCATGCGACGCATGCGCGAGATCGTGCGCGAAAACAATGTCTATCGATGGGCAGGCAGCATGCTTCTCGACGCGGCGCGTTTGCGCAAGCGTGATGCAGTCGACCGAGCCGTCGGCGCTGCTCCCACGATCCCTGCCAACGTAATATCACTGCTCGAACGCAAACGCGTGGCGGCACTGTGATGTCGATATCGTCAAACCTTCCGGAACCCGTCGTCCCGCAAGGGCCATGGAGCCTGTTCCTCGATATCGATGGCACGCTTCTCGAACATGCCGCACATCCCGATGCGGTGGTTGTCAGTGAGGAGCTGCGCATGCTGTTGGCACGGCTTGAAACACAATTGGACGGAGCCTTGGCGTTCATCACGGGACGCTCGATCGCCGCCGTCGACCATCTCTTCCAGCCCCTCAGATTGCGCGCCGCCGGCCTCTATGGCCTCGAACACAGGCTGGCGCGTGATGGGCCGGTCGAGGCGGCCAGCGAACCGGCTGACATCGCCGCACTTGCCAACGAAATCGCGACGGAACTGGACAATGCGGAGGTCTATATCGAGCGCAAGGGCCCGATCCTGGCCATTCACACGCGCGCGGCCCCGCATTTGCTGCAGCGGGCGACTGAGTTGGTCGAACAGGCACTGCACAAGTTACCCGCGGGATATCGGGTCTTGGCCGGAAATGCCGGTGTGGAGCTGATGCCGCTGGAGGCGGCGAAGGGAGCAGCCATCCGGCGCTTCATGCAAGTTCCGGCCTTCAGGGGACGGCGGCCGGTGTTCCTCGGTGACGATACATCCGATGAGAACGGGTTCGAGGTCGTCAACGAATTGGACGGCATCTCGGTTCGCATAAAGCCGCATGGATCGACAGCGGCACCTTTTGTGCTGGCCGGTGTGGATGCGGCCTTGGCCTGGTTGGACGGGATGAGCAGACGCGAGACCGCGGCCACGCTGGCCGCAATGGCGAAATGAACTGGATGGCACCCGAGCCACTCCTGCTTCAGGCGCGCATGGAAAGGAGTTTGTAATGACGCAACTGACAAGCCTCATCCGGGAAATCATGCCCGCCTGGCTTAGGCGGCGCTCTGAGCCACTAAGCGGTGATGCCAAGACGGCAGCTGAGTCTTTGCGTCCCGCAGACGCCGACGCAGTCTGGCGCAAGGCTGTCGAGAACGATTTGTTTGGAGCCAACACAGCGGATTATGCAGAGACCGGCGGGAAGGGCCGCAACCGCCATTGACGGTCGCGCTCAGCCGTCCCCGAAAACCAGCGAAACATTACCGCCGGCATGGCGTTCGAGCCGACCTGCGAGGTCTAATTCCAGCAACACCATGAAGACCTGGGCGGGGTGCAGGCCGGTGTGGCGGATGATCTCGTCGACCGACACCGGCGTCGGGCCGAGTGCCTCGATGACGCGGGCGCGGTCGCTCTCGCCGGGCGGCGGTGTGGCCGAGAAATCCGGCGGGTCTTCAAACGGAGGCATTTCCGGCGCGCGCATGCCGGTCAACGGCGCGATTGCCCTGGAAATGTCGGAGGCTTCGGTGACCAGGGTGGCGCCGTCCTTGAGCAGGCCGTTGGTGCCGGCCGCGCGTGGGTCCAGCGGCGAGCCGGGAACAGCAAAGACCAGCCGGCCCATTTCGCCGGCAAGCCTGGCGCTGATCAGCGATCCCGAACGCTGCGCCGCCTCGACCACCACCAGCCCAAGGGCGGCGCCCGCGACAAGGCGATTGCGGCGCGGAAAATCCTGGGCGCGCGGCTGCCAGCCGAACGGCATTTCGGAGATGATGGCGCCGCGCTCGGCAATCTCGTCACACAGACCGGCATTTTCGGGCGGGTAGGGCAGGTCGAGGCCTCCGGCCAGCACACCGATCGTGCCGGTTGACAGACTGCCCTGATGTGCCGCCGTATCGATGCCGCGCGCCAGCCCCGACACGATGCCGTAGCCGTCGCCGCCAAGACTGGCAGCCAGCATGCGCGCCATCTTGATGCCGGCCAGCGATGCGTTGCGGGCACCGACAATGGCAACCCCCGGCAACCGGAACACGGCGGCATTGCCTTTCACCGCCAGCAGAGGCGGTGGATTGTCCATGTTTCTAAGCAATGGCGGATAGTCGGGCTCCCCGATGCCGACAAAGCGCGCACCGGCCTTGCGGGCTGCTTCCAGTTCGGCCTCGGCTTCGGCAATGGACGGGATGCGGGCGATCCGACTGGCACCGCCCGAAATCATCAGTTCCGGCAGGATTTCCAGCGCCACCTCGGCGGACCCGAAGCGGTTGATCAGGTCGCGAAAGGAGGCGGGGCCGACATTCTGGGTGCGGATCAGCCGCAGCCAGCTCAGCCGCTGCCGGTCGCTGAGGCGCGGCCCGGCGGCAGGCTCGCTCATCGCGGTGGCGTGCTCGCTCACCCCTTGGCTCCGATCTTGCCCTCGGTGCCGGCAAGCAGGCGCGAAATATTCGCCCTATGCTTGATGAAGACGATGACGCTCATCACCACGAACAGGACGGCTATCTGCGGGGTGCTCATGAAATACAGGGCAATCGGCACGACGACGGCTGCCGTCAGCGCTGCAAGCGATGAGAACCGGAATAGGAACGCCATCACCAGCCAGACGACGGCGAAGATCAGCGCCACCTGCCAGGCAAGGCCGATCAGCACACCGAGGTAAGTCGCGACGCCCTTGCCGCCCTTGAAGCCGAGCCAGGCCGGAAATAGGTGACCAAGAAAGGCGCCGAGGCCGGCCCAGACCGCCGTTTCCGGCGCGAAATGGCCAGCAATCAGCACGGCGGCCGTGCCTTTCAGTGCATCGAGCAACAAGGTCGCGGCGGCAAGACCCTTGTTGCCGGTACGCAGCACGTTGGTGGCGCCGATGTTGCCGGAGCCAATCTTGCGCACGTCACCAAGGCCGGCCGCGCGGGTGAGCAGCAGGCCGAACGGAATCGAGCCTAAGAGATAGCCGAACACCAACGCTGGGATGAGGCCGTAAGTCATTGTTTCCCCCGCATTTCCCCCTAGTCGACCGCATCAGGCGCGACGCCCGTTCCCGATCTATGCCGAGAACACTGTGCGGCCCGCCACCAGTGTTTGCAAGACCTTGCCTTGCAGGCGCGCGCCTTCAAAACAGGTGTTCTTCGAGCGCGAGCGAATGCCGCTTTCACTGACGATCCAGGGTTCATCGAGATCGACAAGCACAAGGTCGGCAAGAGCACCCGGCTTCAGTGTGCCGCCTGGCAATCCGAACAGTCTTGCCGGCGCGGTAGACAGGGTTTCGACCAACCGCAGCAAGGGCACGTCACCATTGTGGTACAGCCGCAAGGCAGCGCCAAGCAGCGTCTCCAATCCGATGGCGCCGGCGGCCGCGTCGGCGAAGGGCAGGCGCTTGGTGTCGACATCCTGTGGATCGTGCGAGGAGACGATGATGTCGACGGTGCCGTCCCTGACCGCCTCGATCATCGCCAACCGGTCTTCCTCGGCGCGCAGCGGCGGCGTCAGCCGGAAGAAGGTGCGGTATTCGCCGACATCGTTTTCGTTGAGCGACAGATTGTGGATCGACACGCCTGAGGTGACGGCAGCACCATCGGCTTTGGCGCGTGTCACGGCGCTTGCTGCCATCGCCGTCGAGATTTTTGCCGCATGATAGGAACCGCGCGTCAGACGGGCCAAAGCCAGATCGCGCTCCAGCGGGATCGATTCGGCTTCACGCGGAATGCCGGAAAGGCCGAGCCAACTGGCGTACAGACCCTCGTTCATGACGCCTGATGAACCGAGGTCGGCATCCTGGGTTTCATGCACGATGGTGGCGCCGAAATCGCGGGCGTAGGTCAGTGCGCGGCGCATCACCAGCGCGCTTGCTATGGTGTGGCGGCCATCGGTGAAGGCGACGGCGCCAGCCTCACGCAGCAGGCCGAATTCGGTCATCTCGCGGCCGGCGAGACCCTTGGTGATCGCCGCCGCCGGAAAGACGTTGACGATAGCCGTGTCCTTGGCGGTGCGCAGCACGAACTCGACCAGCGCCACATTGTCGATCACCGGGTCGGTATCGGGCATCATGACGATGGAGGTGACGCCGCCGGCTGCCGCCGCGACGCTCGCCGAGGCGATGGTTTCGCGATGCTCGCCGCCGGGCTCACCGATGAAGACGCGGCCATCGACCAGGCCGGCAATGATCGCCTTGCCGGCGCAATCAATTGTTATGGCGCCCTCGGGGGTGCCCTGGTTCAACGCCGCCTTGCCCGCGGCAACGATCTTGCGACCATCGACAATGACGGAGCCGACTTCGTCCATGCCGCGCGAGGGGTCGACGATGCGGGCGCGTTCAAAGACCGTCGTGCTCATGCGCCGCGGCCCTCTTGATTACGGCCTTCTTGATTACGGCGGGGGTCGAGCAGCGCTTCCATCACCGCCATCCGCACGGCAACGCCCATTTCCACCTGTTCCTGGATGACGCTTTGCGGGCCGTCGGCGATTTCCGAGGCAATCTCGACGCCGCGGTTCATCGGGCCAGGATGCATCACCATGGCGTCATCCTTGGCGGCCTTCAGCTTTTCGGCGTCGAGGCCGAAATAGCGGAAATATTCGCGAACCGAAGGCACGAAGGCGCCTTCCATCCGCTCGCGCTGCAGGCGCAGCATCATCACCACGTCGGCGTCTTTCAGGCCTTCGGCCATCGAGCGCGTGACAATCACACCCATTCGTTCGATGCCGGAGGGCAGCAGCGTTGAAGGGGCGACGACCCGAACCTGTGCGCCGAGCGCGTTGAGCAGCATGATGTTGGAACGCGCCACGCGCGAATGCAGGATGTCGCCGCAGATCGCCACGATCAGCTTCGACAGCGGACCCTTGGCGCGGCGGATGGTCAGCGCGTCGAGCAGCGCCTGTGTCGGGTGTTCATGCGCGCCATCGCCGGCATTGACGACGGAGCAGCCGACTTTTTGGGCCAGAAGGGCCGCCGCACCCGCCGACTGATGGCGGATGATCAATATATCGGGCCGCATGGCGTTCAGCGTCATCGCCGTGTCGATGAGGGTCTCGCCCTTTTTCACCGAGGAGCTCGCCACCGACATGTTCATGACATCGGCGCCGAGCCGCTTTCCGGCCAGCTCGAACGAGGACTGCGTGCGGGTAGATGCCTCGTAGAACAGGTTGATCTGGGTGCGGCCGCGCAGCGTCGAGGTTTTCTTCTCGGACTGCCGCGAAATCGCGACCGCCAGATCCGCCCGATCGAGCAAAAGCTCGATGTCGGCGGGCGAAAGGTCGCTGATGCCCAGAAGATGGCGGTGAGGATAGAGTGGCAGGGACGAAGCGTCGGTCATCTCAAGGGGGTGCTATAGGGTGCGGATTTTGCGCCTGCAAGCACCAGCTTTACATTGGCGCCGTTCTCCCCGGTATTTTCGTCGCGCGCGCGGCAACGCTTGGCTATATCTAGCCGATGGCCTCGGATTCGTGGCTTTCGCACGACAGGGACCTTTCTACGGATTGAAGGATTGGGCGTGACCGACGACGTAACGAACCAGCCGCCGCCGCTGACGGGCGGCAACGCCTGGCGAGGCGATCCGTTGCTGATCCAGCTTGCCGAGCGCTTTTCCGATCCGGTGCGCAGGGAACTCGACGGGCTTGGCCGTTTCGTGCTGACCCAGGAAGCACAGGAACTGGCACGCCTCGCCAATGTCGAGACGCCGAAACTGAGGACACATGACCGCCAGGGGCGGCGCCTCGACCTGGTCGAGTTCCATCCCGCTTACCACGCCCTGATGCGTCGTTCGGTGGCGAACGGGTTGCATTCCTCGGTCTGGGAAAATGGTGACGCCGAGATCGGCCGTCGCCACCAGGTGCGTGCCGCGCGTTTCTATCTGACCGCCGAACTCGAAACGGGGCACCTCTGTCCTATCACCATGACCAGCGCCTCGCTGGCGGCATTGATGGCCAGCCCAAAGCTGTTTCGCGAATGGGCGCCGCGCGTGACGACGCGCAAATACGACCAGAGCCAGAAGCCGCCGGTGGAGAAGACCGGGCTGACGCTCGGCATGGGCATGACCGAGAAGCAGGGCGGCACGGATGTGCGTGCCAATGTGACGAGGGCCGAGCGCGCCGGCAGCGGTTTTTATCGCCTGACTGGGCACAAATGGTTCATGTCGGCGCCGATGTCGGACGCCTTCCTGGTGCTGGCGCAGGCGCCGGAAGGGCTGTCCTGCTTCCTGGTGCCGCGTGTTCTTGGCGACGGATCGGGCAATGGCTTCCGCTTCCAGCGGCTGAAGGACAAGCTCGGCAACCGCTCCAACGCGTCTTCCGAGGTCGAATTCGTCAACGCCATCGGCGAAATGGTCGGCGAACCCGGCGCCGGCGTGAAGACTATCATGGACATGGTGACTTTGACCCGGCTCGACTGCGCGGTGGCATCCTCGGCCATCATGCGGGCAGGGCTGGCGGAAGCGGTTCATCATGCCCGCCATCGACAGGTTTTCGGCTCGGCCTTGATCGAGCAGCCGCTGATGCAGCGCGTGCTGGCCGACATGGCGCTGGATGTCGCCGCGGCAACCGCGCTGTCGTTTAGGCTGGCGCGCTCCTTCGACGAGGCGGCGGGCGATCGCGGCGAGGCGGCCTTTGCGCGCGCCATGACGGCGGTCGTCAAATACTGGGTCTGCAAGATCGCGCCAGCACTGCTTTACGAAGCGATGGAGTGCCTTGGCGGTAACGGCTATGTCGAGGAAGCGCCGCTCGCCCGCTACTATCGCGAGGCCCCGGTCAACGCGATCTGGGAAGGGTCGGGCAATGTCATGGCGCTCGACGTGCTGCGTGTGCTTGGCCGCGCGCCCGGCCTGTTCGAAGAGGTGCTGGGGGGGATAGACCGTGATCTCGGTGCCGGCGGACGCGGCACGGTCGGCGTTCTGAAGGCGGCGATGCAGGTTGCTTCAACCGACGAGGGCTCAGCCCGGTTACTGACGGAACAGCTGGCGCTGTCAGCCGCGGCGGCCGAGCTGCGCCGGCTTGGGGCAGGGCGGATTGCCGATGCCTTCGTCGAGACGCGCCTGGCCGGTCAGTGGCGCAACACCTACGGTATGCTCGATTCGCGCCACGACGCGCGCATGATCATCGATACGCTCTATCCGCCGGTGAACTGAGCCGCGAGCGGCTCGTCGCTGGATTTGGAAACGTCTGAGGGCATCGTCGTGCGCCCTGTGGATGGCCGTTAACCTTAACAAATGGTTTCCGTTGCGGCGGCGGGCGGCAAAGCCCACTGTTATTCCTGCCGAAGCAGGAACCACGATGCGACACGTATTGACCTCCTTTTTGTCTGTGCACTGGGCGATCGTTTTCGCCCTGCTGGCGCTGATCTGCATCGATGGAAACCGCGGTGTTGCGGCAGCGCTTGGCGTGCTGGGCGTGACCATAGAGAGCGCCCGCTTCGTCAATCTGGAAAACATCGTCGTGGTCGCGCCGCTGGCGGTTGCACTGCTGGTCGTGTCGGTGCTGTTCTTCTGGGCCTTTATCGATACGCTGATCAACGATGCGGCGAGCCCCGGTGCCGACAGCGTGGTGCGCATCGCTTTCATTTCCGCTTCTGGTGTGATGTCGATGATCCTGATCGGCGGCGCGGCCCAAGGCATCAACGGGTTGTTCATGGTGGTGGCCGTGCAACTCGCCGCACTTCTGGCCTCCTATGTCGCGATGCTCGCCGAGCGGCGCTCGGCAGCCGTGTCGGATGACGCCGATTTTCGCGCCACGGCACACGGCATGGCGAAGGCGGCAGCCCACAATTCGCTGCTCTCCATGATATCGGGCCGAACCGGACCGAACGGCAAGGGAGGCAGCTGATGCGCTATATCTTCGCATTGTGGGCGGCACCGATGGCGCTGTTCTGGGGCTGGTTCTACCTGTCGCTCAACGACATGAATTTCGGCTATGTCATGCTGACCCGGCAACTGCATGATTTTGTGTTCCAGCTCTATGGCCAGATGCTCGGCATTGATCCGGCGATCATCCCCGGCATGGTGGCCAAGGCCTGCATCTTCGACGGGTTTCTGCTGATGGCGTTATGGGCGTTTCGCCGCCGCCGCGAAATCGCCGGCTGGGTCAGACGGCGCTGGGCGGGTCCTGTCCCGTTCGATCGGCTGCATCGAGTGACTGAAGCCGGTCCAAAACTCCCTGCAGAATAAAGGCCGCGGCCGCCGAATCGATCTTGCCGGCGCGTTTGGCGCGCGAGAAATCCATTTCGATCAGCGTCCGTTCGGCGGCGACCGTCGACAGCCGCTCATCCCAGAACACGAAGGGCAGGTCGCTCAGCTGCGCCATGTTGCGTACGAAGGCGCGTGACTTCTGCGCACGCGGACCTTCCGAACCATCCATGTTGATCGGCAGCCCGATCGCCACCGCGCCAACGTTCTCCTTCTGCATCAAGGCCAGCAGGACTGCGGCATCGAGCGAGAACTTCCTTCGCATGATGACCGGGCGCGGATGAGCGAAAGAGAATCTCCGGTCGGAAACCGCAACGCCGATCGTCTTGTCGCCGAGATCGAGCCCCGCCAATGTTTTTCCGCCGGCAAGCCGGGCCGGCAATTCTTCGATCGTGATAATGCTCAACGGTGGTCCTTCGCCTTTTCACCACCACGTGTTTTGTCAAACGCGCAATGGGCACAGTAACCCTTTGATCTCGGGGCTATCGGCGTTCTATCCTTTGGCCTGGCAAAAATCGAGGAAAGCATTCATGAAACTGACCTGGTACGGCCACTCGGCCTTCCGTATCGAAACCGGCGACGCCAAGATCCTCATCGACCCCTATCTGGTCGGCAATCCGTCCTGGACGGGCGGCTGGGAAGGACCGGCGGAGGGAGTAACGCATGTTCTGCTGACGCACGGGCACAGCGACCACATCAGCGGCGCGCTGGAAGTCCTCGGCAAGAGCGGCGCCCAGCTGGTCGCCAATTTCGAGATCTGCATGTATCTGGTCGGCAAGGGTGCCGACGGCAACAAGATCAATCCCGGCAACATTGGCGGCACGGTCGATTGCGGCGGCTTCACCACGACATTCGTCCAGGCGCTGCACTCCTCTTCGTTTGGCGAAGACGGGGGCAAGAACACCTATCTCGGCAATCCGGGCGGTCTCGTCCTGCATTTCCCGGAAGACCGGACTCTCTACCACATGGGCGATACCGACATCTTCTCCGACATGGCGTTGATCAACGAGTTGCATGAGCCCAAGATCGGCATCGTGCCGATCGGCGACCGTTTCACCATGGGCGGTGCTGTGGCGGCACTCGCCTGCCGCCGCTTCTTCAAGTTCGAAACGGTGGTTCCTTGCCACTTCGGTACGTTTCCAATGATCGATCCGACGGCCGAGAAATTCCAGGCCGGCCTGGAAGGGTCCGGCGTCGAAATAGCGTTGCCGAAGATTGGTGAGACGATTACGATCTAGAGACGGCTAAAGCGGAACAAATCCATGGCGTTGCGGCAAACTCTTTTCATTTCGATGTTTGCCGCGGCGTCGCCGGCGCTTGCCGCCGATGACTTCATCGAAGGCGTCTACCTCCAGTCCGAGGAGCTTTGTGCACAGGCCAAGAAGGATACGCTGCAGACGCTGATCGACGCCGGCAATGTCGTGTTGTCGGCGCACGGCCTGCAAGGCGTTGAATACAATTGCGAGTTCGTTCAGATCAGCAAGGCAACACGCTCGCCAAGCTGGGCGGTGACAGCCATCTGCCAGGAGCCGGGCTATGTCTTTCCAGACGTGCTCTCGGTGACGCAAATGAACCCGACTCAGGTTGATCTCGTCTCGGTCCGGCCCATCGACGACGAAAGCGAGGCCAGCGGCAACAGCGGCAGCTACTATCTGTGCGAGGGCGTTGCCCTGCCATGACGATGCTGAAACGTGTCAGGTCGCTTTTTCGCCGCGAGCGACCGGTGTTCCCAAAACTGGAACTGCACGTCGCGCATGGCTGCAATCTGTCTTGCGAAAGTTGTTCGCACTATTCCAATCACGCCCATTCCGGCACCGTTTCGCTTGAGGAGGCGGACCGCTGGATGCGACTTTGGAGTCGACGCGTATCGGTCACGTGGTTCAACATCCTGGGCGGAGAGCCCACCATTCACCCGCAGCTGCCATCCTTCGTCGGGTTGGTCCGCCGGCACTGGCCTGATACCCGCATAGAGATCGTCAGCAATGGCTTCTTCCTGCACCGTCACCCGACATTGCCGGCGATTCTCGCCGCCGATCGCAACGCCCGGCTGACCGTCTCGGTTCATCATGGTTCGGAGGAGTACCAGGAGAGATTGAAACCGGTCTTCGATCTCCTGGAGGCGTGGCGCCGGGAACACGGGCTGCAGACCGAGATCCGCCCCTCCGACAAGAACTGGACTCGTCGCTACGAAGGCTTCGGCGACGCCATGCTGCCCTTCGAGGATGGCGATCCTCGCGCCAGTTGGGAAATCTGCCCGGCTCGCCAATGCAAGCAACTCCACGCCGGGCAGATCTGGAAGTGCGCGCCTCTCGCCTATCTGCCGATGCAGAAGGCAAAATACCGCCTTTCCGGCAAGTGGGATCCCTATCTGGCGTATCGACCGCTTGAGCCAGGCTGTTCCAACGCGGAACTGCAGGCCTTCGCCGCGCTTGAAGACGAGGACGCATGCAGCATGTGTTCGGCAAAGAAGCGACTGTTTGAGTTGCCCAACCCGCTGCGGCGCCCCAAGGACCGGGTCAGCGCGGCGGTCTAGCACTGCGTCCGGCACGATGCATGTTGCGCGCCGCGCGCGGCGCCGCTATAGCCCGGACTGGTTTTTCCCCGAGGCAAATACATGTCCGTTGATGTCAAGACTGTGAAGCGCGTCGCGCGTCTCGCCCGCATCGCGGTGAGCGAAGAAGATGCCGAACGCATGACCGGCGAGCTGAACGCTATCCTTGGCTTCGTTGAGCAGCTGAACGAGGTCGATGTTTCCGGCATCGAACCGATGACCTCGGTGACGCCCATGGAAATGAAGAAGCGCCGGGATGTTGTCACCGACGGCAACAAGGCGGCCGACATCGTCGCCAATGCGCCGGCGACCGAAGAGAATTTCTTCCTCGTGCCAAAGGTCGTGGAGTAAGGCGCCGATGGCCATCGAGATCGCCATCGAGACGCCGCTGCAAGACGATGTGCGCGGCCTGGTCAAAGAACTCAATGAGACCTTGCTCGAATTGACGCCGCCGGAGCATTGCTACCATTTGACGGTTGAACAGATGGCGGGCCAGGACACGACCGTTTTCATCGCCCGCGACAATGGCATCGCTATTGGATGTGGTGCGCTGAAGCGCCATGGCGACGCCATCGGCGAGGTCAAGCGCATGTATACCAGGCCCTCGCATCGCGGCCGCAAGATCGGCGCCAAGATCGTCGAACGGGTCGAGGCGCTGGCCCGCGATGAAGGGCTGAAACGGCTGGTGCTGGAGACGGGCGATCGTCATCCCGCCGCCTGGACCGTCTACGAACGTGCCGGATTTTCGCGCTGCGGCCCGGTGCTGGATTATCCCGATTCCGAATGGTCGGTTTTTTACGAAAAGAGCCTTTGATGAGCGACCTGACCCGACTGACGATTTCGCAGGCCCGCGCCAAGCTGCGCGGCAAGGAAATCACCGCGACCGAGATTACCGAGGCCTATCTCTCAGCGATCGATCGCGCCAATCCGGCGCTCAATGCCTATGTCGCGGTCACCGGCGACAGAGCGCGCGATATGGCAAAGGCCTCCGACGCCAGGCTGGTCAAGGGCGAGGGCGGTGCGCTGGAAGGCATTCCGCTGGGCATCAAAGACCTGTTTGGCACCGAAGGCGTCCATACCCAGGCATGCAGCCATGTGCTCGACGGCTTCAAGCCGCGTTACGAGTCGACCGTCACCGCCAATCTCTGGGCCGACGGCGCGGTGATGCTCGGCAAGCTGAACATGGATGAGTTCGCCATGGGCTCGTCCAATGAGACGTCCTATTACGGCCCGGTCATCAACCCGTGGCGGCGTTCGCGCCTCGACACGGTGGTGATGCCGACGACGCATCAGGGCGATGGCGGCTTCGTGTCGTCCGGCGGCACCAAAACCCAGCGCAGCCTGGACAATGCACAGCTGGTGCCGGGCGGTTCTTCCGGCGGTTCGGCGACCGCGGTCTCGGCCTTCCTGTGCGCCGGCGCGACAGCGACGGATACCGGAGGCTCGATCCGCCAGCCCGCTGCCTTCACCGGAACCGTCGGCATCAAGCCGACCTATGGCCGTTGCTCGCGCTGGGGCATCGTCGCCTTCGCCTCGTCGCTCGACCAGGCCGGCCCGATTGCGCGTGACGTGCGCGACGCCGCGATCCTTTTGAAATCAATGGCTTCGGTCGATCCGAAGGACACCACTTCCGTTGACCGGCCAGTGCCGGACTATGAGGCGGTGATCGGCAAGCCGATCAAGGGCATGAAGGTCGGCATTCCCAAGGAATACCGCGTCGACGGCATGCCCGAAGAGATCGAGGCGCTGTGGCAGAAGGGCATTGCCTGGCTCAGGGACGCCGGCGCCGAGATCGTCGACATTTCCTTGCCGCACACCAAATATGCGCTGCCGGCCTATTACATCGTGGCGCCCGCCGAGGCGTCGTCCAACCTGGCGCGCTATGACGGCGTCCGCTATGGGCTTCGCGTGCCGGGCAAGGACATCATCGAGATGTACGAGAAGACCCGCGCCGCCGGCTTTGGCCGCGAGGTCAAGCGCCGCATTATGATCGGCACCTATGTGCTGTCGGCCGGCTATTACGATGCCTACTATCTGCAGGCTCAGAAGGTGCGCAACCTGATCAAGCGTGACTTCGAGAATGTTTTTGCCGACGGCGTCGATGTGATCCTGACCCCGGCGACACCGTCCGCGGCCTTCGGCATCGCCGACGAGGACATGGCCGCCGATCCGGTCAAGATGTACCTCAACGACATTTTCACCGTCACCGTGAACATGGCCGGCCTGCCGGGCATCGCCGTACCCGCCGGTCTCGACCCCAAGGGGCTGCCGCTTGGCCTGCAGCTGATCGGCCGGCCGTTCGAGGAAGAGACGCTGTTCCAGACCGCCGCCGTCATCGAGCAGGCGGCCGGCACATTTCAGCCGGAGAAGTGGTGGTAAGGGTATCGCTCATCTGAAGGGCTGAGCGATGTTCTACTACCTTTCAAAGATATTCTGGTTCTTCATCCAGCCACTCAACCTGACGATCTTCCTGCTTCTGGCGGGGCTGATTGCGGGGATGATCAGCCGCCGGCGGCTGGCCATTACCGGCAGCGTGCTCGCCTTCCTGATTCTTGCATTGTCGGCCTGGACGTCGCTCGGCGCCATGATGCTCAACCCGCTCGAACAACGCTTTCCACGCCCGCCGCTGCCGGAAAAGATCGACGGCATCGTCGTGCTCGGCGGTGGCTTCGAGGGCGGGATCAATCTGGTTCGCGGCGGGTACGAATTGAGCAGCGGCGGCGATCGCATGGTCGAGACTGCTATCCTCGCCCGGCGCTTCCCGCAGGCCAAGGTGGTTGTATCAGGCGGAAACGGCTCGCTTTTCCTTGATGGCGAGGGCGACGCCGACACCGCGCCCCGCCTCCTTGGCCCGCTGGGTGTATCGGCCGATCGTCTTGTCATCGAGGACAAGTCCCGCAACACCTATGAAAATGCGGTCTTCAGCCGCAAACTTGTCGAACCGAAGCCGGGCGAGACGTGGCTGCTGGTGACCTCCGCCTTCCACATGCCACGGGCCAAGGCACTGTTCGACAAGGCTGGTTTTCCAACCGTCCCATGGCCGGTCGACTATCGCACCTCGGGCAAGGAAGGTGTCGGCCTGTTCCGCGACAACCCGTCCGACTCGCTGCAGGCAACCACGATGGCGATCCGCGAATGGATCGGGCTGTTCGCCTATTGGCTTTCCGGCCGCATCGATCAGCCTTTTCCAGCACCAGGCGGCTGACCGATGACGGCGCGCCGTGCCCCCGAGAAGAACTGGCGTCGCACCAGCACGGCCAGCAGCAGAAGCGTCGACAGAACGAACACCACCGGATCGACGAACCAGCCGAGATAGCCGATCGAGAAGAACACGCCGCGCAGGCCCGAGTTGAAATGCTTGCCGGCCAGCATGTTCATCTGCGCCGCACGCCACACCGCCGTCTCGGTGACCGGATTGCGCGAGGCTTCGCCATGCGGGATCGGCACAGCGCCGATCAGGATCGAGCAATAGTTGAACAGCCGGTAGGCCCAGCCGAATTTGAAGAAGGAAAAGGCGAGGATCAACACCAGCCCCAGCACCTTGATCTGGAAGGCCGGGCGCGACGGCGCGCCGCCGAGCGGCAGGTTGCTCAGAACTTCAAGCACCCGGTCGGATGCACCCAGCAAGGCAAAGCAGCCGCCGAGCGCGATCAGCGAGCTGGAGGCGAAGAAGGCGGTTCCCTGTTGCAGGCCGCTCATGATGGCGGTGTCGACGATGCGGATCTCCCGCTCAGCCATAGTGCGCATCCAGGCCTCGCGCTGCGCATTCATGGCCGTCGTCAACGACATGCGGCTGACCAGCCGGCCGTCGGAAGCGAGCGTGTGCAGTACCCAAGCGAGGAGGAAAAGGCCGAGCGCCGCGAAGTCAGCTGTCGAAAGATAGAAGGAATCGCCCATGGTTTGAATTTACCACATCTCGCGCGCTCGCTTCGATGGCCGGCTCCAGCGATCGACAGCAATGTCGCTGCCGGAGCAAACAAGGTCGGCACGTGCAGCGCCGCGAATTTCAAAAGAGCGGAAACATCCTTGGAATTCCTATATGCAGTCCTCGACGTGACCTGTGGAGACAACGCCCTCGTGTTCCTTTCGGTTTTCGACCTGTTCAAGATCGGCATCGGTCCTTCGAGCTCGCACACGATGGGGCCGATGACGGCGGCCTCGCGTTTCCTGGACGAAATCCTCAATGGCGACTGGCCGCGGCCGGCTGGCGTCAAGGTCGACGGGCTGGGCGCCAGCCTGCACGGCTCGCTTGCCTATACCGGCATCGGCCACGGCAGTGATCGCGCCGTCGTGCTCGGCCTTGCCGGCCTGACACCGCAGACTGTCGATCCCGACCAGGCTGATGGCATTGCCAGCCTCATCGCTGCTGAAAGGCGCATTTCGCCTCCCGGCCATCCCTCTTATCGCTTCGACCCGGCCACCGATCTGGTGCTAGACCGCAAGACGCCGCTTACCGGTCATGCCAACGGCATGGCTTTCTACGCCTACGATTCCGCCGGCCGTCTGCTGCTCAAGCGCATCTATTATTCGATCGGTGGCGGCTTCGTGGTTTCGGAAGAAGAGCTGCAGCGGATGAAGGCCAAGGGCTCGGTGACGACCGAAGGCAGACGAGTGCCCTATCCCTTCAAGAACGCGGTCGAGATGCTGAAGATGGCGGCCAGGAGCGGCCTTTCCATCGCCGAGATGAAGCGCGTCAACGAGGAAACGCAGATGTCGCGCGAGGAGCTCGACTCCGGCCTCGACGCCATCTGGGTTGCGATGAAGAGCTGCATCGACCGCGGCCTGTCGCAGGACGGCATCATGCCGGGCGGGCTGAAGGTCCGGCGCCGTGCGCGCATGCTGCACGACAAGCTGCAGGAACAGTGGCAGCAGAACAAACCCAATCCGTTGCTCGCCAATGACTGGCTGTCGATCTACGCCATGGCCGTCAACGAGGAGAATGCGGCCGGCGGCCGCGTCGTCACCGCGCCGACCAACGGGGCCGCCGGCACTCTGCCGGCAGTGCTGCGTTACTGGCTGCATTTCCATCCCGAGGCCGACCAGCCGAGCATCCGCGACTTCCTGCTGACGGCCGCCGCTATCGGCGGCATCATCAAGACCAATGCGTCGATCTCGGGCGCCGAGGTCGGCTGCCAGGGCGAAGTAGGGTCCGCCTCGGCAATGGCCGCGGCCGGCCTGTGCGCTGTCATGGGCGGCACGCCGATGCAGGTCGAGAACGCCGCCGAGATCGCGCTCGAACACCATCTCGGCATGACCTGCGATCCGGTCGGCGGGCTGGTCCAGGTGCCGTGCATCGAGCGCAATGCGCTCGGCGCGGTCAAGGCGGTGACGGCCGCGTCACTGGCGATCAAGGGCGACGGCGTCCATTTCGTGCCGCTCGACGCCGCGATCGAGACCATGCGCCAGACCGGCCTCGACATGAACGAGAAGTACAAGGAGACCAGCCTTGGCGGTCTTGCGGTCAACGTCGTGGAATGCTGAGGGACTCACCGACAAGTGGCGGCGGTCCCGATCACGGGATGCGGTCAGCGGGATAGTCCTTGCCGTCCTGATGGATGGTCAATCGCTGAGCGTCGGTTGAGCCGTCCGTTTCGAAGGTGAAGACGGAATCGAACGCGGTCGTAAAGAAATCCCGGTCGCTTTGTGGGAACAGCTCGAATTTTGCCTGTCCTGTCGCCTGCGAAAACAAATTCCCCCCCTCATTCGAAATATGCAGGACCATGGTAGGGCTCAGTCGATAATTTCCAGTCAATCGATCCAGGAGCTTTGGATCGACCGCGACCAATGTCCGCACTTTGCGAACCCAGTCCGGCCATTGGTACTCGGCGGCAATGCTTTGCATGATCTCCGCAACCAGCACGTCGCCCTGGTCGCCATTTGTCATCACGACGGCGCCGTCGCCCGTTTCATAGGTGATCATCGAATTTATGAAACCCGCATTCACGCCGTCATGGCCAAAACGCCGATGTGGTGGCGAACCACGGATGACAGGACCCAGCCCGTAGTTCCCAAGCCCGGGCGTCAGCATTTGTATCGCCGCTGGCTGGGACAGCACCGGCATCGGCCGGCCTGCCCAGGCGTCCAGCAAGGCTAGGTCGAAGCGGGCCAGATCGGCTGGCGTCGTCCACAATCCAGCCGCGGCCAGTTCGGGATAGGTGTGTGGCCCACCGGCAACCGGATCACCGCTTGCCTTGTGTGGCATCGCTGCGTCGCGAAGGTCAGCGGCGGGCAAGGGTTGGTGATAGAAGCTGCGGGTCATTCCAAGCGGACGAAGCACTGTCTCGTCCAGCAATTTAGCAAATGGCTTGCCGGTGACGTCGATGAGCAGCTGCTGCACGATCGTGTAGCCGCCGCCGGAATAGCGAAAACTTTTGCCAGGCTGCTGATCGACGACAATGGGAGGACTGTTCGCCGGCGGAGCACCATTCAAGACCTCGAGGAGAGAAGGGATCGCTGTCGCTGTCTCATACCCGGCAAAGCCATGTACGGTCGCCCCGGCGGAGTGGCTGAGCAATTGGCGAAGAGTGACCTTCGTTTCGTCGGTGTACGAATTCGCCGGAACTTTCCAGCTCTTCAAGTACGAGTTTACGTCCGCATCGAGGTCAAGTTTTCCTGCCTGAACCAACGCTAGCACGGCCATTGCTGCGACCGGCTTGCTGATCGATCCCGCCTGAAAGAGCGTTTCCGGTCCAACCGGCGGCCCCCCGTTCGCTGTAACGCCAAAGCCGCGCGCCCATTCTATCGTCCCATTGTGGATGACCGCGATGCTGACGCCGGGAACGTGTAGCGCCTCCATCCGGTCCCGCAATGTGGCATGGGGCTGGCCGGCAAATCCAATTTGAGGCCGCAGCCCGGCAAGAACTCGCTGAATGCGTCCCTCGATATCCGCGTCGGATGCCGGCATCGGAGATTTTCCATTGGGTGCGGAAGATCCGCCATGCGCCTTCGCTGTGATGGCCGACACGACAAGCGTTGCCACCAAAAGCACGTTGCGCCGGTTCGGCCCATTTCGTTCTCGACGGTATGCCAAGATGACGATCGCTCCGTAAAGCGTCAGCATAGCGATGGTGACGGGCATGGCCACCGTATTTCTGCACGCTCCACGGGTCGGCTCACCGGCACTGTGGAGAAGTCCGGCAGGCCGTTGACGTCGCGGCGCTCCGGACTAACCTTAGCGAATGGCTCTCAATCTGCTAAAACTGTGCGTCGGCTGCGACAGCGTCGAGGATCTCGAGGAATGGATCGAGTTTCGTCTCGATGAACGGCGCCGGGCCGGTGAACCGGCCGAACACTGGCACACCACGCGCATGGTGCCGACGCGGGGCGCCGAAATCATCGATGGCGGTTCGCTCTACTGGGTGGTCAAGGGCAACGTGCAATGTCGCCAGTTGATCACCGAGATCCGGCCGTTCACCGACGACGATGGCATCGGTCGCTGCCACCTGATGCTCGACCCACAAGTCGTGCGCACCGATTGGCAGCCGCGCCGGGCTTTTCAGGGCTGGCGCTACCTGAAACCGTCGGATGCACCGGTCGATCTCGGCAAGGGCAAGGCGGGGCTGATCGAAATGCCGCCGAAACTCAGGCGTGAGCTTGCCGATCTCGGTCTGCTGTAGGTTATCGCGCAGCAGCGTCGCATGTTCGTGCGCGGGCTTTCTCTGGCCCTCAATCTTGCTTCGCGCTGGACTTGCAAGCGGCGAGACAACGCCACATCTTGAAATTCATGCCCCATGGAAAGCTGTCGAAATCGGCAAAGGGCTGCTGCGTTGGTCGAGCCGGATCGCAAGGCGGCCCTCTTCCGGTCCCCGAGGCCAGAAAAAGTGTTTGATGAAATGACGCGGTTATCCCAACGTTCAGGAGATCCGCGAGGCGGTGGGAAATGCTAGGCGCAATTATCGTTCTGGTTGCATTGCTGTTGGTGCTGCTGAGCGTAGCCACCGCGTTTTTGCGTGCCGATCCGGCAAGGCTCGCAAATGGAACGAGGACGGCTGGGCCGATCCTGTTGGCTCTGGTTGGCGGCGCGGTGCTTCTGGTTGGCCGAAGCGGGATCGGCGGCGTCATGCTGTTCGTGGCAATCGGCTGGTATGCCGCCACGCGCACAAACCGGCCTGATGCCAGGCTGGCGCCCGGAAAACGCTCAACGGTGCGGACGGCAGCGCTCGAAATGGAGCTGGACCACGATACGGGCGGCCTCGAAGGGCTTGTTCTGGCCGGCCGCCACGACGGCAAGATGCTTGGCGCGATGGGTCTTGCGGAGTTGCAGCATCTCTACCGCGAGCTCTCCGGCGACGCGGAGAGCCGCCAGTTGCTAGAGACGTATCTTGACGGCAGATTTCCCGTCTGGCGCAAAAACACTGAGGCGAACGGTGGCGAAGGGCTGGGTGTTGCGCCAGGTCCGGGCGCCATGACTAAGGAGGAGGCCTACAAGGTCCTTGGTCTTGAAGCGGGGGCCGCCGCGGCGGATGTCCGCAAGGCGCACCGCCGCCTGATGCAGCGCCTGCACCCCGATATCGGCGGTACGTCTTTCCTGGCGGCGCGAATCAACGAAGCCAAGGACGTCTTGCTCTCCAACCACAACTAGTCTCCTTCGACGCAAAAATTTTCCGGGAGATCGCTTCCACGCCGTCCTATTGCTGGACGGCGTAGCACGAGATTTTCTTCTTCTTCAAAGCGGTGCAGGCCTTCCAGGCGGCGTCCTTCGAACCAAAGCCGCCGAAGCGGGCGCGATAATAGGTGAGCCCGTCCTTGTCGAAGGCGACGGTGAAACCGGCAGCATCGGCCAGCACCTTGGGCGCCTGTTTGCTGGTCTTGTCGAGGAAGGCCTGGGCCTCGGACTGCTTCGGCGAGGAGGCGACCTGAATGGCCCAGCCCGACGGGACCGAAGCGGTGTTGACCGGATCGACAGCCGGCGCGGGCTCGGCATAGGCGGATACGACCTGGGCGGTGGCGACCTTGGGGGCGGAGACGATGACCGTCTTCACCTTCTTTGCCGGGACAACCAGCTTGGGTGCTTCGGCCTCGGCGCTCTCTTCGTCGTCACTGTCGCCCTGCGCAACGGGCGTGTCTTCGGCGACGGCTGCGTCTTCGGCAACGGCTGTGTCGTCGGCGCTGGCTACCGCCACCGGCTTGTCATCCGGGGTCGGCGCGTCGTGCTTGGGCAGGAGAACCTTGGCAAGCGCCTTGATCGGATTTCCGCGATCAGCGTCAGCATCGGCGACCAGGGCGCCACCGCCGCGGGTCGATGCCCTTGGCATGTAGGTGTTGATCAGGCCTGCCATCTGGTTGTCGCGGCTGCCGCCCGACGTGCCGCCCATGACAACGGCGACGAGGCGGCGGTTGCCGTCATTAACCGACGAGACGAGGTTGAAGCCGGAGGCGCGGGTGTAGCCGGTCTTGATGCCGTCGACGCCCTTGATGCGTCCCAGCAAACGGTTGTGACCATTGATGCGCTGGCGGCCATAGAGAAAGGAGCGCTGCGAGAAATAGCCGTAGTACTGGGGGAAATGCTCGCGCAGTGCGATGCCGAGCGTCGCCATATCGCGCGCGGTGGTGAACTGGCCGGGGTCGGGCAGGCCGTTGGCGTTGCGGAAGACGGTGCCGTTCATGCCCAGTGCCCGCGCCTTGGCGGTCATCATGCGGGCAAAAGTGGTTTCGTTGCCACCAAGCATTTCACCAAGCGCTGTGGCAGAGTCGTTCGCCGACTTGGTGACGATCGACAGGATGGCGGTGTCGACGGTGACAGAACCGCCCGGCTTTACACCGAGCTTCGTCGGCGCCTCGGCGGAAGCGTGGGCTGAAAACACGACTGGCGAGTTCCTGCTGATCTTGCCCTTCGCCAGAGCCTCGAACGTCAGGTAAAGCGTCATCATCTTGGTCAGTGACGCCGGATAGCGCCTGCCGTTGGCATCCGCCGAGTACAGCACCTTGCCAGTCTTGGCGTCCACGACGATGGCCGCCGGCCGCGCTGCCAATGACGAGGCGACGTCAGCGCAAACAACTGTCAACGCCAAGGCGAAGACCATGATCGCTTTGAGGGGGGAAGTGGATTTGGAAACGATGCCCAACAACGCCTTACGCACTGATACTACCCTTGAATTCTTCGTTGCGTTGGAGGCGGCAAAGGGTCCTGCCTCACTTGCAGCCAAGCTAGCCGGGCAGCGTTACCAATCCGTTTATGGTAACCGTCGCGTTCACCATTTTCTTCGGGCTTGAAACTCACTTTATTTGATTTTTAGCCATTGCCTGCGCAGGCGGGCCCCGCACGCCGGCGAAATATTGACTTTTGTGCGGCGCACAATATATTATCGTGCATTGCACAAGGGCGCCCCGGAGAAGGACGCCACAACCGTCAAGGGAATCGTGAAATGACCCAGACCTATGAGGACTTCAGCAAATACGGCAAGGAATTTGCCGATACCGGATTGAAGAGCTTCGCTTCGCTCTCCAAGGGCGCGCAGGCGATCGCGACCGAGGCCGGCGAATACACCAAGAAGAGCTTCGAAGCCGGCAGCGCCACTGTCGAGAAGCTGTTCTCGGCTAAGTCGCTGGACAAGGCGATCGAGATTCACACAGACTATGCCAAGCAGTCCTACGAGGCGTTCGTCGCAGAGGCCACCAAGATTGGCGACCTCTATGCCGAACTCGCCAAGGAAGCCTACAAGCCGTTCGAATCGATTGTTGCCAAGGCGAAGTAATTTCGCCCGGGCGACCTAGTTTCGCCTGACAGTTCCAAATCCGGCCCTTTGGGTCCGGGAAAAAACCCGGTCGCGGAAGCGCGGCCGGGTTTTTTCATGTGAATTTTCCCCTGGGAACCGCGTACTGCTTCACGATTGCGAAAATCCGCCAAGTTTGGTCACCTAGCCATATTGTCAGCTAACCAGAAGGGCTTAAAATCGTCCATCGAACACCTACATGTCGAACTCGCATGAGGATTCGAAAGAGGCAGGATTACGTGACGATCGATTTGACTGCCACGAGACAAGTGGCGCGGATGGCAAACGGCGGCGGCGACGGCAATGAAGCCGGCCGCGGGACCGCCGTCATCACGCGCACCAAAACCAAGACCAAGAAGCCCAGCCTTTACCGGGTCCTCATCCTCAACGACGACTACACTCCGATGGAGTTCGTGGTTCACGTGCTGGAGCGTTTTTTCCAGAAGGACCGCGAAGCCGCCACACGCATCATGCTTCATGTTCACAATCATGGGGTGGGCGAGTGCGGGGTCTATACATTCGAGGTGGCCGAGACCAAAGTGTCTCAGGTCATGGATTTCGCCCGACAGAATCAGCATCCGCTGCAATGCGTGATGGAGAAGAAGTGAGGTAACATGCCGGCTTTCTCCCAAGGCCTGGAAAAGGCGCTTCACCAGGCGCTGACGCTCGCCAATGAGCGGCACCACGAATACGCAACCCTTGAACACCTGCTGCTCGCGCTGATCGACGACACCGAGGCGGCCGCCGTCATGCGCGCCTGCAACGTCGATCTCGACGAGTTGAAGCACACTGTTCTCACCTATATCGACACAGAGCTGGACAACCTCGTCACCGGTTACGACGAGGATTCCAAGCCGACCGCCGGCTTCCAGCGCGTCATTCAACGCGCGGTAATCCATGTGCAGTCGTCGGGCCGCGAGGAAGTGTCGGGCGCCAACGTGCTCGTCGCCATCTTCGCCGAGCGCGAAAGCCATGCCGCCTATTTCCTGCAGGAACAGCAGATGACCCGTTACGACGCGGTCAACTACATCTCGCACGGCATCGCCAAGCGCCCGGGCGCATCGGAAACGCGCTCGCCGCGCGGCGCCGACGACGAACAGGGCAATGGCCAGAACGGCTCGGAGCCACAAGAAGAGGGCGGCAAGAAGAAGCAGCAGCAGGATGCGCTGACCGCTTACTGCGTCAATCTCAACAACAAGGCCAAGGCCGGCAAGATCGATCCGCTGATCGGCCGCGAGAGCGAGATCAACCGCACCATCCAGGTGCTGTGCCGCCGCTCCAAGAACAACCCGCTCTATGTCGGTGATCCCGGCGTCGGTAAGACGGCGATCGCCGAAGGGTTGGCCAAGCGCATTGTCGAGGGCGATGTTCCCGAAGTGCTGCACAACGCCACCATCTTCGCGCTCGACATGGGTACGCTGCTGGCCGGCACACGCTATCGCGGTGATTTCGAGGAACGGCTGAAGCAGGTCGTCAAGGAGCTCGAGGATTACCCGGGTGCGGTGCTGTTCATCGACGAGATCCACACGGTGATCGGCGCAGGCGCGACATCGGGCGGCGCCATGGACGCGTCGAACCTGCTGAAGCCGGCGCTATCTTCGGGTGCGATCCGCTGCATCGGCTCGACCACCTACAAGGAGTTCCGCCAGTTCTTTGAGAAGGACCGCGCTTTGGTGCGGCGCTTCCAGAAGATCGACGTGAACGAGCCGACCATCGAGGACGCCATCGAGATCATGAAGGGCCTCAAGCCCTATTATGAGGAATTCCACAAGGTGAAGTTCACCAACGAGGCAATCAAGGCTTCGGTGGAACTGTCGGCGCGCTACATCAACGACCGCAAGCTGCCGGACAAGGCGATCGACGTGATCGACGAGACCGGCGCCTCGCAGATGCTGGTGCCGGAGGCCAAGCGCAAGAAGACGATCGGCATCAAGGAAATCGAAGCGACGATCGCCACCATGGCGCGCATCCCGCCGAAGACGGTTTCGGCCGATGACGAGAAGGTGCTGCAGGGTCTCGACATAGAGCTGAAGCGCGTCGTCTACGGCCAGGACACAGCGATCAGCGCGCTGACCTCGGCGATCAAGCTGGCCCGTGCCGGCCTGCGCGAACCGGAAAAGCCGATCGGCTCGTATTTGTTCTCAGGCCCGACCGGCGTCGGCAAGACGGAAGTCGCCAAGCAACTCGCTGCCTCGCTCGGCGTCGAGCTGATCCGCTTCGACATGTCGGAATATATGGAACGTCACACCGTTTCACGGTTGATCGGCGCGCCTCCCGGCTATGTCGGCTTCGACCAGGGCGGCCTTTTGACCGACGGCGTCGACCAGCATCCGCACTGCGTGCTGCTGCTGGACGAAGTCGAGAAGGCGCATCCGGACCTGTTCAACATCCTGTTGCAGGTCATGGACCACGGCAAGCTGACCGACCACAATGGCAAGCAGATCGACTTCCGCAATGTCATCCTCATCATGACCACCAATGCGGGCGCATCCGATGCGCAGCGCGCGGCGATCGGATTCGGTTCGACCAAGCGTGAAGGCGACGATGTCGAGGCGATCAACCGGCTGTTCACGCCGGAATTCCGCAACCGTCTCGATGCGATCATACCGTTCGGCTCGCTGCCGGTGCCGGTCATCCATCAGGTCGTGCAGAAGTTCGTCATGCAGCTCGAGGCCCAACTCTCCGAGCGGGGCGTCACCTTCGACCTGTCGCCGGACGCCATCGCCTGGCTCGCCGACAAGGGCTATGACGAGCGCATGGGTGCCAGGCCGCTCGGCCGTGTCATCCAGGAACACATCAAGAAGCCGTTGGCCGACGAAGTGCTGTTCGGCAAGCTCAAGAAGGGCGGCACGGTGCGCGTCACCGTCGAGAAGAAGGAAACCGGTGAGACCGGCCTGAAGCTCGAATCGCTCGCCGACGAAGCGCCTGTCACGCCGAAGAAGGAAGAGCCGGAAGACGCGCCGAAGCCGCCCAAGGCCGTGGCCAAGAAGCCTGCCGCAAAGAAGCTGGTGGCGCAGAAGCCAGAGCCCAAGGGCAAGGATGGCGGCAAGCGCAGCCTGGTGCCGCAACTGCCTCGCAAGAGCTGATCAGCACTCACTCAAAAAAAGCCCCGGCAACGGGGCTTTTTCCATTTGGAGAATGGGGTGGCTATGCCAGGCCAGATCATCATCCTCAACGGCGTGCCCCGATCGGGGAAGTCGAGCATCGCTCGAGCCATTCAGGAAAGCTTTGATGGCCCATGGATGAATCTGGGCGTTGACAGCTATGAGCAGATCACGCCCCCGCGACTTCGTCCAGGAATAGGGTTGCGCCCTGGCGGCGAACGCCCCGATCTGGAGGTGTTCGTGTCGCGTTTGTACGCCGCCCTCTACGAATCCATCGCAGCCCACAGCCGGCTGGGCCTGAATGTCGTGACGGATGTCGGCCATCACGATGCGTATTCGAAGTCACTTGACTGCCTGATCGATGGCGCGCGCCGGCTGGCCGGCCTGCCGGTGCTGTTTGTCGGTGTGCGTTGTCCGGTTGACATCATCATGCAAAGGCGAGCCGCCAGCGAGGCGGGCAGGGGATATGTCACCGGCTCTTCTGACGATCCCATACCTCTGCCGGTGCGTCTGTGGCAGGAAGCGGTGCACCGGCCGGGCATATATGATCTTGAGGTCGACACCTCGGTCCTCAGCCCTGAACAGTGCGCGCATGCGATCCGCCAATGGCTGATGCGAAGTGGCGCCCGGCCAAACGCGATCGAGCGGCTGGCTCAAGTCGCTGACTAGACCTTCTCCTGCCCGTGCAACGAGGTGCGGGTCAGCTTCCGAGCGCTGCGCGAATCTTCTCGGCGTTCCCGGCCAGCACTTCGGGTTTTTCCATCCCACCGCTATGCGGCTTCAACGGGATGCCATCAAAGCGCGGGATGACATGGACATGCAGGTGATAGACGGTCTGTCCGGAGGCCGGCTCGTTGAACTGCAGGATGGTGACACCGTCGGCATCAAGCGCCTTCTTCGCTGCCAGCGCCACTTTCTGAACGACGGTGAAAAGTGGGCCGAAGGTCGATGGGTTGGCGTCGAGCAGATTGCGCGACGGGGCTTTTGGCACCACCAGCGTATGGCCCGGTCCTTGCGGCATCACATCCATGAAGGCGATGACGGCGTCATCTTCGTAGACGCGGTGCGATGGAATCTCGCCGCGCAGGATCTTTGCGAAGATATTGCCGGGATCGTAGACTTCGGCCATGGCGGATGCTCCGGATTGCAGCTCGCCATCGGTGTAGCGAGGCCGCTCTTGAGCGGCAAGACGTTCAGGCGAGATCGACCATGCCGGCGTCGACAAGCGCGCGATGGAAACGTCTTTTGCGCGGCGATGCGGCGTCGAAATAAGCTGCGGCGCAATCGTTCAACAAGGCGGCCCGCGTGGCGAATACCGGATCGAGCGGGAGCCTGGCGGCCAGCAAGGTCAGTGTCGACAGAAAAGCGCAATCGAGGACTGGCGGAGCCACAACATCGTCCGGAAGCCCGCTGTTCACGGCTTCGATCGCGTAGAACGTTTGACGCAAGGCCGGATCGGAAGGCGGCAATCCGGTAAGCGCCGTGGTGAATGACGGCTGATGGTCGCCGTAGCGGACGATGATCGCCGGCTGGCCGTTTAACAGGATTTCGAGTCGTCTGCGAAAGGCGGCATAGGCTGCGACGCTCTCGGCCAGCCGCACGGCATATTCGCCATAAAACGGAACGCCGGTTGCCGCTACGGCCTCTTGGCGCAATTCCGCATGACGCTCGATTGGAAAGATTCGGCGGCGGTGGTCGCCATGGTTCATCAGGGTCGTGATCGAAAGGAAACATGGCTTGCCGGCCGCGACGCGGTTTGAAAGCTGGTCAAGCGCGTGATCGTAGAGTTGTTCGTCATGATTTTCCCGTTTCCAGCGGTCGGCGTCGAATGGCGGCGGCAAGGTTTCGGCATAGCTGACCTCGTCAAACCCGACCGATTGGTAGAACCGGCCACAATTGACGAAGGAAGGCCGGTCGCAGCTGACATGGGACACGTTGTAGCCGATGCCACTCAGCACGGATGGAAGTGAATGCCGCACCCGTCCACTCAGAAGGTGAAAGACGTAGCGGCTATCATTGCCGAATGAGAGCGAGGAGAGGCCCGTCAACACCGAAAATTCGGTCTGCAGCGTGCTGCCGCCGAAGACATCGACATGCAGTGCGCCTGAGAGGCCATCCGGCGGCGTGAAGAACCGCTCGAACGCTTCATTGGCCGCCATGCCGAGCCGGCTCGGGTCGAATGTCGATTCGTGCAAGATCATCACGATGTGCGGCGCTCGCTCACCGGCTGGTCGCCTGGCCGGCACTGGCGGCAGCAGCGGCAACGGCTCCGGATCGATGTCGACAAAGCCGGCTCGCCGTGAAGGGCCCGCGCCGAACCATGAGGCGACAAAGGCGGAAAGGTGAAACCGGTCGCCGGTCAGATGGTGAAAGCGAAATCGCTTCGGGCCGCCACTTGCCCAGAAGACGCATAGATACACAAAGGCCGCCGCGCTGAACAAGGCAAGGCGCTGCGGGAGCGGCATCGCCGGCTCGGCGAGCATTACTGCCAGGACAATTATCGCCAGGACGATCGCGATCATGGCCGTGAGGGCAGGGATCATCATGCGGGCATGATCGGCCAGCACGCTTCGAAAACTGCTTGCCGCGAGATGATAGATGTCCCCGGCGAGGAAATTGAAGCCGAGATAGCGATGCTTCAGTTTGGAGATGATGCCGATTATGGCCGTCAGAACCAGCGCCGCCCACAAGGCGACGATGTCACCCGCGAACAGGAGATGCGCGAGGCCAAAAAGGAGAAAAAAGGTCGCGAAGCCGAGAGGCCAGCCCGAGCGCTTGCCTTCGAGCCAGGCAACCAGAGGCGGCGTGACCACCAGCCCCGCTGCACCGAGCCATTGCCCGACACCCAGAGATGCCAAACCCTGCATGTTTCCCCCAGGGTGCTTGCGCACCCATGTCCCGGGACATGGCTTAGCGGATTCCGGCCGGGCGGTAAACAGCGGCAGGCGGCAAGCCGGGGGCTGTTATTCCTCCAGATCCTTGCGAAACGGGGTATGTTCTTCCAGATATTCGCCCATCCGCTCGACCTCGCGCCGCTCGCGCTTGAGATAGTCGGCGACGGCGTTGCGCAAGCCAGGATGCGAAATGTAGTGGGCGGAATGCATGGTCACCGGCTGGTACCCGCGCGCCAGCTTGTGCTCTCCCTGGGCACCCGCCTCAACCACCTTCAGCTTGCGTTCGATGGCGAAGTCGATGGCCTGGTGGTAGCAGACCTCGAAATGCAGGAAGGGATGATCCTCGATGCAGCCCCAGTTGCGGCCATAGAGCGCGTCGGAGCCGATGAAATTGATGGCGCCGGCAATGTAGCGCCCGTTGCGCCTGGCCATCACCAGCAGGATGTCGTCCGCCATGCGTTCTCCGATCAGCGAGAAGAACTTGCGGTTCAGATAGGGACGGCCCCATTTGCGGCTGCCGGTATCCATGTAGAAGGCGAAGAAGTCGTCCCAGGCCTTCTCGGTCAGGTCCTTGCCGGTCAGCCGGTCGATCGTGATGCCTGGGGCAAGCGCCTCGCGTCGTTCCTTCTTCATCGCCTTGCGCTTGCGCGAGGCAAGCGTGCCCAGGAAGTCGTCGTAAGTCGAAAAGCCTTCGTTGAAGAAGTGGAACTGCTGATCGGTGCGATGCAGGAAGCCCGCGGCCTCGAGGGTCGCAACGTCGCTCTCTTGCGCAAAGGTGACATGCGCCGAGGACACGCCGAGCTTGTCGGTCACCATTTTGAGACCGGCGGCAAGCCCGGCCTTCACCGCGTCCTGATCCTCGCTTTTGCCGACCAGCAGGCGAGGGCCGGTAACGGGCGTGAAAGGCACGGCACATTGCAGCTTTGGGTAATAGCTGCCACCGGCACGCTCGAAAGCATCCGACCAGCCGTGATCGAATACATATTCGCCTTGGCTGTGCGATTTGAGATAACAGGGGACCGCACCCAGCAGCCTGCCTTGCGCAGTCTCCAGCCGCAGGTGATGTCCCTGCCAGCCGGTGCGCCGCACGGCGCAGCCGGAATCTTCCAGGGCGCTCAAAAAAGCGAATGAAACGAGCGGGTTATAGCCATTTTCCGCGTCGCCGCGCGTGGTACCGGCAAAGCCGTTCCATTCATCGCAGGTGAACGCGCCGATGCCGGCGGCGATGCGGATCGAATAGTCCGCATTCGCTGTTTGTCCATCGCCGTGGTCGCCCTGATCCATGAGGCTTATTTAAGCTCCATCCGGGCTGCTACAAGTCACGTTTCAGAAACCCCGCTCAGGCGACTTTGACCAGATCGGGTTCGAACCCTTCGAATGTCATCTGATCGGCATATTTGAAGGTCAGGTCGATCGCGGGCTGGTCATGCACCGTCCAGGTGATGACTGGCATTTTGAGCTTTTCACGCACGAAGCTGACAAACGGATTCGGCAGGTCGCCGGCAGCGTAGGAGGTGAAGGAGAGCTCGTGGGCGAGCATCGAAAAATGCGCCTCGATCAGCTTGAGGTCCTTGCCGTAGGCGGTCAACCCAGCGGGAATGCCGGGCGCATGTTTCGGGAAATCGCGGATCAGCCAGTGATCGAACGACATGATCGCCACCTTGCCCTTGTAGCGTTTGAGCATCTTGCCGACACGCGCCACGAGGCCTTCGTCGCGGCCGGGAATGCCTTTCAGTTCGACGATCATCGGCACGCGGCCATCGACGAGGTCGAGCGCCTCCTGCAACGTCGGGATGTGGTCGGATGTGCCGCCAACCTTGAGCGCGGTCAGTTCGGCCGCGCTGCGTTGCCAGACGAAACCGTCCTGTCCGGTCAGCCTTTTCAGGTCGTCATCATGGATGATGACGGGAATGCCATCCGACGACAGATGCACGTCGCATTCGATGGCGTAGCCCCGTTCGGCGGCGGCGGCAAAGGCGGAAAGCGTGTTTTCCCAGCGCGTCTTGTTCATGTCGTGAAAGCCGCGATGGGCCACAGGCCGGGCGGTCAGCCAGGAAAGGTCGGTCATGTCAGGCCTTCGCTCATTCGACTTCGAAGATCGCTTCGATTTCCACTGCGGCATTAAGCGGCAGGGAGGCGGTGCCGACGGCTGAGCGGGCGTGCTTGCCGCGCTCGCCAAGGGCGGCGACCAGGAAATCGGAGGCGCCGTTGGCAACTAGGTGCTGCTCGACAAAGTCGGCGACGGAGGCGACGAAGACGGTGATTTTCACCAACTTGCGAATCTTCTCGAGATCGCCAAGCGCTGCCTTGGCCTGCGCCAGAATGTTGATCGCGCAGTATTTTGCCGCGTCCTTGCCGCTTGCTGTGTCGACGTCGCGGCCAAGCAGGCCGCTCGCCTGCAGCTTGCCATCCTTGAGCGGCAATTGTCCGGCGGTGAACAGCAGGTTGCCGGTCCTTGCATAGGGCACGTAGTTGGCGGCTGGTGCGGCGGCGGCGGGAAGCGTCACGCCGAGATCACTTAGCCGCTTTTCGATTGTTTCACTCATTGCTTTTCCCTATTGCTGGAAGGTGCTGCGCTGGCCGGGCCGAAATTGCTATTTTTGCCTCGCTTCCGCCACGACTTTTTTTAAGCTGGACCATCTTTCCCTGCGGCCTGCCATCAGCCGCGACGATCGGAGTACCACATGCGCGCCACGCGCCTTGCATTCCACGCCGTCCTGTTGTCGGCGGCCCTCCCGATAGTCCCGGCTTTCGCGGTTCCGGCGCTGCAGGCGCATCGCGCCGTGTACGACCTCACCCTCAAGAAGGCGGACGATCGTTCCGGCATCACCGGTATCACCGGCCGCATGGTCTACGAGTTCAATGGTTCAGCCTGCGAAGGCTATACGGTGAAATTCCGTTTTGTCACGCAGATCGCGACCAACGACAACACCAAGCTGACGGACCAGCAGACGACGACTTTCGAGGATGCCGAAGGCAAGACGTTCTCGTTCGTGACCAAATCCTTTGTCGACCAGAACCTCGACAAGGAGGTCAAGGGTATCGCCACCAAAGACGCCAAGGGCCTCAAGGTCGATATCGACAAGCCCGAGAAGAACAGTCTGGAGCTTGCCGCCACCCAGTTTCCGACCCAGCATCTGGTTGAGCTGATCGGCAAGGCCGAGAAGGGCGAAAACTTCTACCAGACAAACCTGTTCGACGGCTCGGAGGACGCCAACAAGGTAATGACGACCACTGTCGTCGTCGGCAAGAAGACCGAAGCCGACAAGGCCGATCCGGAGGCTCCGGCGCTGGCGAAGCTTGCCACCGACAAATACTGGCCGGTCGACATCGCCTATTTCGACGACAGCGCCCAGAACGGCGAAGAGGTGCCGGAATACCGGATCAGCTTCAAGCTGCACGAGAACGGCATTACCCGCGATCTCGTCATGGACTATGGTGACTTCTCGATGACCGGCAAGCTGGTCAACCTGTCGCTGTTCGACCAGACGAAGCCTTGCCCGGTATCGAAATAGCAGGAGTGCGCAATTGGGCTGGCCGCGGCGGGCTTGATGGCAGTCTATGTCGATGCGGCGATCTGGAAGTGGGCCGGCCATCGCTGGTGCCACCTGATGGCCGACGATACCGACGAGTTGCATCGTTTCGCAGCCCAGCTTGGTGTGAAGCGTTCATCCTACCAGGGACCGCCCAGGACATCCGCTCCGCATTATGACATAACCGGTTTCGAGCGCGACCGCGCGGTGCGGCTCGGCGCCATCGAATGCAGCCGCGAGGAGATCGTCGCGATCTTCCGCCGGGTTCGGGTGCCCAACGGAAAGGCCAAGCGATGACACCAACGGCATTTCTCGCCTATTGCGCCGCCGTCACGCTCGCTGCCGCCACACCGGGGCCAGCGATGTTCACAGTCATCACCAATGGCGTGTCGCGCGGGTTTCGTCGCGCGTTCATGGCCGGTGTCGGCGTTGCCGCTGGCGATGCCGTACTGGTCACCCTCGCACTGCTTGGACTGGTTGCCTGGCCCAGACGTTCGAATGGGTCTTCCTCCTGCTCAAATATGCTGGCGCTGCCTATCTGATTTATCTCGGTATCCGGATGTGGCGCGCTGCCGCCACACAACCGACTGAACCGAAGGCTGTTGAAACGAGATTGTCGCGGTCTTTCCTGCTCGGCGCGTCCATTGCGCTCGGCAATCCGAAGGCGATCCTGTTCCACGCCTCGATCATGCCGCTCATCCTGAACCTCGACACCATGACCTTTGTCGATGGCTTGCTGGTGGTGGCTGTCGTTATCACCGTCAACATCGTCACCATGGGTGTCTATGCTGCGCTCGCCGGTCGGGCCTCGGGCTGGTTCAGGACACCCAGGCGCATGCGGCTGATGAACCGGTTTGCCGGCAGCGCGATGATCGGCACCGGAGCGCTGATTGCCGCACGCTGAGCGGTAAAGCGCCGCCGCGCTTGCGTTTGTTGCGCTTCCCCTCTATATGCGCGCTCATTCCACACACGGACTTTGGTGTCTGCCCGGGAGAAATCCGGCTGAAACCTCCGGTGGCGTTCGAGGACTTCGTCCAAAAATGCCTGTGTCCGTGGAGGCTAACCGGAAAGGAAAATAAGAATGGCTCTGCCTGATTTCAGCATGCGCCAGCTTTTGGAAGCTGGCATTCACTTCGGCCACCAGACCCACCGCTGGAACCCGAAGATGGCGCCTTACATCTATGGCGCCCGCAACAACATCCACATCATCGACCTCTCGCAGACGGTGCCTTTGCTGCACCAGGCGCTGAAGCAGGTTTCCGACACTGTTGCCAAGGGCGGCCGCGTGCTGTTCGTCGGCACCAAGCGCCAGGCATCTGATATCGTTGCCGATGCGGCACAGCGTTCGGCCCAGTATTACGTCAACTCGCGTTGGCTCGGCGGCATGCTGACCAACTGGAAGACGATCTCGAACTCGATCCAGCGCCTGCGCAAGCTCGACGAGATGCTGGCCGGCGAGGCCCAGGGCCTGACCAAGAAGGAACGCCTGAACCTCGACCGCGAGCGCGAGAAGCTCGACAAGGCACTCGGCGGCATCAAGGACATGGGCTCGACGCCCGACCTGATGTTCGTGATCGACACCAACAAGGAAGCGATCGCCATCCTCGAGGCCAAGCGTCTCGGCATTCCGGTCGTCGCCATCATTGATTCGAACTGCGATCCGGACAAGATCGACTTCCCGATCCCCGGCAATGACGACGCGGCCCGCGCCATCCAGCTCTATTGCGACCTGATCGCCAAGGCTGCGATCGACGGCATCGCCCGCCAGCAGGGCGCGCTCGGTGTCGATATCGGCGCTTCGGTCGAAGCTCCGGTCGAGCCGGCGCTCGATCCGGCTCCGGCGTCGGAAGCCCCCGAGGCTTGATAATCGAAGGCCGATTGCGGCCTTCATCTTTCTCATATTTTGGCACGCTAAACAGACGCACCATCGAATACCGATGGTGCGTCGGTGCATTCTAGACAAAGAGGCGACAATGAGCATTTCGGCTGCACAGGTCAAAGAACTCCGCGACTTGACCGGCGCGGGCATGATGGACTGCAAGGCGGCGTTGACCGAGACCAACGGCAACATGGAAGAGGCCGTCGACTGGCTGCGCAAGAAGGGCATTTCCAAGGCCGACAAGAAGGCCGGCCGCACTGCTGCCGAAGGCCTGATCGGCGTCGACAATGGCGTGCGCGAGGCAGCCGTCGTCGAGGTCAATTCCGAGACCGACTTCGTTGCCCGCAATGCCGCATTCCAGGAAATCGTCGCCAACGTTGCCAAGGTCGCGCTGGCCTATGGCACGACGGAGGCTGTCGCCGCTGCAAAGTACCCGGGTTCGGACAAGTCGGTTACCGACACGATCAAGGACGCTGTCGGGACCATTGGCGAGAATTTGGGCTTCCGCCGCTCGGCCAAGCTGACCGTTCCGCACGGCGCTGTCGCCACCTACGTCCACAATGCGGTTGCCGACGGCCTTGGCAAGCTCGGCGTGCTGGTCGCGATCGAAACCACGGGCAACGAGCATGCCGCCAACGCGTTTGGCCGCCAAGTCGCCATGCATGTCGCCGCCACCAACCCGCTGGCGTTGACCGCCGAGCAGATCGATCCTGCGGCGGTCGAGCGTGAGAAGGCGATCTTCTCCGATCAGGCCCGCCAGTCCGGCAAGCCCGAAGCGATCATCGAGAAGATGGTCGAGGGCCGCCTGCGCAAGTTCTATGAGGAAGTCGTGCTTCTGAAGCAGGCCTTCGTGCTCAATCCCGACATCACCGTCGAGAAGGCGCTGAAGGATGCCGAGAAGGAAATCGGCGCGCCGGCCAAGATCACGGCCTATTTGCGCTTCGCGCTCGGCGAAGGCATCGAAAAGGAAGAGACCGATTTCGCGGCGGAAGTCGCGGCAGCGGTCCAGAAGTAAGCTTCCTAACGCTTTATTGCGACTGTGTTTTTCGGCCGGGCGTCCGCAGGGATGCCCGGCCGATGTCGTTTGCAGTGTCGATGAAGGCCCGCAGTTTCGGCGCCATCGCCGCTCGGCGCGGAAAGTAGAGGAACAGCCCCGGCTCCTCGATCGCGGTTTGCGGCAGGATCCGGACGAGGCGGCCGGCGGCAAGATCCGCGCGCACCAGCGGTTCGAACACATAGGCAAGACCGACGCTTGCAAGCGCCAGGTCGATCGCGGCCAGCGAATCGGTGACGATGACCGTGCCTTTTGTCTCCACAACGACATCCTTGCCGTCTTCGGTCAGATCCCAGCGATAGAGCGCACCGGAGCGAACCAGCCGGTAGGCGATGCAATTGTGGTTGGCGAGATCGGCCACGCTGCGCGGACGGCCGTGCTTTCCGACATAGGCAGGCGATGCGACCATCACGGCCTTGAACGGCGGCGTCAGCCGGACAGTGACCATGTCTTGCGCAATCATTTCGCCCAACCGGATGCCGGCGTCGAAACCCTCGCCGACAATGTCGACCAGCCCCTGGTCGGTGAGCAATTCAACTGTCACATCCGGATAACGCTCGGCCATCGCCGCAACCACCGCCGTCATGCCAAGAGGAATGGCGATGTTGGGAACGTTGAGCCTGAGCAGGCCCGAAGGCCGGCCCTTGATGGCGCGGATGCGGTCCATCCGGTCTGCAATGTCCTGAAGGGCAGGGGCCGCCGTCTCCACCAGCGCCTTGCCGGCTTCCGTCAGCGAAACGCTGCGCGTCGTGCGCGCAAACAGCGGCTGACCGATGCGCTCTTCGACAAGGCGCACCGCATGGCTGACGGCTGACGGACTCATACCGAGTTCGGCCGCGGCAAGCGCAAAACCGCCGCGCCGGGCAACTGCAATGACAACTGGCAGATGGGTAAGTAGATCCCGATCCATTCATGCATCATATCGCATAGTCTTTGCGAACAATGCAATCTTATCGATGTGACGACATTGGCCCACATTGTCGCCAACACATCGGCGCCCACACATCGGCAATCGCTGATGGCATCAAGGAGAAAAGACATGAATGCATTGAAACATGTGACCTTCGCAGCAGGCATGGCGCTGGCGCCGATCGATGCCGGCGGCGCGGAACCATCCGGCTGGCGGGCGCTCGCGGACGAACGCGCCGTCATCCGTATCGCCGATGCGATCGATCGCGCCGTCGACGCGCAGGACTGGAAACTGGCGCGCAGCTATTTCGCGGATCGGGTTACCGCCGATTTCAGCAGCCTGTCCGGGCAGCCTTCGGCTAACATCGCCTCCGACGACCTGATCGGCGCCTGGGCCGGCAACCTCAAGGGCAGCAAGACGAGCCTGCATCTGCGCACAAATCACCAGGTTGTGCTCGAGGCGGATACGGCGACGGTCCGTTCCAACGGCTATGCCTGGAACCGGATGGAAGGCAATGGCGACCCGCTTTGGGAAGTTTGGGGCACCTATGAGCATCACCTGACGCGCTCCGCTGGCGGCTGGAAGGTCGACGGCTTCGCGTTCCGCATGACGCATGAGCGCGGCAACCCTTGGGTCAAGGCGACGCCGGGCTAGTGAGACCGCGGCATTCATCACCAGCATTGGAAAACGATCATGACCATGACCTATTACACTCTTGGCAACAGCGGCCTCCGCGTCAGCCGGCTGGCGCTGGGCACGATGACCTTCGGCACGGAGTGGGGCTGGGGCACAGACAGGGAAACCGCTCGCGCCATGGTTGACGCCTATGTCGAGGCGGGCGGCAATTTCTTCGACACCGCCGATCTCTATACGGGTGGCACCGCCGAAACCTGGCTCGGCGAATTCATTGCCGAGCGGGGCATGCGCGACAAGGCGGTGATCGCCACCAAATTCACGTTCAACGCGGAACCCGGCAATCCGAACGCAGGCGGCAACGGCCGCAAAAATATCCTGCGCGCCGTCGACGCATCGCTCAAGCGATTGGGCACCGATTACATCGACCTCTATCTCCTGCACGTATGGGACGGGCTCACACCGGCCGAGGAGGTCATGCGCACGATGGATGATCTTGTGTGCGCAGGCAAAATTCGCCATGTCGGCCTGTCCGACGTGCCGGCCTGGTATGCCGCCCGAGCGCAAACGATCGCCGAATTGCGCGGCTACGAGCCCGTGTCGGCCCTGGAGCTCGAATATTCGCTCGCCGAGCGGTCGATCGAGCACGAGTTCGTGCCCTTCGGCACCCGTTATGGCGCCGGCATCATGGTGTGGAGCCCACTGGCAAGCGGCCTGCTCAGCGGCAAGTACCGTCCGACCCAGGACGGCAATGCCGGTCGGCTCGACGGTTTTCGCAACACCACACATCCGGGGTTCCAGAAATTCACCGAGCGCAACTGGGCGATCGTGGCCGAGCTCGAAAAGATCGCCTCCGAGCTCGGGCGCAGCATGGCTGAGGTCGCGCTCAACTGGGTAGCAACGCAACCGGGCGTCGCCAGCGTGATCCTCGGCGCGACCAAGCTGGCGCAACTGCGGGACAACCTTGCCGCGCTTGATTTCATGATTCCCGACGCGCTTCGCGCCAGGCTCGATGCGGTCAGCAAAACGCCGCCGTCGTTTCCCTACTCGTACTTCGGTTCCGAAATCCAGGCCCGTGTTACGGGGGATGCCGTGACCGGCGACAAGCCGGCGGGTTATGCGCCGCCGCTGCTGGTCGAGGGCGCCGCCGTGAGCATTACCAGCCGCTGACAGGCCACGACAGACAGGTAGAATTGGGTGAGGGCGCCGCGTGACATCGCGGCGCCCTTCGTGTATCGGAACCCAGTGTTTTGGGATCGCGCCCGCGCGAATGCATGCCCGGACGCCACATGCAAAATGACGAGGCCCAGATGACGGTGAAGCCCCTCTACCGACGTGTCTTGCTGAAAGCGTCGGGCGAAGCATTGATGGGCGAACAGCATTTTGGCATCGATGTCTCGGTCGTCGATCGTATCGCCGGCGATATTGCCGAAGCGCGTGCGCTGGGCATCGAGGTCGGCGTCGTCATCGGCGGTGGCAACATCTTTCGCGGCGTCGCCGTTGCCTCCAAGGGCGGTGATCGCGTCACCGGCGACCACATGGGCATGCTTGCCACGGTCATCAATTCGCTGGCGCTGCGCACCTCGCTGAACAAGATCGGCGTCGACGCCGTGGTGCTGTCGGCGATCGCCATGCCCGAGCTGTGCGAGAGCTTTTCGCAGCGCCAGGCAGATGCGTATATGAACCAGGGCAAGGTGGTGATCTTCGCCGGCGGCACCGGCAATCCATTCTTCACCACTGATTCGGCCGCGGCACTGCGCGCCGCCGAAATCGGCGCGGATGCGCTGTTCAAGGGAACGCAGGTCGACGGCGTTTACTCGGCCGACCCGAAGAAGGACCCGAATGCGACCCGTTTCGAGCGCATCAGCCATGGTGAAGTCATAAAACGCGGCCTCTCCATCATGGATACGGCTGCAATTGCACTTGCGCGCGAAAACAACATTCCGATAATCGTCTATTCGATCCACGAAAAAGGTGGCTTCGGCGATATTCTGAGGGGCGGTGGCCGCTGTACGGTCGTCGCGGACGATTGATCCGGGGCCTGATCCCTGAAAAAGGGAAACCGGCTTTTCGAAAATCAGGCTCGAACGGGGCCTTGCCCCGAAGCAGTGAACCCGCGGCAGACGGGTCGAGGAGACCAAGATGAGTGAGTACGACGATCTCAAGCGGCGCATGGATGGGGCAATCGCGGCGTTCAAGCATGATCTGGCCTCGTTGCGGACCGGTCGCGCCTCCAGCAATCTGCTCGATGCGATCCAGGTGCAGGCCTATGGCACAAGCATGCCCATCAACCAGGTGGCCAACGTCTCCGTGCCGGAGCCGCGCATGATCTCGGTGTCTGTGTGGGACAAGGCAATGGTCAGCGCGGTGGACCGCGCCATCCGCGAATCCAATCTGGGCTTCAACCCGATCGTTGACGGCACCAATCTCAGGATTCCGCTGCCGGAGCTCAACGAGCAGCGCCGCAAGGAACTGGTCAAGATCTCGCACACCTATGCCGAGAATGCCCGCGTCGCCGCGCGCCATGTGCGGCGCGACGGCATGGACTTCCTGAAGAAGGCTGAGAAGGACGGCACCATCAGCGAGGACGATCAGCGCAAGCGTTCGGACCAGGTCCAAAAGCTTACCGACGAGACAATCAGCACCATCGATCATCTGCTTTCCGACAAGGAAGCTGAAATCATGCAGGTTTAGGGTTGGCCTCAGGCCGACCCGAAAGCGAGATCATGACAACGCCCGCGCATGTCGCGATCATCATGGATGGAAATGGACGCTGGGCCAAGGCGCGCGGCATGCCGAGGCTCGCGGGTCATCGCGCCGGCGTCGAGGCGCTGCGCAAGACGGTGCGCGCGGCACCCGGTCTCGGCATCTCCTTCCTGACCGTCTATGCGTTCTCGTCGGAGAACTGGTCGCGGCCGAAGTCGGAAGTCAGCGACCTGTTGGGGCTGTTGAAGCTGTTCATCCGCCGTGACCTGGCCGAACTGCACCAGAGCGGCGTGCGGGTCAGGATCATCGGCGACAGGGCAGGGCTGCAGGCCGACATCAGAGGGCTGCTCGACGAGGCCGAATCGCTGACATCAGGCAACGAAGCGCTGACGCTGGTGATTGCCTTCAACTATGGCGGACGCGACGAGATCGTCCGCGCGGCCCGCAAGCTTGCCGCGGCTGTGGCGCGCGGCGAAATCGACAGCGAGGCAATCACCGCCGAAAGCTTTGCCGGCTCTCTCGACACACAAGGGATCCCCGATCCGGAGCTGGTCATACGCACCAGCGGCGAGCTTCGCCTGTCCAACTTCCTGTTGTGGCAGGCCGCCTACAGCGAACTCGTCTTCCTGCCTTGCTATTGGCCGGACTTCAGTCGCGAGCATCTCGCCGAGGCCTTGCGCGAATTCGCCGGCCGCGAGCGTCGCTTTGGCGGACATGGCCCGCAGGACGTCGCGTCGCGACCGGCCGCGGGATGAGCAATCTCCAGCTCCGCGTCATTTCAGCGGTTGTCCTTGCCATCGTCGCCCTTGGCCTGACCTGGCTTGGCGGCCTGCCTTTCCGATTGCTGTGCGCGGCCATGTCGGGGATGATCTTTTACGAGTGGACACGCATGTCGCGGCCCATGTTGGCCAATGGACTGGGCTTCCTGCCGGAAGCGCTGATGGTCGTTTTCATTGGCACCTTGATTGCCGGCCTTCCAGCATTCTGGCTGCTGCCGCTTGTCGTCATCCTGATTGTCGTGGCAGCGATAGCCGCCCTGGTTCGCAACAGCGGGCAGTGGGACGCGTGCGGCCTCGCCTATGCCAGCGTGTCCGGCCTGTCGCTTGCCTTGCTGCGCGACGGCGATCATTCGGGCCTCGTCGCCATCCTGTTCCTGTTCGCGGTCGTCTGGGCGACCGACATTTTTGCCTATTTCGTCGGGCGCACTGTGGGCGGTCCCAAGCTGGCGCCGTCGATTTCACCCGGCAAGACGCGCAGCGGCGCACTCGGTGGCGCGGTTGGCGGTGTGGTTGCCGGGCTGATTCTCGCCGCGGTTGCCGGTGCCGGCAATCTGGCGCTGCTCGGTCTGGTGGCGCTCGTGCTCTCGATTGTTGCCCAGGCCGGGGACCTGTTCGAATCATGGGTCAAACGGCGGCACGGCCGCAAGGATTCGGGCGTGCTCATCCCAGGCCATGGCGGCGTCATGGACCGTGTCGACGGGCTTGTCGCGGCAGCTCTGGCTTTGTACGTCATCGGCTGGATTTCGGCAGGCGCCGATCATCCGGCGCACGGGCTGTTTCCCATTTGAACGATGTCATTTCGCGATCCGGCACCAGGCGTGCCTTGGATTCGCCCCGATTGATGTCACAGTCACGGCGCTACTGTGCCGCGGAAGAATTTGAGGGTTTGTCTTGAACGAGATTCTTCACGCGATTTTCAGCACGGACGGCTTGCTTCTCGGCACGCTCGTGCCGTTTCTATTCGTGCTGACCGTGGTGGTTTTTGTCCACGAAATGGGCCACTACCTCGTCGGCCGCTGGTGCGGCATCGGCGTCAGGGCCTTCTCGATCGGCTTTGGTCCCGAACTCATCGGCTTCAACGACAGCCATGGCACGCGCTGGAAGCTGTGCGCCATACCGCTTGGCGGCTATGTCAAATTTGTCGGCGACATGAACGCCACCTCCAGCCAGCCGACGTCGGATGAGTTGGAAACGCTGACCGAGGAAGAGCACAAGGTTGCCTTCCACACCCAGGCGATCTGGAAGCGCGCGGCAACGGTGGCGGCCGGGCCTCTGTTCAATTTCCTGCTGACGATCGTCGTCTTTTCCGTGCTGTTTGCCACCTATGGGCGTTATGTCGCAGAGCCCATGGTGGCCGAGGTTACAACAGACAGTCCGGCGGCAAAGGCTGGCATTCTGCCGGGCGACCGATTCGTCAGCGTCGACGGCAGCAAGGTGGAAACCTTCGGTGACGTGCAGCGGCTGGTCTCGGGCCGCGCCGGCGATATCATCACCTTCGTCATGCTGCGCGATGGCAAGGAAGTCACGGTGACCGCGAGCCCGCAGCTGATGGAGCAGGAAGACGCGCTCGGCAACAAGGTCAAGGTCGCGGTGATCGGCGTCGTCAACAACAAGGAACTCGGCCAGCCTCGTCTCATCACCTATACACCGGTCGGCGCCGTTGCGGCGGCTGTCGAGGAGACCGGCCACGTCATCGAGCGCACCGGCCAGTTCATGCAGCGCTTCGCCGTCGGGCGCGAGGACAAGTGCCAGTTGGGTGGTCCGGTCAAGATCGCCGACATGGCCGGCAAGGCGGCCAAACTGGGTTTTGAATGGCTGGTGCAACTCGTCGCACTGCTGTCCGTGGGGATAGGCATTCTAAACCTTTTGCCGATTCCCCCCCTCGACGGCGGCCATCTCTTGTTCTACGGGGTGGAGGCCGTCATCCGCCGGCCGGTGTCGGAACGGATGATGGAAATGGCCTATCGGGCCGGTCTGCTTCTGGTCTTGTGCTTCATGGGGTTCGTGTTCTGGAACGATCTGTTTGGATGCTGAAATCATGAAGGAATTTGGCCTGGGCATGGTCGATGTTGAGACGCCGTTTACCATGCACGGGGATATGAGTGACGCGAAAGCCACGCACCAGGGTTAAGTAAATACAAATTAACCAGAAGCCTTGCGTGTAGGGAAAATCCGGTTAATACGGTAGGGGAAATTACCGCACGTCCGGTTTTCTCGCCGTGGGGACTACGAGAAAAGGTTATTAAGCCCGATGAAGGCAGCTTCCAAGTTTCTGAACGCCGCGTCAGCGGCGGCACTGTCCGCGGCTCTGGTTGTGCCGGGTGCGCTCGCAGTGCAAATCGTTGCCACATCGACGGCTGAGGCCGCTGTCGTCAGCAGGGTTGAAGTGAGCGGCAACCAGCGTGTCGACGCCGAAACCATCCGCAACTACATCACCATCAAGCCGGGCAAGGCCTTCTCCAGTTCCGACATCGACGCGGCCGTCAAGGCGCTGTTCGGCACCGGCCTGTTCTCGGATGTCCAGATCAACCAGGTCGGCTCGACGCTGGTGGTCAAGGTTGCCGAATACAAGGTCGTCAACCAGGTGCTCTTCCAGGGCAACAAGAAGATCAAGGACCCCGCGCTTCAGATGGCTATCCAGCTGAAGCCGCGCGGCACGTTCTCTCAGGCGACGCTCGATGCCGACGTCGAGCAGATCAAGGGCGCCTACAAGCATATCGGCCGCGACGACGCCGGCGTGACCGCTGAGGTGATGGACCTCGGTGACAACCGCGTGAATGTGGTTTTCAAAATCACCGAAGGCGACCGCACGCAGATCGCGGCGATCAATTTTGTCGGCAACAGCGCCTATTCGAGCCGCCGCCTGTCGGACGTGATCAACACCAAGCGCTCGTCCTGGGTTTCGTTCATCCTGCGTGACGACGTCTATGACGAAGACAAGCTGCGCGCCGACCAGGAGTTGCTGCGCCGTTTCTACTACAATCACGGTTATGCCGACTTCCAGGTCGTGTCCGCTGTCGGCGAACTCGACAACGCGACGAACAAATACACGGTCACCATCACCGTCCAGGAAGGTACTCGCTATAATTTCGGCGATATCAGCGTCGAGAGCACGATCCCGGAAGTCGACTCGAAGTCGCTGGAATCGGTGGTCCTGACCCAAAAGGGCGATGTCTACAACGCCAAGGACGTCGAAGACTCTCTCATAGCGCTTACCGAGAAGGTGGCCGGTTCCGGCTACGCCTTCGCTCAGGTGACGCCGCGTGGCGACCGCAACTTCGAGAACCATACGATTTCGGTGGTATACACCATCGACCAGGGCACCAAGGCCTATGTCGAGCGCATCGAGATCCGTGGCAACGATCGTACGCGTGATTACGTCATCCGCCGCGAATTCGATGTCAGCGAAGGCGACGCCTTCAATCAGGTGCTCGTCCAGCGTGCGAAGAAGCGCCTGGAGAACCTCGATTACTTTACGTCGGTCGACATCTCGACAGTGCCTGGCTCGCAACCCGATCAGGTTGTTCTGGTGGTCACCGTGGTCGAGAAGTCGACGGGTGAATTCTCGATTGGCGCCGGTTATTCGACTGGCGGCGATACGGCGGGTCCGTCGGTCGAAGGATCGATCACCGAGCGCAACTTCCTTGGCCGTGGCCAGTTCATCAAGATTTCAGCCGGCGGCGGCAAGAATTCGCGCGACTACAGCCTGTCCTTCACCGAGCCGTATTTCCTCGGACGGCGTATCGCCGCCGGCTTCGACATCTACAAGTCGACGCGGGAATACAACAACAACTATGACAGCGACACCACGGGCGCGACGATCCGTTTCGGCCTGCCGATCACCAACAACATCACGACCCAGCTGGCGTATAATATCGCCCAAGAAAAATATAAGGTGGACGACAGCTGCTTGACCAACGGGGCATATATTGCAGGTAGCCCTTGTACCATCTCGACTGCGATTCTGAATGGCATAGATCAGAGCCCGTGGATCAAATCGTCTGTCAGCCTGGGGCTGGTCTACAACACCATCGATGACATGAAGAACCCGCATGAGGGTATCTATGCCAACACGTCCGTCGAAGTGGCGGGTCTGGGCGGCGATGCGAAGTTCGTAAAGATCACGGGTCGCGGCAGTGTCTATCAGACGCTGTCCGAGTCGCTTGACCTTGTCGGCCTTATTTCGGGCGGCGCCGGTCATGTAGAGGGTTATGGCAGTGACGGCCTGCGTATCTTCGACCAGTTCCAGAGCTCGGACCGTATGATCCGTGGTTTCGCGTATAATGGTATCGGTCCTGTGGATCCTGCTACGGGTGACCATCTTGGTGGCACGACCTACTTCAATGCCTCCGCTGAAGCCCAGTTCCCGCTGCCAGTCGTTCCGGAAAGCTTCGGCCTTCGCGGTGCTGTGTTTGCTGACGCGGCCACTCTCTATGGCAGCCAGGTTACGAGCGTTGCTCAGGAGTCAACGAACTTGGAGTTGCGCGCCTCTGTCGGTCTTGGCCTGATGTGGGCCTCGCCGTTTGGCCCGATCCGTATCGACTATGCGATCCCGGTCAAGAAGCAAGCTCACGACGACGTGCAGGAATTCAACTTCGGCATATCGACCCGCTTCTGATCGGCGGCCAACGATGCTCCCGGATTTTCTGGATCCGGGAGAAATGTTCCGACCTAGCTGGATATAGCTTCTGGAATGACCGATCCGGTGTTCTTCGCGCCATCACGCCGGTTTACGGCGGCCGAAGTCGCGAATCTGACCGGCTCGGTGCTTGTCGATTCCGGCCATTCCAACATATTTATCGAGGCGCTCGCACCGGCGAGCGAGGGCGGTGCCAATGCGCTGGTCTTCGTCGATGGCAAGCGCAACTCCGCGTTGATGCCGTCCCTGCGGGCAGCCGCGGTCCTTTGCCCGACCGAATTCGCCAGCAAGGCTCCGGCGGGCGTTGCCGTCCTGACCCATCCACGGCCGCAACAGGCCTTCGCGCTGATCGGTCGACTGCTGTTCCCCGCGGCAGCCACGCCGGGACCAATGACCGGTGAGACCGGTGTTTCGCCGCATGCCCATGTCCATCCGACCGCGCATGTCGAAGCCGGCGCCATCATCGAGGCCGGCGTGGTCATCGGGCCTGGGGCTTCGATCGGCAGCGGCACCGTCATCGCGCCAAACGCGGTCATTGGACAGTACTGCCAGATCGGCCGCGACGGTTACATCGGCCCAGGCACCAGTATCCAATATGCGCTGATCGGCAACCGCGTCATCATCCATGGCGGCGCCAGGATCGGCCAGGATGGCTTTGGCTTTGTTGGCGGCGCCAAGGGGCCGGAACGCGTTCCCCAGATCGGACGGGTCGTCATCCAGGACGATGTCGAAATCGGCTCCAACACGACGGTCGATCGCGGTGCCATGTCCGATACGACCATCGGCCAGGGCACCAAGATCGACAATCTCGTGCAGATCGCCCATAACGTTCGCATCGGGCGCAATTGCATAATAGCTGGACTTTCGGGTATTTCGGGTTCCGTGGTCGTGGGTGACAATGTCACCATGGGCGGCGGCGTCGGGCTTGCGGATCACCTCACCATCGGGTCTGGGGCCAAGCTTGCCGCCAGAAGTGGATTTATGAGCAATGTCCCTGCCGGCGAGATCTGGGGTGGTTATCCGGCACAGCCGATGGCGGAAGCGATGCGGGAGATAGCCATGTTGCGCACGATGGCCAGGGCACGCAAGCAGGGCAACGGAAATGGCTGATATGGTGGCGGCGATGACGCTGGAAGCGGTCGACATTATGGGGCTGATGAAGCTCCTGCCGCATCGCTATCCCTTCCTGATGATCGACCGCATTGTCGACATCGATGGCGATAATTCGGCCATCGGCATCAAGAACGTTACCATCAACGAGCCACATTTTCAGGGCCATTTCCCTGAGCAGCCGGTCATGCCGGGCGTGCTGATCGTGGAGGCCATGGCACAGACGGCCGGCGCCATCTGCATCCGCAGCCTTGGGGCGTCGAAGCCGTCGCTGGTCTATTTCCTGACCATCGACAACGCCAAATTCCGCAAACCGGTCGTTCCTGGCGACCAGTTGAAGATCCACGTCAAGAAAATCAAGAAGCGCGGCAACCTGCTCAAATTCGCCTGCGAAGCCATGGTCGAGGGTACCAAGGTGGCCGAGGCCGAGATTTCAGCCATGATGGTCACCGGCGACTGACGATCGGGTGCTTATGACAATCAAGAATTCAATCCATCCTTCCTCCGTCGTGGAAGAAGGCGCCAAAATTGGCCAGGGTGTCCGTATAGGGCCGTTTTGCCACATCAGCGCCGATGCCATGATCGGCGACGGTGTCGAACTGGTCAGCCACGTCTCGGTGATGGGCGCGACGACCATCGGGGCGTCGACCAAGGTCTATCCGATGGCGACATTGGGCGCGCCGCCGCAGAACACCAAGCACAAGGGCGGTCGCACCACGCTGGTCATCGGCGCCAATTGCACCATCCGCGAAGGCGTCACCATGCATGTCGGTACCGATACCAGCCGCGGCGAAACTACGGTCGGCGACAACGGCAATTTCCTCGCCTACGCCCACATCGCCCATGATTGCGTTGTCGGCAACAATGCCACCTTTGCCAATGGCGCGACGCTGGGCGGCCACTGCGAGGTCGGCAACAACGTCTATATTGGCGGCCTCAGCGCCGTTCATCAATTCGTGCGCGTCGGCGACAATGCTTTCCTCGGCGGATGCTCGGCGTTTGTCGGCGATGTCATCCCCTATGCCATTGCCGTCGGCAACCGCGCCAGCCTGCGCGGCCTGAATATCATTGGCCTGAAGCGGGCCGGCCTGCCGCGCGCGGAAATCTACCTGCTGCGCAAAGCCTACAGGACGATTTTCGATCGTTCCCGCACGGTTGCCGAGAATGTCGAGCTGGCCAAGGCGGAATTCGCCTCGTCGCCGACAGCCATGAAGATCATCGATTTCATCTCCAGCCGCGGCAAGCGGCACTATGCCGTGCCGTCGCTCAGGGGCGGCGATGGCGACGACGTCGATGACGAAGACTGAGGTCGTCGCGAGGGGTCTCGATCTTTCGCCTGATGCCAAGGTCGGCATCATCGCCGGTGGCGGCAGTCTGCCGGTCGAAGTCGCGGCAGGCTCGGTCGGGCAGGGCTACCCGCCCTTCATCATTCTCATGGAAGGTGAGGCCGACCGGCTGGTCGAATTGCGCCAGTATGAGCATGAGACCCTTGCCCTGGAGGCCATCGGCTCACTGCTCCCCTTGCTCAGGCGCCACAGGATCACCCACCTGGTGCTCGCGGGTGAGATCAGGCGCAGACCCAGACTGACACATCTGCGCCCCAGCCTCAGCCTGCTTGCGGTCATACCGCTTGTTGTGATGGCACTCGCGCGCGGCGACGACGGCCTGCTGAAGGTGCTGGCGCGAGGCCTTGAGGCGCGTGGAATAAAGGTCGTCGGCGCCCACGAAATCGTTCCGACCCTTGTTGCCGCCGAAGGCGTGTTGACGAAAGCAGCACCCAGGGATTCGGATCGGCACGATATCGAAGCGGGGCTCGCCGCGGCGAAGGCCATCGGGGCGCTGGATATCGGCCAGGCGGCGATAGCGATCGGTGGCCGCGTCATCGCGCTGGAAGGCATTGAAGGGACGGCTGGATTGCTCGACCGGGCGAAGCTGTTGCGCGGCCACGGCCGCATCGCGGGCAAGACCCGTGGCGTTCTCGTCAAATGCGCCAAGCCCGGTCAGGAGCTGCGCGCGGATCTTCCTTCAATTGGCCCGCAGACGGTGGAAGCGGCGCATGCGGCTGGATTGGCCGGCATTGCCGTCGAGGCAGGACGTTCACTGGTTCTGGAAGGCCCTGCGACCATCGCCCGGGCCAATGCACTTGGCCTCTTCATCGTCGGTCTGCCTGCTGTGGAGCCGGCTAATGGTTAGTGACAGGCCACTGAGGATTGCCATCGTCGCCGGCGAAGAGTCCGGAGACGTACTCGGCGCCGACATCGTGCATTCGCTGAAACATGCGACCGGTCGCGATGTGCAACTCCTCGGACTGGGTGGCCGCCATCTGCAGGCTCTGGGCCTGGTATCGCCATTCGATGCCGGCGAGATCGCACTCATGGGGTTCACCGCCGTCCTGCGCGATCTGCCACGGCTGATGCAGCGGATCAACCAGCTGGCCAAGACCGTTGCTCAGGAAAAGCCGGACTGCCTCGTCACCATCGACAGCCCCGATTTTTCGCTGCGCGTGGCCAGGAAAGTGCGCGCGGCCAATCCGTCGATCCCGATCATCCACTATGTCTGCCCGAGTGTATGGGCGTGGCGGCCGGGCAGGGCGGCGGCAATGAAACCCTATGTCGACCATATCCTCTGCATCCTGCCGTTCGAGGTCAAGGAACTGGAGCGGCTTGGTGGTCCGCCCGGCACTTATGTCGGGCATCGCCTGACCCATGATGTGGGCGTTCTGGCGGCGGCGAAGGCGCAAGACCTGCCGCGCGACCTCTCCGCGGATCGCGTCAAGACGTTGCTGGTGCTGCCCGGTTCACGGCGCAGCGAGGTGCGACGTCTGCTGGAGCCGTTTGGCGAGACGGTGTCGATGCTGAAGGCTCGCGGCCATCGCCTTCGGCTGATGCTGCCGACAGTGCCGCATGTCGCGGAGCTCGTCCATGCTGGCGTCACCCGATGGGACGAAAAGCCCGAAATCATCGTCGATCCCCAGCGCAAATGGCAGGCCTTCGGCAAGGCCGATGCCGCGCTGATTTCGTCCGGTACCGTCTCTCTGGAGTTGGCGCTGTCGGGCGTTCCGATGGTGTCCTGCTACAGGCTGGACCCTATCGCACGGGCCATCGCCCCCTATTTCGTCTCGGTCTGGTCGGCGCTGCTGCCCAATTTGATCGCCGATCGTGCGCTCATTCCCGAGTTCTACAATGAGTACGTCAAGCCGAACAATCTGGCCCGGCAGATGGAAGCATTGTTCGCCGACAGCGGCATGCGTGCCTGGCAGAAGCAAGGCTTTGCCGAAATCGCAAGGCGCATGGCGACCGACAAGCCATCTGGCGAGATCGCGGCGGGCGTGGTGCTGCGCCAAATAAAAAAGGCGCCCTGAGAGGCGCCTTTTTTCGATCAGATAGCTTCGGTCAGCGCTTGGCGATCGGCACGTAGTCACGCTCCGGCGCACCGGTGTAGAGCTGGCGCGGGCGGCCGATCTTCTGGCGCGGATCCTCGATCATCTCCTTCCACTGCGCGATCCAGCCGACGGTGCGGGCGACCGCGAACAGCACGGTGAACATGGTGGTGGGGAAGCCCAGCGCCTTCAGCGTGATGCCGGAATAGAAGTCGACGTTCGGGTAGAGCTTCTTCTCGATGAAATAAGGATCGGTCAGCGCGATCTTTTCCAGTTCCATGGCGATGTCGAGCAGCGGATCGTCCTTGATGCCGAGCTCGCCCAGCACCTCATGCGCGGTCTTCTGCATGATTTTCGCACGGGGATCATAGTTCTTGTAGACGCGGTGGCCGAAGCCCATCAGCCTGAACGGGTCGTTCTTGTCCTTGGCACGGGCAATGAATTCCGGGATGTGATCGACATGGCCGATCTCGCCCAGCATGTTCAGCGCCGCTTCATTGGCGCCGCCATGCGCCGGGCCCCAGAGGCAAGCGATGCCGGCGGCGATGCAGGCGAACGGGTTGGCGCCCGACGAGCCGGCGAGACGAACGGTCGAGGTCGAGGCGTTCTGCTCGTGATCGGCGTGCAGGATGAAGATGCGTTCCATGGCGCGCGCCAGCACCGGGTTGATCTTGTACTCCTCGCACGGCACGGCGAAGCACATATGCAGGAAGTTGGCGGCGAAGTTCAGCTCGTTCTTCGGGTAAATGAAGGGCTGGCCGATGTGGTATTTGTAGGCCATGGCCGCGATCGTCGGCATCTTGGCGATCAGCCGCATGGACGCGACCATGCGCTGGTAGGGATCGGAGATGTCGGTGGAGTCGTGATAGAAGGCCGACAGCGCGCCGACCACGCCGCACATCACCGCCATCGGGTGTGCGTCGCGGCGGAAGCCGGTGAAGAAACGCGACATCTGCTCGTGCACCATGGTGTGGCGCGTCACGCGGTAATCGAAATCGTCCTTCTGCGCCTTGGTCGGCAGTTCGCCATAGAGCAGGAGATAGCAGACTTCGAGGAAGTCGCCGTGCTCGGCCAGCTGGTCGATCGGGTAGCCGCGATGGAGAAGAATACCCGCATCGCCATCGATGAAGGTGATTTCGGACTCGCAGCTTGCGGTCGAGGTGAAGCCGGGATCGTAGGTGAAGGCGCCGGTCGTGCTGTAGAGCGAGGCAATGTCGATGACGTCGGGCCCGACGGAGCCGCTTCGCACCTTGAACTCGTGAGTCTTGCCGGCGAACTCAAGCGTTGCCGTAGCCTCATGGCCGCCCACATCCAGTTTTTTCGCAGCTTCGGTCATTGCAAACTCCTTCTTGTTTCCTCATGCCGGCAAGGGCAAATTCCGCAGAGCGACACGTCGAAATCACCGCAATGCGCATATTCGCCACCGCATTTCAGGAGGTGCGTGCCAGATTGGGCCAAGGCCTAATGTTGCACTGCGAAACGCGCCTTTCAATGCCAATCTTCTTGGGCCAGTTTGCTCCTAATCGATTTGATCCGCTATGCGCGCCAGGCTCTCCTCGCGCCCGAGCACGGCAAGCACGTCGAACACACCCGGCGAGGTGCTCTTGCCGGTCAGCGCGGCCCTTAAAGGTTGGGCCACGGCGCCGAGCTTGTGGCCGCCAGCCAGTGCAACCTCGCGGATCGCAGCCTCGGCCGCGGCAGCCGTCCAGTCACTTGTAAGCGCGTTCAAAGCTTCGTGAGCGCCACGCAGGATCTTGCGGGCATCGTCATTGAGCAGGAGTGCAGCCTTGTCGTCGATCGGCAGCGGCCGCGTGGCAAACAGGAAGGCGGCGCCGTCGACGAGCTCGACCAGTGTCTTGGCGCGCTCCTTCAGCCCCGGAAGGGCTGCCAGCAACTGCGCCTTGTTGCGATCGTCAAGACGCGCGGCCATCGCCGGACCGCCCTCGAGATAGGGCAAGGTGGCGATGAAGATGTCGAACAGCTCGGGGTCGGCCATGCGGCGCATATGCGCGCCGTTGATCGCCTCCAGCTTGGCGAAATCGAAGCGGGCCGCGCCCTTGTTGACGTCACCGATGTCGAACCACGAGATCATGTCCTTGATCGACATGATCTCGTCATCGCCATGGCTCCAGCCGAGGCGCGCCAGGTAGTTGAGCAGCGCCTCAGGCAGGTAGCCCATGGCGCGATAGGCCTCGACGCCGAGCGCGCCATGCCGCTTCGACAGTTTCGCGCCATCGGCACCGTGGATCAGCGGGATGTGCGACATCGACGGCACGTCCCAGCCCATGGCGTTGTAGATCACGGTCTGGCGGGCGGCATTGGTCAGGTGGTCGTCGCCACGGATGATGTGCGTGACACCCATATCGTGATCGTCGACGACGACGGCATGCATGTAGGTCGGGTTGCCGTCCGAGCGCAGGATGATGAAATCGTCGAGATCCTTGTTGGGAAAGCGCACCTCGCCCTGGACGCGGTCGTGCACGACCGTCTCGCCCTCGGTCGGCGCCTTGATGCGGATCGCGCCCTTGACGCCGGGAGGTGCCTCGGATGGATCGCGATCGCGCCACTGGCCATCATAGCGCGGCGGCAGGCCCTTGGCGCGTGCCGCCTCGCGCATCGCCTCGAGTTCGGCTGGTGTCTCGTAGCTGTAATAGGCCTTGCCCAGGCGCACGAGTTCCTCGGCGACCTCGCGGTGGCGCGGTGCGCGCTCGAACTGCGATATGGCCTCGCCGTCCCAGGAAAGCCCGAGCCAAGTCAACCCATCCAGAATGGCCTGGGTCGCCGCCTCGTTGAATCGTTCGCGGTCGGTATCCTCGATGCGCAGCACCATCGTGCCGTCGGTGTGCTTTGCGTACAGCCAGTTGAACAGCGCCGTGCGCGCGCCACCGATGTGCAGGTAGCCGGTGGGCGAGGGGGCAAAACGGGTAACGACCTTGTCGGACATGGAACTCTCGGGAAACGTCTGAAACGGGGTGTCGGTGCGCGGACTTTCGCGCTTTGCGCGTTCATGTAGCATAGGGCGTCAGGGGTGCAAGGGGCAGACCCGATGGCTGGACGAGGCCGGAGCTTGGATCAGGGCGAGGACGCTAATGTCGGCGTCAGCGAACGATCCCTGTTTGCGATGCCTTTGCCGGCCTCGCCGCCGCCACCACCTGTCATTCCAGGTCCTGGCAATCAACCCTTTCAGGCGGATATTCCAGCGCCAGTCTCGCCCGCCGACGGCAGGATTGTGCGGGTCCGTCGGCAACTTGGCCAGGTTTCTTTGCCGCGCCTGCGTCGTAGCGCGGCGACTGCGGCGGAGATGGAGCTTGATCGGGGCATTGCCTTCCTGCTGGTGCCGGTCTGCCTGGCGGTTGGGGCGGTCGGCTATTTCTCGCTGGCCGCGGAGCCTGATTTCCCAAGGCTCATCGCGGTCGTCGTGCTGACGGGGATATGTGCGCTTGTCTCGCGTTCCTGGCCGAAAACCCATCTGTGCTTCATGGCGGCGCTGCTGTGCGCTCTGGGTTTGCTCGCAGGCAAGGTCGAGACATGGCGGGTCGGAACGCAGATGCTCGGTTCTGAAATCTCGACACAACTGACCGGGCGTGTGGTCTCGCTCGAGCAAATGGAAACTGGCCGCATCCGGCTGACCATCGACGTGACAGCGACCGCCCGGCCGAAACTGCGCTACATGCCGGAAAGGGTACGGCTTTCGGCGCGCAAGATACCGCCAGAGATGACCGCGGGCTCACTCATCACCGGCTATGCCAAACTGTTGCCGCCAACCGGTCCGGTGCGGCCGGAGAGCTACGACTTCTCCTTCGACAGCTATTTCGCCGGCATCGGCGGCAGCGGCTTTTTTCTCGGCAATCCAAAAATTGTATCGGCCAGCGACGGTGACATGCCGATCTCGGCCCGTCTTTCCTCAGGAATAGAAAATGCCCGTGAAGCCATCGCCGATCATATCAGGGGCACGGTCAGCGGCGCCGAAGGCGAGATCGCGGCGGCGCTGATCGTCGGCGTTCGTGCCGGCATTCCCGATGAAATCAACGAAGCGATGCGGCGCACCGGCATTTATCACATCATCTCTATTTCAGGACTGCACATGGCGCTGGTCGCCGGCACCATCATGGGCCTGCTGCGCGGCGCCTTCGCGCTGTTTCCAGATTTTTCCGCGCGCCGGCCGGTGAAGAAATACGCGGCCGCCGCAGCGCTGGTCTCAATCGCCGCCTATCTCATCATTTCGGGCGTCGTCGTTGCCGCCGAGCGCAGCTTCATCATGCTGGCGGTGATGCTGATTGCAGTGCTGTTCGATCGGGCGGCGCTGACCATGCGCAATCTGGCGATCTCGGCGATCGCCGTCATTGTGGTATCGCCGCATGAGGTGGTGGGCCCAAGTTTTCAGATGTCCTTTGCGGCGACGGCTGCGCTGGTCGGCGCCTATGCGGGTTGGGCGGATCATCGTGCGGGAAAATCCAGACCGCCGCCGCCAAAGCGATCCTTGCCCGGCTTTCTGGCGCGAAAATTTCTGCTGGCGACAGGCGGGCTGGCCATGACCTCCATCATCGCCGGCAGTGCCACGGCGCTGTTTGCCATCTGGCATTTCCAGCGCGTGTCGCCGCTCAGCCTGATCGCCAATCTGGCCATCATGCCGATTGTATCAGTGGTGATGTTTCTGGCTGTGGCCAGCGCGCTGTTGATGCCATTTGGGCTGGATTGGCCTGCCCTCTATTTGATGGGCAAGGGCCTGACCGCAATGATCGCCATCTCGGCCTGGATATCGGAGCGCTCTCCGGTCGATGCGGTCGGGCCTGATTTCCCAACAGTCCGTCTTGCTGGTGACGATTGCCCTAGTGATTGCGACCACGGCGACGACATGGCTTCGGCTTGCCGCGGTTCCCTTCGTGCTTGCCAGTGTGCTGACCATCCCGGACACGCGAACGCCGGATGTGTTGATCTCGGAGGACGCCAGGCTGGTTGCGATGCCGATCGGGGGCGGCGAACTCGCCGTCAGCCGCGCGCGTCCAAACGAATTCATGGTCGACAACTGGAAACGCGCTCTGACATCCGAAACCATCGTCGCGCCGGAAACCTTCACCAGAGGTGACGGACAATTCGAGATCGCGGATGCCACGGAACTGCCGCCAGGAGCGCCGTTCTATTGCACTTCAGGCGTTTGTCTGGCCAAGCACACATCCGGTGCGATCATTGCCTATGTCGAAGACCGCAAGGACACCTGGAAGGCCTGCGGCTTCGCCGACTTGATCATCGTCAACGACGCAACCGGCTATGATGCCTGTCACAACCCGCTGGTTCTCGTCATCACCAAGCGGCAGCTTGCCCGCAAAGGCAGCGCGGCCGTCTTTTTCGATCGCCAATCGGCGATCACGCCGGCAACCGTCAGCTTCGCCGTGGACAGCCCGTACCGACCCTGGCACGCGCAACGCAAATTCTCGCGTGAGGCGAGGGGCCTGCCACCTTACAAGAAACCCGAAAAGCCAACCGTTAAACCGCCACCGCTTCAGTAGCGCCGGATCAGCCCGACCAGCTTGCCTTGCACCTTGACCCTGTCCGGTCCGAAAATACGCGTTTCATAGGCCGGATTGGCGGCTTCAAGGGCGATCGAGTCACCCTTGCGGCGGAACCGCTTCAGCGTCGCTTCCTCCTCATCCACCAGCGCCACGATGATCTCGCCAGGCTGGGCGGTATCGGCATTGCGGATGATGACGGTGTCACCGTCGAAGATGCCGGCCTCGATCATCGAGTCGCCCTTGACCTCCAGCGCATAATGTTCGCCGCCCATGATCATGTCCGGCGGCACCGAAATGGAATGCGTCTGATGCTGAATGGCATCGATGGGCACACCGGCGGCGATACGGCCCATCACAGGGATCGACACCGCCGAAACCACGTCGTCATCATTACCGGCAGCGGGCAGGCGCGATGGCGTTGCAGGCTTGAGTTGGCGGCCAAGGCCGCCTTGACCAAGACTGCCCTGGATGACGCTTGGCGAGAATTTCTTGGCCGCGTTGAGACCCGGCGCGATTGAATCCGGCAGCCGCAGCACCTCCAGCGCGCGTGCCCGGTTGGGCAGCCGCCTGATAAAGCCGCGTTCCTCCAGTGCCGTGATCAGGCGATGGATGCCTGACTTGGAGGCGAGATCGAGCGCTTCCTTCATCTCGTCGAAGGACGGCGGGATACCGCTTTCCTTCAGCCGTTCATGAATGAACATCAAGAGTTCATGTTGCTTGCGCGTCAGCATGGCGGCCCCCAAGGCATTGAACGAAGGGTTTGAACCAGAATCGAAAAACAAACCCAGAACAAACACTATCTGTTCCAGTTGTGTTCTGCAACCGTTTAAAGTTTAGTGAATTTGTTAACGCGTCTGAAATTATTTGGCAGGCGGCTGCGGCAATGACTGACGCGTCAACCCTGTCGCCGCATGTTGGCGACCATTGAAATCGCTTTGGTTAATGGCTTGTGGCCTATCCGGCGGCTTGGCTTGGCATCAGTCGGCTACAGAGTTCCATGCCACGCATATACAGTTTTGAGGACGCTCGTTTGCCGTGAACGAAACGAAGCCAAAATGCCAACCTCTGGCTTGTCCGCGACCATTAGCGCCTCGACCGAGAGGCTACCCATTTGTGAACTGGAAACTCGCTGCTCGTTATACGGCCGGTGACAACCGATCGCTAGGATCGCCGCTTCAGGTGACGGACTCCTTGACGGCGAAACGCGGATCCTTCCATGCGCCGGCGCGTAGAATGTCTTGCAGGACCTCAACCGCCAGCCACACATCCTTGTAGGCGACGTAGAGCGGCGTAAATCCGAAACGGATGGTGGACGGCGCGCGGAAGTCGCCGATCACACCGCGCTCAATCAAGGCTCGCATGACCTGATAGCCGTGATCGTGAAGGAACGACACCTGACTGCCACGCTTGGTCGCGTCGCGGATGGTTTCCAGCGTGAGACCATAGGCGCCGCACTTCGCTTCGACGAGTTGGATGAACAATTCGGTCAGTGCGACGCTCTTCTTCCGCAACGCATCCATGTCGACATCGTCCCAGATGGCGAGCGCACCCTTGAGCGCCCGCATCGACAGGACGGGCTGCGTGCCGCAGAGAAAGCGGCGAATGCCGGTTCCTGCGACGTAACCGCGTTCAAACGCAAAGGGGCGGGCATGCCCCCACCAGCCGCTGAGCGGTTGGCTGATATCGCCATGATGACGTTGCGCGGCGTAGATAAAGGCCGGTGCGCCAGGACCGCCGTTGAGATACTTATACGTGCAGCCGATGGCGAAATCGGCATTCGCACGGTCGAGTTCGACGGGTAGAGCGCCTGCGGTATGGCACAAATCCCAAATGATCAGCGCTCCGGCGGCATGAGCCTTGCGCGTCAGCGCCGCCATGTCGCGCAGTTCACCCGATTTGTAGTTGACGTGATTGACCAGCACCACTGCTACGTTTTCGTCGATCAGCTCTTCGATGGTTGGCGCGTCGACGCCAGCCAGCCGCAGCAAGATGCCCTCTCGGGTCGAGGCGACGCCTTCGGCGATGTACAGATCGGTGGGAAAACTGTCGCCCTCGGCGACGATGACCGGCCGGCCTGGCCGCATGTTCAGCGCCGCATGCAGCACCTTGTAGATGTTGATCGACGTCGTGTCGCAGACCACGGTCTGGCCGGCGGCGGCTCCGATCAGGCGTCCAAGTTGATCGCCGAGCTCCAGTGGCATCTCGAACCATCCGGCTGTGTTCCAGGCTCGGATGAGATCCTGGGCCCATTCCTGGGTTGCTGCTTTCTGCAGTTCGCCGAAGACGGCGTGGGACGCCGCGCCAAGTGAATTGCCGTCGAGATAGATCACCCCATCGGGCAGAATGAAACAATCGCGCATCGCTCGCAACGGATCCGCGGCATCCATTGCTTCGATTGCAGCGAGATCAGGAATTCCACTCATGGTCATTCAGTCCTTGCTTATTCGCGACGGATCCCTGCCACTATGACATCCGCCCGGTGCCATTGTTCTCGATCGATGATTTCAGAGCCGGGTGCGGACCGTCCAGAGCTCGGGAAACAGCACGACCTCAAGCATCTTCTTCAGATAGGACGCGCCTGACGTGCCGCCGGTGCCGCGTTTCATGCCGATGATGCGTTCAACCGTGGTGACATGGTTGAAGCGCCAGCGACGGAAATAGTCCTCGAAATCGACCAGTTTCTCGGCCAGTTCGTAAAACATCCAATAGCGCTGCGGATCGCGGTAGACGGTCTGCCAGGCGACCAGGACCTCTTCATTCTCGGTGCGGGTTTCGCGCCAGTCGGTGCGCTTGGCGTCGGCGCCGATGTCGAACCCGTTGCGCGCCAGAAGCAGCAAAGTTTCGTCGTAGAGCGACGGCTCGGCGAGGATCGCTTCCAGCTTGCCGCTGAGGTCCGGCCGGTGCTTGTGGGGGCCAAGCATCGCAAGGTTGCGGTTGCCGGCCATGAATTCGATGGCGCGATACTGCCAGGACTGGAAGCCCGAGGATTGGCCGAGCGCGTCGCGGAACTCGGTGTATTCGCTGGGGGTCATGGTGCGCAGCACGTCCCAGGCGTTGTTGAGCTGCTCGAAAATGCGGGCGACGCGCGACAGCATCTTGAAGCTAGGCTCGAGCCGATCGGCGCGGATGGAGCGGATCGCGGCACCAATCTCGTGCAAAGCGAGCTTCATCCAGAGTTCGGAGGTCTGGTGCTGGATGATGAACAGCATCTCGTCATGCGCCGAAGATAGCGGCGTCTGCGCCTCCAGCACTTTTTCCAGATGCAGATAGTCGCTGTAGGACATGCGCTCCTTGAACGACATCTGCGCGCCTTCGGACGCCGGATCGTAGGGCTCGCTCAATTGATTTTCTCCATGCGCAGCCGGAAGCGCTGGATCTTGCCGGTCTGCGTCTTGGGAAGGGCGGCGATGAATTTGACCGAGCGCGGATATTTGTAGGGCGCAATGGTTGCCTTGACGTGGTCCTGCAGGCGCTTGATGGTCAGCGCGTCGGGCGAAACACCTGGCACCAGCACGACATGCGCCTCGACGATCTCGCCGCGTTCGGCGTCCCTGGCGCCGATCACAGCGCATTCGGCGACATCGGGATGCGACAGCAGTGCTGCCTCGACCTCGGGCCCGGCGATGTTGTAGCCGGCGCTGACGATCATGTCGTCGGAGCGCGCGGCGAAATGGAAGAAACCGTCCTCGTCCTGGGTAAAAGTGTCGCCGGTGAGGTTCCAGCCGTCGCGCACATACTCCTTCTGCCTGTCGTCGGCCATGTAGCGGCAGCCGGTCGGGCCGCGCACTGCCAGCCGTCCGGTCTCGCCGCGCGGCACCTCGCGCATCGCGTCGTCGACGATGCGCGCCTCGTAGCCGCCGACCGGTTTACCTGTGGAAGCAGGCTTCATGTCGTCAAAGCGGTTGGTGATGAAGATGTGCAGCATTTCAGTGGCGCCGATGCCGTCGAGGATCGGCTTACCGGTCTTTTTCGTCCACTCTTCAAAGACCGGAGCGGGCAATGTTTCGCCCGCCGAAACGGCAACGCGCAGCGATGACAGGTCTGCCCCTTCATCCATGGCCTTCAGCATCGCGCGATAGGCGGTCGGCGCGGTGAAGGAGATGGTCGCTTTGTAGGTCTCGATGATGTGGATCATGTTGGGCGGCGTCGCCTGTTCCAGCAGCGTTGCCGCGGCACCGAAGCGCAGGGGAAAGATGGCGAGCCCGCCAAGGCCGAAGGTGAAGGCGAGTGGCGGCGAGCCGACAAAGATGTCGTCCGGCGTCACCTGCAGAATCTCGCGGGCGTAGGCGTCGGCGATGATCAGCAGGTCGCGGTGGAAATGCATCGTCGCCTTCGGCACGCCCGTCGTGCCCGAGGTGAAGCCGAGCAGGGCGACATCGTCGCGGCCGGTGTTGACGGCGGTGAAGGTGACCGGCTTGTCGAGGGCAGCACGATCGAGTTCGGCATCATGGTTGGCGGTGCCATCGAAGCCGATGACCTGCTTGAGGAACGCGCTGTTCTTGGCGCAGGCGGTCATCTCGTCCATCAGCCTGGTGTCGCAAAGGGCAATCGTGATCTCCGCCTTTTCGACGATCTTGGTGAGTTCGCCGGCACGCAGCATCGGCATGGTGTTGACGACCACGGCGCCGACCTTGGTGGCGGCCAGCCAGCAGGCGACCATTGCGGGGTTGTTGGCGGAGCGGATCAGCACCCGGTTGCCCGGCTTGACGCCGTAATTCTCGACCAGCGCGTGGGCGAGCCTGTTCGTCCAGTCGGACAGTTCCTTGTAGGTGCGGCGGCGGCCATTGCCGATCAGGGCGGTGTGATCGCCAAGGCCCTTCTCGACCAGCCTGTCCGTCAATTCGACACCGGCGTTGAGGCGTTCCGGATAGTCGAAGCCGTCGAGCAGGATATCAGGCCATTGATCCGGCGGCGGCAGATGATCGCGCGTGAAAGTGTCGATATGCGCTGAAGGCCCAAGCATGTCGCCGCCATCCCATCTGCTGCCTGGCCAGTGCGCGAAGCATCTGTCCGAGGTGGTGGATCTGAAGTTCCCATCTTTTCGCGAGAGGCTTCGTGCAGCCAGCTACGTCTGTTCGAGACACCACCGGCAAAGGTGGCCATCCGCAGGTTTGGACAGCACAGCAGACCTCCCATTGTCGCTGTTCGTGGGGCAGGATCGCACCAGTCGAAATTTGTTTCAAGCCTAAAATGTTTTTGCCTGGAACGTCGATGCATGGCATGGTGGCGGCGATTGCTGGCGCTGAAACGGACGCGCTTTGGGGAGGGTGCCGATGCCTGGACATCGCATTGCCGATTGGAACAATGCCTATGCCAATGGCGCGAACATCGCCGGCAGCAACCGTTGGCCGGCCGCGTGGGCAGAACCGGCGCAAGCCTTTCGTGACGCGCTGTCGGCGCAGGGCCGGGCACGCATCGACATCGCCTATGGCGACCGACCGCGCAATCGGCTCGATCTTTTCCTTCCGGCGACGGCTCCCAAGGGGCTCGTCGTCTTCATCCATGGCGGTTACTGGCTGGAGTCCGACAAGAGCACCTGGTCACACCTGGCCAAAGGCGCGGTCAGCAACGGCTTCGCCGTGGCGATGCCGTCCTACACGCTGTGCCCGGACATCCGTATCGCCGGCATTGTCCGCGAAATTGGCGCGGCGATCGACACGGCGGCGGCGATGGTCGGGGGACCGTTGATGCTGACCGGACATTCGGCCGGCGGACATCTCGCCAGCCGCATGGTGACAACGTCAACGTTTCTGGCCGCCGATGTGGCAAAGCGCATACGCCACGTCGTCTCGATTTCAGGCCTGCATGACCTGCGCCCGCTGATGCGCATAGGCATGAACGCGGCTCTGGCAATCGATGAGGCTGAAGCCCTGGCGGAAAGCCCGGCGCTGCTGCGCCCCATGGAGGGTGTTCGCATCACCTGCTGGGCCGGCGGCGGTGAGCGCTCGGAGTTCCTGCGCCAGAATGCGCTGCTGGCCAACATCTGGACCGGTCTTGGCGCCACGACCTGCACGGTGGTCGAACCCGACCGGCATCATTACGACGTTGTCGATGGGCTTGCCGATCCGGCACATGCGCTGACGCGGACCTTGATCTCGGAATAGAAGGGATCATTTTCTGTAATTCTATCAGTTGGTTATATTGCGCTACTTCAGCGCAACATCAGGACCCTGCAAGGGTCTCCGGTCGCGGATGCAGAGGCAAATGGCGCCCGCACGATCAACCCGTTGGCGTCGGCCAGCATCCTCAGCATCGAGGAATCCTGGATGTTGAACGGCGTCGCCACCAGCCCGGAATCGTCTTCCCTGACCACCGCCCGCACATAATCCTGGCGCAGGTCGTTGGCCGGCATTGCGGCGCCCAATCGTGCCGGACGAATGTCCTGACGATGATTGCGGCCGCCGAGCCTGGCCAGGAGCGGCTTCAGGAACAATTGCGAGCAGACCAGGCTGGCCACCGGGTTACCGGGCAAGCCGATGCACCTGATGTTGCCGAGGCGGCCGAACATCAGCGGCTTGCCGGGGCGCATGGCGATCTTCCAGAAGCCGAGCGCCATGCCTTCGCCAGTCAGCACGTCATGGATCAAGTCGTGGTCGCCGACCGAGGCGCCGCCAAGCGTGACGATGACATCCGCACCGGCCGCGACGGCTTTGTGCACCAGCGCGGCAATTGCCTCTTTGCGATCGGGGGCAATGCCGAGATCGAGAGCACGAGCGCCGACCGATTGCGCAGCGGCAGCAACACCATAGGCGTTGGACGAGATGATCTGATCCGGCCCGAGCTCGCTGCCCGGCGGCAGCAACTCGTCTCCGGTAGCGATGATGGCGACTAGCGGCCGCCTGACCACTGTGACCACGGGATGGTTGGCCGACGCGGCCAGCGAAAGCGCCGCCGGGTCGAGCAAGCGGCCTTTCTCCAGCAAGACGTCGCCTTTGGAAAAGTCGAGGCCGATACGGCGGATGTTGCGCCATTCCGCTGTCGGTTCGATCACTTCGATATGGCCGCCGCCGAGATCCCGGACGTTTTCCTGGATGACGATGGTGTCGGCGCCGTCAGGCAGCGGAGCGCCGGTGAAGATGCGTACCGCCTGGCGCTCGCCGACAGTGCCGTCAAAGCCACGCCCGGCCGGCGCCATGCCGATCACCGAGAGTTTCGACGGTACTGAGGCCACATCGGCGGTGCGGATAGCATAGCCGTCCATGGCCGAGGCGTTGAAGGGCGGCTGGGTGCGAAGTGCCACGACCGGTTCAGCGAGAACGCGATCCACGGCCTCGAACAGAGGGACACCTTCGCCGGCCAGGGGGGCTGAACCATCAAGCAGGCGTTCGAGTGCTTCCGCGACCGGAACCAGCGCCATCAGGCGCCTGCCGCATGTTCGGTGGCCTTGTAGTCGCCTGACTTGCCGCCGGTCTTTTCGACCAATCGGATGCCGGAGATGACCATGGCGCGGTCCACCGCCTTTGCCATGTCGTAAATGGTCAGGCAGGCCACGGACGCGGCGGTCAGCGCTTCCATCTCGACGCCGGTCTTGCCGGTGACGCGCGCCAAGGCGGTGACCTTCAGGCCCGGCAGCGCATGGTCGGGCTCGATGTCGACGGAAACCTTGGTCAGGAGCAACGGATGGCAGAGCGGGATCAGCTCATGCGTCTTCTTCGCCGCCATAATGCCGGCGATGCGCGCCGTGCCGAGCACATCGCCTTTCTTGGCGTTGCCGGCGAGAATGGTCTTCAGCGTCTCGGGCTGCATCGAAACAAAGCCTTCGGCGATCGCGGTTCGCGTCGTCTCTTCCTTGTCGCCGACATCGACCATATTGGCCTCGCCCTGCGCGCCGAGATGGGTAAGGGCTGATGTCATTCTCAGACGGCCTCGGCTGATACCTTGCCCGTCAAAAGCAGGCGCGTGGCCGCGGTGACATCCTCTTGCCGCATCAGGCTCTCGCCGACGAGGAAGGTGCCGATGCCGGTCTTCTGCATCCTGAGGCAGTCGTCATGGGTGAAAATACCGCTCTCGCTGACCAGCAAGCGGCCGCCCGGCACCATCGGTGCCAGCCGCTCCGAGGTTTTAAGGCTGGTTTCGAACGTTCTCAGATTGCGGTTGTTGATGCCGATCAGCTGCGACGAGAGTTTTACCGCGCGCAGCGTCTCGGCCTCGTCATGCACCTCGATCAGCGCATCCATGCCGAGTTCGAATGCGGTCGCTTCCAATTCGCTCGCCAGGGTGTCGTCGACGCTGGCCATGATGATCAGGATAGCATCAGCGCCCCAGGCGCGAGCCTCATAGACCTGATAGGGGTCGAACAGGAAATCCTTGCGTAGCGCGGGCAGGGCGACGGCTGCCCGTGCCTTGGTGAGGAATTCCGGCGCACCCTGGAAGGACGGCGCATCGGTCAACACCGAAAGACAGGCGGCGCCACCTTTCTCATAGGCCTGCGCCAGCGCCGGTGGATCGAAGTCGGCCCGGATCAACCCTTTGGAGGGGCTCGCCTTTTTGATTTCGGCTATCAGGGCAAAGTTGCCCGACCTGCGCTTCGCCTCGAGTGCCGCAAGAAAGCCGCGCGGTGCGTCGGCATCCTTGGCTCGCGCCTTGATCTCGGCCAGCGGTATCAGTGCCTTGGCGGCGGCGATCTCGTCGCGCTTGTAGGCTTCGATCTTGCGCAAAATGTCAGACACGGTTCACCCGTTAGAAATTTCGACCAGATGATCGAGCACCTGCAGCGCCCGGCCGCTGTCGATGGCTTGCGCGGCGAGCGCGATGCCGTCACCAAGCGTCGTTGCCTTGCCCGCGATCACCAATCCAGCGCCAGCATTCATCAGTACGGTGTCGCGATAGGCGCCGGCAGCGCCACCCAGCATATCGCGCAATGCCTTGGCATTGTAGGCGGCGTCACCGCCGCGCAGCTCGTCCTTGGTGTGACGCTTCAGCCCGACCTCGTCCGGGGTCAGCGTGAAGCTGCGGATCTCGCCGCCGATCAGTTCCGCCACCTGCGTCTCGCCGGTGGTGGTGATTTCGTCATAGCCGTCGCCATGAACGACCCAGGCATGCTCTGTGCCCAGCGCCTTCAATGTCTCAGCGATCGGCAGGATCCATTCGGGCAGGAACACACCGACCATCTGCCGCTTTACGCCCGCCGGATTAGAGAGCGGCCCGAGCAGGTTGAAAATGGTGCGGGTGCCGAGCTCGACGCGGGTCGGGCCGACATGCTTCATCGCCGGATGGTGCGCGGGGGCGAACATGAAGCCGAGACCGGTCTCCCTGATGCAGCCGCTGATCGTTTCCGGTGAGATATCAATCTTGAGCCCAAGGGCGATCAGGACGTCGGCAGCGCCGGTCAGCGAGGACAGGCCGCGATTGCCGTGCTTGGCGACTGGAACGCCACTGCCGGCGATGACGAACGCCGATGCCGTCGAAATGTTGACGCTGTGGGAATTGTCGCCGCCGGTGCCGACGATATCGATCGCGCCGGCGGGCGCCTCGACGCGAAGCATTTTGGCCCGCATCGTGGCGACAGCGCCCGAAATCTCGCTCACCGTTTCACCGCGCACGCGCAGCGCCATCAGGAAGCCGCCGATCTGCCCGGGGGTCGCATCGCCAGACATGATGATGTCGAAGGCCTCGCGCGCTTCCTCAAAGGAAAGCGCGGTGCCGCCCGCAACCTTGGCGATATGGGTTTTCAGCGCGCTCATCGGGTCGAGGCTTGGGCAACTGCGGCCTGGTCGATGCGGACGTCGTACTGCGTCTGCAACTGCGCCACCAATTGGTCGAGCAAATCGTCCGACATGCCGGAAGTGAAGGATTTCTGCGCATCCTGAGGCACCGAGCTGGCATCGGCCCCGGCGGGTTCGAAGACTTCGGCGACCTTGAACAGGATCTGTCCGTCGCCGGTGGGCGAGGGGATCAAGCCGGTGCCGCCTTCGCCGACACCGAACATGACGGCCGCGCCCTCCTTGCCGAAATCGGCATCGTCGGCTTCACGCTTCAGGCCGCGCTTGGTCTGTTTGTCCAGCTTGAGCTCGCCGGCGATGACGTCAAGCGTCGCACCAGCCTTGAGCCGCTTTTCAAGTTCGCCCGCCTTGGCGGCGAGTCGCTTGGTCGTCTCTGCCGCCGTCCAGTCGGCGACGACTTTCTTGCGGACCTCATCCAGTGTCCGGTCGCGGGCCGGCGTGACCGAACCAACCTCATAGAAGACGAAGCCGTTGTCGGCCGTGGTCAGCGCCTCGTTTTCGGTGTTGGGTTCGGCGTCAAACACGGCCTTGATCAAATCCGGCGATTCCGGCAGGTCCTTGACGATGGAGCCGTCCGGCCGGAGGCCACTGCGATCAATGGCGTCGATGGTGACGTCCTTCAGCTTCAGCTTGGTGGCCGCGTCGGCCAGCGAACTGCCGGAGGCGCGGGTGTCTTCGTAGCTGTCGTGCACATCCAAAAGGATGCGGTTTGCCTCGCCTAGCGCCAGGTCCTTCTTGATCTGGTCGGAGACCTCAGTGAGCGGCTTCACCACCTCGGGCTTGATCTCGGTGACGCGCAGCAGCACCGGGCCAAAGGTGCCCTGAACGACCTGGCTGACTTCGTTGGCGTTGAGCGCGAAGGCGGCATCGGCAACCGCCTTGTCGGCGATCTTGTCCCTGGCGAGCGTGCCAAGCAGCGTGTCGGCGGGGGTCTTGCCTTCGGCGGTCACCAGCTTTTCGAAAGTGGCGCCGGCCTTGAGCGAATCGAGCGCGGCCTTGGCCGCATCCGGCGTTTTGAACACAAGCTGCTCGATGGTGCGCATTTCAGGCGTGGTGTAGCGCGCCTTGTTCTTGTTGTAGTCGTCGCTGACCTGTTGGTCGGTAACTGCGGTCGTATCCGCGATGTCCGCCGGCTCGAGGCGGACATAGGAGAATTTGCGGTATTCGGGTGCGGCGTAGGTTTTCTTGTTGGCCTCGAAATAGGCCGACAGCACGCTGTCGCTCGGTGCCTCGATCGGCTGGACGAGCGTCTTTGGCAACGCCAGGTAATCGACGGTGCGGTCCTCGCCGCGATAGAGCGCCACAGCCTTGAAGAACGTGTCCGGCGCCTTGAGGCCGTCCGAGACCGCCTCGACGATCTGCTGGCGCACCGCCACCTGGGCTTTGTTCTTCAAATAGTCCTCCGGCCGCATGCCGAGATCGCGAAGCCGCGCCTCGAAGACCCTGCGGTCGAACTGACCGCCGGGGCCCTGGAAGGCGGGTTCCTCTCGCGTCAGTTCGGCCAGTTTATCCTTGGAAAATCCCAAGCCAAGCTTGCGCGCCTGTTCGTCGAGAACAGCACCGGAAACGAGCTGCGCCAGCACCGTGTTGTCGATGCCAAGTGCCTTTGCCTGTTCGTGAGTGAGGCGCTGACCGAACTGCTGCGACATCACGGCAAGCTGGCGATCATAGGCGAGGCGGTACTCGTTGATCGATACTTTGGTGCCACCCGCTGTTATCACCGAATCGTGGCCGGCAAAGCCGCCCATCAACCGTCCGGAGATGCCCCAGGCGGCGAAACTGACCACCAGCAGCGAAAGCAAGGTCTTCGCGACCCAGGTACCCGCCGCGCTTCTCAATATACCAAGCATGGTTACTTCCGATTTATGCGCATTTTCGCATGCGCCGAGTCTGAAACAAGCGCAATAGCGCCCTTCCGGCCCACTGTCGATTGCTTTGTGGCCTGATTTTGGTAGTGAGGGCCAGAGCCTGATATTGCCCGGAGAAGCAGACCATGACGCCAGGAATTCGCCCGCTTGTCGCCGGCAACTGGAAAATGAACGGCACCAGCGCCTCGCTCAACGAGCTCAGGATGATCGGCAACGGGTTCATGAGCGGGCTTGACGCGGAGACCGAAGCGCTGGTCTGCGTTCCGGCGACGCTGCTTTCCCATGCAGCGGAGATTCTGTCGCGCACGCCGGTGCATGCCGGTGGCGAGGACTGCCACCCCAAGGAAAGCGGCGCCTACACTGGCTGTATCTCGGCGGAAATGCTGAAGGACGCAGGCGCCAGCCACGTTATTGTCGGCCATTCCGAATGCCGCGAACAACGCAGCGAGGACGATGCGACGGTCCAGGCCAAGGCCTCCGCCGCATGGCGCGCCGGGCTCGTGGCGATCATTTGCATCGGCGAGACGCAGCAGCAGCGCGAAGCGGGCGCGACGCTGGACGTGCTGTCGCGCCAGGTGGCCGGCTCGGTGCCGCCAAGTGCCACGCCATCCAACACCGTCATTGCCTATGAGCCGGTCTGGGCGATCGGCACCGGGTTGACGCCGACGGCAGCCGACGTGGCCGAAGCGCATGCGCATATCCGCGAACAGCTGTCGGAAAAACTCGGCGCCATCGCTGCCAAAGTGCGCATTCTCTATGGCGGCTCGGTCAAGCCGTCCAACGCAGTGGAACTGCTGGGCGTCAGGAATGTCGATGGCGCGCTGGTCGGCGGCGCCAGCCTGAAAGCGGCTGATTTCCTGGGTATCGCGGAAGCCTATCGCAGCATTGCAGGCTGAGATCCGCGATGCTGGACGGGTCTCATCCCGTCCAAATTCGTTGCAAAGGACGCGTTGCTTCCCATATTCCGGCCACGGGCTTGGAAATGCCGTGAAAGCATTGTATTGAGCCGCCTCCAATTCACCGGTCGTGTCCGCGGCCGGGCAAGGCCTTGCCAGGATAAACTATGCAAACCGTACTGATCGTCATCCATCTCATGGTCGTGCTCGCCCTTGTCGGCGTGGTGCTGCTGCAACGCTCCGAAGGCGGCGGCCTTGGCATTGGTGGCGGATCGGGCTTCATGACAGCGCGTGGTGCGGCTAACGCACTGACGCGCGCAACGGCGATCCTGGCCGCTGCCTTCTTCGTGACATCGCTCACCTTGTCGGTCATCGCCCGCTACGGCGAGAAGCCGATCGACATTCTCGACCGCGTTCCGGCGACCTCCGATGGCGCCGGCAAGGGCGTGCTCAACCAATTGCCGGGAACGACCACCCCGGCACCGGCCGGCAGCACCAAGCCGACGCCGCCGTCGGGCAACGATGCCGCAGCGAAGCCGGCTGCTCCGGCCACGGCTCCCGCCGCCGGTACGACCCTGCCGGCAGCCAACGGCACGACCAACACCGCGCCGGCGGCTCCCCAGGTTCCGAACCAGTAACCTCGGCATTTCCAAAGCCGCGAATCTGTGATCGTTTGAACACAGTCGTGGCAAATGCTGCTCGATCACGAAGATTCGACGGGTTACAGCGCGGTCTCGCGCTTGAGGCACCCGCCCTTATTCGACTATAGATTGCAGGCGGCATTTTCGGTGTCCTTGGGGGATGCCGGGCGACGCCGTGGGCAACAAGCATTGAACGATCGGATCTTCGCCATGCAGCTTCGCAGCTTCATTTTCCTGGGACTTTGCGCCGCATTCGGCCTGAATTCCCCGGCCTTCGCCGGAATGCCGGCAAACATGGCCGCGCAACAGTCGGTCTCGTTAGAAAAAACCGACGCCATCAACGTCGCAGTCAAGAGCGATGCGACGCAGTTGAAGCTTCTCAAGAGGAAGAAAAACCCGACACCGGACGATCTCGCCCAGATCAAGAAGATCGAAGCCAAGATCGTTGCCGACAAGGAAGACGCCAAGGCCAAGGCGCTCGAAGCCAGGAAACTGGCGATGCGCGAAGCGGCAAAGGCCAGGGCCGACGCGGACCGGCAGGCCTTCCTGGCTAGCAAGGGCCAGAAAGCGCAAGCAACCGAAGTGGCTGACGCCAAGCCGGCCAAGAAGACCAAGGTCATCGAGCCGGTTGAACCGATTACGCCAATCCAGTCGGCGGAGCCGATCCCGGCCGAGGCGATGAATGTCGCCTTGACCGGCAACAATGGCGAGCTGCGCAGTGAGGTCGTCGGCCAGAATCAGCCAAGTGGCGGCCTGTTCGCCGGCTTGTTTGGCGGCACGTCCTCATCTTCCTCGATTTCATATCTCCCGGAGACACGCGCTCTCGATCAGGCTCTCGCCAAGAAGGACGCCAGGAAGCCGTTCAAGGTGAAGCCGGAATTCGTGCCGCAGGACGTGGAGTTCACCGGCTACGATGCCGGCACGATCGTCATCGACACCAGCGCCCGCCGCCTCTATCTCGTCGAATCGTCGACGACGGCTCGCCGTTATGCGATCGCGGTCGGCCGCGAAGGCCTGCAGTTCAAGGGCACCGTCGCGGTCGGCGACAAGCAGGAATGGCCACGCTGGATCCCGACGCTCGACATGCAGAAGCGCGAGCCCAGTCACTATGGCCGGTTCAAGGACGGCATGCCCGGCGGCGGCCAGAACCCGCTCGGCGCCCGCGCAATCTATCTCTATGACGGCAAGAAGGACACGCATCTGCGTATTCACGGAACCATCGCGCCACAGTCGATCGGAACCAGCGCCTCCAATGGCTGCTTCCGCATGATGAACGAGCACGTCATGGATCTCTACAGCCGCGTCAGGGTCGGCACCAAAGTCGTCATCATCTGACGTTTCAATCATCCTGCCGAAAGGGCCGGCTCAGCCGGCCCTTTTGTTTTGACTTGCCCTCAAGGGCTCGCGCCTTCTTGGGAAAAAGCCTTCGCGGTGGTTTTTTCTCTGGCGGAATCAATCCGGCCGCGTTAAGCGATGACTCCCATGGCGCGATATGTATTCATCACAGGCGGCGTGGTTTCCTCACTTGGAAAAGGCATTGCCGCAGCGGCCCTTGGGGCTCTCCTGCAGGCGCGAGGCTATCGCGCACGCATCAAAAAACTCGATCCTTACCTCAACGTCGATCCCGGCACGATGTCGCCGTACCAGCATGGCGAGGTGTTCGTCACCGATGATGGTGCCGAGACCGATCTCGATCTTGGCCATTACGAGCGCTTCACCGGCCGCTCGGCCAATCAGCAGGACAACATCACCACCGGCCGCATCTACAAGAACATCATCGAGCGCGAGCGGCGCGGCGACTATCTCGGCGCCACCGTGCAGGTCATTCCGCACGTCACCGACGAGATCAAGAATTTCGTCCTCAACGGCAATGACGACTATGATTTCGTACTCTGCGAGATCGGCGGCACGGTTGGCGACATCGAGGCGATGCCTTTCCTCGAGGCTATCCGCCAGCTCGGCAATGATCTGCCGCGCAACAATGCCGTCTACGTGCATCTGACCTTGATGCCCTACATCCCGACGGCGGGTGAGCTGAAAACCAAGCCGACCCAGCATTCGGTCAAGGAATTGCGCGGCATCGGCATAGCGCCCGACATCCTGCTGGTCCGCGCCGACCGGGCCATTCCCAAGGAAGAGCGGCGCAAACTGTCGCTGTTCTGCAATGTCCGGGAAAGCGCCGTCATCCAGGCGCTTGACGTGCCGCACATCTATGACGTGCCGATGGCCTACCACAAGGAAGGGCTTGATTCGGAAGTGCTGGCCGCCTTCGGCATCGATCCGGCGCCGAAGCCGCGCATGGAACCCTGGCAAGCGGTGTCCAACCGCATCCACAATCCGGAAGGCGAGGTGACCATTGCCATCGTCGGCAAATACACCGGGCTCAAGGACGCCTATAAATCGCTGATCGAGGCGCTTTCGCATGGCGGGCTCGCGAACCACGTCAAGGTCAAGCTCGACTGGATCGAATCGGAAATCTTCGAAAAGGAAGATCCAACGCCGTGGCTGGAAAAGGTGCATGGCATCCTGGTTCCCGGCGGCTTCGGCGAGCGTGGTTCGGAAGGCAAGATCCTGGCGGCAAAGTTCGCCCGTGAGCGCAAGGTGCCGTATTTCGGCATCTGCTTCGGTATGCAGATGGCTTGCATCGAGGCAGCGCGCTCGCTGGCCGGTGTCGAGCATGCGTCTTCTACCGAGTTCGGCCCAACCCAGGAGCCGGTCGTCGGCCTGATGACCGAATGGCTGAAAGGCAACATGCTGGAAAAGCGGCGGGAAACCGGCGATCTCGGCGGCACGATGCGGCTCGGTGCCTATCAGGCCGAGCTCGCCAAGGGCTCCAAGATCGCCGACATCTATGGCGACACCCAGATTTCCGAACGCCACCGCCACCGCTATGAGGTCAATATCGACTACAAGGAGCGGCTCGAGGATTGCGGCTTGGTGTTTGCTGGCATGTCGCCTGACGGCGTGCTGCCGGAAACGATCGAATATCCCGACCATCCCTGGTTCATCGGCGTCCAGTATCATCCCGAGCTGAAGAGCCGGCCGCTCGATCCGCATCCGCTGTTTGCCAGCTTCATCGAGGCGGCGGTCGAGCAGTCGCGCCTGGTCTAGCACCGCCAGGCGGACCTCCTCTCATGCAGACCTATGTCGCGCTCCTCTACAGCATCATTTTCGGCGAGGGGCGCCGGGTCGTCATGTCGGACCTCAAGGCGATGGCGGAAGGCCTCGGCCTCAGGAATGTCCGCACGCTGGTGGCGACGGGTAATCTGGTCTTCGAGTGGGAAGATACCTCGGTCACAGCACTCGAAGACCGGCTGGAGGCTGCCTTCGAAACGGCTTTTGGCCGTCACGTCGACATCGTTGTCCGTAGCGCCGGAGACTGGCTGAAACTCGCAAGCTGCAATCCATTCCCAGCCGAATCGGTGGAGGCCGGCGACCAGGTTGCGGTGCGTGTGATGCGCAAAGCTGTGGCCGAGGATGCCATATCAGGGCTTCAGGCCCATGCTGCCGAGGATGAAAAGGTGCTCTTGGTCGGTGGCGACATATGGCTCGTATTCTCGCGGGAGAGGCCGAGCTCACGGCTGCTTGCAGCGGCCAATCACAAGCGGATGGGGATAGGAACGTCGCGCAATTGGAACACGGTGCGCAAGCTGGCGGAAATGGTTGGCAGTAGGCAGTAGGCAGTAGGCAGTAGGTCCTATTCCCTAGGCCCTACTGCCTATTCCCTTCATTTCATGCCTTCGCCGTCTTTACACCGGCACCCACGGCAGCGGTGCGCAGCACGTAGTAGATGACGCCGGCGATGGCGACGCCGAAGAACCAGCCATAGACGCCCCACCAGGACGGCAGCCAGTTGGTGAAGTTGGGCAGGATCGATGAGAAGACCGCGCCGATGCCGGCGGCGATGAAGGCATTGACGTGCCAGCCGCCCTGGAAGCGGAATTCGCCATCCTCGCGGTAGAGCGCCTCGACATCGACCTCGCTTTTGCGGATCAGGTAGTAGTCGACCATCATCACGCCGAAGATCGGTCCCATCGTCGCGCCGATGATGTTGACGAAGTGCGCGGCACCGCCTTCCCATGGTGCGAAGGGATAGAGCACCAAGGCGATGACGGCGGCGATGTAACCGCCCTTCTTGAAATCGATCTGCCTGGGAAAGACATTGGAGAAGTCGAAGGCAGGCGAGACGAAGTTGGCGACGACGTTGATGCCAAGGGTGGCAACCGCGAAGGTCAGGGCGGCCAGTGCGGCCAGGAACCAGCTGTCGAACTTGGCCGAGATCTGGTCGGGGTGCAGCAGCACTTCGTGGTAGACGTCATAGGCGGCAATGGTGGTGACGCCGGCGACCAGCGAAAACAGGATCAGGTTGACCGGCAGGCCCCAGATGTTGCCTTTGCGCAGCGACGCCTGGTCGGGCGCATAGCGCGCGAAATCGCAGAAGTTGAGATAGAGCGCCGAGAAGTAGGTCACCCAGATGGCGGCCACTGCAAACAGTGCCGTCCACGAGCCCGGCGTGCCCGGCACGCCCGCATCTTTGGTCTTCTCCAGGAGCACATCCATCGGGATGTCGCTGGTAAAGGCGAAGGTTCCGGATTTGACGCAGAGATAGACCGCCAGGATCAGCATCATCACCCAGACGGTCGGCCCCGCCCAGTCCTGGAAGCGGCGCACGGTCTCCATGCCGCGCTGGATGATCAGCAATTGCAGCGCCCAGATGACGACGAAGCAGATCACTTCCAGGCCGGAATGACCGAGGAAATGCGTGTTGGCGTTGAAATCGGCGAACCATTGCGAGCGGATCAGCAGCGCGACGATGGCTCCAGACGCCGCCGCCGTCTGCGCGCCGTACCAGAAGCAGGCGACGATGGCGCGCACCAGTGCTGGTATGTTGGCGCCCCAGATGCCGAAGGAGGCGCGGGCGAGCACGGGGTAGGGGACGCCGGTCTTCACGCCGGCATAGCCGACCATGTTCATCAGCGCATAGATGATCAGCGAGCCGATGCCGATGGCGATGATGAAATTGACGAAGCCGCCGCAGAACAGAAACAGGCTGGCGGCGAGATAGTAGCCCCACAGGCTGTGGACGTCCGACGTCCAGACGTTGAAGATCGAGAATGGCCCCCAGTTTCGAACCTTGGCCGGAGCCAGATCCTCGTTGTAGAGATCAGGCGATGCGCCCTGTATCGTCATTGCAATGTCCTCCCCTTGAGTGCCCGCGAGCCCTCACGCGCTGGCCCTGCAAGGTAAGCCTGACGCAGGGGAACCGACAAGCAATCCATTTGCCGGCTTTGGCCTTAAAGATATTCAATGCGAACCGCGATTATCGAGGCGCCGCTATGGTGGGCCACTGCTGAACTCTAATGATCGGGTGATTCGAACTTCGGGGGCAGCGGTCTGACTAAAGCGCGTCGCATCGGAACGGATTCATGCGACGCGCTTTAGGTCTTTGTCTTTATGCATGTCGTTCTGCCAAAACCGAGGGTCACTTTTGGGCGACATGCATTAGGCGATAGCCATCACCCGCTTGTGATCCTCGACTTCGGACAACAGCCAATCCTGAAACAGGCCGGTGCCCGGCTTGTTGCCGATGCTGCGGCGCTGGTGCAGGTAGATGCCGGCCGGATAGGTATGGCGCGCCTGAAATGGGGCGACAAGTTTGCCTTGCTGCAGAAAATCCTGCGCCATCATCGTGTCGGCAAGCGCAATTCCGGCGCCATTGATCGCCTCGCGCATGATCAGCGTGCAGTCATCCAGCGTTGTGCTGGATTTCGGCGTCGTGTCCAAAACCCCTTCCTGTTCCAGCCAGCGCTTCCATCTCATGGTCTCGCATTCATGAATCAGATGGTGATTGACCAGATCGGCGGGCGATCGCAGCGGCACCGGCCCTTCGAGCAATGAGGGCGCACAGACCGGCGTCAGAACCAGCGGGATCAGCAGCGTCAAGGCCGGCCCGGCCTTGTAGACGAACTCGTCGACGATGGCCAAATCGAAGTTGGCGCGTTTGCCCGACGTCGAGATCTCCAGCTCCACCGCCGGATGCAGCTTGCGGAAATTCGGCAGCCGGTCCGCCAGCCAAAGGTTCAGGACCACCGGCACGCAGAGCACCCTGACGCGCTGGGTCCTGCTGTGGCTTGGGCCATCGGCGAGGCTGACATCGTCGGTAGCTCGCCAGATGGCCTCGAACGCTTCGGATAGGCTGCGCGCATAGTAGGAGCCCCGAGTCGTTGGTGTTATCTGGCGAAAGCCGCGCTCGAACAGATCCTGGCCGAGATTTCTTTCGAGTGCCCGGATGTGGCGGCTGATGGCAGAGGGCGTCAGGTGCAATTCTTCGGCTGCATCCTTGACGCTGCCGAGACGTGCGGCGGCCTCGAAAGCGCGCATGCCGTTGAGTGAGGGTAGGGCCATTGGCCGATCATGAATTGTCAGTTGAGTTTTTGTCAATCGACATGGACAAAATTGGCGTTTGATCGCCTGCCCTGTTCGAGGCTACCCAAATGGCAGGAACAATTAAGTCGCCTTAAGAAAACGACTATTTGGGGAACTTCGGCACCATTCCACCAGCGGCTGCGACCGGATTGACCGGTTCTGCCGGTGGCCGGCGAAGCTTTGTGCATACCACAGCAGCCGCCTGAGCCGAAAGTTTCCCGCAAAAGGGAGAACGCCAGCCTATGCCTCAATCGCCAGTGCCGATCTTTGAAATGGCCGACGAGATTTCCGCGGAAACCCCGGTCGTCGTGATCTTGCAAACTGCCCAGACAGGCTTTGGCCCCCGGGCAGCGGCGCTGGATGCTGAAATGAGCGGGATCCTGTCCCGGGCCTGCTCCGATCCGGCCGCCTTGGCCGAGTCCGGCGTCTGTATCGATCTTATCGCTCCGCAATCGGTATCGGCCCGACGCGTGATCGTCCTGGCGTTGGGCAAGGCCGAAGCGGTGACCAAACTCTCCTTGGCACGCGCTGGCGGGCTGCTTGCCGCGCATCTGGAGAGCAAGTGCGAATGTGCGGCCACGCTCCTCCTCGACCCGATCGCCAGCGTCGAGCTGCCGGGGGCGGAAATCCTGGCGCGGGTAGCACTTGGCATGCGGCTACGGCGCTATCGTTTCGACATGCGCAACCAGCGCCAGGGGGCAGGAGCGGACAGAACCTTGCGGGTGCGGATGGTCGGAGCAGCCGGCCCGGAGCTGACCACGGCGCTGACACGGGTCAATGCCATCGCCGATGGCGTCGAATATGCGCGCACCCTGGTCAACCTGCCGCCGAACCATCTCCACCCCGACAATTTCCACGATCATCTGGCGCCGCTGCGCGAAGCCGGCATCGATGTAGAGATACTCGACACGGCGCGGCTGAAGGAACTCGGCATGAACGCGATCCTGGCCGTCGGCGCAGGCTCGGCGCGGCCGCCGCGCGTGGCGGTGCTGCGCTATCGCGGCAAGGGCGCTCCTTCGCAACCGATGGCTTTCGTCGGCAAGGGCGTATGCTTCGATTCTGGTGGCCTCTGCATCAAGCGCGGCGAGCAGATGTTCGACATGAAGGCCGATATGGGCGGCGCGGCGTCTGTCGTCGGCCTGTTGATCGCGCTCGCCCGGCAAGGCAGCCCGGTGCATGCCGTCGGCGTGCTCGGCATCGCCGAGAACATGCCTTCCGGCACCGCGCTCAAGCCGCGCGACATCATCACCACGGCCTCGGGGCAGACCGTGGAAGTATTCGACACGGATGCGGAAGGGCGCCTGATCCTTGCCGACTGCCTCTATTACGCCGCCTCGCGCTTCAATCCCTCGGTGATCGTCGATCTGGCGACACTGACCTATTCGGTGATGCGTGGCCTGGGATCGGTCTTTGCCGGCCTGTTCAGCACCGACGATCCCATCGCGTCGCAGATGATTGCTGCAGGAGAAACGGCCGGTGAGCGGTTCTGGCAGCTACCGCTCGACAAAGCCTATGACGAGGGGCTGCAATCGCCCTTCGCCGATATCCGGCATCACGCCAAGGACATGGAAGACGGCGACGCGCCTTACGCGGCGGCGTTCCTGCGCCATTTCACCGAGGATCGGCCCTGGGTGCATCTCGACATCGCCGGCAAGGAAATGGCTGACGCGGATCGGCCGCTCGGCCGCGAAGGCGCCACGGCTTTCGGCGTGCAGATGCTGGAAGAATGGGTGCGCTCCACGCGCACAACGAACTAGGCGATCAGCATGTCTTCAGCCACGCGAGGAACCGAAATGTCGTCCGAGATCGCAAGCAAAGAGGGGCGGGCCACCTTCGGCAACTACGAGACCTGGTATCGAATCTCGGGCGACCTCGATGCCGGCAAGGCTCCGGTCGTCATCCTGCATGGCGGGCCGGGCGCCGCCCACAATTATGTCGATGCCTACAAGCTTCTTGCCCGACGAGGCCGGGCCGTCATCCACTACGACCAACTGGGCTGCGGCAATTCCACCTTGCTGCCGCAGAAGGGCGCCGACTTCTGGACGCCCCGGCTTTTCATCAACGAGCTTGAAAACCTCGTCGACCATCTCGGCATCCGCGCGGGCTTCCACGTCCTTGGCCAGAGCTGGGGCGGCATGCTGGGCGCCGAATATGGGGTGACGCGGCCGAAGGGCCTGAAGTCGCTGACCATCGCCAACTCGCCGGCTTCGATGAAGCTGTGGGTCGAAGAGGCGAACAGGTTGCGCGCCGACCTGCCCGAGGATGTGCAGGAGACGCTGAGCCGGCACGAACAGGCTGGCACAACGGACGATCCGGCCTACCAGGAAGCCACGATGCGGTTCTACGAGCGCCATGTCTGCCGGGTCGTGCCATTCCCGCCCGAGGTGACGGAGACTTTCGCCCAGATCGTGCGCAATCCGACGGTCTATCATGTGATGAATGGACCGAACGAGTTCCATGTCATCGGAACCCTGAAGAATTGGACCATCATCGACCGGCTGCCGGCCATCGATCTTCCGACGCTGATCATTTCCGGACGCTACGACGAGGCGACGCCCGCGACCGTGCAGCCCTTCAAGGACGGCATCCGGGACGCGCGCTGGGAGATATTCGAGCATTCCAGCCACATGCCGCATGTCGAGGAGCAAGATGCGTGCATGCGGGTGGTGGGCGACTTCCTGGACGACAACGACAACTGAGAAAAGGGGAACTAAACATGAAGAAACTGCTTTTGGCCGCATCAGCCGCGGCACTACTGGCCGGCACATGGCTGGCTCCGGCACAGGCCGAATATCTCAAGGAGCACCGAGGCGGCACCATTCGCCTTCTGGCCCGCTCGGCGGCGGGAACGCTCGATCCGCACATCAACTACACCGATCAGGGCTGGCAGATGTACCAGCCGGTCTATGACGGCCTGGTGGCTTTCCGCAAGGCCGAGGGCAAAGATGGCTTCACCATCGTTCCCGATCTGGCCGAAGCGCTGCCGCAGGTCAGCAATGACGGCAAGACCTTCACCTTCAAGCTGCGCAAGGGCATCAAGTTCTCCAGCGGCCAGGAACTTGGCGTAAAAGACGTCGTTGCCTCCTTCCAGCGCATCTTCAAGGTGTCCGGGCCGACCTCCGGCACCTTCTATGCCGGCATCGTCGGCGCCGACAAATGTCTGGCCGACACCAAGAGCTGCATGCTGGACGGCGGCGTGGTCGGCGACGAAGCGGCCAGCACCGTCACCATCAATCTCACCAAGCCCGACGCGGAGATCCTCTACAAGCTTGCCTTGCCGCATGCCGTTGTCCTGCCGGCGGACACGCCTGCGGAAGACATGGGTTCCAAGCCCATTCCCAGCACCGGCGCCTACATGATCTCCGCCTTCGATCCCAACAAGGGCATGACGGTATCGCGCAACCCGAACTTCAAGCAGTGGAGCGAGGAAGCGCAGCCGGACGGTTACCCGGATGTCGTACAATATGATTTCGGCCTGTCCGAGGAAGCAGCCGTCACCGCGATCCAGAACGGCGAGGCGGACTGGATGTTCGACGCGCTGCCCAGCGACCGCCTGGGCGAACTTGGCAGCAAGTCCATGGACCAGCTGCACATCTCGCCGCTTTCGGCGTGGTGGTACGCGCCGCTGAACAACCGTCTCGCGCCGTTCGACAATGAGAAGGCGCGCCAGGCCGTTGCCTATGCGATCGACCGCAACACGCTGGTCAAGCTGTTCGGCGGCAAGGTGCTGGCGTCGCCGGTCTGCCAGGTCCTGCCGCCGGACTTCCCCGGCCATGAAGACTACTGCCCCTTCACCAAGAACCCCGGCGCCAAATGGTCGGCGCCCGATCTCGACAAGGCAAAACAGCTCGTCGAGGAATCCGGCACCAAGGGCCAGAAGGTGACCATCATCGTCGAGGACACCGCCATCTCGCGCTCGATCGGCGTCTATCTGCAGAGCGTGCTGACCAACATCGGCTATGTCGCCGACGTCAAGCCGATCTCGTCCAACCTGCAGTTCACCTACATCCAGAACACCAACAATAAGGTGCAGATGTCCGTCACCCAGTGGTACAAGGATTATCCGGCGGCTTCGGACTTCCTGAACATCCTGTTCAGCTGCGCTTCCTTCCGGGAAGGTTCGGATGCCTCGATCAACATCGCCGGCTTCTGCGACAAGGACATCGATGCCAAGATGCAGAAGGCGCTGGACCTCGGCGTGACCGACCAGAAGGCGGCCGACAAATTGTGGGCCGAAGTCGACAGGCAGGTCACGGACAAGGCACCGGCCGTTGGCCTGTTCACGCCGAAGCGGCTTGACTTCGTCAGCAAGCGCATCGGCAACTTCAAGTTCAACCCTCAGTTCAACTGGATTGTCACCCAGTCCTGGGTGCAGTAACGAATCGCGCAAGGCACATACCCGTGTCCAACCAAGTCGCAGCCATGCCGCGCAAAACGCGAGGGCCCTGGGCCGTCGCGTTTGCGAAGCTGGCAACGGACAGGGCCGCCATGGCGTGCCTGGCCGTATTCCTGCTGATCGTCATCGCCTGTTTCAGCGCACCTCTTTATGCGAAATGGGCGGGCACGGACCCCTTCGCCTCGACGCTCGACGCCGTCATCCAGATCGACGGCGCCGACGTTCCGGTGATGGAGCCGTCGACTGAGGGGCTCGGCCTCGGCTATACGCCGATCGGCCCGACCTGGCAGCTCGGCAACTATTTTCTCGGGGCCGACAGCCAGGGCCGCGATGTGATGGCGAGAATGCTCTATGGCGGGCTGAGTTCGCTGCTGATCGCCGGTGCTGCCACCCTCTTCACGCTGATCGTCGGCACGCTGGCCGGATTGATCGCCGGCTATTTCGGCGGCATCACCGACACGGTGTTGTCGCGCCTGCTCGACATTCTCTGGGCGTTCCCGATTTATCTGCTGGCGATTTCGCTTTCCATCGTCACCATCGCGCAAGGCATCAGGATCGGACCGATCGATATCGAATCCGGTAGCCTGTGGCTGCCGGTCATCATCATCGGCATCGTCTACGTGCCCTATGTCGCACGCCCGATACGCGGGCAGGTCCTGTCGCTGCGCCATAGCGAATTCGTGTTCGCAGCGATCAATCTGGGCGTGCCGGGATGGCGCATCCTGTGGCGCGACATCCTGCCCAACATCACCACCACGCTGATCGTCTTCGTGCCGCTGATGATGGCGCTGAACATGCTGACGGAATCGGCGCTCTCCTTCCTGTCGATCGGCGTGCAGCCGCCGGCCGCGAGCTGGGGCACCATCATCCAGGACGGCCAGGCGTTGCTTTACACCAGGCCGCTGGTGGCCTTGGTGCCGGGCCTGGCGATCGCGGTCTCGGTCATGGCGCTTAATGTCTTCGGCGACGGGCTGCGCGACGCGCTCGACCCGCGCTCCAAGGTTAGGCTGGGGCGCGACTGATGTTTTACGCCATTCTGCGCCGTTTCGGTCAGATGCTGTTCGTGATGTTCGGCATCTCGGTCATCGTCTTCCTGATCTTCTTCGCCACGCCGGGCGCCGATCCTGCCGCGCGCATCGCCGGCCGCAACGCGTCGCCGGAGGTGCTGGAGGCGGTGCGCCACTCCTTTGGCTTCGACCAGCCGCTCTACGTGCAGTATGTGAGGATGATGGAGAAGATCTTCGTCACCGGCGACCTGACCTCCTTCGTCAACCGTGGCTGGAAGGTGGTGCCGGCGGTCATGGATTCGATCCCCGTCACGCTCTCGCTGGTGTTCGGGGCGGCGATCCTGTGGGTGGTTGTCTCCATCATCATCGGCATCGTTGCCGCCGCTACCCGCGACAGCTGGCTGGACAAGCTTCTGATGGCGCTGGGGCTGCTTGGCATTTCCATGCCGGTCTACTGGCTGGGCGAGGTGATGAACCTGATCACCCAGAGCCGCTACCACGACAGCTGGGCATTCTCCTGGGTACCGCCGCTTGGCTACAAGAATTTCTCCGACGATCCGAAAGGCTGGTTCCTGACCCTGGTCATTCCATGGATCACACTGGCCATCCTCTATATCGGTATCTACGGGCGCGTGTTGCGTGCGGCCATCATCGAATCCCTGCAGGAAGACTATATCCGCACCGCCCGCGCCAAGGGCCTGTCGGAGACCCGCATCCTGCTGCGCCATGCCTTGCGAACGTCGCTGATTGCCTTCGTCACCTTGTTTGGTCTCGACTTCGGCGCGCTGGTGGGCGGCTCAGCCCTTCTGACCGAAGTGGTGTTCGGATTGCACGGCATTGGCAAGCTGACCTATGACGCGCTGCAGAATCTCGATCTGCCGATGATTATGGCAACGGTGATGTACGCCTCGATGTTCGTGGTCATCGCCAATGCCGTCGTCGATTTCGTCTACATCCTTCTCGACCCGCGCCTGAGGACATCATGATACTGTCAGTGCGCGACCTCAAAGTATCGTTCCGGACCAATGACGGCCTGGTGCGGGCCATCGACGGCGTCTCCTTCGACCTCGAGGAAAGCGAGATCTTGGGTGTCGTCGGCGAATCCGGTTCCGGCAAGACGGTGTCGCTGCTGGCGGTCATGGGTCTCATCACCGATCCCAACGCCATCATCGAAGGCTCGATCCGCTACAAGGACCGCGAACTGGTAGGGTTGCCCGCGCGTGAACTGAGGCGGCTGCGCGGCAATGAGATCGCCATGATTTTCCAGGATCCGATGACGGCGTTGACTCCGGTCTACACGATCGGCTGGCAGATCGCCGAACAGATCCGCGCGCATCGCAACATCAGCAAGGCCAAGGCGATGGAGCGTGTCGAAGAACTGCTGGCCGAGGTGAATTTTCCCAACCCGCACGAGGCGATGTCGCGCTATCCGCACCAGCTTTCGGGCGGCATGCGCCAGCGGGCGGTGATCGCAATGGCGCTGTCCTGCAATCCGGCGCTGCTGGTGGCCGACGAGCCCACTACGGCGCTCGACGTGACGGTGCAGGCCGGTATTCTCGACCTCGTGCGCAAGCTGCGCGCGACGCACAAATCGGCGGTCGTCTTCATCACCCATGACATGGGGGTGGTCTCTGAACTCGCCGACCGGGTGATGGTCATGTATGCCGGCCGGGTGGTCGAACGGGGGACCCGGACGGAGCTGTTTTCCGACCCGCGGCATCCCTATACGCGCGCGCTGCTCGGTTCGATCCCGCCACTGACCGGTGAGAAACCGCGCCGTCTGCCGGCCATTCCCGGCTCGCCGCCATCGCTGCTGCGCTTGCCGCAAGGCTGTGCCTTCGGTCCGCGGTGCCCGGTTCAATATGAACCCTGTGTGGCCGACAAGCCTGACCTCAGGGGCGGCACCCATGCCGCGGCATGCTATCGGGTGGCGCAGGCATGAGCGGACCGATGATTGACAGCCCAATCCTCGAGACGCGCTCGCTGGGCAAGCGTTTTTCGATCGGCATCCGGTTTTCCGCCGAAGGCAAGCGAACCGTCCATGCCGTCGACAATGTTTCGCTGACTGTGCGGCGTGGCGAAACAGTCGGGCTGGTCGGTGAATCCGGATGCGGCAAGTCCACGCTGGCGCGTTGCCTGGTGAGGCTCTACGACATATCGGACGGTCAACTCCTGTTCGAAGGCGACGACATCACCTCGAAGTCGTTGTCCGAACTGAGGCCACTGCGGCGCCGCCTGCAAATGGTGTTCCAGGACCCGTCGGCCTCGCTCAATCCGCGCCGCCGCGTCGGCGATCTCGTGGCCGAGCCATTGCGCATCCATGGCAAGCTTTCGTCCCGCGAGATCACCGCACGCGTCGCCGAACTGTTCGACCTGGTCGGGCTGCAGCCGGACCATGTCATGCGCTATCCCCATGAATTCTCCGGCGGGCAACGCCAGCGTGTCGGCATCGCGCGGGCGATTGCGTTGAACCCCGATCTCGTCGTGCTGGACGAACCGGTCTCGGCGCTCGACGTGTCGGTGCAGGCGCAGATCGTCAACCTGCTTGCCGATCTGCAGGAAAAGCTGAACCTCACCTACATCTTCATCGCTCACGACCTGTCCGTAGTGCGTCAGGTCTCGACCCGCATCGCGGTCATGTATCTCGGCTCGATTGTCGAGGAAGGCCCGGCGGAGGAAGTTTTCGCAGCCCCGGCCCATCCTTACAGCCAGGCGCTGATCTCGGCGGTTCCCGTCGTCGAGACGACGCCCAATGGGATGCGCAAGCGCATCATCCTGACCGGTGACGTGCCGAGCCCACTCAATCCGCCATCCGGCTGCCGTTTCCACCCAAGATGCCCGATTGCGGTCGAGCGATGCCGCTCGGAACGGCCAGAGCTGAGGGAATATCGACCCGGCCGCAAAGTGGCCTGCCACTTCCCGACGACATAGAAGGCGACCGTCGCCGTATCGTTGATCGCAGCCGGCCAAAAGATTTCCGAAGATTCTGCTTTCCTCATGGAACCAACCGCCGGGCGGAGCGTTTCATATGGTTCGATCGAGCGCATCGCGATCGACCGGGAGGAAACGATGGACTACCTGCATTTCTTTTCGCCCGTGCGGATCTCGCGCGGGCAGGGGCATCCTGTAGAAGAAGTGGATAGTGTCGCCGAGGCGATGGTTTTCTTGCGTAAATGGCCGACGGGACGACGTGGGCCTGTGTTTCAATGTGCGCTGAACTGCTGCTCGGCGGCTTTGTCGGGTCAGATGTCGGCCGAGGAAGCGAGGAAGGCGTTCACGGGCTTTGCCCGGATCACGCGGCTTCTGGACGATGATATGGCGCTGCCTGTCGCCGGCGATACCACGGCGGCTGTATACGCGCTGCGGCGGTAGCCGCGCCGGATTGCTGGACGTTATTGCTGAACGTTACGGACTGCGTCCGCAACGGCGTGAGCGGCTCTTTTCTGTCTGCTCAAGCGACGGAATAGCGGTCTATAACCCAAAGCGACGAGCCATCGCTTTGCCGTCGGGCAACTTCGCTGGTTATGTGGCCGTCGGGAAGGCGGGTGGAGGTGAGCGCCAGGTCACCGCAAATGAGCGCTGGCCGCTGTTCTTCCATGGCAAACTTGCGGCCTGACGCGACGATCTCGGCATAGTAGCCGCGAATGGCGTCGCGGCCGCGCAGAAAACGTCCGCCGCCACAGTCGATCACCGCATCAGGTTCGAACAAAGCAGTCCTGCCATCGACATCGCCAGCATGCTGCAGCGAAATCAGCAGAGGCTCGAGATCCTGCGGATCGTAGACAGGTTTTCCCCTGGCTGGATCGTTCATGCTGACCTCCACTCCTGCTTCGACCAGATCCTACCGTAGAATGACCTGTCGTATGCGTGACAGCTCACGGAATGTTCTGGATCAGCGGGCGGGGCCGCGCACTCAGGCAGGCAGCGTGATGCCGGAAAGCTCGGCGCAGATTTCAAGCAGGCGATCCTGAAGTGCGTTGTCGTCGGCCTGACGATTGGCGGCCAGCGGACGTAAGTGATAAAAATAGCGGCCGGTCGTCTTGGCTTGCGGCTCGTCGCTGGCCNCCAGCCAAGCCTGCGTGACGTGCGCCTGCTTCATGTCGTCGGGCGCCCCGGGTCCACCCATTTTTGTGGGCACCCAGCCGGGTTCGAGCGCATTCGACAAAATTTCAGGCCAGCGACGGGCTACCGCGAACGCCAGCATCGCATCGTGCAACTTGCTCTCGGCATAGGCGGTCGAACCGTTCCAGCGGCGCTTGCGCCAAAGGATATCGTTGAGACTGGCATCGGCGTGATGATGCATGCCTGAGCTGAGATAGACGAGGCGCTTCGGACGCTCGATCAAGGCGGTCAAGACATAGGCCGACAAAGTGTTGATGGCGAAGACGTGTGGCAAGCCATCGGCCGTCAAGCGATGGGCTTCGCGATAGCCGACAGCGGCATTGTGGATCACCGCATCGAAGCGGCCAAGTTCATTGACGCGCGCGGCAAGTTGCCTGGCTCCGGCAACTGTCTCGAGGTCGCCTTCCACGATCGCTTCGGCCTGGGGTAACGCCTGACGGGCGTCAGTGGCGCGGGCTGCATTGCGGGCATGAAGGACGACCTGGTGGCCCTGGCTTATGAGCAGTTCACCCGCCATTAACCCGAGGCCGGCGGACGAGCCGGAAATAAAGATACGCGACATTGCAATTCTCCTTGAAACTGGCCGCGTCGGTGCGCGGCGATAGGTCGACGATCAATCTTCGTGGCTGCGTGCAGTGGAGACCAACGCCACGCCAAGCAACGCGCTGGCCGCACCGAGCAGGTAGACGGCAGCGTAACCGAACTGGCCGGCCACGAAGCCCGCGACAGGTCCTGCGAGCCCGTAGGCGATATCGAGGAAGGCGACAAAGGCACCCATGGCACTGCCCCTGTTCGCCGGCAGGACACGCTTCAAGGCTTCGACACCAAGGGCAGGGAAGATCAGTGCGCAGCCCAGTCCGGTGACCAGCGCGCCGGCCAGCGCGACGCTCTCATGCGGGGCGCTCCAGATCATCACCTGTCCGATCGCCTCTATGACCATCGACCACAGGGCGACGCGATAACCGCCGATCCTGTCGGGCAGATGTCCAAACAAGACCCGCATGAGAATGAAGCCAATGCCGAAAGCGGTCATCACCAGACCGGCATGGCCCCAGCCATGCGCGACGAAATAGAGCGAGGCAAAGGCGGTGAGGCCGGAAAGGCCGACGCCTTGCAGCATCAGGCCAAGGCCTTCGCGCCAGATCTGGCCGACAACGCGGTAGAAGGGCAGCCGCTGGCCGCCGGGCGTCATGTAAGAGGTCGAGCCGAAGGCGATGGCGGCAGCGACAAGCGGTGCCACGACGCAGGCGACCATGGCGGCATCGAGCCCATAGGCCTGATAGAGCGCCATGCCGACCGGCGCGCCGACGGCAAGGGCCGCGAACATCGCAATGCCGGTCCAGGACATCGACATGCCGGCGCGCTGCGGGCCGACCGAGGCGATCGACCACGAGACGCAGCCCGTGACGAACTGGCTCTCGCCAAACCCGGCAGTCAGGCGGCCGACGACCACGATGGCGAGGCTGGCTGCAGGGGACAGGCCGGGCAGCGCGGAGACGAAATAGAGCAGCCCAGCACACGCGCAAACGACCGCACCCTGAATCGCCGCGCGCTTGCCGCCTTGCTGATCCGTGATACGCCCGGCATAGCCGCGCGTCAGCACGGTTGCGAGGAACTGAATGCCGATAACCAGCCCGACGATCAGGTTGCTGAATCCGAGTTTGTCATGGATAAACAGCGGCAGCACCGGCAGCGGCAGACCGACGCAGAGATAGCCGCAAAACAGAGCCGCGATGATGCCGGGCGCGGGACGGGAAAGATGAGGCGGCGCGGCATTCGGCCGGTTCACTGCTGGGGTAGCGAATGCTGACATGACAGCCTCCATGGGATGATTGGGGGCGGCAGGCCGCCGCTTGTGGGCGACCCGCCGGAGCTGACGGATTAGTTCGCGACGGCACCGAAGAGGCTGGTGCGATAACCGCTGGTTTCGAGCAGATAATCGCGTGAGGCGGTTGCGTCTGATGCCAGCCTGGCGAGATCGATGTCGACCAGCTTGCCGGCGCGTTTGCGGATCTTGCCGGCGACCATCACCGTGTCGACGTCGGAGCGCTCGACCGCCTGGACGATCGCGCCGATTGCATTGCTGAGCGGGAAAACGGCGACACCGTCGGTGCGTACCATGATGATGTCTGCCTGCTTGCCTGGTGTCAGCGTGCCGATGGCAGTTTCAAGGCCGGCTGCACGGGCACCATTGATGGTGGCGGCTTCCAGTACTGCTTCGACGCAGATCGGCGCGGGCACGTTGGTTTCGCCCCGGAAGCGGCGGTAGCGCATCGCCGAACGCTGCTGCCCGAATAATGCATGCATTTCGCCGAACAGGTCGCTGCCAAAGGCCGTGTCGAGGTCGATGCCAAGCGCCGGCGCCAAACCGTGGTCGATGGCCTGCTGATAGGCGAAGCGGTCGTCATCGAAGCCAAACAGCGCGTCGGAACGCGGATTGACGGTCACGTTGACTCCGGCGTCGGCAAAGTGCTTCCAGGTATCCTCGGGCAGGCGCGTGCAATGGTTGAAGATGTTGTGCGGGCCCAACAGGCCTTTTTCAGTGACTTCCGCGGGCAGTTTCGCAAGATCGCCGATGAACTCGGTCAGTATCCGCATGTCGAGGTCGCGCGCGACCTTCCACCAGTCGAGATTGAACTGGCCAAACAGTCCGACCTGTACGAGGCCGCCTGCATTCCAATTGCGGGCGAGGCGTTCGAGATCGCCAGGCAGATGCGCGCTAGATGCCTTCTTGTCCATGGCGGCGCCGACCATGTGCAGTGCGCGGATGCCGGACCCCTTCAGTGCGTCGAGCGCCGCATCGGTGTGTTCGGGGCTGCGCGAACTGTGGCAAGGATCGATGATGGTCGTTATGCCGGCATCGAGCGAGGCTGCGGCCGTCAGGCTGGTGCTGATAGACATGTCGTGCGGGCGGTAATGCGCGCCGAGCGTTTCGGCGACGACGCCGATATAGGCAAAAAGGTCGTCGACATCAGGCATCAGACGCCGCATCACGCCGAGCCACATGTGATGATGCGCATCGACCAGCCCTGGCATGACGATGCTTGCCGAGGCGTCGATGATCTCGGCGCCTTCGACTTGGATGTTTGCGGCGATCGAGACGATGCGGTCGTTCTCGACGAGAACGTCGCCGCTCGCGAGATTGGGGACGGCGGCATCCATCGTTATGACGGTGCCACCTTTGAATAGCGTGCGGGGATTCTTCTGCGTGCTCATGGTCTGTTCCTTTTCATATGCGTGCTGACAAGCGATGGGTTGCGCATGGCCAGCCTTATCGCTCCCGGACGAACTTGAATTAAGTGCTGATATGTCCGATACTTCCTGACTGAAAATCAGGAATGACCAATGGCGTTCGACGGCAGGGTCTTGTCCGGGGTAAGCGTGCTGGCGGCGGTGGTCGAAGGCGGCACTTTCGTCAAAGCCGCCGCGCTGATCGGCATCACCGATTCAGGCGTCAGCCGGGCCATTGGACGGCTTGAGGCGCGTCTGGGCGTGCGGCTGCTCGATCGAACCACGCGATCCCTGTCACTGACCGACGAGGGCCGGCGCTTCTACGAAGACGTGAAACCCCATCTGAATGCGATCGAGGATGCGGCGGTTATCGCCTCCGGTACGGCCTCGGCTGTAAGAGGCCGCCTCAAGGTGGACATCGACCCCTTCTTCTTGCCGCTGGTTCTGGCAGGCCGGCTCGGCGCCTTCTGCGATCGCTATCCCGAGCTCAAGATCGAGTTCGTGTCGAAAGAACAGTTCGGAGACCTGGTATCGGATGGCATCGACCTTGCAATCCGGTTCGGACAGCCACGTTTCTCCACGCTGGTGGTGCGCAAGTTGATCGAGGCGCCGATCCTGACGGTCGCTTCCCCGCGCTACATCGAGCGCCATGGACGGCCCCGCGACCCCACGGATCTGTCAGCGCATCGATGCCTGCAATTCCTGGACCCGCACAGCGGCACGCCATTCGACTGGGCGTTCGTGCGCGGCGAGGAAACGATCGAGGTTGCGACCAGCGGACCTCTGACCTTCACCGACCCCAAATCGATGCTGGAGGAATGCATAGCTGGAACCGGTATCACCCAGGTCATCAGCTGGGGCGTCGGGGAATTGTTGGCGGATGGAATGCTGATCGATCTCTTTCCGGACTGGCATGGCGAGCTCTTCCCGCTGTTTGCCTTTCACCCGTCGCGCAAGCATCCGCCCGCCAAAGTGCGCGCCTTCGTCGATTTCTGCGTCGAGGTGTGTCGGGAGCTTTAACCAAAGCGCTGGAAATATTTATACTATTTCCGCGCGGAATATCTTTAAACCTGTTGGCGCGATCCCTACGTCATCTTCCGTTATGTCTATCAAGGCAAAACCGATGTGACATCGTTCACGGCTACGCATCCCCTCACTGGGGACTCGGGACGCGCGGTCATTTTCCCATACAATGAGCAGCCCAAACGTTCGACACGCGCTAGTGCGTCGAGCGTGTCGGCGCGCAATCTCCCCACCTCATCAATCAACACCAACCGGGTCGCCGCCGGGTGAACGAACCCGCGCGCCCACAGGAGAGAAGAAATGGACGCCCTGCAATATCTCGAGCCGATGAAATGGCCGGCCATCGAGATAGCCGTGCCGCTCATCGTGCTGGCAATCCTGTTCTGGCGGAGCGGCGTGGTCCGCTACATCCCCAACGACAGGCTCGGCATCCTGGAAAAACTATGGAGTTTTCGCGGCTCCGTCAGCAATGGCTTCATCGCGCTCAACCGAGAGGCAGGCTACCAGCCGGAGGTCGTGCGCGGCGGCCTGCATTTCTTCATGCCGTTCCAATATTCGATGCATCGCGCCAATCTTGTCACCATCCCGCAGGGTCAGATCGGCTACGTCTTTGCCCGTGATGGCAAGCCGCTGCCTCCGACGCAAACACTTGCTTGCAACACCGACGCCGATGATTTCCAGGATGTGCGCGGCTTTCTCGAAAAAGGCGGACAGAAAGGACCGCAACGCAAGATCTTGCGTGAAGGCACCTATGCTATCAATCTCGCACAATTCATCGTGCTGACCGCCCAGTCGATCTATGCCGTAAATCTGAGCGCGTCGGAACAAAACCTTTTTAGCAATATGTCCGGCATGATCTCGGAGCGGGGCGGTTTTGAGCCCGTCGTCATCCATAATGCCGAGGACATGATCGGTATCGTCACCATCCATGACGGTCCAGCCCTACCGGACGGCGAGATCATCGCACCGACCGTCGCCAACGATCCGACCGACCCGAACTTCCACAACAATTTTCAGGACCCGGAGAAGTTTCTCAATGCCGGTGGCTACCGTGGCCGGCAGCTGCAGGTACTGGCCGACGGCAGCTACTTCCTCAATCGCATTTTCGCGACCGTCGAACTGGTCGAGAAGACGATCATTGACGTTGGCACCGTGGGTGTTGTCGTCTCCTATAACGGCCGCCACGGCGCGGACATTTCCGGGCAGGCATACCGTCACGGCGAGCTGGTCGAAATCGGCGCACGCGGTGTCTGGTCAACGCCGCTGCTGCCAGGCAAGTATGCGTTCAATACCTATGCCGGCAACATCATTATCGTGCCGACCACCAACTTCGTGCTCAAATGGACGAAGGAGCAGTTTGGCGAACACAGGCTGGACGAGAACCTGTCTGAGGTGTCGTTGATCACCAAGGATGCGTTCGAGCCTGTGCTGCCGCTCTCCGTTGTCGTGCATATCGACTATATGAAGGCGCCGCTGGTGGTGCAGCGTTTCGGTGACATCAAGCGGCTGGTCGAACAAACGCTCGATCCGATGGTCTCTGCCTACTTCAAGAATATTGCCCAGACAAAAACGCTGATCCAGCTTTTGCAGGAGCGTAGCGATATCCAGCGCAAATCGGGCGAGGAGATGCGCGAAAAATTCAATTCCTATAGCCTCGAGCTGCAGGAAGTGTTGATTGGTACGCCCCGTGCTGGCAATGGCCAGAACAGCATAGAGCAGATCCTGATCCAGCTGCGCGAGCGCCAGATCGCAGTCGAAAAGGTCGAGACCTATAAATTGCAGGAGAAGGCGGCCATCCAGGAACGCACGTTGCGCGAGAAGGAGGCGCTCGCCGAACAGCAAGCCAAGATCACGACGTCGGCACTTACCATCGAGATCAGTGAGAACGAGGGCAAGGCGCAACTCGCCCGCACCCGCCAACAGGCGGAAACCATTCAGGTCACTGCCAAGGCAGAGGCCGAGAAGGTGCGCCTCGGCGGCCAAGGCGAGGCCGACATGATCAAGGCGATCGCGCTTGCCGATGCCGAACGCATCAAGGCGACCGGTTTTGCGGATGCCGAGAGGGTACGCGCCATCGGTCTGGCGGAGGCCGAGGCCACCGAGAAGAAGGTCGCGGCCTTCGGCGGCCCGGACTATCAGCTCAACGCGCAGGTTCTCATGCGCTTCGCCGAGGCGATCGAAAATGGCAGGCTACCGATCGTGCCGCAGATCCAGATCGGCGCTACCGGTGGCGAGAAGGGGGCCGCCAATGGCCTTGTCGAGATGATGCTTTCGATGCTCGTTGCCGACCGGGTTGGACCGCAAACCCTACCCGATGAAATCCCGGCAGCGGTTGAGGAGGATTAATTCGATATGGGCCGGTTTTACCGGCCCATTTTGCGCTCTGCCAACACATACCGCAGCTAGGCGCCTTGGGCGGCACACGGTCGTGACCAAAGCGAATGAGCCATTCGCGATCGAGGGCCACGATGTTGCACTTCCCCAAATGTCTTTGCAGTATATCGAGTGTCGCGGCCTTGGAGCGGAGAGGGGGCCTACGTCGCACATGTCGTCGATACGAAGATATGGTGAGTTGGCCGAAGGTTCCAGGCGCGTTGTGTAGGGCACTTGCTTGGTGTCTCACCATGATCGATCTGGCACCTTGAGAAAAATGACGAAATATCAAAATCATAGGCTAGCTATTGCACCCATGATGGATGGGACAGATATATAAATAATATTAGATAGTTGTGGAATATCGCGTGCAAAAATCGCACACGAAAGTTCTGCTTCTCTTCTTTTTTCGTTCTTACGAAGGAGCCGCCGAGAGTCCTTTTTTGACGCTCTTCTGCCGACGATATTTACCGTGCCATTGCGAATGTTCGCCGGGATATCCGTGAACCTCATTGTCTGCCGCGGCGTCCAGTTTTCCTAGGGGAATTGGATGCGGAAATCTCAAGCGAACTAGCGCGACGTCGACACGCTTGCAGTAGGACCTTCGATCCAGAAGAGTTGGCGCTGGCGAAATCGGATCCGACGCGCCACCCTTTGGCGCGAAGGGCACTATCCGCCTGATGAATCGCGCGACAACGAACTCTAGGTCATAGACCCATAAAATGGGATTCCCAAAACGTTTGATGGGTGATTCATTCCTCTCATGATGGAGGTATGAATGGCGCGCTTTGATCTTACGGATTTTGAGTGGTCGGTCATCGAGCCCTTGTTGCCGAACAAGCCGCGGGGCGTAGCGCGTGTTGACGACCGGCGGGTTTTGAACGGGATATTCTGGCGATTGCGGACCGGAGCGCCTTGGGCGGACATTCCGGAGCGCTATG